>NZ_JACHXU010000018.1 GCF_014192335.1 Aporhodopirellula rubra | reverse complement strand
AAGCCCCTAGCTTCCCCTGCTGTACGCTCGAGATTGTAAATCACCGGAGATTCTAAGCCGACCCCAATTCAAGCTGCAAACCCGGTCATGCACCCATTTCGTGAATGCGAATCGTTTTTCTCTTGACCCGTGGGTGGCGAGGGGCGTAAACAGGGGAGTTGAGTGCTCACGGTGTGAAACGCCGCCCGGGCAAGCCGAAAACGGAATTTCGGGTTTTTTCACTCAAATATTCACGGAAGATTACTCTCATGGCCCAACAAGACCCAGCTTCTAGCGGTGTTCCGCTCCTCGACGTCAATCGCGATAACGCTCCTCATCGCGAAGAATTTATCGAGGCTTTGACCGAGGTACTCGACAGCGGTCGATTCCTTTTCGGTCCTGATGTGACGGAGCTCGAAACGGAACTCGCCGGTTATTGCCAAGTTCCCAATGTGGTCGGTTGTGCATCGGGCAGCGACGCGTTGTTGTTGGCCCTGATGGCATTGAACATCGGGCCTGGCGATGAAGTGATCGTGCCTTCGTTCACGTTCTTCGCGTCGGTGAGCTGCATCACCCGGCTCGGTGCGACTCCCGTGTTCGCCGACATTTGCCCTGACACGTTCAACGTCGATCCTGCATCGATCGAATCACTGATCACGGATCAAACCAAAGCGATTATTCCTGTCCACTTGTTCGGACAATGCGCCCAGATCGACCGAATCTGTCAAATCGCGTCCGGGCATGACATCCCCGTGGTCGAAGACGCTGCCCAAGCGATTGGTGCGGCCTATCACTCGCGTCCAGCAGGTAGCTGGGGCACGGTTGGTTGCTTCAGCTTCTATCCGACCAAGAACCTTGGCGGCATGGGTGACGGCGGGATGATGACGACCAGCGATAATGGATTCGCGGATCGCCTGCGATTGTTCGCTGGACACGGCATGCGACCTCGCTACTACCACCAAGTCGTCGGCATCAACAGTCGACTCGACACGTTCCAAGCTGCCGTTTTGCGGGTCAAACTCCGCCATCTCGGCGATGCGATCGAAGGTCGTTCGACAGTTGCGGCCCGCTACGACCGTTTGCTCACTGAGAAAGGATTGGTTGACAGCGGCGAAATCACACTGCCGACTCGTGATCCTGATGCCTTCCACGTTTGGAACCAGTATGCGGTTCGTGTGGGCGGTGGGCGTCGCGACGAACTCCGCAGCTATTTGGCCGAACGGAAGATCGGTTCGGAAATCTATTATCCGATTCCGATGCACCAACAAGAGTGCTTCGAGGGTATGGAGTTCCGTCACAACGGTTTGGCCGAAACCGAACGAGCCAGCCAGGAAGTGCTCAACCTTCCGGTCTTCCCATCGTTGACCGAAGTCGAGCAAGTCCGGGTGATCGATGCGATCAGTTCGTTCTACTCCGCTGCTGCCAAAGCGGCTGCATAGAGGTTCGGAAACCTTTGATTATGAAACGACGGAGTTTGCAAAAGCTCTGTCTGAGGTGAGACGAAGAAAACGCAAGCGATCGGCTCGTTAAACAAGCATGTTCGTGAGGCGACGAAGTACGGTGTGCCGGCGGAATGTCTGTGATCCCAAACTTTGGTGACTCTTCGTCGATCCACGCCAGGCGTGATGACCGTCAATCCCTTTAACGCTGATCAGGATGAAGCATTCATCGTTGATCGTTTCATTTGCCCGGTTCATTGAGCCGGGCAGATCCGTATCAAAGGACCGCCTCGCGACCGGTCAAGCAACCTTCCTTCGGCGAGTAAACACGATGGCGCGAACGGACCACTTGTTACATTGGCCCCAGGCCGCTTTTCCTCACCGCGGATTGCTATGGTTGATCGTGGTGACTTTGTTTCTCGAAACAATCTCCATCGGCATGCCATGTCGGGTGTGTGCGAATGATTCCGGCGATGCATCTATCGCCACTGAAATCTTGGAAACGCTCGATCGCGGTGATGTCGACGCGGCCGTATTAGCCGTTGCGAACGTGGACGTATCCAATGCAGTCACACCACGTATCCTCGCTGCAGTCATTCAAACCGCACGTGCGTGTACCAGCGATCAACGCAGCGATGATGCTGCGGAGGTTTACCACACAGCAGCAGCGGTATGCGAAAAGCTGGCGAAGGATCCCTCCGCGAATCTACCTTCTGAGAAAGCGATCGCGATCTGGCAGGCCGCCGCCAACGGGCTGACTGTCGTCGGACGAGACGCGGACGCTCTTCGTTGGCTTCGTTTAGCTGCCGATGCGTGTGGCGATCCGTCGACGGCGCGGCGAATCGGAGGATCATTGTTGTCGGTGGCTTCGGGAGCTTTAAACGCGGCTGACAAACTGACCGCAGGACATGCGTACCAATTGGCGATTGAACTGTTCGAAAAATCAGGTGCCGACGTCTCCGGCCAATCGATCGCAACGGCACGATTGGGATACGCGTGGACTTTGGTGATGGCGGCCAACGAAAGCGGGAATGCCGAACACATTGGCCAGTCTCTCGTCGCGGTCGATGAGTTTCTGAATCATCATCCTGATCACGGTGACGCATCCTCGGCCTTGTTATTAAAGATGAGTTGCCAAACACGGCTCGGCGAACACGAGGCGGCTGAGACGACTCGCAGCGAATTGCTGGAAAAACACCCACGTACCGATGCGATGTGTCAGGTCGTGTTGCTCGCCTGTGCGAATCAAGATGGCGATGGCAATCCCTCGCCATTAAGCGAGTCGCTGCGAAATTATCTCGTCGAACATTACGATTTTGTGCTTGCGTCGCAGGCCCTGCGATCCAATGTCGATGTCGTCAAAACCGCATTGGTTGCGTCCGCAATCACGGGGGCACCCGATGCAGAGGTTGCCTTCGGCGTCGCGCTGTCGTTGTGCGACGAGGTTGGTGATGCGGCGACTGCAACGCTGGAACTACTACATCAAAACGGTCATGACGCGGCGGCTCAGCGGATCGCGATGCGTTGGCTGTCGGCGCGTGACGAATCGGTGAACGGACCGCATTCGTTGTTAGGGAAAATGCAAAACCAATCGGGCATGTTGATCACCGGAGCGGTCCGGGAAGCGGCGTGTCGATGGGCGGGGCGAACGGGGCATTGGTCAATGCTCGCGATGGCCGCCGCGGAAGAGCCTGGACTGTATGACACCGTCAGCGAGCCTGCTGCGGAGGACGCGTATCGACGGGGACGTTCGCTGCACGTCGAGCGTTTGTTCGCCGAAGCGATGCTGCAAACAGGGAAAACCAAACAATCGCTCAAACTATGGGAGCGGATTGTTGATGATCACGGGGCCGACGACTTTCCGACGCTTCTGCGGCTCGCCGAGACCGCAGTGTCAGTGGGGTCGGTCACCCAGGCTAGCACTCGGATCGCTGCGGCGCAGGCGGCTGCGATGCAACAGGGAGCCGCGAGCGGCGGACAGGGCAGTTCATCGCCCGAAGTCGCGCTGACGAATCTGCTCGCAGCAAATTTGGAAGTGCGTCAATTGAACTTTGATCGAGGTCGAGCATTGCTCGAACAGGTTGTGCGATCATCACGGGCTGACGCGGATGTTCGCGGTCGAGCGCAGTGGATGATTGGCGAAACCTATTTCATGCAAGAAAAGTTCACCGAAGCCATCGCGGCATATCGACAAGTCGAAGCGATCGGCAGTAGCGACCAGTGGACGGCCGCCGCTCTCGTTCAGGCCGGCAAGTCCTTCGAACAATTGGGGAGGACACGTGAGGCCACCGTTTGCTATTCAACCCTTGTTAGCCGGTTTGGTGATTCGCCTCATGCCGGTGGCGCACGTCGTCGCCTCGCAGCAATGACGTCCGGCGGTTCTTCTGCTCCAAGCACGATACGACGATGATCCCCACAACCACCACCATCCATCCGCGTTGCCGCTCACGCGGTTCAGGTACTCCCAACGCGAGCCGATTCGAATCCGTATTTGCGATGCAAATCGCGATGGCGTGTTGTGTTTTGTCGCCACGATTCGTTCGATTCGGTGGGGCACTACTATGTTTGGTGTTGATGGCACCGATTGCGTCGGCCGCGCCACAACAATTCAACTACAACCCGAACAACAGTTTCAATCAAGGCGGATTCAGCACATCGTCGCAGCCGTACCCGAGCACCGGGCAGTATGGTGCTCAGCCGGGGCCGGCGGCTCGAATTGCTGCCGCACCTCAGAATAATACCGCGACTGCGAATCAGTTCTCCATTCCCGCCGCACCGACCGAAGCGGACGCTCAACCCGAAGAAGAGTCTGCGTCGTGGGAAATGCCGGCGATGATTCAAAAGATCACCGAGGGTGGTTGGCTGATGATTCCGTTGGGCGTTTGCTCATTGATTGTCATTGGTCTGTCGCTGGAACGAATGATCGCACTGCGCCGATCACGAGTGATCCCCAAACCGTTCGTTCGTCGCTTCACCGAATGTGTCGAAGACGGCCAGTTGAGCTACGAAGAGGCGACCTCAATTTGTGATGAGTTTGATTGTCCCGTCGCCGAAGTTTTCCATGCGGCGGTTCGTCGATGGGGACGTCCGATGATGGAAATCGAACAGGCGGTGATTGATGCGGGCGACCGCGTCGGTGATTCACTGCGACGGTTCCTGCGAGTCTTTCATGCGATCAGCAACGTGACGCCGTTGATCGGATTGCTCGGTACCGTATTGGGAATGATTCAGGCGTTTGAGAACTTGAGTTCCCAAAGTGGTGGCGGTCAAAGTGATTTGCTCGCCGCAGGAATCAGCACCGCATTGATGACCACCGCCGGTGGACTCAGCGTCGCGATTCCAGCCTACTTGGCGTACATGTATTTCAGCGCGAAGTCGGATCGGTATCTCGGTGAGATCGACAAACTCTGCCAACGAGTGATCGACTGTATTTCGGCCGAAGGGCTCGAAAACGCGGGGACGGCGAAAGCCCCTCGTAAACGCCGGGCCGCGTAAGCCCGTTTCATTACTATTTCTCTCTCCCTTTAGCTCTGTCTGCGATGATCCGTCGTTCGACCTCTGAAACCGCGACCATCAACCTCACGCCGATGATCGACGTGGTGTTTCTGCTCGTGATTTTTTTCATGGTCGGCAGCAAATTCGATAACGGTGAAGATCATCTGCAGGTCAACGTGCCTGGCGTCGCCGAAATGCGATCGATGGCACGGTTGCCGGATGAGCGAATTGTCGAATTTCAAGCCTCGGGAGCTTTAACGCTCGATGGTGCGCCTGTGTCGCCGGAACAGCTAACGGGGTTGCTCCGGTCGCAACATCAAAACTATCCGGCGCTCAAGGTTGCCGTCCGTGCGGACGACACTATCCCCTATGGACAAGTTGCTGAAGTTCTTCAACGCGTTCGTGCCTCCGGCGTGGATCAAATCGGAGTCGCGACCAAAAGGCGATGAGAGCTATAACGAAGAACAGATAGCTGACCTCCCATCCTCTTCTCACGGTCTTCTGCTCTGATTTCGTCAACGCTTCCATCAGCGGATCACTTCTGGCACAACCCGACTGCGGTTCGGTTGGTTGCTCTGCTCGCGGTTGGTTTGTTGGTCGCGACGGTGATGTTGTTCCGTCGACGCAAAAGCAGCGGACGTGGTGCCGCGTTCATTTGCCTAATCGT
This sequence comes from Aporhodopirellula rubra, assembly GCF_014192335.1. GTDB lineage: Bacteria > Planctomycetota > Planctomycetia > Pirellulales > Pirellulaceae > Rhodopirellula > Rhodopirellula rubra. The sequence goes on along the minus strand of NZ_JACHXU010000018.1, from coordinate 170,254 downwards.
TTCAATCGGACTGCATGTCGCGATTCTCGTTTGGGTGCCTCGGCTCTCGCTGTTCTTTTCTGGCGGTGGACGCGTTGCAGAAAGTGGTGATGCTCCGGGGGAATCGCCGGTGTCGGTGGCAGTTTTCGATCCCAGCCTCACCGAGGCCGATTTCTCGGACGATGAATCGCTTTCGGACCAGTTGTCTCGAGGTGAAGACTCCGAATCGGACGACAGTGGCGACATGATCACGCCGCTCTCACTCGGTCTGCCGATCGCGGAGTTGCAGGTTCCGACGACATCGCCGGCTGAGCATCCAAGTGACGAGGCGCCTCCCACGGAACCCGCGGCGGAAGACATCGCTGATCTATTTGCGAGCACGGTGCCAACGTCTCTCGCGTCGGTTTCGAAAGCGTCACCGCAGGAGCCCGCAAATGACGTCGACGATCTGCTCGGTGACTGGCTGGAAGAAACGTTGGCCCCTCCGAAAGTTGACCCGGTTGTTACGCCGGAACCAATTGCCGCCTCGGAATCGACCAACGCGAGCGCAACGCCTCCGCAATCGACGGTAGCTCGTTCGACGCAATCCACTGAATCGACTCATTCCGAGCGAGCTGAGGAATCGAACCGCACCGCGTCGTCGAAAGCTCATATCCCCGGACAGATCGACGAGGACTTTGCCGCTCGCCAGGGTGCGGCGAAGAGCGAGGCGCTTAACGCAACCGGAGGTGACGCCAACACCGAAGCGTCGGTTGCCGCGGCGTTGAAATTTCTCGCTGAACAACAGCGAGCCGATGGTGCGTGGGACCCACTCGCCAGCGGCGCGGGACGTGAACGGGCGCCGCTCGGACTGCAACGAGGTTCGGCAGGCAAACGAGCGGAGACCGGATTGACCGGGCTCGCATTATTGTCATTGCTCGGGGCAGGCAACACTCATCAATCCGGTGAATATCGAGACAACGTTTACCGTGGGCTCGTGTACTTGTTAGGTCGGCAACGAAGTGACGGATCACTCGCCGGTGATGCCTCGATTTACGCGGCTCACTATTGTCACGCGATGGCTTCGTTGGCGCTCGCTGAGGCGTCCGCGATGACAGGCGACCCTGCGGCGATCGAGGCGACGCGGCGGGCCGTGGCTTACTCTCGCTCAACCCAGCATCCCGTGACGGGTGGTTGGCGGTACACGCGCGGTGACACCGGTGACCTCAGCCAACTCGGATGGCAAGCGATGTTGCTCGACGGAGCCCGACGCGGAGGAGTCTTTGATACGAACGTCGAACGTGAAAACAGCCAGCGGATGCAGACGGGAGTGGCGAAGTTCCTCGCGACCGTTCGCACCGGCAAGGCAGGTGGATCGGCTGCGTATCGTCCAGGAGAACGGCCGACGCCGACGATGACGGCAGAGGCCCTCGCAACCCGGTTGTTGATCGGTGAAAACGTACCGCAAGAAACGATCCGCGAAGCCGAAGCGGTCTTGATGGGGGCGCTGCCTGGGCGTACCGCGGGGCCTGACAATCTGTACTACTGGTACTACGCAACGCTTGCGCTGCATCAACTTCAGGACGATGCGTGGGACACCTGGAACGCAGCGATGAAACAACGTCTTCTCGCGACGCAGCGTCCCGACGGCAGTTGGCCTGATTCGACGCTGTGGGGCGGTTACGGAGGCACTGTTTACACGACGTCGATGGCAACGCTTTGTTTGGAAACATATTACCGCCACCAATTGCGTCGTTAGCTCAGAGAGAACCCTGCGGGGTTAACTATTTGGGCCTTAGCTATTCGGGCAGTAACGACCGGAAGGCTTGCCACCAGGCTGTGTCGCGATCAACGCGTGTGCCGACTATTTCGGTTCGATCGCGGGCAACGGGCTGTCATCACGCGCAAAGAACATCAGGTGTTGCCAAGGCAGCTCGTTGTACTCACGGACGAGTTTGAGATTCGAAGCCGAGTACTCTTTCATGATCTGATGCTTGGACATCTTGTGCAGAGGCTTGATCGGCACGTCCGGGTCTTCGGCACGGTACTCGAGCAACGCGATCACGCCGTCGGGTTTCAAGCTCTCGCGGATTGACCACAGCATCGATTGCGGGTGTGAAAACTCGTGATAGACATCGACCAGCAACACCAAGTCAACTTCACCGACGGGCAGCCGGGGATCGTCAACCTTACCGAGGATCGGCCGAATGTTATCGACGCCCGCGCGATTCATGTTTTGCCGTAACTTCGCGAGCATTTCCCGTTGGATGTCGACGGCGATCACTTGACCGTCCCAACCGTCGATGTCTTCTTTATCGCTTTCTGGATCGATTGATCCATCGGGAGTTGGTTTGTGGAGGCAGGCTTTTGCCATCGGCAGCGTCCAGAACCCGTTGCCGCACCCGAGATCAACGACAGTCATGCCGGGGTGAATGCCGAGTTGTCCGAAGGCTTCGACGGCACTCTCTTCATCGTTGCGTTCGGGCCGAATCAACCAGGAGGCGCCCAGGTGTGACATCGGCTGAGCCACGATCCGGCCCATGTAAGTCTTTCTCGCCTTCTCGTTGGGACGAGGATTCGCTGCCGTGGACGCGTCAGGTGTCGAGGCGGCATTCGAAGTCGATTCCGACTCCGGTGCAAAAGATGGTTTGTCCGCTCTCGCGATATTCTCCGGAGCGGCAAGAAGAAACACCGCCGAGGCAATGAGAAGCGTTGTTAGCAAACGGACGGGGCGCCTGCCACATGATTCGACGCGGTTACTCCGCGTCATCGGTGACCAGTTCAAATTGTGGTTGGAACGCTTGGTCGAACGAGTACACGTCGTCGAAATCTTCGCGGCGATCGGTTTCGCTTTTCCGCATCTGTTCGATTCGGATCAAGTTGTAGACCAGTTCACCGAAATCACCGGTCGATTGAAGACCCCAGCGTCCCAACACCATTTTGGCGAGGTAGCCGTATTGGTCGATGGCATAGAGTCGGCACGCTTCGCAGAGTTGTTGTCCGGTCAGGTGGCGAGGTGCGTCGACATCAGGTTCATCGCCTTCGCAATAACCCAACGGTCCAATCTGCTCGAGATTCTCGTGAGCGTACTGGAGCGATTCTCGAATGAACTGGTACGCCTCGAGTTTGTAACGTGGGTCGTCACGAAGGAGATCCCGCATGGCTTTGAGTGGCGAGGTCATGGGCGTGCGTTTTGGGAAATAGCGAAAATAAAATTGGCTTCGAAGATACGGTATCGCGCGAACAGCGGACTGCTCGTGTGATTGAATTGTACTCCGCAACTCGGTTTCCGACACCGGCAGGATTCCAATTCCGGGTCATGAAAAGAAGAAGTTTTTGTCGAGCCTGAATCCTATTTCTTGCGTTTTTTGCCGCGAACGGGCGTTCCCTCGCCCACCTTGAGAATCTCAATGACGTCACTCGCGGGGATCATGATGCGCCGTTTATCCTCGGTCGTGACGACCAGTTGGCCTGCCAGAATGTCCTGTGCGGCGACGCGGCAATTGCCGTCTCGGGTCAAGATTTTGCTGCCGACGGGGGGGAGTTCAGATGCGAGCGATTCGTAGGTATCAAATTCGTATCGGAGGCAGCACTTCAGCCGTCCACAACGACCCGAGATTTTGCTGGGGTCCAATGACGCCCGCTGCAATTTGGCCATTTTCATTGACACCGGGGGCATCTTGCTGAGAAAACGGCTGCAACAAACCTCTTGGCCGCAATCGCCGAAATCGGCCAGCAATTTGGCTTCGTCGCGGATGCCGATTTGCCGCATCTCGATCCGAGTTTGAAATTCACGGCCCAGCAATTTCACGAGGGCCCGAAAATCAATTCGCCCTTCGGCCACGAAATAAACGATGACCCTTTCTCCGCCGAGCAACCGCTCAACGTCGATCAGTTGCATCGGCAGTCCGAGCTTTTCGACGTGCGGTTGGCACATGTCGAGATCACGCCGTGTCATCTCAGACATTTGTGACCAATCTCCGCGATCGGTCGAATCGAGCCGACGAAGGATGCGGCCTTCGGTCGGTTCGAGTATCCCCTCCACCGCCGCCGGAGTGGCTTCGCATAAGACCGTGGCGATCTCGGTGCCGCGGTCACTGTGGATCACCACCTCGTCGCCATAGCGAAACCGTTGCTTTGCCGTCATCACGCCCAGGTGCCGCATGCTGCCGTAGCGGCATACGTACTCTAGCGAGGACTGCTCTATCGCGGATTGGTTTTCAGAAGGCGAAGAGGATGACGGCAAAATGACCTCGGTGAGTGATCTTCAACAGCGATCCGCAACGCCTAGCGGAACAGACGATTAAACGCTTCGATGGTTTTTTCCGCCGCCGTTTGTGAATCGGGCAGCGGGAACGCTTCGGCGCAAAGATAGCCATTGTAACCAATGTCACGAAGGGCAGCCGCAATCGGTTCAAAGTCGGTGTGCCCCAAACCTGCCGCTTGGCGGTTGGAGTCGACGAAGTGAATGTGGCCGATCGCATCTCCGCCTTCACGGATCGCTGCGGCAACGTCGGCTTCTTCGATGTTCATGTGAAATAAGTCCGCGAGCAACTTCACGTTGTCAGTCGACAGACGATTCAGGAACGTGACGCCTTCGGCAACCGTTTTGATCAAATTCGTTTCGTAACGATTGAGCGGTTCATAAATGAGCGGAACGTTGTAGGTGGCCGCGTGTGGACCGAGGACTTCGAGCGACTCAGCGAGCAGGTCCAATGCCTGTTCATGGCTCACGTCGCCGCCGAAACGTCCCTGCATCGAACCGATAATTGCGGGAGCACCGAGAGGACCGCCGAAGTCGATCATCGAACGAACAAAGTCTTGTGCCGCAGTCCGTTTGCTTGAATCGGGATCCGTCAAACTGAGCCCGTGTTTCACCATGCCCGCACCCGTTCCGACGGCGGCGACTTTCAGCCCGCTGGCATCGACGAGTCGTTGCAGTTCACCGGTGGGAATGGCGTCGGGTCCCGGTGCGAAAACTTCGATCGCGTCGTAGCCAAGAGCTTTCGCTTTTTCGAACGCGTCTTCGAGCCCATTCCAAAAGACGAACGGACCGCCTCGGGCTTCCTCAACAAGGCTCACGGTGATTGCGGAACGCAGCATATCTCTATATAGGTTGGCGGGGAGAGAGGCGGGGAGGTCAAGACCGGGAGTTATACACGAGTTCTCGATCAGAGGCGAGTTCCACTGGCTCATCCGATCGGTTAAACTCGCCACGCACCCGCCCTCGTAGCTCAGCTGGATAGAGCAGCTCATTCCTAACGAGCAGGTCGCAGGTTCGAATCCTGCCGGGGGTGCCTCTGTTTCTGCGTGCCGTGACTCTACGCGTCACGGATCTAAGTTTCGCCGATTTGCGTGCCACGACGGTTCATTTCTCTGAACCTATTTGCCGTCGATGGCTTTGACACTCACGTTTGCACACCCTGTCCCCGCTCCCGTACCTGCCTGCACCGGTTCGGCATCCAGTCCTCGTGATCGATAGTCGTTTGGACGAACGGGCGAGTTTAGGCGTCCTCATTTCTGGCGACCCATTTGAGTTCGCATTGGCCCTGACTGGACGAGCGGTCAGCAGTTGCATTTCTTGGTAAGAGTGGCGTGAAATGGATGTAATCAATGTTAAGAACTGCTCGAAAGGATGCATTGTCTTAACTCTCTATTTATGACATGGATTTGGGGCGGTTCACCGCCATTGATGATATGAACAATACCTTTGTGAAGAAGTTCCAATCGCAACGGAACCGTCTGATCTCGAGATTGATCGGCAACCGTCCTCGAACGCATGCGAGAATCCCGATCGTTGTGGCCGCGATACTGTTCATGGCCAATGCCTGCGTGGCACGCGATTATCTCGTCGATTCGCAGCAGGCGTTTGACGAATTGAAGGGGGCGACGTTCGAACCGGGGGACGTGATTCAGTTTCAGCATGGACAGCGGTTCGAGGGGATGTTTGCACCGTCAGGCAGCGGGTCGATAGACGCACCGATTCGAATCGAAGCGATCGGCAGCGGGCCGCGTCCACGAATCGACGCGGGAGGAAAACACCGCGCAGGCGTGCTGCTGAAAAACGTCGATCATTGGGAGGTCAGCGGGCTCGAAATCACAAACACGGACGGATCGCCAGACGATCAAGGCGACCTGTTCGGCGTCTATGTTTTATTGGAGGGTGTCGATCGAGTCTTTCGTCATATCTATCTCGATGATTGTCACATCCATGACATCAACGGACTGGTTGCGGGAAAACGACGTGGCGGAATCCATGTGCACGTGACGAAATGTAGGGCGGCCAGCGTCGATGATCTGCGAATCACCAACAATCGTATCGTTCGCATCGGCGGAGTCGGCATTGGAAACGACTCGTCATGCGCACGTGTAGCATGGAGTCGGAGAGACCGAGGGGCGGAGAACTTGTGGACCAACGTTTATGTTGCTGACAACTTCATCGATCGTACCGGCCGCAACTGCATCATTGCTCGCGTGAGCAAAGACGCGGTCTATGAAAGAAATGTTGCCGCCAACAGCAGTCGCTATGACACCGGGCACAGTATCTTTTGTTTCAACACCGACGGCATTCGCATCCAACATAACGAGGCCTACGGAAACGTGGGCGATGAATCGATGGACCGTGGTGGTTTCGACGCCGATTACAACTGCATTAACACCTACATTCAGTACAACTACAGTCATGACAACATGTGGTTCTGCGGGATCATGAAGAGGCGGAACCGTAACGTCGTTATCCGCTACAACATCAGCCAAAACGAACGCAAAGGGCTGTATTTCTACGGGTTCGAAAGGGAGCGATTAGCCGAGGATATCCATATTTACAACAACACGCACTTCACGCGTAAAGGCCTTCATGTTCAAGTTTTTCCCGAGAACCGAACGCCGCTGAACACTCGCTTCGAAAACAATGTCTTCTACTTTGAAGACGAAGCGACATGGGGCAAAAATGCCAGTGGCATCAACACAACCTTCCAAAATAATCTCTATTTCAACATCAATCCCTATCCCGCCGACGAAAGTCCTGTCCTCGCAAATCCGCTCTTTGAGAACCCTGGCCGTGCGGGAACCAATGTTGATCTCACCAAGATGAAATCACTCCTGGGATATCGTCTCCAACGCGGTTCGCCCGGCATCAACCAAGCCCGTTTGCTCAATGTTCGCAGCAAAGAACTCCGTGACTTCTTTGGCAAACCCGTCAATCCAAACTCCGCCAATCTTGGAGCCGTCCAATAGCGAGAGCGGACACATGGCAGGCATGACTTCGACCTGAAATCTTCTCTGGGGTGGTCGACGCTTCCGTGAATCCGTACCCACGGCCACGTTAGAACGCGCCGCCGTGCCGGAATAAGTTGAGGTGGTGATCGTCCGCTTGAGAGACGGCACCTTTCAGATTTCGAATCGCACCGCGAAGTGCGCGGAGGGTGTCGCAGTATTCTTTCTCGGAAGCACGCGTTTTCGAGTAAACCGTCGTGGCGTCTTTCAATTCCCTGTTCAACCCAACATCGGACTTGCCTTGACGCGTCAGTTCCGCCTCGGCCTCTTTTCCCAGCTTGATCAGAGCAAAGAGTCCCGGACGGAAGGCATAGGCATGCTTCAGGTATGACGAATCCGCAGCACCGGATGATTGTTCACGGTAAGAGGGCAGGTCTTCGGACATGACTAGGAACCCCTCGCTGTCCCTCATGCAGAAAACGGCATGCGAAGTTCCCGGGGGAACCGTGCCTTCGATATGTCCGCCACTTATCTCGGCGGGCTGTTCAAACCACATTTCACGACGCCCCTTGGAAGCCTCCAATAGGCTTCCGTTGACCGTGTAGAGCAGTTTGGCTTCGACGATCGATGATTTGTTGTCGCCCGTTTCGACGTCCACCCAGATGCGATCATCTTCGTCGCCACGATTCAGGATCTTGGGAACCCTCCCAACCGCTGCGTGCGATCGAAGACCCGGATTCTTGTATGGTAAAGACACGTTCGCGTCACTCAGGAATTCATCGAGTTCAGCCAGCAATTGTTTGGTGAGTTCCGGCATTTGCTCCACCAGGTTTTCTTGCTCGCCGATGTCGGCCATCGAGCCGTCATCGTTGTAAAGTCGGAACAGTTCAACGTCTGGGCTTTTGTTGTTTCCTGGCCCGAGATTGCGGTAGATCTTCCACGGACCTTTTCGCATCGCACTCCCTGAGGACAATTCGATCGGGTAGTAAAAGTAGATCCGTTCTCGCGCAGATCCGTCCGCGAATCTCGCGATCGACTCGCGACCTTCCATAAGCGGTCGAATGTTACATCCATCGAGTTTGGGATTGTCCGACGGAGGTAGGCCCGCCAAATCAACCAAGGTCGGATAGAGATCGATCAACGAGATCGGTGTGTCACAGACTGTGTTTTGAGGAATGCTCGGGCCACTGACAATGAAAGGGATGCGGACGCCTCCTTCATGGATGTCCTGTTTTCCTTCTCGCAGTGGGGAGTTGTCGGTGATGGTTCCCCCGGATCGTGAGACCAATCCGCCGTTGTCCGAGCTGACGATGACGTAGGTGTTTTCGATCAACTTGTGGCCGGGATGACGGGGATCGTCAGTTTCTTCGAGGTAAGTCAATACTTTGCCGATCATCCAATCGAGTGTATCGACCATGGTTGCATAGTACGGATCGGTCTTGCCTTCTCGGCCTTGGTTGATCGTCCCCGGATCGGTTGGGAAATCGTATCCCATCTTCTTGCAGTAATACTCGAATCGTGCCCGGTTGCGAGTCTGGATGGGACTGTGCACGTAATAGGTGCAGTAGTTCAGGAAGAACGGTTTGTCGTGGTGTTTCTCGAGCCACTTCAACGCGACGTCGAGCGTCTTGTCAAAAGGTCTCCCGTCTTGATCCAACTGAAACGGATCATTGGGATCATCCGTCGCCCATCCTGTCAGGCGATGCGGCTTCATGGATTTCGCCAAACCGTTGTGCTGATCCCGCAACTGGTCCCGCGGGCCCCAAATATCGGGATCGGGGTAGTACGTCCCGCCCTTGCCAAGGTCGTCGACGTAGCCGATGTCAAATCCGTAGTTGCCAGGAAATGGGAAACCATTGCTGCGTCCGCCGAGATGCCACTTGCCGACATGGCCGGTGGTGTAACCGGCTTGCTTGAGTTCCTTAGGAATTGTCATCTCCGTCAGCGGCAATCGATAGCGATAGAACGGATTGATGTGAGTGAAGTTGGGTGAGTAGGCGCGAGGCAGTTTTCCTCCGAGCACATGGTATATCCCGGTATGTGCCGGGTATTGGCCGGATATATACGCCGCCCGGGAAGGTGCGCAGGTTGGTGACGGAGCGTACGCCTGCATGAACTTGCGGCCATGCTTAGCCAAGCGATCCAGGTTAGGCGTCTCAAACGGTGTATCGCCATCGACGTCAAAGCAAACCGGATCTTGCCAACCGAAGTCATCGGTCAGGATATGAACGATGTTGGGTTTGGGCGGCGTGGCCAAGATAACCGCAGCAGGCAGGCCGAGGCAAATCAGCCCCAACCACATGAGTGTTCGTCGTACCATTGCGTTTACTCTTGGAAATTGATGACGTCGTCGAGCACGATACTTTCACGAGCGTCGGATGCTCGTGTCGACAAGTTCACATTGTCGAACCGTACATTTTTGGCGTGCCGGATGTAGGCACCCCATGCGGGCAAAACATCGAAGAAAAACTGTTCGGGATATCGCGCGACATCTTCCGGAACAACACGTTCAGTATCTGCCTCGGTTCCTTCACCAGGATATGAGACGTGGATGTTTTCGAGAACGACATCTTCGATGCGATGCCCTGGGATGCCTGTGATCATGATCGGGCCTGCTTTCGCTCTCGCTTTTGCGACTTGCTCAGGAGTTTGCCGGGGAGCTTTTCCTTTGTAGGAGGCACGTTCTGATCGAGCAGGTTCTTCGATCGTTACCTTCGCGATAACGTCGGTGATTCTGATGCCTCTCACGATGCCAACCCCAGCACCTTCGGAATCGCCGCTGCCTGTTGTCGGACCGGTCCAAGTGTTCTTCGTGTAATTGCGTCCCCGATTGCCCAAGCGAATGAAGAGTGGCGAACCGACCTCGTCCATCACGATGCGCGAGATATTGACGTTCTCCATCCGACCGCCGTCCACGATTTGCAACTTTATGGCACCCATCGGGCAATCATAAAAGTAGCAATTCGACACATCGATGTTGATGAAGCCGCCGCTCGATGACGTGCCAAATTTCAGGGCTGCCGTGTTGCTGCTTACTTTGCAATTTCGCACCACGAAGTTTCGACACGGTCCCAACGAACTCTTCAAACAGATTGCATCATCACCCGCATTGATGTCGCAGTTTTCGATCAGCACATTCTCACAAGCATCGAGGTCGATCCCGTCATTGTTATAGTGATTGTTTCGAAACCGAATGGTCACGCTGTCGACATGAACGTCGCGGCAATCCACGAGGTGAATACCCCAGAAAGCAGGGTCCTTGTAAGTGAGTCCCGAGAGAGTGACGTTCTCGCAGTTTTCGAATCGCATCAAACGTGGTCGGTTGTCGCGATTGTTTCGGCCTGCCCGACGTGGGAAGGCGTCCGGTTTCCCACGACCGTCAATGACGCCGAGACCTTCCACTCGGATGTTGGCGGCATCTTCCGCGTAGAGAAGACATTCCGAGTTTCCTTCGCGTGCCGGCCGAAGGTTTTCGGTGGGATAATCGTCGATATCTTGGCTGCCTGCTAAAACAGCGCCGTGGTCCAACGACAGTGTGGTGTTGCTCTTCAACATGATCGTGCCGATCACGTATTCCCCCGGAGGCACCCGTACGACTCCGCCACCGTTGCGTGCACAGGCATCAAGCGTTGTTTGGATCGCCTCGGTGTCAAATGTCTGTCCGTCACCGACGGCGCCGTACAGACGAATGTCAAAAGTCGAGGAGGAGTGATTCGCCGAAACCTTCTCAATCGGTTCGGCGTTGACCGGTAAGGTTGACGGGCAGAAAAGCAAGACGCACAGACCACCGAGAAGACCGGTGGTGATCCGCTGCCAAGTGGGGTTGTCCCTGTCTCGTGTGTCTGCTCGTTGGGGCAATGCGTCGCGGTTTGCGTTCTTTGTCATGGATCGCTCGATTCAGAGAATGCCAAGATTGTTGTCGTCCTGAATCGCATCAACGAACGGGATGTCTGCCGACAAGTTCGCCGTAATCCGACTCGGATGGGAACGCATCCTAAAGGGGATTTCTCGATCTCCTATCGTGCATTTGCACGAGGCATGCAGGGAAGTTGTGGTGGATCGTGTCGCGCTGGGCCTTGGTTAGCGGCGGATTGCTGCCTGATGTGCCCGGTCCAGATGGCCGACGGTTTAGGGACTGCTGGCACCCGTTGCCTTAGGATTCCGATATGAATTTGTTCGCCAAATCTCATTGTTTGGCTCTATTGCCCTGTTCATTTGTCGAGTCCGATGTCTGTTTTGCCGAAGGACGTTTCTATCTGGCCATGCAAATGGAGACCGACTACGTCAGCGACGGACATTGGGTCGAGTCAGTCGATGTGCGTGTTGGCGTGGACACCGACAACGACGCGGGTGTGGATCGCTGGAGCGATTGGCAGACTGTCAAAGAGACTTACGACTACACGCCCGGTTTGGTAAAGCATGTTGCCAAGAAAGCAGCAGGCATGGATCTCTCTGGATTGCCGGCCGGTTATGGCTTCCAGTTTGAGGTGCGGATCACCGACACGACTGCGAATGAATCCAAACCAATCTTAGTAAAGGTTCAACTGTTGTTCGCCCCCTAGAATTCCACTGCAGCGTGGCGTTTGGGTGGAATCGTAGTGGATGACGCAAGGAATCCCCTTGCGTGACTAGCCCTTAAACAAGCGAAGACTATTTCAGTTTTGGTGATTTTCTTATTCGATTTCCGGCGCAGCGACGAAGACTCCAGGTGGGCTGGCGTTGTGGTTTCGGCTGGAGCTCTTTTCATCGGCGTGGGTACTTTCTTGGGCTGGGCGTTGTGGCGGCGTCAGTGCATCCAAACACTGACTTCACTAAAGTCGCTGCGTCAGCAACGAAGGGGACGGCGGACGTTGGAGTCAATCAGCAGCAACGTATCGACCGAGGGTCGGTAGCTCAGCAAGCGAAAGATCACCGAGCGACTGCGGCGAATGATCTGTGCCGGAATCATCAAGATCCGATCTCGGAACGTCGTGAAGTCCATATGCAGCACTTTGGATTTGGTTGCCGATTGTTCCGCTTTCTGATCAGTCGTGCCTATTGGCTTGATCATCAGAGCTGACCAGATCTTCAGGTTCCATGCCAACGAAGCGATCACCATGTACGCCCAGTTGCTCGTCAGATCATTCAGCGGTGCCTTGAGCGCACACTGTTTCAACTGAGCGATGTTGTTCTCTTGGTTGCAACGTGCATTGGCCTCAACGACGACCTGACGCGTTGGCTTGGATGACTTGGTCGCGTTGGTGATATAGAAAAAGTAAACCGGCTCTTCCTTCTCGAACAGACGAAGCTGACCTCGTTTGAGATGAACTTCCTTGTGAAGAACGATCACGCGGTAATTGCGGTCGCGCTTGCCGGGCCGGTAATCGAACTCAGCGATCCGTTCGCCCGCGAGCTTCTTGTTGAGGTATTCATTCTTGACGACAATCTTTTCCTTGAAACGTCCACGCTTGGCTCGCGGGTTGGCCGACGGCTTCTTCAGCGAACGATGACGACGCATCGTTTTCCATGCCGATTCGTCGAGGTTTTCAGCGATTTGAACAAGATTGGGCATCGCGTCGACTCCGAACACGAACTCAATGCCATCATCGTCCCAGCGGTCGAAGTTCTCCGTTAGTGCGAAGTCGGTGTCGCCTCGCAAGACGACTTTACGAAAGCCCGCGTCACGACATCGCTGGGCGGCGAGGTCGAAGTAGAACGCCGAGTTTTCATGACTGGGCCGATTGCCACTGCGGTTGATGATGTAAAGCGGTTCACGAGTGTTGGCCAGCGTGACGACGAGCGGATGATAGCCCCACTGACCTTTGTAGTTGATGCCGATGCCTTCTTTCTTCTCGGCCGAGGTTTCCACTTGAGTGCCGTCGCCTTCGATGACCGCGCAGTCGAAGAACTCATAAGGCTGTTGTTTCCAAACTTTCACGCGAACGCGATTGAAAGCCGTCATCAGTCGCAAGATGTCTTGAGTCGAGAAACGCCTGCAGAAGTCGCCTTCGGTGGTCGGATCGGGAATGCGATCGGCACCGAGTGCATTGAGGTAGGCTTCATCGCATCGACGATCCTCGATGTGTTCCAAACACTGGCCTCCGGCGAGTAGGTTCAGGCTGATGTTGAAAACGTGATCGGCTTCGTCGTAGGGCAGGTGCAACTTGAACAGCGGGACGGCTTGGTTGATCTCTTTTCGCAAGTCGAGTTGTTTGGTCATCTCGAGCAACGTTCCGATACCACCAGCGGCGATGGCCTGCTGTTTGTCGGCCAGTTCGTACTTGATGGCATCCGGCTTGATCATTGGCGAAGCGCCGGAGGCATTGGCGGGATCAATGCGTTGTTGCATTTTTCGCTTGCGTCGAAGTGCCTGGCGGCGTAGTTTGGCGTTCACTCGAAACCCTCGTTAGCGCGTGTTGATTGAAGTTGTAGTAACCTCCAATAGACACGAGAAACGCCGAGGGTTTTCGAGTTTTCTCATTTAAAGCGGTTTCGATCCTCGCTTAGTTAAGGACTAGCGCATCAAGGACTCGTCGCCTCGTCCACTACGCGAAAATCAAGTCGGCATGAAGTACCAGGTTGCCTCCGAGTTTGGGTTGCCTCCGAGCTTGCCAGGCTATACAGGAGCGATTTGCGTCACGATTCGACGATCGTGCGGCAACCGGTAAGTTGACTCCGTGGGACCGCTATTGCCGAATCAAACGCAATAGGTCTTCGGCGCTGAGTTTGCCACTTTGGTCCGTTCCTTCGAGTAGGCTGTCGGCGAGGTCTCGCTTGGTCGCGTGAAGTTCCAAAATGCGTTCTTCGATTGTGCCCGAAAGGATCAGCCGATAGATCGTCACGGGACGCTGTTGGCCGATGCGGTGGGCGCGGTCGGACGCCTGATCTTCCACCGCCGGATTCCACCACGGGTCCAGGTGAATCACGTAGTCGGCGGCGGTCAGATTCAACCCGGTACCGCCCGCTTTGAGACTAATCAAAAAAACGTCGCCTTCACCCGATTGGAATGCCTGGACGCGTTTTTTGCGAGTCGCCGCGGGGGTGCTGCCGTCGAGGTACTGATGATCGATCTGACGATCCTGCATGGCTTCGCGGACGATCGAAAGGTGATCGACGAACTGGCTGAACACCAACGCCCGGTGATTACCGTTTCGCAAGTCATCGATCAATTCCATCAAGGAGTTCAATTTTGACCCAGCGATCTCGGATTCGGGCACGACCAATTTGGGGTGACAGCAAGCCCGTCGCAAACGCATGATTTCGCCCAGCACGCGCAGTTGCATCGGCTCGTCTTCCGCGCTCTCCTCGATCGCTTGGATCGCTCGCTCACGAACGGCTTCGTACAATGCCGCTTCCTCGGCACTCGGATCGATCCGCAGCGTGGTTTCGGTTCGCGGAGGCAACTCGGTCAACACTTGTGCCTTGGTTCGCCGCAAGATGAATGGAGAAACCAAACGTTTGAGTTGGTTGCGGACACCGTGATCACCATCACGCTCGATCGGCACCGCGAAGCGTTCTTGAAAACTCTCCTGGCTTCCCAGCAACCCAGGGTTGATGAAATCCATCAAATTCCATAGTTCACCGAGATGGTTTTCCATCGGTGTCCCGGTCAGGACAAAACGGCATTCAGCCGATAGCGACTTGGTTGCCTTCGAACGTTTACTAGACGGATTCTTGATCGCCTGTGCCTCGTCCAGGATCAACGTGCCGAAATCGATCTTGTTCATCGCTTTGCCTTGCGTTTGTAGCAAACCATAAGAACAAAGCAGCACGTCGCCGGCGGACAATGACTCGAGCAGCTTGCCACGATCGGCATCGGCCAGGACGTGTGGCGTCAATGTGGGCGCGAAGCGGTGCAGTTCGTCTTGCCAGTTATAAATCACCGAGGTCGGCGCGATGACCACGGATGGGCCTTCGCCGGCGCGTTCGAGCAGCAAGGCAATGGTTTGGATCGTTTTGCCCAATCCCATGTCGTCGGCCAAGCAACCGCCGACGCCCCAGGCGGCCAGCCGCATCATCCAAAACACACCTTCACGTTGATAGTCGCGCAGATCGGCCTGCAGTCCACGGGGGATGTGAAGCGTCAACTTGTCGGCGTCCTTCATCCGCTGGGTACATTTCTTCCAATGCGCGTCGGCGGTGACCTTGATATCACCGAGGTCTTCCAGCAGTCCGGCGTGTACCGCCGCGAAACGTAGTTTGTTCTTGACGCTTCGCCCATCGCCAAAGCTGTGCAGATCCCGAATCCGGGATCGCAGATTTTCAGCCAGTGACAGAAAACGACCGTCATCGAGTCGCACGAACCGGCTGGGCGAATCGGCGACCAAGTCGATCAGATCCATCATGTCGATCGTCAGGTTGCGGTCGACTTTGAGCTTGCCGGTGGCCGCGAACCAATCGCGATCGCGACGGATCGAAACTCGCAACATCGACTCGGTGGCGCTGCCTGCCAATTGCAAGGATTTTCCTTTTGGCCAGTGCAATTCGACCTCGCCCGAGTCAACCAACTCTTCGATTTCTTCAACCAGCCGCAGTGTCTCGATCGGTGAGGGTAAAACCGCCGTCCAATCTTCGACCATGTATTCGGCCAGAACGGAGGCTTGCTCCATCACCGCGGCCGCTCGCTCGCGTTCGGCGCCCAGATCGCGAACAGTCGAAACGGGCTTCCCATCGACCATGGCGAGCACGGTTTCACCACCTTCGCCAGGAACGCACGACGGTCCACCGCTGCCAAGGGGATGGATTCGGATTTCGACGCGAAAGCCTTCGCCGCTGGGTCGCATTCGCAGGTGGATACGTGTGTCGGCATCGATCCGCTCTGCCGACGGCAATGCTCCATCATCAGATTCGCACGCCGCATCCGCTTTGTCGCCGAAATCCATAGCCGCCGACCTCGTCGATCCGATCTCACTGTGGACGGTCACGATCGACGCCAATCCCGCGACGGAC
The DNA here is from genome assembly GCF_014192335.1 of Aporhodopirellula rubra. Taxonomy (GTDB): domain Bacteria; phylum Planctomycetota; class Planctomycetia; order Pirellulales; family Pirellulaceae; genus Rhodopirellula; species Rhodopirellula rubra. The sequence goes on along the minus strand of NZ_JACHXU010000018.1, from coordinate 154,153 downwards.
CGCATCACTTGGTCGGCGGCTGATGCCGGCACTTTGAGTCCCTGGCCGAGGAGTTTCTGGAGTTCTAGATGCGCGGCCTCGAACAGTGTGATGCCGCGCCGGTGCGAACCGAGCTCTTCTATTCGCATTTCATGTTTTCCGATCGGTTTCGGGTGCAACACAACTTCGACCTTGCCGTCGTCGTCCTTGCGAACAAGCAATTGCACCGGAGATTCCGTGATCTCCAGCGGTTGTTCCCTTTCGCCGGGCAAATAGATCCGCGGGTGTCCGATCAATGCCTTGGCACCCGAACGCGAGTCAAACTCGCAGTATTCTTCGGGATACCCATACGATCCACGTTCGGTCCAGTGTCGCAAGGTCCGACACAGTGCTTGGTCCTCGGGCGTCAGGAATGCAAATTGGGGCTTTTGGTATTCGTGATGCAATCGAGCCAAGGCGACTTTTCGACCTTTGGACCACTTCTTGCCTTTGCGAACTTGGTGATAGACGTCGAGGTTGAAATAGTGATCATTGTGTATGAGTTCATAGATCAGCCGGTCACTGACGCTTTCACCCTTGGCGTCAGTGGAAGCCGCGGGAACTGCCTTATCACCCATCCGCGTAATCGCCGCCAGCGTTCTGGCCCAGGGCGGTTCGGGCTTGATCATGTCCACCAGACTCTTTGTCCCGAGCTGGCGGTGAAGTTTGTCCGCTTTGGCCTTTTCAGCCGATGCGGTTTTGAGCTTGCTGTGACCGGCCAGGGCGTGGGCTTCTGCCGCCAACCAAAGGCAGCCCGTCGACGCGAATTGCGAAGCCGCGGATGCCAAGCCGCTGATGTCCGCGTTTCCATCGCCGGACAAGTTCAACCACTTCGCTAAGTATCCGGCGATCAACGTATCCAACGGGGACGATGCGATCTTCGACATTCGCGATAGCAAGCCGCCGGCATCGGATGGGGCGATCGCGTACTCCAGTGCGGCTTCGATCAAGCAAAATGCGTTTGTGTACGGGCTGCCGGTGCGACGTTGGGCCAAACCAGCGGCCTCAACTGCTTTCTCGGGTGTCAGAGAGCTTTCTGGATCAAACGCCGCGAGCAGCCCGAACACCGACGGCAAGCCGCCAAGCTTCGTCAGCGACTGCTTGCTTTTTCGGTTGGTCAGGCAGTGCATGAGCTGATCGAGTGCTTTATTGGAGTCGCCCGCAAGCAGTCCTAACCCCCCTTCGATGTCCTGGGCCACCGAGCGACCGTGCTTGGTGAGGTCACGCAGCAACGCGACGTTTCCCGATGCAATCGCCCATGTCAACAGGGTGGGTGCGGAGCCAGTCGTTGTTTCATCGCCGGCGATCGTTGCTTGCAAATTTTCGACCGCATCCGGATCGGCGTGGCCATGAGAGATCCAAAACGGCACGACGAAATCAAAATAGTGCTGTTGAAATTCCGGTGTCAGGTCATCGAACGTTTTCTGGCAAAACGGTGACAGCAGCGGCACGGAACCGACCCGTATGTTTTCCAAAGCTGTTTGAAAGAGCGACGCATCCTGAGTGTAAAACGCGAGGTAGAACTCGAGCGACTCACAGCGAGAGCCCCAACGCTCGTACTTTTGGCATGCCTCCAGTAAGCTTTGTGATAACTCTGACTTCAGGCCCTCGCGGATCAAGAAATCATGAATCTCGGCTACGGGGTGGTTGTTTGGCTTGGAAAGAAGGTCTACTTGGTGCAGCTTGGACAGGCATTCGCGAATGGACGTCTGGGTCAAGCTTCTCCCGTCATCACGCACCAGTCCCAGAGCTTTACCAAATCTCCAAATCTCGGGGTACTCACATCGACGATGCTGAAATGCGAGAATCTGCAAGACAGTCTTTTCAAGTCGGCCGAGACGCCGATATTGGTTGATTGTTTTTTTCATGCTAACGAACGTACCTGACACAACCGAACCGGTGAAGGAAACGGAGTTTCAATGTCCATTAAAAAACGCAAGAATGCTCGCAAGCCAAAACGACGCCGCCGAGTGGGGAGCGACTCTACTTACACTCAAACGAGATCATTGGAGCGACGTGCACGCAGTGCCTATCTCGACGACGATGATCCGGAAAAAGCGTTGGAATGGTTCGAGCAAGCCGAAGCGGTAGGCCCGCTTTCCGACGATAGTTTGGGGCTGTATCTGGACGTTCTGCACACGGCACGAGAAGTTGATGATTATGCCCGCATCGCCTTGACGATGGTCGATCGCCGGCCCGGCGACCCCATGGCAAACATGCTGGCCGGCTCTGCGTGCTACTCAACCATGCAACCGGTCTCGGCAATCGTGTATTGGGAAAAGATGATTCAGCTGGACCCAAGCTATCACGGTGTGGGACTCGCCCGTCAGGAACTCGCAAAGTTGCGAAAATACTTGCCCGAAATTTTGGACGCCTTCGTTGACGATTTGCCAAAAGAGCTTCCGCGAATCGCTTCGGTGGAGAACATCTTGCACTTCTTCAAGCTAGGCCGATTTGATGAGGTGATTCTTCGCTGTCAAAAACACCTCGACCGCTATCCTAACGATTTGCGAGCCCGCAATAATCTCGCCGAAGCGTTTTCGTATCGGGGTGACCAATCCGATGCGTTGGAAGTTCTTGATGAAACGATTCGGCAATCGCCTCAGAACTTTTACGCTCACGCCGTCCGCAGCCGAGTGCTGTACTTTTTGAATCGAAAGTCGGACAGCGCAGCCGACGCCGCGAAGTTGCGAACGTTGACGCCGAAACAGATCAGCGACCTGACCAAGGCGGCACAAACATTCGCGTTTCGCGGCGACGACGATGAGATCGGTTGGGCTTATGGAGTTGCCGCAGACAGCGGTTGGCTGGAAGACGAATCGCCCGACGTCGCTATGCTGATGCACTATGAAGCCACCAGGTTAGCCAGAGCCGACGAGTGGAAAGCAGCGAAAACTCAATGGAAAAAGGCCGTACGGATGGCCGGCGGATCGACTCAGGCGTCCGAAAACCTGGATGACCTTCGCCAACCGATTGGCGAGAGACATGGACCGTTCTTTTTCGATATTCAGGATTGGTTCAGCAGGAAGCAGCTCGCCGCTATGCAATCAGCTTTAGCCGCGATCCGTGATGGCGAGGACGAGAATACGCATGTGTCCGATACGTTGCGGCGTTTCATTCAGCAAAACCGAGAAGTTGAAAGTTTGCTTCCCGACATGCTTGATCGTGGCGACGGTCTGTCCGTCCAGTTCGCGGCCAAGCTGGCTCAATACAGCGACAACGATGACGCCCAGGTCGCATTACGGGATTTCGTGAGCGGGTCCCGTGGCACGGATTCGTTGAGGTCAGAGCTTGCCGGTGACCTGCATCGTGATGGCATTCTGAAATCCGAGACGATCGAGCTCTACGTTCGTGGCAAGCTAGATCGAATCGAGTTCATCGATTTTGAGATCACCGACGAGCCGGTGATTCCCAATGATCGTGACGAAGTTTGCCTGCAAATGATTGAGACCGGCGTCGAGCATTTGCACGCTGGAGAAGGTGCCGAGGCGGAAGAAATTTTCCGCCGTCTTATCCAATCCAAACCGGATGCCCCGGATATCAAGAACAATTTGGCGATGGCGCTCCAAGTGCAGGATCGCAAGGACGAGGCGAACCGCTTGATCGATGAAGTGATCGATCAACACCCTGACTATTTCTTCGGGCAGATCGCGTTGGCCAAACGCGCTTTGCAGCGGAAAGAGTATGACCAAGCTCTGGAGACCCTTATGCCGCTGCAGAGACGGAAACTGCTTCACGCGACGGAGTTTGTCGCGCTCGCGCAGGCGATGGTTTACACCTTTATCGGGCGCCGCGAATTCCCCAGTGCCGAGCGATGGTTGGGAATGCTTCAAAATTACGACCCCGATAACCCGTCCGTCGGCCAACTCCAATCTCTCATCCTGCTAAAGCGTGACCGTCGTGGACTGCTTTCCGGGGTGCTCGGCGGTGCTTGAGACGCCCGTATTCCGCTAATCGTCAGGGCGTGGCGTTGACCCAGTAATGTGAAGTTACGCTCTCCGCATGACCTTCGTTTTCCGCAGGACGTTTCGGACTGCCCCGCAAAAAACGATGTTTTCGACGCGAATCGGGAAATTCGCAGAGCAAGGATGCGAGTATCGAGTTACTTGAAATGATTCCTCCCCCCCTCACTTAATCCGCTCAAAAATAGTGTTTGCTATCCGTCTCGCTACTGCGAGTCATTGGCAATAGCAAGGGTCGAGCCAGCTAACTTTGTACAGCCAGCCAGACATCCAGTCGTTCCATTACGGCGAAGATTCTCACTAGGTTTCCTGTACGAGTTAATGAAGATGATCCATACAAGCCGAAATTCGGTACCTGCTTCTGCGCGCCTCAAAGGCGGATTCACTCTGGTTGAGCTGTTGGTGATGATCGCCATCATCGGCGTCTTGGTCGGCTTGCTGCTGCCGGCGGTGCAAGCGGCACGTCGCACTCAGTGCAAGAACAACCTTAAACAGATCGTGCTCGGCATGTCGATGTTTGAGCACACGTTCAAGCACTATCCGTATTCGCGAACCGGGGCGCTTTGGCGGATCTTGGCGTTCGTGGAGCAGCCCGACCTTGCCGATACTTTTCATGCGGCAAAGCATCCGAACTTCGACGATCCCTCGGCCTCCGAATACAAATGGGGCTACAACGGAACGCTGTCGACGGACTGGAGCAACAAAGACCTGTTGATTGAAGCGGCCGCTGCGGAATTGGGTGTCTTCCAATGTCCTAGCCGGACCGGCTCCGGTTCCATCCTTGATAGCGACGGCCTTTCCATGGGTGTCGCCGATTACACGACTCCGCGGATTCCCGCTCTTCGTCCGGAAGGGCATCCGCTGTATTACAAGGATGGTGTTGCAGGTCATGAGTGTGGTACCCACGTCGCCGACGTCCTGCCGGATGGAAGTCGCCGTCTTCACGCTTCGGGCCGAGAAAGAGAACGGCGTAACCCGTCAACTCACTAAGCATTGGGGGCGATTGAAATGCCGGGTCATCAGACGGATCTTGCAGGAGGATGCTGCGCTCTATCCGGGGATTCAACTGGGAATGCAGGCAAGTCCGTTTCGCGGAACGATTAGCGTGCGGGAGGAACTCGTGCACGCGTTTCAACACTATATCGCCAGCGGTTGTGAACTTGATTCCGCATTACACTTTGGCGACACGGCCGAAGGGAGTGGTGTTGAGACTACGGATCATCCCGAGGTGTGACCGGCGAGTCGGTCGTGCCGCTCATTGCGGGCCACGCGTCGAAGTTGCGATCGATGATTTGGTCATTGACGCGTTGAATCACCCATCGGTTTTTGGGGGCGTCGACGTCGTAAACGAGACGTGGGCCGTTTGGGATTTGGAAGGCCGAACGCAAGGTTTCTTTGTTTGCGTTGGACTTGTCGAGTGAATCGAGGACTTGTTCTGCGTTCTCTGAGCGAACGACGTGAACCACACCGAGATCCGTTTGTGAATGAACGCCCACGCAAAGATTTGCCTCGCGTTGGAAGACCTTCCACAGCCTTGATTCGGCCGACGCTTCCCATTTGGAAGGGAGATGGACCGGGCCCGCTGCGACGGCCGTGTTCCGCCACACGCCCGTGTTGTTCCACTGGCGAAAATCTTTTCCAGGACCGGAGAGGTGGACCACGCCCGGCAAATCGTTTGCACCATCGTCGAGACAAAGGGTTATCGGTCGAGCCACGATGAGAGAGCGGGGGCCACGATTGACACCGCCGGCACTTAGCAGGTAGCCCGGGCCGCCTGAATAGATCTCGGGAGAGCTGTCGGCACCGTGGCCGATTCGGATGAAATAGTCGGTTGGCTTTTCGAGGATCCACCGCGCCGTCCGATCGGGTAATCGGTACGGCGACCAACACGCCCAAATCGCGATGTGTTGGTTTCCCTTCAGTTTCAAGTTCTCGGGTCGTTCAGGCAATAAGCTGATCCAAGGTTTGATCAACCCGACATGTCGATCACCCATCAGCGACGTATCGCTCGCGTGAGCGTACTGACGTCGAAAGGGCGGAAAGCGTCGAAAACGCAAACTCCCGACGGCATAGTTCCAATTGAGTTGATCCAGCACTCGCCGTGCCGCCGACTGAACTTCCGTGGATCCGAACGCTTCTAGGTTGAGCAGCGCCGTCAGCGTGTAGCCTTCGTAGGGAATGGAGTTGAATTCGTAGAGCCCCGCCGATCGGAGCTCTTCGATGAAACCGAGCAGCCACTCTTCCAATCCGTTGGCAATGTTGTCGTATGTGGCCGAGGAATCTCCATGCAGCATCAGCCATCGGTTTTTGAGATAGCGTGAACCCTCTGTCATCAGCAGATGGTTTTCGGTGTCGGGAACCAGGCCTGCCGTACGCGGGACCATTCGCAGAGGCTCGCCACCGTCGATTGGAATGAGTTTCTTGACGAGGTGATCGCGCGTCTGAGGGTACAGCACATCAGGATCGTCGCCGAACAGATACAAGATGGGAATTAAACCAGCCAGTGTGAAGTCGTAGTCACCGTTTGGATTGCCGGGCCAGGTTGATCCTACGTTCCCCCATGGTTCTTGCGACAAGAGGTAGTCGTTGGTGGCTGCCAGGTCGACGCCTAGCATCAAGCGAGCGAGGAGTGTGCGAGGGGCTTTGATCTTTCCTTCGCTCTTCCAGTCACCGAGCGGTCGATCGGCCCAGTAGGTTAAAACTTTTCGAGTGAGTTCCGATTCGTCGTTCCAACGGATACTTCGTTCATTCGGCGTTGCGATATTTCCGGGTGGCAGAGGAACATGATGACGCCGCGAGATGCTGACGTAATCGATAACGAAGGGCAACGTAACAGCGATCGCTAAGAAAGCCGCCGTTGCAGCGATCAAGAGTTCCTTCCTTCGTTTCGATGGCATCTTCATGAACGATCGCTTGAGAGAAAACGTGGTGGCATGGTCGGTCGTAATCAGACGCGTTCGAAAGGGGACCAACGTGGTTCGGAATTAGCCGAGAACTTTGGCAAGGTCTTTCGCGAACTTTTTGTCATTGCTTTTGAGAATGCGGCAGTCGGTGCACTGATTGAACTCGGCAAAGTCGCGGAGTGTGCTCGCAAGTTGCCGAGTTAGTTGCTCTTTTTGTGAGACTGGTTTTTCGAGGACGAGGTTTTCGATTCGCAGAGTCTTTTCACGTTTGTCTGCCTTGGGATCCAATCGCCCTATGATCGTATCACCAAAAAGTATCGGCAGGCAAAAGTAACCGTGCTGCCGTTTGTGTTTCGGCACGTAGCATTCGATCTGGTAGTCGAAGTCGAATAACGCCGCGATCCGTTTTCGCTGGATAACGAAGTTGTCAAACGGAGATAGAAGATGGGTTCGTTTCGACGTGCGAGTGGAGACGCCTGTTTCGACGAGTTCAGGCGTGGAATAGTACGACGTGGGATTTTCTTGGATCTTCACCTCAACGATTTCACCGTCGTGGATCATCTGTTGAATTTGCCGAGACAGGTCGGCTTTGATTCCTTTGCGGAGATATCGGATCTCCGGTTCCGAGGCGATTCCCTGTGCCTGAATCGTTCGAGTGATCAGGTGCCGAAGAAACTCTTCGTGTGATGGAATACGGGTGTCGACACTGCGGGGCAGAACTCGTTCGGTGAGATCAAACACCTTTTGAAACCCTTCGCGATGACTGATCATCAGTTCACCCTCGATGAAAAGTTGTTCGAGCGCGATCTTGGCCGGTTTGGAGCCACCCCAAAAATGAGACTTTCCCTCCCCGGTGTCTTCGAAATGCCGAGCCATCACGGGGCCTTCGGTGCGAATGTGCCGAATCATTCGTTGCATGAGTTTTTTGTCGGGCGTGTGCCAGTGTTTTTGCCCGCCGGCGATGGCGTTCATGTAAGGAAGGCTGAACCGAAAATCTCGCATCGGCAGATACGAGGCCGCGTGTGCCCAGTATTCGAAGACCTTGCGATCTTTTTGTAACGCGTCGAGGTGTTCTTTCCGAAAGTCCAGCACCCGAGTCCAGAGGGTGTGATGATGGGCTCGTTGGACAACCGAGATCGTGTCGATCTGGATGTAGCCTAGCTGTTCGATACATTTCAACGCTCCCACAGTGCCGCGGCCGAGCGGGCTTTTTTTGTGGAGGCCCTGGCATCGGAGGACCAGTCGCCTGGCTTGTGGAATGGAGAGTTCAAACGATTGCACGAGGATGACACAGTGGAGGACGTGGACGGGTTGAGATCGACGAGCAAGCTAATTTAGCTGAGCGATGTCCCGGTGGCTGCCACGGTGGCTGCCACCGGGGAAACATGCAGAGGGCGGACGAGTTACAATGACCGTCATTACTGTTCACACCATCGGAGAAAAAATGGACTCTCAAACGCGTGTCGTTTTGTTGAGCTTGTTGATCGCTGTCCTGCACGCAGCGGGGAACCACGTTCACGCTGCCGACGTGCCGATGCAAAAGCCTAACATTGTATTTGTCTTGGTCGACGATCTTGGTTACGCCGATGTCGGGTTCAACGGATCGACGTTCTATGAAACGCCCAATATTGATCGGTTGGCCAAGGACGGGGTGGTTTTCGAATACGCATACATGTATCCGACGTGTTCTCCGTCTCGGGCGGCACTCGCAACGGGGAAACAGTCATTTCGTACGGGTGTGTACACGGTTCCTGTGCTCGAAAAAGGATCGGACCGAGAGAACCTCTTTTCTCGCTGGACTGTCGGCGAGGAGCACACGATGTACAGCGAGCCACTCGCTGACGCCGGTTACCGATCGATCCACATTGGCAAATGGCATCTCGTTGGACCCTATCCCCGGGCTGAACTGGCAGCGAGTTTTCCATTGCAAAAGAAGCTGGGGCAGCCCAGTCCCTCTGATTTCAGTTGGGTCGAGTATCACAAGTCCGAGGCGTGTCGAAAGTACTATCCCGAAGGCCGTGGTTACTTGAAGAACGTCGCGGGCACCTATCGAGGCGATCCGGCACTCGAGGTGGGCGGATACGACAGCGAAACCGGAGGGTATTTCGCACCGTTCAGCAATCCGTTCTTGGAACAGAAACCGGACGACGAATGGTTGACCGATCGACTCACCGACGAAGCGATCGAGTTCATGGACGTTCACAAGGAAGGTCCGTTTTTCATCAACCTGCACTACTACACCGTTCACCGGCCATTGCGAGCCCGTAGCAAGAGTTTGCTCGAAAAGTATCTGAACAAATCTGGCGATCCTGTCACCGGACAGGGAACGAACACGGGAAAACAGAAGGTTCTAGAGGCCGAGTACGCAACGATGATCGAGTCGCTCGACGACAACATCGGTCGCATCGAACAGTTTCTCGTCGAGAACGGACTTCGCGAAAATACGTTGATCATCTTCACGTCCGACAACGGTCAGAACGGGCGCAGCAATGATCTCCTGCGTGAATCCAAAGGGCATATTTACGAAGGTGGAATCCGCGTGCCCACGTTCATTAATTGGCCCGGGAAGATCAATCCACGGCGAACGGAAGTGCCAATCATGGGTTTGGATTTCTTTCCGACGTTCATGGATTTGGCGGGAATCGAATATGACGGAGTACTCGACGGTCAATCGATCACGCCGCTCTTCCAAGCTGACGACGCGGCGTTGAAAAAACGGCCGTTGTTCTGGCATTTGGCGAGTCAGTACAAACACGGGACTTGCTCGGTCATCCGCAAAGGTTCGTACAAGCTGATTCAGTTTTTAGCCACCGGGAAGCTGGAACTTTATGATCTCGGCCGGGATCCGAAGGAAGAACACAACTTAGCCGCGACCCAACCCGAGACGGCCGAGCGGTTACTCGCCGAATTGGTTCACTGGCGAATCGCCAACGAGGTTCCGCTGCCACCGAATGCCGTGGTCGAAAACTAGTTCACGAGTCGTTCGATAGAATCGTCAGAGCAAACGGCGACGCGTTTCGCTCGGCGTGAGTCGTTGGCGTTTCTCTTTAACTTTGCCGCTCGTTGACGTGATTACGGTTTGCTGTCGTTGGGTTGCAACGGAATGTGAACGTTGTAGGAGTGTTCACGCTGGTTGTCGTCGTCGGCGGCGCAAAACAGTACTTTGGGAATTCCGTCCTCGAACCAGAGTTGCGGCCGTTCGAGATGACGAAGGTTTTGAAGCCCCTTATGTTCCCATGTCACGTCGAGCGTTGAAACAAGCGGATGCTTCGCCAGTTTCCAATCGAATCCGTCGAGCGACTCGAACAGAACGAGTGACTGTCCCGCGTCGGTGAAGGCGCCGTGGTTGTCCTTGAGAATCGCCCATAGTTTGTGACCTTGGCTCCAAATGTAGGGGTCTTCTCCCGGGAATCGATCGCCTTCGCGGACGAAGATGGGTGCGTCGTGTTTGACGAAATGACCCGTCGGAGATTCAGATGTCGCGACCATATGAACCACTGGTCCATAGCCCGGAGGTGAGTGCTTTTTGCCGACGGCTTTGTAGACCAAGACAAATGTACCATCGGACCGGCGACAGATTGACGGGTTGCTGGTCACGGCGGCATCGGGGGCATCAGGATCGTCGCTGACGTCGATGAGTGGTTTGTCGAAACGCTTCCACGGGCCGCTGGGCGAATCGGCAACGGCGACACCAATGCGTTGGTTGTTGCGATGAATCCAATTGAGTGATTGCATCACTTTCCCATCGCCGGTGTTTCCCATGTAGTAAAGGTAATGCTTACCATTGAATGAATGAACGGTGGGGTTGTGAGTGCACAATCCGTCCCAGAAATGTTCGCCGCGATTGGGGAGTGCCACATCGACATGCCGGTAAGGACCGAGCGGGTTATCGGCGACCGCGTGAGCGATTTCAGAGTGGGTGACCCAAGCATTGTGCCCCATGTGACGAGGCCAACGACTGTAGAGCAGATGGCTGACACCGTTGCCGTCTTGGATCATGCTGGCGCCCCAAATGTAGAAGTCGTTATCGATGAACTTCGCGTGCTCGGGGGCTGGTTGGCGCATCGAATGGATGTCCAGGTTTAATGAGTCATCATTGGCCGTGTCTTCGTTTTCCACGGTTGGTGAGGATGCCGGTGACAGCTGCTGATTTTGTTGGCCGAGTGTCGTTTTTTGGCAAATGATTGCCGTGGAGAGAGCGAAGAAAAAAGAGAGGCCGCGTTGCATGAATTGGATCTCGGTGGGGCGTTCGAAGGTGAATTTATTTCGACTTTTGATAGTAACGAACCCAATCCACTTTCATGCTGGAACCGTCCAAATCGTCTGTGAGCGGGCCTGCCCAGCGGATGATCGCTAGACTCAACCAAATGGGCGTTTCGCTAAAACAGAACGTGTTCTGCTCTCGCCGAATCTCTTTTCCGTCGTGGTAGAAAACGAGTTTGTTCTCGTCCCACTGCAAACCGTAGGTGTGATAGTCCGCACCAAAGTTCGCGATGTCTTTGGAATCCATTGTCGAAACTTTTTGCCATTGCTCGTCGATGTAGGCCTGAATCGTGTAGTTGTTCAGTTGCCCTAAACCGGTCCACTTGCCTTTGTCTGGCCAACCATTGATGAACTGGATGCATCCAATCGTGATGGGGGATGGCCATTCGAATTGCAGCCATTTTTCTCCGTCGGCGGGTGAAATCCAGCTCGTCGTGATCTTGCCATCGGCGGCGTGTGTTGGTTTTGTCTGGTTGTTGTAGACCCCATTCGCGGTGATCTGAACGTCGGGAGATCGGGCGTAGTTAACGAGACCAGGGATGTCTTGATCAGCTGTTGTTGAAAACGCGTCAGGATAATCGCTTCCGTTTGCGGGGAAAATTCGGAACTCGCGGATGTGAAAGTGCGGGGCGCTCGTCGAGGTCAATCGGAGTTTGTTGGTGGTTACTGGGATTTCGAATGGGATTGTGTAATCGGGACGGTTGCCGAAGGCGATTCCCAGATGGTTGCTGGGGTGAGTCTTTTTGCCATCGGCGTTCGTCACGACATCCGACCAGTTGTGAATGTTCGTGTTCACTTCGTTGGGATAGTGACCTTCGTTGATGTCGATTTCGAACCGTTTGCCCTCGGTGGGTTCAGGGCCTTTGGTCATCAACCAAAATGAGTTGTTGGTGCCGGTCGCCTCGGCATATCGATAACGGCATTCGAAGAAGCCGTATTTGAATTTCATTTTTGTCCAAATATTGCCTGAGGTCCATTCTTGACCGCCGCGATTTTCTTTTCGGTTGATCAGTTGCAAGATGCCGTTGGATACCACGACGTTTTCTCGCCAGCGGCTACAGAGGATGTGGCCACTCGGTCCGTTTTGGGCGATCCAGTTTGTATCCAGTTGATCGTCTGGATAGTCAAAATCGTCTTGCCAAACGAGTTTCCATTTCGAGAGATCGGTTGCGGATTGATTCGCAACATCGGGCTGCTGGGCAGTGGAGTTTCGCGAGCAGATGCACACGAGGAGCGATAGCAAGAGTGAGGGTATGACTTTCATGATCTGAACCGAGCGGATTAGCGTTCGGCGGCGTTGAAGGTGGGGCACCATTGGAGGTGGGATGCAGGTGGGGTGGTGCGGTACCGTCATCAAGAGTTCTTAAAGCCGAGCCTTGATGACGTTTTGAAAGAGGTGCGTGGGTACTAGGCTAACCACGTTGCAACCAAGACCCAAGTTTGCAATTGCGGCATAATTCTTTAGATATGCGACATCCCCGGGCGGGACGGGCTTTCCGAGCAAGTGGGTGACGATAGACCGCATCAATTTGGCGGAATCTCGACCGCTGGATCGGGGCGTTTGGTGGTCGGGGCTGTTGCGGCTCTTGCTCAGCGTGCCTGCGTTAGTGCGTCTGCGTTAGCGAGCGCGTGTCATCGAGCGGTATCGCAGGGGCGTCATGTTCATTTCCTTTTTGAACGCGGTCGCCATGTATTCTGGGGTACCGAAACCGGTCGCGAGGGATATCCGCGACATCGGCATGTCTGTTGTAGCTAAGAGTTCTTTGACGCGCGCGATTCGGAGTCGATGGATTTCCGCTAACGGTGATCGGCCGACCCATTCCCTGAATTTGCGTTCCAGGCTGCGGCGGGTCAACGGAACCGAATCGGCGACTTCTTTCACGGTCAGCGGCGAAAACGCGTGTTCTCGCATGTAGCGAACCGCTCGCAGCAGTTCGTCGTCTTCGATCGCCAGGACATCTGTCGAACCGCGTGTCACCACTTCGATGGGAGGAATCAGCTCGTCGTCGTCTTCGTCGCGAACGTTCTTCATCATCCGATCGAGTCGTTGTGCGGCGTGAAAGCCGATCTGCAGGGCGGGATTCAGAATCGCGGACATCGGCGGAACGGTCGTCGCCGAAATGACATCGTCATTATCGCCCGCCAACACGGCCACTTCGTCGGGAACGATGATGCTGTCGAGGCGGCAAATGTCGAGAAGTTGGCATGACGCCGCTGTTCCCCAGCAAAAAATCGCAACCGGCTTTTCCAGGTTGGCCAACCATCGGCTGAGCCGGCGACGCTGGACTTGCCAACGTTCGCTCGACATCGATTCGTAAGCGTAATTGAATCGCTGCAGCTGGCCGCCGTCGGCCACAATCCGTTGTTCGAACGCGTCGGCGTGGCTTTTGACATAAGACACCTTAAGCGGTCCGACGTAGGCAAATCGTTGGAATCCACGTGAGCGAAAATGTTCTGCGGCGAGGGAGGCGACCGCATTGTAATCGGTCATGACGCGTCGAAAGTGATAGCCCGAGAGGTTGATCCCTGAGATGTTGATGATCGCGGCGGAACGCTCGCTCAAGTCTTTTGCGAGCGTTGTATTTGCGATCCGCGCGATGATGCCGTCACCATCCCAGTCGCGTGGGAGTTGCATGCGATCATCGCGTCCGCGCGGTTCCACTTGCAGGTGCCATGGCCCATTCTGTTGAGCGTAACTGGTCACACCGCGAATGATCTGACGTCCCCACTGAGTCGACGTGTCCACTAGGACCGCGACTCGCGGCAGCTGCGTTCTGCGTTGGTTGGATTTCTTTTTTGCCACGTGCACCTTTCGGATAAAACATCATTTCCCCACAGATCGGATCATAGAGTAGCCCGACGCAATTCAAAAGAAAGTAAACGCAAATCGAACTTTCGGTTTCCGCGTCTACGGGTCAGACTCTGGGGCGTTAGGATGCGAACGTATCCTGATTTTGATTGAAACGGTTCGCCCGCCAGCGTGTGAACGCCGTGATCGAGCGATTGATCGCGTTGGTGTGTTTCGGTCCGTCCTCAGTTCTTTTGTTCGTTGCGCGTTGGTTCGGAAACACTATGCAAACCGTTGATTATGCCGTTTTGATCGCGTATCTGGCCGGGGTTTTCGGCGTCGGGATGCTGTTCGCTCTCAAGAACAAGAGCAGCGCGGATATGTTTGCCGCCGGAGGTCAATCACCATGGTGGACCAGTGGTTTGAGCGCGTTCATGACCATGTTTTCCGCAAATACATTTGTCGTATGGGGTGGCATCGCGTATCGACAGGGGATGGTCGCGGTGACGATTAACTTGATGTACGGGGTATCGGCATTGCTAGTCGGTTACTTCATTGCCGGGCGGTGGAAAGAGATCGGGGTTCAGACCCCGGCAGAGTACGTGCAACTGCGATTCGGCAACGGTGCGCTGCACTTTTATACGTGGTTCATGACCGTTTTTAGGATGGTGACGACCGCCGGCGCGCTTTACGCGCTGGGGCGAATCTTGGTGAATTTGATGCCGCTTGCCGATGGGAATCCCTTGCAAGATCCGGCCACCGGAAATTTGTCGTTGTATTGGGGCATCATCATTTTCAGCAGCATCGTCGTGGTCTATACGATGATCGGCGGGCTTTGGGCGGTGCTCATGACGGACGTCCTTCAGTTCATCATTTTGAATTTGGCGGTGTTGTTTGTCATTCCGTTGGCGATTGCCAAAGTCGGCGGTTTTTCACGGTTTTTCGAGCAAGCATCGGTACTGCCATCGCTGCAGGTGAAGGGAAGCGAGGTGCTTAGTGACGGAACGATGACGAGCCTGATATCCGGAGACTACACGCTGCTGTTCTTGGCAGGCTGGTGTGCGATTCACTTTTTCATGATTGGTGCGGAGTGGGCGTTTGTGCAACGTTTTATTTGTGTTCCCAATGCCGCAGCGGCTCGCAAGAGCACTTATTTGTTCGGTGGGTTGTATTTGTTGAGTCCGATCTTGTGGCTCTTGCCTCCGCTGATTTGGCGTGTGCATTCTCCCATTCCCGACGGTGCGTCCGAAAGTACGGTGCTGTTGCTCAGCGAGACCGCTTACATCGACGCGTGTCGCAGTGTGTTGCCCGCGGGAATGGTCGGGTTGATGATCGCGGCGATGTTCTCGGCGACCGCCAGCATGGTGAGTTCGCAGTTGAATGTGTTTTCGGGTGTGATGACCAATGACATATTCCGCCCTCTGATGAAACGAGGCCTCAATGTCCCTTCACTGGTGCGCGTCGGTCGGATCATCACACTGGCGTTGGGGGCACTGTTGATTGCGATCGCGTTGTCGTACGAATCGCTAGGTGGAGCGGAAAAGGTCATCATCAGCGTGACGGAGATGGTCGTTGTGGGACTGCTCGCACCCACGTTGTGGTCATTGCTGAGCCGAACGATCACTTCTTCGGCTGTATGGATCACGGCGAGCGTGTCGTTGCTGGTCGGGATCGTGGTCCGTTTTGGTTTGAACGCCGATGGTTTTTTGGGCGACTACGAAACACTTGCGCCGTTGGCTGATTGGGTGCAAGGCAACTCCAGCGTGGTGAAAACACTTACCGGAGTGGTGCTGCCGATTTTGATCTTGAGTGTATTGCAGCTATGCAGCAAAGGTGAGTCAGAAGGACATCGTGCGATCGAGCGACTTACTTCGGCGACGAAAGCAAGCGGCCAAAGCGAAGAGACCGCTGCGAGTTTGCTCCCGGCAATCGTGGTCGGGTGGTCGATCGCGGTTTGCGGCGGGTTGATGTTCCTATTGATGTTCGTACCTGACAACGTCGATGACCGGGGAATCTTGTCGTTATTTGGCGGAATGCTCGTCGCGTTAGCCACTCTGATCCTGGTCATTGCTCATCGCAAATCAGCGAGTCCGCGATCCTAAGTCCACTCTTTCGGCTGCGAGTCAGTGGACGTCGATACACGAATGCGGATAACACGTAACCGGATGCGACATAGCAAGTGAGGATTGGGGTGGCTGGTTCCTGCCAGGGTGATCGATGTTGACAAGACGATGGCTAACGCACTTGAGTCGTTTGGAAAACAGGTTGTCGCATTTGCGAAGTATTTAGACGCATATAGTGGTTTGTGGGCTGCGGCCAGATGCCTACCCTTAGGAGGTTCTCAGGGCGGCGGAGATCGATTTTCCCGTCTGCATGGTGCTGAGGCGATTGGATGTCATTTTGTTCGTTCTCTCTCGTTGCTAAGGAAACACGTTATGCGTTTTCGTTTGAATTCAAACCGCGGTTTTACGCTGGTGGAGCTATTGGTGGTTATCGCGATCATTGGTGTGCTCGTTGGACTTTTATTGCCAGCGGTTCAGGCCGCACGTGAAGCTGCCCGTCGCATGAGTTGCAGTAACAACTTCAAGCAAATCGGTTTAGCAATCCACAATTACCACTCCGCCTACAATCAACTTCCTAAGCACCGAACGGGAACGTGGCGTGACGGCACGGCGTGGTACAACGTTACACGAACGGATCAAAACGCTAGCTCGTTGAGCATGTTGGTAGGGATTATCCCGTTTGTCGAAGGGCAAGCACTTTGGGAGCAGATCAGTAACCCGAATGCACTCAACACCGACGGAACGCCTGGCACATGGACCGCGATGGGGCCGACGCCTGAGAACACGAACTATGGACCGTGGAACGTCAACATTCCCACGCTACGTTGCCCGAGTGACCCAGGTGTTGGTCTGCCGGGAATGGGGCGAACCAACTACGCCGCGTGTGTGGGCGACAGTTCTTACGCGATGACGGCAGGTTCCCAGAACTGGAACTCGAACAGCGTTGATCAAGACCATGCCGTTCGTGCGCGAGCAGAGTGCCGTGGAGCGTTTGTGTCGTTCCAAAAGATGGCATTTCGTGACATCCTCGATGGGCTTGCCAACACGATTGTCATGGGCGAAATCACGACGGACCTCGGTGATCGTGACACAAGGACGATGCCGAAAGATCTCGGAGGCGATATTACGGGAACGCTTGGTGCAACGCCTAAGTCACTTTGCGAAGCCAACACGGATCCGGGGCGTCCGCAGTTTTGGGCGGCATCAGGCGTGACCACCTTTGGTTCGAGTCAGGGGCGTGGTTATCGTTGGGCCGACTCGGATCCGGTCTACACGATGATGAATACCATCCTGCCTCCGAACTCGGCGTCCTGTGCCGTTGATACCTATCGCTATACCGGTGCCGGTGCGACGCACGAGGATGGTGGATCCAATGACGAAGGATGGGGCATCTACGGGCCGAGCAGTCGTCACCAAGGTGGTTGCCATGTATTGATGGGTGACGGTGCGGTGAAGTTCATCACGGACTCGATCGAATCCGGAAATGGCGACAGCCAAATGGTGAGTTACCTCGATGGGGTCGCGGGACCGCCATCGTCCGTCGCCGGTTCGATGAGCCCGTACGGTTTGTGGGGCTCGCTCGGGACTCGCGCCAACAAGGAAGTGATTCAAGAGGAGTTGTAACCGCTCCACGGAAAATGGATGTTCGTACAAGTTGGGCTTAGGCTTCCCGAGCGGGAGTCTTGGCCCTCCTTTTTTGAAGTCACTTGGTTTTTGCGACGCCTGTTCAAAAAGCCGTCGGGAAATTACCGCGGCAGGTGACCCGCGGGGCCGCAAAAGTAGTATAGTATGGCTTGGACGGCCGGCGCGAGGGCCGAGATCACCCGGGGGCGAGAATGGGCTACTGGTTCTCCACGGGAGATGGTCCTTAAGTCATTACCAGCCAATCGATTGCTTGCCGAACCAAGTCATGAAAACGTTTGAGCCTCAATCACATCGCGAACTTGCTCTAACGCATCTTGCAACCGATTTGGTTGTCGTCGGTGGCGGAATGGCGGGAACCTGCGCTGCGATTACGGCAGCCCGCGCAGGAATTCGCGTCGTATTGATTCAGGATCGACCTGTGTTGGGCGGCAACGCTTCCAGTGAAGTTCGGTTGTGGATCCTCGGTGCGACTTCGCATATGGGCAATAACAACCGGTGGGCCCGTGAAGGCGGTGTGATCGATGAAATTCTAGTTGAGAACACGTACCGCAACCCGGAAGGCAATCCGTTGGTCCTCGATACGATCTTGCTAGAAAAGGTAGCCGAAGAGTCGAACATCACCTTGTTGCTCAACACGGCGGCGTTTGAGGTGACCAAGCGGGATCCCAATACCATCGAATCGGTGCGAGCGTTCTGTAGTCAGAACGGCACGATGTATCAAGTTGAGGCGCCGTTGTTTTGTGACGCCTCTGGTGACGGAATCATCGGGTTCATGTCTGGGGCCGCATTCCGGATCGGAGCGGAATCGAAAGACGAGTTCGGTGAAGGTGTTGCTCCTGATCACGCGAACCAGGAATTACTCGGTCATTCGTTGTACTTCTACACGAAGGATCTCGGTAAGCCGGTTCAATTCGTACCGCCGAGTTTCGCGTTCAAAGACATTACGCAAATTCCACGTTGGCGTAGCTTCAATGCCAGCGAGCACGGGTGCCAACTTTGGTGGATCGAACATGGAGGTCGATTAGACACCGTGCATGACACCGAGCGGATCAAGTGGGAGTTGTGGGAGGTTATCTATGGTGTTTGGGACCATGTCAAAAATTCGGGGCAGTTTCCCGAAGCAGCAAATTTAACGCTTGAATGGGTCGGTCAAATTCCCGGTAAACGCGAAAGCCGCCGGTTTGAAGGCGACGTGATGATGGTTCAGCAAGACATCGTCGAGCAACGTCGACATCATGACGCGGTTAGTTTTGGAGGTTGGGCAATCGATCTGCATCCCGTCGACGGAGTTTTTTCGAGCGAATCCGGTTGCACTCAGTGGCACAGTAAGGGCGTCTACCAAATCCCATATCGGAGCATGTATAGCCGCAATATTAGGAACCTTTTCTTGGCCGGCCGAATCATCAGTTCCAGCCATGTGGCGTTCGGCTCGACACGAGTCATGGCCACCTGTGCCCACAACGCGCAGGCGGTTGGCATGGCGGCGGCGATTTGCCGACGCAACGATTGGTTGCCTAGAGACCTGACCGAAGCCGATCGCATGAACGGTTTGCAACGCGAGTTGCTTCGTTCGGGGCAGCACATTCCGATGATCGATTATCACGACAACAGCGATCTCGCAGGATCTGCGGTGGTCCGTTCGAGCAGCGAATTCTCGCTGAGTCAATTCCTGCCTGGAAATGAATCGGTCGTTCTCGATGAAGCACGCGCGATGTTGCTGCCGGTGTGCGAGGGAGCCCTTCCCAAGATAACGATGTGGGCTCATTCAGAGTGCGATACATCGATCACGGTCCAACTGCGAACGTGCAGTCGCGAGGAAAGCTTCACGCCCGACGAAGTCCTATCAGAAATGCAAGTGCCAGTGAAAGCGGGCAAGCATGTTCGTGATGAGCGAACCCGTTCGGCTGAAATTGGCGGAACTCTCGTTGCAACGCGGACGAGCGTGGAGATTGATGGTGCCGAGTTCGAGCGAGTCGAAATGAAATTTCCCGACGTGATCGAGGTGCCCAGGTATGTCATGCTATGCGTGCTTGCGAACCCCGACGTGAATTTGGCTCTGAGTGACGAGCGGGTGTCAGGCGTGTTAGAGCTGAGTCAACGCGGAAACCGTGCGGTTAGCAAAGGATCCGCGCAAGACCCACCGCCGGACCTGGGGATTGATGCTTTCGAATTCTGGTTGCCCCAGCGTCGACCTGGTGGGAAAAATTGGGCGTTGCAATTCGATCCGCCATTGCAGGGTTTTGAACCCGAGAATGTGTTGGAGGGCCCGGAACGGCCGACCACGTCGGTCAACGCGTGGGTTGCAGATCGAAACGACGCTTCGCCTTGGATCCAGTTGTCTTGGAATCAACCGTGCACCGTCGCTAGGATCATCGTGGCACTCGATACGGATTTTGATCAACCGATGGAGTCCGTGTTAATGGGGCATCCAGAGAACGTGATGCCGTCATGCATTTCGACAATCCGCATCCGTGATGAACAGGGAAATGTGATTGCCCAACGGCTCGACAATCATCAAACGCGATGTGTGTTCGATATCAACCCAATCCAAACGTCTCGGTTGCAAATCGAGATCGAATGTGCAAGCGAAACCTACCCGGCGAGCATTTTTCGTGTGCGAGTATTTGATGCTGCCAATTGACTTCCTTTGCTGTGTGATCAACAAACGTAGCGTGGTCACGTTTCATGATGCCGCACGCCGGCGTCTCTATACAGTAGCCGGGGTCCTGCCCTGTGAATCAAGCGATGAATGCTTGTGATTCCTGCTACTGTGAAAGGCTACTTCATCACTTGAAATGCTCTGGTTCATGACCGTTTCGAAAGAGAAAAGTCTATACGGTTATTGCTTGGTTCAAGCAGTTCAGATTGTTCTGTCATTTCGTCGCGGAGGACTGTTTGTGCATGCGTCCTGCGATGCCGCGGTGATTACGATCAAGTACAATTGGCGGCCCTTCATTCTTGAAGGCATGCGAGTGTGTTATCAAGTTCCTTACGTGGCAATTGGTAAGTCTCGATAAACCGTCTATGGATAGTCGCTCGGATAATCGCAAACAAACGTAAGCAAAGGCACTGACTGAAATGATGAATATCGCAAGGCGTGTTTGTGAACTCTTCCTCTGTTTGGCATTGCCCGTTGTTCCGGCGATCGCTCAAGGTGTCTCGGTTGATCAAGACGATGCCGCTTGGCATGAACTTAAGTCACAGGTTCAAGAACGTGCTGACGCTCTCGATGCTCTGATCCAAAACGCGGAGCGATTGGGAGTTTGCACGGACTACGCGTTGGTGTCCAAGCATGTCATCACGACTTATCTGATTGCGGCACAGCACGACAAGGACCATGTCGAAGACGTTCGCAGAATCTTCAAGAAGGTTTGGTGGTTCAACAAAACGGATCCAAAAGAAGCCGATAATCTGCCCTGGAACGAACTGCGGTCGTGTCTCGATGTGGCTGACAACGCCATCGCCGAACTGACGCGGCAGCTCGACGGTTCGGTCACGCTATCAACGCCTCCGGATTTTTCGATTGGGAAGATGACCTTGGACGCTGGAGCGTATCGACTCAATGGCAAACCCGTGTTCCCGCATTCATTGGTGTGGTTGCCGGGTACGCCCGAGTACATGCAGGCATTCGGTCACATCGGTGGAGCCTACTATCAGTTGACTCATCTTCGAGCAGACGGAACGGTTTCTCCGTGGACGGAGAAAGGCTTGGTTGAACGAACCCAGGATGACGTCGCCAACAACGCCGCGCCCCTTGTTCACTTGATCGGGCACGCGCCTGCGAAATGGATGGTTGAGAAGCATCCTGAAGTTCAGCAAGGTGCCAGGAACTTTACGAAATACGACATTGATAATCCACTGATTCGCAATTGGATGGAGCAACTCTGCGCGGGCGTCTTGCCAAAGATCACCGCCGCGGCGGGCGATCAGCCGCAAGTGCATTTGCTCGCCAACGAGCCGCACTTTGCGACTCAAAAAGGCGGTTGGCTTGCCAAAAACGGCGTCTCCGATTTGACCATGCAGAAATTTCGTCAGTGGATTGCGGAAAAGTACTTGTCCATCGATGCGGTAAATCAATCTCACGGCACCGAGCATGTAAGTTTCGCGGATGTGAATGTCGACATGCCAATCGATCCGGCGCTTCGAGGAACTGCGATTTGGTACGACTGGTGTCGATTCAACATGGACCGAGTGAACGATTGGTTCACCTTTTTGAAGACGACGACGCAACGGCATGATCCGCATCGATCACCCGTTTCGATCAAAACGCTCGGACACACTTTGGGCAGTTCGGAGCGTGACGGCGGCATGGACATTGAATATCTCACCAAGCTGCAAGAGATCCCCGGATCGGACTTACGAGTCGTTCCGCAGGGGACAACTTTCTACGGCAAGAATGAAGACGGGCGTGATACCGAAACCGGATGGGCATCAAGATACGCGTACCTGTGGGTCGATCAATCGATGGTGTTGGACTTTACCAAATCATTGTGTCCAGATCGTCCGTTTTATGATTCTGAATGGCATGGTTTCGGTACGGTCAGTTGGCGGCACTACCACATGAATCGACCGTACGTGCGATCGGCAATGTGGCTGGCATTCACTCACGGGATGAGCATGATCAATCCTTGGCTCTGGGGTCGAGGGCTCGATGGCGGGCTCAATGACAAGGCAGATCACATCGGCGAATTGGCAACGCAACCGATTGCCGTCGATGCGTACGGACGCGTGATGAAGGAACTTAACGCCCACGCTGCCGATGTGATTGCCTCGGTTCCTTCCCAACGCGATATCGTGATTTTCTATTGCGAGGACTCCGCGATTCAAGATCCTGATTACATGCCACAGGTGACGGACATCTACGAGGCGTTGAAGTTAACGAACATGCGAATCGGTTTTGTGACTCCTTCGGGATTGGAGCAATTGAGTGAGGCGTCGCAAACTCTCGTCGTTCCACCGACGCCATTCATTGCGGACGAGACGCTCGCGAAGGTCGTCCGGTTTTGCGAGTCAGGGGCACGCAGCGTATTCGTCGAGCAAGAGAAGAGTTTTGTGAAAAACGAACTCGGATTTCAACGCGACGATGACTCCTCGATCTCTCCAACCGCCGCGATCTCGATCAAACCCGTTCTCGAGATGGTAGAAGAGTTGGAGCCGTTGTTAATGCCGTCACAGGTCGAGAGACCACTCGATTTCAAGATTACGGACGAAAACGGTACGAAGGCATATGGAGTTTTTTTAACTCAGTCCGTGGATCCTGCGACGGGAATGATCTCGGTCGCGATGAACAACGTTAGCAAAGATCCGCGAGTCGTGAAGTTGCGTCCGAACAAAGCAAAGTCGGAAGTCATGATCGATGCCATTGACCGAAACCGAGTTAGTGGCATCGTCAACCTCCAACCGTGTGAAGTTCGCTTGTTAAAGGCCACCTTGAAATAATCCCGCGTGATGCCGATGCCGGCCTGCGTTTGGATGCCGATCCACCGAAAATCGGGTTGTCAAAACCCTAACGACATTTGAGAAGATAATCGAGTGAAAACCATCTTTTTCGTGCTGTTGATCCTGTGCAGTCATTCCTGCGTTCTGCAAGGTTTGAATGCGGAAGAGGTGATCTATCTATCGGCCGCTGATACTGACATGACTCCGGTAGTTCGCAAGGCGATCGAAGTTGCCGACAGCGACGATGTAAAGATCGTGATCGAGAAAGGAACGTACTACTTTCGTCCAGGCTATGCGTTTGAAAAGGACTGCGCGATTACGAACCACGGAAACGGGAGGAAACGTATCGCGTTTCCGTTTCGTGATTTAAGCTCGATCGAAATCGAGGGTAACGGCAGCGAACTGATCTTTCACGGCCAAATGATGCCGTTTCTCTTCGAGAACTGCGGACGGGTAAGGGCGCGCGACATCACGATCGACTGGGATATCCCTTTCACCTTTTTAGGTGAAGTGGTTGCTTGTAATCCTACCGAGCAGTGGCGAGACATTCGGCCGATGACGGATGGGTTTTCATGGAAACTGCACGACGGTCAATTACATTTTCCGGATGTAGACGGATTCAGCTATCCGTATTTGGGAAGCACGCTGGCGTTCGATGCGAAAGAACGACGCGTCGCTCATGGTGCCCTCGATCTGGAAAGTCGGCCTCGGTTAGTTGAAAAACGCGCCGGTGGTGTGCTGCGTTTTTATGAAGGACTCCGGAAATATCCCGCGGTCGGAACGTTGTTGAGCTCGAAGGGAGATCGCGAGCATGACCGTTATGCACCGGCCATTCACGTAAAGTCGTCGGAGAATATCCATTTCGAAAACGTGATTATCCATCATGCGCTCGGAATGGGATTTCTGATGGAGCGATCTGATACCGCGACACTCACCGGGTGTGGTGTCCACCTTCGCAAAGGAACTAATCGCGTCATTTCATCCACCGCTGATGCGACCCATTTTTGCAATTGCCGAGGCGATATTCTTGTGGAGAACTGTCGTTTCGAAAATATGCTCGACGACGGTACGAACGTGCACGGCACCTACGTGAGCGTCGATGAAGTGATCGACACGCATACCGTTCGCGTCAAGCTGATGCATTTCGAGCAGTCAGGATTTGAATTTGCGGGTGTCGGTGATGAAATCTGGTTCGTGCATCAACCTGATCCGAGGCGAGCATCCGTAAATGAGGTTGCCTCGATTACGCCGATCAATGGTCAGTTCGTGCAATTAACGTTCGCAAAGCCGCTGCCTCGTGACCTTGTTCCTGGTGATGTTCTCGAGAACAAAACGTGGAGCCCGACTTTTACGATGCGTGGATGTACCGTTCGGAATCACAGGGCCAGGAATATTGTTCTGAAGACTCCTCTCAAAACCGTTGTTGAGAACAATGAGTTTTCGTCGATGATGTCTTCCATTTTCTTTCGTGGCGAAACGTACTTTTGGTTTGAATCGGGCGCCGTGAACGATGTGCTCATTCGCAATAATCGGTTTCAGTATTGTGCGTACAGTGCAATGGAGCATGCGGTGCTCACGATCACACCGCGGTTAGGTAAGACGTTTGACCAGGACGTTCGATATGACCGAAACATCCGGTTCGAGAACAACACGGTTGAAACATTCGACAATCGGATCGTTTGGGCAGATCGCGTCGACGGGTTGGTGATATCCGGCAATACGATTCGTCAGAGCGGTGATGCGGAGTCGCTGCATCCGACGGCGGCCGCGTTCGACTTTAGGAATTGTCGCAACGTGAGAGTTGTCAATAACACGTATGAGGGTGAACACACACCTCGTTTTGAAGTCGATGCGATCACCGAGAAAACGCTGGTCGCCGAAGACAACCAGGGATTTTGATTTCTAATTCTTTCACTCGATTTTCGTTGGTCGTTGACTGGCGAACTTTTACAACTCTTTTGCTTTCATAAGTCATGATTAGAGCTGCCTTCATTTTCTTTGTCGTGGCCATGCCACTGTTGATTGCCGTTGGGTGCGTCCCGGTGAAGGCCGGTGCCGAATCGCCGAACATTATCGTGATCTATGGCGACGACATCGGGTATGGCGACTTCGGTTGCTATGGCGGCGTCGGGGCAGACACCGCGAACATTGACGCCTTGGCAGCCGAAGGGATTCGATTCACCTCGGCATATTGCACTGCCGCGACATGCACTCCATCGCGTTACTCGTTGCTGACGGGGGAGTACGCGTTTCGCAATCAATCGGCGCTTATTTTGCCTGGGAACGCGCCATTGATTATATCGACCCAACGACCTACGGTCGCAACGTTCTTACGTGACAACGGTTACGCGACGGCGTTGGTTGGCAAGTGGCACCTGGGGCTCGGTTCGGCGGAGAGCCCATTGGATTGGAACGGCGAGATCGCACCGGGGCCGAAGGAAGTCGGGTTCGAATATTCGTTCAACATGGCTGCGACAGCGGACCGCGTGCCATCGGTCTACATTGAGAATGGACGTGTGGTGGGGCTCGATCCGTCCGACCCGATCGAAGTCAACTATGAAACGATGGTGGGTGACGAGCCCACGGGCGTTTCGCACCCGCACATGTTGAAAGTTCAGGCGGACGAACAACACTCCTGTACGATTGTTAATGGCGTTAGCCGCATCGGATACATGACGGGCGGTCACTCGGCACGTTTTAAAGATGAGGATATGGCCGACACGTATCTGAACAAGGCCATCGAGTTTGTCGCCAAGCATAAGGACGAGCCATTCTTCATGTACTACGCTCCGAACGAGAATCACGTCCCTCGCGTCATTCATCCTCGCTTTGCGGGATCATCGAGTTTGGGACCGCGGGGTGACGCGTTGGCGGTTTTTGATTGGTGCATCGGTCGGCTCGTCGACGAATTGAAGAAAGCCGGCGTTTACGAAAACACTCTGATCGTGATCTCGTCGGATAACGGCCCTGTTTTGTTCGATGGATATTGGGACGGGGCGATTGAGCGGCAAGGGGATCACAAAGCAGGCGGACCATTTCGCGGCGGCAAGTACAGTCGTTGGGAAGGTGGCACGCGGATGCCGTTGATTGTTTCGTGGCCGGGCAAAGTGACACCGCATGTTTCTGACGCGATCATTAGTCAGGTCGACATGTTTGCGTCGATCGCGGCGTTGATCGAAAAACCGATGCCCGTGGACGCCGGTTCGGACGGCCAGAACGTTTTGCCCGCATTGCTCGGTCAGTCGGACGTGGGCCGTGATTACGTTATCCAAGAAGCATTGACTCAAATCGCGGTCCGTAAGGGAGATTGGAAATACATCCCTCCAGGAAGTGTCACTGAACGTGGTGGTATTGGAGAGTGGAAGGAAACCAAGGTCGACGAACCTGGGCTCTTGTTTCATCTCTCCGAAGATCCCGCGGAACAGAACAACGTTGCCGACCAGTATCCGGCGAAGCTCGAAGAGCTTCGGCAAATCATCGTTAATGTTGCTCCCGAAAAAGCAACGGGTAACAAGAACCTCGATAAAAAACAGCTCGGTTTCTGACAGAGTCGCCATGTTGCTGGTGAACGACTTTCTCCCCGATGGACGTTCGTTGTTCCTCTGAATCGTGCTCGCCGCCTCCCTGGTGAGACGGACGAATCCGCCCGATCCAGAGATTCCCCACTCATTTGACATGCTGTTGCGACGATGGGCGTGGCTGCGATCCCGATAAGAAGCTCTCATGCATTTCAACCCAACACTTAAAGGCGCCTTTGCAATGAAGTTAACTCGAGCGAACTCTTTGGTGACTCGGAATGTCGTGCTCTGCACGTGCATGCTGTTGGTCGCACCACTGTATGCAAGAACGATCGATGTTGCTGAACACGGGATCGTTCCGGGGAAAGATGTGACCTATGAGGTGAATCAGTTGCTCGATTCGGTGAAGGGCGAATCGAATGTCACGTTGGTGTTTCCTGAGGGGCAATATGACTTCCATCCCGAAAATGCCTTGGAAATGTATCGAGCGGTGGCGAACCATGACAACGGTTTGAAGCGATTCGGTTTTCCTCTCTTTGATTGTGAAAACATTACGATCGACGGCGGAGGGTCGCTGTTTTTGTTTCACGGTCGGATGGTGCCCGTGACGATCGAACGTACGCGAGGAGCCACGCTGAAGAATTTTTCTATCGATTGGGTGCGGTCGTTTCATGCCGAGATGACCGTGGTCGAGCGAGACGAAGCCGACAAAAGTTTTGTCGTTGAGACGGATCCTGAAAAATATCCCTACACCATTGCCGGCGGCAATATCCTGTTCCAACGTTATGGTCAAGATGATCCGATCGGTTCGAATATGGTGTTCGATCCGGAAACCCGTTCACCGATTTATGAAACTAATCAGTACTCGGTGAATTCGAAGAGGGCAAAGGTCACGGCGACTGGGAAAAATCGTTTTCGTATTGAAAACGGCGTCAAGCGGGCACCTCCGATCGGCAGTGTGCTGGTCGCCTACGGAGTTCATCCGACGAGTCGTTTGTGTCAGGCGATTCATGTGACCAATTCGGCTGATGTTGTCATCGAAAATGTGACGATTCACGACGCCGGTGGGATGGGGCTGATTGTTGAACGCACCGACAACGTCACGTTGGATCATTTGGTTGTCACGTCAACGGATGACCGGATCGTTTCAACTCGCGCCGATGCGACTCACTTCATTGGTTGCAAAGGAACGATCAAGCTCGAGAACTGCTTGTTTGAGCATATGCTTGACGACGGCATTAACGTTCATGG
The DNA here is from genome assembly GCF_014192335.1 of Aporhodopirellula rubra. Classification (GTDB taxonomy): domain Bacteria; phylum Planctomycetota; class Planctomycetia; order Pirellulales; family Pirellulaceae; genus Rhodopirellula; species Rhodopirellula rubra. The sequence continues at coordinate 126,304 of NZ_JACHXU010000018.1, read as the reverse complement.
GGCATATGTCAAAGTTGAAGAGTATTTGGGAGACCGCGAGTTCCTGTGCGAAATTAGCCATTTTCAACAATGGGGCCTGACGTTTGCTCAGCCAGGTGACCAGATCGCGTTGCTGTCACGCACAACGATTTTGCCATTTGCAGAGACGACGGTTGAGAGCGTGAAGGTGCTCAACGAACATCGTTTTGTAATGACGGTGAAGGAAGTTCCCGATACGATGCCAGAGGGACCCCTGTCGGTTGAAAATCTGACCTGGTATCCAGATTTGATCATGCAAAATAACACGATTCGAGAGAATCGGGCACGCGCCGTGTTGGTCACGACCAAGGGAAAAGTGTTGATCGAGAACAACTATTTCGGTTCGCAAATGCATGGCATTTTGATCGAAGGTGACAACAACAAATGGTACGAATCGGGAGCGGTTCAAGACATCACGATTCGCAACAATGTGTTTGACAATGTCGGCTACGAGGCAACCGCCCGGTATCCGTTGCTCGCGTCGCCGCTCTTCACCGCCGATCAGCATTGGGGCGAAGGGCATTATCATCGAAACATCGATTTCACTGGAAATACCCTGAAGAGCTTCAACGGTTTGATCGCCAACGCTCGGTCGGTGAAGGGGCTGAATATTTCCGGAAACACGATCGAATTTAGCAACGATTATCCTCCTGTTGATGTCGGTGACGCAATTGTATTGGAGTATTGCGATGATGTGACGATCCGAAACAATAAAGTCCTCGGGTTCGACCATGAATTGACCGTGGGGGCGTCGATAGACACAACCAATCTGAAGGTCGAAAGCAATGCCGGCTTAGGAGAAGCCCGCGATAACAAGAAATCGCCATCGGTTGACGACGTCGGGGCGGTCGGTCATCAACCGAATATCCTGTTGCTCTTCGTTGACGATCTAGGATGGAATGATCTTGGGTATCGCAACGCGAAGTTCGAGACTCCCAATGTTGATCGTTTGGCGGCCGAGAGCGTTGATTTCGAACGGGCCTACATCCCGAGTCCGACGTGCAGTCCCAGTCGCGCGACGCTACTGACAGGCAAACACCCGACCCGTTTGCAAATCGTACGGCACATTCCCAACGAACCCAAATTCGGCTTTGACAAATTTGGTCGGACCGATGACGAATTCAATTTGTGGGAGACTGACCCGGCGCAGTTTCCGTGTCGAAATTGGCTGCCGTTGGAACACACGACTTATGCGGAGACGCTCAAAGGACTGGGGTATTACAATCAGTTTTTCGGTAAATGGCATCTCGGCCATGAGCCCTATCATCCGATCAAACAAGGCTTTGATGCACAGTTCGGAACGAGCAACGCGGGGCATCCGAAGTCGTACTATCCACCATTTTTTAAAAACTCTGATGTGTTGGCGGATGAGAAAGAACGCTACCTCACCGACACGCTGACCGATGAGGCGGTGCGGTTTGTAAAGCAATATGATCGCGATCAACCGTTCATGTTGTCCATGTGGTATTACAATGTGCATCGGCCACCGGTGGGGCGCCGTGATTTCGTTGAAGACTTCGAGGCAAAAGGGTACGCCAAAGAAGATGCGGTTTACGCCGCTCAAGTGAAAGCGGTGGACGAATCGGTGGGGCGTTTGCGTGAGGCACTGGCGCAGAAAGAGATCGACAAGGACACCGTGGTAATTTTCTTGTCCGATCAAGGCAGTTGGTATCAGAACTTGCCTCTTCGCGGCAGCAAACGCGTTGACGCGTTGTGTGAGGGTGGATCCCGTGTGCCGATGCTGGTGCACTGGCCCGGTGTCAGTAAACCGACTCGGAACGAAAGCCTCGTTCAGTCAACCGATTTGTTCCCGACGATGGTCGAGATCGCGGGCGGAAACCCTGGTGACTATGAAAACCTCGATGGCGTCTCGCTCGTGTCGACGATACGCGAAAACAGTGTACTCGATCGTGGCGAACCCTTGGTCGGATATCGGGCGTACGAGGATCTGTACGTTTCCGTCCGCGAGGGCGATTGGAAGTTGCTCGCTTACCGAAGTGGAAAGGTCAGTCTCTACAACATTCCCGACGATGAAGGCGAGAAACACGACTTGGCGGCTTCTCACCCGGAGATCGTCCACGCGTTGACGCGCAAACTGATTGCGTGGGAAGTGCAAATGGGAGTTCAGGAATACTCGGGCGTTCAGTGAACAGAAGGCTGTTGAGCTGATCAGGCGGCAGGTTATCGTCGCGGTTTGTCGCATATGCAAAGGTTTTTGTCGCATGGATAGCTATGTTTGCGTACTCACCATGCCTAGCATGAGGACGCGTCGCGAATGCCGAATTTGCCTTCCATCTCAACTCTTTCGCTACACACCGGTTCGGGGTGTTCTCGGGAGTGCAATCGATTTGGTGAGAGCCGGTGTGAGGCCGAAGCTGTTTGGCTTCGGGGGTGATTTTTATTGGATTGTGATCGCGGCGTTTGTGAACGTTCCGCGACCGAATTCTTCGATTTTCAATTTACGAGAAACTCATTACAGATATGTCATTCAAAACAATTTCGGCCTTCGTCTTGTTGGTCGCGATGATCGTCCCGGCGAGAGCGGATCAGGTACTCGTTGAAGCAGAGAGCTTCGACACGCATGGGGGATGGAAACTCGATACGCAGTTCATCGACACGATGGGGTCACCGTATTTGTTGGCACATGGGTTGGGGAAACCGGTCAGAGACGCATCGACAACGGTTACCTTTCCGAGCACCGGAGAGTATCGCGTTTATGTTCGCACAAAGGATTGGGTAGCCCGTTGGAATGCACCCGGGCAACCAGGCCGTTTTCAGTTGATCGTCGACGGTAAGCCGCTCGACGAGACGTTCGGAACCAAAGGGGCGGAATGGTTTTGGCATGATGGTGGGACGGTTAATATCAAGGATGTGCAAACAACGGTTTCGCTCAAAGACTTGACCGGGTTTGACGGTCGATGCGACGCGATTTTGTTTACCCAGGGCGATGAGGCTCCACCGAACACTTCGGCGATCCTTCCGGGCTGGCGTCGCGAAATGTTAGGGCTCAAGGAAACACCGACTGAAGAAGATGGCTATCACCTCGTCGTGATCGGTGGTGGATATTCGGGTTTGGGCGCCGCGATTTCCGCTGCACGGATGGGGTGCAAAGTTGCGCTCGTGCAAAATCGTCCGGTCCTCGGTGGGAACGGATCGAGTGAGATTCGTGTTTGGGCGATGGGGAATATCCGTCGCGGCAAGTACCCACGGATCGGCGAGATCATTGAAGAAATTTCGGATCACGCCACGAAATCGCCTGGTACCTATGAAGAATTCGAGGACGCCAAAAAGGAAGCGATCGTTCGTGCCGAAGAGAACATCGATTTGTTCCTTAATCACCACGCGTTCAAGGTGGAGATGAACCAGTCTTCGATCCAGGCGGTTCATGCGTTTGACACTCGTACGAGTGAGGTGAAGCGGTTCACGGGACGGTTCTTCGTTGACTGTACCGGTCATGGGACTATCGGCCATCTCGCCGGTGCCGATCTCGAAATGACGCCGAAGGGGCGGATGGGAATGAGCAACATGTGGGCATGGAATGAGGCAGATGTTCCTGTTACGTTTCCCGAAACACCGTGGGCACTGGATTTGAACATGGCCGACTTCCCCTATCCACGCGAGCATCACGGTCAGTGGTTTTGGGAAGGCGGGTTCGACAAAGATCCGATTGACGGTGCCGAAGCGATCCGCGATTGGAATTTGCGTGCCGTCTATGGTGCGTTCAATGCGATGAAGAACGGTGACGGTGCCGACGAGCATCCTTCGGCGTTCTTGACATGGATCGCATACATCGGCGGTCCTCGAGAATCTCGTCGTTTGATGGGCGATGTTGTTTTGACAAAAGAGGACGTGATCTCGAAACGTGATTTTAAAGACGGGTGCGTGCCGACGACGTGGTCGATTGATTTGCACTATCCCAAAGAACAATATGCGGAGAAGTTTCCTGAGAATCCTTTCATTTCTAAAGCGGTGCATGATCGCCGGATCGATCGCAACTATGGGTATCCGGTTCCGTATCGATGTTTCTATTCACGGAACATCGACAACCTGTTCATGGCAGGGCGCAATGTCAGCGTGACGCACGAGGCGTTGGGTACGACCCGAGTGATGAAGACGTGTGGAATGATGGGCGAAGTTGTTGGACGCGCGACGAGCCTTTGCATTTTGCACGATTGTTTACCTCGTAGCATTTACGAACGTTACTGGGACGAAATGCATGAGTTGCTCCTGTTGCCTGGAAAAGCACGACGTCAGACGGTCGATGCCGAAATTGAAATTCCTGAAGATGCGATGACCAAAGCGACTGACCAGGGGCTCGCGATGGGGATTGATCCCGCTTCACTTCCTGGGATCGTGATTGACGACAGTCAGGCGAAAAAGTCACCGAAATGGCGGCCGAGTATCAGCTTGGAAGGGTTCGTGGGAACGAACTACCTTTTCAGCCATGGGTACGACGATGCGACCATTGAGTTCAAAGCAGACACGCCGAGCCAGGGGCGGTTCGAGATTCGCATCGCGTATCGTCCGCATGCAAATTGTGGCGATCAGGTTCCTGTCACGATCGGAATTGGTGACAAAGTCTCGACGGTCAGGGTGAACATGCAAGAACCGCCTTCGGACGGAATTTTCCATTCGATCGGTCGGTTTGATTTGGCCGAAGGAGTTCCCGTCACGGTGACGCTCGCGACGGAGGGTGCCGGTAGGGATGTTCACGCCGATGCAGTACAGATTCTTCCTATCGGTGAATAAGCCATTGCCGGGTGGATGTTTTCTCAAACGTCTCGTCGCTGAGCAGCGAGACGTCGCGGGGCTCCAGGGAGTGAAAGATTTGACTTGTCCTAGATGAGTGGCGACACTGAGCCGGTAATCGATTCGATTTCCGGCTGCCGTGAGACCGATCCGTCGGAGCTCGCGCAGTTCCCGCCTACAACAAAAGTGGACAAGCATTATGTTCCATTCCCTCCCCACAGCTCTGGCCACGCGTTTGAAACGGTTCCAACGCAGGTTGGCTCATTCGGCACGTCGACCATTGTCACTGTTGCTCACGGTGGCGATCATCATAGTGTCGGTTGCCCTGGTTGGCTCACCTACTCACGCGGATGCACCTGATCGGCCGAATATCGTTTTGATCATGGCTGACGATATGGGGTTCTCTGACATCGGGTGTTATGGAGGAGAGATCGACACACCGAACCTTGACGCGTTGGCCGCGCGGGGGATGCGGTTTCGCAATTTTTACAACAATGCCAAGTGCGAGATGACGCGGGCTTCGTTGTTGACCGGGCGTTGGTGGCATCACGTGGGAGCCTCGCCTACGGTGCATTACAGTGCGCCAACGTACGGCGAACGGATGCGAGACGCGGGGTATCGAACCCTGATGGTTGGCAAATGGCACGCGGGGCAGACGCCGTATCAGCGTGGGTTTGACCGGCACTACGGTCTTACCGATGGGTGTTGCAACTATTGGAATCCAGGGCATGCGAGGGAGGGTGAGCCGGAGCCGGCGAAGAAGCGGGTTCGGCGTTGGGCGATCGACGAAAAGGAATTTTATCCGTATCAGCCACCGACGGATGATTTTTATACGACCGATGCGTTTACAGATTACGCGGTGAAGTATCTCGACGAATACAAAGATGAGGACAAACCGTTTTTGTTGTATGTAGCCTACACAGCACCCCACTATCCGCTGCATGCGAGCGAAGAGGACATCGCAAAATTCCGTGGACGTTACGGCGAGATCGGTTGGGACGAGTTGCGTCGGCGGCGTTTCGCCAGACAGCTCGAACTCGGCGTTCTGCCGCCGGGAACGCAGCTCTCGCCGCGAGATCCGAATGCGCCGGCATGGGAGGATGTTCCCGAATCGGAACGTGATCTCTGGGATTTGAGAATGGCGACCTATGCGGCGATGATCGACCGCATGGATCGTGGGATCGGACGCATCCTTGAGCAGATCGAAAAAAATGGTGACACGCAAAACACGATGGTGTTTTTTCTATCGGACAATGGTGCGACCGACGATTCAGCGGATCGCTCCACCGTTGCCGGTGCGATGCCCTGGGAAGTGACGAGTTTTCAGACTCAGGGGAGAGGTTGGGCGAACGCGTCGAACACGCCTTATCGCAAGTACAAGACGACCAATTATGAAGGCGGTACACGGACTCCGATGATTGCCGCTTGGCCGAGCGTGACCGAGCCTGGGGCGATTACCGACCGGGTCGGTCACCTAATCGATTTCATGCCGACGATGTTGGCCGCTGCGGGGGTGACTCCGGACAAGGAGTTGCCGGGCAAACCGTTGCAGGATGCCCTCAACGGAACATCTCAAGACCGCCCGTGGCCAATGTTCTGGCAGTTCAACCGAGCCAAGGCGATTCGGGATCACCAGTGGAAATTGGTGCGGTTCGGTCAGTCGAATTGGGAGTTGTATGATCTCGACGCCGATCCGACCGAATGTCATGACCTTACCTCCGATCACCCCGAGAAAGTCCAGGAACTCACTCGGCAATGGGAAACGTGGTGGGAATCCAAAGAGGAGCGTTGACTCATTGGAGGGGAAAGAGGCGCGGCGGCGTCTCGGAGCAGGTATGATTGAGGCAACATCTTTTCACCTCACCTTCGTTTCGAGTGACATCGTTGAGTTCTTCCGCCCCCGATCCTGGTCCTCCCGCGCCGCCGGTTCCACGTGGTTCGCGTAAGTCCGGCCCCAAAGTCGCCGCTGGAGGGCCGGACCACATGGCAGTTGCTGCACCGGCAGTTGCTACGCCCGCAGTTCCCACGCTCGACGTCAGCCAAGTTTCCGAGTTGGCCAAACGCGTCATCGGGAATGTCGAGTTGGCGATCGTGGGTAAGCGGAAGCAGTTGATCTTATCGCTCGTCGCGTGGTTGAGTGGTGGGCACATCCTGCTCGAAGACGTGCCGGGGGTTGCTAAGACGATGCTCGCTCGCGCGTTGGCAAGGAGTTTGGGGTGTCAATTCAAACGGGTGCAGTGCACACCCGACCTGTTGCCCTCGGATGTGACGGGCACGTCTATTTTTAATCAGAAGGAATCGGAGTTCGAGTTCCGCCCGGGCCCCGTTTTCACACAGATCCTGCTCGCCGACGAAATCAATCGGGCGACCCCGAGAACCCAAGCGTCGTTGCTCGAGGCGATGGCGGAAGGACGCGTGACGGTTGACGGGAAGACGTACACTTTAAAACCACCTTTCCTGGTTATCGCGACTCAAAACCCCGTCGACCACGAGGGAACGTTCCCATTGCCCGAGGCGCAGTTGGACCGGTTTTTGATGCGTTTCTCGTTAGGGTATCCGACGGTCGAAGAAGAGTTGCGGATGCTCGATATGTTGCAACGGACCCACCCGGTCGACACACTCGAGGCGGTCGCGACGGCGGAACAGTTGGTCGCCGCACAGGCAGCGATCCGCGAAGTCCATGTCGATCCACGTGTGAGGCATTACTTGTTGCAGGTGGTTCATCAAACACGACACAGTGAACATCTCGCGTTGGGCGGCAGTCCTCGCGCGACGATCGCCCTGTTTCGGTGTTCTCAAGCGATGGCGGCGATTCGCGGCCGCAGTTTCGTGTTGCCTGACGACGTTAAAAAAGTGATCCCGCCGGTTATGAATCACCGGTTGATTTTGCGGCCTGAGAGTCGGTTGCGAAAACTCACCACCGAGAAAATTCTCGACGAGATTCTTGGAGAGATTGCCGTACCGACAATCCACGCGTGACGTCATCTGCCGTGAAAGATCCCACTTCTCTCGCTGAATCGAATTCCCCCGAGGACATGTCGGGGGTGTTTACGGTCGTGGCCGTTTGCGCCGGGATCTTGATTTTGGGGATGATTGCGGGGGCCGGGCTTTGGATGATGGCGGCGGTGACGGTGGCGTTGGTCGTTGGTGCCGGCGCGTTCGTGTCCGCCCAGTGGTCGGTGCATGTTGTCGCCCAGCGAGAGGATCTTCCGGGCGAGGGCCGCGACCTCGAGGTGTTGATCGGATCGCGTGTTCCGGTTTGTGTTGCGGTGACCAACAACGGTCGATTGCCTGTCGCGTGGGTTCTCGCCGAAGATCTGCTGCCTCGCGCGGCGGGCGGTGAGAGCATGCAGCACGACGACTCGGTGGCGCGAGTGCGGATGCCTCCACTGAGCGTTGATGGTGCTCGCCTAGCAGTGATGACGTTGTGGCCGGGGCAAACAAAGCACCTGCGATATGTCGTTCATTGTCGACGGAGGGGCTATTTTCAGATCGGTCCCACGGTGCTCGAAACCGGTGACCCGGTGGGGATGTTCCGCCGTTATCGCTTGGGGACGCGTCCGATGTTTGTCACCGTGTTGCCACGAATTGAACTGATCTCGACGTATGAAATCGGATCGCGACGGCCGATCGGTGAAATCCGAATTCGTGCTAACGTGATGCCCGACCCCACGCGGTTACGCGGGATTCGGCAGTGGCAAACCGGAGATCCGATGCGGAGTGTGCATTGGGCCGCGACGGCTCGCACGGGGACGCTGCACACCAAAATATATGAGCCATCGTCGGTCATTGGTGCGACAATCATTGTCGACATGCATGTGTCGACTAACCCCGATCACAACGAGCCCATTCGCACGGATTTGAGCGTTGTCGCGGCGGTTTCGATCGCGGCGGCACTCCATGACGCGGGCGAGCCGTTTGGTTTGGCGACGAACGGGCGAGATGCCGCCGATCGGGTTCGCACCGAAGGATTCCTAGGTGATCACCGGATCGGAGATCATTTCGAAGTTCGCGATGCAGCGGGAAAAGCCGCCGTGATGCTAGCGAAGAACGACCGGCTGCGACCGGTCATGATTGATGTGGATCGCGGGCCGCTGCATCTGAAGGAGATGACGCGAACGTTGGCGAGATTGGAACGCACCGACGGACTCACGTTACCCGATTTTCTGATCGAGACAGAGTCGCGTCTGTCGAGTGAAACGACGCTCTTGGTCATTCTGCAACAGGCTCCCGAAGAGACTGTCGCGGCGTTGGTGAATCTATCTCGACGAGGATGGGCGATTGCGGTTGTGATCAACACGCTGAACATTGACGACTATACGCGTCTAGCAGCGCCGCTGCTCGCCGAGAATATTCACGTGTCTCATCTCTTGAATCAAGACAGCATACGTGATGTCTGTCGTGAACAGATGATGCGATAGTGGAACGTCTATCGCCGGGTCGCGGCACCGTAAAGGCTTCGTTTCGACACCTTGGGTACGGCAATCGGGGTCGGTTGAATGTCGAACGGGAAACGTTCAGCAACACACTTAACTGGGATACCTTGCGTCGTCTTTTGGCTGACGTGTTCGGCAAGTTTGGGATCGAGGTTAAACGCGCGGTACTCGTTCATGACGCGAAGGATCTCGGGAGCGTATTCAAAACCGCCGTCGGGGAGTTCACGGCCGAGGGATTCAAAGCTGCCGATCGTGACGACCGATTTGGTTCTATCGTGGAACTGATAGGCCTCGATTCCGTCGGCACGCAGCAACGCAACCATGCGGTTTGCGTCGGCACCGCAACGTTCGAGTCGGTCACCGTTGGGGATGAACGATTGCTCCTTCTTGCCGTCAACGATCGTGTTGAAGCCGGAGAACGTTCGAACGACGACGGTGTATTTGCCTTGGCAGTCCAGCAAACTGTGAGGTTTGTCGTCGTTGAGGCGGCGAACGAACGAGTCAACTTGAGGTGCTTGGAAGTAATCGTCCGGCAGCATCGGGTTGCGGGTTAAGAACGCGTTGCCCATCGCACCGAGTTCTTTGTCGCCGAAGCGTTTGGTGAGTTGGTGGTGCAACGCTTTGACCGCGGTGACGGGGTTGCGGTAGTCCGTTTCGGCGGCCATTTCTTTTTCATCACCGAAGACTGCGCACGATGCTGTTTTAATTCGCTGCAGGTCCGTTTCGATCTGCGGGTGTTGTGACGAGTCGTACTCGCCGACCAGAACCGCGTGTGCCTTGTAACGAATCTCGTTCTTGTATCTCATCCGCCGAGTTGTCGATGACATGCCGCCGGAGTTGCGAATGGGGGAACCCGGGTTGATGTTGCCGGAGAAGTCAAAGTCTTCTTCGTAGACAAAGGCGGGTAATTGCAGGTCGCGGCGGATTTCGAGAACGAGGCGTTCAGCCCGTTCTTTCGATCCTTCGCCGACGAACGTGTGAGCGAGCACCATCCAGGGGCCGTCTTCTTCAGACAGGTTGTAGGCTTTGGACGCATCCGCCTCGACGGCATTGTTTCCGCGTGAGAACATTCTCAGCAAGGAAGGTCCGTCGCCGAATGCCTGTTGTGACGAGATCAACGTTGTCGCGAGCACCAAAGCCGCGATCCATTGGTCAAACAGTAACCGGTTCATGGGCGTCCTGAGCATGGAAGGTACTTTCTTGTTTTGGTGGTCTGTTGATCACTCGCCGACGCGATATAAAGGTCGGTGGTGGTGTTGGATTTTGGCTCGGAGGGCTCGGGCTGGATTTGGATCACTAGCAAGTTTCCGTCGTTCACGTAAAGAGTGACTCGATAAACAATGGGACTGAAAAGTGATGCGGTTAAACTGTGTTTGAACAGTAGATTGTGTGCCACTGAGTGCGCCGGCGTCTTTCGATGCGGCGATGCGGTAGAGATCACAGTTGGCATCGGCGGTATCATGAGGCCAGTATCCAAAAACGATTTGCCGCATGGGAGCGAGTGTGGTCGCTTCACCAGCACCCTCGTTTTGAGTTACAATGCGAGTAGCTTCTTTTCTCCAAGGTAGGAAAAACTGATGTCAAAACCTCCTGAAACATCGCGACGTTTGACCGTAAACGCCGCTTTTCTCAAGGACATCAAGGAAGACAACCGCGACCTCAAAATCCTAATGGATCGACTGCGCCATTTGACGCAGCCTCTCGAGGCGGCAGCGAATCATTGGTCGGAATTGATCTCCCTGTTCGAAGATTTACGCGACCAGTTGGCGTTACACTTTGGGCTCGAAGAAGCCTACGGGTACTTTGATGAAGCCATCGGGACCGATGCCGAGTTGTCGGTAACGGCGGATTGCCTGCGTTCGCAACATGCGGTGTTGTTTGAGGAGGCCAGGCACATGGCTGAAGCGGCTGCCGCGGCTTGCACCGGGGATACTCCCATTGAGGGGACGACGCCAGAGGTGACGACCGCCCAAGAGAAAATTTTGCGACGATTTGAAGGCTTTGTTGAGCAGTTCAATGAACACGAGGAAGCCGAATTGAAGCTGATTTTGGATGCCCTCGAAGAAGATCTCGGCGTTGGGGATTGAGAGCCAAATTCGACTTGAGACAAAATCCGAATTTTTCTAAGGTTCGCCGGTAGTCGCCGCTCTTGCGTCACGGTGGGTCAACGAGGACCCCCGCGATTGATCGCAAACGGCTCGATCTTTCGAACCGCTCGGATAAAGGAGTGTCCGCACATGTCGAACTCAGCACCACTCGGCTCAATAACGCAATCTGAAACTCAATCGCCAACATTCACGCACCAGCCACTGCGTTATCGGATTCGACGCTCACTCGTCTTGCTCGCCGCAATCACCGCGATTTCGGTCGGGTTTTTGCAAATGCGGGTCGAAGCTGCCGAATCATCCGTGGTCGCCGTGGTCAATGCCGACCCGATCACCCGGGACGCTCTGGGCAACGCCTCATTGCAGCGATACGGCACCGATGTCCTCGACAACCTGATCAACCGTCATTTGATCTTGCAAGAGTGCAAACGTCGCGGAATCACCGTGACGGCCGAAGAGGTTCGTGCGGAAATTATTCGCGTTGCGAAGAAGTTTGGGCTCGGGGTAGACGCCTATTTGCAACTGCTCCAAGAGGAACGCGACATCACGCCGGACCAGTACAGCAATGAAATCATTTGGCCGATGCTCGCTCTGCGGAGTCTCGTCGCCGACCGCGTCGAAGTCACGCAGGAAGAATTCAATCGCGCGTTCTTGTCGCAATTCGGTGAAGCGGTCAAATGTCGCATGATCATGATCGGCGACCAATCCAAAGCCAACCAAGTTCACGCCCAAGCCAAGGCGGACCCGGACAGCTTTGTTCGTTTGGCGAAGCAACACAGTGAGGACGAAACGAGTGCGAGTGTTGGTGGTCTGATCCCACCGATCCGTCGTTACATGGGCGATTCGCGACTCGAGGAAACCGCATTTTCATTAGCCGATGGAGACGTCTCTCCGCTCATTCAAATTGGTGACCAGTGGATCTTCATGCAGGCCGTTCGTCGGATGCCTGCGACTCACCCGAGTCCACAAGCGTTGCCCGCGATTAACGAACAAATCAAAGATCGAATTCGCGACGAGAAGATGAAAGGTGCGGCATCGGAATTGTTCGCTCAATTGCAGAAACAAGCCAACGTCGTCACGATCCTCGGCGATGAGGCCGCACAAACGCAGCATCCTGGTGTCGCGGCGATCATCAACGGCCAGCAAATTTCGATCGCGACCGTCGCCGCGGAATGCATCAAACGCCACGGCGAAGACGTGCTCGAAGGCGAGATCAATCGCAAGCTTCTTGGTCAGGCTCTCAAACAAGCAAACAAAACGGTCACGCAAGAAGACATCAGCGCCGAAATCGCACGTGCCGCAATCAGCTACGGATACGTCCGAAGCAACGGACAGGCGGACACCGAGGCATGGTTGGAAGCGGTTTTATCGCAGGGCGATGTGACCCGTGAATTGTATATCGAGGATTCGGTTTGGCCGAGTGTGGCGTTGAAGCTGCTCGTTGAGGAAGGGATCACCATTTCTCAGAAAGATCTCGAGCAGGGATTTGCGTCCGCGTTCGGTCCACGTGCCGAAGTTCTCGCAGTCGTGTTGTCAGATCAACGAACGGCACAAAAGGTATGGGAGCTCGCTCGTGACAATCCGACCGATGCATTCTTCGGTCAACTTGCTGAGCAGTACAGCATCGAGCCGACGTCGTCGAGCAACTTCGGAAAAGTGCCACCGATTCGCCAGTTCGGTGGGCAGGCGTCGATCGAAAAAGAAGTCTTCGCGATGAAGCCGGGCGAACTCAGTGGCATCATCGCCACGGGTGACAAGTACATCATTCTCCGTTGCCAAGGTTTTACGGAGCCTGTTGTTGATGATATCTCGGTGGTCCAAGAGGAGTTGGAACGAGATCTTCGGGAGAAGAAGCTCAACATCGCGATGGGGATGAAGTTTGACCAGCTCAAACAGTCCGCTGAGATTGACAATTTCTTCTCGGTGGCCAATTCGCAGGCACGTGTGGCTACGCGTCCCGCAGGCCGCTAGCGACTGAGCAATAAACAATGTCGTAGCGCAGGTTGCGAGGCTGCAAAACCATCCTCGGCCTGTGCTACGAATCGGACAATGATCGCGGGTAACGTGTTACGATTTTAATACGTTGCCCGCGATTTTTCATTTTGGCCAGGGCGACCCAGGCTGCTCAAATGGATTGGACGTCGTCACCGACGGGGGCCCAATCCGCCTACGGCGATGGCGTGATGCGCAGCAGCATCAGGCTGCGAGTTCTTCGTGCGTGTCGTTGGAGTGACAGCATCGTTTCGCGTACTTGGTGGCGTTTTCGCGTTCTGAGAACACGCGGTGGAGCGAACGCGTTAGGCAGAGTTCGAAATTGGCTGCGAGGTCGATAGATTGAGCGTTCGGTTCGCTGGGCGGGCCTTCAATACGCGCGTCGATGCTGGTTCGCTTGTTCCGCGAGTGGTTTCGGACGATTCCGTGTGCGGATCTCTGGCGGTGATTCTCGTATGGACGGTTGAACATGGCGTCGTGACGAAGGCGATGAGGGGCCACGTGCCTGCTATTTTGCCGACACTGCAGCGACTATACTGCCGCTGTTGCCTAGATAGGAACGTGCACGGCACCGCTAGGATTTTGGAGATTGAGTCACGGGATGGCGGTTTTTGACCGACCCGATCGCTCGCGTGACGGGCAGGTATTCTAGTCCGGTATCACTTGCCCAAATTCTCAGCGACCAGGCACATCGTTCCTAATGTCAGGCATGCTTGCCGATGAGAGAGTCGCCACAGTCCAGTTCGCTGGCAACTGCTATCTCATCACCCCACCCACCCTCCCACACCCTTGATCCGATGGACGTTATGGAAAATCGAAAGAAGCTGCTTGTTGCCGGAATACTCACTCTCATTGCGGCCGGGATCGGATTCGCGGTGCGGGGCGGGTTGTTAGAAATATGGTCCGCGCAATATGGATTCACGATGACCGAACTCGGTCAAATCACCGGTGGTGGTTTGGTGGGTTTTGGTGCGGTGATTTTGTTTGCCGGATTCTTGATCGATACGATCGGTTACAAACGGCTAATGTTGATCGCGTTGGTTTGCCACGTGATTTCGGCGGCGATGTTGTTCGCGGCGACGCCCGTGTTTAACGCCAGCGGTAAAGAAGCGGTGTATGCGCTGTTGTATTGGTCGATGTTTATCTTCGCCATTGGTAATGGGATTTGTGAGGGTGTGATCAACCCGTTGACTGCGGATCTGTTTCCCGAAGCGAAGACGCACTACCTCAATATTCTGCACTCGGGTTGGCCGGCTGGTTTGGTCATCGGCGGTTTGATCGTGTTCGCCAAGGGGCTCGTCGCCTGGGAGATCTTGATGGCGACGTTCCTGGTGCCGGTGGCAATTTACGGATTCATCATTGCGTTTGAGACGTTCCCGAAGACGGCTGCGGAGCAAGGAGCGACGTCGTACGGTGGCATGATCCAGCGTCTGATCGGGCCTTTCTTCTTGATCCTGTTGGTTGCACATGCTTGTGTTGGTTACGTCGAGTTGGGTACCGACTCGTGGATCAACAAAATTACCGCTAGCATTTTGAGCAGTGCGACGCTCGGCACCGCGTTGTTTATCTACACGTCGTTGTTGATGACTGTCTTGCGTTTCTTTGCCGGGCCGATCGTGCACCGCATTTCGTCATTGGGGCTGTTGTTGGTAAGTGCCCTGATTGGTGCACTCGGTTTGTATCTGATCAGCACCGGTACCAACGTTTACTTCATGTTCTTTGCTGCAACCGTCTACGCCGTTGGTAAAACGTTCCTGTGGCCAACGATGCTCGGTGTTCTCGGTGAGCGTTATCCGCAAAGTGCGACGATCGGGATGGCCGTCATGGGGTGCGTTGGAATGCTCTCGGCGGGAGCTCTCGGTGGTCCCGGGATTGGTTACAAGCAGGATTATTTTGCATCCAATCAACTGCAAGAAGTCGCACCGGAGACTTTCGCACGCGTCAAAGCACCCAACGAAAACCAGTTTCTGTTCTTCCCGCCAATCACGGGGATTGATGGAGCGGCCGCCGGGATGCTCGGTGACAACGGTGAGGCGATCGAAAGCGAACGAGAAATCGCAGGCGAAGCGTGGGCAACCGAGAAATTCGATGAGCCTCGTAAGCAATATGATTGGTGGCAGGCCAACAAGGAATTTGCCGAGGTGGACGCCGAACCGGTTGCCGGAGCAACCTTGTACGGTAGTCGGATGGCGTTACGGGTGACGGCGTTAGTGCCGTTGACGATGGCGTTGTTGTATCTCATTCTGCTCGTGGCGTTCAAAAAGCCTAAGCATATTGATGAAGAGATTGTGGAAGAGAGCGAAGCCATCGGCGCCGTTTAGCTCTTCCTGCACCACGTTCCCACGAACCTAGCGAGCGGTTTTGACTTTCCTTGGATTCGTTTTGAAGAGTTTACTGAGGCGTCCCTTCCGGACCTTTCTGACGCTCGCAGCACTCGCCACCGCGATCGGTTCCGTCATGGCACTGGTCGGGGTGGCAGACGGTTTCGCGGATTCGTTTCGTGGGGTGTATGAATCCCACCAAGTCGACCTCGTTGTTTCGCGGCAGGGCTCCGCCGACCGGCTCAGTAGCTCGTTGGCGGATGATTTCCCGCAGAGGATTTCGACCGTCGACGGGGTGGCCCGTGCCGCGGGGGTCTTGCTCGAAACGTTGTCGATCGAAGACCAGCAGATTTACGGCATTCCCGCGATGGGGTTGCGTACGGACAGTTGGCTGTTCGCAGACTACGGGCTCGAACCACACGTGGATTCGGCTTCGAAGGTTGTGGAGATGGAGTTGAATCCTGCGTCGCCTGAAGGTGACGAAGAGGCCGAAACGATCTATCTGGGGCAGAATCTTGCCGATCGAATGGAGTCGAAGGTCGGCGACGAGGTGATGTTATTTGACGAGCCGTTTCGCGTCGGCGGAACGTTCCAGAGTGGCAGCATCTGGGAAAACGGCGCGATGATTTTGCCCTTGTCCGCACTGCAGCGTTTGACGGGGCGGGAAGGGCAATTGACGTATATCAACGTCGTGCTTGATGAGACCGTCGAACGCGAAGAGGTCGACTTAGTGGTTAAGCGTTTGGAGGCGATCGATCCCAAACTGCTCGCCCTGCCCACGGATGAATTTGTCGATACCGACCGTCGCATGCAAATGGCAGGTTCGATGGCGTGGATGACGTCGGCAATCGCGCTACTCGTCGGAGCTATTGGGACGCTGAACACGATGATGACGAGTGTGCTCGAACGTACCGGAGAGATTGGCGTGTTGAGAGCGATCGGATGGCCTACTCGCCGAGTCGCCATGATCGTGATGTTGGAATCGGTGATCCTATCGCTGTTAGCGACGCTGATCGGCGGGATCGGTGCGGCGGTTTTGCTGTCGATTTTATCTTCAACAGAGTCGGCCGCAGGCGTACTTCAACCATCGATCGCGATGTCGGTGTGGGTGCGCGGTGCGATGATCGGTCTCGGAATCGGTGTCGTCGGAGCACTCTTGCCGGCGTACCGGGCAACCCGGCTGCATCCCACCGAAGCGCTCCGCCACCAAGGCTAGAGTCTCTCGTTTTGCCGCAACGGTAGCTATCGTCGTTAGATGCTCGAGCACGTTTTGGGGGGCGTCATTGCGTCGGCGGTCAATGTTGTCCGAAGTGAGTGTTGCCTTCCACTTCGGAGTGATTTGTTTCGGCTTCGGCATTGGCTTCCGTGTTAGCGTTGGCTTCGAAGCGTTCGAGTAAACGGTAGAGTTTGCGTCGATGGATGCCCAGTCGCCGGGCGGTGCGAGCCTTGTTGCCGTTTTCTTGGGCGAGCACGTCCATCACGTGGGCGCGAGCGATGTCATCGAGCTTGACGTTGGCTGGTTCCGCGCTGACGGGGTGGGCTGCCGCGGGTGCGTGACCGTTGGATGATGGTGCGGCGTACGTGGGGCCAACGGGGGCGTGCTGTCGCATGGGGCTGGGCAGTGATCCGTCAAAGCCGGTTACAATTTCTTCGGGAAGGTCGTCGAGCGTGATGTCGTTGCTGTCAGCGAGAATCATCGCACGTTGCAAGACGTTGATTAGTTGTCGAACGTTGCCCGGCCATTGGTATTGGACGAGGGCGTGATGAGCGGCGTCGTCGATGTGCCATGGTGGCGTCAAGTAGTGTCGTATCAACTCATCAACGTCACCGACGCGATCTCGCAGCGGTGGCAGATGCAATGACAGGACATTGATTCGGTAGAAAAGGTCTTCGCGAAAGTGGCCTTCACGGACTTCGATTGACAGGTCACGGTTGGTCGCGGCGATAATTCGAACATTGACGTGAAGCTCTTTGTGCGAGCCGATCCGTCGCATCGAGCCGTCTTCGAGGACTCGCAGAAGTTTGGGTTGCAGCGTCAACGGGAGTTCGCCGACTTCGTCGATGAAGAGTGTTCCGCCATCGGCAATTTCGAACAGTCCGGGTTTGTCAGCGGTGGCTCCGGTGAAAGAACCTTTCGTGTGCCCGAACAGTTCGCTCTCAACGAGTTGTTCGGGTAGCGCGGCGCAGTTGATCGTCACGAAAGGTTGGTCGCGAAGACGGCTGGATTGTTGGATCGATCGTGCGATGACTTCTTTGCCCGTGCCGCTTTCGCCTTGCAGCAAGACCGGCTTATCGGTGGGGCCAATCTTCTCGATCATGCGAGTCACTTCGCTCATCGCGGGCGATTTGCCGATCAGTGGAACGCGAGGTCGATCGCGGGAGATGACCGCTTTGAGTTGTCGGTTTTCTTTGCGAAGTCGCCCGAGGTCACGGGCGAGTTGGCAGTGGTGTTCGAGGTCGCCGAGGGCACAGGGTTTGGTCAGGTAGTCGCACGCGCCGAGTTTCATTGCCGAAACCGCGGACTCGATCGTGCCCTGGCCGGTGAGGATGATCACCTCCATCTCGATCTTGGCTTGGTGAACCCGCTGCAATAATTCCATGCCTGACATGCCGGGCATGTTCATATCGAAAACGGCGACTTCAAAAACTTCTTGTTCGCACAATCCGAGGGCTTCGGCACCGCTCGAGACCGCGGTCACGTTGTGTCCCTTACGCTGCATCCATCGCGCGCAGGTTTCTCGGAAATCGTGTTCGTCTTCAACGAGCAACAATTTGATGGGTTTTTCGGACATCTGTGAGAGCAGGCTTCAGAAAGGGCGATGAGGCGGGTGATCGGACGTCAGAGCGGTGTGCGACATCCATTGCCGCCGCTCGCTGTGCAGTGTCATCGCTCGCTGCGCAGGCGTCGCTGGTCGTTGCATAGAGCGAAGTCTGTTCCGCTAAATTGACTGGGGGACGGTGCGAGGGAGCATTTTGTAGGTCATTTCGATGTCGGTCGCCGCATTTCGTCCTTGTTTTCACGTCTGTGGGGCGTTTCACCGAGAGCCCATTGCCGTTGAACATTTTGGTTGAGACAATCGGTCTTGAACGTACCCAGGAGAACGTGCGTGCATTATCGCACGGTTTTGCCTCCCCGCACACCGATGGTAGGTGTGCGGTTTTTCTCACACTGAGAAATTTGAGCCTCTTGTGGTCTCGATTGAATTGGGGCGAACCATGCTTTTTTGCCGAAACGACACGGTATATCGGGGGCTTCGGAGACATCGGGATCGGCCCAACGACGTGGTTGACAATGAGGTCCATCGGGAAGGCACAACGCGTGCATCGCGACGAGGCATCCGAATCCGATCGTGATGTGGGACAAGGAACATTCAGTCCGTGAGAGGTCCAATGGCAGCGGGCCACCGGGCGTGACGCGGAACCCCCCGGGAAGAACTTAGCAGGCACGATGGAGTACGAACTAACGATCCTGTTGGTCGAGGATGACCCCGACACTCGTGGCAACCTGCGAGACATTTTGGAAATTGACGGGCATCGAGTGTTGGTCGCACCCTCCATGGCGATGGCCCGGGAAGTCGTTGTGGATGATCAGGTCGGATTGATTTTGCTCGATCGTCATCTGCCCGATGGATCGGCGGACGATTTCTTGCCCGAATTGCACGGGCTGGCCCCGGACGCCGAAGTCATTGTCATCACAGGTTACGCGGACATGGAAAGTACGATTGCAGCGTTCCGAGAAGGCGCGGTGGACTACATTCTCAAACCGATCAACCCTGAGGTTCTTCGTAAGAGTGTGGCGAGAATCGCGAAACGCCGGCAGATCGAAGGCGAGTTGGTGAGGGAACAGCAGTTTGCCGATGAGATTCTTGAAACGGCCGAAGCCGTCGTCTTGGTGCTCAACTTGGACGGCAAAATCATGCGTTTTAATCCGTATTTCGAACGTATCTCGGGATGGAAACTGTCCGACTGTTTAGGGAAGGATTGGTTTGACGTCTGTCTGCCATCACGAGATCGAGCGACGATCCGAGAGGTGTTTCTCGATACGAAACAGGATATCGACACCAGCGGTAGCATTCACCCGATTCTGACACGCGACGGGCACGAGCGACAGATACGATGGTCCAATACAACGTTGAAGGATGATCAGGCCGACACGTACGCGGTGCTTGCGGTGGGGGTCGATGTAACCGATTTGTTGGCCGCGCAGGAACGGGCGCTGCGGTCGGAACGGTTGGCCACAATTGGCCACACGATCACCGGTTTGGCTCACGAGAGCCGCAACGCGCTGCAGCGGATTCAGGCGGGGTTAGAGATGCTCGAACTCGAACTGGATGATCGTCCCGAGGCTCGTCGAGACGTGGATTCGATCCAGCGAGCGACTCACGATTTGAACAACCTTCTCGAAGAAGTTCGCTCTTTCGCGGCGCCGATTCATTTGCAACTGGAGGAAACGAGTCTTCCGGAGATATGGCGGCGGGTATGGAGGCATCTCGCGGTTTCGCGGGATGGACGCGATGCCGAACTGACCGAGGTCCTCGACGGCGAAGGGTGTCGGATGCGTCTTGATGTGCTGCGTCTCGAGCAGGTGTTTCGAAACCTAATGGAGAACTCTTTGGCGGCGACCGAAGACCCCGTACGCATTCAGATAGAGTGCCAGCGGATCGGAACAGACTTCGTCCGCATTCTGTTGTCCGACAATGGTCCCGGTTTGAATATCGAACAACGTGAGAAGATCTTTGAGCCTTTCTACACGACAAAGAGTACGGGCACCGGATTGGGCATGTCGATCGTCGCTCGAATTATTGAGGCCCATCATGGTACGATTCGGGTTGTGAAACAGAAACAGCTAGGCGGTGCTGTGTTTGAATTGCGCTTGCCACTCACTTTGCGAACCTCATGAAAAACCAGCAAGAAGCCGTTCTGGCCGCACTGTTAAACACCGCCGTTGACGCAATCATTGTCATGGACTCCGTCGGCATCATTCGAATCGTGAATGCGGCGATGGAGCGAATGTTTGGATTCAGCGAGGCGGAGGTGATCGGTAAAAATGTTTCGATGTTAATGCCGTCGCCGGATCACGAACGCCATGACGGCTATCTATCGAAGTATCGAAGCGGTGGTCAGCGAAACATTATCGGTATCGGCCGGGAGGTGAACGGTAGACGGAAAAACGGCACCGTCTTCCCACTGCACCTGGCCGTCAGCGAGTTGAAATACGACGGGGAGGTGTTGTTTACGGGGATCCTGCGAGACATCACCGATTTGAAGAAAGCTCAAAATGATTTAGCCGCCATTAACGCAGTATTGGAACAACGCGTTGAGGAGCGAACAGAGCAACTGCGAGAGGCACAATCGGAATTAGTTAAGAAAGAAAAGCTCGCAACGCTCGGCCAAGTCGCCGGAGGGATCGCTCATGAAATTCGAAACCCCCTCAACGCCGTCAAAACGTCCGCTTATTTTCTTCAGCACGCTCGATCGCTCAGTCCTGAGAAACTCACCGAGCATTTGCAACGCATCGATCGGCAGGTGTCGGTGATTGACAACGTGATCTCGGCGTTGACGGACGTGGTTCGGATGCCCGCTCCGCAGTGCATGCCCTGCCCGTTGAAAGAGATGATAGATGCAGCGATCGAAGCGTCGTCGCTAGGAGACTCGATTCAAATTGATAATCGCGTCGCCGATTCACTTCCGCCCGTTTTCGCGGACCAGAATCAAGTGCCGATTGCGTTTCAAAATCTGATTCGCAACGCCCGTGACGCGATGCCCAGTGGAGGTCGATTGACACTCGACGCTGAAATCATCGACGCGGATGGGAATACCCAAACCGAACCCAACGCGGTGGCAGAAAATTCAAAGAAAACACGTGCCATTGGGAATTCAAAGAAGATGTCCGTCACGATCGCGGACACTGGCAGTGGAATCGATTCGGAACGACTAAGCCGAATCATGGAACCGTTCTTCTCGACGAAAGCCCGCGGGATGGGGCTGGGACTCGCCATTACCAAAACGATTGTTGAAAAAAACAACGGCACGATTGCTGTCGAAAGCACTCTCGGGAAAGGAACGCGGTTCTGCATCGTGTTGCCGATCGCCGAAGAAGACAATACTGATAACACACAACATTGATGGTGACCGATAATGCCCTCGAAGTCAGATTCCACTCGCATTCTCGTCGTTGATGACGACGCGGACATAAGATCGAATATTTGCGATATCCTTGAAAACCTCGGATACGATGTCGATACGGCAGCGGACGGTAAGGAGGCGTTGGAGTTGGTTCATCGTCAACGTTACGACATCGCATTGCTCGATTACATGATGCCTGGGATGAACGGTGTCGAATTGTATCGAGAGATACGGCAGGTTCGTCCCGATCTGATCGCGATCATGATAACGGCTCACGCGGGTAGCGACGGAACCGATCAAGCACGGGATGCGGGAACGTGGCGTGTGCTTCCCAAGCCGCTCGATCTGCAGGCTTTACTGCCGTTGATTGACGAGGTTAGCCGGTGGCCAATTATCTTGGTCGTCGACGACGACGAGGCCTTTTGTGATAACGTTTGGCAAACGTTGCAGGGGCATGATTATCGTGTCAATGTAGCCCACACCGAAGCGGAAGGTGTTGAGAAGGCCGGGCAATCGCCTTATCAAGCCGCGATCGTGGATTTGCGACTCAACGATGGGGATGGACGACATGTTATCGAAATCGTCAAGCGTGTCCGTCCCGATGCGAAGCTGCTGGTCGTCACGGGAAGCCGTGATCGCGCCGAAGATATCACCGAACAGATTGAGGGCCTTTGCTACAAGCCTGTCGATATGGATCAACTCTTGCAACTACTGGATCGATGCCGGACAGGAGTTAACGGGAACGGTTAATTGCGGTCGTCGCTGGTCTTTGTTAACAGGTCTACTTTCAAACGAGACTTTTGCCGAACGGAGTGTCGGTTGCGTTTAGGGGCAGCACGGCGACGAATGCACGCCGAGGTCCGATAGCAGGGTTCCGGTCGTACGGCTGATTCTGACCAACGCGAGGCTGTATCGGCTGCGATCCACGGCGAGTTGTGTTTTCGATTGGACGACTTCCTCGGTTGCGTCGATCAGGAATTCCAACTGGATTTTGCCGGACCTGTATAACGCTTCGGAGGACGCGAGCCGTTGTTGGGCTGCGTCGACTCTCGCGATCGAACTTTGCATGGTCAGGAATGCGGATTGGATTTCGGCGATCGCCTCTTCGACTTCGAACGCAACGGCTCGTTCCTGTTCGCGTAGCATAGAACGTTCGCGTTGGAGTTGCAGTGATGCATTGCGTATCGCGGCTTTGGCTTGTCGGCGTTGTGGCGATACGCCCATCTCGACTCCGAATTGCCACTCCTGGTGATCGAGCGACAGCAAGTCGTCGGTGGCTGAGGCGAACCGAGGGCCGTCACCGTCGAGGTCATTTCCGAACCCGCGAACCCTTGTGCGGCCGATCAAGTCGAGCCGCGGAAGCATGAAGTTTTTCGCCGCCAACAGTCGAAGGTTGCGGTTTTGTAGTTCGAGTCTTTGACGACACAGTTCGCTGCGGCGGAACAACGCTTTGGACACGGACGTTTGCAAGTCGTATTGAAACCGAACTTCGGCGGGCGGATCGATCGGACGCAGCAGTTCCAGGCTGGTCGGCGAAAGACCGATCAATCGGCGGAGTGTTCGTTCGGCGCTGTACAGCCCTGCCGAACCATCGCCGCCTCCGAGTGCGGTTTGGACTTCTCGCGTGTAGCGATAATACGTCGCGCGGCTTTGTGCTTCCTTGTATGCCTCGCCACCCATCAATCCGGAACGTTTCTTTGAGAGGACGGTCTGCCAAATATCGTAGGCGACGTCTCTCGCTTCGACTGCGGCATCGTACGCCGCGTACTGACGATGTAATTCCCAGTAGGCGGTGTAGAGATCGAGAAAGTAATCTCGTAGTGCGATGTCGAAATCGGTTTGACTGATTTGCGTATTGATACGGGCGATCCAAATCCCGTTTGAGAAATTGAAGCCGGGACGAGCATTAGGGCCCGCGATCAAATTGAATTGCTTGCCCGCACCACGCAGCAGCGGTTGACGAACGCCGAACTCGATTTGGCTTTCCCAGTAGCTCGGAAAGCGATTGCCTGAACGGTTATTCGAATCGTAGGTGTAGACCGAGCGGGCGTCGAATTGCGTCCCCCAGACATTTCGTTTTTGCCAAGTCGAATTCAGCTCGACGTAGTCTTGAACGAGTTCCTGGACGTCGCCTCCAAGCGTCGAATTGTTGAACACTCGGTCGTTGTTTTGGGCCGTCAGGCTCGATGCGACTTGGCTGTCGAACTCGGCCAGTGCCGCGGCCGGTCCAAAGAACGGATCGCTGGCCCGGATGGCCGGATCATACGTGGTGGTCACCGATGCGGGAGAGTTGAGGACGCGAACCCCGAGCGCGCGGATCACTTCGCTGTGCTGCATCGCGAGGGCGATCAGTTCCGCTTGCGTGAGGTCGCGAAAACGGCTCGGCGCGACTCCGCAGTGGCGTACCTCATCCGCGAGATCACCACCGCCGTCGCTGATTAGGGTGTCCGATGGCGTGCGATTGATCGGGAGCGACACCATTTGCAGCAGCCGATTCGTGTCGTGAAGCGATTGGGCCGTTTGAGGATGTGGGGAGGAGGGAGTGGAGGATTGCGGGGGCGGGGATTGGATCGGCGGGAGCAGCGAAGCTTGAGTCACGACGGGAGCTTGAAGGATGACTTGTTTTTCTCTGTTGACGGCCTCGTTGTCTCGCGAACTCGATCGGCAACCGATCAGTGTGACGCAGGCAGAAAGCAACACAATCGCCGCGATCGGCATCTGCCACATGGGGTGACTTCTACCAGAAATTGTTCGGTCTTTTGGGTGCGGACATACGGTCACCGACTCGCCGCCGCGTGCGGGCGAGCGGTGAGTTTTCGAAATTCCGTAGGTGGACGTGGACTGATTTGTCACGCGTGGACAGTGAAGTGAAAAACCGACAAACTAGAAACGCAAGCGTACTCATCGTTGATCGACGTTTTGTACAGTTGCCGTCCATTGCCCCTCCGTGGAGGCTCGCAACCGTTATGACCCGACACGCAAACCAGGAACTTTGATGGGCAACTCGTCCAAGTCATTTTCATTGTTTTCGATGATCATGGCGACGTTGCGCCATCGCCGAGCGGTGAGCTTTGCGGTCGCATTGGGAGTGGCCACGGCGACGGCGGTGATCACCGGTGCGCTGTTGGTCGGCGATTCCATGCGAGGCAGTTTGCGGGAGTTGACGGTCGAACGGCTCGGGCGGATCGAAACGGTTTTAGCCCCCGGAGCCTTTTTCCCGATCGCGAGTGTTGAGTTGCCCGCGGGAGACGATGACGCGACGACGGCCAATGTGATCCTGTTTCCTGGTGGGAGCATCGAGACCAAGATCCCGGTGGATTCAGACGAGACCGAGAACACGCAGCGGACACGCCGCGTTGGTGGAATTCAGATCGTTGGGGTGGATGACTCGTTCTGGGATTTCGATACGTCGGGCGTGCGTCCCGAGGCGATGCCCGGTGAAAACAGCGTGGTGCTCAACCAGTCCGCGGCAGACGAGCTTCGTGTCGATATCGGCGATGAGGTCACGTTGCGGTTGCCTGTCGAGGGCGCGGTTCCGGCAGACAGCCCGTTGGGAAAACGCGAGATTCAGAGTGAAGGGTTGCCTCGGATGGAGGTGGCCGCGATTGTGCCTGATCGGGGGCTCGGTCGGTTTTCGTTGATGGCCAGCCAATCGACGCCGAAGACAGTTTTTGTGTCACGCGGATTGGTGGCTGAAGTGCTCGAGCGAGAAGGTCAAGCCAACGCGATGTTGTTGGATCGCCCGCTCACGGAATCTGACCTGACATTGAATTTGATGGCACTCGGGTGGAATCTGCAACGGATCCAAATCGGCGACGCGAACCGTTATGTGTCACTGACGAGTGATAGCCTGTTGTTACCTGAAAAAGCGGTCGATCGTATCGTCGCGGCGTTCCCCGACGGCGACGTTACTCCGGTCATGACCTATCTCGCCAACGCGATCGAGTCGATCGACGCGGATGAACCGGTCGACTCGAGTCAGAAGGTGAGTGTCCCTTATAGCACGATTGCCGCTATCGATTCCGGTGGCACGTTGAACCTTGATTACACGTTGCCCAGTGGGTCAGCGGATGCAGACGCTGTCGCAGGCAACGCGATTCCGGTGGTTTTGAACGATTGGGCCGCGGATCGATTGAAAGTGAAGGTGGGTTCGCCGGTGCGTGTTTACTTCTACGAACCCGAAGTGGAACGTGGTAAAGAGATCGAAAAATCATTCGACGCGGTGGTGACTCAGGTGGTGCCAATCACTCGTCCCGCGAAACCGTACCGCCGCAACCGCGACGCGGTCTACGATCAGCCCGAAACACCGTACAACGATCCGAACTTGACGCCCGATGTCCCCGGCGTGACCGACCAAGAATCGATCAGTGATTGGGATTTGCCGTTTCAGTTGGAACGACGCATCGACCGTGCTGACGATGACTATTGGAACGAACACCGCTTAACTCCTAAAGCGTTTATTCCGTTGGCCGATGGTCGTGCCAAATTCGGCAGCCGGTTTGGACAAACCACGGGGCTGCGGATCGATCCGAAGTACGATGTTGAGGAGGTTGAGAAAAGAATTTTGGCTGCAATCGAACCGATTCGCAGTGATCTTGGCTGGACACCGCGTTCGATCCGGAGCGAACAACTCGCCGCTTCAAAGGGGACAACGCCGTTTGATGGATTGTTCTTGGCGTTGTCGATGTTTGTGATTTTGGCGGCGATGATGTTGATCGCTATTTTATTGCGGTTGGGAGTTCGGCAGCGGATCGATGAATTTGGCACGCTGCTCGCGGTCGGGTTTTCGCCGCGACGGGTGATGGCGTTGGTGTTGGGCGAAACGGTAATCACGGCGTCGGTGGGCGTGATCCTCGGAGTGATCGGTGGCATCGCGTACGCGGCGTTCGTCTTGTGGGCCCTGAGGTCATGGTGGGTCGGGGCGGTGACGGTTCCGTTTTTGCGTTTTCACGCGTCGCCGATGTCGATCGTGATCGGTGGACTGTCGGGTTGGTTGGCCAGCATGGCGACCGCGATGTGGACGCTGCGGTTTCTTTTGAAACTGAACCCAGCGGCGTTGCTCGGTGGGCGGCGGATGTCGTTGGCTGACGAGAAACGGAACGACCCCGCGGGCAAGAAAGGCAAGGCTCGTTGGCGTCCACTGACGATCGGTGTTCTGTTGATTGCGGCGATCGCGGCGGCGGGTTTGGGGTCACGGGGCGGTGCTCAGGAAGCGGCAGGCGGATTTGTCGGTGGCGGGATGTTGTTGTTAATCGCTTCGTTGTTGTGGATTCATTCACGATTAGGAAAGCGTGCGACGATGAAGCCCTCGCTGCGAACGTTGGCTACGGCGAACGCAAGACGCAGTCCGCTGCGAAGTACGTTGACGATCGGTTTGGTTGCGACGGCCGCGTTCTTGATTCTTTCAATCACTGCGTTTCGTATGTCGCCCACCGAGGAAGGCACCGGTGGGTTCGATTTGATTGCCGAAGCCGGCAGTCCGATCGCCAGAGACCTGAACGACAAGATCGTTCGAGATGAACTGCTCGGCCGGGAGGCGGACGTTCTTGACGGGGCGACGATGGTTGCCTTTCGAATGTTGTCGGGCGATGACGCGAGTTGTAACAACCTGTATCAGTCGGCTCGGCCGACCGTTCTCGGTGTGTCCGCGGACGTGGCGTTGCCGTCGGGCGGTATCGATGCGAGCCCGCTGAACCGATTCGGGTGGGCGTCATCTGCGGCACCCGATCGATCTGAAACGTGGAGCCTGCTCGAGCGAAACGGAAAGGGGACACCCGATAATCCTATTCCCGTGGTCATTGACCAAAATACGGCGATGTGGAGTTTGCAGATGACCGGAGGAATTGGTCAAACGAAAACGTTCGATTATGGTTCAGGGAAAGAGTTAACGTTTGAAGTTGTGGGATTGCTAGCGGGGTCGATTTTGCAGGGCAAACTGTTGATCGGCGAACGTAACTTCGAAACCGTTTTTCCCGATGAGAGTGGCTATCGATATTTTCTGATCCGGCGAGGCGATGATGTTGAGGCGGAGGCGATCTCTGACGCGATGGAGTCACGTTTGGTGGATGTCGGGATGGATGTGAAGTCGGCGACTCAGGTTCTCGAAAACTTGCTAGCGGTTCAGAACACCTACCTGCGTACTTTCCAGAGTCTCGGTGCACTGGGTTTGTTGCTGGGGACGATCGGTTTGGCGGTCTCGCAATTGCGAAGCGTGCTGGAACGACGCAACGAATTAGCCGTTATGCAGGCGGTCGGTTTCACCCATTCGCGGTTAGCAAAATTGGTTCTCGGTGAAAATTTTTACTTGCTGTTGATGGGAATGGGATGTGGCGTGGTTACGGCCATTGTGGCGGTGTTGCCGTACGCGTGGATGACGGGGAATTCGGTGCCGATTGCCGAACCGTTGTGGATCTTGGTGGGCATTTTGGTTTTCGGAATGCTCGCCGGAATGATCGCGGTATGGCGAGTAATGACCTTGCCGCTGCTCGAATCCTTAAGGGCCGAACATGCTGCGATTGAACTTTGAATCGGCTCCCTCGCGTCGTGAACTGGCGCGGGACGAAGCCATGTTGCAATGGGCCGATTCGGTTGCGGAGTCCGAACACGCGGGGGCAAAAGCCGAGGCCGCAGATCCTTGTGCGCCGTTGGCGACGGAGTTGTTCCGGGTTTGGAGATTTGGTGAGCCGACGGTGATCTTGGGTCGCAGTTCGCGGATCAATGAAGAGGTCGATCGCCAGTGGTGTGCCGAACGTCAAATCGATGTGTTAAGGCGTTGCACCGGAGGGGCTTCGGTGGTCGGTGGGCCGGGGTGTCTGATGTACAGCGTTGTGGTGCGAGTGCCTGCCGATGGCGGGCTGCGAAAGATTGACGTAGCCCATGACTACGTGATGCAACGGGTGCTCGCGGCGGTACAAGCTCAACTACCCGATGCGGATCGCGCCGGTACCTGTGATCTGATTTGGAAAACGCGAAAGTTCTCTGGGAACAGTTTGCGGGTTGCCCGACATCATCTGCTTTACCACGGCACGTTGTTGCTCGATGCGGATTTAGATTTGATCGCAGAATGTCTTGCGTTCGCGCCTCGCCAACCTGAGTATCGCCGTGGACGTGATCATCGTGATTTCATTTGCAACGTTGGTTTGGACGAACCAAGGTTGATTGATTCGCTGGCGAGGCAGTTTGGGGTAAATGGGTTGTCTCTGGTCGGCGGTTCAGGAGAGGAAGACACGACCGTGGCAGCGAAAATTGAGGCGATTGCGGACGAATTAATGCGAACGCGATATAGCGATCCGGGTTGGCATGAGCGAAGATGATAGCCCGCCGCTTTTTGCCCATTGCTGGAATCCCGAGAAACAGTATTCTTTGTGGATTCACGCACAACGAACGGAATGTTCATAACGAGCGTTTTGTTTACGAATTGCAGCTTCACCATCAAATCAAAATGGAAGGATTCATATGAAGACGCGAATTCCGCTGAGTCAGGCCGAAGAAGAAGCCCGTTTGCGTCGCGAGCGGCTCGATCTCAGCATCGCCGAGATGGGATTGTCGGTCAGGACGACCAACTGTCTCGAAGAAACCGGTATTTTGACCGTTCGAGATTTGCTCAACGCAACGCCCCGCCGTTTGCTGAAAATCAGTAACTTTGGCGAGAAGACGTTGGACGAGGTGTACGACGCGTTAGAGCAACTCGGGTTTTTCCGTCCTGGTCGTCAAGTCGTGACTTCCAAAGCCCATTAAGAGTTTGGCTTTTCCTACGTGCGACGGTCTCGATCAGTCTGGCAGTGGCGTCCTTGGAGCAAGAAGCTCGGACGGCGGCTGCGTACGGGACCGTTTCGTGGTGTTCTCGGTGAGCTAGCGTTTTACCTGGGACTCATTTTCGCCGGCGTCTTTATCTTCACGCTGGTTTTGGTCGCTCAGTGGATGGTCCCCGGGATCGGCATTGAATTGCCCGAGGAGGCCCGCGTGGTGCTGGATTCCGATCTGGCTCGTGGCGGCGGCCACCACTGGGGTCGATGGATCGTGGCGATCATTTCGGTAGCCGCGATCGGTTCGGGTGCGTTCGGGCTCGGGTACCGGCTGATGCACCTCGGATTCAGTCAGGAGCGAATTTCTGCACAAAAGGGGCGGCTTTCACGCTGGAATGCGGCCGCTCCTCCCGCAACGGGGCCAGACGACGAGTCGGCCGCGGATAATGTCGAGGGCGATCCGAAAGCCTCCGATGAGTATCCGAGTTTGCCCGCGGTCCCGCGTGGTCCGGCGCTCGACGAGAGTTTGGGCGAGCGTCTCCGGTATCGACTCGCTTCGGTATCGACGGGGCGATGGGCGGTTTTCGGGGCGGCGTCTTTGGCGTTGATTTGGAATTCGGTTTGCGTGGTGCTGTTGGCCGTTGCGGTCTCGGGTTGGTGGTACGGTCGTCCGCGCCCCGTTCTGGCTATGTTGTTGGTGCCCTTTTCGGGCGTCGCGGTTTGGGCACTGAAATCCTTTCTTCGGCAGGTTCGTCAGATTGCGGGCGTGGGGCCAACGGTCGTCGAGATTAGCGATCATCCGCTCGAGCCCGGCGGCGCGTATCAACTTTTCATACTTCAGATGGGCCGGATGCGATTGCGGACTTTGCGGGTTGTGCTGGTTTGCGAAGAGGAGTCGTTTTTCCGGCAGGGAACGGACGTCCGATCTGATCAACACGTCGCACTTTCCAAAGAATTGCTTGCCGAAGGGCCTGTTCGTGTTGACCCGCAGACCCCCTGGGAGCAACAATTAGAGTTCGAGCTGCCCGCTAATGTGATGCATTCGTTTAGTGCGACGAATAATTCGGTGAGGTGGCGATTGATTGTCTCAGGAGAAGCCCGCCCTTGGCCATCGTTCTGCCGAAGTTTCCCGCTCGTCGTCCATCCGCCGCTAATGGTTCCGCCAAACAGCCCGCGGTGAATGTGACGTTGTGTCGTGACGATGCGACCTATTCGGCAGGTGGATTCTTGCGTGCGAACTGGCGTGTTAGTCGGGTGAGCATCGAGGAATTGAGCAGCGTTGAGGTTTCAGTCCTCTGGTATACCGAGGGCAAGGGCGACGAAGACCTCAGTGTGCATTACTTCCGCCGTTACGACGGCGCCCAATTGCGACGTTTGGGGATGGTCGATAGCCAGCCCATCCACTGCCGGTTGCCTCCGTCGCCACTGAGCTATCGCGGTCACCTGTTGAGTATTCAGTGGGGAATTCGCGTTCGGGTCTTTGTCGAAGAGGGACGAGAAGCCGTTGCCGAGCATCCGTTCTACATGGTCGCCCGCAAACCTGATCCCGAGGCCTTGGCGAATTCGAGCCGAATCGATTTGCCCTGCATCGAACCTTCGGTCAAAACACCGCTGCACCGGAGATTGCCGTCGGTGATTCGTCGTTGGCGCGATCGTCAGGGTAATTCAGCGAACTAGAAACTTCGTTTGGTTTCACGCCGTCGTTTGTTCTGCTGGCTTGGTGGTGTGCCGCTGCAGTCGCATGAAG
Organism: Aporhodopirellula rubra; assembly: GCF_014192335.1. Classification (GTDB taxonomy): domain Bacteria; phylum Planctomycetota; class Planctomycetia; order Pirellulales; family Pirellulaceae; genus Rhodopirellula; species Rhodopirellula rubra. The sequence goes on along the minus strand of NZ_JACHXU010000018.1, from coordinate 95,065 downwards.
ATCAATAGCGACAGCCCGGCTGAAGAGAAGGTCAGGCACATGATCATGATTTGGTATCGTGCCGCGATCAAAGGCGATACGCCCGCCAAGACTTGGCCGGTCATCATTCCGGGGATTGAAACGACTCCGACGGCGTAGAGGCTGTTCGTGATCGGGATCAGTGCCACCCGCACCGCGTGCTCCGGATCGCCGTTGGTTTCTTTGGAGCCATCGAGACGCTCGATCGCGAGCGAAAGTGCGTTCATGCAATTCGAGAATGTCATTCCCGCCAACGGAATCAGGACCCGTGGGTTGTACCACGGATCCACGTTGAGAACGCCGACGGTGATCACCGCGAGTGTGAAACCACCGCCGAGGATGATTGATGTGAGTACTTGCAAATAGCGTCGCCAGGGGCGAGTGTCGGAAGTGCGGATCGCGATCGCGGACGCCGCTAACATCATCACACTGAGCGTCGTGAGACTGACCCACGCCCGGTCGGACTCAAACAGAAACACGAGCACGTAACCGACCAACGACAATTGGATCAGCATCCGCGCGAGGCCCTGCAGCGACGTCACGATGGGATGCCCCTCGTAGAACAGCCAGAACAACAAACCCACAACGGGCACCAGTGCTATGGCGAGACGCGGGAGTGAAATAGGGTCAGCCATTGAAACTATTCGTGTGAGGTGACTGAGTCGGGAGGCGTGCCGAGGTGATGCATATGTTGATGTAGCGAGTCGTCCACATTCGACGGGACCCACGCCACACGCGAGATCGTTTGACGCGAAAAATCGGTGACGCCCATCGACCTGATTCGGCGGCAGAGGCGTAGGTTATCGGGAGCGATGATGAATTCGTTTGGAATCGTCTTCGGCGGCGATTTCATGATGGCTCAGGAGGAACAACGATAACCCTGGTCTGATAGGGTGTCTATGTCCGAGGAGGATCCCGGTAATCTCGTCATCGTTGATGAAAGCTGGGGGGCGGAAGCGGTTACAATGACGCGGCAGAACGGGGCGACGTGTGTCCCTCTGGTTCCACCTGTCGCTCTGACGGTGAGAGTCAGACTCCTTGACGAAGTAGGCCCGTTTGAGCCGTAATAAACGCAATGCGCACTGATCTCGATCGACAACGATTGCACGATGACCTCCGCGGCTTAGTCGACGGGGAGGTGTTGTGCGATGACGTGTCGCTGCAGCTCTACGCGTCCGATGCGAGCGTTTATCAGATTCGTCCTCTCGCGGTGGTGCGGCCGCGATCGGCTGCGGATATTTCCGCGACGGTGCTTTATGCTGGCGATCATGGGCTCACGATTCACCCGCGTGGCAGCGGCAGTGGTGTTGCCGGCGAATCGCTCGGTCCGGGAATCGTGCTCGATATGTCTTGTCATTTGCGACGCGTTTCGTTGCACGAGGACGGCGCGACGGTCACGGTGCAAAGTGGTGCGACTCTCGCGAGCGTGAATCGGTTGTTGGCGCATTCGGGGCGGTGGTATGGCCCGGATCCAGCGACAAGAGCGATCACCACGATGGGCGGTGTGATCGCGACCAATGCCTCTGGGAGCCATTTTCTGCGCAGCGGCTCGGCTCGCGATACCGTGGAATCGGTCCGTGTGATTAACGCGAGCGGCGAGTTGGTCGAGTTTTCTCAACACTCGCCCGAAGAATACATGCAGTCGCCTATGGAGGCGGGTGGCGAAGGTGGGATCGCGTATCGCAATCGTGTGGCGCGAGGGCTGCGTGAGATTCGGAACCAATTTGCGGATGTTTTAAAATCGCATTCGTTTCGATCGCCGGCGAGTAACGGATACCGACTTGATGACTTCATTGACTCATCGGACGTTGTCGACTTAGCTCGTTTTTATGCCGGGACGCAGGGGACGCTGGGGGTGATGGTTGACGCCACCGTTCGTACTGAACTCATCCCGGCTCATCGCGGCGTGGTGTTGTTATTCTTTCGGCGGTTGGATTCTGCAATGCGTGCGGCCGTTGCGGCGCTGGATCATGGCCCGATCGCGTGTGATGTGATGGACCGCAGGTTGTTGCAGATTGCGAGGGAAGGTGAAAAGCGATTCGCGGACTTGGTTCCGCGAGAAGCCGAGGCGGGCATGTTGGTCGAGATTCAGGGCGAATCGCTCGGCGACCTTTACCATCGTCTCGGAATCTTGCGACAAACGTTGGCGACGGGGCCGGATGCCGCGTTCGCGTCCCAAGACACCGTACAGAATCAACTGCGAGATCTGTTCTGGATTTTGTTTCGCCGAGTGATTCAAAGACAATATCGCGTTCCCGGGCGGGCGATGCCCTTACCCTTCGTCGAAGACATCTACTCGCCACCGGAAACGTTGCCGCAAATGTTGGTTGCGGTTCAAGACGTGTTGAAGCGGTTTCAAACGACCGCGACGGTGTTCGCCCACGCCGGTCACGGTCAATTGCATGTGCGACCGATGTTGGATTTAGCGAAAGAGGAAGACCGTCGTCGAGTCCGTCCGCTGAGTGAATCGATCGCGGAAGTCGTATGGCGTGAGGGTGGACAGATCGGTGTCGAACACGCCGCGGGGTTGAGCCGATCGTTTCTCATGCCGACGCAGTTTGGCGACTTGTGGCCGGCGATGGGGCAGGTCAAAAGACTGTTTGATCCACAGCATCGCTTCAACGCGGGCAAACTCTTTGGCGCGGTCTTGCAGAAGCCTGATGAAAACCTGCGGCCGCTCAACCACACCATTGAGATTGTCGAAGCGGGACGGAGCGTGTTGCCGCTTCGCCGCGGCGATGATCCGACAGCGATTAGTGGCTCCAACGCGGCGCTAGATCCATCCCCGCTCACGTCGACGGCGACTGACAGCGTCGAGGAGGAACCGGAAAAGCGGTTGGCCGAGTCCGCGGCGTCGAAATTGGTCGCGTCGTTGTTGCCGCACGAACCGCCGCCGCAACTCGAAGTGTTGCAACAGTGGCCGGGCAGTTCGCCGATCACGAATACCACGCGTCAATGCAACGGTTGTGGACGTTGTCGCTCTCACAGCGATGATGAACGACAATGTCCGATGTTTCGAATTTCGGCAGTGGAAGAGGCGTCACCACGTGCCAAAGCCAATCTTTTGCGTGGAGTGCTCAGTGGCGAGTTAAACGTCAACGAGCTAACGAGTGAGCGAGCCAAGGCTGTCGCCGATTTGTGCTTCAATTGCCATTCGTGTCGTGTTGAATGTCCAGCGTCCGTTGATATTCCCAAAGTGGTCGGTGAGATCAAGGCTCAGTACGTTGCCACCAATGGCATGTCGTTGTCGGATTGGTTGGTGGGGCGGCTCGATATGGTCGCCGCAATGGGATCTCGTGTGGCGTGGCTGTCCAATTTTCTGCTGCGTCGGCGATCGATGCGATGGTTGAGTGAGAGCCTGTTCGGTTTATCGGCAGCTCGTGACATCCCTAAGTTGACCAACGAGACGTTTGTGCGATACGCGACACGTCGCCGTTGGCACAAATCATCACCGCATGGTGGGCTGAAAGTGGTGTACTTCGTGGATCACTTCGCGAACTATCACGATCCCGAGATCGGGCGTGCGTTGGCTGAGATTCTGCAGCACAACCGAATCGGTTTTTATGTGCCGCCGGGACAGGGGCTCAGTGGCATGGGACGCATCACGGGCGGCGATTTGAAGGGAGCCCGACGGGTCGCGAGACGCAACGTTCGGATTCTCGCCGACGCGGTTCGACAGGGTTACACCGTGTTGGCTACCGAGCCCGCTGCGGCGTTATGTCTGAAACACGAGTACCCGAATTTGCTCGACAGCGAAGACGCACACCTCGTCGCGCGGCATTCACACGAAGCGTGCGAGTACCTGTGGTCGCTGCATGAGGAAGATCGTCTCGAACTTGAGTTCCAGCGGATCGATCACTCAATGATCTACCATCAACCTTGTCACAGTCGGGTGCTCGACCGTGAGTCGTCTGCGGCGAAATTGATGCGATTGATTCCTGGGCTCGAAGTCGAGACCGTCGGCAAGGGATGCAGCGGAATGGCGGGGACCTGGGGGCTCCAGCGAAAAAATTATCGCAACAGTCTCCGGATCGGATGGCCGATGATTTCAGCCGTCCGCCGTGCGAGCAACGCGGCCCCGGCTACCGAGTGCAGCGCTTGCAAATTACAGATGGAACACGGTGGGAATTACTCCGCCGTTCACCCGTTGAAATTGCTCGCACACGCATACGGTCGAATGCCTCGCCCCGTTCTTCGCGGTGAGTCGCCTGCCTCATAGCGGACCTCTTTGTCACCCATGACGTGATTTCATTGGAAACACGGGGTCGGTGAGGAACGCGAAGGCAGCGGCCGCTATGATTGTGGTGGGCGGACGTCTTTGGTCGCGCCAGCACCGGTTTGCGATGCACGACGATTTTCACGTTGAATCGCGTCGTACACCTCCTGGCGGTGCACCGGAATCGCTTGCGGTGCCTCGATGCCAAGGCGAACTTTATCGCCGCGAATGTCGACAATCGTCACAACCACGTCATCACCAATCATGATGCTTTCGTCGCGGTGTCGGGAAAGGACGAGCATAATGTCCTCGGTTTGATATTTCTGGAGGGAGAATCAGTGGGACCAAATTGGTTGGAATCTTGATGCGTTCGGTTCGGCAATCCGTGCCGTGATCTGCATTCCATCGCAACAATCGAACGAGGTCTCTAAAGTGGAGTCAACACGATGTCGACTCCGCCTCGCTAAAAGAGTGATCGTCGCGACGACATCGTTTTGTCCAAGATCCGCCTAGAAGGTCCACACTTACCGGTCGTGCGGGTTCGCACTATTAGCGAGCAGATTGCCAAAAAATCGCGAAGATTGTGTGGACGGCCGATTGCCGCCGATGTCAGCGCAAAGAGCCGACGATGCAGGGCCCCCGTGAGGCAGCCGGATCACGCATGCGACCAGATCACGCACACAAGAAACGCACTGTGCGTCGGCGTGCGTTGCTGACTCAGGCCGTGCCTTTCGTTGCGATTGGTGACACAATCGGCAGCACGTCGTGGCTGACGTGATGGAATGAACAACCGCGAATGCGATCCGTCAACTAACGAAACAACGACGAGCACGTTGTGCGTTGGATCCGCGATTATCCACGCGGAGATCGGCAAGATCGGCCGATTAAGAAACGCGTGACGATGAGCGAAACCTTTCGGCTCGCGGTCAACCTTCACGCTGCGACAACACCGGGGCAAAAGAATTCCCGGTGGCGATGGACAGAGCCTTAAGCGGCACGCACCTGTGAGACCGGCAATGGTTCGGCGGTGGAGCGAACCAGTGTTGGCAACGGTTGGCGGAGTGGACGGTCGTCATTGGTGATGACTTGGCAACCCAACCGACGATCGAGGTTGATCAACAAGGGTGCACGAAGGTTGGTCGTCAATTTGCCGACGTGCCCTGCCACGGTTGTCATGATGTAGACTTCCGAACCGCTCGACAGGTGCAGTCCCGCCAAGTCGCGGCGTCCGATGTGCACCCGGTAGTCAGGGAAGAAAGCTCGCGGGCTGACCACGGCCATCGCGCGATCACCGCGTGCTGCGGATTGCAACCATGCGACCGAATCGTTGTCCGGATCAGGAATCAATGCCCATTGGTGCAAGGATTCCATTCCGACAAGACCCTGCGGGAATAGGAACAGCTGATCGGCGTTGAGTTCGAGGGTGCCGAAGCGATGGGTATCAATCCGCATGGCTGAGTTCCGGTTAGGCAGGGTTCATGCACGTGTTGAAAGTAGCGTCACGTCTCTCATCGGCAACGCGGGCGTCGGGGGATAACCGATTCCAGCAAATAAATCGAAAAAATCGGCATAACCGGCTCGCGAGTCGCTGGTTTGGAAGCTCGCACGTCAAAGCCACGGGCTCATAACGCTGCCTTGCCAAAGGACTTATAGATATTCACCCGGTGAGGTGTCGTCTCGTGGCACTCCGCACCGTCAGGCGGATTCGGCCGAACAAGCCAAACAGCACGCCATTTTCTGCTCAGAGGTAGTTCAGAACAGTCAAGTTGGAAGCCTGTCCGATGAATCGCATTGATGCTTCCAAGGCGGCTTGGCGGGCTCCGAGTTCGCTGATCACGGTTGCTAAGTCAGCGTCGAGTTCGTCTGACAATTGGGACTTCAGCAACACCGTTTCGTCTTCGATTGCTGAACGCGTTTCGATCAAACTTTGAGTCCACACGCCGACTCGTCCACGCGTCCGGCTACTCGTATCGAGGTCATCGTCGAGTTGTGCCTGCAGACGTCCGATTTCGGAAATGTCTCCGTCACGGACGGCTTTTTCCAAACGCAGCAGTGTGTCGATGGCGCCCCCCGCGTCGCGAGGGCTGTAATCTTCGCCGGTTAACTGCGAGACACCGATGTTCGTTTGGGCCGTCGCTTCGCTTTGACCTTCTTCGATCCAACCCAGGTAGACGCCCGCATCGCTCAGGCCCGGTTGGCTGACACGAATCGGTTCGGTACCCGTCGGAGCGGTCAATTGCAGTCCGTTGCCGACCGAATTGAGTGCAACTCGAACGCGGCGTGTGTCTTGGTTGTCGGGATGGTTCGCCACCAAGTCCATCACGTCTTGAATCGTCTCGGCGCCTTCGAGGTCGAATTCAAGATCAATGCCGTCGGGCCGCGTGATCACGAGGTCGGGACCACTGGGGTTCAAACTCAGCCCTCGCCCGCGAGCCAGATCGCTCAGCAGTGTGTCCGCATCGGCGGTGCGAATGCCGAGTTCCGTTGCCGCGGTACCGCCGTTTTCGCCCACGCTGTAGTCAACGCCCGAGATCAGTCCACTCAGGTTGATTCGCCCTTGAATTTCATCGAGTTCGGCGTGGACGGCCGAGTCGCTGCGGTTGATCGCGATTAAAACGTCGCCAATCGTTTCGGCGTCGTCGAATTCGATCGTGAAACTTTCGCTGCCGCGTTGAATCACGATTCCATTGGCAAGGTTCAGGCCGGCCCCGCCTCCGAGATCACTGATCTTGGTAGATGAGGTTACCCGCGGTGAAAGCCGATCACCGACGAGGGGCGGCGAACGGTATCCCATCGGATTGGAAATTCCGAGATCTTTCGCCAGCGTGCTTCCCTCGGCATCAATCACCGCCAGCGTTCCGGGGAGCGAATCGCCATATTGAATCGAAATGGAGTCGGCACCCAAACTCACCCCGAGGGATCGTCCACCGAGTTCCACGGTGCGAAGAACGTCGACGACGTCACCGATGGTGGCCGCGTTTCGTAAGTCGAGTTCGACGTGATTGTCACCATCGGACAACGTAATGATGCCTGGGTTGACGCCGATACCTTGCCGCATGTCGACCAAACGGGTGTCGTCGTTGATGGCGGCATTGAGCGAATTGCCGGTTTGGAAAGTGCCCCCGATACCGATTGCTGTCGCACCGGTCACCGTGAACGTTTCCGCGTTTCCGGTGCCGACTTTGGTTTGACCGACGGCACCGGTCCCGTTGAAGCGAACGGTATCGTTTTCGAATTGTAGGGCGGCTCCGCTTTCCAAAACGCCACCGAGCAATTGGTGGTCGTTGAACATTCCGTTTCCTGCCGCAACGATCGATTCCATGTTTTGACGAATCGTCATCGCGAGCGCTTCACGCTGGTCTTCGGACAACACGCTCTGGGCGGCTTCGACGGCGGCCCCGCGTGCTTCGATCAAGGCATTGTCGACGCGATCGAGCACCACGTCCGTGGATTGATAGAACGCTTCGGTGGCGTTGGCGTTGCGAACCAACTGATCGCTGTAGGCGATGCCTCGCTGGTATCCGATCGCACGGCTCGCCGCCGCCGGATCGTCGCTCATCCGCAACACCCGACGTCCGGTGCTGAGTTGGTCGTACTGATGCTGGATTGCGAGTTGGTCGTTGTTGAGCTGATACAACAGCCGTTGATTGTTCAGCGGCGTGCTGACGCGGTTCGTTGTGACGGGGAGAAGAGCCATCGATTAAGCGAGTCCATCGTCGTTGAAGCGGAGCCGAACCCCACGGAGAGCATCGGTGACCACGGAGCCGAATCCGCAACGAATTCGAGTGGCCACCCTGTGCAATCCAAATAAGTCCTAGAACAGCACGGAGTCATCCATTCTTTTCGGCATTACGGTCAGTCGAACTCAAGCTCAAATGCCCGGCTGTTTGTCCAATCCTTTCGCGAGTTTATCGGTCTCGCGGTTTCAGACCGTTGTGAGTAGCCGTTGCGGTCGTCGGATCTTCGGGCCAGTAGTGCTTTGGATATCGGCGGCGAAGCTCTTTGCGGATTTCGGAGTAAGTATTTTTCCAGAAACTCTCAAGATCTTCGGTAATCTGTTGCGGGCGTCGATTGGGGCCGAGCAAGTGCATTTGCACACGGATCTTTCCGCCGAGGATGCGAGGCGTCTGCGGCCATCCGAAGCACTCCTGAATTTTGGCCTCGATCCATGGCGGTCGCTCCATGCTGTAGCCGACCCGGGCCCGGTTGCCGCTGGGCAGGGTCAGGTGAGTGGGGGCTTCGGCTTGGACCGTTCCCCAAAACTCGTAGCCCACTCTTCCGATGAGGTGGTCCATCCACGGTGCCCGTCGAAGTTCGGCGAACGAACGCCTGCCATGACAAAGCTCTTTACAGACGTCCTGCCACAGGTCGTCGACGTTGCCAAACGGTGGTTCATCGCCGCTATAGCAATGCTCGAGCACCAATCGGATCCGGTGCAATGCCGCATCGAGTTCGTGAGGTTGTCCCTGCGAACGTTCCGGATGCACGCGGTCACGTCGCTCGATCGCCTCCGTGTAGAGCCGTTCCGTCGTTGCCGGGTTCGCGTCGCAGGCGACTGGTGTTTCACCGAGGATCAGGTCGGCGTACCGACGTGTGGAGCGGCACACGACGGTTTCGCGGGTGGTGTCAAAATCGACATCGATCCCTTGAGTGATGCTGTCCGATGGTAACCACGATTCATCAATTTCGACCGCACCACGAACACGTGACTCGGTGGCACTTCCGTCGACGTCGTAACAGAGCAATAGCCTTGATTCATGACCGGTGCCGGAAATCTTGGTGAGTCCGTGGACTCCTCGACGTCCAACCATCACGCCACGATCAGGGGCGCCTTCACGACGTAGCACAACGCGATCGGGATATGCAGCGAGTAATGCTCGGGCAACGGTTTGGCTTTCATCCAGAGAAATTGAAGCGAGTTCGGTCGAATCGTCGCGTTTATCAAGGTTCGCTCGTTCGAGTGATCTCTGGATTTGGCGAACCACGTTTGTAAAGGTGCGCCCCGTGGATTTCGGATGCTCGATGACCCACCGGATTTTTTCCGTGAGTGAGCGTTCGGGGCCATTGTTCGTTTCGCCGTCCCATGGGTCGCGTTCGCTGAGCAACGCCGCCCCCGCGGCAGCTTTGGCAACACCGAGATGCATGACTGCGGTGATCGCAAATCGGCCGACGCGAGGGTGAAGAGGTAATCTCGCTAACGTGCGTCCGAGCGAGGTGATTCGTCCCGAGTCATCGATCGCACCGAGTCCGGAGAGCAATCGCACGGCCGCGTCAATCGCATGATCCGGTGGCGGAGTCAGCCACGGGAATGGGCCGTCGACGTCTTCGCCGAGGTTTGCCAACGTCAACACGGCGCTCGCAAGGTCGCCACGCGATATTTCGGGGCTGTCGAACGCCTCACGCGTCCGATGCGCCGCAGTCGACCACATTCGGTAGCACCTTCCCGCTGCGGTTCGCCCTGCCCGACCGGCGCGTTGGTCCGCTGACGCGATCGAGATCGGACCGGTTTGCAATCTTGTCAGACCGAGTCTCGAGTCGAGCGTGGGAGTTTTGGCGAGTCCCGAATCGACCACTGCCGTGACACCATCGACCGTCACCGAAGTTTCCGCAATGTTGGTCGACAAGATGATCTTTCGTGGACCCGCCGGGGCGTTTCGGATGGCATCATCTTGTTGCTTCGGAGTGAGCGAACCGTGCAGGATGACGATCGCATCGGAAGGGGCAACGTCCGCATCGCGGAGAACGTTTTCGACGCGGTGTATGTCTGCGATCCCAGGCAAAAAGACGAGCACGTGACCGTCCGTTTGTCGAGCGGCTTCGCTGATCAGAGGCACGATTGAATGTTCGAGACGTTCGCGAGGATTGGGAGCGTGATGCGATATCTCGACCGGATAACTTCTCCCTTCGCACTCAAGCGAACGTGATTCAGTACCGAGGAAAATCGCGATCGGTTGTGGATCGAGTGTCGCGGACATCACAATCAATCGGAGGTCGTCGCGAAGTTGTGTTCGCAGACGGTGGGTCATGGCGAGTGCGAGGTCGAGTTCGAGGCTCCGTTCGTGGAACTCATCGAGGATCACACAGGATGTCCGTTCGAGTAACGGATCGGATTGCATCCGTTGGAGAAAAATCCCCGTGGTCATCAGAAGAACCCGCGTCACCTCAGACTCTTTGCGGTCGAGCCGGACGTGATACCCGATGGTTTTCCCGATCGGTTCACCAAGAGACCTTGCCAGGAATTCTGCAACGCTGCGAGCGGCCAGACGTCGCGGCTGAATGACCCAGATTTGGCCGTCTCCCATCCCGTCGCGGTCGGACAACGCCAGAGGGACACCGGTTGTCTTACCGGCACCCGGGGGCGCCTTCAACACGACGGGATTTCCCGCCATCATGGCATCGACGAGCGGTGGCAGGACTTCGTCAATCGGAAGCGATGGTCGTGTCATCGGGGCGTAGTCCGCGGATCAAAATTCCATTTCGTTGATCGCCCAACACAGGCGGTTCGTGACGCGGAGTTTCCGATCGGCACACAACCGTTTTCCTCGCATGCAGTAATGCCGTTAACGATCGCCACGCAACGTCAACGTGAGCCAACCCGCGGTGACATCGGCGGTATCAAAACTTAAATGGCCGAGTCGGTCTGCGGGGGCGTCGAGATCGAAACCCTCTAGCAAGTTTTCCCTTGGGATTTCCTTCTTCAACCGCCGGGCGACGACATTCTTCATGGTGTAAAAGCGGATGCCGGTACGTTTCGATTCCGGGGGAGTGACCTCGGGGTCACCGATCTGTTCAAACTTCACGTTTCCTGCGTCAATGCGGACATCGTAGCGAACCGTGAAGTTTACCGCGATCGGACTGGCCCGACCGACTTGAAAACGATCGCAGCGGACGACGAGTTCGAGTGAATTGTTCTCGAACCTCGCGGTTACCGGCAGGTCGTCGGCCAATTCGATCAAGATGTCATCAGGCATTTGTTCGGACTCGTCCTCGGAGACAGGTAGTCCCGCGGACTGGATCAACGCCGAGAAATCTGAAATCGTTTCGCCTGCCAGCATCCGCTGTGCGACGCGTTCGACGACGGATTCGTGAATTCGGATCGTGACGTCGGGATCGCTACGTGGCGAAAACGTCGGCAGGCTCGGGATGATCGATGGAGGGGTGATCGGAGGCGCCCCGAGTCCAAAGCCTCCGTTGAGTGTCATGCCGATTTCGAGATGGTTGTTGTTTCCGATAAAATGAAAGTCGGTCGGTCGGACGTCGGATCGGTCCATCGCCGCGAGGACGTCGGATTTGAAATCGACTTCCGCGTCGAGGATTTCTTGCGTCACGTCTTCCATGAAGGAGGTGCTAAATCGTTCAACGGCCCCTTTGTCGAGATTACGTTGTGACTCAGGTTGTTTCTTTTCGATCACGTTCGTCGCGATTTTTCGTACCAATCGACTGCCCACGCCGTTTCGCCGCGTGGAAACGTGGCGGGTTCGCAAGTGAGTGGATGACGACGTTTGAATCGGCAAAACCGTGAACCGATCGGTCCCCAGCATGACGGGCGTTATTCCGTGCATGCGCGTGTTTCCGATCAATCCAAAGGAGATCGGTCCTTCGGAACCATTCAGTGTCGACTCGATGTTTCCGTCGAACACGATTTGACATTGCGGCGGTTGATAGAGCAGCGATTGATTGTGCAGCATGTGATGCGGCGCGCCCGTGAGGGCCGAACTGACAGGAGTCATGTAGGCAAATCCGGTGACGAGGGCGCGGCCGGTAATCCGTCGTCCATCCTCGCACTCTTCGATCGGTTTGATCTCTCGGATTGGTCGTAGAGTCACCTGTTTCATTGCGGCGGAGGAAATGCTCACTCGCAGATTGGGACGAGACCACTGCGACATGGCACGCGGGGTCCAGTCGATGGCTTGTCCGTATTGGTCCATCCACGAGGCCATCGGAAGAAGAACGCGATAGAACTCAAGGTCATTTTGATGGGGAGATTCCAGCATCGCGACAATATTGTCGCGGCGAAAGTGGAATCCCTTCTCCAGCGTTGCATCCACCCTCAATTCGCTGGTCAAGACAAGCCGTTTGATCGACTCTCGCAACCGCGAGATCACGCCGCGTTCGAGTCCTTTGTGCTTGCCCATTAGCCGGGCCGCCGTTTCACGAATACTTTGAATCTGATCGAGGTAGTGGCTTTCGATCTCACTAAGCTCACGATCGCGGTCGTCGAAATCGATCGGTTCAAACGTGGGAGCAGGAAGAGTGCTCAGTAATTCATTGAGCTCTTGCAGTTTTAAAAACTGTTTCCATGCTTCCGCGTTCGAGCCGTTTCCCAAATAGGTGTTCAATTCAGCGACACCGTTGATCGCTTCGTGTCGAGCCGATTCGAAATCCGCGATCGTCGGTCGTTGAAAGGTTGCGCTAGAAATTCCTGAGAGGTTTGTTGTCTGCGCAGCAGTCATGGCTGGAAAAAGCGACAGACCCAGTAGGCAAAACAAGGTGGTGATGCACGAGGAGGTCGACGATGGAAACCGATTCAAGGACTGTAAACTCATGATGATTGGCTAAGCGAGGATCACGTTGTGCGGCATCTGATTGTTGAGGCGAGGTGCAAGCGGTCGAGTAGAACGGATTAGCGTGAGTCGGATTCTTCATCGAAAACGACCGCAAAGATTTCCCACCCCGTGTCCGTGGTTCGACTGATAACGGCGAGATTTTTGAGATACTGGCGGGCAAACTCATAAGACGGCAGCACGCTGAAGTCGATTTCGTCCGCGATGGTGCCGCGAGACTCTTTTTCTCCGTCAGCGTTATCGCGAAAGAAAATAGAACGCAGCAACGTCGCGTAGATGCTCTCAACGTTTTCGAGACCTTGCACGCCTTGCGCCCGAAGCACTTCGTAGGTGTTTTGGGCGTCACGATCCATCCGCGCGATGGAGATACCGAATGAGCGAGGATGTCGCTCGTTCTCGACGACTTTGTCAAACACGTGGAACACTTTCGTCTCGGCCAAAGGACTTGTTTTGCGCTGAAGAACCAGTTTTTGCAGCGTTGACGCATGCGTGCAAAACCACAAACGTCCGTCGGCCACGATCAAGCCTGCTTTCGAAAACGGCGTCGTGTCTTCGTCGACGATCAGTTTGATTTGCCACATCTCATAGCGTTTGCCGGGCAAACGAATGCGCCGCGCCTCGGGATCGCCGATTAACAGGTTGTACATCATCGCGGCAACCGATTTTTCGTTCTTCGCGGGATCCTGGATCTCGATCGAAACGACCGTTGACTCGTTGTTTTGCGAGGAATCGTTGACGGAGTAGATCACCAACTCGGGGCCGATGATCGGAAATAGCCCGTCGAGCAAATCGACCTTTAATTCGGTTTTGAGGTCCTGCATCGTGCCGGCGAAAGCACCCGGTGCGTCGGTGACGTCGTCATAGACTGCCTCGGCATTGGAAATCATCTGATCGAGATTCCAGCGGACAATGGTGGCAACGTTGGCTTCGTCCGTCAGCCACAACGGAACATCGAGGGAACCGGGTTCGAACTGAAACATCTCCAATGCCTCCTCACGCGTCGGGGCATGGATCAAGGTGCGTGATTCGAGATCACCGGTCGCTTCATTGATCCACGCTCGACCAGCGACTGATTTCAAGCCGGGAAACCCATGACGCATTGGGAACGGAATCCGGGAGGACTCTTCGGACGATGTCGGCGTCGATGTCAGACTACTCTTTCGGTTGGCCGTCTTTTCGCTCGCGACTGCGAACGCGATCGGATCGAAGTACCAACGCAGCAAGGAAGGAGGCGAGCCTTGCAGTCCGGCAATCGTTGTTGCGAATTCGGGTTGCTCGACGAGACGGGAGTTTCCGGCCGAGTCGACGGACGCCGTTGTCGGTTCCTCGTTTGAGGAACGCTGCTGCCATCGGTTGATCAGGTTGGCCGCGACAGCGACATCACCGCTGATCATGGCGTGTGATCCGAGTGTTCCGAGGACTAACTGTTCGCCAACGGCCTTAAGAGCGAGTTGGATCGTGTTGGATGTCGCCGCCGTTTCTTCACGAGCGCCACGTTCCTTTAACAGAGCAGCGGTTGAGTGAATGAACGTGTTCGCGACGTTTTCATTCGGGGTTTGAACGAAACAAGTGATCGAGAGTTCGCCCTGTTCGGTGGTGAGCCCGGCGACGATGAACTCACCCGAGACAGTCTCGTCGATGGCTTTAAAATCGAGGCCGTACGCGTCGAGTAAAAACTCATTGCTGCGTTTTTCTGTCTGGTCGCGAAACGGTTTCATTTCGTCCGACGACAATAGACGCAGCATGGGCAACTCATTTAGACGGTCGGCTGTCGATGACCAATCCGGTGAACCGATCCATAGCATCGTGTCGGCGGGCAAGATCGATGTGATCGACCCATTGAGTTCGGCGATCCCGGTATCAATCGATCGACCGGCGGGTTCGGCGAAACAAGTGGGTGGGGCGAGTCGACCGCAAAAAAGAATCAATGCCAGAACGACGATCACGGTGAGCGGTGCCGCGGAGCGTTCGTGCGGTGCAGGTTGAACAAGTGGTCGAAACATATGCGAAACTTAGCAGAGCGTATCAGGAAGGAACCGAGCGATCCGTTGCCAACAATATCCAAACTCGCGCGACGTCGCCTATGGGGAGTCTTCAAATGGCCCGAGGCGGTCGGTCGCGATTCTCCGATAGAGGGAGGGTAATTCCTCGGAATCGGGGAGCACAAAATTTTCGACGATTGATCGAGATTTTTGCACGTCGTCGTTTTTTACCTGCTGCATCAGCGCAAAAATCAAAGCGAATCCTGCAGAAAGGTCGTGATCGTCGAGCTTTTCGGACAGTTTCACAAACGATCTTTCGTTCCAACTGCCGGTGAATGAGGCCAGGATGAACGCCATCTCGTTCCAACCGATGCGGTCTTCCTGAAACGCGGACATCAATCGGCCGCAGCGGTCGAACACGATTTCGTCGAATTCAGGATAGGTTTCGAAAACTTCCTCACCGCCCATCGTCAAGTGCACGATCGCTTGATAGAGAATCAAGGTGACTCCACCGGTGTTGGTTTGCATCAGCGGAATTTGATGCAGCAGTGTGGCATCACCGATGGCTCTTCCACGTGGTCCGGAGAAGCATTTCTCCGCGACGGTTTGAATCCATTCATCAGGAACCTGTTCGCTGTTGAAGACCATGTTGCGAATAGCCACATCGCTCAGGCCTGAACCGGCGAAGAGTTCATCGACAATTTGTTGCCATTCGATTTGCGAATAGCCGTTGGTCCTCGCGGCCAAGATGGGTTCGGGGGTTTCTGTTTCGAGCACCATGATCGCGCCCTTGGCGGTAACGATTGAAGCGGGATCGCTCCGCCATGGTCCCCAATTACGTCTTCGTCCCGCACGCCAGATTTCTTCGGCAGCCTCGGTGTCGCCACGTCGTTCATAGAGGATGCCGAGGATCCCACACGCCTCGCCGTAGTGAGTGACGTGAATTCCCTGTGGCGGTGTTTCTGGGTTCACGCGTTGCAAGAAATACTTGAGGTCGTCGATTGCTTCTTGATCGTTGGATGGGGCTTCGGCGTAGAGCAACCTCGCTCGGTCGATCAACAGGGGCAGCCGAGAGGTTGGGATCCTTTCACGTTGTTCTCCGATCGAACGAACGAGTAGGGCTTTCCCTTCATCGTAGGTTCCATCGAGGATATGAATCCAAATGCGATCTCGTACGATCGTGATCCAGTCGAGTGTGTCGGCGCTTGGGGCGGCGCCCATTTCTTCGATCAACCGATCGAGTATCGGCGCGGCCGCTGCACGAGCTTTCTCGGGTGACAGATTCCAGTCATACTGCAACGCGTCTGCCTTTCGCCAATACGCGAGCCTTCGCCAACGCGGGTTGTTGCTGAGCAATTCGATCGTGCCTTCGAGTTCTTCAATATCGCCATCGTTTCCGAAGAGCACGCGTGTTCGTTTGCCAGGTCGCAGTAGTGTTTGGGTGAAGGATTGACGCTCGACTTCGGGGATCAATGACTGCACGTCTTCGAGGTCATAGTTGACCCGCAAACGCGACAATACCCAGTCCGCTCGCGAACGTTCGTCTGGCTGACGAAGATAGTGAAGAAACAGTTTGACACCGGCGTACAGATACCATTGACGCACGTTCTCGGATTCGACTCCTTCGGGAGCGTAGTCGTTAATGATCTTTCTGAGGACAACCGGATACTCGTCCGGATCCAGAAATTCGAGGGTCAAGGCTGTCTTCGCGAGCGCTTCCACATTGCCGGGGAGTTGTTCGTAGAATCGACGGGCGGCGACGAAGTCACCTTCAGAGAACGCGCGGTCACCTTGTTCGATCGGGTCGGCAACTTCTTCGGTTTGAAGGGACGGGACGGATTGGTTTTCTCGCTCGCTTCCCGATTCAACAAACCTCTCAACGTTGGCGCGGTCGCGTTGGGCCTCGACGATGAATTCTTGCACGCCCATGTCGGGCGGGCAGACCAATCCGATTTGGCCGGGTTGGTCTGGTGGAATCGGGAAAAGATCTTCGAACCGAATTTGTTCGTCATCGATTAAAAACGTTAGCAGCGTTCCCCGCTCACGGCGCGCAGTTAGCTTTGGCAGGCTGTCACCTGCTGCGTCGGGCCGGGGCGACAACGTGACCGGTTGCACGCGCAGGATGTCTTCGCCACGAATGATGAACGCCATCAAACTGTTTCGACGGTTTGCCTCGGCGATGCTCGGTCGGGCGTCATTGTCATAGATCGGGTGATAGCTTTGATCGGCGAGCAGGAAACGATACCCTGAATTTTCGACCGACGGATCATTTGATTCCGACAACACGATTCCGACACTGCGCGCTTGCGCGGTGTCGCCGGTAAACCTCGCCGAGACTTGCACGTTGCCGGGAGGCGTATCGAGTACTGACACTGTCTCTTGCTCGAGCGGATCGCTCGCTCGCGTTGGCACGCCGCGTATCGAAACAAATTGAGGTTCGCTTAACTCGGGTGATGCGACGGGATACCACTGGGCGATCCGGTCACGAGCCAACCGTTTCAGTCGTGTGATCTCTTCGTCGAATCCTGGAAGATCCGTGTAAGGAAACGATTTGCCGAATCGATCGACTTCACTGACCAAGGTCGCGTGCAAATCCCGGTTCATGCGTTTCCGGCTGAGTTGCTCGATCGCGGAAGTCCAATTCCCTAGCAACGAGAGTCGTCGGTTGGTGTCTTCGAAATCGGGAGTCTCTTTTCGGCGAAGAGTTTCGATTTGGTCGATCATTTGCCGACTCGAGGTGATCAGCGACTCCGGCGGCGTGATCGCATCGGAGACGATTGCGGCGTCGCGTTGTCGTTGCGTCTCGGCATGAATCGCACTGTCGAATTGTTGTTCGAGTTGGCTGATTTGAAGGTAACGCCGGGTTCGATCGAGCGTTGATTGCGTGACGGCGTAGAATGCGGTGGAAAGCAGCGTCAGGGCGAATAGCGAGACACCGGCCGTGACCGTGATGCCACGATGTTTGCGCATCCATCGACCGGCTCGATCGGAAATCGATTCGGGGACGACGCTGACCCGTTCATCGGCGAGTTCGTTTTCGATGTCTTGCGCCAGCAGACGTGCCGATGCGTAGCGATCCTTGGGATCGATCGCCATCGCCGTTCGGCAGATCGCGTCGAGTGTCTTGCGGGTAGCGGGACGAACTGAGATGGGCGGCGGAATCTCGCCTTGCTGGATCCGACGCAGCAATTGAGAAATTGACATCTTTCCTTGATCGGCCAGCGGGGCGATGCCGGTCAGGAGATGGTACAGCGTTGTGCCAAGACAATAGATGTCGGTGTGTGGTCCGATTTTCTCGATATCACCTGCGGCCTGTTCGGGGGCCATGTATTGTGGCGTTCCGACGGCGCGACCGGCTCGCGTTTTGCCACGCCCGTGCTGGTGATCTGAGTCGGCAACTCTTCCGAGTGGACCATCTTGATCGTTCGTTTGTGCCTTCTCCGTGTTCGCTTCGGGGGCGCCGATTTGTTTGGCGAGCCCCCAGTCGACGACGAGAGTTTCCGCGTACTCGCCCAGCATCACGTTTGCGGGTTTGAGGTCGCGGTGGATGTATCCCCGAGAGTGTGCGTAGTCGATTGTGTTGCACACGCTGATGAATCGATTCAGCAGGTCGCGAAGACGACGATCAAACGTGTTCGCGTCCGGCGAGCGATGCAGTTGCTTGATGGCGTCATCCATTGCCGTGCCGGAAATGAAACGCATCGCATAGTAGGGACGTCCATCGTGGTGTCGCCCGAGGGCGTAGACCGGAACGATGCCGGGGTGTTCCAGTCGTCCGGTTACTTCGGCTTCGAATACGAAACGAGCTTGGCTTTCGGGAAGATCCGCGTACCGATCCTGAATCTCTTTGACGGCTACCTGTCGTTTCAGTTCGGTGTCCTGTGCCAACGAGACTTGGCCTAATCCACCTTTCGCGTGTGGACGCAGCACGCGAAATCGCATCGGCGATCGGAATGACGCGGTAGCCGACGCGTCACCGGAGCCTGACTCGCTGACATCTCCGTGCGTATCGAGCGATTGGTCGACTCGTGTAGAGAATTCGGATTGATAGACAGGCTCGCCGTCGGATGCATCGGCCGGGGAACCGTTGGATGCATCGTTCGGATCAGGAGGCGGTCGGGTCGAAAATGGGTCCGATTCGGCCGCTTCGTCATCGCCGGGGACCCGTGTGGAGAAGAGATGCGACTCTGATTCGTCAGGATTCATGAGCCATCGGGAAAGTCAGCGGAGTGGAAGTGGAACTCAGGAGGAAATTCAATTCGCGCGTCTCGGATTTTGTGGTGCGGCGACCTGAATGTCAAATTTTCAAATGTCTTCGCATTCATGATCGATGGCATGCGACGAGAACGTCAAAACGGCATTGCCAATTCGGTACATCCAATTTTCGCGGCAAGCGTGTCCAAATGTTGCCACTAATTGCAATGTAGTTGGTGACAGAATGCGGACGCCATGTGAGATTGCGCTGGCGGCCAAGACAAATTGATGACCCGGCACCATGATCGATTCCCCTTCCAATTTTCACGAGTCCAGCCCGGTCGCGGCCGAGTTGAGTGTGTATTCCGGTGGGCAGCGGAGGCTCGTCGTGCCTTTGGTCAGCGCCGTCGAGGTGGGGCGGCAGCGTCGCACGGAATCAGTTCCGTTTTACTACAACGACCAAAACAGCATTCCGCGTTTGATTGTCGCGGATCGTTTCGAGACCCAGATTTCACGATCGCATGTTACCGTTTCGCCACTGCCCGGCGGCGAAATATTGTTGCAAAATACTAGCCGGAATTGTCGGATCACAGTCGACCCAGGACGCGAATTGTTGCCCGGTAAAACTTGTTTCGTTCGTGGCGTCGCCCGTCTGCACATGCAGCACGTGACGATTGTGATTGAACCGACCGAGGTTACCGAGCGGATGATTTCGTTGGGAACACCGAGGCCGCTGAGTCAATCGAGTTCGCAGGTGTTCGATCGGGGAAGTGGTGATCAACGCACCTCGCTCGTCGCGACGCTGGGTTCGAGCTTCGACGCTGAGCAAGGAGACCAACTGATGATGTGGCTCAGGACGATTGCGAAACTGTTTTATTCCGCATCGACAAACCCGCGTTTTCTAGAGGATGCGTTACACGCGATTGATGATGTCATCGGTCTGGAGATAGCGATGATTTGGTCGCGTGTGGATTCGGATTGGCAGTTGACGTGCTCGCTCTCTCGCGGTGACATCCAAACGTCTCCAGCCGATTTTGCGACGGAGTTTGATGAGAACATCCGTGCCGAATTGGCGAATGACTTCGCCCAAGTGCTCGACCGGATTGGGCGGTGGAGGCAAACGGTGCTCTACCACAGTGCGCCGATCGCTGTTGAGCCTCCGAGCAAGTCTCCCCATCACGCGATCGTGGCGTCGCCGATTATCAATCCGCAGACACGCGTTGTAGGGGCGTTGATGGGACTGCGCCGTGGTGGGCAACCGAGGCGTGATCGAAGCGAGTTGATCACCCGTCTCGAGGCCAGTTTAGTGGAACTAATCGCCAGCGGGATCCGGTTCGATTGGATCGCTCCCGCAGAGGAGTCTGTTCAATCTAAAACAGATTGATCGGATCGCCGGCGTGAGCGGATGCTTGATACGCGAGCAGCGAGTTGAGCAATTCGATTGCCATTCGCGACTCAAGTGTCACTCCCGCTCGAACGCCAACGCACGGATCATGGCGTCCTTTAGCGAGTTCAAAGTCGATGTCACGGAGGTTTTTCGTGACGGATTTCTGCGGCAGGTTGATCGTCGACGTCGGCTTGAATCCGACGCGCGCGACCAATGGATTCCCCGTGGTGATGCCGCCAATGAGACCGCCGTGCGTGTTGGATTGGTAACCGTCATGCCGGATCGGATCGTTGTTGTCGCTGCCTGTTCGTTCGACGACGTCAACGCCGGATCCGATCTCGCAGGACTGCACGGCGTTGAGCCCACCGAGGACGCCCATCAGACGCACTTTCAAACTCTGGTAGAGCGGGTTACCCAACAGAGGTGGCACACCGACGGCAACCACTTCCACGGCGGCGCCGAGCGAGTCACCTCGCCGACGCGTTTCTTTGATTGCTTCACCTGCGGCTTTAGCAAACTCCACATCGATCGATGGGATTTCCGCTTCGTCGAGTTGTCGCTGGGTTTCGTCCGCGTTTTCGAGCGAGAGTTTGTCGCCCAGTTTCATTGATGTTCGCAGAGACCCCACTTGGCTGATCGACGAAAGAATCCGAACACCGAACAATTGTTGCAGTACGATCCTCGCGACGCTGCCGCCGATCACGTCACTGATGGTGCTACGGTAACTCGACCGTCCACCGCCGCGGATATCGACGAACCCTTTGGATTGGTGATATTTGACGAGGTCGGTATGTCCCGGGCGGACTTCTCCACCGGGGCCTGTGAACTGCGTGTAGTCGCCTGATTTTTTACTCGTCGACAACACGATGGCAGCGATCGGTTCACCTGTTGTGAATCCGTCTTCATAGCCTTCGGTTTCGAACGACGCCCCGTCGACATTGACACCGAGCGTCGAACCGCCGAGGAGGACGTCGACGTCATCACGGTACAGCCCCGAGAGGAAGACGACTTTGTCTTTTTCGTTTCGCGGTGTGCCGTGTTTGTTTCCGCCCGGTCGGCGACGATCCAAAAACGGTTGTACCTCGGCGCGGCGGATCTGATGTCCGGGAGGGCAACCGTGAATGATCGTGGTGACAGCGGGGCCGTGCGATTCGCCGGCACCGGCGACGGCGTAGTGGGGGCCGCCTAGGATTTCCATTGCAATCCGGCCCCAGCGAGACGTGAAGCCGTTTCCGCCATCAAGGCGTCTTCGGCGGCTTCGTCTTCGGCGATGTACGTCACGCTGAATCGCAAGAACGCACCGGCGTCATCCCACGGCACCGTAACGATGCCGAATTGTTCGATCAGGAAACGGGTGGCGTCTTCGGCAGCGGCAAACGTTTCGCCGGATGCGGATTGCGTTGGGGCTTTGGTGTAAAGGAAGTATGTTCCGCCGGGCATCTCGGCTTCGAAGCCAGCGTCTTTGAGGACTTTGACGAGTTTCTCCATCCGGCGACGGTATTTCGCCCGAATCCGCTCGGGGATCGAGTCGTCGTCGAGTGCCGCGGCGGCCGCCTTTTGTGTGGCAATGAATTGACCGCTGTCACTATTGTCTTTGACATCCGCGAACGCTTGCACGATCAATGGGTGACCGGCAACAAATCCCATTCGCCATCCGATCATGTCGTAGCCCTTGCTCATCGAGTGGACTTCGACGCCGACGTCGAGTGCACCGGGCGTTTCGAGAAAACTTCTCGGCTTGCCGTCGAACGTCAATACGATGTGGGCGGCGTCGTTGACAACGACAAACTCTTTTTCTTTGGCGAGCTTGACGACCTTCTCAAAGAACTCGGCCGGTGCGGTTCCGCCGGTCGGCGAGTTGGGGTAGTTCAATACCATTAACTTCGTACGACGATAGATGTCGTCAGGGATCGCATCGAGATCGGGCAGGAAGTTGTTTTCGGCGAGCAGCGGCAGTTTGTAAACGTCGCCGCCGTAGTAACGCGTGTGGGTGCCCGCGACGGGATAACCGGGGACGGTCATCATCGTGATGTCGCCGGGGTTGATGAAGCAGGCGGGCAACATCGCGTAGGCCGGTTTGCTGCCGATGCAGTGGTTGATCTGGGTTGCCGGATCGAGTTCGACGCCGAAGTTGCGTTGCATGAAACGAGCGGCGGCTTCTTTGTATTCCGCGACACCGTTGTCGGCGTAGCCACGATTCTCGACGCGGTTGATTTCTCGCTGCATCGTGTCACGGATGCTTTGATCGGCCATCGAGTCGTTCTCGCCGATGCCGAAATCCAGCAATTTCCGCTCAGGCTGGTCTGCGAGTGCTTTTCGTTTGGCCCGTTTGATCTTTTCGAATTTGTAGATCTCGGTTCCCTTGCCATAATTCGCCCCGCCGATCCGTTCGGCAAACAGGGACTGAAAATATGGGTCGTTGGTCTCGGTCTGGGATTCGGCAGGCGCGGTCGACATGAGCGGATGGGGGCGGCGGAGTTGAGAAAAGTGGGAAAACGAATCGGGCGGGGCAATCAGGGGATTCCCGCCAATCTGCCCCCATGTTGTAGTCGGGCACCCGAAATTCGTCGAGGGTGAAGGCGGGCGGAACCGTTGCCTGACACAGTCTGCTGAATTCCCCATTATGACCTTCGGTGTGCCCGTTTTTTCGCGTTATTCGCTCTTCACGGCGTCAAGGCGACTCACCCGTGGGGGGCTTCGGTGATCGGCGGAGGTGTGAGAGGGAGCCGGATCTCGAAATCGCATCCTTCACCCTGATCGCTTCGCAGCGAAATCGTCCCTTCGTGCAAGGTCATGATGCTCTGGCAAATCGACAGTCCCAATCCGGTTCCACCGGAATCTCCCCGGCTGCGATCTTGTTGAATCCGATAAAAGCGATCGAATATTTTGTTGAGGTGTTCCACCGCGATTCCCGAGCCTCGATCGATGATGTGTAACACGCCCTGGTCATCGGATGTGAAAAGAGTGACGTGGATCGTTTCGCCCTCGGGACTGTGCCTGATCGCGTTGTTCAGAACGTTGTTGATGACCTGAGCGAGTTGTACCGAGTCGCCACGGACGCAAACCGAATCATCGAGTTCGGTGTCAATCAAAAGACGTCGCTGATCGGCGAGAGGTTGCAGTTCCCCGATGCAGTCACGCGTTACCTCCGCGAGATCGATCGTCTCGAACTCAGAATGAATATTGGCATCGAGTCGCGCGAGAACTAACAGCGAATCGACTAACTCGGTCATCCGTTTCGTCGCTCGTTGGCAAACCTCAATCGTCTCGCAATACTCGCTCTCGCTACGAGGTTTTGATAATGCGAGTTGCTGATGCATGTTCATTACAGACAACGGGGTCCGCAATTCGTGCGACGCATCCGATGTGAATTGAGATTGACGCCTGAACGCGGATTCGAGCCGATCGAATGTTTGATTGAGCGTGTTGGCGAGTCCGGCGAATTCGCGATCCATCGAGTCGGTCTCAATTCGGTTGGACAGTTCGCTACCTGATATGCGTTCGGCGACCGCCGTGATTTGCTCGATCGGTGCAACGGCACGTCCCGAGGCAATCCATCCGCCGATCAATCCGACGCACATTAGCACCACACCCACACCCGTCAGAGTCCATGCCAATTCACGCAGGTCGCCATAGTCGGCACCTTGAAAACGTCCCGCCAGAATGATGGTATTCGCGGGACCTTTTGAAATCGCTTCTCGCCAGTCGCCGAGATTGCGGAATGCCATGCCCGTCGTCGCCGAACGTGGTGGGTAAACCATCCCCGGTGGTGTTCGTTCAAACCGCGACGCCGAACTCTTTAGGACACGCCCGTCCGGCGAAATGATCATGAAGTAGGGCGCCTCGAACCGATTGCGGATGCGACGATGCGTGAAGGTGTCGGGAACATCGAGCAGTTGCCAAACGTCGATCACGTTTGGATCGATTTCGATGGAGTCAGGATTCGACGAGATCATGGCTTCCAAATCGCTCGCGGGAATTGCGGCGAGTTGGGAGGTCAGGACTTCCACAGCGGCCGACAACTCGCGATCGTTCTCGCGCATCCGAAAGTGGTACTGTTGCCAATAGGTCAATACCGCGAATCCGAGCACGACCAGAGCCAAGATCGCGGCGTGCCAGATCTGAATACGCAGTCGGAGCGATTTAATTGCCAACGAAATACCCTTCGCCGCGTCGAGTCTTTACGAACTCTTTGCCGAGTTTTGAACGAATTCGCGAAATGTACACGTCGACCAGATTGGACATCGAATCGTGGTTTTCATCAAACAGATGATCGTAGATGAACGTGCGCGTCACGAGTCGTCCTCGTTTCATCGCCAATAGCTCGACTAATGCGTACTCGCGTGCTGTCAATTCGATGGGGGCATCTCCTTTTGTCACCAACCTCGCGCTCGTGTTGATCGCGAGATCGCCGAACCGAATGATCGGATCGGCAACCTCATGACCGCGACGGATCACGGCTCGCAATCGCGCCAGCAGCTCGGCAAGATCGAACGGCTTGACGAGATAGTCGTCGGCGCCGAGGTCGAGTCCCGAGACACGATCGTCGATCGAATCGAGGGCGGTCAGAAACAAAACGGGCGTCGACTGTTTCCTCCGCAGTTCACGAAGGATTTCCAGACCACTGAGATTGGGCAGCATGATGTCCAAGACGATCGCGTCGTACGGCCACGCCAGCGCCTGAGCGAGGGCTTCGTCGCCTTCGCTCGTGTGGTCGACCGCGTAGCCTTCTTCACGCAACGCCTGGGTTAGGCCCGCGAGCAAGTCGGGATCATCTTCGACTACCAATACTCGCATTCTTTCGTTGCCTTCTAGATATCAGTCGCCGGGTCGATTGTGATCGACACGATTCGACCATTGCTCTCTAAATCTTCGTCAAATGCGAGTTCGCAATTCAGGCGAACGTCTTCAAACCCTGTCACGCGGATGCGAGGCGTGGAAATGTATCCCGCCCCACCCTCGTCGATGTGAACGCTCACCAATTTTCCGTCTTCGATGACTGGGGTAATTGTTGCCTCTCGGTGTCGCCAAAGTTCGCCGCTTTCTGGACGATAGCGATACCAATTCGATACCTCATCCAAACGATCATTGGTGACCCCGTGTGGTTCCAGTGCGCTCATCAACACTTCTTTGTTTGCGCGTGCCCGTTGTGCGGTGGGATGACCACCACGTGCTGGTTGGACAGTCGAAAACGCCTGACGAAAAACTTCATCCTCCACACCGAGTGCGGCCGCGATCAGTTTAACCGGTCGGCCGCCATCGCGTGGGTCGGTTTGATGACCCTGGTCAATCACGACGTGGCCTTTAGGTTGGGGGCTCATGTCAATCTCGCTATCGGTCGTGTTGAGGGATGTGTCACCGCGTTCGTTTCGTGGTGAGGGTGCGGCGTGACGAGGTGGCTTGGGCAGTTCGTCGTTCGTCAGTTTGCCGTCTTCGTTAGCGTCCATTTTTTTCAGCATGGGAGTTGCTGCGACGATTTCTTCGTTTGAAATTTCACCATCTTGATCGACGTCGAAAAGTTCGAGCAGCGGATGAGGAGGGCGTCCGCGGTCACGTACGCCGGGGCCGTGGGCGACTGAATCGTTGTCGAGTAAACGGCCGGGCGAGTCCTCGTGCCTTCTGACACCGCAGTGCGGCGGGAAATCCGGTGATCCGGGTGAACCGCCACAATTTCGAGGGGCGTCATGTCGAGGGCGGTGGCCACGCTCGCGTTGATTTCGATCGCCGTCTAGCGGACCATCCGTCATTTGGCTCCACGCGATCGCGCTGGCCGAACAAGCGATCAGGACGATCAAAATGCCGATTCCATATCGTCTCATCTTTTTGACTCACAGTTTTTGTTGAAAGGTGTGCTTTTGCTGAGAAAGGGTGAGGCGACTCGCGATTGAGAGCTCACGATTTGGCGTCTCTGCTGGCATTCTGCCATCCGAACCTGAAAGGAACGTGAACGATCAGCGGTCGCGAGATTTTTTTTGAGGACGGCTGGCGGTGCATGTCCGCGATCACGAGGCATGTCTAGTCGGTGTTTGTTTTTCGCGATTATTTCGGTCGTGGTCGAATTCTCGGTCGTCGACTGTTACGACGCGGTGCACAAGCACTTACAATGTGGTACCACCCTCAACCTCCCCGCTTTTCTGAGAGGCCCCGCCATGTCGAATCAAATTTCGCGTCGAGCCGTACTTCGCAACACTGCTGCGGCATCGGCGGGGATCGCGTTCTACCATGGGGCCATACTTCGACCGATCTCTGCAGCCGATAGCCCCAATGAAAAACTGAACATTGCGTGCATCGGAGTCGGTGGACGGGGAGCGGCAAACGTCAGTGGCGTCCGGAGACAGAATCTTGTTGCGATGGTGGACGTGGATGAACGGCGTGCCAAAATTTCGTTTCAGAAATTCCCGAACTCTCGTCGGTTTACTGACTATCGCAAAATGTTCGACAAAATCGGTGACAGTCTTGATGCTGTCGTGATTAGTACACCCGATCACACTCACTTTCATCCCGCCTATGTCGCGATGCAGTTGGGACTGCACGTCTATCTTGAGAAACCATTAGCGCACACCGTTTATGAGACGCGGACACTGTGTGATTTGGCACGCAAAAATAAATTGGCCACGCAGCTCGGCGCGCAGCGTCACGCGATCAAGAACATGCACCGTGTTGTTGAGTTTATTCAATCGGGAGCAATCGGCACGGTGACCGAGGTTCACTGTTGGGTCGGCGGTGAACGTGGGATGCCTCCGGTGCCCGACGATACCCCCAAGGTTCCCAATCGACTTGATTACGATTTGTGGGTCGGCCCCGCGAAGTACCGCCCGTATCACCCATCGATTTGTCCGTACGGATGGCGATTTTGGTGGGAGTATGGGACAGGGGAAACCGGGAATTGGGGATGCCACATTCTCGACATCCCCTACTGGTCGCTCGGTTTGAAAACACCGGTGCGTGTCGACGCGTCGGGACCGAAAGTCGATGCCGAACGTACTCCGAATGTCCATGCATGTGACATATCGCTTTGCCGAGACCAATCAAGACTCACCGATCGATCTGCACTGGTACCATGGTGCGCCGCGAGGAGTAATTCAAAAAATCGGTGTTGATGAAAAAGGTGCAAACACCATCTTTGTAGGTGACGAGGGCGTTTTGGTTTGCGGGTTTGATAAACGCAAACTGTATCCCGAAGAGAAGTTCGCCGACTTCACGGCCCCTGAACCGTTCATTCCAGATTCGCCTGGGTTTTACAACGAATGGATCTCCGCATGCAAAGGCGGTGAAGCGGCAACCTGTCATTTTGATTATTCCGGTCCAATGGCCGAAACGGTCTTGCTCGGCAACGTTGCCTATCGGGCTGGTGGATTTGATTGGGACGCTGAGTCGCTGCAAACCGTTGGCAATACGGTTGCTCAAACTTTGATTCAAACCGCGTACCGCAAAGGCTGGGAAATCGATTGACTTGTCACCGCTGAATGACGCTTGTCGGTCTGTCGGATTTTTGGAGCGGTATCGCGATCTAAGTCGCCGCGTTTACCAAATCGATGTTCAGGTCACGCTGAGGGAGACCGGAGGCGTGCCAAGGACGATCCTTGTTCGTTACCGTTCCATCAAAGCCACACGATGATGCTCCGACGATACGCTGCACTGGATCCATTTTTTGTGCTGGCTTTGTCTGTACTGACTACGACGGCCGCGATTGCCCAAGCACCCACTGCGACGACGCCCGTCTGTCTGGCGGTCGTCCGGCAAGGTGTATCGAAGGAACTTCAAATTTGCTGGGATGAAGGTACCGGTCGTTCGCCGGTCGTTTTTCTGAGTGATCGACGCGTGCTTGCTGAGCCGAAAATGGGAGGCGGTCTCAAAGGTGCCCCGATCTTCCGCGAGGGCGGAATCACATTGCAATATGACGCAGAAAAGTCGGCGGAAGCCCAAGCGGCGTTGTACGCGAGCGAGAAGTTCACCGGTCGCCAAACCGACGGGGCATTCCAGCATGTTACCGTCGCGTCAGTCCGGTTAAGCGTTGATCAGGATGCGAAGCCCGACGCACGCTCCGTGTTCGTGCATGTCGTGTCGGGGACGGGGCGAAACATGCGACTCGTCGGCGAATTGCGAGTCTTGGTTCTCGAGTAGAACGGCGTCTCATCGCGTGATTTACGAATGGGAACGAACGGGGGGCGACGCTCAAAAACAGGCTGTTGCGTCGTCGAGACCGCATGCTCCGATGACGCGACGAAATCCCTCGTTTGCGATTTTAAAGTTGCGTTTCAATATAGGTTGGACGCCGCAAACTCTGCCATTGCCGGAGTCACAGACACGATCGAGAACGTCGCTCGTGAGTTCACTTGATCGGTGACAAAGTAAGTTTCGTGAGATTGAGCGGATGCCACCCTTTCTTGACGCCCGTCATGACGAGTGTTGTCGTGCCGGCGGGCAGGTCAAGCGTCCCGAGACGTACGGTTTGGTACTTTCCGTAGTCGCCGGTTGCGGGAGAGTTCGCGGTGAGTTCGTCCTCGTCGGCGGCGATTGTGAATTTACCACTGGCTTCGGCCGCGATCTCAGCGGTGACGGCAAACTTGCCGGGGCGACTGATTTCGATTCTCCACTCGATGTGGTCTTCCGCGTTGAGCCAAAAGCCGACGTTTTTGATTTGCGTTTGTTCTCGATTTTCAACTCGCCGTGTAGCACCGCGGTGGTCGCGTCGAGCGTCAGGGTCCCGTCGCCGACCTGTGAGATCGCGGGGGCAGGGGGCACGATGACGTTCGGGCTGCCTTCGATATCGAGTACCACAACGGTCGCAATTTCATCTATTGGATTGACCGGGAGATCGATCGAAATCTGAGTGGCTTCGTTGTTGACCTTTAGCGTCTGATTGCTCGCGAGCATGACTGCACCGCGAGTCTTGTTGACGAGACCGGGCAGAACCAGTTTTCCGTTTTTGGGCCAATCAAACAGATGCAAATACAGACGTGTGGTGTCGCCATCGAGTTGTTTTTGCGTGCATCGTCCCCAGTCGAGTTTGGCGAACGGACTCGCTTGGGTTGCATAGATCGCGTCCCCGTTGGTGTCCATCCAGTCGCCGATGGTCTTTAGCGATCGGATGCTTTCCTCGGGAACACTCCCGTCGCCTTTGGGGCCGATGTTGAGTAGGTAGTTGCCGCCTTTGCTAGCGATGTCGATGAGATTGCGGATCAACAACTGATCGGATTTCCATGCGTGATCATGTTCGCTGTATCCCCATGTCGTGTTGAGTGTCATGCACGTTTCCCAATCGATGCCGGGCATGCCGGTCGCAGGGATGTGTTGCTCAGGCGTGATGAAGTCACCGTATTTGGGATCGAGATGTGGGGTGAATCCGGCAGTCCCCATGCCGGCCCATCCTGCTTCGCGGATACGAAACAGTCGATTGTTCATGATTACATCGGGTTGTTTCGTACGGACGAGATCGATCAACTCACTCGAACGCCACGCTTGGTCACCTTGGAAATCTTGCGAGCTGTAATCCCACCAGAGCATATCCACGGGACCGTAGTTAGAGAGGAGTTCGTGGACCTGTTGGTGGAGATAGTTTTGGTATTTCGCGTGATCACGTGTGCCGTTGGGGTAGGGTTTTCCTTTGAGCGGGTGTGGCAGCTGTTTTGATTCGGCGTAGGAGTACTGATCGTGATGCCAATCGATGACTGAATGATAGAAACCAACTTTCAAACCTTCGGCTCGGCAGGCTTCGGTGATCTCCTTGACGAGGTCACGCTGCAAGACATGCCCCGCGTTGAAATCGCCCGCCTGCGAATCGAACAACCCAAAACCGTCATGGTGCTTGGTCGTGAAGACGAGGTATTTGCAACCGGCGTCTTTTGCGATTCGTGCCCACTGGCGTGCAAAGTCTGCCGTCGGTTTGAACTTTGGAATCGCCTGCCGGGCATAAGTGTCAGTGTCGGCTTTGACACGTTGTTGAATCCATTCCATGCCTCCCCGTTTGGCCACCGGCTTTCCGTCCCAAGTCCCGGCTAAACCGGAGTAGAGTCCCCAGTGGACGAACATCCCGAAGCGAGCTTCACGCCACCATTTCATCCGAGCGTCACGGTCGGTTTGTGATTCTTCCTTTGAAACCGCGACCGGGACGTCCGAAGGCTTCGCTGAGTGACCGGGCAGCGTGTCCTCGGCGTGGCCATTGCCGAACGATCCGAGAGTGATCAGCAGCAGGAGACTGGTCAGGATTTTGCGAATGGAGGTGCGGGTGGCCATGATGGATTCAAGTTTGCGTGGAGAGATAGGGGGCCACATTTTACTCGACACATGAGATCGAGGTGTCGCGGTTTGGGCCTCTCGTCACGGTAAAAATTGACGCACATGCGTGCGGGCTGAACGCACTTAAAGTGTGCCGGAAAGTTTGGCGTGGTATCGCGGTCTGCCCAATTCGGTTTTGACGTCGAGAGTGCTGTAGACTGCGCACAACGTCTGCTTGTTGCATTCATTCAAGATCGTGCGTGATAACGACTCAATTCGAGGCTTCTTTCCATTGGTTAACCCGTATGAAGCACCATCGACATCACCCGATAACTCGGACTCACCGCGTTGGAAGCGTCGTTTCCTAGTGTTGAACGGTTTGCTCGTTGCTGTCCCCGTGGCAATCGTTCTTTGCTCGCTGGTGTGGAGTCGGATCGAGTTCGAAATCGAGACCGCGGGTTACGGCGGGGATCCGGTCACCTACCAGCATCACTATTGGGCAACGGGACCAGCCAACCCGTGGCCGCTGGTTGCTTATTTTCTCGTTCCCAACGGACTTCTCGTTTGGATCTGCACGCGATCTTTCTTATCGCACCGTTCCCGTTCCGATGCGACACTGGACGCAGACAAGGCGACCTTGTCGGACTGATGGTGTGGAAACACTGGCAGACACGTCCGCTCTTTGGGAACGGAACGTGTCTTGGTGAGATTATGCAACGTATCAACGTTGCTATTTCAGGCCTGCGCCGGTTGGGCGTTTGCCGAGGGCTCCTCGGACGCCGAGTTGACGTGGGTCGCGAGCGATTTTGTCGGTGAAGACGCGTACGTCGTCCAGGATCGGGCGAACTCGAGCGGTGGCCGCTTCGATGTTCTCCACGGTACGGCGGATTTCGTAGTACAACTCGTCGTCTTCGAGGAGACGTTTGATGGTCCCATCGGATGAGTTGAGCGTTTGGCCGAACGTATCTATCTGGATCAATGCGTTGTCGACGTTCGCGAGGCTGCGTAAAACCTGTTCGACGAGTTCTTCGCTACGCCGTCCGATCGGTTCGGTGATCGCCTCGACGTTTTTGGCGGTTGCTTGGAAACTTTCGAGCGTGTCGCCCGCGGTTGTCTTAAGTTCGTTGAGTGCTTGCTCGGCGACCGAGCCGACCTGTTCGAATTGTTTGCCGACATCCGCGAAACTGTCAAACGTCTTCTGCGTCGTCTTGAGCGTATCGGTTGCCTGGTCTAGCACGCCCGGGAATCGACTGATTGAATCGCTCAGTCCACGCCGGATTTGTTCGTTTCCGAGAATCGAGCGAGCGTCACGGATCGCACCTTGCAACTCTTCGAGTGTTTCGATCGCTTCATTTTGGAGGTCGAGCAGCGTCGGTTGTCCCGCGGTACGCTGGGTTCCGACGGGCGGTGTGAGTCCCTGTTGCAATGATCGCGGAGGCATCGTTCCGGGCGGGACGACTTGGGATCCCGGAGGTGCGAATTGGTTCTGATTGGCAAACGCCACGGTTTGGATCGCGTACTGCGACGAGGAGTCGGAGGACGATTGCGAGACGAGGCTCACGGGACGTGCCCACGATGGCCCGGGCATCATTCGATGCTGAGTCGTTGTCGCAAACATGGATGCATTGTGACCCATTCCGATCGATGATTGACGTGGCACTCCCGGTGGGAACGCGGTTGGTGGTGGAGCGGGGGTTGGATCGATTCCGATCACGCCACGGACGTCGCGAACGAGGGATTGGATGCTTTGCCCAATGTCTTGAACAGCGTCACCGGCACCTCGGATGCTGCGAAACGTCGATCGCATTTCGTCTTCCATGCCGAACAAGAGTGAGAACGGGTCGTCAAGTTTTTGTCCGTAGGCGAAGTATTCTTCGTTGGAGTACGTTCGATCGACCAAGTCGAGGTCGTCACCGAGAAGTTTTTCGAGTTCGCGCGGCTCGGCTTTTCGAAACTCGAGTTTTGAATCACCTGTGATGAGTGAACCGATCCCGATTTGCGGGATGTATTGGTGTGTCATCTTGTGTTGAGCGTCCATCGCGAGCGTCAATAAGACACCGCCTTCGGGACGCAACTGAATGTCCGAAACGCGGCCGATTTTGACACCGTCCCGCAGTACGGGCGAGTTCGTATTGATGCCTTCGGCGGAGTCGAAATAGACCGTCAACGTGTATTCGCGATTGAGGATCGCGGGGAACGCACCGAACAGGAACGTCAGGATCACACCGATCCCGATCGCCGCGATGACCAACACGCCCACGCCAAATCGTAGTTTGTTTTCGTCCATCAAATTACGCCATTGCTCGTGACATTTCGCGAATCCGATCGCCCGCTTCTCCACGCACGAACTGACGAACACGTCGGTCGTCGGCGTTTTCGAGTTGGCTGGGCGGTCCATCGAATAAAATTTGTGATTGCCCCTCGTCGAGCATTCGACGTGGGTAAAACATCATCACACGGTCGGCGACCTTGCGTGCGGTGTGCATGTCGTGCGTGACCACCACACTGGTGACCGGGTAGAGTCGCCGGGTATGGAGGATCAGTTCGTTGATGACGTCGCTCATGATCGGATCGAGGCCGGTCGTTGGTTCGTCGTAAACGATCAGTTCGGGCTGCAAGACGAGGGCTCGTGCGAGTCCCACGCGTTTCTGCATCCCACCGGAAATTTCGGCGGGGTATTTTCGTGCGACGTCTTCGGGCAGGCCGACTTCGACCAGGTGCTTGCGGACGCGTTGGCGAACTTCGTCTTCGCTCGTTGTCGGCTCGTTTTGTCGAATGGGAAACGCCACGTTGTCGAAAATGTTCATGCTGTCGAATAGTGCGGCGTTTTGAAAAACGAAGCCGAACCGTCGACGGGTTTGTGCGAGTTGCGCGGGAGTAAGTTGGTTGAGGTCGACACCGTCAAAGAGCACCGTTCCCGTGGTCGGGGTGAGCAACGCGACGAGTGTTTTCATGAACACGGTTTTGCCGCAACCGCTCTCGCCGATCACGGCAACGGTTTGGCCACGGGTGATCGAGCGAGTGATGCCTGACAGGATGCAGTTTCCGTCGAAGTCGATCGACAGGTTGGTGACGTCGATCAGCGGCGCGGCGTTGGACGGTTCCGTGTTTGGTACGTCGTCGATTGGTGAGGCATCATCGTCTTGCGAACGATCGTCGATTGGCGAGGCGTCGTCCAATTGCGAGAGTGCGTCGTCGATTGGTTGTTCTTCGGTATTCAAAACAGCGTCGTTCCTTCCGGATAGATCATGAAGTAGATCGAATCCAAGACGATGTTTAGGAACAGGTCGATGGCGAGAATCAGAACGAACGAATAGACGAACGCGGCAGTGGCTGCCTTGCCGACACCTTCGGCACCGGGTTGGCAATTGAAACCGCGGTAGCAACTGACCACTGCGATGATTCCGCCAAAGAAGAAGCTCTTGAAGATGCCGCTGAAAAGATCGAACCCGACGACGCCTTCGCGTGAGTGATGGAGGTAGGCGGCGCGGTCGATGCCCAACACGATGACGCTGTAAAAGTAGCCGCCGACAATTCCCATGAAGTCTGCCATCACGGTCAATGCCGGAATCAGCAGCAGGCAAGCAAGGAAACGTGGAACGACGAGATAGTGAATCGGGTCGGCGCCCATCGTGGTGAGGGCATCGATTTGTTCGGTAACGCGCATCGTGCCGAGCACGGCTGCCATCGCACCGCCGACGCGTCCGGCCAACATGGTCGCGGCGAGAACCGGTCCGAGTTCACGGACGAGAGAGGTGTTGATCACGACGCCGAGGCGGCTTTCTAAACCGATGGCTTGGAATTGGTAGTAACTCTGTACGGCGAGGACCATGCCGATGAAGGTTCCGGTCAACGCGACGACCGGCAGGCTGAGTACACCGACCTGGTAGAAGTTGATCATCATGGTGCCACGTCGGGGTAACCGCGTGAACATCCATCCGAACATTTGCCAAGTGAAGTAGGCGATGTCGCCGATCGAGGAGATTCCGTCGACGACGGCGGTGCCCCACTGCATGATCCAGGCTTGCAGCGATTGGGGCAAACGCGATTTCGCTCCACCGAACGCATCGGGTGAGGATTGTCGATCGATAGAGCTGGTGTCGCCCGACATCAAAAGAAAACTCGCCGTAAAAATCCCAGGAACGTTTTACTATCGCGTGCACCGGTCGCTGTTTTCCAGCGAGGCGCAACGGTAGTGCATGCAAGAGATTTTATCGGCGAGATAAGAGATGCGGGTTAGTCAAAATTTGACGATCGCCGCGAACTCACTCTGATTTCTTGTTGAAGAAGCCCTTTTTGGGATCTCGGCGGGCCATCCCCGCGCGGTCCATCAAGGAGCTCTTCATCACTTCGTCGATGTAGTCATCGTCGGCGGGCGGCGGGCCGTACGCACCAAGTAACTGTGGGTCGTATTCTAATACGTATTGGTGGCGAGCGATCGCGACCTTGCATTTGGGGTCGGCCCGTTTCCGCATGATGGGGCGACCATCGACTTTGGTCCCGTTACGGCTATTCAGATCCCGGATAAACCAGTACCCGTGTTCCAGCGTCATTCGGCAGTGCTGGCTAGACACGTTGGGAAAGTCCAGGCAAATGTCACAGTGCCGGCGGCGACCGATCAGCAATTTGTCCTTGATGAGCGGAATCGGGTCACCACCCCCTGTCGGAGTGAGTTGACCAAAAGCACCGGCGAATTCGACTTCGTCTTCGTGACTCATGAAAGTTTGTGCCCGCAACGTTTATGAGAAAGGTTTGGGAAACAGAGAATACCCCTCGATTATAGATTGAGGCGGCGGTTTCTCCAGGGACCAATTTCTATTGGAGGTCTAAAATTCGCCTCAGGCGTGCGGCCACGTGGGTGTCTTCTTCGCGATTGAGTCTTTGTCGGAGCCTTGCCCGGATGGCGGGATCCTTGGTTGTTGCGAGTGTGGAGGCCACATGCAAACGGACGTTGCGGTCAGGATCATCGAGCAACATGGAGAGCCAGGGGCCCGAATTCAGTTGGCTGGAATGGACCAGCGTATCGACCAAACGAATTCGATCTTGAGGGCCAGCCAGGGCGATGGCGGTCGCCATTTCGAGCTGAGCGTCGGAGAAGCCACGCTGAATCAGCTCGGCTTTGGCTTGTCCGGCCAACAGTGCATCAGGATTCCCGAGGTGCCGAATCACGGTCTCATCCGTCAGTGCAGCCAGAGGTGAATCGACGAGGTGTGTGGTCATTTTAATCGTTTGGCCCACCGGTTGTCGGGCGGCAACGACTTGCGAATGCGACCGGATCACGCGTGGCTCGATTTGGCTCAGCGGAACGGTAATGCCTTCGGGGACAGACTGTAATTTTGCGTTCGAGTCGTCCGGGTGAGAAAGAGGATCGTTGAGTTTGGATCCGGATCGAACGATCGACGCGTTGGATGATTGGCTCGGTGGTGGCCAATCGGTCCAGCCGGATTGGCGTCCGGTGGAGGAAACTTCAGCGGCCGGTTGGTTGTTCGGATCGAGTTTCACACCGGAACGGGCGAGAGTCACGTTCGGCCGACGTTGGTTATCCAAAACCACCATCAAACGATTGGCACCGGCGAGTAGGCTTTGCACGCCATCGGACGTTCGTCCGTTCGCGGTCGGCGAGCCGGAGTATTCAAGAATCGTTTGGCGAACCAGTTCACGGGCGCGAGCGATTTGTCGGGCGTTAAGCGTGGACGACTCACCCAGGTGCGAGCGATAGGTCGATGCGATCGCGGCCAGCAATCGACCATGGACCGCTTTGGCTGCGTTCGGTTTGAGGGTAATCCAGTCGTTCTGCATCTGTTGCAGGAGTGAGAATGCGGACTCGGAAACGGCGTCTTCGTCGGAAATCAGTTTGGTAACGAGAGGTTCAACGCCGTCGGCGCCAAAACTCGCGATTTGCACCAAACGGCTTTGTTTGGCGGCGGAGTCGAGTTCGTCAAAACCGGCAACTAGGCGTGACAGCAAAAACTGTTTGCCGAAGAACACGACGCTCAGAAGGATGCCGGTTAACGCGAAAATTGCCAGCATCGTTTTAACGGCGCGGAGAAATCGCGACTTCGCCGATGGCCCACTCGATTCGAGCACCAACGCGAACGGATTTGGCTCGTCGTCTTCCCACGAAACATCAGCTCGCTGCTGTGAGGAGCGAGATTCGGTGGCGGGATGACCGTTGGATTCAAAGCGGAGCGACATGGCGGCGATTGTGCCGTCCACCGTGAAACCAAGACAAGATCAATTCAATTTCAATTTTGCAACCAAATCGGTGATTTGCTGCGCGGCCGCCTCGGGAGTTCGACCGGAAACGGATTCTCGAACCGCGATCCGCATTCTTAGCCGTTCGTCGCACGACCGGGACGTGTACCGCTCGATCGCCGATTGCAACGTACTCGAATCACCGGGTTGGTAGAGGTAACCGTTGACGTCATCGTGAACCAACGTCACCACCGCTTGGGCGCGATCGTTACCAACAACGACGAGTCCCGAATGCATGGCTTCGTCGACGACCAGACCCCATTCGTCGCCGCGGGTCGGGAAAAACATCATTTCGTGTTGGCGGTACGCTTCGCGGATTTCGCTGGAGTTGACGTTCCCTCGAAAGTCGACGTGCAGATTTTCGGGCAAAGGAGTTTCACGCAAGGAACTTATCAGAGGCCCATCACCTAGGATGGACCAGTGGATGTTGAGGTGTGGCATTCGTCGAGCGACGTCGACCAATTCGTCGAGTCCTTCGCGAACACCCTTGCGAGGAATCAACTGCCCGGCGGTGACGATCCGCAGCGAGGGTGACTGATCCGAACAAATCGATTCGATCGGACCGGTGTGAATCTTTGTCGGATCGGCGGCGTAGTCAAACGGATAGAGCATGGCTTCGGGGACGCCCAAGTCGACGAGCCAGTCGCGACACTCGGGACCGTGATACGTGACTGCGTCGGCCCGACGTAGCAGCATCCGGCGCTGCAGGCGACGAAGGAAGCTCGAGCGGCTTGCTTCGATCCAAGGTGACGTGCTCACTGCGATTACTAGCTGACAGCGGCGGCGTCGCAATCCGAACCAGCCCGACGTGGTGCAGTAGATGTCCGACAGGATCGAGCGGAGCCCGAGTTCCGACGAGACGACGACATCGGGGCGTGCTCGACGCAACTGGGCGATCGTATCGAGAGGCATGTGAACGTAGTTGACGTCGCTGTAACCACCGGGATGGTGATCCATGCGGGTTCGCGTCCACGTCCGTTGAACGCGAAGATCGAGTCCACCGTGTTCGGCGAGCCACGCACGATTGCCTTCCATGGCCACGCTGACCAGCACGATCAGATGCCGCGTTTTTGCGGACCACGATTGGCACACGGCCGTCATGTTGGGCGCGAGGAAGTTCAGCAAGCAAACGACGGTCGCGTCGATCGGTTCATCGGATGATGCCGACGGACGGAGAGTTGTTTCGCTCACGCGATTTCTCCGACGACCGAATCATGTGGGCGTGCTTCTCGAAGCGGCCGGGACGCCGTTTTGGTCACGAGAACCGGATAGAGGCAACACATGACAAACGCGATCGTGACAGGACCAGGGAAGGTTTCGAGCACCGCGTCTTCGGCCAGAGAGGCGATCACGACGAATGCGGCGACACCGCGGATCATCAACGCATCGGAACTCGTCACGAGATAAACGCACCACAACATCAGGCACAGCATCAATGATCCACCGATCAAGCCGGCGGCGAGCGTTGCGTGGAGGACCGCGTTGTGGGTGGCCTGAGAGTGGTCAATCATCAACGACGGGGCGGCATTGAATCCGTGACCGATGATCGGGCGGTTCGCAATGAGGCTGATGGCTTTGGTCCAAATCTTGGAACGGCCAGTGCCGCTGGTGATCTCTTCCGCGTTTCCCGACTTGGAGACTTTCGCCAAGACCTTTCCGACGAATCGATCCTCCTTACCTTGCATGTAGATCGTGGTGACGCCGACGATCCCGCAAAGGACCGCGAGCGACACGGCCATCACTCCCGCTCGGCTGAAGATTCGGTCGAGAAAAAGGACGATGACGCCCGCCGCACCGGCGACCATCGCGGTGCGGCTCATCGTCAGGTATCCGCCCAGCGTGAACATCACAATCAAGATTCCCGCAGGCAAGATTGGCAACGTTTTGGTTCGATAGAAATAGAGGGCGAGGATCAGTCCGATCATCATCGATCGGCCGGTGCCGTTTGGGTGAGCGGTGCCGCCGAGTCGTTTTACGATCAGGCCACCCTCGAGCAGCTCAGGAAAAACACCGTATTCGGGAACGAAGAACCAGAACGTTAGTGCCAACATCGTGGTGCTTGACACGCCGGCGAGAATCGCGAGACCGACGCCACGCAATTTCAGCGTCAACAAGGCGGTGATGACGAACAGCAAGTAGCCGAAGTTAATCAGCGTCGTCGGCAACGACGTCCCGCTGATCGCAATGGGCGTGGCCATTCCCGCGAGGAGCAAGATCGTGGCGATCGCGAGCGAGGGGAGTGTGAGGAATGTTTGGCGAACGGAATCCGAGGTCATGACTCCGTAGAGTCCTAACGCTCCCGCCAAACCGGCGACCATCAGTTTGAACGCGACGGTTGTGTCGAGCCCCACGGTCATTTTGGGGGCACCAGACGAAATGTCTAAGGGCCCCAGGAAGACAGCCATCACGATCAGCAACCACATCGCAATCACCAGCGGTGACATTGAAGGATGCGATTGAGAGGGAGCCACCGGCGTTGACATGGAGAGCGGGGTCGAAATCGAGGGACAAAGTGAAGCAGGACGCGTCGGGGAAAGATCGGAACGACGTCTGCCAATTTTTTTGAGCGATCGATTCAACGAAATGCAAATCGATTCGCGTTTCGCGGTGCGAATGAATCGGAAGGCACGCTGGCGACCTCATTTGCGTTTGGGAGAGCCAGTCTAATCTGCATGGCGGATTCTGCATCGGTGGCGCCACACACGGGATTGATTTTTCTGCCGGTGAATTCGGGTGGTATGGTCGCTCCTCGGTCGTTTTGGACACTGCCATTGCGGTGCGACGGGCGGGGAAGGTGGCGAGACCGCCGGGATTCCGATTGGGGTGGATTTCGGCGGTGATTGACCGTTGGCGGGGCCGCTCGGTGCGGCTCCGGTAGGACTCATTTTCGTCGCATTGCTTGGGTAGTTCGGCGTCTTCGTTGCCTTTCGCAGATTGCTCTCGAAGCATAGAATCCGGCAAAACGGACGCTCGAGCTTCGATGTAGCTCAGATGTTAGGGTCGCCCAACGCGTCAAGAGTGACGGCAGGTCTCGCTATTTGTCGAACGTCTTGACGGTTTTGGTTGCGGCCTGAGTCGCGATTCATCGCTGTGACACATCGCCCGACTCGCCCGTTTTTCGTGATTTTCCAGTCGGTTTCCCACTCCACTTCACTCTTTCCTCAAAGAGTTTTTCGAATGACCGCTTCGGCTCCCCTTGCTGCCACCGACCGCGTATTTAACTTTTCCGCTGGACCGGCCGTTTTGCCGGAGTCGGTGCTCCGCGAGGTCCAGGATGAAATGTTATGTCTTCCCGGTGCCGGGGCCTCGCTGCTCGAAATCAGTCACCGGGACAAACTGTTCGTTGAAATCCTGCACGACGCCGAAAACACTCTTCGCAGTCTGCTCGGTATTAGCGACGACTACAGCGTGATGTTCATGCAAGGCGGGGCGACGCTTCAGTTCTCCGCGATTGCGGCGAACCTGCTCCGCGGGAGCGGCAAGCGTGCGGAATACCTGCTCACCGGATCGTGGGGCAAAAAAGCGATCGCCGAAGCGAAAAAAGAAGGTGAAGCCGTCGCGATCTACGACGCCAAAGAATCCAACTACAACCGATTGCCGTCGGCGTCGGATTACAGCGTTAGTGACGACGCGGCCTATCTCTACTACTGCAGCAACGAAACGATCCAAGGCGTTCAGTTCCAAGATGAACCGACCTGCCCCGAATCGGTGCCGTTGGTCAGCGACGCGTCGAGCGATTTCCTGTGCCGACCGCTCGACGTGCAGAAGTACGGTCTGCTTTACGCCTGTGCTCAGAAGAACGCCGGACCGGCAGGCGTGACCGCCGTCGTGATGCGGAAAGACCTGATCGAAAAAGCTGATCCGTCGGTCCCTGGTTACCTGTACTACAAGAACCACCACGACAACGATTCGGAATGGAACACACCGCCAACGTTCGCGATTTACGTGCTCGGCAAAGTGGCACGTTGGCTGCGTGACGACATCGGTGGTCTAGCAGAAATGGAAAAAATCAACCGTGAGAAATCCGGTTCGTTGTACAAAATCATTGACGAGAGCGGTGGGTTCTACCGAGGGCATGCCGTCCCCGAATGCCGATCGCTGATGAACGTGACTTTCAATTTGCCGTCAGATGAATTGACCGCCAAATTCATCTCCGAAGCTGGTGAAAACCGGTTGGCGGCGTTGAAAGGACACCGCAGCGTCGGCGGTATCCGCGCCAGTATCTACAACGCAATGCCACGTGAGGGTGTCGAAGCCCTCGGCCAATTCATGACGGACTTCCTCAGCCGTAACGGCTAACCGAGAGTTCGCGCAGGTTGGGCGATCGTCGGTCGCCAACTTTTTGAATGAACGATTACGTTGACGGACTGCGGTCCGTCTCTTTTTTACCTGAACCGATCAATCATCTCCTTTCCCCACTCTCCTCCCATGCATCGCATTCTTGTTCTCGACGATATCGCCCAAGAGGGAATTGACCTGCTCGAAGCCGCTGAAGGTATCGAGTACGAAGTTCGCACGAAATTAAAAGGCGACGATCTCAAGAAATCACTGAACGAATTCGACGGCGCGATCCTTCGCAGCGGCGTAACCATTACTCCCGAATCGCTCGAAGGAAACACGCGGATGCGTGCCCTCGTGCGTGCCGGTGTCGGGACGGATAACATCGACAAGCCTGCGGCGACGCGTCGTGGAATCGTGGTGATGAACACTCCGGGCGGAAACACCGTTTCGACCGCGGAACACACGTTTGCGATGATGCTGGCACTGAGCCGCAACATTGCTCCGGCTCACCAAAGCCTCGTCGAAGGTCGCTGGGACCGGAAAGCCTACATGGGCACTCAGGTCGCCGGTAAGACGATCGGAATTGTCGGCATGGGGCGAATCGGTCGCGAAGTCGCCTCGCGGGCTCGTGCGTTTGACATGAATGTGGTCGCGTACGATCCGTTCTTGACCGATGATCAAGCCGAGTCGTTGAAGGTGCAGCGTGTTGAGACCGTCGATGAAATGTTGCCGATGATCGACTACCTCACCGTGCACACGCCGTTGACGCCCGAAACCAAAGGGTTGATCGGGATGGATCAACTCGACAAAGTCAAACCGGGATTGCGGGTTATCAACGTCGCTCGCGGCGGTATTTACGATCATGACGCGTTGGTCAAAGGGCTCGAAACCGGCAAGCTCGGTGGCGTTGCTCTGGACGTTTACGAGAACGAACCGTGCACGGACAGCCCGCTGTTTAAAATGCCCGGCACGTGCTGCACGCCGCACCTCGGGGCAAGCACCGAAGAGGCTCAAACGCAGGTCGCGGTCGAAGGCATCCACCTGTTGATCAACTATCTCAAAACCGGGGAAATCCGGCACAGCGTCAACGTTGCTTCGCTCGATCCGAAGACACTCGATGAACTGCGCAGCTATCTGAATATCGCCCACCGTCTCGGACTGCTCGTCAATCAATGGCACGGTGGCGGGATCGACCATGTTCGTTTGCTGTATCGGGGTGCGGTCGCCTGCAAAGACACTCGCGTGCTCAACAACGCGTTCTGTGCCGGTTTGCTCGAGCGAGTCGTCGAAGATGCCAATGTGATCAACTCGGAAATGCTGTTGCGTGAGCGTGGAATCGAATTGACGGTCGAACACAACAGTGATCAAGGTGCGTTCACCAGCAGTATCTCGGTCGAAGTTTCCGGCAGCGGAAAGAGTGTCAATGCCGGTGCGGCAGTGCTCGGCCATGAAATGCCTCGTCTGATCCTTCTCGACGGATATCGGTTGGAATCGTTCCTCGACGGACGTCTGTTCGTGTTCGCTCACAAAGACGTGCCCGGGATCATCGGGAACGTCGGAACGATCTTCGGCAACAGCGGCATCAACATCGCTCAGATGGCTGTTGGCCGAGAAGGTAACGCTGCAGGTGGCGACGCAATCGGTGTCTTGAGCCTGGACAGTGACGTGCCAGAATCGGTGATGAAAGAGCTGATGGATATCGACGCGATCACGCAAGCGAAGATCATCGAGTTGCCCGCCGCGGGTGAATTGCCCAGTTGGATGAGCTGAGCTCGCTCGCTGCGAGAACCGATCACCACGAGACTCCGTGCCTGAGTGCCAAAGCCTGAGTGCCCGAGCCTGATGCCTGAAACGATCCCTTTTGCTGCTCTGCGATATAATCTCGACCACGTCAGTTCGCTTACTGACGTGGTGGCACCTCCGGAGGGCCCGCGAGATGTGGCACGGGATTCAGCGACGGTGGATCGATTGTATAAACGCCATCCCGCGAACGTCGTTCGTGTCATTGCCAATCGAAGTGAACCCGGCGATGAGGAACGCGAGCGGTTCGAACGTGCCGGTGAATTCATCGAGCAATGGATATCTGAAGGCGTTCTCCATCGCGACGACGCACCGGCGATCTATGCGTTTCGTCAGTCCGGTTCCATCGGCGGCGTTCGTGAAGAGTGCTGCGGTTGGCTCGTCGGTGTTCGGATCGGTGAACGGGAGGCGACCCGGCGTGGTGGTGACGCTGAGGGCGAATCGACCGGAGAGAGTCCCGAGGA
Source organism: Aporhodopirellula rubra (assembly GCF_014192335.1). Taxonomy (GTDB): domain Bacteria; phylum Planctomycetota; class Planctomycetia; order Pirellulales; family Pirellulaceae; genus Rhodopirellula; species Rhodopirellula rubra. Next base: position 51,686 of record NZ_JACHXU010000018.1, on the reverse strand, counting down.
CGGATCGCCGTTACCTTGGATGCTCGCAACCGACCTCGCTTGCACGCCCGTGGTTGCGTCGTGTGTGGATCCAGACGGGCGTCTTTTCGGCCCGATTGATGGCGTATTGAGCGGGCCGAATGTCCAGGCCGCCGATTTCGATGGGCGAGTTCATTCGCAAGTTCGGGTGGACGACCCGGCGGTCGTGAAGACGATTTGCGATTCGATTTCGAGCCAAACGTTGAGATTGGTCGAGGGCCAGAGGCACTACGAGGCCGCCCGAGATTATCGGGACCGGGTGCGAAAATTGAGCGGCGAGCTGCCCGGGGACCATCCCGCGAACTTCGTATTGACGATGCTCGTTGAGGAAAAGTCGAACGCCAAGGACTCGCTCGAGCGGGACGAATTCGTCGCAGATGGTTGGCTGTTGGGGGGGAATTGCGATGCGGTGCGGCTTCCCGAGAGTGTGGGGGCATCCGACGGCGATGGGCTGCCTTTGCCGCTCGCGGGGCTCTTGTTTTACCCACTCGTTACGTCTTTCCGGTTCGACGCAAACGTCGCATCTAGCTAAATTGGGATTGCAAGATCGGGGGAGAATACCGACGCTACCCCACCACCGACCTTTGCACACTCCACCCAAACTACGCCTGAGACGGTACTGATGTCGACCTCCGAAGTAATGCCCAACTCGCCGAGTTCATCCGGAAAATCGGCTTCGCCTGGCGACCGAGCAGCCGCGGAATATGATCCGATGGGCGACGAGTTGTTGTACAAGGAGGAGGAGCTGGACGGTCATGATCCGCAGCGACTGCCTCGTCCTGAGGCGACCGAACCGTTGCAGGTGATGTGGGAGTACGTGACGGTTTTGACCCTCGTCCACATCGTCGCTTTGCTCGCGGTGGTGCCACCGTTCTTTGGTTATTTGTTCACTTGGCCGGCCTTCATTGCTGCCATTGCGGGGCACTTTGTTTTTGGCATGTTAGGCATCACGATCGGCTATCATCGATTGTTGACGCACCGAGGATTTACCTGTCCGAAGTGGTTGGAGCACACGCTCGCGATTCTGGGCATGTGTAATTTGCAAGACAGTCCCGCACGATGGGTGGCGATTCACCGGATGCATCACCAGCATTCCGATCATCAACCTGATCCCCATTCGCCGTTGGCGAGTTTTCTATGGGGGCATGTGGGCTGGGTCGTTTGTCGGCACCGGGATCTCGATCGTACGAGCCGCTATGAACGTTACGTCCGCGACCTGCTACGAGACCCGTTCTATCTCAAACTCGAACGCAAAGACGGATGGTTCTTTGTCTTCTTGGCACACGCGATCGTGTTGTCGGTTATCGGTGGGGTGATCGGACTCGCGATCAGCGGTGGCGACTGGTCGGTCGCCTTGCAGCATTATCTGAGCTGGGCCGTTTGGGCCGTGGCCGTCCGAACCGTTTTCGTGCTTCACGGCACTTGGTCAGTGAACTCGCTGGGCCATGTGTTCGGTTATCGGAACTATGAAACGCGAGATCACAGCACCAACAATTGGTTAGTGGCCCTGATCAGTCATGGCGAAGGTTGGCACAATAATCATCACGCGGCACCACGTGCCGCACGCCACGGTCACAAGTGGTACGAGTTCGACATGTCGTGGGGCGTGATCCGTCTGCTCGAAATGGTAGGGCTCGCCAAAAACGTTCAGCGTCCCAAGGCTGTCAGCGTCGCGGGCAAAACGATCTCTTAGACGCGGACGCTAGTCTTCCGTTTTGACGATTTCGGCCATGAGATAGCTCTTCAGGCTGTTGATGACTTGGCGAACGCATGGCGCGAAACTGGCGCTTCGGCGGTCGCGTCCACGAACCGGAGTCACGGTCACGCTGATTTGTGTTTGCGTCAGTGAGGTGCCGCGGATTCCACGTTTGCCGCGTGACTCACTGAGCCGGATTAGAGTGTTGAAGGTCATTTGATGGTCGGCGGCGCGTCGTCCGTTGCCGCCCGAAACATTCAGACGCAGCGACAGTTCGCTGCCGTTGACGTTGATGATTTCGGCGCGATGGTCGGAGATGAATCCGCGGAGCTTTTCAACCGCGAGGTCGGTCGGCACAGGCGTCGCCAATTCGAATTCTTGTTGTTTGCTGGAGTCGTTGGATGTGAACCAGCTAAGCCAACCGGATGACTCCGTCTTCTCTTCTAGGTCAAACAATCCGCTGCCGAGTTGGACGACTCGGTTGCGGCCGTTTTCCTTGGCCTGCATCAGCGCTCGGTCGGCGCGGGCCACGACTGTTTCGGGGGCGTCGCCGGTTTGAAATTCCGTTACGCCGATGCTGACGGTGACCGACTGGCCATTGAGTCCCTTCAGGGGTGTTGCCGAAACGGCTTCGCGGATTTCTTCGGCACGGCGGGTAGCGGTGGAGTTGTCGCTGCCGATCGCGAGGAAGGCAAATTCTTCACCGCCGTATCGTGCGACGAGATCCGAGCCTCGGGTGTGTCGTTCGAGAACGTTGGCGAATTGGATGAGCGCTTCGTCGCCGGCTTGGTGGCCGTGGACGTCGTTGACCTTCTTGAAATGGTCGATGTCGCACATGATCAGGCTGAACGTGACGCCTTGCTGTTTCGCTTTGGACGTGCTGTGCATCAAACGTTGATCAAATTCGGCCCGGTTGGCGACACCGGTTAAGGGGTCACTGGTTGCTTTCTTGTGAAGCGTTTGGATTTGACTCTGCATTTGAGCGCGATCAGAAATATCTCGGACGATGATCACGGCTCCGTTGCCGTGTTCAAGGCCTACCGGCGCGACGTGCACCAGGACGTCGCGTCCGGGTAATTCCAAAGCAGGTTTAGGTGGTGCCAGTTGATCCAGGTCCGGCCCGTCGTCTTGCGGGCTGCTCGAGACCAGTTTCATGGTGCGAGTCACCGAAATTTGGCGTTGTAGGCATTCGTTCACCGGGCAGTCATTCGGGTCACTCTTGCCGACAGACGCAAATTTTAACGCGTCGGAATCCCAATGGGTGCCTACCGAAGCGACAGCAGCGATTCGAGTCATTTGAGCCATCGAATCGTTCCAATAGAGAATCTCGCCTTCTCGATCGGTGAACGCCACTCCATCACGCAGGTGACTGCCGAGTGTTTCGAAGTAGGGTGACTCGGCCGACGCGTCTTTTTCATTGCGTCGGGATTTTGAGCTGTTGTTGTCGAAGATGGACGCCAACGGTTGGCTCGACGTTGATTCGCCGCCAATCATGATTCCGGCATGCGGTGAACCAATTGGTTTTCCGAGTAGACCACCGGAAGTGTTTTGGAGTTGTTGGAGCCATCGATCCACGACGCAGCCGTGAAGCATTTCGGGGCGCTTCTCCAGCATGGTCGCGAAGTCGCGTGTTAGCTCGGGATCGAATTGCGTGTTGCTGCCGCGAAACAGTTCTTGCAGAGCACGTTCTCGACTCATCGCACCACGGTAAACTTGATCGGTCGTCATCGCATCAAACGCACCGGCCACGGATAGCATGCGTGCCCCCAAAGGCAGTGCATCGCCGCGAATGGCATCGTCCTGGCGTCGTGATTCGTACCACGTCCCGCTGTACCGAACAGTCTCGAGAAGGTTTTGGTCGTCCGTGCATCCGCGAAGGATTTCGCAGCCGAGTTCGGCACAGCAATCCATCGTCATTTGCTCTTCGACGGTCAGTTTGCCGGGTTTGCGGAGAATCCGATCCGGGATGCCGATTTTACCAATGTCGTGCAGGAGAGCGGCGACTTCGATGCGATCGCGTTCGTCGTCATTGAGTCCGAGGCGTTCGCACCATGCCGAGCAGGAGAGAGCGACTCGTAGACTGTGCGCTGCGGTGGGCGCATGTTTGGTGCGTAGGGCGTAGAAAAGCGACGTGGCCATCCCCAGACGGACCATCGCCAGCCGGTTTTCGTACTGGCGGGCCATGCCCATTTCAGAAGGCGTGGCGGACGTATCGTTGGACTGATCATCCGAATGATTAGGAGCGGCGTCGGAAGACGCGTCATCATGGCCGACGGCGGTTTGGTGGAGAGCAGCCAAATCGCCGGTGGCTGCATCCCCGAGCCCGATCAAGAGATCGCTCAATCGTGACGCTGACTGGCCCGCATTGCAGTCATCCGCCGTGGGTGTCGCGAGCGGAAAGACGGTGGAGGGAGCGTGCGGCAGGGCGTCTGCAACGTGGTCGTTCATGAGAAAAAGGCGTGGACGTGGGCGAATAATCGGAACGTTGTTGGAAGCCTAGGTCACATTGACGACTCAAGGTGCGAATAACCTTATGCGACATGTGTGATAGGTTTGTTGTTGCCCCCCGATCGGCGTCATAATGCCGAGATCCTGCCTCATCGCGTCGATAGTCGTAACCTGATTCCGTCGGATTATCGGTTCCACCAAACCAAAACTTGCTCTGAAGGCCACCTCCACTTACTATGCAACGTTAGCGGCGGGGGCCAAACGTGTTACAAACGAATCGCGATGTAGGCGAGATTTCTCTTCACGCCTGCGTTTTTACCCCGCTTCGACTTTTTTCATCCTCGCGAGCTACCACGTGAGCCTTTCCGACGTCGATCGACTCCTGCTGCAACGATGCCTCGACCGCGAACCGCGGGCATGGCAAAACTTTGTCGATCGCTTCGTGGGGTTGGTCGTCCATGTGGTCCATCGCACTACCGCCGGGCGTGGCATCTCGATCGATGAGGCGACACGCGATGACTACGTTGCCGAAGTCTTTTTGGTCTTAGTGCGTCATGACTTTGCCGTGCTCCGTCGTTTTCGGCGGCACTGCTCGCTGGCGACGTATCTGACCGTGATCGCTCGACGAGTCGTTGTTCGCCGATTGCAACAGTCGCAGCGTGAGTCAGGTGTGGCAAAAGAAGCCGCTCAGTCTCAACCGACGACCAACGGCAAGCACGCGGGGCCATCGGATGCGGACATTCAACGCATCGACAATGTGGAAGAGGTCGAGCACCTGATGACTCGACTGGACCCTCGCGAGGCGAACGTGGTGAGGATGTATCACCTCGAGGGCAAAACCTATCAAGAGATCAGCCGTGAGGTCGGTGTCAGCGAGAACACGATCGGCCCGTTGCTGCACCGAGCTCGGCAAAAAATGCACCCCGGCTGAACGAAGCCTGCCCGCCTGTGTCGAGCAGTGGGGCAGAAGTAAACGGTCGCTCGATTACGGAGTCGACTGCGTGCCGTCACCGCGATATTCGTTGATCCAGTTTTGGATCCGGTCGCCACTCATGTATCCGATTTCTTCGGAAAGGATTTCGCCGTTGCGGACCAGCATCAGTTTGGGAATGCTGGAAATATCGTAACGCTGGGCCAGTTCCGGGTTCTCGTCGACATCGATCTTCAACACCTCAACATCGTCGGGGAGTTGGCCCGCGAGCGTCTTGAGTTCTTGATCAACGTCGCGGCAAGGGGGACACCAAGTCGCGCCGAATTTGACGAGAATGATCTTGTCTTGATTGATGGTCTGATCGAAACGGGTTTGAGTGACAGCTTCAACCGGTTCGGCGGGCGTTGGCGGTTTGCATCCGACGCTCATCAAAACGACGAGGCCCGAGATGGTGACGGGTAGCGCGAATCGAAGGGACGCTAAGTTGATCATTTTAAACGAGTCCAGAGGCGGGGGGAATCAAGGTTGAGGCGGGAAGAATTAACGAATCATACATTATTGTAATGAACGTCGATGCTTCGATACCGCCGTTTTTATCCCCGTCCGCGTTAGCGTTCAAATTACCGCTGGTGCACGTGATGCGTTGCGGTGTGCCACGCCATCTTCGGATGGACGTCGGTAAATCGCGGCGGTTCCAACTCGGGTTTTCACGCCAGCAATCACTGCGGTCTTTATTCACGGTGACCCTCAGGCAATGCTATCTCGGAGGTAAGCATCACCGTGTGAACGTGCACTGCCTCGCGTAGGAAACTGCGTAGAGGCATTGTCACGGCGACCGTGGGCGATTGGTGAGCTGGGCCGGATCGGCTCAGTCATTTCCCTTCAGGAATCGGTCCATCATCGTCCAGCCGGGATCGAACGTGAGGCCTGACGCTACCGCAGTGGTTTCGTCGTAGGCTTTCGCGTCGTCGGCTTTCACACCGTGGCCTGCCATGACGAGAGGGACCGGGCCGTGGGTGTGCTTTTTGGTTCGGCAGAACGTGGGGTGATCGGGGAGGATCAAGATTCTGGCATCGTCACGATCCCGGACCGCGTTCCACAACGGCGCGACGATGTGTTCATCGATTTGTCCGAGGGCTTCGACTTTGGCGTCGGCGCGTCCTTCATGCGAGGCTTCATCGGGGGCTTCGATGTGAACGCAAACGATGTCGTACTTCTCGAGAGCTTCCACCGCGGCGGCGCCTTTGCCGGCGTAGTTTGTGTCGAGGTAACCGGTGGCGCCCTCCACTTCGATTCGGTCCCAACCCGCGATCGCGGCGAGTCCACGCAGGAGGTCAACGGCCGTGATCATGACTCCTTGTAAGCCATAACGTTCGTTGAACGTTGGTAGCCCTGGTGCACCGCCACTGCCCCAGAGCCAGACGTTCGTGGCCACCTTCTTCCCCGCGGCACTGCGGGCGGCGTTGATCGGATGTTTCGCCATGATTTCAGCCGACGCGTTCATCAAGGCGACCAACACGTCACTGCCCGGTCCTCGTGGAAAGTCATCGGTGACCGACAGGTCCGTCAGGTCATGAGGTGCCGATGTCCGCGTCGAAGGCGTGAAGGGGGATGGGTGTTCCGTATCGCCGCGATAGATCAGCAGGTTGCGATAGCTGACACCCGGCACGAATTTCAATCGGGCGGCGAGGTCGGGTGCGATCGCCGGATGGTCTCCGCCGAGCAGTTTGGTGTTGAGTTCTTCGAGCAACGCCGTGGCGTCCTCGGTGCTGATGTGGCTGGCGGTGAAGTCGACCATGATTTGGTCTTCGACGGTGACCAGGTTACAGCGGATTGCGCAGTCATGGGGACCGAGTTGGATGCCTGTGGCTGCAGCCTCGATGGGTGCCCGACCCGTAAAGAATTCGTTCGGGTCATAGCCGAGAAGGCACATGTTGGCGACTTCGCTGCCGGCGGGGAAATCGATCGGCGTGTTGTCCGTCACGCCAACGCAACCGGCCGTCGCGATCGCATCCATCGTCGGAACGTTCGCTGCCTGGAGCGGTGTTTTGCCGCCGAGCGATTCGAGCGGTTCGTCGGCACAGCCGTCGGGGATGATGATTACGTATTTCATGGCGATTCCTCCGCCGGTTTGATCTGAAAAATGTCCGAATGGCAAGTCGTAGAGTGTCGTGCAAGCGAGGAAAAAGTGAAAGGGCGGGCAAAACAAGCGTTTTCAACAGGATCGTGGTAACCCGCGCCGGCTGATCAATCGGCCGAATCGACAAGGTTGCCCCGATCCGATCCTGGTGTGGCGAAAAACCGCAGTGACGAACCTTGAATTATGGCGAGATCGAGAGAGCAAGACACACTGAATCACTTGCCCCCCCGTTTATTTCGTCGAAGAGTTTGTCGCTTATGTCAGTGCCCACGAACGCTCCGTTGAAACAGCATTGCCGGATTACCGAACTCGACTCGCTGCGTGCGTTGGCGGCGATCAATCTCGTGCTCTTTCATTTCACCCACGTCTATGCGGTGAAGTTCGGCTTTTCGACACCACTGGGCGGGCAATGGCCGTTCGGCGCCTACGGAGTGATGATGTTTTTTATCCTCTCCGGCTTCGTCAACAGCATGTCGTTGATGCGGCGTGGCAAACCTCGAGACTTTCTGGCCGCTCGGTTGATTCGGATCGTGCCATTGTTCTACATCGCGATCGTCGCAAACCTCGTCATCTGTCGAGCGGCGCCCTTGAACAGTGACCCGATCTCGACGCCACAGTTCCTCGCAAACCTGACGCTGATGCCTCGCGTGTTTGGCTATCAGTGCATTGATCCGGTGATGTGGACGTTGCAGGTCGAGATGATGTTTTACGTTTTGTTGGTGGCCTTGATGCGGTTCGGTGGTTTGCGGAATTACTTTGTCGGTTGGGGCGTGCTGTTGTTCGGCTCGCTAACGCTGTGCCCCACGCTCGATATGTTGCAAGCGAGTTATGGCAGCACCGTTTGGTTTGCGGTGGGGACGGCAGTGCGGCACTTGTTGGCTCTCGATTTTGTGCCCATGTTTGCGATCGGTTTTTTGCTCTACCAAATCAAGACGAACACTGGTCGGTTGAGTTTGAATTTGGCAGGCATTGTTGTCGCTGCCACTATTTTTCACTGCATCGATCACGGCAAGCACAACCCGGCAGCGACGATGTTGATCACCGCCGTGGTCGCGGCGGCGGCTTGGGGGAGTATGCCACTGCTTCGATTCCGAGCGCTCGTTTACATCAGCGGGATCTCGTACGCGGTCTATCTGTGCCACAACAATCTTGGTTGCGTGCTGATGAACACGTTCGATCAGGCGGGTGTTTCGCCGGTGGCGTGTTTGTTGATCGTGATCGTGTTTTCGTTCTCGGTCGGCCTAATCGTCACGCGTCGGATTGAGCAGCCGATCACACGTAGGTTGCAAGCGTTCTATCAACGTCGCTACGCCACAACCTGAGCGTGCTGAGTATCCGAACGCCCGGCGCTCGGACCGATGGAGACGGTCGAGCGTGCCGCTATCTGCCGTGGTCCACTGTCGCAACGACGGCGGACCACGTTCGGGTGAACGCAGTTACCTTTCAGTGCCCACGTGACTTGCAGGGACTTTAGCGTTCGCGGAACAGTTCGCTGATCGATTGGTCGTGGTGGATACGTTTGATCGCTTCGGCGAGTAGTGGTGCGACCGAGAGTTGCACCAGGTTGGGAAGCATCTTTTCGCCCACGACGGGGATCGTGTCCGTAACGGTGATCGAGTCGATCGGTGCGTCACGCAGTCGTTCGATGGCGGGACCGCAGAACACACCGTGGGTACACGCGATGTGAATCTCTTTGGCACCGGCTTCGTGCACCAATCGAGCGGCTCCGCAGATCGATCCGGCCGTGCTGATCATGTCATCGAACATGAGTGCCACGCGTCCTTCGACGGGGCCGCCGATGATCGTGCTTTGGCGGACTTCGAGCGCGCTGGAGCGACGTTTGTCGACGATCGCGAGCGTTCCGCCGAGTCGTTTGCCGTGGCCGACGGCCCGTTTGATGCTGCCCTCGTCTGGGCTGACGACGACGATTTCGTCACCCTCGAATCGACGGCTGATGAAGTGATCGTTGATGACCGGCGCGGCGTAAAGGTGGTCGACGGGCACGTCGAAGAAGCCCTGAATCTGCGCGGCGTGCAGGTCCATTGTGAGGACTCGGTCAGCGCCGGCGCGGGTGATCAGGTTGGCAACCAATTTCGCCGTGATCGGGACACGTCCTTCGTCCTTGCGGTCTTGGCGTGCGTAACCGAAGTACGGGATCACGGCAGTGATTCGCTCGGCGCTGGCACGTTTGCAGCAATCGATCATCGTCAACAGTTCGATCAAGTTGTCGTTGACCGGCGGGCATGTCGGCTGCATCAAGAAAACGTCGCGGCCGCGGACGTCTTCATCGAGCTTGCAAAAATTCTCGCCGTCGGGGAATTGTCCCAGCGAGATCCGTGCGGGCTTGAGGTGGAGATGTCGACACAGCTTCTCAGCGAGTTCCCGGTTGGCTCGTCCGCTGAAGATTTTGAGTTCACGCATATCCCATCGCTCGCATTGTTTGGTCGACCAGTTTCAGTTCTTCTGGATTGTTGATCGACAGTGATTCGCAATCCTTCAGGACGGGCAGTGCTTCGACGGCACGTCCCGATTCATTCAGTAACCGGGCGCAATCGGTGAGATAGTATTCGCCCTGTGCGTTGTCGTTGCTGAGGTTCGACAACGCCCACAGCAGGTCCGGAGTCGAGAACAGGTAAGTGCTCATGTTCACTTCCTTGATCTGACGTTGTTCTTCTGTAGCATCCTTGTGCTCGACGATGCCAGTGAATTGCCCGGAGTCGTCACGCACGATTCGGCCCAATCCCGTGGGGTCGTCTTTGGTGAGGGTGCCTAGCAGCAGCGCGGGGCGGGTTTTCTCAAAATGCTCGATCAGCGTTTTCAGGCTTTCCGATTGCACCAGGGGCGAATCACCTGCGATGACGAGTGTCAGGCCGTCGTGCCCCTCGAGATGTTCGCGGCACATTTGGACGGCGTGTCCGGTGCCGAGTTGTTCGTTTTGTTCGGCGAAAACAATGTCGGACTCACCGCGGGTTTGCAGTTCGTCGCGGACGGCCTGTTTTTCATAGCCGATGACGACGACTTTTTTGCCGATTCCGGCTCGGGTGGCCGCGTCGAGGACGAAGTGGATCATCGGTCGATCCACGACGGGGCAGAGCACTTTGGGCAGGTCGCTGTTCATGCGAGTGCCTTTGCCAGCGGCCAGGATGACGGCCAGCGCGGTACCATGTGTGGGGCTAGGTCCGGAGTTCATAAGACTTTGTTGGGAATTCCAGTAGTGTAAGGATGTGTCGGTGGCGTCCGGTGCCGCCCAATCGTCCTCTGTGGAGCGGATTCGGACAAGGCGGTGTGACGTCCGGAAATTGAGCTGAGAATTTTTCACGCGGATTCTAAGAATTCGCTCAAGTTTCCCTCCGGCTTGCTCTTGCCGCCGGTTTCACACGATTGCTAGTCTGGCTCTCGACCGACGTTCCAGGATTGTTTCTGTCCGAAAGACTCAAATCCCACTTCAGAAAACGCAGCGGACACGCCGATACAGAGGGTGTTCTCAATAATCTGCGCTTGCGAAGTCTCCACTGATTCTGACGGAATGCATCCTGGGACAAGGATTGCGGCGCTGGTAACCGAATTGAGAGTTGTCGTCTTCACGACCTGAAATCCGCACGGGAAATCCGTGTGGAGCGAGGGGGTGTGCCGACTCGGTTGCCGCTCAGCCCAATTCTAAGACCGTTTCTGATCGTCTCGATTTAATTGTCATTTCCGGCGCCGCTCTTGCGGTTCGGTACCCACGAAGGGTGACAATCGGGATTGTCAGGTTCCGCCTTCCTCCCAGGGAGCCAGTGAAGATGCAAATTTACGGACCATTTCGTCTATCGACCACGCAAGCCGCCTCGCCAACTAGCAGCACATCGGCTGCCGGTCGCGGTGCCAATCGACTCGCCACGCCTGCAGCAGGAAAGCCATCCGCCGCTCCCGTGGATCAATTGGATCTATCGTCTGCAGCGAAAACGTCCTCGGCTTCCGCAGCCAACCGTTTGCAAGACAGTTCGGCAGTCGCCGGTGGTGGCGAAATCCGCGTCGATCGCGTCGCCGACCTCCGTCGCCAAATCGCTCAGGGCAACTACGACACGCCTGAGAAGATGGACATGGCCCTCGATCGTTTCCTCGACGGCCTCGCATAATTCTCGAGAATCGTCTGAGGACGATTCTCACGCGCGGTCCGGCGTCGTTTCAACTGGCGACGTCGCACCGTCCAAGACACCTGAGTCGCGGAATTGGTACGTCAACCGCGGCTCAACCGGACACGGAGGCCGAACAATTCGGTCCCCTGGCAGATTGGTGCGCTGGCATACCGATGCCCTGCCAGTCGGTGAAAATCGGCCAATCGGTAGGAATGTGCCAATCGGTACAGAGTCGTTCTTAGCCGACTTGGTTACCGTCGATTCGGTCTCAGGGCGAGTTCCCGACCGGCGAGTTCCCTGACCGGCCGAATCCACTGCTCGACCGGTTTCCCGTCGCAAAAGGTCCATCTTAAAGGGAGCGACGCTCAGCCGAACTGCGCTATGTTCGGTGGACGCTGAACTATTTCGCCGCTTGAAGTGATTCGAACGAGCGGAGTTCGTAGCCGATTCCGACGTAGTCGAGCAATTTGCACAGGGCTCGGGCCGCAATGCCGAATCCGTCGGGGCCGCTGAAGCCACCGAATTGGCCTCCGCCACGAACATGTGGCTCCAGATCGACGAAAATTCCGTCGACGCCACGCGCGATCATGCGTTCGTGCAACGTGGGTAGGAAACCCTTGAGGTCTCGCAGGATCGCTTCGTGGGCGCTGTCGCCACGGTCGGCCGGAACGAAATGGCTCGCGGACTCTTCATCCACATGATCGACACGTCCACCGAGCGTCGGATCGCTGTAGTCCTTAATGTGCAACCAACCGAGGGAAGGTTTCATTGCCTGGTATTGAGCGTAGACTTGGTCGGGAGTGAAGCCCTGCATGACGATGTTGGCGCCGTCAAAAATCGTGACCATTGCCGGGTGGTTCACTTTGGCCGCGATGTCGGCGAGCAAGTGCCCGGTTTGGCCGACCAGATTGGCTTCCACTTCGAGGCCGAACGTCAGCCCTCGTGCGTCACAGGCTTCCGCGATCGCGCCGAGTTGATCGACGACTTGATCGATGTGATCTTCGGGTTGGGTGCCTTTGGGGTGATAGAACGAGAACCCGCGGAGCAGTTTGGAACCGAACGCTTCGGCCCGATCGCAGGCCGTTTTGACGTCTTCTCGGAGATAGGTTTCAAAGGGGACGAATTTGTTGGCCGTCCCGTCATCGACGTCTTTCAGCTTCACTTTTCCGATCGGCGACCCGATGCTGGAGACCTTGAGCCCGTAATCGGCGTGCATTTGTTGCAGCAAACTGATTTCGGCGTCATCGAGCACCATCACGTTTTTGATGCCGTTGCCGACATCGACAAAGCGGATCGAATAGTACTGCAGCCCGATCGCGGCCAAAGCGGCAAACTGTTCGTTTGCTTTTTTGGTCATCGCGGACTCGTCGGCAAACCCACTTAACAATACGTTCGGTGCAGAATTCATCAAAAGAAATCTCGGAGGCAAAGAGGTAACAAGTCGGCGAATAGTGTGCGATAAATCCTCGCTAGAGTGAAGCCGCCTGTTCTCCTCTCTCCCGTTGGGCTGATTCGATGACTGTCGCGATCGGCGTTTTCACCTTGAGCAATCGGCAGACGTTCTGGCGTCGGTATGAACGGATGGAGTTGGAGGCTGTTTTTCACGGCACGGGACGCCGTTTGACAGTGTTTTGAGGGAATGTGGTGTTCGGGATCGGGCGAGCCGCGTCGTCGGCGATGGAAACAGACGCCAGGTCGAGGCGGCGTCTCGGGCTGTGACTGACGTGCGGCTAACGTGGGGCTGCGGGGCACCGTTTCGAGGGTTTCGTCTCTCCAGGCACCGGGCTGGGCTTGTGGCGTTTTTTGGGCTTCCATATCATGCCGCCCTGCGCTAATTGTCTGTCGTTGCGGTTTGATGCCCCACCGCACACCTTTATTACAACCTCACCGGTGCCCGGAAACCTTCCCTTGCTGCTTCCTTTGGACCCCACATTTCTCGATCTCTTTGCCATGTTGCCCACGGTTGATCAAATCGTCGATGGTGTTTCGTGGATGTCGATGATCGGGCAGGAAACGGGCTCTCAGGCGGTTGATCCGACCGGGCAGACGGGGCCGGCCTCGCCGCTACAGTTGTTTTTCAGCAGTCCGTTGCCGCTCATCGCCGGATTGGGGATGATTTGGTATCTGACCTGGTTTTTGCCTGAAAAACGCAAGCGTCAGGACGAGGCCAACCTGCTGTCGTCGTTGATGAAAAATGATCGCGTGATCACGATCGGCGGATTGCACGGCACCGTGGTTTCGGCTCCGTCGGACAGCGACGTGGTTACTCTCAAAATCGACGAGGCGGGCACGACCCGAATCAAAGTCAACCGATCGGCCATTTCGGCGATCTCAGTTCACGCCAAGGGTAAGTCGCTCGATAAAGACGGCCGCCCCAGCAAAACACCTGGCGGTGAATCACCGTCCAAAAACGCCTCCGACGAGGACTCGTCGGACTAGCTGACACTTATTCTCAAACCGCCAGCGGACCTGTGGGACGTGTCAATGATTGACGCGTCAGCGCAGCCGCCAGCGAAAACCCCAACCGTCTTTCGAAAAATCACGATGGATCTCCCTTCCTCTCGCCTCGACTCGGTCATTTCCTCCGCCACCTCATTCGCGTCGGATTTGTTCTCGAACCTTACGATCACGCTCGCCCAAACCGATTCCGCTGTCGCGGGCGAAGTGCGAGGCATCTCTGCCGATCAATGGATGGTGCTGCTCGTTGCAGCCGCGATCCTGATTCTGCCATTCGTTTTCGGCGGTTGGTTGGCCAAACAGCTCAAGATGCCCGGATATGGCACGCGGTTCGGGTTTGTCCTCGTCGCGATCATCGGCAGTGGCGTGACCCTGTTGAACAAATTGCCCGGCCTGGGCGTTGACCTCCAGGGCGGAACGATCCTGGTCTACGAAATCGACCCGGAGAAGCAAAAAGAGCTGATCGACGCGGGCTCGCCGATTTCCAGCCAAGACCTGGTCGAACCGCTGACTCGCCGGATCAACCCGTCGGGTACCCAAGAAATCGTGATTCGTCCCTATGGTGAATCGCAAATCGAAATCATCGTGCCCGCGGTCGACGATCGCGAAGTCGCGCGGATCAAGAAACTCGTCGAAGAGGCCGGTGTGTTACGGTTCGCGATTCTGGCGAACCAAGTCGACCACCAAGCGATCATCAGTGCGGCAATCGATCAGAGCGAGTCCAATGACCCGTCAATCGCAACGAGAGTCAAAGTCGGTGATATCGAAGACGGGCTCTACGGACGCTGGGTCAAAATGGGCCGCGAGTCAAAACCAAATGCCGATGGTGTTCGCCCGCTGCGAATGTCGACGCAGGGCACACTGATCAGGAACCCGAACAACGGGAAGATTTTGGAATTGCCTCGCGAACTGCTCGGACGCGATGAAGAAGTTAAAGTCGCCCAGTGGCTCAAGACGCAGCCGTTTTCCGAAATCGAAGTGTTGATGATCATCAACCCACTGCTGGATATCCAAGGAAGCGACCTCTCCTACGCCGCCAGCACGTTTGACGAAAACGGTGGCCCCGCCGTCGCGTTTAACTTGACCGATTTCGGCTCGGGACGTTTCCGGGCTCTCACCCAAAACAACTCGCCTGAGGGAACCCGCAAACGTCAACTCGGGATCATCCTCGATGACACGTTGTTATCGGCTCCTAACATTCTGCAAGCCATTTCGAAGGAAGGCCGCATCACGGGTAACTTCACCCGCGAAGAGGTCGACAGCTTGGTTCAGATTTTGAAGGCCGGCCAGTTGCCCGCTACGGTGACCAAGCAACCAATCGCTGAAAACCAAATCGACGCCACGCTCGGTGCCGACACCATTCAAAAGGGTGTGTTCTCGATCGGTTTGTCGCTCGGTTTGGTGCTGTTGTTCATCCTGTACTACTACCGTTTCTCAGGTGTCATCGCGTGCGTCGCACTGATCATGAACCTGATGATGATTCTCGCCACGATGGTCTTCATCAACCAACCACTGACACTGCCCGGTCTCGCCGGTTTGGTGCTGACGGTGGGGATGTCGGTTGACGCAAACGTTCTGATCTTTGAACGGATTCGCGAGGAATTGAAAAAGGGTGCCAAGGAACGCATGGCGATTCGCAACGGTTTCGCTCGAGCGACCACGACGATCGTCGACGCCAACCTGACAACGTTGATCACGGCAATCGTGTTGTACGCGATCGGTACCGATCAAATTCGTGGTTTCGCCGTGACCTTGATCCTCGGCATCATGTTCTCCATGTTCACCGCGATTTACGTCTCGCGAACACTGTTCGATCTGGCTGAACGTCGGGGATGGTTGTCGCTGTCGATGTCTGACACGGTCAACTCGGTTCGTGCGGCGATGTCCGGCGGTGGCGAGTTCGATTTCATGGCACGCGGACGGATGATGCTGTTTGTATCGTCAGTACTCGTGGTGGCCGGTGTGGTCGCGCTGATCTCTCGCGGACAAGGCATCTTCGATATCGATTTCGCAGGTGGCTCGTCGGTTCAATTCCGTCTCGATGCTCCTACCGACACCGAGGATGTTCGCCGTATCGTCGCGTCGGCATTCCAAGACAGTGGCGACGAGAAAGTTCAGTTCACCGTCAACGGTGTCAGCATGGAAGGTGCCGCCGAGAACACGATCTTCAAAGTGGACTCGTCGGTTGACCAAGTTGACTTGCTCAAGAAAGCGATCCAAGACGGATTCGCCAAAGAAACGACGGTCGGTTTGTCGACCTACCAAGTCGACATCAAGCCCGCTGACCTTGGTCCGGGAACGCTCGACCAAACCGAACAACCCGCCGCCGAAACGACGGGGGCAACTGCAACGCCCGACGTGAGCGACCAATCGGAATACGCACGCTCCTACAACGGCGTGATGTTGACGGCTTTCCAAGCGACGGAAGGAACCACCGAAGAGGTCGCCGACGACGCAGAAGCGTCCGAGGAACCTGAGATGCGTGATATCGAATTGCCAGGTTTCAGCTACAGTACCTCGGACATTTCCCTCGGCATCGAGGGCAGTGAAAAACAAGCCGTGATCAACGAAGACGGTTTGAAGGACGCGATTTTGCAGGCTGCCGAAGCGGCCGGCGTTTCGGTCAACGAGCGTGGGATTCGTCTTCGCCCACTCGGCGAAGGTGCCGAAGAGTGGGCCGGCGGATCGGCTCTGCCTTATTCAAGCTGGCGAGTGCAGTTGCCGTTGACCGGTGACAACGCGATCGCAGTGATGAAGCAACTCGAGCAGAAGCTCGGCAGCGATCCGGTTTGGATCAGCAGCAGCAGCGTTGGTGCTCGCGTGGCAGGTGACATGATCAGCCGTGCTCTCGGTGCTCTGTTCGCATCGCTGTTGTGCATCATCGGCTACATCTGGTTCCGCTTCCAACGTGTGATCTACGGCGTCGCCGCTGTGGTCGCCTTGCTTCACGACGTGTTGATTACCCTCGGTGCGATCGCCGTGAGCTATTGGGCCGCGGGAGCACTCGGGTTCCTTTTGATCGATCCTTTCAAGATCTCGCTGACGGTTGTGGCGGCATTGCTGACGATCATCGGTTACTCGCTCAACGATACGATCGTTGTCTTCGACCGGATCCGTGAAACCAAGGGTAAGGCTCCTCGTTTGACGGGCGACATGATCAACGCGAGCATTAACCAAACGCTCAGCCGAACGTTGTTGACTTCGATCACGACTTTGATCGTGGTTGTGCTTCTTTACGCGATGGGCGGTGAAGGTATTCACGCGTTCGCGTTTGCATTGGTCGTCGGCGTTTTGGTCGGTACTTACAGTTCGATGTTCGTCGCCAGCCCCGTGCTGCTGTACCTCGTCAATCGCAACGAAAAGAAAGAAGCTGTGGCCACTCAAGGCCGTTAAGTCGGTTGAGTCGAGGCTCGCGGAGCCTGATTCCTGCGAATGCATCCCATAACGCGTGCGGCAATTTTGCTAGCACGCGTTTTGCATTGATGGACTGCATTGCTGGGCGGTTCGAGCACGCGAGGCAGTTCGCGTCGTCTTCCTGGTGCTCAAAAAGCAGCGTTCGCATCTCGGTAAAAAAAGCACATCCCTTATTGTCGGATGATATGCTACTGCTCCGTTGTTGCACTTCGTGAGGCGATAGCGGGTCTCATGGCACCGCAAGAAGGCGAGCGTATGCGAGAGTTGAATCAGAAGGGGCGGCTCGAGACCCGACCGAGTCGAGCGTTCACGTTAATTGAGTTGCTGGTGGTGATCGCGATCATCGGCGTGCTCGTGGGGCTGTTGTTGCCGGCCGTCCAGGCGGCTCGGGAAGCGGCTCGACGGTTACAGTGCTCGAACAACCTGAAACAGATCGCACTCGGTTTCCACAATTATCATTCGGCCCACCGGCAATTGCCTCGGCAACAGGACCCCGTGAACAGGCATACGTGGGCGGTGGGCATTCTGCCGTTTATCGAGCAGGGGGCGATCTACGAGCGGTACGATTTTGACGTTGCTTGGAACGCGGTCGAGAACCGCGAAATCATTCAAACGAACATCAGCACGTATCTGTGTCCGACAACGCCGGACAATCGCAGTTTCGCTAACGACGGTGGTTTTCCGACCGCGACGACGGATTACGTTCCGCCTGGATCGATTGCGGCAGAATTCAACAAATCCGGTCACATCACGCGGCGAAAGAACCCCAATGGGATGTTAAAGGGCAGTAAGGTGACTCGTTTTCGCGACGCGTTGGATGGGCTTTCCAACACGCTGCTGATGACGGAGTGTGCGGGGCGTCCGCAGTTCTTCGTCAAGAATCGTCTGGGCCCGTCGACCAACGTCAACGGTTGCGGTAACGCCGACGTCACCCAGTCGTTGGCGAAGTGGGGAGGCTGGGCCAATCCGGGGCACTCAATTCCCATCCACGGTTTTCAGGGCGACGGGCTGACTTGCACGGGGCCGTACGTCATTAACAAGACGAACAACAACGAGGCCTATTCGTTCCACACCGGTGGCCTGCAAATCAACTTGGCCGACGGCAGCGTCAGGTTTATCTCCGAGCAGATCAGTGCGGACGTGTTTGCCTCGTTAATCACGTACCAAGAACACGAAGTCGTCGGTGAATTCTGATGCCCTGTGGTTGGCGTGATCCGGTGACGAGCGACCTGTCGCGATTGATCGTTTCTCGGATGCCCGTCGGTTAGTGGCTGTTCAGCTGGAGTGGCGCAGCTCCGCTGAGATTCCCGAAGGTCGCCCTCTGAGAGGTTTCTCGGTGGAATTTGGCCGTGAACCGATTTTTACCCAGAACGCTCGAAGCGGATCGAATGTTGGCCCGGGACGTGACCGGGGCTGGGGAAAATGACGCCGAGAACCTAAAGTGTGGGTTTTCTGACGTGAATTCTTTCTCCACCACCTGGTTCCCTCAAGGTTCGGTTTTCGATGACCGCGAAACCCACCCCCACACCTACCCCGCAATCCTCTTCCGCATCGCAGTCGAAGTCGGCGAGCGCATTCGGAGCCGTTTCGGCGAGTCCTTCGTTTCCAAAGCTGGAAGAAGAGGTGCTCGCGTTTTGGGACGAGCAGCAGATTTACGAGAAATCGCTGGCCCGTCGTGCCGACGCGCCGACCTTCGTTTTCTTCGAGGGCCCACCGACGGCGAATGGTATGCCGCACCCCGGGCACTGCTTGACCCGCGCGATCAAAGATGTGTTTCCACGCTACAAAACCATGCGTGGCTATCGCTGTGAACGCAAAGCCGGATGGGACACGCACGGGTTACCCGTCGAAGTCGAGGTCGGCAAAGAGCTCGGGATTCATAGCAAGGAAGAAATCGAGGCATACGGTGTCGAACCGTTTATCCAGAAATGCCAGCAGAGTGTTTGGCGTTACATGCGAGAATGGGAAACGCTCACTCGCCGACTGGGCTTTTGGGTCGACCTGAAACAGGCCTACGTCACCTACCATCAGTCCTACGTCGAGAGTGTTTGGTGGAGTCTGAAGAATCTCTTCGATCGTGGATTGCTGTACCAAGGTCACAAGATCGTTTGGTGGTGGGCGCAAGGCGGAACGGCGCTGTCGGCCGGTGAAGTCGGACAGGGATACCGCGAGGTCGCCGATCCGAGTGTTTATGTTCTGTTCCCTTTGATCAGCTCAGAGGCGTCGACGTCCAAACGTTCGCTCGTTGTATGGACGACGACCCCATGGACGTTGCCGAGCAACATGTATGCGGCGGTCAAGTCGGATCTGGAATACGCGGTCGTCGAAGATAGTGAAACGGGTGAACAACTCGTGCTTGCTGCTGCGTTGGTAGAAACGCTCGCGGGTAAGATCAAACGCGAACTCAAAGTCGTCGAAACCGTCTCCGGTGCATCACTGGTAGGTCAACGGTATGAACCGCCGTTTTCCGACTATCGTGATCGTCTTAGCGACCCGCAGGGAAGTCTCAAGACCGGCGAACAAGAGCATCTCTATTGGCGAGTCGTTGCGGCTGACTTCGTGACGACGGATTCCGGGAGTGGGCTCGTCCACCTGGCCCCCGCGTTCGGTGAGGTCGACTACGAAGTGCTCGCCGAAGAACGTCTGCGATTCGTCGAATCGGATCGACCTGAGTTGCTATGTGCGGTCGGACCCGATGGAAAGTTCACTGATGAATTTCCGGCTCTTAAAGGCGAATGGGTCAAGTCGACGGACAAGACTCTGACACGACAATTGCGTGACGGCGGAAAGCTGCTGCACCAAGAACAGTACCTGCACGACTATCCGTTTTGCTGGCGTGCCGATGATGATCCGTTGATCCAATACCCGCGCGAAAGTTGGTTCATCCGGACGACGAAGTTCCGCGAACTGATGTTGAAGAACAATTCGCAAATCGGGTGGCAGCCCGAACATATCCGTGATGGACGGTTCGGCAATTTCCTCGACAGCAACGTGGATTGGGCACTCTCGCGTGAACGTTATTGGGGCACGCCGTTGCCGATCTGGGTTTGCCAATCCACCGGTAGGATGGAAGCCGTTTGCAGCTACGACGAGCTGCTGGCGAAACCGGATGTTCAAGGCACCGAGGTTTGGGATCAGGCCAAGAAAGCGAATCCCGAACTCGCCGACGACCTGCGTGTTCACAAACCCTACATCGATGCGGTGACCTACGCGTCGCCGTTTGAACCGGGGGCTCGGATGAAGCGGGTCACTGAGGTGATTGACTGTTGGTACGACAGCGGCGCGATGCCGTTCGCGCAGTGGGGTTGGCCTCACCAAAACGATGACCGATTCGCCGAGCAATTCCCCGCCGATTTCATCAGTGAAGCGATCGACCAAACCCGAGGTTGGTTCTACAGCCAACTCGCGATCAGCACGATGTTGTTCGGTGAAGGTGCGAGCGTGGATGTTTCCGATTCACCGACGCCGGTGGCGAAAGACGTCACCGGTTCGGCGCTCACGACGTCCGCCGATCAAGCGTACCCGTATCCCTATCGAAACTGCATCGTGCTCGGTCTGATGTTATCGCAGTGGTATGAAGCGACACCGAAAGACGGCGGCGCGAAGATCATTGCGTTGACCGAAGAGGAAACTGCCGAGCACCCGGGCATGTCGTTCACGAAGAAAACGGGCAAGATGTCCAAGCAGCTTCGCAACTACCGTAGCCCGTCGGAAATCTTTGACCGATATGGCGCCGATGCGATGCGTTGGTACTTCTTTGCCAATCAAGCACCGTGGAACTCCATCATCTACGCCGACGGCGCGATTCGTGATTCGATTCCCGAGTTCCTGCTCCGCCTGTGGAATACGTTCAGTTTCTTTACGATCTATGCGGAGATCGACGGGTTCGATCCAACGACGGCGACCGATGCGGATGAACAACTGTCACCGGAAAGTCTCGCGTCAGCGCCGACGTATCGGCCTGTATCGGAAAGAAGCGAAATCGATCGATGGGTGATCTCCGAAACCAACGTTGCGATTGATGTAATCGTGCAGCGTATGGACAGTCTCGATAACTACAACGCTTGCCAAGCGATCACGTCGCTGTTGGATGGTTTGAGCAATTGGTATGTCCGTCGCAGTCGTGACCGTTATTGGGCGAAAGAGACTCAGTCGCAGGACAAGCATGATGCTTACTGGACGTTGTACGAAACGTTGTTGCAATTGACGAAAGTCATTGCCCCGTTTGTGCCGTTCCTGTCTGAGAAACTTTGGCAAGAACTCACCCGTCCGTTCGGTGATCGTGTCCTCAAGAGTGTTCACCTGTGTGATTACCCGGTCGCCGACACGGCTCGAATCGACATGGATTTGTCGCAGTCGATGAAAGTGTTGCGTGAGATCGCATCGCTCGGTCGGTCGGCGCGTGCTGACGCGAAATTGAAGGTTCGGTTGCCGTTGTCCGCGGTGGAGGTCATCCTCACGGACGACTCGCAAATCGCGTGGCTGCAGTCGCACGATTCGCTGGTGCGTGAAGAGTTAAATGTGAAGAACGTCGCGTACACCACCGACGGCGGTGACTACGTGCAGTACAGCGTCGTTCCGAACTTCAAACGGCTTGGCCCCAAGGTTGGTAAGCAGATTCCCGTCGTGAAGAAACTGCTCGGCGAAGCCGACGGGAACGAACTGCTCAGTCAATTGCAATCGGTAGGCAAAGTCACCTTGTCGTTGCCCGACGGCAGCGAGTTGGAACTGGACAACGATGATATCGAAGTTCGGCTCAAGGCGCGCGAAGGTTGGGCGGCTGCCCAAGGTCCGTCGTGCGTGGTCGTGCTCAATACCGAAGTCACCGATGATTTGCGCCGCGAAGGTATCGCGAAGGATTTGATCCGCGCGATCCAAAGTCAACGCAAGGAAATCAACTGTGACTATACCGATCGAATCGAGGTCGGCATCGTGACGCAGGATGCCGAAACGCTGCAAGCGATCGAGCTGCATCGAGACATGATCTGCGAAGAGACATTGGCTGAACGCCTGGTAGTTGAAGCGTTGCCAAATGTCACGCCCGTCGAGATCGAATGTGGTGAACTGTTCGTCGCGAAGGTGAGCGTCTGATGTCAGACAAACCACGATTGCCGATTGCCGTCTTCCTCAGTGGCAGCGGCCGCACGTTGGCGAATTTGATCCATCATCGTGATCAGCACGGTCTGCCGATCGATATCCGGTTGGTGATCAGCAGTCGCCGCGACGTTCGCGGCGTCGATATAGCACGCGAAGATGGGATCGAGACTCTCGTCATTCGTGAACGAGATTATCCGGATGCCAACGGATACAGCGCTGCGATGTTTGCACCGTTGGCCGAACGTGGCGTTGAGTACGTGGTGATGGCGGGCTTCTTAAAGCACGTTTTGATTCCCGATGCGTTTGAGAATCGTGTGTTAAACATCCATCCGTCCTTGTTGCCCGCGTTCGGGGGCCAAGGCATGTACGGTCATCACGTGCATGAAGCGGTGCTCGCACGCGGTGTCCGAATCACCGGTTGCACGGTTCACTATGTCGATAACGAATACGACAACGGGCCGATTTTGCATCAACGGTCCTGTCCGGTGCTCGATGGGGATACACCCGATGCACTCGCCGCGCGGGTTTTTGAACAGGAGTGCCTGGCACTTCCCGAAGCGATTTCGATGCTACCTCGAAATCGTGTAGCGGGTTAGGCTTCGAGCAGCGTTTCGAGATACAGCGTGATGGAATCCGAGAGAGCCTCAGGATTGTAACCGCCCTCGAGAACGCTCAGTAAACGTCCGCCGGAGTGGTCTGTCGCGACACGCAGCAGCGTTTTGGCGATGGTGGCAAAGTCTTCGGTGTGCAACCCGAGCGAACCCACCGGATCATCGATGTGACTATCGAATCCAGCACTTGCGATGACGAAATCGGGTTGGAAATGATCCGCGAACGCGGTGAGTTCGCGATCAAAAAGGGCACGCTGTTCTTCGCGTGAGGTGCCCATCGTTATGGGCAAATTCTTTGTGGTACCGACCGCTGCGCCGGTTCCGGTTTCTAACGCGGCCCCGGTGTGCGGATAGAAATTGTCTCGATGCATGGAGAAGTACGCGACCGCGGGATCACCGTAAAAGATGTCCTGGGTTCCGTTCCCGTGATGGACGTCGAAATCGACGATCAGGACACGGTTCATTCCGTGTGACTTGATCGCGTGGCGGGCGGCGACGGCGACGTGATTAAACAGACAGAAACCCATCGCCTGGTCTTCGGTGGCGTGGTGCCCCGGTGGCCGTAACAGGCAGAATGCCGTCTGGTCTTCGCCGACGGCGAGACGACTTGCCGCGTCACAGGCGGCACCGCTGGCGAGGCAGGCGACCTCGTAAGAGCGATGAGATAGACGAGTATCTGGATCGAGCCAGCCGCCTCCGGAAGCGGCAAACTGTTCAACCCGGTCGATATACTCAGCCGTGTGGACGAGAGCCAGTTGCTCTCGTGAAGCAGGTTCCCAGGACGGACGCCGGCATGCGACGTCGAGTCCTAAGAAATGAAGATGACGTACGATCGGCAGCAACCGTCGAGGGCTCTCAGGATGATCGCCCGTCTGATGTTCCATGAAGATCGGATCGTAATACAGCAACGTCATCTGATGTCGGCAATCATGCCAACGGTTCAGCGCCGGCCGTTTCGGCATCGATCAGAGCGGGCTCGTGACGATGTTCGAGTCGTCCGAGCGTCTTTTCGACCAAATGAAGCAGTTTGTTGGCTGCGCCTTCAAACGCATCTTTGACGGTGGTGTCATGATGGCGAACCGACATCGGTTTCAGGCCGCGTAAGCGAGCCTCCATCACGCACCGCTTGTCATTGTCGTCGTTATGCCCGATGTGTTTGTCTCGGGAATGCTCTTCAGCTAAAAACACCTCGACTCGAGTAATCCTGTCCTCGTAACGCCCTAAGGCGTGCTCGACCGATTCTTGCACATGTGCATGAAGGGTCTCGTCGCCTTGGATGTGGTTGTCGGTGTGAGTTTGAATCTGCATTTGGTCAGCCTTGAGAGGGTGATGATGGAGTGGGCAACGCGCCGCACACTATTCAATTATAGTGCAAACTGCACACCGCAGTGGCGATCTTGGGTAGAATAAATCACCGTCGCGCCAGACGTTACAATCCGACCCCGATTACGCCGGTTTCACGGCGAAGTGTGCGGCCGCGTCATCATCGTGTGCGGCCGTGGCTCACCTGGATCAGGCTCACCCCGATTCGGTCGGATCGACCCCTTTGTCAATCTGTCGCGATTCCCGCCTCGCTCCCCACCTGCACTCCATTTTGTCGAGTGAAATTGCAATGTCTGTACGTCCAAACTGGCCCGTCGAATTCGTCCCACGAGCGTCAAAGTTAATGTGGGTTTTGCCGATCACGAGTCTTGCGATCGCCCTTCTTGCGTGTTGCGTGACGCCCAAAGTGTGGGGCGAAAGCCTCTTCGTTGAGGCTGAAAGTTTTGCGGATCGTGGCGGTTGGGAACTGGACACTCAGTTCATCGAGCAAATGGGGTCACCCTATTTACTTGCGCATGGGATCGGCCGGCCTGTTGATGACGCCAAAACGACCATTTCAGTAAACGAACCGGGCGAATACCGGGTGTGGGTACGCACTCTCGACTGGGTGGCACGGTGGGGGGCCTCGCCGTCGCCGGGCCGGTTTCAAGTACTCTTCGATGGCAAACCGCTCGAGCCGACATTTGGTACCGAGTCACCGGATTGGCATTGGCATGACGGTGGGCTCGTTCGGCTAGACGAAGGCGACCATGAACTTCGTTTGCACGACCTGACCGGGTTCGACGGTCGGTGTGACTGTTTGTATCTCACGACGGAAGTGGATCGCACGACGCCCCCACCGAGCGTCGATGACGTGCTCTCACCGTGGCGACGCGAACAACTCGGGTTGCCGGAGAAGCCTGTTACCAAGGGGCCATATGATTTGGTTGTTGTCGGTGGTGGATACGCGGGCATGGGGGCGGCACTGTCCGCGGCGAGAATGGGGTGCCGCGTCGCATTGATTCAGGATCGAGGTGTCCTCGGCGGTAACGGTTCGAGTGAAGTCCGGGTGTGGGCGATGGGGAACATTCGGCGTGGTAAGTTCCCTCGGATCGGCGAGATCATCGAAGAATTTTGTGATCACGCGACCAAATCACCGGGACGCTATGAAGAGTTCGGCGACGACAAGAAAGAAGCCATCGTGCTGGTCGAATCGAATATCGATCTGATGTTGAACCACTTTGCCTACGCAGTGGATGCTCACGATGTCGAAAAGGGGGGCAGTGATTCGAAAATGACTCGGCACATCGATGCGGTTCGAATCCTCAACACCCAAACGGGAGAAGATTTGAGAGTTACCGGCGAGATGTTCGTCGATGGCACGGGGCATGGATGGATCGGTGAATGGGCGGGAGCGGAGACCGACATGACCGATCGCGGACGAATGGGGATGAGCAACATGTGGAGTTGGGCCGAAGCCGATTCCACGAAATCATTTCCCGAGACACCGTGGGCACTAGATCTTCAAATGGCTGACTTCCCCTATCCGCGAGATCACCACGGGCAGTGGTTTTGGGAAAGTGGTTTTGATCTCGACCCGATCAACGAAGCGGAAGCGATCCGTGATTGGAATTTACGAGCGGTGTACGGCGCGTTCAACGCAATGAAAAACCGCGACGGCGCCGCCGATCACGCCACCGCCGAGTTGACCTGGGTGGCCTACGTCGGTGGGCCTCGCGAGAGTCGCCGAATCATGGGTGACGTTGTCTTGACGCAAGACGACGTGGTGGCCAAGCGGGAGTTTCCCGACGGTTGCGTTCCGAGCACGTGGTCGATTGATCTGCACTATCCCAAAGAGCAATACGCCACGAAGTATCCCGAGAATCCTTTCATCAGTTATGCCGTTCACGATCGCCGCGTCGATCGTTCATACGGCTATCCCGTCCCGTATCGATGCTTCTACAGTCGTAACGTGGACAATCTCTTCATGGCGGGACGCTGCATCAGTGTTACTCACGAAGCCCTGGGTACCGTGCGTGTGATGAAGACCTGTGGGATGATGGGGGAAGTCGTCGGAAAAGCGGCGTCAATCTGCACGCTAAACGGTTGTCTGCCGCGCGATGTTTACGAATCGCACCTTGACGAACTACTGACCCTCTTACGACTGCCCGGCAAGGCACGTCGTTCAACGCCATCGAGCGATATCGTGATCCCCGACGATGCGATGGAAGAGGCCAGTTCGATCGGTCCCATGTCGGGACGGAAGCCTCACGATTTGCCGGGCCTGGTCATCGACGACCGAGATGCGATCCGGACGGGCGAATGGATCGAGGGGACGGGGCTGCGCGGGTACGTCGGCTGGTCGTATCGGTACGCTCAGGAAAACTCAGCCTCAGCGGCTCGCTTTGAAACCAAACCCGAAAAGGCGGGACGTTATCGTTTGAAGATTTACAACCAACCCCACGCGAACCGCGGAACGACCGTTCCGGTGACATTGGTGATTGCCGGGAAGACGGCCTCTCATCTGAGAATCAATCAACGCGTTACGCCAGAATCGGGCGCGATCGATGGAGGCGAATTCGAATTGCCCGCCGGCGAGACCGTGAGTGTTGTGGTCTCGACCGAGAACGCGGGCGGCCTCATCCACATTGACGCCATCGCATGGGAATGGGTGGAGTAACGCGATGAATTTGCGGCAGTGCACGCTGCCGCGGACGCTTACGTGAGAGATCGTCGGTGGAGCCAATATGTTGCTCGCGAATTGGACCGTGGAGATGCCGCGAACGCGAAGTTTAGTTCCATGTCGCGAAAAAATTTGCAGGATCGCCAACACGGGGTGTCTGAGGTGGTAAAACGTGTTGTTGAAATTATCCTCGGGGGGTGAGTATCCGCATTGACGAGTGCAACATGGACCAGACTTTCTCAGGCGGCGTTTTTACCGAGACAATCGACGGCGGTCGGGCGGGAGCAGAGATCGAATTGCTGCCGTCGGGTGTTGGTGCACGCACGCCCGATGGTGAAGCGTTTGTGATCCCTTATCGCGAATGCCAGGTCGAAGTCGGTGGGTTCAGCGGGCGGATGGTGTTCTGCCGAAATGCGGATCGCAGTCTGACGATCTTCTGCGAATCCCCGAAGTTTGCCAAAGCGTTATCGTTCGCTTCGTCGGGAATGCTCGATGACCAGCTAACCTCCGGTTTGAAAAAGCAACGCGGCGAATCGCGACGTGGATTCGCCATTGGCACGTTCTTCGTCATTGCCATGCTCTTGCTCCTCGTTGGTGGGTATTTCGGGATTCGCGCCGGAGCCCGTTCAGCGGTGCTCGCACTGCCGGTCAGTATCGATGCTCAGATTGGTGACGCCGCGATGGGATCCATGGACCTTGGTGGTCCAAAGCTTGACGACGAAGTGGTCGTTGGTGCCATGCAGTCGATTGTCGATCGCCTCGCACCCACGGCGGCTATTGAGGGGATCGACTTTCGCGTCCATGTTGTGGAGTCCAATCAAATCAACGCGTTCGCACTGCCCGGTGGAAACATGGTCGTCTACACGGGATTGATCCGAAACGCGGAGAACCCGGAACAGGTGGCGGCGGTGTTGTCGCATGAGATGTCACACGCAACGCTTCGGCACGGCGTCCAACGGATTGGTCAGTCGCTCGGAATTTGGGCGGGTGTGTCGCTGTTGATTGGCGACGTCAGTGGTCTGATGGGATCGGCCGTGGATTTGATGCAGGTCGCATCGGTAAACAGTTACTCGCGAGCTCACGAAAACGAAGCAGATCGGGAAGGCGTTCGCATGCTGCACGCGGCCGAGATCGATCCGTCGGGCATGGCGGACTTTTTTGAACAGCTCGAAGAAAAACACGGTGATGTCCCGGGAATTTTCGCTTGGGTCAGCACGCACCCCGATCATGCATCTAGAATAGCGAGCGTTCGAGCCCAGGTCGCCGCGTTGCCGTCGCACGAATATCGCGAGATTGAAGTAGATTGGCCCGCGGTCAAACGCCGTGTGGACGAAATGGACGGACGGGAAATTGACCAGCAACCAAACGCCGATCAGGAAAACGCCGAGGTGGAATGATGCAAACTGAGATTCGTGATAGGCCCTCCTTCGCTAACATCCGTGTGCGGTTGGAACCCGGCGACGAAATCGTGGCCGAAGCCGACGCGATGGCGAGCATGAGTTCGTCGATCGAAATGAAAACGCGGTGGAGTGGCGGGTTCGTCAAAGGCGTGTTGAAGCGAATCTTTGGAGGCGAATCAATGTTCGTCAACACTTTTTCAACTTCGACCGGTGGCGAAATCATTCTTACGCAACCATTTCCCGGCGACATTCAATGCCTCGAGCTCAAGGGCAATACGATGTTTTTGCAACCCGGTGCGTTCATCGCATGTGAACCGGGCGTGAAGTTGGGGCTCGGGTGGGCGGGATGGAAAATGTTCATCGCGCGGGAAGGTTTGTTTCGGTTAAAGGTCAGTGGCACGGGACGGATTTGGTTCGGTGCGTACGGTGGGATCTTTCAACGCGAAATCGACAGCGAGTACATCGTCGATTCGGGACACCTGGTTGCTTATGAACCGACCGTTGGGGTCCGCATCGCGTTGGCCGGCGGGCTGTTTTCGAGTTTCTTCAGCGGCGAGGGTTTCGTCACCCGCGTGAACGGTCCCGGGCGGATCTACATGCAGTCGCGATCATTTGACGGTTTGGCCGCGTGGACCAACGCGCACCTGTATTGAATTTAGATTGACATCGCACTCACGATTTTTTCGCTCGTTGGCTCGCCCGCATCATGCAACATCAACTTCTCGCACAACCGGCCATGTCCATTGCCAAATTGACTCTGCAAGCCGGTGAATCGGTCACCTGCGAAGTGGGGGCGATGATCGCAATGTCGAGCGGATTTACCGTCGAGACGACGTCACGAAATCGCGGCGGAGGCGGCGGGCTCGCAAAAGGGCTCAAACGTATGTTTGCCGGTGAGAACTTTTTTTTGAATCACTTCACCGCAACCGCCCCGAATCAAACACTGTGGATTGGCCCAGGATTGCTGGGCGACGTGATGCACTATCCTTTGTCCGGCGGGACGTTGATCGTGCAAGGGTCGAGTTGGTTGGCTTCGGACGTCGGCATTGAAATTGACGCCACGTGGCAAGGACTCGGCAAGGCATTGTTCAGTGGTGAGGGAATGTTTTGGGTCAAATGCAGCGGACGTGGCGATTTGTTTCTCAATAGTTTCGGTGCGATCTATCCAGTCGAGGTGAACGGGGAATACGTTGTCGATACCGGCCACATCGTTGCGTTTGAAGACACGCTGAATTTCAAGATTGGCAAAGCGGGATCGAGTCTCATCGGCAGCGTTCTGGGAGGCGAAGGGCTGGTCTGCAAATTCAGTGGGCAGGGAAAACTGTATTGTCAGAGTCATAATCCGCCGAGTTTCGGGCAACTGCTCGGACCCAAATTGAAAGCACGCTAAGGCCGTTGGTCGGATAGAACATCATGATTGAAATCGCATGTCCCAATTGCCAAAAACGCTACCGGTTGGACGACAAGTTCGCGGGCAAGAAGGCGAAGTGTAAACAGTGCGGCGCCGTGTTGGTAATCAAGGCGCCCACGGCCGGATCAACGAAGCCGGCGAATCCAACGCCGCCGAATCAAGCTGCGGCACCGGCTGATCGTGTCGCGAAACCGAACGCGAAATCACGGGCCGCTGCCATTCCGCCGGTCGTCCCGGTAGAGCTGGTCTCACCTGTTCAACCCGCTGCTCCCGATCATTCGGATGCCGATATCCCGACTGCGACGGCGATTCCAACCGCGACCGAAATTCCAACGGCGATCCCGGTCTCGGATGACCCGTTTGCTGAAATCCCGTTTGCTGAGGTGGTTCCTTCGGCGACCCCGCAGGCGTTTGTTGATCCAAACCTGCCTCGTCAACGCACGCCTTCGCCTGGGAATGCGGCTTCCCCTGGCGTTTCCGAAACGTTGCGTGGCACGACGGGACACATGAAGTACGAGATCAGCCAACGGCCTGATTTTTCAATCGTCAAAATTGACTTGCCCCAGGGTGGCAAGGTGTATGCGGAGCCGTCGGCAATGGTTTCGATGACGCCGACGATGCATCTCGAAGCGGGCTTCAAAGGCGGGCTCGGAAAGACGTTTGGGAGATTGCTCGGCGGAGAGAGTTTGATCATCAATACGTTTACGGCGCAAGACGGCCCCGGCGAAGTGATGTTCGCCGGAGGAGCCGCCGGAGACGTGGCCTATCACCGACTCAACGGCAATTCGCTGTATCTCCAACGCGGAGCCTACATGTTCAACAGCGAAGGTGTGGAGGTGTCAGGGAAGTGGCAAGGGGCCAAGGGTTTCTTTAGTGGTGAGGGCCTCGTGCTGTTGAAGGCGTCCGGGACGGGTGACATTTTCTTTAATTCCTATGGTGCGATCATCCCGATCGATGTTACCGAAGGCTTTATGGTCGATACCGGATACATCGTTGCGTTCGAAGAGTCGCTGCAATACCGCGTCACGGTTCTGCCTGGCCTGCGGACGGCGGGCAAAATCAAATCATTCTTCTTCGGCGGTGAGGGGTTGGTGTGTCAATTCGCGGGAAGCGGTCGTGTTTGGATCCAAACCCGTCAGGTCAAATCGTTCCTTGCCTGGGTGAATGCGTTCCGACCGACGAAAAGCAATTAGATGACTCGCAGCCCGGTGTGTGGCGACCCCATGTCGGGTAAATCCGTTCCCGGTCAATCTTTTCTCAGCAGATGCTCGTGGTTGGTTTTGGCTCCGGTCGTGGCTCCGACGTGTCTGTTGGTGATCTTCGCCAGTGTTCTGTTCGGACGCGATCGCTTGGCGTTTCGAGACGTCGGTTACTTTTACACACCGCTTTATGAATGGGTCGCGACACTTTCTCGCGCGCAACCGTGGGGTGTGTTCGGCGGTGCGATCTGGAATCCTCTCGATCAAACGGGAATGCCGCTCGCGGGAGAAACCACGACGGCGGTGTTCTATCCACTGCGAATGTTGGTTTATGCACCGCCCTGGTCTGCCGAGACCGCGATTGCGGTTTACGTTGTGCTGCACCTCGTGATTGCTTCGCTGACGGCATACCACGCGACCCGATGTCTCCGCTGTGATCCCTGGTCGGCCAGTGTGGCCGGTTTGGTATACCCGCTCTCCGGGATCGTTTTGTTTTCTGCCACCAATCCACCGTTCTTGGTTGGCGCGGCTTGGTTGCCACTGATTTTGGTTCCGTTGTTATCGAAGCATTGCCGATCGGTCATCACACCTGCCGTGGCGATGACGCTGGTGATTCTCGGTGGTGATCCGCCGACCGCATTACACGCGGTGATCGTTGGTGCGGTCGTGCAGTCGCTTCGCGTTGGCGGACGTTTGTGGAACCACGGGAGACGCGGTTGGGATTCCGCAGCGGTTAGGCATCGACCGTTTGCAGATGCCGGTGAATGTCTCAAACAGATCGTGGTGGTTTGTGTCCTGGCTGCATTGATGGCGTCGCCGCAGATCGTCGCTTCGGTAGCCTGGTCGGCTCGCAGTGATCGGGTGCAGCGAGCAGGCGGGCCCGCGACGTCGAAGATCGATGCGCAGGCATACGCGTTTTCGGTGCCTCCTTGGCGAGCAATGGAGTTCGCGTTGCCGAACCTTTATGGAGCACCGTGGCCGATTAATACGCGTTGGGACCGGTTGGTGTTTGATGGAGGCGTCAATCGTGCGGCGACGTCGCTTTGGACGCCATCCTTGTATTGCGGAATTTTGTTTCCGATCCTGATCGCCGGCGCCGTCCTCGTTCGTTTGACGAAACGTCACCGGCGATGGCGGATCGGGATGATGTGGCCGTGGTGTGTTGTTTTCCTAATGGGAATTGTGAGTGCGGGTGGCGAATATGGGCCCGCCTACGTGCTGCGAAGCGGATTTTTGGCCATCAACGGATTGCTCAATGCGATCGGCTCGACGTTTTCTTTGCCTGAATCGTGGATGCGGCTTCCGGGGCGATGGGGAGGTCCATTCTGGTTCCTGCATGAGTTTCTTCCCGGCTACGATTCTCTGCGATATCCCTCGAAGTGGTTGCCTTTTGCGGCGCTCGCTGTCGCGATTGGTTCAGCAATCGGAGTTCGCCGTTGGGGATTGGTATGGAGGCGGCGGGACGCGGTTCAGGGTGGCTTTGGGCCATCTCAACGAAAGTCTCTGTTGGTTGTCGTCTGCGTCGGCGGTGTGATATTGGTGAGTTTCCTCAGCGTGATGTCGGTGCTTCAAAGCTCGACATGGAACTCGACCGATCCGTTCTGGGGACCGTTTGATGTGGATGCCGCAGGTCGCGGTTTCCTTTTCGCGTTGATGCATGTCGCCGTTGTTGGAGTGGTTTTATGGTGTGGGGCGAGATTGTGTGTGCGTGGTGCGAGAACTCAGTGGCTGGTCGCAGTGATCGCGATCGATTTAATGGTGGCAAACTTCGGGCTCGTTCCGCGGATCGACCGAGATCGCGAAGCGAGTTTGCTAAAATCGAATCAGGTTGACGTTATCGATAACGACGCTTCATTGCGATGGATGCGGGTTCATAACAACGACGGGCTCCCCAAATCTTGGGCCGAAACCTCGAGCGAAGATCGCATGATGACGGTGGAGGTTGGGCTTCGTCGTGCCCGATTCGGGCGTTGGCATCTCGAACACGGCGAGGCGGTGATCAACAACATGGTCTCAATCGGATCACGCGAGCTAGCGGAATTCTGGTATCACGCGAAGGCATTGGACAAGGAACTGAAGTCACCGCGTGCCGAACGATGGCGAAGTTGGTGTCGGATGCTCGGTGTGGCAGGATATCTCCGAATGAGCGATCCGCTGCCTAATGAACCGACAACGAAAGACACGGGCGACCGGCTACCTCAGATCGAATTTGAAGTATTCGATGAATCTGGGCAGCATCATGATTGTTGGGATGTTCTTCGACGAAACGAAAACGTTGTCGTGTTGGATTCGGATCGGGCAACCGCTTGGCGGCAAATGCTCGAGCGTCTGGCGAGCGAAGAAGACAATCCCCCGGCGTTTGTTTCAGAGGATGTTGCGAGCCGTGTTCAACCGAATGATGAGGCAACGGTCCGGCGACCAATCTTGATGAATCCGCTGGGGCATGA
Source organism: Aporhodopirellula rubra (assembly GCF_014192335.1). Classification (GTDB taxonomy): domain Bacteria; phylum Planctomycetota; class Planctomycetia; order Pirellulales; family Pirellulaceae; genus Rhodopirellula; species Rhodopirellula rubra. The sequence continues at coordinate 18,314 of NZ_JACHXU010000018.1, read as the reverse complement.
TCCAACTGTCGAGACGTCCGAACCGGTTCTCATGTCGCGACGAGTTTACCAAGACGGTTACTGGGGCGTCGAGTTGACTTCGACTGAGGGTGCGGGGGAATCGATGGACGCAGCGGTGTTCCCGGTCGACTTCTTGTCGCAAGGGTTCATCTGTCCTCCCGGCAGTTGGCGGGTCGATTTTCGTTACACGCCGTGGTGGTACACACCGACCGTTGTTCTGGCATTTGTAACGTGGGGATGCGTGTTGGTTTCAACGCTTAGACGACGTCATAGTTGAGTGCGTCGTCGATCGCCGCCTCGAATTCTTTGTCGGTTAATTCGAGTAGGTCTCGCATCGAGTGCAGCGTCGCGAGTTTCTTCTTGCTGACATCGTCTTCGGACGCGGTGGCGGCCAAGAACATGCCTTGCAGTGCGAGCAACCGTTGTTGCATCGTCCATCGCTTGGAAACGGTCAACACATAGTTGTTAGCTTGGATGCCCGCGTGTCGGGCGATCGAGCACAGCCTGCCGAGTTCTTCGCGGTCGGTCGGTCGATCAAAGAGGACTTCGGACAACCCGAGCAGCGTTTGAATTTCCGGTTCGCTGATATCGTCGTCGACCAAGGTCATCAAGACCGCCGACCGAATCGCTTCGTCGCGGAACTTTTCTTCTTGGACCATTTGATGCGTGGCTTGGTCCATTTGAAGAACGGTCTCATCCCAACTCGATTTGCACTGATCGCACTGCACGAAGAGCTCAGGTGCGCCGATCGGCACCGTGGGGATTAGGTAGAGCGTCAGGAAAGGACGTCGGGCTCGCAAACGATAGGACTGCGTGGCACCACACGTGGGACAATAAAATTCGCCCCTTTCGCGCGTCCGCGTCAAATTCATGGTGCCGATCAAAATCATGGGCCTAATGGGTTCTGTAGGTCAGGGCGTAAAATCGTGGGGGCGTTTGGTCCGACTTCGCGGGGCGGAGCCGACGAGCGGGGAAACCAGCGAGATGGACAAATAGGCAGTGTCGCAGGAGCCGGTTTCTCTATGAGGATAGCGACTCGTCAAAATCGGAGCGACTTTCACCATGAAAACTCGGTGTATTTTCTGGGTATCGGTGCATTGGTCGTTTTGCCTAAACTCCCCGCTCGACGCCTGTGGTGAACGATTCACCGGTCGACGACGAACGCTTCGATGGAGTCAAACGGCATGGATGCCAACGCCCAACGCACCCACTCGGTCTGCGCCTCGCAATCACCTCAGTGGAATTTCGGCCCTTGGTCGACACGCCGCCATTCCATTTGGGCGTGCGGAGCCTCGTTCTTCATCGTCCTGATCGGCGTCTTAATGACGGCATCGGAATCAGATGCGGCGAATTATCGAACACAAAATTTTCTAGTCGAGGCACCGACGCCTCAACTCGCCAAATCGGTCGGCGACGCGGCGGAACGGTATCGCGACGATTTAGCGACCTACTGGACAGGATCAAAATTGCAGCCTTGGCCGGCACCGTGTCCGGTTCGAGTGGTCGCAGGGCCGAATCTCGCCGCCCAAGGCGTCACCACGTACAACCCTGCCCCGGTGCGTGACTTTCAAATGGAAGTCATCGGCACCCCTGAACGAATTCTCGACAGTGTGCTGCCTCACGAAGTCACGCACACCGTGCTGGCAACTTTCTTCGGCCGTCCGTTGCCACGTTGGGCCGACGAAGGAATTTGCACGACCGTCGAACACGTTTCCGAACGCACCAAGCACGAAGCCAAGCTGCGTGAGTTCTTGTCATCGCGTCGCGGCATCGCGATGAACCGTTTGTTCCTGTTGACGGAATATCCGGCGGACGTGTTGCCGATGTACGCTCAAGGCTATTCAGTCTGTCAATTCTTGATCGCCCAACAGGGGCCGAAAACGTTCATCGAGTTCCTCCAGGATTACATGCAGCGTCCGTCGTGGACCGCGAACGTGCAAAAACACTACGGATACGATTCGCTCGCAGAACTGCAAGAATACTGGCTCTCGTGGGTGGAAGCGGGCAGTGGTCCGGTCGCTCAGTTCGTCAAAGCGGACACGCGTGCTGCCGCCGCACCGGATGCCGCGGTCGCCTCTCTCGATACATCGACCCGCAACGCTTCTTCACGATCGCCTCGTCGATCGGCACCGGCAACGGCGCTTGCGGCAACGTCACGACCACCACGTGGACACGCCGCGGATCGGAATCGTAACCTCGTTGCCGCGAATGATCGTGGGCGTGTTAGTGAATCCGATTCTGGCAGCGGTTGGTATCATCGCCGCGCCGAGGGATTGGATTCGCCGCAAACCGAAATTGAAATGTTGCCGCCCGGTGACCGTGTCGCTGTGGCCACAGTCGACAATTCTGCAGTCGCACCGGAACAGGGACGCAGTTCGACCCCGACATGGGCACCCCCGTCGGTTCTCGCAAGCGGTCGCTATTCCGCGGCAACTCCTCAAGCCGAAACATCGGGATCGATACCGTCCAATCCTGCCGTGCTCGATTCACGCGTGATCGATCGAGCTCCGACTCGTTCGATTTGGCGATAGCCTCACGTCGGACGTTGCTTGGTTTCGCGTTCGCGGTTTTCCTTCTTACTCGTTTCGCACTCTTTCGGATCATGGTTGTGTCGTGACGGCGACCGTCGCCAGCGAACCGTTTCTCTTCACACCGGGCATGTCTGGCATTCCCTCCGGTGCAGGGAGTGGTGCGCCTTATCCGGGCGGAACACTAGGGCCAACCGATGGACTCGTCGATCAGGCGCGTCAAGAAATCTCACAGATCGTTCGTGAGGTTGCCGCGGCGCAGCGGAGCGACGGTGGGCGTGACAAGTACCTGCGGTTCTTGGCTGATCGCATCTTACGTGCCATGGCCGCTCACGGTGTCGTGGTTTGGATGTCGGTCGACGAGCAGACCGATCCGACGACGTCTGGCGAAAGTGGCCGCCCTTTTCACTACTGTGCCGAACACCGACTCGGCACTATTACCGATCATCATTTCGACGCAACGGCAACGGCGGTTCATGACCGGTTGCTGATTGAAGTCGCCGGGCAGAACGCTCCCGTGGTGGTGCCGCCCACGCCGGGGGCATCGGACGAAGACGTTCCTGCCAACCCCGCCGAGTATCCTGCCGCGATCGTTCCGGTCTTGGTGGATCCGGCGGCCGCATTGCCTGATTTCCTCATCGAGGTATTTCTCGAACCGGGAGGCAGTCCCGCGAGCCAGCGAGGTTCGCTGCGTTTTCTCGCACAAATGGGCGAGTTGGCGGGCGAGTTCTTGCGAGCCGATCAGTTGCGGTCACTTACCCGGCATCTCGGTGCGGTTAAAGAATGCAATGCGGTTATCGACCAAATGGGGCGTTTGACGTCGACGCGAGCGATCGAAGCGGCGTGGGTGGATGCGACCGCTCGCTTGATCCATTGCCCGCGGGTTGCGTTGGTCCGTGTGGATCGCGGACGGCCGCGGATCGTGGCGGTCAGTCATGTCGATCGGATTGACCAACACAGCGAAGCGGCGGATGCGATTCGCGGTGCGGCGGAAACGCCTTTGCGTAACCAAAAGTCGTTTGCGTTCGCATCCCTCGAGACCGAACGGCGTGGCGGCGCCGATCGACGTGAGTCGTCCTCGAATGCCCCTAAATCCGGAGTGAACTCTTCCCCGGTGGCTCCGCGATGGGTCGTCGCCCAACGCCCCGAATCACGCTGGCGATTGGTGTTGCTCGAACCCGTCGAAGAAGCCAGACAGCTCAAAGAGCCGATCCCCGAAGTCCGGATGATGCTCGAACGACTGCTCGTCGGCGGACATCAAGCTTGGATGGCCGCGCACCGAGTCGAAGCGATCCCGGGAGGACGTTTTTGGAATCGATTGTCAGCCACCGAAGATGATGAGATCGATTTTGCATCCGCTCGAGATGGAAAGCCCGGGCACGCCCGTGCGATCTATTCCGTCGCCCGTCGCCGCGCCGGTTTGATTACCGCGATCGCTCTGACAACGATCTTGTTGCTTTGTTTGCCGATCCCGTCTCTGATTCCCGCGACCGGTTTAATTCGCCCGCTCGAACTCGATACCTATCACGCGGTTACGGATGCGACGGTTGAAAAGTTGCACGTCTTTCACGGTCAAACGGTGTCGGCGGGCGATGTTCTCGCGACGTTGGTGTCGCGTGACCTTACCGAGCGGAAAACGACTTTGCTGGGACGCCGGGCCGTGTTGATGCAGCGACGTGATCAACTCAATCATGCCCTCGTCGCGTCTGGGAACATGACCAGTGGATCGGGCGAATTGCAAAGCGATCATGAAATCAGTGAAGAGATTGACGCGATCGATCAACAACTCGATTTGATCGCGGACAGTGAATCGGATTTGATCCTCCGTGCGCGTCGTGATGGGCGAGTGGACGCGTGGCGGTTGCAGGAACGTTTGGCGGGGCGGCCGCTCAAACGCGGCGACGCCGTGTTGAACGTGATCGCCGAAGACACGACTTGGGTTGTGGATGCAACGATCCCGCAACGACGCGTGGCGCGAGTTGACCAGGCGATCGCGGTCGACAGCCTCACCGCGGATGTCTCCACACGTTGGGCACCCGGCGATTCGCACTCCGCAACGCCTCATCGGTTTGGGCCTGTCGTGGCTGACCCTGTCGACGGGACGCCTGGCGTGATTCTGCGACTGACATTGTCGGCGGCTCCGACGCTGGGCGATCAACCGTTGACCGAAACGCCCGCGAGGGTAGCGATACATTGCGGTCAAACATCGCTCGGTTGGTTCCTGTTTGAAGACATCGCCAGTTGGGTACGAACCCGCATCGGAGTTTATCTATGAAATCACCACTTTGGTTTGCGTTGCTCGTCCTCGCGTTTTCGTTGGATTCGCGGGCCGAAGATGCGGTCGTGGTCGTGAGGGATGTCGTCGTTGAATTTGCCGGCAAGGTCGATGTGCCGGCGCGGCAGAGCGGTCCGGTCGCGGAACTCAACGCAAGACAAAATCAATGGGTGACGAAGGGGCAAACGATCGCAAAGCTCGACGACACTGCACTCGTGATCCGTCGACGGGCTGCGGCGCTGCGCTACGAGTCGGCTCGATTGATGCTGAACGACTACGTTGAAATCCAGTATGCGGAAACCGCTCTTGCCGAAGCACAAGCCGAACTCGATGACGGACAAGCGGCGAGTGATCGTGTCAGCGGAGCGGTCGCGCGAAACCAGTTGCGTCGGATGAAGCTGGCGACCGAACGGGCCGAATTGGAGTTGGCACGTGCACAGAAACAACGACGCCAAGACGAAATCGACATGCAGCTCCGGGCGGCGGATCTCGCGATGATCGATCACGAACTCAAACAGCTCGAATGCAACAGCCCGATCGATGGAATCGTTCTCAACGTGCATCGCGAGTTAGGCGAGTGGACTCATGCGGGCGAACCGCTCTTCACGATTGCCGATGCGGGCGTGTTGCATTTGCACGCACTCGTCGCCGCCGATCAACTCGATCCCGCACGGTGCGTTGGTTTGCCCGTGACGGTTCAGTGGTCGAGCGATTCGGAACGAACGATATCACGCCGGGGCACGGAGGGTGCTGCAACCCAACCGCGTTCGCAAAACTCCAATTCCCAAAACCAAAACTTCCTCCGTGGGCAGGTGATTTCGGTTGATCCGACGCGTTTGCCGGGGAACCGTTTTCGGTTGCATGCCGAAGTTGAGAATCGTCGCCAAGTTGTTAGTCAAGACAAACAGAATGATTCAGGGCGCGTCGCCGATGGATGGCAATTGTCTCCCGGTATGGATGTGACGATGCAGATCCATTGTTCCGATGCGGACATCGCGTGGAGAAACCAACGTGCCGCCGCGGGTCCGCTGCGATGACGGCCGCGCCGCTGCGCCGCGACCTGCAGGTTTCGCCACTGTCGGGGAATCGCGATTGTGTGATTGTTGACGATATCGGAGGGCGATTCGCGAGAGTCAAACGTTCGGTTTGGGAGCAGGTGCGCGGCCAGGCAATTGATGCAAACTCGCGGCCAACCGATGCGCAAACCCTCGGAGCAATTCCATCGGTCGCCGACGGTCCCCTCTGGCAACAGGCCGTCGACGCGGGATGGACAGAAAGTCGTCCAGTTCGTGCCGCGGGCGCCGCGTGGTCGTTACTCTCGATACGGATTCCGGTCGCGTCGATCGATCCCATCGCCCGATGTTTGGTCCGATGGAGTGATCTAGTTTTTGCTCCTCGAGCGATCTTGTTTTGGATCGCTGCCGCGATTGCGGGCCTGATCATGATCGTCGTGCGTTGGGAAAGTTGGGCCGGTTCGATCCCGACGCTGTCGGCGTATCTGCAATCGCTGGAACCACTGAGTGTGGCGGCGATTTTTATGATCACGAAATCCGTGCATGAGTTGGGCCACGCCACCGCCTGCCGACGATTGGGCTCCCGTTGCGGTGTTGCCGGGATATGGATGTTGTGTTTGATGCCGTGTCCGTATGTGGATGTGACCGAAGTGTGGCGGCAACCCAATGCGATGCGTCGCGCCGCGGTGATGGCATCCGGCATGATTGCTGAAGGGGTGTTGTGTGTGATTGCGATTTGGGCATGGATATTATCGGGGGCCGCCGAAGTGCAGTTGGCGGCAATGAATATTGTTTTGGTGTGTGGCGTCAGCACGATCTTGTTTAATGCAAACCCACTGATGCGATACGACGGCTACTTCATCCTGAGTGACCTCGTTGATAGTACTAACCTGAGAGGCGAAGCACGACGTGCGTGGCAGCGGTTTCTGATCGAACCGGTAACCCGTTGGCGATTCCTAGGCCGTCGTAGTTGGGCGATGCTCGCCTACCATGGTGCGTCAGCGGTGTACCGAATGACGCTAGTGATTGCGATCGCGGCAATGTTGCTCGGAATCGCCGACCGTTGGGGCGCCTGGCGGTTGGTCGCGTCCATCATGGCTTTGTCGGTCGTTCGTGCGATTGGTCGAAGATTAAAAGGCGGTTGGGCAATGTGGAACGGGGCTGGACGTTGGAACGCGGTGTCGACGCTGCGGCGCCGGGGACTCTTGTTGGCCGTGATTGCCTGTCTCATCGTTGGAATGTGCGCCCCGTTTCCACGGTATCGTCATGCCAACGGTGTGCTGCGTTGTGAAGACGCCCACAGTATCTATCTGCCCGCCGAAGGAACGGTCGAAGAAGTGACCGCGTATGTCGGGGATCAGGTTGTGCGAGGTCAACGACTAGCACGTGTCAGTGACCCCGAGCTGTCGCTCGAGATTGCGTCGACGCGGGGCCGTGCACGTGTGCTCGAACATCGTTCTCGCGCCGCACGACTGGCGTCACTTCAGTCTGATCGAAGTTTCGGTTCGGCGATGAATCAGAATCGACACGCGGCGCGATCACAGACGCATGCGCCGGAGTCGCAGTGGGATGTTCTCGACGCGGCGACGCGAGCGGTTGCGGCGAAACAGGACGAGCTGAATCGGCGAGAGCAGAAACTCGATGTGCTCGCGACCACGGACGGGGTGATTCTGCCCTCGGGTGATCTGCCGTTGACGCAGAAGGATCTGCACCAAAACCCGATTCACCTCTTTCCCGGTGTGGGGCAACCCGCGGACGATCGATACTCGTGGTGCCGAATCGCATCGTCGGATCGTTTGCAGCTATCCATGTCGATGGATGCAATTGACCAGCATGACGTGCAGGTCGGATGTAAGGTGCGGTTTCGTGTTCCAGGGCACGCGTCGACTGTGTTTGAGTCACGAATTTCTGCCGTCTCGCCGCTGCATGCGACCGATTCGACAGCGGACCCCGATTCGGCAAGCGAGAACAGCAACGAGATCGACCCGAGAGTTTATCAGGCCGTGTGTGATGTCCCCGAATCGATCGGAGTGTCCATCGATTCACTTCCGCGATGGGAAGGCGTCCGGTGCGAGGCGGTCGTGCACTTACCCCCACAACCTTTGTGGGAAGATCTGTGGCAGATGGCACGCGACCTATTTGGCGTGTAACGATCGGCGTCTCGCACTCCGCGATTCGTTCGCAGCGAGTGAACGGATTTGTACCGCCACGTACGGAATCAACGGGTTGATTTGGGTGGTAGGACTTCCGATGGTAATGCTGGCAGACGCGAACGTGAGTCGAAAAATCGAAGCAAGCGATTCGCATGCCGTGGGACCGAGACTATGCCGACGCCTCTTCCTGGTGAGTCCAGAGGCATCGGATTCGTTCGATCTTTCGCGAGATCGTCCGCTCAACGCAGTTCATCACTTGCGAGATTTCTTGGTTTGAATAGCCTTCAAATTTGAGCCATGCGATACGGCGTAAATTCGGGTCGGGCAAACGTTCCATGAGTTCCTGAATCGACTCGGCTGCCTTCATTGCCATCTCCGGTGACGGTTCGCTCCCGAGAACTTGTTCGAGACCTGGCTTAACGGTTTGGTCTGCGGAGATGAAAACGGATTCGCCTCGCACCCGGCCACTACCTCGTTTGGCTGCGCCTTGTCGGCGATACTGTGCGGAGATCTTTCGTGCCGAGATCACTGCGAGCAGTTTCCACAGGTCCGACGGATCATCCAACTGAGTGACACGGTCCTCTTCGATCGCTCGGAAGAGACTGTTGAATGAGCTGATCGCAATGTCTTCTTCATCGAATTCACGCAGACGCGAGCCACGCAATTTGTTGCGGGTCATCGCGACGAGCCTCGCAAAATACGCGTTCCAAATCTCTTGTTGAGTGCGGGGATCACCTTTTTTCAGGTTGGCGATCCACGTCGATAAATCTTCTTCCAATTCCATTGCAAACCTGGTCACACGTCTCGGTCGTCACGTTCTACGGGGGAAGCCTTGTCGGATCGGATTGATCGCGTTCTTTTCTCGCGTTCGGTCATGTCTCGCGCCCTGTTCGGGCGAGTAGTTCGTTTCAGCTTCATCCTAGGGTAGCCGAACTCAGCAAGAGTATCAGTTGGGCTGCCGATTGTCGGTTGTCCCGACGACATTCGCGATCACCCAAAGCGGATAGCTCGCGGTCTGCCGCTAAAACGCTTTGCGGATCGCGTGATCCTTCCGATCTCGTTCCAAGAATTAAAGCTGACAAACCTCTCGTGTGTAGACCTCAATCGATCGCCCCAAATATCGTTTGCCCCTGTGTGCCCCATGCGATCTCAAGGCATCGCCAAGTGACCGGTATGATAGAGTATTCTGGGAAGTGACGCCCCGGGGCAAATTCTGGGGGCGGTCGTCTCGATGGCTGACGCGGTAATCGTCGCCCTAGCGAGGCAAAATCGAGTGATGCGGCGTGACGACGATACGTTGTCAGAAATTGAAAAAAGAGAAAAAACGTGGCCAAGGGTAAACAATTGACGCCGGACGACTTGGCGACGGTCGATCAATTGTGTGACGAGTTCGAAATCGCTTGGCTGCTTTCGGGTGGACGTGAATCGTTGAATCAATGGGTTGAGAAAGCCCCCGCACCCTTGCGTTCGAAAATGTTCGCGGAGTTGTTGGCATTGGACGGTCAATTACGAACGCGGCAGAGCGAATCATCCTTCATGTGTTCGCTGTCCCGCATTTGCCTGTTCGACGTGGTGATGCCTGACCCGGATGAGTCGTCGTTTCTTGGCGAGGGAAGGTTAGCGTCCATCTCGACGGCTCGCCACGCGTTGATCGATTGCCCCACGTTCGCCGGGCTAACGAGAACGGTCGCAGAACGTCTTGAAGACTCCTTTACCGAGAGCCGTTTCGTCAAAGGCGATGCGGTGATGACCCAAGGTTCCCCGACGCAGGGGCTGTTTATCGTTTTGGCGGGGCAACTGGAAATACGGAAAGCATCGGCATCGGGAGAGTCCGCCGTGCTCGACCATTGCGGCCCCGGTAGCGTCGTCGGAGAGATGTCCCTATTAAGTGGAGAGACTTGTACCGCGACGGTGATCGCCACCGGCGAGGTGCAAACGCTCACGCTCAGTGCGGAATCGTTTGCAGAGTTGCGAGAAGAGTTTCCCGAAATTGAGATCGCGCTGAGTCAATTGGTCAGCGACCGGCTCGGACGCCGCGAAATCGATGCGTTGTGCGGACGCATTCTAGGTGGATACCGATTAATTCGATGTATCGGCCGAGGAGGTATGGGAGTGATCTATGAGTGCCACCCTGAGCATGAACCGCAACGCCGCGTCGCGTTAAAAATGCTCCGCCACCGTTTCGTTCATGACGCGGCAGTGGTCGACCTCTTCCATCGCGAGTCAGAAGTCTTGCAGAATCTACGGCACCGCAATGTTGTCGAAGTTTATGATTCCTTTGTTGACGTACGCACGCGTTTCTTCGTTCTCGAACTGTTCGACGGCACGGACCTGCGTCAGGTGCTTCGGCAACATGGACGTTTAGCAGAGCCGACGGTGCGTCGATTGATCGGGCAAATCGCGGCCGGACTGTGTCACGCGCACTCGCAGAATGTTGTGCACCTCGATATCAAACCCGAGAACGTGTTGCTCGACCGAACCGGGCGAGCAGCGTTGGCTGATTTTGGGCTGTGCCAAGATTTGGACCAGGATCAGGCGGATCTTTACATTAAGGGGACACCCGCATACATGGCACCCGAGCAATTGTGCGGCGATGCGGTTACCCCGAGTTCGGATTGGTACGCGTTGGGTTGCGTGATGGCAGAGTTAGCCACCGGGCGAAGATTGTTTCAAGACCGTGATCCCGTCAATCTGCTCGAACTCAAACGGGCGACCGTTCCGTCGGCGGATTGGCCAGCGTTGAACGTCTCCGAGGAACTTCGAGACGTTCTCTCAGGCTTAATTCACCCGGACCCGGCCTGTCGCCACTGGAATGCCGATCAATTGTGCGCGTGGGCGGATGTTACGCCTGAGTTGACCGCTGAAATTGCGAGCAAAGACGACTCGGACGCAACATCGACATGAATGCTCCCTTTTTGACCGCTCAATGGCGCCGGCTCGTGATGTTGAATTTCGAGATCAATCCCGACGCACTCCGCGAATTCATTCCAAACGGAACGGAATTGGACTTTTGGGAGGGCAAGACATTCGTCAGCCTGGTTGCGTTCCAATTTTTGCATACGAAGGTACTGGGGATTCCGATCCCGTTTCATCGCAACTTCGACGAAGTCAATTTGCGGTTCTACGTACGCCATCGAGCCGGCAGTGAATGGCGACGCGGCGTTGTGTTTGTGCGAGAGGTTGTGCCACGGTTCGCGATCGCGGCGGTGGCAAGATGGATCTACAAAGAGAACTACGTTTCATTGCCGATGCGATCGACGCTCATGAGTCCGACACCCCAGTCCAACGGACAGGCGACCTACGGATGGCGACACTCTGGTCGCTGGTTAACGATCGGAGCTGAATACACCGGAGATCCGTTTTATCCTGATTCCGGATCCCAAGAAGAATTCATCACCGAACATTACTGGGGCTACTCGTCAAAGCAAAACCGCGGCACGATCGAATACCAAGTCGAACATCCCCAGTGGCGAGTCTGGGAAGCGACGAAGATCAACCTCGACGGCGATTTCGCAGGTTTTTACGGAGAGCAATTCGCCGCCCCTCTCTCCTCACCCCCGTGCTCCGCCTTCGTCGCCGAAGGCTCACCCGTCACCGTAAGACAGGGCCAGCGAATTTCGTAATTGCACGGCCCTGTACTTAGGCGAGCTTTTGGGATGAACTCCGGTTCCAAACACCCTGCCCCTCGTTGGCAAACGCCGAGTCTTCGTTCTTAGAACCGACCCGCATTGGATTGACGTACGAGCAAGTGAGATTCAACGCAGACTTTTCACTTGTTTGTACTCACGTTCATCAATGACGTCCTCTGGCCGACCTCGATGTCCCTCCAAAATGCCGTGTTCGCAACACCGCGAAAAAATAAGCAAAGAGAAACCGCATATGTCTGAGTCATCGCGCCGTTCGGATCGAAAATCTTCGTCTGATTCTGGTCAAACGCCCGTGATGCCTGCGGTGGATGAGCGGATGCCGTTGTCGATGGCTTCGACGCCTCATCCGTCGGTTTGGGATATGGAGGAATTACTGAAACAGTGTGAGTTCCGAACGCAGTCACGCAGCGGTCCGGGCGGCCAGCATCGCAATCGAACCGCTTCGGGGGTATTCGTTACATACCGGCCGGCCGAGATCACGGCGGAGGCGACCGAGGAGCGGAATCAGCATCGCAACCGAGACGTCGCGATTCGCAGGCTGCGGTACGTGTTGGCGGTGAGTTTGCGGACGCCGTCTCCGTTGGCGGACGCTGCGGTCGCCGATTCGCAGGAGCAGGCCGTTCGCGACCGTTTTCGTGGTTCGCCGCTGAAAATGGCGGAACAGAATGACGCGAAACCCGCGGTGATCGCTCTTTTGCTCAATGATTTGCACGTCGCGGGCGGGCAGCCGAGTCTGGTGGCACCGTTTTGGAAGGTTTCGACCAGCCGAATTGCCGCGTGTTTGCGGTCGCACCACCCCGCGATGACGCTCGTCAATCGCATCCGCCAACACCACGGCCGCGGTCCACTGAAATAAGCGACGAAATTGCCGGTGGAGCTCTGAGGTACTGGGACTGCGAAATCTTGCTGACTTTCGTTAAGTTGTGCGGTTTCTGACTCTGTCCCATTCTCGAAACCGATCCTTCTGCCGATGCTCGATCGCAAATTTATTCTGCAAAACCCCGAAGTCGTGTCCGAAAACTCGGCCCGGCGTGGGGTTTCTGTCGACGTTCAATCCATCTGCGAACTCGAATCGCAACGCCTCGCGGCGCTGAAACGGTCGCAGGAATTCAACACCCAGGCGAACGAAACGAGCAAGCGAATCGCCGGTGCGAAGGACAACGAGGAACGCCAAAAACTGATCGCCGAAGGACGTGCGCTGCGTGACCAAAAAGACGCGGCCGCCGCGGAACAGAGCGAACTCGAGGCGAAAATCCTCGAATTGCAGTCCGTTTTGCCGAACCTCACCCATCCAGCGGTTCCCGATGGCGGGGAAGAAGATGCCAACGAATTGGGGTTTGGCAAAACCGAAAAGCCGAGCTTCGATTTCAAACCGATCGACCATTTAGCGATCGGTGAGAAGCACGACATGTTTGATTTCGAAGGCGGTGCTCGCGTTGCCGGATCGGGCTTCTATTTCCTTCGAAACGCGGCCGTGCGTTTGGATTTGGCGTTACAACAGTTCGCAGTCAGCTTCCTTAGCGATCGTGGGTTCACTCCGGTTGCCACACCGGATTTGGCCCTGACGAGCGTGTTGCAGGGGACCGGGTTCAACCCTCGTGGCCCTGAGACTCAGATTTACAGCATCGAGAACACCGAGCTGAACCTCGTCGCCACCGCGGAAATCACGCTCGGCGGGATGCTCAGCGGACAAATTCTCGAGAGCGAAAAGTTGCCGCTGAAACTGTGCGGGCTTAGTCACTGTTTCCGGACCGAAGCCGGAGCGGCGGGCCGAGCGTCACGCGGCCTGTATCGGGTGCATCAATTCACCAAAATCGAGATGTTCGCATTCACATTGCCTGAACAGAGCGACGCGATTCACGAAGAGATGCGTGAACTCGAATGCGAACTTTTTGACGCGTTGGAAGTCCCTTACCGGATCGTTGACACCGCGGCAGGTGATCTCGGCGGCCCAGCGTATCGCAAATACGATCTTGAGGCGTGGATGCCCGGCCGCGGTGATGGCGGTGAGTGGGGCGAAGTCACCAGCACGAGTAATTGCACCGACTACCAGGCTCGGCGATTGGACGTTCGTTACAAAACAGCCGGTCAAAAAGGGACACAGTACGTTCACACACTCAACGGTACCGCGGTCGCGACCGGCCGTGCGATGATCGCGATCCTGGAAAATCACCAACGTGCCGATGGGTCGGTCGGCGTGCCGAAAGTGCTGCAGCCTTGGGTTGGGAAAGAGGTTCTCGAACCGATCGCATGACCGATCGGTTTGGGGCACTCGTTGCTGCGAGTGACCAACGAACGCACGATCGCGGTCGGTAACAGGTACCACCATGCTCCTCGTTCTAGGAGCCTCCATTGATAACAAAATTCAACACATCACCATTGCAATTGAACCAATATGAAGACTGACGAATTACGCGAAAAGTATCTTGAGTTCTTTGAAACCAAAGGCTGTGTTCGCCAACCCAGTGATGTGTTGGTGCCGGCATGGGATCCGTCGGTGTTGTTCACACCGGCGGGGATGAACCAGTTCAAAGATCACTTTCTCGGTAAAGTGAAGCTGGACTTTACGCGTGCCACGACGTGCCAGAAATGCCTGCGAACCGGAGACATTGACAATGTCGGTCGGACGGCGTTCCACCACACGTTTTTTGAAATGCTCGGTAACTTCAGCTTCGGTGACTACTTCAAGCCGGAGGCGATTGCCTGGGCGTGGGAATTTCTCACCGATAAGAAATGGTTGGGGATCGAACCGGGCCGTCTGAACGTGACGGTTTACAAAGACGACGACGAAGCGTTCAAGATTTGGAACGAAACGATCGGTCTTCCGACGTCGCGTATCACTCGAATGGACGAAGACGAGAACTTCTGGCCGGCGTCGGCGCCGAGTGAAGGTCCCGATGGAGTGTGTGGACCGTGCAGCGAAATTTATTACCAACTCGATGACGGCAGCGACGTCGAAATTTGGAACTTGGTGTTCACCCAGTTCAATCGTGTCGGAACGCCACCGAACAACCTGCATCCGTTGCCGAGCAAGAACATCGATACGGGGATGGGACTCGAGCGGACAGCCAGCGTTCTGCAAGGCGTGCCGACGAACTTCCACATCGACAGTTTGCTTCCGATCGTGCACGCTGCGGCGGAAGTCTGTGGCGTCAAATACGAGTACGAAGGCGACAACGGTCGGCGTCTCCGCCGGATCACTGATCACGCTCGCGCGGCGGTCTTTTCGATTCATGAAAACGTTTATCCCGGACCCAAGGACGCTCGGTCGGTCATCCGTCGTCTCATCCGTCGCGCCGTTCTCGACGGGTATCAGATGAACCTGCGTGAACCGTTCTTGTATCAACTCACCAGCGCGGTCGCCGAAGCATCCAAGGCTGCATATCCCGAACTGAGTCAAACGACCCAGCGGGTTGGGGAAGCGATTGAGGCCGAAGAACGTGCGTTTTTTGCGACGATTGATGGCGGTATGAAAAGGATCAGCCATCTTTTCGAGGACATGCAAGCCGAGTCGTCGGTGATGGTGCCGGGCGCCGAAGCGGCGGACCTTTTGACTACCTATGGCGTGCCTCCGGAGTTGGTACAGACGCTCGCTGCCGAGCAAAACTTTACGTTCGATTGGGTTGGTTTCCGCGAGGCGATGGAAAAACACGCCGGCGATAGCGATGGCGGGCAACGTGTCTTGTTCCAAACCGGTCCGCTCGAAACACTGAAGGAAGCTCTTCGCGAGACCCCTTTCGTCGGCTACGAATCGACCGAGGCGGAAGCCACGGTGAAGGGCATCATCACGGGCGACGGGAAAGAAAAAGGCGATGAGGGGCAGTTGCTTTCACACCTGGATCGTCCGGGTGACGCGAGCCTGCGAATCGTCCTGGATCACTCGCCATTTTACGGAGAGTCCGGCGGACAGGTCGGCGACACCGGCGTCATCGAGAATGAAAACTTCCGCTTTGAGGTTCTCGACACGCAGCGGCACGCTTCGTTGATCGTGCACCACGGCAAATTGGTCAGTGGGAAGATCACCGAAGGCGAAGCCTGCACCGCCAAAGTGGACGTCGAAAATCGAACGGCCCTAGCCCGTGCTCACTCGGCCACTCACGTTTTGCATCATGCGTTGCACACACACGTCGGCCGCCACGCCGAACAGCAGGGCAGTAAAGTCGAACCGGACCGCTTGCGTTTTGACTTTACCAACCCGAAAGCGATCCCGGACGAAACTCTGGTCGAGATCGAGAAGGATGTTTTGAAACTCGTCAAAAAGAGTGAGCCGATCCGTTGGGACACCGTCTCGCTCGATCAAGCACGCAAGGCCGGTGCGATGATGCTATTCGGCGAGAAGTATCCCGATCCATGCCGGATGGTCTCGATGGGAGAATTCAGTCGTGAACTGTGCGGCGGGACTCACCTGACCAACACCGCCGATATCGGTGCGTTCGAGGTTGTCGTCGAAGAAAGTGTGTCCACGGGCACGCGTCGAATTCAAGCATTAACGGGTGACCGTGCGAAACAGCATCGTGAGCAGACGTTGCATTTGCTCGACCAAGTTGCCGAACGCTTGGGGTGCAAACCCGCCTACGCCGCCGCGGCGACGGAGGCATTGATGGAAAACGTCCGAACGTTGAAGAAAGAATTGTCCGCAGGCAAAGCGGTCGAGCATTCCGACGAGTTTCAGTTTGACCCGGCCGCCGCCAAAGCGACTCCAACAGACACGTCGGATTACAACGCCGTCCGCTCCGCAGTGCGTGCGTTGACCCGGCGGCTTAACGTGGCGATCGATGACGTCATCGACCGGCTCGATTCGTTGCTAACCGATCGCAGTCGTCTGGTCGCTCAACTGAAAGAGGTTTCCGAAGGCGGCACGGTATCGGCCGACGATTTGATCGAGTCCGGTACGACGGTGGGCGATACGTTGCTCGTCGTTGCAGAGACCCCCGGTGCCAACCCAAATTTGATGCGAGGATGGATTGACCAAATTCGCAAGAAGAGCAAAGGTCCAACGGCCGTGTTGTTAGGCTCCGCTCAAGGCGATAAGGTCGTTTTGGTGGGCGGTTTGAGTCGTGATCTTGTTGATCGCGGCCTCAAAGCGGGAGCTTGGGTCGGTGCCGCGGCAAAGGTTGTCGGCGGTGGCGGTGGCGGTCGACCCGACATGGCGCAGGCCGGCGGTAAGGATCCCGCAAAGCTTCCTGAAGCGATCGAGCAGGCTCGCAAGAGCATGACCGAGCAGCTAGAAAAGTCGACCGCATAGCGTCGGTCGTCCTTGGGGCCGGTCTCCGGTCTCGGAGGCCGTTTGGCAGGGAGGCCGGTAAAGCCGGCAGGAGTGTATCAGGGCGTGAGGAAACCGGGGCTGCCGTAATCCTGAGCCTTGCCTGATGACGCTTGTTCTAAACGCGGTATCAAACAACGCGGTATCAAACAACGCGGTATCGAACAGTGCGGTATCAGTGCCGCGTTCCTGCGTCCGTTTTAACAGTCCGTGACTCGGCGTGGACGCTGGGCCGCGACCGCTCGTCGAGCCGGTTGTGGTGGGTGGGGTTCATCAACGCGTCGCGGTGGTGTTGCGTGCACGGGAGCCGCCGTGCTGGCCTGCTTCGCCGCGTGGGGGACGCCTGCGGCGGCATCGAGGTCACCGAGGTATTCTTCACGCACCTTCGGATGCCGTTTGACTTCATCGGGCGTTCCGTCGATCAACACTTGGCCTTGGTAGATCACGTAACACCGGTCGACGGTGGTTAGGATTTCACGAGCCGCGTGGTCCGTGATCAGCACGCTGATTCCGGAATCTCGCAGTTGGGTGATCACACCTTGAATCGATTGGACAGTTACCGGGTCGATCCCGGCGAACGGTTCGTCGAGCATGACGATTTGGGGATCCGAAACGAGGCAACGTGCGATTTCGAGTCGTCGCCGTTCCCCACCGCTCAATCCGGCCGCGGGGCTTTTGCGAATGTGCGTGATGTTGAACTCTTCGAGGAGTTCGTCTGTGCGTTCTTTACGTCGCTTGCGGTCGAAGCCGAGCAGTTCGAGCAGGGCTGAGATGTTTTGTTCGACGGTCAGCTTTTTGAAAACGCTGGGTTCTTGCGGCAGATAGCCCATGTTCCCGTCGCGTGCTCTTCGGAACATCGGCCAATCGGTGACGTCCTGGCCACCAAGATAGACTCGGCCTCGGTCGGGCTGCACCAACCCGCAGATCATTCGAAAACTGGTCGATTTTCCCGCCCCGTTGGGACCGAGCAATCCGACGATCTCAGCTTCTCCGACACTAAGGTTGACGCCATCGACGACCCGGCGACGTCCGTAGGTCTTTTGCAGACCGACGGCCTCGAGGATGGGTTCTCGTTCGGCGAACTCTTCTCGGCCGTTGCTGGGCAAGGTGGCGGAATCGAAATCGTCAGACATAGTAGGCCGGCATCTTGGGATGCGGGAAAGGAACTTGGATGGTTCGGTAACAATCGCAAAATCCGGCCGCCAGCACAATCTCGACCTGAGAATCAGGGGGGTGCATGACCGGGTTTGCAGCTTGAATTGGGGTCGGCTTAGAATCTCCGGTGATTTACAATCTCGAGCGCACAGCCGGGGGAGCTAGGAATTTTGGGTAACTCTTTGAAGGATATTTGCCATGGAATCGGCACCGAACCAACCGACCGCTGAAGATATTGCTGACCTCGTCGTGAAACGACTTGTCGAAGGTGGCGGGATTC
>NZ_JACHXU010000017.1 GCF_014192335.1 Aporhodopirellula rubra | reverse complement strand
CAAAACGAACCGACAGAGCGTGATGAAACCCTCGGTAAATTCAACTATGTTCTACCAGCATGAAATCCCGAAGTTATTTCCGAACAGCTCCTTAGGGCGGTGTCGTAGAAACCTTCCGTTGTCGGACCTCAGTCAAAAGGAAATTCATGGCCTCTCTCCCACCGATGGATCGTTCGGTCACGAAACTCACGACACTAGACCAACAGGGACTCGATTCGGGTGTTCCCAATGCCACACCAGCAGAACGCCTGCTTATGGTTTGGCCTTTGACTTTAACCGCTTGGGCATTTAAGGAACCAAATGTTATTCAACCCCGACTTCAAAGACATGTTGCGCGCGTTGTCCGACGCGAAAATTGATTTTCTGCTCGTCGGGGCGTATGCGGTTGCTGCCCACGGCCACCCACGCGCAACCGGCGACCTTGATATCTGGGTTCGTCCTGACTCGGACACTGCCCCCAAGGTTTATCGCGTTCTCGCCGAATTTGGAGCCCCATTGCACGACCTGACAATTGCCGACCTTGCGAGACCGGGAATGGTCTTCCAAATCGGTGTCGAACCGTCGCGCATTGACATACTCACTGCCATCTCCGGTGTGGATTTCGATCATGCATGGGCGAACCGACTGGCTGTTGAAATGGAAGATGTCCAACTGAGCGTAATCGGTCGTGCCGACTTAATCGTCAACAAGCGAGCGTGCGGTCGCCCCAAAGACATTGCGGATGCGGAAACACTCGATCAAACCGACTCGTAAAGCCCAGGTCCGACAACATGGTTTTTACGCACGGTCCTTCGGCGCACCTTCCGACTTTGTCAACGCGGGCTGGCCTTGGTACAATCTCTCGTAGTTCAAACATCGTTCGCTTCGTTCAGGGCGGTGTCGTAAAAACCTTCCGTTGGCGGTCACAAGTATGGATTAGCGTCTCAGAGACGCTACAATGGGAATATGGACACACAATCACAACAACTGCTGGCTACTGCGCTCGGTATGCCAGAGTCCGACCGTGCGACTCTGGCGGCGTCGCTGCTCAGGAGTCTTGACCCTGCCGATGACCCGCAGGCTGACGCTGCTTGGGCGGCTGAAATCCAGCGACGCATTGAGTCCATCGACAATGGCACAGCGGAATTGCGGCCATGGGATGACGTGATGTCAGAAATGCGACAACGCCGCAGTGGATGATCTTCCGTTTTGGTTTCACCCCGATGCTAATGCTGAGGTGCTCGCCGCTCATGATCGGTATTTCGAGGTGCGTCCAGAACTAGCCGAAGATTTCGAGGCTGAACTTGAGCGATCACGCCGGGGCATTGCACGCAGTCCACAGACTTGGCCTGCGTACCTGTTTGGTACGCAGAGATACTTGATGAAAAGGTTTCCGTTCTTCATCGTCTTCCGAGTGACCGATGTCCGCATTGAAATCGTCGCAATTGCGCACGAGTGTCAGCGTCCCGGATACTGGGCAGGCCGATCGGCAACCCAGTGACCGCCAACATGGTTTTCACGCTAAGCCTTTGGCACACCTTCCGCGTTTGGCCACGCGAGCCGGCCTTGGTACAATTTTCCGTAGTTAAGGCATCGCTCGCTTCGTTTAGGGCGGTGTCGTAAAAACCTTCCGTTGTGCGTTTTTAGCAAATGGCGATTCGCATCTTTCCGATCGACGCTGACGATGACGCGATCCGGAAACTGGTCGTTGAATGGTCCGAGCTGCTTGCCGAGAAACGCTTTCCAGATGCATTGGCGATGTTCGAGGTGGCCGAACCAACGATGACTCCGCTCTTGCTCGAACGCGTTATTGCAAACTACGGTTCGATTGATCCATTCCGCGATGGTCGGACCTACGAACTGACCTCCGTTCTCGCACTCGACGATTCCGCTAGCGGTATCGAGGTCGATCGCGAGAATCTCTACGGACTTGATCCTGCGAGCTATGTTGGCATGGTGCATTGCGATGATGTGCCGCTCGATAACGCCCCTAGCGACTTGACCGCACGATTTCACAAAAAACATGCTGGCAACGATCAGCTGACAATTGAGTTTCTCGACATTCACGTGATGTGACGGGACGTACAACATGTTTGTTGCGCTAATGCCATTCGGACACACCTACCACGTTTGGCGACGCGGACTGGCACCGTTACAATTTCTCATCGTTCAGGCATCTCTCGCTTCGCTCGGGATGGTGCCATAAAGAACTTCCGTTGTGTGTCGCAAGTTTCCCCAGATATCAGGATTCTCATGCCCGAACCCGCATTTCACTCGGCCTCGCCATACCAAGACGACGTCCTCGCCCTGCCTGTCACAGACCTTGGTGCAGCATCCGACTGGTACTCCCAGCACTTTGGCATGACCGAAGTTGAACGCCGAAACTCGCCACATCCAACCGTAATCCTTGAACGCGATGGCGTGCAAATTGGGTTCGCTATTAACGACGGCGATCCATCACAGGAGGGGGCGGCGATTCGTGTGGTCGATATTGAAGGAATGAAGGCTCAACTCGAATCCAATGGAATTTCCATCGCGACTACACGCGTTGATGAGCGTGACGGTGAACGCTTCAACGTTTTCTTTGTGGTGGCACCGGATGGGCTGTGCTATTACTTCCATGAACCGGTCAATTCCTGACTCGATTTGCCCAGCAGCTTTACTTCCGATGAAAAGAGCTATCACGGCGAACGTCCCACAACACGTTTTAAGCTAGTCCTTGGCCACACTTTCGTTTTCAATTCGAGCAGCGTCATCGCGTCTTTAGCTGTTCGTAATTCAAGATCCACCGCTTCGTTCAGGGCGGTGTCGTAACAGCCTTCCGTTGCACGACCTATCGACCCCATGCAATGACGCCGGATGACCTCGCCTACCTGAAGCTCATCTGCCTGCGCCCTCGAATGTTTTACGCC
This sequence comes from Aporhodopirellula rubra, assembly GCF_014192335.1. Classification (GTDB taxonomy): domain Bacteria; phylum Planctomycetota; class Planctomycetia; order Pirellulales; family Pirellulaceae; genus Rhodopirellula; species Rhodopirellula rubra. The sequence goes on along the minus strand of NZ_JACHXU010000017.1, from coordinate 182,257 downwards.
AGTGCTCGTTCATTCGCCGACGTGGTCGCGTTCATCAGTGGTGTTCAATGTGTTCCCGGTGGGCCTCACGGTGGTCGGTTCGGTACTTTTCCTGAATTTGTGGTACGACAACTCAATGCGCCTCACGACGTGCCTTGGACGAGTTCACTAATTGACGCGTTCTCTGACATTGACATGTTTGATGCGTGCGAGCAACTGCACCAAATGCTCGTGGAATGGGGTGACACGTTGCGTGATTCACCCCCCTAACAGCTCTACCGGTCGCGCAACGTGGTTTCTGCGTTTGGCCTTCGGCACACCTTCCTTGGTTAGTCACACAGGCTCGTATTGGCACAATTCCTTGCAGTTCAGGCATCCCTCACTTCGTTCAGAGCGGTGTCGCAGATACCTTCCATTGTCGGTGCGAACCTTTCGGTTGCTGCGTTGTCCGTAGTGCATCCCTCCGTGCGTTGGACACCAGATGACACCTTATCGCCAAATTCGCGCCGACTACGACCGTGACAGCATTGTCGTGTATCAGGCCTATCACAGAGAAATTGCAGAGCCGACGATTAGGGCCGGTCGATTTGTCGAGCCTTTCTCTTGGGGACGCATGACGTGGGTCAAGCCTTCCTACTTGTGGTTGATGGGTCGCAGTAACTGGGGGACCAAATCGAGACAAGAGCATATTCTTGCTATTCGCATCAAACGCGACGATTGGGAGCGTGCTCTGTCGCTCGGGGTCCTCACTAGCTTTGAGTCTAAGACCCACAAACAGGAGGAAAATTGGCGTAGCCAATTTGAAGATGCGAGTGTCCACGTGCAATGGGATCCAGAACGTACCATTCACGGCAAGAAACGTGAGCACCGATCGATTCAGGTTGGCCTCAGTCGAGCCATTATTCGCGACTTCACGGACGATTGGATTGTGGATATCACGGACTTCACCGAGCGAACTCGCAAAATCCGTTCGCTATACCTGGCGGGGAATCTAAAACGTGCCAAGGATCAATTGCCTCCCGAACGCGTTTACCCAGTTTCCGATTCTATCGTCCGACAACTTGGGATGGACTACTGAATGACGATTCGTCGCCCGACAACATGGTTTTTACACTAAACCTTCAGCACACCTTCGTTCGTTGTCCAAGCCTCGCTGGGGCGGTGACTCACTCGCGCCTCAAACATCGCTCCATTCGTTTAGGGCGGGGTCGTACAACCTTCCGTTAGTGGCCCCTAGTTCAAATGACTCATGCAACTTGGGTGCTTGAATCCGACGTCTTCCGCGATTCACACTCGGCGCTTCGCGAGGCTGTTCGTGAAGCTGGACATTGTCTCGTCGATTGGAGCGACGCGTGGTGGTCAGATGGCCTACCGCCCGATCTTGGCAGCAATCACACGTTCTTCCATGGTTCGCTTGGCAACGCCGCTCGCATCCACGATGAACTTCGTTGGTCGCCGGGCTCGTTCTGCAACACCGCTTCATTCCACTGCTCCGCCTGGTACGCATCTGCTCGCGAGTGGCTGCTTCATAGGAATTGGCGTTTGATGCCTGCCAATGACTTCGTCGCTTCTGCCACTGCCGTTGCCGAAGCGATTGGTTGCACCGATCGCATTTTCGTTCGGCCTGACAGCCCCTTGAAACCGTTCAGTGGTCGCGTGCTTGACGTGGCTGCGGTTAGCCTCACAGCGTTGGACTATGGTTTTTACTTCGACGACGAGTCGCTGCCTGTCATCGCTGCTCCGATACGCAACGTTGGACGCGAATGGCGATTCGTCGTTGTCCGCACTTCGGTTATCGCTGGCTCCGCTTACGATGCTCGGTCTCGCTCGGCTGTTCCGGACCAACCGCAAAGTGAGGCGTGGTCCTTCGCACAAGTCGTTACCGATGCTATACCGCCGCCTGCTGACGCGTACACCCTCGATGTTTGCGAATGTGACGGTGAATTACGACTGCTGGAACTTAACCCATTCGGTGGTGCAGATCTTTACGCCTGTGATGCCGGCAATGTCGTACGGGCTGTCGCTGGACTCCTCTAGAGCACTCCTGCAAATGACGTAGGTTGTCAACGGTAGCTGGGTTCGCAAGAACGTGGTCCACCATCTGGCGACGGTGGCTACAAGAAAAATTGAAATGCTCTAAACGAATTATCTCGCGGAGAATGCGAATACGGTTTGTGATTCGTACTTCTCACCAGGGGCGAGGATGGTGGAGGGGAAATCCGGTTGATTGGGGCTGTCGGGAAAGTGTTGTGTTTCGAGGCAGAAGCCGCCACGGTGCGAATACGTTTTCCCTGATTTCCCCGTCAACGTTCCGGTGAGAAAATTCCCCGTGTAGAACTGAACGCCCGGCTCCGTGGTACTCACGGTGAGCACGCGACCGGTTGCCGGATCATAGACCACCGCCGCCAGGGTCAACTCGGTCGCGCTGACACCTTTGTTGAGCACCCAGTTATGGTCATAACCTTTGCCGAGGGCGAGTTGTTCGTTTTCGGTTTCGATATCACGCCCAATGGATTTGGGAGACGTGAAGTCGAACGGCGTGTCTTTGACTGAACGCAATTCGCCCGTCGGGATCAGACCGCTGTCGACGGGAGTGAAGCGATCGGCATTGAGCATGACTTCGTGATCGAGGACCGTTCCGTTGCCCTCGCCGGCGAGATTAAAATAAGTGTGCTGGGTCAAGTTGACGGGCGTGGCCTTATCCGTTGTCGCCGCATAATCGACAACGAGTTGATTCTCGTCGGTCAACGTGTAGGTGACTGAAACGCTGAGGTTGCCTGGATAGCCTTCTTCCATGTCCTTCGCGACATAGGTCAGATGGATCGATTGATCCGACGCCGATTTCACGTCCCAGATCACTTTATCAAACCCGACGTTTCCACCGTGCAGATGGTTGTCACCGTTGTTCGTGGCGAGCGTGTAGGTTTCACCATCGAGCGTAAAGGTTCCCTCGGCGATACGGTTTCCGAAACGACCAACAACGGCGCCGAAGTACGGCTTTTCGGATGCGGCAATGTACTCGGCTGCGGTGCGATGACCGAGCGCCACATCCGCGAGGTTGCCATCGCGATCAGCCGTCAACATCGAGGTGATGATGGCGCCATAGTTGGTCACGGTCACTTCCATGCCGTTTGAATTTTTGAGAGTGTGAAGCCGTGTCGACGTGGCGGCCTCTTCGGCGGTGACACCGGTTGATGCGGGAACGGTCATGAATATTGCAGTGAAGGTGAGGGTAAGTAGTTTCGTCATCAGTGTGGTCGGTGCTTTCACGGGCTATGTCGCGTGCGGGATGACGCTGCAGTTTAGTCGATATTGGTGATGCCAATGGCGGTCGCGATCCCACAACAGAATTTATCCTGCGTCGCGAAAGCGATCCAGACACCGATGGCGGGCGAGTATCCGTCGCCAATGCCGCCCGGGGTGTCACCCGCCAATACGCAGTGGAAACGGGAACCGGACCAAAACAGCGTGCAAAACTAAAGCATTCGAGCATTTCACCTAACAACGCGCCCGTTCACGGTAGCTGGATTCGCAGGAATTCAGGCCTCGAGGTCTGGCGCATTTCCATTTTCGTTGCAGCCGCCGTCGCCTGACGGGAGACCACGTCCTGGCGAGCGTCGCGACCTTTGAAAGCCGACGTCATTGACAGAAACGCGTAGCCTGTTTCCGACGATTGGGCTGGTCGCCGAAGGTTGCCGCGAGGCGTCCTCTGCAAAAGCGGAATTGAATCACTCGTTCGGGCGGGTCACGGTCCGGTGCCGCGTCGAAATTCGCCAGGAGTGATTCCCATCACGCGTTTGAAAACAACGTGCATGTACTCGGGGTGGGCGAACCCACAGAGAGCCGCGATGCGATCGGCGGGGAGATCGGTTGATTGCAGAAGTTCGCGAACCCGTTTGATTTGAACGTGACGGATTTCTTCTTGCGGTGTTCGTCCAAGGTATTTGCGAACTTGTCGTTCGAGCGTGCTGCGTGATATCGCGGTATTTTCGATGACCTCCTCGACCGTCACGCCTCGGCAAGCGTTCTCGCGCATGAAACGAAGCGCAGCCGCGATATTGCTGTCGTCGATCGCGACCACATCGGTCGATTGACGGGTCGCGATTCCTAGCGGCGGAATCGGATGGCTGGTCGCGTCGAGCGTTTCGCCTTTCATCAAACGGGCTAGCAGTTCGGCGGCGCGGAATCCGATTTCCTCCGCGTTAGGGATCACGCTCGATAACGTCGGGGAGCAAATACGACAGAGCAGCTCGTCGTTGTCGACCCCAATCACGGCAACCTCTTCGGGGACCGCAAGGTTAACGCGTGAGCAAGCGTCGATGAGGTGCATCCCTCGGATGTCATTGGAGGCCATGATGGCAACCGGTGGATCGATTCCTTTGAGCCAATCGACAAGGTGTTGTTGCTCCTCTTCCCACGTTCGAGCGGTCGGGCCGGTCCAAGGTGAGTTGTAGACTTCACATTGGCTCGACGAGTGGGCCTGTGTCGTTTCGACGAAGGCAATTTCGCGTCGCTGCGACCATGCTTCCCCGGCGAAACCGCAGAACGCGAAATTGCGAAATCCGCGTTCGATCAAGTGTTTGGCACCGGCACGCCCGATCGCGGCGTCGTCTGATCGGACGCCGGGAAACCGAGAACCGCCGAATCGGTCAGTCAACTCGACCATAGGCACGCCGGTTTCTCTGATCGCGTCGACAAACGTCGGAGTCGTCACGCGACTGATGATTCCGTCGCCTTTCCACGTGCTCAACCACTGCGGAGGCTCCAACAGCAGATCGCGTTGTTCCAAGAAGACCGACCACTGATCGTGCATCCGCATGTGCCGAACGATGCCCGACAAGAGGTCACGACCGTAGACGCTCGAGGTTTCAACGATCAACGCAACTTTCGGTTTCATACGGCGAACAAAGGAAGGCAGTTGAGGAAAGGGGGGATGAACCGGAAGCAGCGTTAATTGTCGACATGTTTTCTGCTTGCGACGCCGCATGCATTGGACACTGATCGAAGACGTTTTGGATGCGGCAAAGGGAAGCAGCTACCTGAGATCGTAGGATAGCCGATGGATTGTCACGAAGCATCCTGTGCCCACGTGGAACGGGATTAGCGTGTATGACGGGCGATTCTCACCCCATTAATCTCGCGTGAAGCCGTCCGCCTTGATGTCACGACACCGGATGCTGGCACTCGCGGCCCCGTGGGTGTCATGTTACGGTTGGGTGGACCATCGTTCGTCCTCGTTATGCGTCACGATCTCGACGCTGTTCGGAGTCATTTGCATGAACATTCTTATTTACTGCCGCTCGCTAGTAGTATTCGCATGTTTTCTTTGCATGAATTTTCTTTTAGCCGGGGATAGCGTCTTTGCCGCCGAAACTGCTCGGCAAGACGCCAAGGTGATCCGAGTATGGCCGGGCGAACCGCCTGAGTGGGACGCGCCGGAAAAGGCAGAACACGATCTTTCGAGGGACGACAGCAGAAAGGTCGCGGGCCGCCGGGTCATCCGGCTAAGCAACGTTCGTGACGTCGAGCTCCACGTGTTCCTCGGAACGACCGAAAACGGCGAGCCTTCGCCAGTAACCGTCGTAATTTGCCCGGGAGGCGGATTTAATATTTTGGCGTGGGACCTGGAGGGACTCGAGGTTGCCAGACGTTTTCAAGAAGCGGGGGTCAGCGCCGCCGTGCTGAAATACCGAGTTCCTAGCCAAACGATGGAACCGAAGTGGCAACCGGCGGTTCAGGACATCCAGCGTTCGATCGCGATGATTCGCGCAGGGGAAGTCACACCGAACGTTCCGGCACGTGTTGGCGTGTTGGGGTTTTCTGCCGGTGGAAATGCAGCCTTTCATGCCGCGACGGCTGAAAATCGACTGTACAAGTCAGTCGATGCGGCGGATGCTGAGATCTCCCCACCCGATTTCGCCGCGCTGATCTACCCGGCCTGGATTGTCCAGGAAGACCGGCCAGACCAATTCCGAGACGAGATCGAAATCACCACCGAGACGCCTCCGATGTTTTTTGCCCACGCTGAAAACGACAAACATCAAGTACACAACAGCGTCACCGTGTTCCAGCGGTTGCACGCGGTCGGCGTTCCCGCGGCGCTGCATGTCTTTACCGGAAGTGGTCACGGGTTTGGCGCCCGCATCGACGGTAGGGCAGACGACCTTTGGCCTGAATTGTGTGTCCGATGGATGCGCGATAGCGGGTGGCTATCACTGAATAACATGGATCCCCAAGCACGGACGGGCGATGAGTAACGAGACGATTGAGAATGACCCTCTCGCGGCCGGCCAGTCGGGCCTGGCGCACGCGATTGATTTGCTGTTGTCCGACGATGACATTCCGCCGATCCAGCCGGATCAGGAATGGGCCAACGCACTGACACACGGGATCGCGAGCGTGACATGGATCGCGTTGTCGGTTTGGATGGTGATGCAAGCGTCGGAAATTGGCACGGCGATGATGATCGCGTGTGCGGCCTATGGCGTCAGCGTGGTCGGAACGTTTGCGTGCTCGACGCTGTCGCACACGTTCCTGGAACGACCGTTACTGGATCGATTTCGGGCGTGGGACCAGGCGATGATCTACTTGATGATCGCGGGCACCTACACCCCAATCATGTGCCGCTATGCCGAGCCCGCGTACCGAGACGTCCTGTTGGTCTTGATGTGGGGCTATGCGTTTTGGGGTTTCGCGAAGAAAGCGATCTTTAGCCATCGCATTCACTCGATCAGTACGCTGTCCTACTTGCTGCTCGGATGGTTGCCTGCAATACCGCTTTACGGGCGCATTCCGATGAGCCTGTTTCTGTATGTGCTCGCAGGTGGAGTGGCCTACAGCATCGGGGTTCTGTTTTTGAAGAACGATCACCGCGTTAAGTACTTCCATGCCGTGTGGCACATTGTGGTGATCTCCGCCTCGATCCTCCACTTCGCCGGAATCATGCGGTACGTCATTCACGTACCGCAGTGATTCATCCATTACATTCCCAACTCTCGCGGGTCGGTCAGTCCATCGGCCAAACGCCGCAGGGCTTCGGTTTCGATCTGACGCACTCGTTCGCGAGTCAGGCCGAGTTCGGCTCCGATTTCTTTGAGCGTCATCGGTTCGGCACCGCCAAGTCCGAAGCGTAGTTTCAAGACCATGGAATCTCGTTCGTCGAGATCTTCAAGCAACCCCATCGCGTGTTTGAGGATGTCGTGATCGAGCATCGCTTCGTCGGGCGATTTGAGCCGCTCGTCCATGACCATATCACCGAGGGACCAGCCCGATTCTGTTTGATCGCTTTGCGGCGTCGAGTTGTTGATCTTGATGGCTTTGCGAATGATCGGCAGTTTCTTCTTGGGCAGACCCAGTACCCGTGCGACCTCTTCATTCGTCGGCGTCCGGCCGAGTTCTTCGTTGAGACGAGCGGTAGCTCGACGCCACTTGCTCAGCAGTTCGACCATGTAAGCGGGGATGCGAATCGTTTTAGCGCTGTTGATGAGGGCACGCTTGATCGATTGTTTAATCCAATAGCTCGCGTAGGTGCTGAAGCGAGTTCCGTGAACCGGGTCGAAACCCTCGACCGCTCGCAACAGACCGAGGTTGCCTTCCTCGATCAAGTCTTGCAGGCCGAGACCTTTGCCGGTGTAGCCACGCGAGATGTTCACGACCAGACGCAAGTTCGCACGGACCATTTGGTCGCGTGCCATGACGTCGCCTTGAGCGATCCGGCCGGCCAAGTCCATTTCTTCTTCGGCGGACAGCAATGGGGTTTCGTTGATCTCGCGAAGATAGGTTTCCAAAGGCGATTGTGCCGCTTCGCTGCGTTTGGCGGGTTTCTTACGACTTCGCGATTTCAATAGAGCGACTTCGTCTTGCTCCAGTTGTTCTGAATAGGTCATGTCATGCGGTCCGATCATTTTGAAATTGCTCAGTGGACATGGGAGGTGTCGTCTGAGCGGGAGGGAGGGTCACCCTTGATTTCGGCGTTTATTGCTGGGCCAATCGACCTTTTGAGAATATGTTTCCTTTGTGCGGGTTGTTCCATTTATGAGCACTGGAAAATACGCGTAACCTCTGCGGCCCGACAATCTCAAAAGGAGACCCAATCTCTGTTGCGTACGCTGGATGAAATGTCTTACAAGCGAATCCGCTATTGCATTTTCGTTTGATCTACCGAATTACCATCCATCGGGCCCGCTATGCCCCCGCTGCCCTTTTCCCGTCTATTTCGCTTGCCTTCCGCATCTCGTGAGGGCAATCTTGAATGCTGCCACGTGTCGCGTTGGGCGTCGGCGCCGCCTGAGGAAACACGCGCTTTGCTCGCGATTGGCGTTATTTCCGCAGCGACATTGATCAGCGGAGTCTTCGTGGCCCCCGCGACGGCTCAGATGCCGAGCCAATCGCAAATGGACGAGGCACTGCAAGTCGAATTGCCCACCGATCCGGCGACCTTGATCGCGATGGTGGGACAAAGCCCGATCCTGTTGGGCGAGCTGAAACCGAAAATTGACGCTCGGATCAATAGCGTTGTCGCGAAAGCGGGCCAGGAAGTGCCCGAAGACCAAATCAAATTCGCTCGCGTGAGAATGCTCCGCGGACTGCTGGCGCAAACGATTCAGAACCGAATGATGCGTGAGTCATTCTTGCTCGACCAAGTCGCTACGCAAACGGCCGAGAAACGTCGTGAAGCTGACGCGGAGATGCAGGCGAAAGCACGGCAGATGTTCTTCGAAAGCGAAGTGCCTCAACTGCGAGAACAGTACGAGGCGTCGACGGTTTCAGAACTGGACGAAAAACTGCGAGAAAAAGGCACGTCACTGGCTGCACGCGAACGCGAATTCATCGACGCCATGCTGGGACACCTCTACATCCGCGGCAAAGTGAACAAGGACCCGTCTGTCTCACTCGCGGAGATCCACGAATACTACCAAGTCCATCAGGACGAGTTCTTTCGAAAGGCGCGTGCACGTTGGGAACAAATCACCGTCCAGTTTGAAAAATTCCCTAACAAGCAAGCCGCCTACGACGCGATCTGGGCGATGGGGCGAGAAGCGTTCTTCGGCGGCAACATGCAGGCGATCGCAAAAGAGAAGAGCCAAGAACCGTTCGCTCGAGACGGTGGAGTGCATGACTGGACGAACAAGGGCGCGTTGGCATCGACCATCCTCGACAATCAAATTTTCTCGATCCCGACCAATTCGATGAGTCAAATCATTGAAGACGTCGACGCCTACCACATCATCCGCGTGCTCGACCGCGAATCCGAAGGCATTGTTCCGTTGGCCGATGTCCAAGATGACATTCGCACGATCTTACGTGATAAAAAAATCGAGATTGCACAAATCGAAGCACTCGAGGCGGTTCAAAAACGGGTGCCCGTTTGGTCGATCTTCCCGGAAGACGTTCCAGGAGCGAAACCACTGCCGCAAGTCGCCGCGCGGTTTCCCAATCGCCAATGAGTTCGAGCGTCGAGAATCATCGAGAGCACCCCGACTCGGTTGACCGATCGCAAAATCGCACGCGTGCATGCGTTGCCGCGAGCGGTTTCGCCGTTTTGTTGTCGTTAATCACTCTCGGTGGTTGTGGGCAACTCGCGTATCGGTTGACCAGCGATGTACCGCAGCAATACGTTCCAAACCCGCTGGAATTACCGCGGACGCCTGATGATTTCCTTTGGTTGCAGGTTGTCGACACGCTCGACGATTACTTCCGGATCGCTCGCCAGCAACCCGTTGTTAATCGCCAAGGCCTCGTGCTCGAAGGAAAGATTGAAACGAGCTACAAGGTTGCCGGTTCGATCTTCCAACCATGGCGAAAAGACAGCACGACCGGATTCGAGCGGTTGCAAAGCACGTTGCAGTCGATCCGCCGCCGCGCCATCGTGACCGTACGACCGAACATGACGGGTTACTCGGTTGAAGTTATCGTTCAAAAAGACCTTGAAGACACTGACCGCACGCAATACGCAACCGAGTCGACTGCGGGAGTCAGACACGACGGATCTCGGGTCAGCCGTGGTGACGAATTTGATGACAGTCCACAAACGCTCGGCTGGATCCCACTCGGACGCGACACCGTGCTCGAACAGGCGATCCTGAAGGATCTATTCGGACGGGTCACCAAACCGGACGGACGCTGAGCCAGGCGTCTGGCGATGGGTCTGTTCGATCGAGACACTCTTGTTTTCATCTCGCGGGGTTTGATAGCGTCGCGGGCGAACCCGATCGATTCGAAGATGGCGTTGTGTGTGAAGCAATCGTCCGCGTATCGCCGGCCTTTTTCGCCTCATCGTAAATTCCCCTGAACGCTGACCATGTTGCATTCCCGCCGTCAAGACGATCGACGTCGCCGCGTGCTGATGACGTCTGCGTCCGTATCGGCAGCGAGTCCAACGAGCGGATCCCGCAGTCGGATGGAACAACTGCGTGAAGCCCGTCGCCCGACGCTCGCGTATGGTTCCCGTGTTCGGAAATGCTTGCGTGGTCGATGGTTTTCGTTAGTACCGATTCAACGAACAACGGTCGCGAAAGTATTCTCGGTGCTGTCGTTGATTGTGTTGGTGCTCATCCTGCTCAATGATGCGACGGCGAGGTTCGTGACGTTTGCCGATCGTCCATCGTTTGTGCGTGTGTTCCGGATCTCGGAATATGGAAGCATCGGACGCTACTTCATCGGCGTGATGTATCTCGCACTCGCCGGTGCGGGATGGATGGTGTATCAGCTCCGTCGGTTTCGCAACGATGACTTTGGTGGCAACTACCGTGTTTGGCAATGGATTGTCGGTTTGGCGCTATTGTCGAGCGTGGCACACGTTGTTCCCATTCTCGGGATGCTCGGCGGCACAATCGAATGGATCATGGGCAAACGGATTGCCCTCTCGGGTAAAGATTGGATCGGTTTGTTCTTGATCATCGGTGGAGCAATCCTGGCGATGCGATCCGTTGCGGAAATGCGTCGGTACCGCGCCAGCGTTAGTTTGTTGGTGGTGGGATGGCTGTGGTCGGCGATTCCGATCTCCGTTGACTGGAACATCCTCGCGACGACCACCAATCTTCGGTGGACGGTCGTCACATCATCACACTTGCTGGCGGTTTCGTTCTGGTTTGCCGCGACGGTGACCTATCTGCGATCGCTGTACTTCGAAGTGCGGGGCATTGAACCATCCGCAGGTCTTGTTCAGCGGATGACCGACGCGTTCGCTCGTCGATCCACCGCCGAATCGAACGACTCCGACACGACCGACGACACGACCGATTCGCCCGCTCGTAAAACGACAGCGAAGCCGGCAGCGGCGAAAGTTGCGGCCAAACCGGCGGCGACCAAAACACGTCCGCCGAAGCCGACTCGCGATGAATCGGACGAGTCTGATGACCAAGACGAGGCGGCCGAGAAGAAACCCAATTCAGGAAAACGACGCTGGTTCGGCTTGTTAGGCCCTGCGAAACCCAAGGCCGAGAAACGGCAAACTGACGAAGAAGATTCGGAAGATACCGACAGCGGATCGGGCAAAAGCTCAGACGACGATGGTGAGTCTCGACCGCCTGAACCGAAACGACAAATCGCCGCGAAAACCACACCCAAGCCCGCCACGCCTCCCGAATCGGACGACGACGACGCGTCCGCCGAGGATGGCGAACCGAAGAAGAAACGAAGCTGGTTCCCGAGCCTGCGACGCAAACCCAAGCCCCCAGCGGACGAAGACGAATCTGCTGCGGCCGACGAAAAACAGACCGCTGCCAAAGCAACGCCTGCCCCAGCCAAAGCCGCCGAGCCGGAACCGGAGAGCGATGCCGAATCGACGGAAGCCCCGAAGAAGCGACGCTTTGGCCTCGGGTCGATGATGCGTCGTAAACCGAAGGCGGATGCGGACCTGGATAAGGATGCCGAAGAGTCGGCAAACACAGATTCGTCGGGTGCGTCCAAGTCCCCATCGAATCAACCGACGCCGAACCGAGCGGCGGCAAACGCAAACGCGGCCGCCTCGGATGATTCCAATGAAGACGATGATGATTCAGCAGCGATGCCCGAAGACGACGTCGACTGGTCGAGCATGAACAAGGCGGAACGACGCCGAATGCGGAAACAACTCAAACGCGGCGGTCGTGCCGCGTAGGACGCTTCGATTGCCGGCCAGCCCGTTCAGGGTCGCTGAGTTCGCGAGCATTCGGGCGTTGGAAGTTTGGCGGCGTTTTCTGAAGGAATTCAGGGCCTTCGTTAGACCGATGTCCACCGACGTGCGATCACCGTCATGTCTCCACCGTCGGGCAACGGTAGCTACGAGCGGGCGGAGGGTTGTTGACGTTTGACTTTCGTTGGGCCGAAACGACCGTGCGGATTATGCCGCTTGGTCTCAATCTAATCCGACGCATCCGGGCCATTTTTCCCTGCCCCGACGATTTGCGCGACCCATACCTGTGCGTTGGGTAGAAATTTTTGGGGCGGCAATCGCTCATCATCACGGGGAAAAGAACATGCCATCGGAACGACCGACCACAGAACGCAAAGCACTCGCCGTTAATCTCGACGCACGTCGATACGGATCGTTTGCAGAAATCGGGGCCGGACAAGAGGTCGTGCGTTGGTTTTTCCGCGTCGGCGGTGCCGCGGGAACGATCGCCAAGAGTATGTCGGCATACGATATGTCGGTCAGCGACGCGATCTACGGCCAATGCGACCGTTATGTTTGTCGCCAACGTTTGCAAGACATGCTCGACCGCGAGCACGCACTGAACCTCGAACGTTTGCGTGAAAGCCGAGGGGATACGACGGCGTTTTTCGCGTTTGCCGATACCGTTTCGGCTCGTAATTTCCATGGCACGAACGAATGCCACGGATGGATGGGGATCCGTTTCCAGGCTCACCCACGTGACCAGGACAGCCAGATCATTCTGCATGTGCGAATGCTCGACACCGAGAACGCACTCCAGCAGGAAGCACTCGGCATCGTCGGCGTGAACCTTCTCTACGGTGCATTCTTTCTGAACCACGAACCCGATCAATTGATCGAATCGTTGCTCGACAACTTGAGTACTCGCCGGATCGAGATCGACATGATCGAGTTCTCGGGAATCGCGTTCCGTCACGTCGACAATCGCGTGATGAGTTTGCGGTTGGTGCAACTCGGACTCAGTAGCGCGGCGATGTTTTCGGCCGACGGTGAAGTGTTGCAACCGTCCGAAGTCCTTTATAAGAAACCGATTCTCGTCGAACGTGGCAGTTTCCGTCCGCTGACGAACGTCAACGTCGACATGCTCGAAGCCGCCAAGGCCAAATTCCAAGGCGAAGAGGATGTCGAATCGAGCGACGTGGTGACACTCGCGGAAATCACGATGCGTAACCTCAAAGCCAACGGCGACATCGACCTAAGAGACTTCCTCGAGCGGGTCGACGTTTTGGCTGCCGCCGGCATGACTGTTCTGATCTCAGATTACTTCGAATACTATCGATTGGCCGCTTACCTGGCTCGTCATACGAAGAAGAAGATCGGCATCACGATGGGTGCGGCCAGTTTGATCGAACTGTTTGACGACAAGTATTACACAACGCTCGATGGAGGAATCCTGGAGTCGTTCGGACGTTTGTTCAAGAACGACCTCAAACTCTATATCTACCCGTTGCTCAATCGTGAGACGGGTGAATTGACGAAAGTCGACAACCTGGAAATCGCGAACGAACTTCGTACCCTCTATCGGTATCTCGTCGACAAGGGATGCATCGAACAACTCGAGGATTACGATCCCGATCACCTATCGACGTTCTCTCGCGAAGTGCTTCGTCAGATCGAAAAAGGTGACCCTGAGTGGGTGGAACATGTGCCTGAAGTGGTTGCCGATCTGATTCAGCAACGCGGCTACTTCGGTTGCCGTCGTGTGTCCAAGACTTCAGAACCCTCGACCGCGAAAACGCTCAATCCGATCATCGCACCACTGACGCCGTTGATTCCTGCGGCCGGCATGATGTCGCCGGTCGTCTGATCGCAGCGGTAGATAAATCTTGAATCAAAGTTAAACAAATTCGATTACGCCGAGTTTTCATCCACTCGACGCGGGCGTGTTGGAAATTTGATTGGATTACGGGAACTTTGGCGACACCGTCGCACAACAACGTGCATAGTTTGGTCGTCAATGATTCATCGGGTTTAACGACGAGCCGATGTGGGTCAAAGATACGATCCTGCGCTGGACGATAGGTCCAATACGGACTATCCGGCGTATCGCGCTAATCCCCAATACCGATTTCCAGCAATAATGTATCCATCGGCCGATCCGAACATGAACAGCTATCAAGGCGTCGAACGACGTATCGCACCACCGCGACCAATCGACTCGCTCAGCGGACCAGCTCCTTCAGGTTTCGGCCGGCGTACCAGCGACACGTATTTGGAATCGATGATCGCGACGTCGTCACCGGCAAAGCTTCGATTGATGCTGATCGAACGCAGTGTCGAGGTGGCACGCCATCTCGCCGGCCTTTGGCGTGAAACGCCCGGTAAACGAGGCACAAACGAACATTCGCTGAAGCTGTTCGAACTGCTGAGCGAACTGCTCTCCGGCGTGACGGACGACAAGGTTGAAGTGTGCCGCACCGTTGCCGACATGTACGTTTTTCTGTGCCAGCACCTGATCGCAGCCGAGGAAAACGGCGATGCGTCGATGATCGACGAAATCCGCTTGGTACTCGAAACAGAGGCCGAAACGTGGCGAATGGTTTGTGCCCAAGAGACGGGGGCCTCTTCCCATCAAACACGCGCCGCCGATGTCCTCGCGAGGACCGCGTCACCGGGTGCACCGGCAGTCGGCGGATTGAACCTGCAGGGCTAGAGCGTTTCTGTAAATGACTTGGGTTATCAAAGGCAGCTACGTTCGCGGGAACATTATTCACCGTCGGGCAAGAGTGGCTACAACAAAAATGGAAATGCTCCTGAGCGTTTACTGAACGACGTCGCCTGGCATCCTGGGAACGTCGTTCCGGCGAATCCAGCGGCAATGAACGGGCGCGATGCTGAAACGTTGGTTGCCCCCAGATTCGCGACTTCGCATATTTCGTCTTGCGAGGTACAGCAAGAGTCCATTGTAGGACGAGCCATGCTATTGAAGGGTTACTGACTAGTACGCCAGCGGTTCACTCAGTATTCTTGGGACGCTCGACCAGATTTCAGTGCGGATGAGTTGGCAATCCGTGTGTTGTGCGAGTCATCATTTGCAGAAGGCTCTCACCTCCATGACGGAAATCACCACCCAACTCGTCGCCAGCCGCCGGGACATGCGAGATTTCCTGCAGGTTCCTTGGTCGATCTACGGCGAGGATGCTCATTGGGTGCCACCGCTTTTAGCCGAAATTCGCACGCGTCTAAACCCACGGAAGAATCCGTATTTTGAACACGCGAAGGCGGCGTTGTTTTTGGCGCGACATCAGGGGCGTGTCGTCGGCCGCATCTCCGCTCAGGTCTGCGACCTCACTCAACAACATCAGGGTGCGGGAACGGGGCATTTTGGATTCTTCGAGTGCGTGAACTGTCCGCAAACGGCAAAGACCTTGTTTGACGCTGCCTCCGCATGGCTCGCCGAGCGTGGCATGAACCGGATGGTGGGACCCTTCAATTTGTCGATCAACGAGGAAGCCGGGCTGTTGATCGATGGGTTTCATCGTCCACCGTACATCTTTATGAGCCACAACCCGGACTACTACCAGCGTCTGTTTTGCGAGGCGGGGTTGCAGAAGGAGATCGACGTTTACGCATACCACCTCGATATCTCCCAACCGTATCCCGAGCGGATTGAACGGATCTTGCGATCGGCGGCTCGCAACACGAAAATCAAACTTCGCAACGTCGACAAACGAAAACTCGAGTCCGAACTAGGTTTGCTGCTCGAACTCTTCAACGAGTCCTGGTCAGAAAACTGGGGCCATGTGCCGATGACTCAGGGGGAAGTGAACGATCTCGCGATGTTGGTCCGCCGGTTATTCAGCACCGACGCCGTGGTCCTCGCGGAAGTTGACGGCAAGGTCGCGGGCTTTATCGTCGTGATTCCGAACCTGAATGAACTCACCGCGGACCTGAACGGGAAACTGTTTCCGTTGGGATGGATGCGGATGCTCTACCGGATCAAACGGATCCCCTGTCGATCGGTGCGTGTTCCTTTAATGGGAATTTCGCGAGAGTTTCAGAACACTCGCACGGGCGCTGCGATCGCGTTTTCGATGATCGACCGTTGCCGCACCGCGAGCGTTAACAACGGCGCCCAATACTGCGAGATGTCTTGGATTCTCGAGACCAACGATGCCATGCGATCGATTCTGGACGCATCCGGTTCGACGCTCGACAAAACGTATCGACTCTATTCGCGGCCGATTTAGTCTTGCAGAATGATGGCGGTGGCGTTGCCCGGCGACGTGTGAGCGATCGCCATCACGGTCCGCTTTTCCAATTGACGGACGCGGTCACTCAGGTTCAACGGTTTGGTTTTCCCGGTCGCGTCGACACAGGAATCGGCGTGCGGGACCGGCGAGATCCTGCCGCTCTGCATCGTAACGCAGGCCGCCAAAACGCCCATCATCCCACTGGCGGCGCCGGTGTGACCGAGCAGGGTTCCCGGTAAGAGAACAGGGGCGTTCGGAGCGACAGATAGGATCGCGTCACGTTCGCACGCATCGAGCACAGGGTCGCCAACGGCGTGGCCAACGATTGCACCGATTTGGTCCGCGGTCACTCCGGCGGCATCCATCGCCCCACGCATCGCCGAAACGATTGATTCAACGCTCCCACGACCGGCATCGGGCCGCAGGTCCGCGTTTTGTTGTCCGGTTGCGAATGCGTGCGAGGGCAGGAAACGTGATGCGTAACCGGTCACATGAGCGATCGGACGCACACCTCGAGCCGCCGCCATGTCGGCGCGTTCGAGCGTCAGACCACCGGCGCCTTCACCGCGCACTAATCCGTCGGCGTCACTCGCGTGCGGACGGCTACTATGCGCGGCCGGGTTCATCGCTTTTGCCAACGGTTGGTCTTCGGTGAACAGCGCGCGAGTCGCATTCAAACGTGAACCGCTGGCACTGACCACCATGAAATCTGCGATCTCACGTTTGAGGTACCCGCAGGCTTCGATTAACGCGGCATGGCCGGACGTGTCGCCGACGGTAATTGAATTGTTGGGACCGTGAGCATTGAGCACGATGCTGAAGTGGCACGCGGGCATGTTCGGCAAATACTTCAGCAACCACAACGGCGTGATCCGTTTCATCGCCGCGTTGCCGAATTGGCTCGGGTCGAATTTCCCGTTTTCAGCGAGGCAATCATAAAAGGCGTCGGACAATTCTTCGGGGGCACCGTAGAGCAGTTCGCTGCCGAAGACGGTTCCGATCCGGTCACTCTGGATCTTTCCACCTTCGGTGTAGCACGGACGCTTGCGAGACTTCAGCGTGGAGCGAGGCCGTTGCGTTGCGGCGTCCTCGGGTGGTTGCGCGGGGAGATAGGGTTGCAGTCCCGCGTCTTCGATCGCCAATTGGGAGGCCGCGTAGGCGGTTTGAATTTCGCGGCACATGACTTTGAGTGCCTTTCGCGGCTTCACAAAGAGCTTGCCGTCGAAGTTGTCCAAACTAGCGACGACTGCCGTTTCTTCGTCGAGCGCTGCTTCGCCGTTAACGGTTCGATACCGCCGCGTAACGTGCTCGTTCTCCTCGGACGCCTCGGCACTGAGACGCTTGACTCCGCTGACGCCGCCGAGCAATGAATCCGAAAACGCTTTGCGTCCCACTCCGATCGACGAAACCATTCCAACGCCGGTGATCACGAGGTCGGAAGATTTCATTGGGCAAACGTGGGCAGTTGGGCCGAAAAGGTCGATTAGCAAACCATGAGGTTTTAACGCGGCATCGTGAGCGTCGCGATTGGAACTCTCCGATGTTTGGATGCGAAAGTATGATCGGCGAAACGGACGCTAGCCAGCCTACGGGAGGGGCTTTCCGCCAGATTCCGACGATCCACCCCCTTTTTTCGTTACTTCAGGCGGATTGACCGGCGTTCACGAACTCGATCGGGGCATCAATATCGGGGTGAAGGCTCTGGTGAACGGGGCAATGCCGTGCCGCCGATTCCAGCCGAGAACGCATCTCATCATCGAGTTGGACGGATGCGGGATAGGTCACGACGGTGGCTAAGCGGCCGATCCGACGCACCGGAGACTGGATCATTTCCTTGGTCACCTTTACCGTCGTGCCGCTCAAATCGACATTGTGGCGGGCCGACACGAGTCCGAGAATCGTCAAAACACAGGTGCCCAGCGCGGTCGCAACCAGGTCCGTCGGCGAAAACGCTTCTCCGCGGCCACCGTTGTCAGTCGGCGCGTCCGTCGAGATTTGCTGTCCGCTCGGACCGTGGGTCGCGTCGCAATGAAGCTCGCCCTGATAAACCGCACTGATTTCAACTGCCATGAAGACCTCGACCGCTACGAATTGATTTCGAAAACGGGAGGATAACCGAGACTCGCTCGCTCGAACAACTACCCCAACGACACCGGTTGTTTGCGGCGAATCGATTCATCGAGCGCGTCCAGCATCGTTTGCGTATGCAATGCTTGTTCGTGAAACGCGTTCCACGGTGCAGGTTGACCGGACGGTGCTCCTTCGCGAATCCATCGTACCAGGGTGCCAATCATGACTCGTTCTTGCAGGCAACGATGGACCGGCACGCCTCCCTCCGGTGCAGAATTTGGTTCGGCCGGTACGTTCACCTCACTCGGCGGGACGAACGAATGGACCTTTCCGGACGCTTCGTGAACCCAACTGCGTGCGGGCTTTTCAGCCCAGGGTCGCGTGAAGTCATCACAGACGATCGATGCGTCTGTGCCGGCGATCTCAAACCACTTTCGCGTGGACGTGTCGAACCCGCAAGACAGCGTCGCGGTCAACTCATCATAAAAGATCATCGTGGCCGAGACTCGAGCGACGATTTCACCTCGCATCACAGCCTGCGCATAGACTTCTTTCGGCAAAACACCGCTCGCGAATCGGATCAAGCCCGCTGAGTACCAACCGAGATCCAACAATGCACCGCCACCGAGACTTGCGTGCAATCGATGGTCGCCATCGAGGAACGGATTCGGGAAAGAGACCGAGGCACTGAGATGACGTAGCGGCCCGAGTCGAAAAGGGATGGCCTCGTCATCGGATTCGGATTCATCGTCGAACAGGTCGTCCTTCTTAGCTGCCGCTTTGGCGGAATCTTCCTGAGGTCCCGTTGTCGTGAGCCATTGTCGGAATTGGTCAGTCCGCTCATGGTGCAACCAAGCGGTCGCATCAAGGAAGCGAACATCCGCACTGTTGGCTGCCGCAATCATCTCGGAGACTTGTGCCGCCGACAACGCAACCGGTTTTTCGCACAAGACATGCTTGCCCGCCTGGCACGCGGCGAGCGTCCATTCGTGATGCAGCGACGGCGGCAACGCAATGTAAACGGCGTCAACATCATCGCGTGCGAGCAATTCCGCGTACCCTTCCACTGCGGCGGCAATGCCGTGACTGTCGGCACTCCATTTCGCACGATCGCCGCTACGCGATGCAATCGCCGAGACACTCGCCCCCGGCGTCGATTGCAGGTCGGCGATCAACCGCCGAGTAATCCGTCCGGTTCCGAGCACGCCAAATCGAACGGGAGAATGCGTCATGGAGTGAGTCAGCGGGTAGTGGGGAATTTGGTGATCGGTCACGTCTCACGTCGCGCGCGTTCGGCGTAGCACGCCGAGTGACGTAAATCCATGCCGACGCGCGATCAATTTTCTCAGTGCCCTATTCAAACTCTTCGCGTGCCCGATCACAACCGGGCGAGTACACCGCATTGAGCGCACCGCCACCGCCGTTTCACGGTGACTTCGATGCAACCACTCGACTCGATCGAGAACATTACCGATCCGACGCCGCGTCATTGCCCAACCGACCTTTTAGTTTTGCCGACCAGACGGACCGTTATCATCGGCGCAACCGTTCCCCCGCGTTACCGCTTTTCGAGAGAATTTCGTTTTCCCACTTGCACCCAACGCCTCTTCGGGGATTGCGTGCTAGCTTTCCTACGGACGAATTCTTTTTTCCCCGCTCGACCGATGGACCGATGAGTTTGACAGCGATCACTGACGATCTACGCAGCCCGCGATGTGAGCAATCACTTCGTCGCGGCATCGTCACGCGATCCGATGTTCTGACTCGGACGTTCCGCCACGTGACCGCGATCATCGCACTCATGTTGTTTTTTGTCGGCAGCGGATGCAGCCAATTGCGATTGCCCGCGATTGACCCGACGGGCAGTTGCCTGTTTTCGCCGCTGCCGACGACGACAGGACTCGCGTTGCCGTGCATGAACGGCGATTGTGCCCTCAGCAGTTCTTGCCAATGTCTGGGCTGCCTCGGTGGTCTCGGCTCATGCCTCCGCTGCCCTGGTTTCAGTTTTCCTGAACCGGCGTTCCAAGATCCCGCCGATCCGCCCGCGTGTGTGAACCCCAACGCGGTCACGGGCAGTGGTGTGGCGAGCAATGAACCGTGCGTCCCCGGCCCGGGATGCGGCGGCGATTGCCTCGTCGGACCGCCAGCTGTTCTCTACGGAACCGAAATCAATGCCACCAAAGCCTGCAAACTTCCTCCTCGTGGAAAACGCGGCTGCATTCTTTTGACACCCCAAAAGATTGTTGCCCCCGTAGGCGGCGAGGTGATGTTGTTGTCGGGCATTTGCGGCACCGATGGGTATCTGCAAGTCGGCGAACCGCTCGAGTGGATGCTCAGCCGTGATAGCGTTGGTAACATTATTGCCGTCGGAGACGATGCGCCGGGTATGTTGCATCGTTTGGCGAAAATCCCAGCCGCTGAAAAACAAGACGGCGCGTACGCACGTGGCGTGACCAGCACGAAAGCGGCGTTGATCACGCGAGGAAACACGAATCCCGCCGACGACGTCAAACTCGAAAAGGGCCAAACATGGTTAACCCTGAGCAGCCCGAGTGAGGGCACCAGCCACGTCACCGTACTGGCCCCCGACAGTGAATGCTGGGACCAACGAAAAGCGAACGCGACGATCTACTGGGTCGACGCCCGATGGCAATTCCCTGGCCCACAACGGCTCAATGCTGGTGTGGCTGCGGAACTCGTCACCCGAGTGACTCGCGCCGAAGGATCATTGCCCGCACGTGGATGGAAAGTCCGTTACGAATTGATGAACCCCGAACTCGCGACGTTTGCGGGCACCGATGGTTCGTCGGTCGTCGAGGTCAACGTCGACGATTCCGGAAACGCTCCCGCGACCCTCGTTCCGATTCCCGGAACGTCGGGCAACGCCATCATCGACGTTCGCGTGATCCGTCCCGGTGGACTGAGCGACAACATGCCCGATTTGACGCTCGGACGCGGGCAAGCGTTCGTCACGTGGTCGTCACCCCAACTGACGCTGCGAACGGGCGGCCCCGAGGTCGCCTCGTATGACGTGCCATTCGACGTGTTCGCAAACATTGCCAACCCCGGCGATCAAGATGCAACAGGCGTGGAAGTCCGCGCGGCGATCCCCGAAGGCGTCAAAGTGCTCTCATCGGACGCGTTCGCGAAGGTATTCCCAAACAGCGTCGTGTGGGAAATCGGAACGATCCCTCCGCAACAACAACTCGACATCGGGTTGAAACTCAGCGCGACGTCACCGATCTCAATTTCGTTCGAAGCTCGCGGAGACGGCGGGTTGGCCGCCGATGACAGCGTTCGCGTTGACATTTATCGCCCCTCGTTGGTGCTCCGCGTTTCACCGGAAAAACAACGTTACGAAGCAGGCGATAGCGTCGTCTATTCCATCGAAGTCGAAAATACGGGCGATCGCCCACTGCGAGACGTGGGTTTGACCGCGTTGGGCGACGAGTACATGACTCACTCGCAAGAGAACACGCGAGAAGTCGCCAACGATAAAACTGACGGTCCGTTGCAGCCAGGGCAGATCTGGCGCAGCACGGTGGCGTTCACTTCACTCGATTCCGGACTGCGTTGCGTTAACTTCACCGCGACGGCCGCAGGTGGCCAACAACAATCCCAATCGTCGTGCGTGACGGTGATCAACCGGCCTCCACCGACGCCGGCGATGTCGGTCACGGTTTCGGCGGCACGCGATCGTATCGTCGTTGGTGATCGCGTCTTCATTCGTGGCCGTGTCGAGAACACCGGCGCCATTCCCCTCAAGAATGTTCGCGTCACGATGTCGTACGATCCGCAAGTCGTCCCCGAACAAGCGACCGTGGACTTCCCACGCAACCTCGACACCGCTTACCTGATCGTTTGGACGATTCCCGAGTTACCCGCCGAAGAGACGGCAGTAATCGAAGGAGAATTCTCCGCCCAGCAAGCGAGCGCAAGCAGCCAGTTCATCTTCACGGCGGAATCCGCCGAAGGTGCACGCGGACGCGATTCGACTAGCGTGCAGATTTTCCCAAACAACACGCCCGACCGGCCGCTCACCGCACCTCCGGTCTTGCCACCCGCCCGCACCCCACCGGGCATTCCGGGTGGACCGGGCACGCCACCACCATCGAACAACAATGCGACGCCACCACCGACCAGCCCATCGGACCGAAACACCAATTCGGGAACGATCCGTCTGGACGTGTTACAGCGAGACATCTCTCCACGTGTCGGCGACGCAATCGGATACAGTTTGCGGCTGACCAACGACACGAACATGATCGACAACGGGGTCCAGATCGCATTCGACCTACCACCGGGTGTTTCGATCGAGCGATTGTCACAAACGCAAAGCCCCGAACTCAGTCGGTTTAACCGCAGTGGGAACACGATCTATTTCGAAGAAATCCGGTCGATCAAACCGGGCGAATCGATCGACTATGAACTTGTCCTGCGAAGCAACCAACCGCAAACGTTCAACCTGTTGTTCGAAGCGGTAAGCCGAAACTTCCCCGCCGGAATCGCGGCTCCGCATCCGACGGAAGTGACGCCTTAAATCAAAAGGCAAACGGCGTTCGAGAGAACACCTCCACGGGCAGCGATCGCTTCCCCGCGTTTGCAAACGCCTCATCACCATCAGACACACTTTCCCGCAACGAACTCGGGAAGACGGTGAAAGAAACCTTGCGAATCGGTGAAGACAACCGTGGTGGCTGTGTTCGCGAATCGCGAATGATTCGCGAGGCGGCGATTCGAATGCGAACGCGAATGCCGAGCGTGACTTCAGGCCCCATTCCGGCGGCTATGCTAACGAGCTTCGAGCGACAGCGTGAACGAATATACCAATGCCGTTCAATGAAGCTCGACTCGCCAGATCCGCGGACAACGAGGTCCGGCGAGATCGGCTATGTCGTTTTCGGAAACGCTCTTGCCGTTTTGTTTCCTAGAATTCGGCGTTTACCAGAACTCAGCCACCGATTGGTGACGGTGGTTACCGAAGCGATGGAAACGTTGATTAGGCAAGACTCCCGCACGCGGCAACCGGTGAGTTGCCTCAACGCCGATCTATTCCGTCGGCGGTTTTGGTGAATCGACGTGATCCATAAAGTCGAGTTGTACACGCACGATCTCTTTCGTCGACGCGAAGAACGCATCGAGGACATCGGGATCGAAGTGCGTTCCGCGCCCTTCTTCGAGAATCGAGAAACACTTCTCGCGTGGCATCGCCTTCTTATAAGGACGTTCTGCTGAGAGTGCATCGAAAACGTCGGCGACCGCCGTGATCCGTCCTTCGAGAGGAATGTCTTCGGCGGCCAATCCGAGTGGGTATCCGGTGCCGTCGAACCGTTCGTGGTGCGTTTGCGCGATACTCGCGGCGAGCCGCATCAACGCACTGCCGTTGCGAAGCATGTCGCTGCCGAACTCGACGTGTCGCCGCATCAAGCGGGCATCCTGTCCGGCGTGCGGTTGGATGATTTGATGACCGAACTTGACGTGGTTCTGGATGATTTCGAACTCTTCGGGTTCGAGCTTTCCTGGCTTGAGCAGAATCGCATCAGGGATCGCGATCTTGCCGACATCGTGCAACTGAGCGGCCATCTCGATATCGCGAACGAACCAATCCGGCAGTCCCATCGCTTTGGCGATGATCCCTGCAAAACGTCCGACGCGGATCACGTGGTTGCCAGTGTCGTTGTCGCGAAGTTCCGCCGCACGGGCGAGACAGTACACGACTTCCCGCCGCGATGCTTCGAGTTCCCGAGTGCGTTGTTCGACTTTGAGTTCGAGTTCGGTGGCGTGATTTTGCAAACGATCTTGAAACGATTTCGCTTGCAACGAGTTGCGAACACGCGGCGTCAAATCCATCGGGTCGACGGGTTTGAGCAAAAAGTCAGTCGCGCCGAGATCCAGACAGGTCAACTTGATTTGTTCGTCGGTATTCGCCGTCAGGATCAACACCGGGAGGTGACGAAACTGCGGCTCTTCACGGACTTTGCGAAGAATCTCGATTCCATCCACGCTCGGCATATTGACGTCGAGCAACAGCACGTCGGGACGTGTCGCGTTGAGAATCCGCAGTGCGGCGGTGGAGTCCGTCGTGGTTTCAAAATCTCGATACCCCGCACGTTCCAAATACTTCTTGACGATCAATACGTTGGCGATCTCATCGTCGACGATCATGATCTTTCCCGGCAGCGCACGCGACGTCGGTGCGGCAGTAGCCGGAGGCTGCTTGGCTGCGGTGCTAGCAACTACCGGAAACCCGGGTTGTGTTGCGGACGGTATCGCAGACGCGGAATCGGAGGCGGAAAGCATATCGGTCATGATGCTATCGAGGTGGAGCGTTGAATGGTTTTCTCATTTGAAGCGTACGTCAGGCTTTGTGCGCCGTATGCCGGTCGGAGAATCCCGACGGGAAAGCATTGCAGACGAGGTGCGATTATGCGGGATATCAGGCAGCAAAAACGCCCGCCGTCATCAGCAGGTTTGGTTACGACGTTTCTCACGATTGAATGACTTGGGGAACGATCATGCGTTGCCGGATTGATTCGATATTGGAGATCCAACGATCGCACTCCGAGGTATTGCCGGCACCTGCGGCGGCGAGCAGGTTGCGTGACGGTTGCGTCAAGGCCGCGTAGCCAACCGTGCCGCCTGCTCCCTTGAGCCAGTGAGCACTTTGGGCGAGTTCGTGCAGCCGCCCTTGGGCCAATTCTTCTCTCATCTGAGGCAAACGGACATCCATCCGTTCGACAAAACCACGAACGATTTCGAACAAGTCAGGATCCTCGAGCGGCAGACTGCATTCGATCGGTTCGCCGACGATTTTGTTCTCGCGTTGGGTCAGCGGTTCTCGGGATGTCTCCGGTGCAGGAATGGGCAGCGATGACGCCGGTGCAGGTGAATTCGACGCCCCGGAATTCGGGATCACCACCCGTGAGTTTAATTCGCGAATCTGTGCAAGCGCCGCCAACGCGATGTCGACTTGATGTTCCTTCGCGGCCTCTTCGAGTTGTTTCGCAGGGGAGGTAAACACACCGAGTCCAACCGTTCCGCCGGCGCCTTTGAGCCAGTGAGCCTCGCCGTGCACCGACTCAAAGTTCGCTTCGGCGATCGCGGCTTCGATCGCATCCAAGCGTGCAGGTAATCGGTCGAGAAAGTCACTCGTGATCGCGCGGAAGTCGTCATCGTCCATCGGCAACGTGGGAATAATTGCATTGGATGGATCCGTATCCGATAGTCCACGGCGATTGGATTCGTCATGCGGAAGCAAGATGCATGGCAAATCAATAGATGTCTCTTCGGTTGCCGGCGGTGGTGCCGCACCGAGATGGCTCGACACGAGTTCGAGGAGTTGATCGATATTGATCGGTTTAGTCATGAAGTCGTCACAACCGGCATCCACACATTTCTCGCGGTCGCCCCGCATCGCGTTTCCGGTCAATGCGACGATCGGTTTGTCAAAGCCCGCATCTCGCAATCGCCTCGTAGCGGTGTATCCGTCGAGCACCGGCATTTGCATGTCCATCAGGATCAACGCCGGCTTCTGGTTCGCGACGCATTCGATCGCTTCGAGACCGTTGTTCGCGGTCACCACGGTTGCCCCCGCTCGCGTCAACACGAGATCGATCAACCGCCGGTTCGCTTCCCCATCATCGACCACGAGGACGAGTTCCGGCGGCAACGATGTGAGATCGGTATTGGCGGCGTCGGAGTTACGGTTTTCCGTGCACTCTTTTAATTCCGTCGGCGACACCAGATCCTGCAGGTCAGACCGCATTAGCGGAATCTCCAACCGGAACGTACTGCCCATTCCTGGTTTGCTGAGCACGTTGAGCGTTCCGCCCATGGCTTCGGCGAGCCGACGACTAATCGACAGACCGAGCCCCGTACCGCCGAACTTACGCGTCGTCGTGGAGTCGGCCTGCACGAACGATTG
The DNA here is from genome assembly GCF_014192335.1 of Aporhodopirellula rubra. Lineage (GTDB taxonomy): Bacteria > Planctomycetota > Planctomycetia > Pirellulales > Pirellulaceae > Rhodopirellula > Rhodopirellula rubra. The sequence continues at coordinate 155,937 of NZ_JACHXU010000017.1, read as the reverse complement.
GAAAATCTTGGCCTGCTGTTCGGGCGTCATTCCGATCCCGGTATCGACCACATCGACTCGCAGCACCTGGTCACTGGTCGCATCAACGAGAGCGGGATCGTTGTGTTCGGCGAACAAGTTTTCAGGATCCGCGTCACGCATTGCTGCAATGATCGACACGCTGCCTTCCTCGGTAAACTTAATCGCATTACCGACAAGGTTGGTGATCACCTGCCGCAGTCGTGTCGGGTCGCACTGAATGGTGCGAGGAATCGCGGTTTGAAACCGAACATTCAGGTCGAGCGAATTTTCGTCTGCGCGAACTTGGAGTGTGTTGGCAACATCAATCAACACCCGGTCGACGTGCGTGTCGATCGATTCCACTTGCAGGTGCCCCGCTTCGATCTTAGACAAGTCGAGAATGTCGTTGATCAGTTCGAGCAAGTGCGCTCCGCTGCGGTGGATCATGTTGAGGTGCCCGACCGCTTCGTCTGAATTGCTCACCAACCCTCGACGGAGGACGTCGGTGAAACCGAGCACTGCGTTGAGAGGCGTGCGAATCTCGTGACTCATGTTGGCCAGAAATTCGCTCTTCGCTTCGTTCGCGTTCTGCGCCGCATCTCGAGCCTGAGCCAACGCGACCTTGTTCTCTTCGATCAGCGTGATGTCATCGAACGTCACCAAGAACCCTTGCCCCGTGATCGGTGTGCAGTTTACCGAAAACGTCAACTGTCGACCGTCAACTTCGAGTTGCAGGATTCGGTCGTGCACGGAATCTTCCGTGCGTTTCGCGGTTGCCCATGGCATCTCTGGAATCGTCTTTGCCGATTCGCCATCATCATCACCAACATGGTCCGGATCCATCCAGTCGAGCGAACCGACCGGTTTGCCCACCAACACCGACGCTTCCCTGCCGATCAACTGAGTGAGCCGTTTGTTGGCGAACAAGACACGTTGATCAGCGTTGAGTAGCACGAGCCCAACCGTAAACGTATCAAGCGCCTTCTCGACATGAGTAGGAACGGCGCCCGACGGGTCGAGACTTTGCAACGTCTTACGTAGGAAGAACGAAAACTGAATGAAACAGGCGGGGATCAGGACAATCAGCAGCCAAGCCGGTGCCCAATAGTTCAGACCGAAAAGCCCACCGGTCGACTCGAACGCGATTTGCATTTCACCCCATTGTTTGCCGTAGCGAAAGACGGGAACGCGCATCTGCGTCATGGCATCGTCGCGACTTTCGTCCCACGCATCGACATGGGGACCGGCCGAGACGACCAAACCGCCTTCGGAACTGATCAACCCAATACTCAGGATCGAATCATCGCGATGCACCACCGATTCGAGCGTCACCTGCAGACTCTCGATCTGTCCGCTCGACGCCATCGCCGTCCCACTGATCGCGAGCGTTTCGCATAATTTTGCGCGACCGCGAAGAATTTCTTCTTGTTCGTTCGGAAAAAATCCGCCCGCGCTAGCGACCAGCAACGTGCCGGTCATCAAGCCGACTAACCCGAAGGAAAGTCGGAGTCGAATAGGGATGAGAGAAAGCATGAGATACGAGACGACAGAGAATAATTAATGGGGATAAAGGTATTTGTGCGTTGTGGGTATCGATGGCGGAACGAAGCGAAGCTAACTTGGCGGGGTCGCATGGTCGGATTGCTCGACCTCTTTGTTTTGGCGATCCATCAACTGTTCGAGCGTTTCACTGCCAGCGGCACCTGCAGCCGAACCGCCTGAGAGTCCGTTCATAATCAACAACGGGTCGACGCCACTCCACGCCGGCATGTGGGCAATCAGTCCGGATACCAGGAAACCGCTTCGCAACGCCCAGGCAACAACACCGACGGTGAAACTTGACGCAGCAGCACCTGCCGAGCCGACCACGATGAGGTCGCCTTGGATTCTGGAATCGACGTCTTTCTGGTAGTTGTCGAGCTGGTCCCACATCGCCCCTGGCCGGGTCATTAATGCAAAGTCCGCCATCACGAGATTGCGCGTCTGGTAATCGCTCAATGGCCCTGATGAGTCGGGCCCTTGGCCGCCCGAGACTCGAGACTTGCGGGTTGTCTGAGTCGTGAAAGACTCAGATAACTGTTTGATTAAGGCGTCCGTCGGACTGACCTGCTTGTTTTGAGTGGTTGCCTGCGACTCGATCGCGACTTCAACCACGTTTGCCGATTCGGAACCCTGTTCGGAGCGTGACTCTGCCTTCGTCTCTCCGCGAACGCCTGACTGCACGGCGTCGTTTGATTCACTGTCGCTGGATTCCGTTGACGAATCGTCTTCGGATGTCGACTCCGATTCGCTCTCGCTCGTATCAGATTCGGCAGGTTCCTCATTCGCCTTCTCACTACTGTCAGATCCCGCATCGCCTTCGGCAGCCGCGGTCGATTTGGGCGTCGGTGGCGGGATCACGGGCGTAAACTCGAGCGTCACTGTCGCGACGTTACTGTTCACCAATCCGTCGTTCGCCATCCATTCGAAGGTCACTTGGCCGACGAAGCCTGGCGCAGGCGTGAACGTGAACAGCCCCGATGGCATCACGGTGACCGTGCCGGAGGAAGGTGGCGTAACCAGAATCGCGGTGAGAGAATCTCCATCGAGGTCGTCCGCTAACGACTCAAAGACGGAGGCGGGGACGACTTTGGGTTGGCCCGTTGTCCCTGCCGTTCGATAGTCCGAGAGCGTTGGCGCCACGTTCGCAGCGACAATCGTCGCCGTCGGCGCACTGACGATGGTTTCGCCGTTGACGCCCCCGTCGGTGAAGCTGACTTCGACTCGAATTACACTGCCGATATCATCGGCATCGATCACGTAGGTCGCCGCATTTGCACCGCCGATCGCGACGCCGTCGCGTGTCCATTGAAATGTGAACGGGCCGAGCCCGTCTTCATCCGCGATACTGCTGACGTCCACACTGAGCGTTTCGCCCTCAACGTTCGTTCCGCTAATGACCGCATCACCGGTCGCGGGATCATTCCTGTCCTGAACCGTGATGGTGTGTGATTGCGAATCATCAGGCGTCCCCGGAATGCTCGCGTCGTCCACCGAAACGGTCACATCCAGACTCGCATTCGATTCGAAGTCGAGGGTCACGCCGGCCTTCAATCGCAGATTGTTGCCGTCAATTTCAAACATGCCTTCATCGGCCCCCGACAGGGTCAGCGTTTCGGCCCCCAACCCGTCATCGTTGACCGTGATCGTAGCGACCGTGATCGCGGACGAGGTATCGGCATTTTCGTCAATGGTGGCAACCACCGGCGTGAGCGTAATCGTTGGCGATTCGTTGATATCGTTGACAGAGACGGTAACCGTCTGCGTAGAGGAGGTGTTCGTTCCGTCTTGAACTTCGATACTTAACGTGTAGCTGCCAGTGGACTCAAAGTCCAAATTCGTGTTGTCGGTAACCGTCAGTTCTCCCGTCGACGCATCGATCGCGAAGATTCCGTCATCGTTGCCCGACGTGATCGCCCAATTCGTCAGTCCGCCCACCGTGTCCGCGTCGGATGCCACCACCGTGCCTAGCGAAGTCGCGTCGGCCGCGTTCTCGTCGACGCTAAACGTCTGAGATCCCGCGATCACCGGTGCGTTGTCATTGAGGTCATTGACCGAGATAGATATCGTCTCGGTCGTGGAGGTATTTAGGCCGTCCTCGACCTGAATCGTAAGCGTATAGTTCTCGACGGACTCGAAATCGAGATTGCTGTTGTCGACAACGGTCAGCTCACCGCTGGAAGCGTCGATTGCAAAAACGCCGTCGTCGTTGCCTGCAGTGATTGCCCAATTCCGGAGCGAACCGGAAGTGTCCGGGTCGGATCCGACAACCGTCCCGAGCGAAGTGGTATTGGCGGCGTCTTCGTCAACGCTAAACGATTGAGACGAAGTGATGATGGGCGTGTTGTCATTCACATCATCAATCGTGATGCTGATCGTCTCGGTAGCCGACGTGTTCGTTCCGTCATCGACTCGGATACTAAGCGTGTAGCTCGCGGCGGATTCACGATCGAGGTTCGTGTTGTCCGAGACCGTCAATTCGCCCGTAGTCGTGTTGATGGAGAACACACCGTCATCGTTGCCTGCCGTGATCGTCCAGTTGCCGAGTGCCCCAACGCTGTCGGAATCGGTCGCAACGACGGTACCGAGCGATGCATTGTTCGCTGCATCTTCATCGACATTGAAAGTTTGTGATGCGGCAATGACCGGCGCGACGTCGTTGACGTCGTTAACCGTGACACTGATCGTTTCGGTCGTTGACGTATTGACTCCGTCTTCCACTCGCACCGTCAACGTATAGCTACTGCTGGACTCTCGATCCAAATTGGCATTATCAAGGATGGTCAGTTCACCAGTGCCCGAATTAATCGCGAAGATTCCATCATTGTTGCCTGCAGTGATTGCCCAATTGGTGAGGGCTCCCACAGTGTCGGGATCGGTTGCAGCCACATATCCGAGAGAGGTAGTGTTAGACGCATTTTCATTGACGTTAAAGGCTTGCGCCGCATCAACCGTCGGAGCAACGTCATTAACGTCCGTAACATTGATCGTGAAGCCAGCAGTACTGAAAGTGGTGTCAGCACTCGTTGCGCGAACGACAATGTCGTGGCTGGTGTTGGCCTCGTAGTTCAGCGTCGATTTCACCGTCACGACACCCGAACTGGCGTTTATCTGGAACAACCCGCCTGCATCGTCATCGAGGCTGTAGCTGACGGTTTCTCCATCAACGTCGTCTGCGAATGCTGTAATCCCGACCGACGCACCAACAATGGCATCCTCTGCCACTTCGTTGGCACTAACGTTGGTGTCGCTGACGGCGCCGACCGCTGTGTTCGCAACAACGGTGACCTGATGTTTGGGAAGGAAATCCATGAACGCCGGCGTGTCGAACGAACCGGCCCCTGCGGCAACATATTCATCGATGAACGCGCCAGAACTGCCGTCGTATCGCAAGACCGCGCCATCTTCGTAGTCAGCGACGTACAGATTTCCATCCGGTCCAAACGTCAGGCCAGTGGGCCTGTCGAGCCCGCCCAGTTGCGCTGTAACAAATGCGTCAATGAACGCACCAGTGGTGCCGTCATATCGCAGAACCTCGTCCGTGTTCGAACTGGCGATGTAGAGATTTCCATCCGGGCCAAAGACCATTTGCTCAGGCGTGTCCAATCCGCCGCTTTCGGCACTGACAAACGTGTCAATGAAAGCTCCTGTCACCCCATCAAAGCGAAGGACATTGTCCTCCGTATAGCTGTTAACGTAGAGGTTTCCGTCCGGTCCGAACAACAAGCCATACGGATTATTAAGTCCTCCGCTGGATGCCGCTACGAAGTCATCGATGTACGCGCCCGTATTGCCGTCGAACCGCATGACTCTTTTGCCACCGTAGTCGGCGACATAAAGATTTCCGTCGGGACCAAATGCAATTCCCTCGGCGTCCGACAAACCGGAAGCTCCCGATGAAACGAACGTGTCTATGAACGCGCCCGTCTCAGCATTGTATCGCAGCACATCTTTCGATGAATCGCCGCTCAAATAAAGTGCTCCGTCAGGACCGATTACCAAACCCACCGGGGCGTCGATTCCATCCCCGTCGGCAAACTCTTCGATTAAGTTTCCAGACGTCGCGGAGAATCGGTAGATGCTGTCGCCAGCATAATTTGTCACTAAGAGTTCGTTCTGCAGGTAGGTACCATCTGCATCAGTCGCTGAAACAAGAATATTATGAGTGAACCCGACTGCAGTGTAGACGTGGGTGACCGATGCCACCGCACCAACGTCTTCGATCGTTCCGTCACCCCAGTTAATTGTCCAGGATGAAATCGTGTCGTTCCCCGGGTCGACCGTGGCGAGGTTCAGTGTGTAAGTAGCACCAGATTCGGTCGTCGCATCCCCAGAAACGACCAGGGTCGGTGCAACGTCGTTGACCGTGATCGTTGTTGTCACATCAGTGACGTCCCCATCGTCGTCGGTAATTCGCAAACCCACCGTGTAGTCGGTTCCGCCACCGGCTTCCGCCCCACCCTCATTGATCCCAGCGGCAACGAGTTCTGACCAAGTAACGGTGAGAGACGAAGAAGCTGTCGTTAAATCATTCGCTCCCTCAAAGTCACCATCGTTATCGAGATCCCACATGTACGTCGTAATCGTGCCATCACTATCAGAGGATCCACTGGCGTCAAGATTTACAGACCCGCCTTCGTAGATGGTGTACGCCCCGCCTGCGTCTGCCGTCGGGGCGACATTCGGCGGCACCGTGACGGTGAGATGAGTTGTCGCAATACCACTGAGTGACGCACCAGCCCGGGCGAAGTAGGTGATAGTGCGAGATCCTGCGGTTGGGGAACTGGCGCTGTTGTTGTACGTGATTGTTCGCAGCACCTGTTGGTAGTGCGCAACCGTGTCGGTGCCTGATAGCGTGAGAATTCCGTCGGCGTAGCTCGCCGTGATACTCGTTCCCGTCGTAACGGCAGCGAGCACTTCATCAGTACCGTCTTGCAGGTCTTCAATGGTGACAATCAGCGAGTCGATATTGGCATCGTCGCCCTGCGTGATCGTCGCATCGGAATCGACAATGGCAACGGCACCACCCTCTGCGACGAATGTCGTGTCATAATCCCGCCCCGTCGCTCCCGAACTGTCATCGGCATCGAGGTCGACGTCGGCAGGCTCGAAATGGAACTGTCTCGCGAAGACGCCGCTGGTGTCTTCCTGTCCCGATTGGTCTCCCTCGCCGCTCCAGACAACGACAAAGTTGTTCGCATCCAGCATCGCGACCGAGGCGAGTTGTTGGTCACCGTCCGTGGAAACGTTGACCTGCGTTTCCGCACTGACCTCGTTGGCGTCAGCGTCGTAGATTTGATATTTGACCGAATCGCCATCTCCATCGCTGTTTGTCGAACCGTGATAAACAATGATGAAATTGCCATAATCATCCGCGTCCACCGACGGTGAAGTGCTGTTGATGCCGACACCGGTGCTCGGACTGAAATAGCTATGACGCACGACTCCCGATAAATCGAATGCTTTGACCCAGATTCCGGCCCCAACGGTTGCGATTCCCGGAGTCCGATACGCGACGACCGTTCGCCCCGACGCATCCATCGCGATCGATGGCCCGTACGCGTTCGAACTGGTTTCATCGACCATCAAATCGTGGTGAGTCGCTGTAGCCACCATCAAACCATCCACGTCGTAGTGGCGAACATAGATTTCACCGGCGGCCTCCCAGGCAATCGCAAATTGCCCAACGTCGTTCATCGCAACATCGGGTGTGTTTTCCGCGCCCAAGTCATCCACATTGGCGCGAACCTCAACCGCATCAATGCTGGTCCCGTCCGCATTGAATCGGCGATAGTAAATGCCATCGGTATCACCAATACCGGGACCTTCCCAAGTAATGATGAATTGCCCGCTAGCGTTGACGGCAATCGATGAATTACTTTGCTTGCCTGCGACGGTAGAATTGACAATGAATTCGTCGTCGATTGCGCTGCCGTCGGCGGCGAATCGCCTCGCCATGACCGCTTGCGGGTCGCCTGCCGCATCCCAGGACCACGTCACCACAAAACTACCGTCGTCTGCGGCACCTACTCGAGCCCCCATTTGATCATTGGTGGTCGTTTGGCTGACTAGGATCTCACCTGACAATGCGGTTCCTGATGAGTTGAACTTCTGTGCGTAGACTCCCCACCCCGATCCATCTTGGCTGTCGCTTGACCAAACGACCACATAATCCCCATTTGCTGAAATCGCCACCGCCTTCTGACTGCCGCGTGTTTCACCGGACGTTTCTTGCGTGTTGGTCGTGGTGTCGTTGACGCGAATCTCGCCGGTATTAATGAACTCCGCGGCGGTTGTGAACGCGGTGCTGAATTCGGAGGTGTTACCAAAGTATCCACCACCTCGATCCTCCGTGGCCGTCGCGGTAACGCCAACAATGGATGTCGCCGTCACCCCACTCAGCGTCGCAGTGAATGACTCGATCCCTGCCGCGCCCGTTGAGACGATCGTCGCTGTTCCGAGGTAGATCTGTCCTTCGCCATGCCCTGACGCATCAATGCCCGACGGATTCTCAAAGAACTCAATCCGAAAGGTTCCCGATGCGAGATCCGCACCAAACGTAATATCGAGGTCGGCGCCGTTCTGCACGACGCACGAAATCACGGGAAAGTTCAACAATCCGTTCGTTCCACTATCAACATCGTCGATATCATTGGGCGTTACCGAATCGTCATTAATATCGATTCCGATCTCACCGCTGCCATAAATCGCATTGCCCATGACGGCATTGCCGCTCGCTCCACCGACGATACTCACACCGTGCGTCGTGTTGAACGCGATCACATTTCCGTCACCCACGCCGGTACCGCCGATCACATTGTCCATGGCGTTGTCTTGAATCCGGATGCCATGGATTCCGTTTCCGAGATCGAGAATTCCTCCTGAATTAGTTCCGATGTAGTTTCCTCGCACCTCGTTGCTGCTGGTACCGGAACCTGTGATTTCCACTGCGGAGGTTCCATTGCCGCTAATGACATTGGCGTCCGTTGAGAGATCGCCGCCAATGACGTTATTGGCCGCACCGCCACCGATCTGAACGCCCTGGGATGTATTCCCCACCGTGATCGTTGCCGTGGAGTCAACACCGATGTAGTTGCCCAGGACCACGTTGTTCATGGTCCCACCATCAAAGATCTGAACTCCATTGACGTTGCCGGAGATGACGTTGCCGAATCCTGCGCTGCCGATCTGATTGAGTGTCGCATTCGCATTGATCAGGACGCCCGTGTTACCGTTGCCGAGCGCGACATTTCCCGCGGCGGTCACTCCGATATAGTTGCCCAGCGCATCATTGCCGGTCGCCGACGAGCCACTGATTTGGATGCCGTTGGTAGCGTTACCTGAGATCACGTTTCGGTCTTCGAGCGTCGCACCACCGATGTGATTACTGGCACCGTAAATGAGAATACCGTTACCGTCGTTACCAGTTCCGGCACCTGAATCCGTTCCGCTCGTGTTAAGTCGTCCGATGTAGTTTCCGACGATCCGGTTGTGATCCGACCCCAACTGGATCTCGATCCCGTCTCCGCCCCAATCCTGGATTACCAAACCTCGGATGACACTGCCGTCGGCCGTCGATGACAACACGAACGCATCCGTTCCGGCACCTGCACTGGTTCCCGCGAGAACGATCGCGGGACGGTTACCGTTCGCCGCGAAGCTGTCATCGGTCGTCGCATCAATGGTGACCGCGTCGGTAATCGCCGGGAGCGCAGAGAGCGGCGTGATGACATGAACGCCAGTGCCGCTGATATTGAATTCAATCACATCGGCGCCGGCGAGTGAATTCGCATCGATAATCGCCTGTCGCAATGACCCGGCACCGCTGTCGGCCGTCGTGGTGACGACAAACGTGGTGCTGGCGGCTTCATAGGCGCCGATATCTGTAGCTCCATCGCGCGTGACTCCACGTGCATCGACCGTAGGTGTGCCGGATATCGCCCCCGCGTTGATCGCGAGGCTACCCGTCATCAGAGCATGCGTTTGGACGTACCCGCCGTTGTCTGACAGGGGATCGAGCAACGCCGACACTCCCGTGATGTCGCTACCGATCAACCCCACGGCGCCCGTCGTATCACCAATCAGGTTGTTTCCGGAACTAGAAATCGTCCCTGAGATGTCGGCGTTCGCGGTGACAATGCTGTTCCCCGACACAATCGTGTTCAACAGTGTGGGCAGTGGTGAACCATTGGTATAGATGCCGCCGGCCGTGTCTGCTGAATTCAACGTGATGGTTGAATTAACGATCGTGAGGGACGAGTTTTTGTTGTAGATACCACCTCCGTTCGATGCCGCTTGGTTGCCACTGATCGTCACGTTGGTGAGCGACATGGAGATCGACGAATTCTCGTTGTAGATTGCTCCCCCGGCGTCGGCTGCGTTCCCACTCAGAGTGACCCGATTCAGAACCGCGGTCCCGTCGTTATAGATACCACCGCCCTTGATCGTTGAAACCGATCCGCCGTTGTTCGATATCTCGACATCAGTCAGGTTGATTGTCCCGACGCTTGCGATGGCCGCCCCCTCGCTCGCTCCGTTGTCAGTCAGGATCACACGATTGAGAGTCAAATTCGCTGCCGAATCATCGACGTTGACGGCACCGCCGCCACCACTGGCGACACCCGCTGTGATGGTCAAATCGGATATGGTTAGGTGACCATCGTGGACATCGAAGACCCGGTCGTTGTACCCGGCATCGATGATGGTGAGTCCCGCTCCCGCACCCACGATCGTGACGTCCTCGCGGATATCCAAATCACCACTAGCTGCGTTCTCCTCGCCCGCCGCGTTCAACGAACGGGTGTACGTTCCGGCGAGAAGGTTGATCGTGGTGTCGCCACCGGCATTGGCGTTAGCCTGAATGATCGCTTCTCGCAGCGACGTGAACGCGTCGCCACCGTCCACCACATCGCTGAACGTGTCGACGTTGATTGTCAAGGACGCGAGTTTGTGCAACCAAGCGTCCTGGAACTGTTCGGAAAACGCAACCTGTGTGTCGACCTGGCCGGTGTGGTATTCGAATTGCCAATCGGCGTCGAACTCCGCGTTGCCGGTATCGTTTGTACTGGCGGCAACATCCGCTCCAGTCAGAGCGCCGATCGATTCAACCAACGTCCGTCCGTCTTCGCTCGATGCGAGATCGCATCCATACAGCAAGACGTCCGCGTCGCTCGCCAATGCCGATTGCCATGACGCGATCGAACCTGCATACCCATCCAGATTGGATTGACCGAGCCAAGTCTGTCCTAGTTTGACGGCGCCATCTTCGGCGTGCGAAACAAGATGCAGCGACTGCACACCGCTGCGCCCGTCAAGAATTTCGGTGATCTGATCGATCCCATCTCGATCACCCTGGAGCACATAGACTTCGGCGTTGGGTCGCGACTCATCGAGGTCGTCGAGTAACGCCTGCAACTCCGGCACCGAAGAATCGATCAGGATGATTTCGTGACCGCTTTGTTGTGCGGGCTCGGCGATCGTTTGAACTGAGGCGTCCTCATCGGACTGAGCGGCGGTGTTTTGATCGCTGCTGGCTTCCACCTGCATGACCACGGCCGCATCGTCGCCGGACATCACTGCGGGATCGATCGGCGTCGCGCTGAACAACAACCTCGGCTCGAGATTGGTCAGTCGCAACGAACGTGATGCGGAGGCAGCAATGGAACGGGGGCGATGCTGGCTGCGAATCCGCGTGGCCACTTCGTCTGCGGTCATGCGCAGGCGTAGCCACCAATCGTTCGTCTTCGTTCCAGGCATTTCTTTACGATCCCTTCTGAAAATCACCGCTCGCCGATCGCACATCTCTCCATGTCTTGCTCAGTGCGCATACAGACCCAAGCCTGCATCGAAACCTACCTGACACTTCGCAACGTGGCTGTCCATTCCTTTTCGGCAATCTGGGAATTCTGGACAAACCTATTGGCTCATCGGCTTTGGGATGACTTTGCCGTCGCGTTTTCGAAGTAGACAGGTGTTTCCGGCCTTGTGGCTGGTCCGGTTGACCGGACTGTGCCGAATGAAATCGATGAAGCCGTCATGACGATTTACGGACATCTGATCAATGCGCTGCCGCGTGAAACAAAAGCCTCACATGCTGACGAACCCGGTCGAGCGGTATTTCCGCTCGTTCGGGCTGCTTGCTGCGCTGGCTTTGACCACGGCAGCCACACCTGGATGGGGGAAAAACGAGCCGGTTCTGACTGGCACGCCAGATGACGTTACTCATCTATTCTTGGGGTATTTGCCAAACCGGCCGGAATCGCCGGCGGTGCTGTCGCCCACCATCCCCGCCCGCCTCGCATCCGATCCGCAGCGCCGCGTTCCAGCGGCTCCGATCGACTCTCCACCTGTTCGGGACGACGCTCTCGATAACGATTATCAGGTGAATCGGGGAAACCACCACGAAACGAGCGAGTCCGCAGACCACGACGCGCCGCTGGTTGATCCGGATTACACCGATGCCGAACGCGAGGCAATTCCGATGCCCGTCGCGACCGACATACCTCACTACGTCGAAGGCGCGTCAGGAGATTGGGGACACACAGGATCCTATTTGCCGGGATCAACTCCCGACATTCCGGCGCCCATCGCTCAGGGGCCGTACCGTGGTCAACTGGACGCGTACCGTGGCCGGGCTGCGGATTTGCCGACTCAGATCACGGCCTTACCGGGTGAATTCACCGGTAATCAAGATGCACCTCTGTCGGGCCCTCTATGGTGGGAACCGTTGATTGGCCAGCCTCTCGGTTTGGCGGATCACACGTTTCCCGTCGATGTCGACGACTTGGCCGAAACGAGTTTGATCGCGTCGCCGTATGTTCGCGGTTTGCTGACGGAGCCAAAGATTCGGTTTAACGACATGGTGATCGCGGACGCCGAATTCGACACAACTGCGTTCGTCGAATCCAAATTCGCTCGATCCAACGAACCCATTGGCAGCGTGCTGACCACCGGCAACAGTTCGGATCGCTACCTCGACAATCTCTTTTCATCGGCGGCGGGTGTTCGCAAACGCTACCGCAGCGGCGGGAACCTCGAACTCGTTCAACGCGGTGGATTCCAGAACAACAACTCGTCGTATCTGACACCGAACCCGCAAGGCACGTCGCGGTTGGAAATCAACTTCTCACAACCGTTGTTGCGAGACCACGGACGAGCGGTCAACACGACTCGTGTCCTACTCGCACAAATCAACGTGCAGTTAGCAAACAGCGAGACACGCAACGAGGTCGAACAGCACCTCGTTGACGTCACGAAAGCATACTGGGAATTGTATCAAGCGCGAGCCGAGTTCCTGCAACGCAAACGACTCCTGCACGCCGCCGAGGAACTCCACTCCAAACTGCTCGCACGCGGCGCGATCGATTCCCAACAACGTCAAATCTTGCGTGCCGAAGTCGCCATGACTCAGCGGCGGAGCGATTTGATTCGAATCGAAACTCGCATTCGCAACGTTCAAGCCCGATTGAGGATGCTGACGGCGGACCCCAATTTGATGCGTGGAGGAAACTGGGAATTGCTGCCCGGCGAATTGCCGTTGGCTTCCCTCGTCGAAGTCTCACCTCGCGATGCGACGTTGACGGCGTTGGACAATCGGCCGGACATCGCTCAGTCGTTGCGAAAGATCCAAGCCGTGTCCAGCAAAGTCGGTGCGGCGAAGAACCAAGTGCTCCCACGACTCGACCTATTACTGAGTTCCTACGTCTCGGGACTCGACACTCGGTCCGATACGTTCGGTGCGATCGGCCGTCAATTCACCGACGGCGGACCGAGTTACGCTGCGGGTTTCGTCTTCGAACTGCCCGTGGGAAACCGAGCAGCGCGAGCACGATTGCAACGCAACCAGTGGGAACTCAATCGCACCGTTTACGAATTTCAGCAGACGACCGAATCGGCGATCACGACCGTCGAAATCGCAGTCCGCGAGACGCAAACCGCCTTTGCGGAGATGACCGCCAATCGGCAATCGCTGCTCGCGGCGATGCGTGAGGTCTCTTACTTGCAACAACGATGGCAATGGTTGCCTGACCCGAACGAGTCAGCCGTGTTGTTGATCGAAGATTTACTCGACGCCCAAGAACGTGTCGCCGAGGAGGAGCAGGCTGTCACGCGTGCTCAAGTCGCCTATGCGTTGTCGTGGATCACGCTTCGCAAAGCAATGGGTGTGTTGCTGCAGGTGCACACCGAAGATCAACTGTGCGCCGATGTCGACGCGATTGACGCCTGGAACGCCGGCGTACCGATGCCGAGCGTGATCGAACCATCGCAACCGTTCGACGGTATTTCGCCGAATGACGCTCTGCGAAGCGGAGACTTGCTCGACAGCGACCTACTCGAGAGCGACTCGCTCGACGGGAGTCGGCCATGAACCACGACACCACCGAGACGTTAAACCGAACGCCCTCGGCTCGCCGCATCGCTCGTGAGATCTCCGACTATCGCATGATCGCGTCGCACATCCGAAACGGACGTGCGGTCAGCGAGCGTTTGCGGGATGAACCCGTGGAATCACTGCATGCCCTGACGAGCCAACTGAAACAACGCATTCGCATACAGGAAAACGACGACGCGGGTGTCTCCGCAACACGAGACGTCTTGTCGAACGCAATCGGCGTTGTAGACGAAGCGATTCATCGTGCGTTGAGCATCGAACTGTTTGACGTCCAGTGGCACGCGGGCATCGTCATGAGTCTCGGTGGCATTGCGGAAATGCAAACGGGTGAGGGCAAAACGCTCGCCGGTGTGCTGCCGACGTACGTGAACGCGCTGCGCGGCAAGGGCGTGCACGTGGCGACGCCGAATGCGTATTTGGCTCGCCGCGACTATGAACAACTGAAACCTGTATTCGATTTCTGCGGAATCACGACTGCTGTTGTCGAAGACGAGTTCGACGAAGCCGATGCGAACACGGCCTACGCGTGTGATGTCACATACGGGTCCGCTCACACGTTCGGGTTTGACTTCCTCAAAGATCAACTCGTGATGCGTCAATCCGCATCACAGCCCATGGGCGAACGCTTTCTGAACAACGTACGGGGCACCCGGATTCAGCAAACTCGACAACGTGGACTCGCGTCCGCGATCGTCGATGAGGCCGACGACCTCTTGCTCGATGATGCCGTTTCTCCATTGATCCTCAGCGGTTCCCCGAGCGGAGAAGCCGCCGACGCCGCCTTACACCGCATGGCGTTTGCCTTTATCGACGAGCTATCCGAGAGCGTGCATTTTGTCCTCTCGTCAGGCAATCGCATTGAATTGACCGATGACGGTTTCAAAACCGTCTACGAACACACCGACGCGTCAACGCATCCCAGACTGCTGCGTCCGTGGCACGAATACGTCTGCGCGGCACTCCGTGCGGCCTACCGCTATCGCCGTGACGTGCACTACGTTCTCCGTGATGACGAAATCCAATTAATCGACGGCTCGACGGGTCGCGTGTTCGCCGACCGCACGTGGTCCGGCGGACTGCACCAAGCCGTTCAGGCTCGCGAAGGGCTCGAAATCACCAATGAATCGGTGGCACTCGGCCGTATCACCAAACAGCGTTTCTTTCGATCGTATCGCTACCTCACCGGCATGACCGGGACGGCTGACCAGTGTCAACGCGAACTCGAACAGGTCTACGGCACTCCTGTCGCAAAGATCGCGTTGCGGAACCCGAGCAAACGAGAGGTTTTCCCGCCGCGTTTCGCGATGAATCAAGACGACAAATACGAAGCCGTCGTCAACGAGGCATTCTGCATTGCCGAAACCGGTCGTCCCGTTCTGATCGGGACGCTGAGTGTTAGCGAAAGTCACGCGATCGCCGATCTCCTACGCGAATACGGACGACCATTTGATTTGCTCAACGGTGTCCAAGACGCCGACGAAGCCGCCGTCGTATCGGCCGCTGGACGCGGTGGTGCGATTACGGTCGCGACGAACTTAGCCGGCCGTGGAACGGACATCAAACTCGATGAACTGGCACGCGCCAGTGGCGGATTGCATGTGATCGTGACGCAGATGCATTCGCTCGCTCGCGTGGACCGGCAATTGATCGGCCGCGCCGCACGATGCGGCGACCCCGGTTCGTGCCGTTTTTTCGTTGCCGCTGACGATCCCCTGTTGCTACAGCACGCACCATGGATTTCGCGGCATCTTTTGCGTCGCGATCTCGATGGCGATCTGGGGCGGCGTGATGACACGAACAACCCCGGCGATCACCGCCTGATCACACAAATCGAAACGGTACAGCGTCGCATCCAGCGTGAGGCGACATCGCGTCGATTGCAAACGCTGCAAAACGACTCCCGTGAACAACAACTTCTCTCGCGTTCGGCGATTCGACCGAATGCGTGTTGGGCGATGTGAGATGAAACCTATGACAAAACGACACACCTATCGGTTCCTCGCGATCGTGTTAACGATCGGACTGAACTGTTCGCACGCAGACGCTGTCGAAATCGAAACCTTCACGCAGCCCTACCGCAGCGTTGACGTGCCGGCCGCTGAGATGGGCGTCCTCAAGAGCGTCCTCGTCGAGGAAGGCACGCGTGTTAGCGAGGGCCAACTGCTCGCTCAAATTGACGACCGAGTTCTGCGGTCGTCACTCGAAATCGCCGACGCCGCCGTGCGAGCGGTTAGCACGCGACGCGCCGCTGAAGCGGAATTGGCGTTGTGCGAGGAACAACTGCGGAGCTATCGCGAACTATTGAGTGAGGGCAACGCGACCCAGCGAGAAGTCGATCGCGCGGAAACGAATTTCTGGCAGGCGACCACGCGGATGCAAACCGTCCGCGAGGAAGCCGAAATGCGTGAACTCGAACAAAAACGCATCACCGTTCAACTCGCACATCGTCGCATCGAGTCACCTCTCGATGGCGTCGTCGTACGAATCGTAAAAGAAGCCGGGGAATTCGTTTCGCCGACTGACCCCGTCGTCCTTCGGGTCGTTCAATTGGATCGACTACGTGCAATCTTTTCGGTCCCGCTGTCGAGAATCGATGGCTTCGAAAAGAGCCAACGAATCCAGGTTCGGATATCTGGAAACAACTCACCGGTGGACGCGGTGATCGAAACGATCTCGCCGGTCGCCGACGCCGAAAGTGCCTCGGTCCGCGTGACGGTGCGAATCGACAACCGAGACCGCAAGATCCTCAGCGGCGTGATTTGTCGATGGGACCTGGGAGGGAACCTGCCGTGATCGAACCACACGTCTATCCGGCTATGCCACCGATCACGGTCCTGCCACCGGTCATGGATCCCAATCCCGCCGCGACAGATTGGAGAAAAGCCGACTCGGCGGCGACCGACTCGGCGGCGACAGCGGAATCAGAAAACGCGTTGCTCGCCGCAGCGATCGAATTGCAGTCGCAGCTTGATCAAGCGGACACCTTGTCGGCCGCCTCACACTCACTGGTTCATCGACTCGCCGAAATCCTCGACGCGAGTGAAGTGACGCTCTGTTGGCGAGAAACGCCTCAATCCGGCATGCGGTGCATCGCCACAACGAGGGAATCGACAGAGCCGACACAAATCGCCGCCGCCGAGGAACTCGCTCTTCACGGCGGCACGACTCATTGGCCTCCGAGTGAATCGGCCGGCCAAGCCGAACGTGGCGGGATGATGGCGATCGCGCAGTACGTTCGCGAGGCAACCGCCGACTCGTTCGTGGGCAGTTGCCTCCTCAATGAGGATGGCGAGGTCTGCGGTGTCGTGATGGTACTGGACTCTCGCGGTGCCTCCTCGCATCCTTTCCTCGAGGCGTTGTCGAGTCCGCTGGCCAGCAAACTGCTTTCGATTCGTCGGCATCAGGGCGGACGCATTCAATCGGCCCTGAGGTCTCTGATCCAAACGTCGCCATCGGGAACGCGTATCATCATCAGCGCGGCGATCGCGTTGACGTTGTTGATGTTCGCGCCGGCAACTTACACGATCGACACCAAACTAGAGTTACAGCCGGTCCAACGTCGGTTTGTCGCGGCCGCGTTCGACGGACCGCTGCAGAAATGCCTCGTCCGTCCGGGAGACGTGGTCATCGCAGGAGAACTCCTCGCCGAGCTCGATCCTCGGGAACTTCAATACGAACTCGCCGGCATTGAATCACAGCTCGAACAAGCGATGCAGACACGCAAGGGGCACGTCGCTCAGCACGAATTCGGTTCGGTCAGGTTGGCTCAGTTGGAATCGGAACGGCTGAGTGCCCGAGCCGAGTTGCTCGCTCACCGACGCGAGCACTTGGAAATCCGCAGCCCCATCGATGGCATGATCGTCAGTGGTGATTGGCGAAGCCGCGAAGGCACGCCGCTCTCACGTGGCGAGACCTTGTTCGAGATCGCACCGCTCAACGAAATGGTGGTCGAAATTTGGATCCCCGAGTCGGAAGTCACTCACGTTCGCGAGGGAATGCCGATCCGCTTTTACACCAATGCTGCACCGGAGAAAACTTTTACAGGAAGGATCTCGACGGTTCATCCCAAGGCTGAATTGCAAGATCACGATAACGTTTTCATCGCCGAAGTACGCGTTGCCAACAATGCGGGATGGCTGCAACCAGGCATGAGAGGCCGGGCGACGATCTACGGCGACACACACGCGATCGGATGGAATCTGTTTCATCGGCCTTGGTTTGCCTTTCGCAATTGGGCCGGAATCTAGCGATGCAATCCACCCGCCATCAAACGACCGAATTGAACCAACAGCGATTGCGGATGGCCCCCGACGTTCGCGTCTGGCCGGTGCGTGAGCGAGGAGAGATTGTCTATCGAATCGAAATTCGCGGGCTGCATCGTTTCTATCGAGTTGGGTATCGCGAATCGTATCTGTGCTCGCTGCTCGACGGAGAAACTACACTCGCGCAGGCATGCTCACTCGCCGCCGCCAAACTGGGACGCGATGCACCGACGGAATCGGAAACGGCCGAAATTGCCCGTTGGTTGCTCGATAACGAGATCGCCTACCTCGATGGAGACCGTCCTCCGATTCGAGATACGCGGCACGGAACAACCTCGACGAAAGCAGGCACGGAGCGAACTGTTTGGAATTTGCTGAGCCGGATCAACCCGTTTTGGATCAAGGTACCGATTCCCGGCGGATCGCTCGTCATCAAGACGATGTCTCGATGGTTGTCCCCCTTGCTATCCGCACCGATGGTTTTCGGCGGCGTGCTATTGATCCTCTCCGCGTTGATCGGAGCGGGCATCCATCGCGACAGTCTTCTCCGTGAGAGCGAAAACATCTTCCACCCGAGCCGTTGGATGTGGTTGATCGGCACTTGGCTCGTTCTGAAAATCATTCACGAACTCGGACACGCGGTCGCATGCTACCGCTTCGGTGGCGAGGTAAACCGTTGTGGCATCGTGTTTGTGTTGTTGGCTCCACTCGCCTACGTGGACGTCTCGAGTTGTTGGCGGATGCCTTCGCGACTGACGCGGATCGGTGTCTCGGCCGCCGGCATGTTTGTCGAATGTTGTATCGCTGCGGCGGCAGTGTGGGTGTTCCTTATTGTCGACGACCCGTTGGTTCGAAACCTTTCGCACAGCATCATCGTCACTGCGGGTCTCTCGACGTTGTTGTTTAACGCCAACGTGTTGATGCGTTCTGACGGCTACTTCATTTTGGCCGACGCCGTCGACATCCCTAACCTCGCCGCCGAATCCTCGGCGACGCTGAAGCGATTCTCGCAGCGGTGGATTGTCGGCGAATCAACGCGCCACGGACAAATCACCGGTTGGCGTGGTGTGCTCGTCGCGGTCTACGGCGTCGCGGCACTGATTTGGCGTTTCAGCGTCTGCATCTGTTTGGCCATCGCCGCATCGACATTATTCGAGGGCGGTGGAGTCCTGATCACTGCCATTGGGATCGCAATTTGGGTCGGTCATCCCGTTCTGTCGGCAATCCGATACATGGGCGGGTTAGCTCGGCATAACGTGCCGGGATTCTACCGTGCCGTTTTCGTCGGCGGTGGGCTGGTCGCACTCGGATTGGCCTCGGTGTTCGCCGTTCCCATCCCATCTCGTGTTCGGGCCCCCGTGATTTCACGTTTCGCCGCGTCCACCAGCGTACGGGCCCCCGCCGACGGGTTCATCGAGTCCGTTCACGTCCGCGACGGGGAAACGGTCTCACCGGGCGCCCCCCTGGTGACGCTCCGCAACGAAGAACTCCGATGTCAGGCTCGTGAATTGGCGGTCGAGTCGCAACAGATCGAACTGGAACAGCGTCGCGCTGCGGGCGAACAAGAAGAAGGCAAACGCTACGTGCTTCGTCGGCGTGCCGAATCGCTGCAAAAACGCATCGACCAGGTTCAGGGCCGAATCGATTCGCTGACCATCCGCGCCGCCAGCCCCGGCCGCGTGATCTCACGAAACCTACCGTCAACGCTTGGAACCTACGTGAACGAGGGAGACCAAATACTGATCGTCGCCGGCGATGCTGATCGTGAATGGATCGCTCTCATCCCGCCCCGGCAAATCGAACGCGTTCGGTCCTGTGTCGGCCAAAACGTTCGCGTTGTTTCAGGCAGCCAACAACAATTCGACTCGACGTTGCAGCGGATTGATCCGCGGGCGACGGACCGGTTGATTGAACCCGCACTCGCTTCGATCCATGGCGGACCGCTGGCGATCCGGTCCGACGTCGATGAATCCGATTCCGGCGAAATGCGGATGCTGAGCCCGCACTTTTACGCGTGGCTCGACGTGACGTCTGCGGGCGAGCAGTTTCCCGTCGGAATGCGACTGTTCGTCGACTGCGGCTACCGCTCCCAAACGTTCGCCAGCCGATTGCGAGAGTGGGTTCGATCGCTCTACGAAGCGCACGCGAACTCAGCCGAGTCCGCGTGAACGTGCGACGAACGCATTAGGCGGCGTTCTTGAGGCTCTTATCTTGACGAGCGAGCAATCGCTTCTGATAACGCCCTTGGACGATGTCAACGACGATCAGGATCGCGAGCACAAAGTAGAACGTGCTCTTGGCCATCGCGTGCACCTCATGTCCAAACAACACGACATGTGCGAGGTGACCGCCTTCACTGACCAACATCACGCCGACGATAAAGAGGATAAACAATCCCAACACTTCATACATTCGGTTTTGCTTCAAGAACAACGCAACTCGATCGGCCAGCACCATCATCAGAATGCCGGAAATGATGATCGCGATCGACATGATCCAGAGGTTCTTCGTCAACGCCATCGCACTGAGGATCGAATCAAAAGAGAAGACGAGGTTCATGATCACAATCAACGTGATCGCCTTGCCAACACTCGACGTCGCCGTGTTCTCACCGTGTTCCAAATCCGGCTCGGCGAGCAAGTGATAGATTTCTTTCACCGCCGTCCACAAGATGAACGCTCCCCCGAACAGAACGATCAGACTGTGTCCGGAGACCGCCATGTCGATGTAACCGTTGTGAAGCTCGACGAACGGATCTTCGAGCATCTTGATGACGTTGACAACGACGAACAACAAAACAATCCGCAACACGATCGCCAAACCGATTCCGAACTTGCGGACCATCGACTGCTTATCTTCCTCGACACGTTTGCTTTCGATCGAGATGTACAGCAGGTTGTCGAAGCCGAGCACCGCTTGCAACAGCACCAACATTCCGAGAGTGAAAAAACCGGAAATCGAAAAAAGTTCGGCCATGGCAGCGTGGGCTGATGTGAGAAGAGCGAAAAGTGAAGAGGACGGTCGAGTCTTTGCGAAAATTCTATCCCGGAGCGACACCACACAAAGGGGGCTTCCGGTGAATCGGCAAACACTGTCTACGCGGTCTGTTGTCCGGCATAACGGAGGCCGCGGATGATCGCGTCACGGACGTCCGCGGTGGACGCTCGGCGGGCGACTTCCATGTTCGGTTTCCACTCCGGTCGGAGCCTTCGGTCGAACAACGTCATTCCACGTGTTAACGATCCCTTCACCTCCACGTCGCCCGCCATTTCTTCCCACTGGAAGAGTTCTGGTTCGAGCAACGAGACCAACGTCACCGCATCCTGCAACGGCATCACTTCGCGGCCGAGTTTTTGATGCGACACGCGGAATTTGTATTGCAAAATTTTGTGCAACAATTCACCCGCACGAGACGTCTCGCTAGGCAACTTTTCCATCAGGTCCAATCCGAACGTGATCGAATCCGTCACGTCCAACGGCACCAAACTCTTCGTCGTCGGCGACGCGCAAACTTCCTGCGCACTCAACGGATCGAAGAAAAAGTTCATCTCCGCGACCGCAGTCGCATTGCCGCTGTGCGCGACCGTTCCGCCGCTGATCACGACTTTGTCGATCATCGGGATCAACATCGGATCACGGCGGAGCATGCGAGCCAGATTGGATTGAGGCCCCAGGCAAACGATCGTCACGTCGCCAGGGTACCGCCGAATCAAATCGGCCATCACCTTGTCGCTGGGGTGATCGTTTTGCCGCGTCGCCGTCGGAAACTGGCAATCCGCCATTCCGTCGGGACCGTTCAAATGAATGTCATCGAGCACCGGAGCGTCCAGCGGTGGAACCGCCGATCCGATCCGCGGGTAGCGGGCCGGGTCCAGTTTGCTAATGATAGCGGACGTATTCGTGTTCGCCTGAGCCGCATCCACCGTGCCCGCCGTGGCCGTCACCGCGAGGACATCAAGGCGTGGATCGAACAATGCCATCGTGATGGCCACTGCGTCGTCGATCCCAGGATCACAGTCGAGTATGATTTTTCGTGACATGCACCTAGTCTAAGATCTCCCCTCTCAGCAAAGAAGAGGGGGACGTCGAGCCGGGACGGTCTCCACGGGGCTCTCTTCGCACGCATCAAGTCCGCCACGAGACCCGGCAAACGATCTCTGGCAAATGAGCAATATCAAGCCCGCCGGGCACGTCTTTCCGATCTTCTTACCGACCTGAATCGGAAGACGAAACGTCACCGGCTTCGACCAGTCTTCCCATCCCCCCTAACTTTCAACGTTCCCAACATGAGCAACGACTTCTCCGCCGCAATCGCGACCGTTCAATCCGGCATCGATCTGACCGCCGAGCAAACCGGCGATTTGATCGACGCGATGCTGCGGGGCGATGCACCGGAGTCCAGCGTCGGTGAACTCTTGTTGGCACTGCGGGAAAAAGGCGAAGCCGTCAGCGAGCTCGTCGGCGCTGCGTCGGCAATGCGGAAACACATGACGCGAATTGACCACGACCGCGACGTCTTGCTGGACACCTGCGGCACCGGCGGCAGCGGATCGGGGACATTCAACATTTCAACCGCCGTCGCGATCCTAGCGGCATCCTGCGGTGTCGCCGTCGCCAAACACGGCAATCGCAAAGCGACCAGCCGTACCGGATCGGCCGACGTGCTCGAACACCTCGGTGTGAAAATCGAATCGGAACCGGGTGAAGTCGCACGGTGCCTGAATGAAATCGGCGTCTGCTTTTGCTTCGCCGCCAAACTGCACCCCGCCATGCGACATGTCGTTGCGATCCGACGCAGCCTCGGTGTGCCGACGCTGTTCAATCTGCTCGGTCCACTCTGCAACCCGGCCGGTGCCACCCACCAACTCCTCGGGACCGCCTCGCCGGAGACTCAGTCCAAAATTGCCGCCGCACTGAGCCAACTGCAAACCCAGCGAAGTTTCGTGCTGCACGCTGAAGATGGACAAGACGAAGTCTCACTCGACGGTGCCACCCATTGCATTGAGGTGACCGGTACCGAACAAACGTCGCACGTCTGGACTCCCGCCGATTTCGGGCTGCTCCCCGCTCACGTCGACGCGCTCGTCGTCGCCGACCCGGCCGAAAGCGCCGAAGTGATCCGGGACATTTTCGCCGGTAAGCTCGGGCCCCAACGCGATACCGTCGTCGCGGGGTGCGCCGCTGCCCTCATGCTGGTCGGGCGTGCCTCCAACCTGAAGCAGGCCGCCGGAATCGCGACAGACGCGATCGACAGCGGAGCCGCCAAGGAAAAACTGCAGCAACTGTGCAGTTAAAAACGCGGTTTGGTCTATCCGAGTGATTCACCTATCGGTCGCATCTAGGTGACTCTGAATAATCGCGTGAATCAGATGTCTTCGATTCGGTCGCGAAACGCGCGAAAGTCTTCGAGCGTGTCGATCCCTCGTGCCGCCGGAGCAACCGAAGCGACGACAATTTGCTTTCCGGCCTCGATCGCTCGGAGTTGTTCGAGCTTTTCGATCTGTTCCAACTGGCCGGGCGGTTGTGTTGCGAACCAAAGCAAAAAATCCCGACGATAGGCATACAAACCGAGATGATGCCAATAAACCGTCTTGCCCGAACTCAGCAACGTTTCGCTGCCCCCGTCGCGGGCGTGTGGGACGACCGAGCGGCTGAAATAGATCGCACGGTCGTTCGCCCCCATCACGATCTTCACGCAGGCGGGATCTTCTAATTTGGCCAACGTGTCGATCGCACACGCGGCCGTCGCGATGTCGGCATCGGGACGCGACATCAACAACTCGGCGACCGCGTCAATGGCCCCGGGATCGATTTCCGGTTCGTCACCCTGAACGTTAACGAACACGTCAACGTCGTCATGCATCAACGCGATCTCGGCGATCCGATCGGTCCCACTCTGACAATTCACATCCGTTAGACGGGCCTCACCACCAAAACCGTCGACTTCTTTCACGATGCGAGGATCATCGGCGGCAACGATGATTTGGTCCGTGACGCTCGCCCGCTTGGCAGCCTCATAGGTGTGCTGCAGAACCGATTTTCCTCCCGCTCGCAACAACAGCTTTTCGCTCAGGCGACTGGAGGCCAAACGGGCGGGGATCACGATCATCGTTTTCATGAAGGATTCTCGAAGGTGGCAGGCGGAGCACTCGACAGGAGACGGGCGTCACGAGACGTGTGCAGTAGCCAGGGGTCATCAATCAGACGTTTTAACAGATGCCCCCGCCGATCACGCAACCCACAGACGCCTCGAACCGGGTAATTCCCGTTTCGATTACGCCCACCGTTGGCCACTCTCTCGCGAAGTTGTCGCCCAATCTCGGTTATCGCCCGATCTCGCGAAGTCGCAGCCAACCGCCACTCGAATCGTGAAACCGAATGGGCACTGCGTCCCGGGCACCCCAACCCTGGCATGCAATTTGAGCATTCTTGCTCGGTTCCTGTGCAGAACCACTATGTGGCGTCTCGTTTCGCCGCGTTTGAGCTGATTCAACGCCGCTTCGATACACCGCCACGCGCGTCATCTCGGATACACCGAACAGTCGGAGAAGGGTCCCGAAGCGTGAAACCGGTTCGCACGGGCGAACAAATGGCGGTCCGGTCGCCCCCCGCAGAGATCTCACATTGGCCTGCCCAACCTGCTTGCGACCCATGCTGCGCAAACAAGCTCAGATGCACAAACCGGTGGCACGAATAACGAGGGCGCATAAACCGATTCGAGTTTCACATTTTTTTAATATTCTTAAGAGCTTTACTGGAGGCGACTTACAACACCTTTTGTATTTTCCGATCGCGAATTGGCACCTGTCGTGCATAACCCGACCCGCGAAGCAACTTGCTAGCGTTTTAATCAACCCAACACTCACGAGCGATTAAGGATGGCCCGGGCAGGAGTTGGACGGTCGGTTGAGGCGTGCTGGATAGGAGTTGCCCCAGTTTGGATCGGCGGGAGTGTTGATAGGTCGTCGCACTGAATGCGAGACCGCACTCAAGCCAACTGAAAACCGTCTTTGAGAAGGAAAGACTACATGTTTCGAAGTTTGAAAAGCCCGATCGGGCAGACCCCAGGTTTTCGCTGGACGAACTTTCGTTCGTCTTGGCTAATGATGGTCATCATTGTGGGGATGATAGGAATCGGCACATCACTCGCGTCTGTCGCTTCGGCTCAGGAAGAAGCCGCCGAAGTCATGGAAGTCGTGGAAGTTGCAGACGCGGGTGATGATGCTGATTTAGGTGTTGGTTACGCTCTCGACAACGCCATTCTGTTCCTCTGTGCCGTCCTGGTGTTGTTCATGCAAGCGGGCTTCGCGATGGTCGAAGTCGGGCTGAACTCAGCCAAAAACACCGTCAATATTCTCGCGAAGAACGTGATGGACCTCTCGGTCGGTGCATTGCTGTTCTTCTTCGTCGGTTTCGGCATCATGTACCCAACGTCGTACATGAGCGAAGCGGACGCCGAGACGGTCAGCAAGGTATTCGCCTTCGGCGGATCTGGTATCTACACCAGCGATGACCCGGGCCGTACTTTCTCGCCACAAGCGGACTGGTTCTTCCAAGCCGTCTTCGCCGCAACCGCCGCCACGATCGTTTCGGGTGCTGTTGCAGGTCGAATGAA
Organism: Aporhodopirellula rubra; assembly: GCF_014192335.1. Classification (GTDB taxonomy): domain Bacteria; phylum Planctomycetota; class Planctomycetia; order Pirellulales; family Pirellulaceae; genus Rhodopirellula; species Rhodopirellula rubra. Next base: position 130,130 of record NZ_JACHXU010000017.1, on the reverse strand, counting down.
ATTCACTGCCTACCTCATCTACAGTGCAATCTTGACGGGCCTTATCTACCCGATCAGCGGCTACTGGAAATGGGGCGGAGGCTTCCTCGCCGACATGGGCTTCCAAGACTTTGCCGGTTCGGCAGTGGTTCACGCGGTCGGCGGTTTCGCTGGCCTCGCCGGTGCAATTTTCCTCGGCCCTAGGCTCGGTCGCTTCACGGCGGACGGAAAATCTGTGCCACTTCCTGGTCACAACGTTGCTTTCGCTGCACTGGGTGTGTTCATCCTGTGGGTGGGTTGGTACGGATTCAACCCTGGTAGCCAACTCGCCTTCCAAGGCACTGGCGACATCGACGCAACTGTTTTGATCGCCGTTAACACCACCCTCGCTGCTGCTGCCGGTGCATTCATTGCTACCTTCGTCGGCTGGGGTCTGTTCGGCAAACCTGACTTGACCATGAGCCTTAACGGTGCCCTCGGCGGCCTCGTCGGTATCACCGCCTGCTGTGACGCGTTCAGCAACACCATGTCGATCGTCGTCGGTGGCATCGCCGGTGTCCTCGTCGTCCTCAGCATCGTGGCTCTCGACAAACTCAAGATCGACGATCCCGTCGGTGCCTTCCCTGTCCACGGCGTCTGCGGCGTGTGGGGTTGTATGACAATGGGTATCTTCCCAAATACGCACTTCCCAACGGCCTTCGAAGGCTTCGTGACTCAGGGAATCGGCACCGTCGCCATCTGTGCTTGGGCGTTCGTGACCATGTCGGTTGTCTTCGGTGTGCTCAAAGCCGTCGGACACCTCCGAGTGACGCCTGAAGAAGAACAAGCCGGTTTGGATATCAGCGAGCACGGCATGCACGCTTATCCATCCGACGCGATCACGGGTGGTGCTATTACCTAATCTTGATGATCTACCCACCGCAGCTTCGTCGCCGGGTGTCCGTTACACGCCCGGCGGCGTAGCAGCCTGCGGTCCAATGATCTTCTCGGCTCTTGCCTGGGCCAGAAGAAGGCCCCAATGGCCCGTGACGAGTGTCCGCCTCACTCGTTGCGGGTCGGGGTTTTTTTGCGTTCAGGGCGATTGTCCCTCATCTACGCCAGAGCCGCCCAATCGGCTATCCTCGGCATCGGTCTCTTCGAGATAACTTTTCCTCCCGGCGCACCTTGTGTCATATAGACCCTCTTGGTCACAGGAATACGTTGATGAGATCCCACAGGCGGAAGATTTTGAACGGGAATTTTGACCAACGATGAAACTGATCATTGCCATTATCCAACCCTCGCGGCTCGACGCCGTGAAGGAAGCCCTCACCCGCGTGGAAGTCCACCGGCTGACTGTCGTCGATTGCCAAGGCTTCGGCCGGCAGAAAGGCCAAACCGGAGGAATGCGAGGCCGTGACTACGGCGTTAACCTCCTGCGAAAGGTCCAACTGCAAATTGGCGTCAACGAAGAGTTCGTTCAACCAACGATCGACGCGATCCTCGAAGGCGGTCGAAGCAGCGAGCAAGGTGAGTTCGGCGACGGAAAAATCTTCGTCCTCCCAATGGACGACTGCGTCCGGATCCGAACCGGCGAACGAGGCAGCGACGCGATCTGATCCTCGCGATCGACTCCCGTTGGATAAATGCTCCGCCGACTGATCCAGAAACAGCTAATTCGCGGACTGCGACAATCAGGCACGCCGAAGAGCCGTCACCGCGAACGTCCCTCAGTCGCGATAATAGAGGCCGCGTCACTTCGCGCCCCCGCGTGTTGCCCGCAAACCGATGTGGAGACGCCCGCCTCGCCCGATAACGCCACCACTTTGGCAACAAATGGCGTAAATACGGGATGAACCCCCGCACCATGCGTTTGCACCAGTCCGCCACCGCGGGCGTCCCGAGCGCGTGCTTGCGTTCCGGCTGGGCAGCTCCCAAGTGCCTTTTCTCGCACCAATCGCGCCACCTGCCGCGACACTCGCCTTCCGCAGATGTCGCAAATTTCTATTGCGGTGTCGCGTTTCGTTCTCGACCTCAAGATCAGTTCGAACACACTGCTGATATCCAGGTTTCAGACATTAACCGGCCAACAGTGATGCTGAGCGTTCCCCAACGACACGTCGCGTGAGGCGCATCCTCGAGGGGCGGAGCTAGAACGCCGGCGATCGAGCGGTTGTCCATCGGATGCCCGCAACCAAACGCCAGCGATCAACTAACCGCGTTCACGTTTCGCGACGTCACGACTTTCGATGCTGTTGGCCCTAACGGTTTGGTGACCACGGCGTCGTTCCTGCTCAATCGTTGATACAGACGCTAGACACCAATCGACTCGGTATCGTGCAGCATTCCGATTCGGTCACGGCTTTGGTGCCTTCAATTTTAAGCTTAAACGGTGGCAACGAAATTCGACGGTGAAGAACAAATAATCGCTCCTCCTAATTCAGCTCACCCTTCGTCCGCAAACAGAAACGTTAGCACTATGAAAAAATTGCTTCTCTTGTTGCTTTGCGGCGTCGTCGCGACTCAGACCAGCGCCGACAACACACCGGCCAAGGACGCCATCGGCAAAGTAACCGTGGATCACTCCGATCTGACCGGCATCGGGGCCGAAACCGGCGTGATGCGGCGTGACCCCAGCGATGTGATTAAGGTCGGCGACCTGTATTACGTCTGGTACTCCAAAGGCAAAATTTCTCCCGGCTACGACGCGACGGTCTGGTACGCGACATCAACCGACGGACACCACTGGACCGAGAAAGGCCAATCGCTCGCCAAAGGCCCCGCCGGTCGCTGGGATGCCGGCAGCGTCTTCACGCCCAACATCCTCGTCGCTGAAGGACGCTACTGGCTCTTCTATACAGGCACATCCCAGCCCTACACCAAGCCGTTTAACCCCGACTCGAAAATCGGCTTGGCGGCTTCCGATTCACCCGACGGTCCATGGGAACGGGTCTCCCCCGATCCGATCCTGACGAACAGCGATAACCCGGCTGAATTTGACAGTCACCTTATCGACGACGCCTGCCTGATCGTTCGTGATGACAAATACTGGATGTACTACAAAGGCCGCCAACTGGGAAAGAGTCCCGCCCAAACACAGATGGGACTCGCAATCGCAGACCAACCCCAAGGCCCCTACATTCGACATGAAGCCAACCCGGTCATCCCAGGCAACCACGAAGTCTTAGTCTGGCCGCAAGGCGAAGGCGTCGCGGCCATGATCGGAACGACAGGCCCGAAGGAGATTACCAACACGATCCAGTACGCAACCGACGGAATTCATTTTTCCAAAACGCACGATCTCGTACGTGGACCATGGGCAGGCGGCGCCTATCGCCCCGAAGCGTTCACACAATCTGGCAAGGGAACGCTACCTGAATGGGGCGTTGAGATCGGAAGGGCAAAAAATCACTTGCCGTTCATCAAACGCTTCGACTGCAACGTCGCACCGTAAATACGCCCACACCTCGGTCCCCATACCTCCGGCAGCGAACGTCAACGTCGAACAATTCCCGCAATTGTTCACATCACCTTCGCTCACCCTTTCACCCCGCTGATTCCCTCCCGCCCCGCTGCCCGCGCGCCGCGGGGCCCCGCCGAAAACCCAACCGCTCGCAACCCACATGCATTTCAATCCAGTCTTTGCTTTGATCGTGAGCCTTTGCTTTGGAGCAACTGGGGTCGGCGCGGTATCCCCAGATCGTCCCAACATCGTCCTCATCTTCACCGACGATCAAGGTTATGCGGATCTGAGTTGCTTCGGCGGAACTCACGTTCACACGCCTCGCATCGACCAGATGGCGGCCGAAGGTACTCGCCTGACTAGCTTCTACATGGGTGCACCGCTTTGCACGCCCTCTCGGGCCGCGTTGATGACCGGATGTTATCCGCGTCGCATCGACATGGCTTACGGTTCGGACTTTGCCGTTTTGCTCGCCGGCGATACCAAAGGTTTAAACCCGGCAGAGATCACGATCGCAGAAGTGCTCAAAGACGCCGGGTATGCGACCGGCATGTTCGGCAAATGGCACCTCGGTGACCAACCTGAGTTCCTGCCCACACGTCAAGGTTTCGATGAGTTCTTCGGACTCCCGTACAGCCATGACATCCATCCGCAACATCCAAGACAAAGCCATTTTGGGTTCCCTCCGTTGCCTTTGTTAGAAGGCGAATCGGTTGTTGAATTGGACCCCAACGCGGATTTGTTCACCAAACGTTTCACCGATCGAGCGGTACGTTTCATTGAGAATCATAAAGACGAACCGTTCTTTCTCTACGTGCCTCACCCTCTACCGCACGGTCCACTGCACGTGTCCCCCTCGACAATGGATGAGGTGCCCGACGCCGTCAAAGCGAAGCTAGCCAAGGAGGGAGATAGAGTGAACTATTCTCTTCGCCGGAGTCTGTTTCGAAACGTGATCAACGAGATCGATTGGTCCGTCGGGCAAATTCTCGACACGCTGAAATCAAACGGCCTCGATGAAAGAACGCTGGTCGTTTTCACCACCGACAACGGTCCCGCGACGGGAAAAGCAGATCCGCTCCGAGGCAAGAAAGGCAGCACGTTCGAGGGCGGCCCCCGAGTGCCCGCGGTCGTGCGTTGGCCAGGACAGATTCCTGCGGGTGTTGATAACGACGAGATAATGACAGCCATGGATCTGCTACCAACGTTCGCCAAACTCGCCGGAACGAATGCTCCATCGGACCGCATCATCGACGGCAAAGACATTTGGCCCGTGCTGACCCAAAACGCCCAAAGCCCGCACGAAGCGATCTTTATCTATCGAGACAACGAACTGAGAGCGGTTCGATCTGGCAAATGGAAACTGCACTTGGCACCACCAGCCAACAACGCAAACAAAGCGGCCAAGCCCGCGTTGTACGACTTGGATTCTGACATCGGCGAGAAAACAAATGTGTTCGCCGAGCATCCAGAAATCGTCGCACGCCTGCAAACCTATGCGCAAGCGTTTCAGCGAGACGTGTCTCTCCACAACCGGCCTGCCGCGTTCGTCGACTCCCCCGAACCGCTGAGACTCGCCGAGTGATCACATCAAAACGAAACACGCCTCCTAATCAGACACTCGATCGGACCGCTGCAGTAACGACACTGAACAACGGCCCATCGATGACAATCGAATGAATCTCAAGAATCAATGCGGTATGGCGAACCCGAACGCGATCAACGCTCGCCATTCCCGGCGGAAACACCTCGGAAAAGCAACATGAAACGACACGCAACTTTGGTCGCACTCCTGATCGCGTTAACAACGAGCGTCTTGGCCGACGAACGCTATGTGCTGCAATACGATGCTCCGGCCACAGACAACTTGCTCGTCAAATCAAAAGGCAGATCCAAAGGCCTCGGCTACATCCAAACCGCTCTGCCACTGGGCAACGGAAGACTCGGCGCGATGTTCTCAGGAGGTATCGACACCGAGCACTTGCTGATCAATGACATCACGCTGTGGATGAACGCCAAACGCGGCATGGATGAGGTGTCACAGTCAGGAACTCGCCAGGTTACCCAAGAAGACTTTGAAACCGTTCGGAAGACCTACCGCGAAGGTAAGTACGGCACCAAACCTGACAGCATGGAAAGCATGTCGACGAAATATCTCAGCAGCACAGAACCGCTGGGCAACTATGCACCGTTCTCGGACGTGTTGATCTCAACCGGCCACGATCCCGCATCGATTCGCGATTACCGACGCTCGCTCGATTCACGAACCGGCTTGGGAAGCGTCAGCTATTCAATCGGCAAGGGAACATTCTCACGAGAGTTCTTCTGCAGCCATCCGCACGATGTGGTCGTCGCACGGTTCACGGCCGAGAACGCGACGTTGGATCTGACGGTAACGGCCTCGACCAAACACAAGATGGCACAAGTCGCCGCATCGGGGAACCGCATCACGCTGAGCGGAAAAGCCGAGATGGTTCAGAACGATGTTGAATTCATGCAGATCGTGCATATCGATGCCGAGGACGCAAACGTTGCTCACCATCCAGACGGAACAATAACGATCTCCGGCGCACACGACGTTTGCATTTACTTGGCGGGCTACTCCGACTACCTGGCGGAATACCCGAATTTCAATGGACGCGACTACCGAGGAGATTGCGAGACGGCGATCTCGCAGGCGACCCGACTGGGATACGATTCTCTCAAGAAATCACACGTCGACGACGTTTCGGCGTTGGTGAATCGGTGTAGCCTGGAACTCGATTTCGACACCTCCGGCCTCACCACGGACAAACTCGTTGCTGCGGGCGGCAGTTTGGAGCTCGAGAATCTGTACTTCCATTATGCACGTTATCTTCAACTGAGCTGCTCACGAAACGCACCCGTCCCCTCCAATTTGCAAGGACTCTGGAACGCGGATCTGAAACCGGCGTGGAATTGCGATTACCACACCGACATCAATGTGCAAATGAACTATTGGATGGTCGATCCTGCGAACCTGTCCGAATCATTTCGCCCGTTTGTCGAGTGGACGAAAGTGCTCGCTCAATCGGGCCAACATACCGCACGGGAAACATTCGGAATCAACCAAGGCTGGAGCGCCGGACTCAATGGCAACGTCTTTGGCTTCACCGCACAAAACGTACACGGACGTCGCAACCAGCAGGCAGGACACTGGCTCGCACAAAACCTATTCGACCACTACGCCTTCACCCAAGATCGCGGGTACCTCGAGGAAATCTATCCCGTTCTAAAAGGCGCAGCAGAGTTCTTCGTTGAGTACCTGGCCCCCTGGAAAGACGGCACCCTTGTCGTCTATCCGACTTGGTCACCGGAAAACAGTTACCTTGTCAAACAGCACGGCAAACTGAACAAGCAAGCGTACGGTGCCTCTTGGGATCAACAACTCGTACTGAACCTCTTTACCGATTGCATCGAAGCATCCACGCTTCTCCAGCGTGACGAAACCTTTCGCAAAACGTTGCAAGAGATCATCCCACGACTCTGCCCTCAAAAGATTGGACAGCACGGCCAATTACAGGAATGGCCGGAGGACCGGGACAACCCCAAAGACACCCACCGTCATATCTCACACCTGATCGCCCTTCACCCGGGTCGCGACATCTCGCCACTGACAACGAAAGAATTGCACGACGCCGCTTTGGTGACGATGCGTCACCGGGGCGATGAATCCACCGGCTGGAGCACGGGTTGGAAAACCTGTTTCTGGTCACGTCTTCACAACGGTGACCGTGCTCACAACATCTACAAGTTCCTGACCTCCAAACGGGCGTACCCTAACCTGTTTGATTTCCACCCACCCTTCCAAATTGACGGTAACTTCGGCGGCGCAGCGGGCGTCTGCGAAATGCTGATGCAGAGTCATCTGCGGAGCGTGAATGCGGATGCCGAAACGATCGAACAGGCCGCATTCGTGGCATACAAGAACTCTCCTAACGACCCAAAAACTTTCGCCCCCGTCGTCCCAAACGAATCGCTTGCAAATGCCCCCTACATCGTGCACCTGCTGCCCGCACTCCCGACGGCTTGGCCGAACGGGCGTGTCCGGGGACTTCGAGCTCGAGGAGGTTTCGAAGTCGACATGCAATGGAAAGACGGAAAACTTAACTCCGCCAAAATACGAACGAACAAAGGCGGCGTGTTTCGCTTGTATGCGGAAAATAGACTCAGCGGCAATATTACGTTGGAAAAGGGCCAGACGTATTCTTGGCCTGAGCAAGTCCAACGCTAGATCATTTACGCGATCGACATAAGTTCTCGATCGGCAGATACGTCCGTCAGAACGTGGCCCATCGTCTCGCGACGGTGAATACCAAAAAATCGAAACGCTCTCCCCCCCAACGCCAACGGACAACACCGTGAGTAATCAACGCGTCAACTCAATTCCCGTGATGAATGTTTCGGACAGCCGCGTCAACGAATCGGAAGATTGCCAGTCAGCACACTGCGATTGCGCCCCACCGACGCTCAGTGTGGACGTCTCCCGCCGACGATTCTTAGTGGTGGCGAGTTCGGTAGCCGCGGGTATCACTGCCGGGCCACTGCGTGCCAACGCTCAGTACGACTCTTACGCCAAAGCGGTTGAACGACACCCATCTCTGCGTGGTTACTGGCGATTCGACGGCAACCTCGACGACACGATGCGAAAGGCGCCCGCGAAATCGGTCTCTACGACGACGTTTTTGGAAGGGGCCGTCGACGGAAAGGCGTTGAGCCTGACACCCGAGCAAACGGTCTCAACGAGCAACGCTGAACACTTACGCGGACGAGCGGCGACGTTGGAACTGTTCTTCAAGTTGAACTCGTTACCGAGCGGTGACGAAGATCCGGTGCTGATCGCTCAAACCGCCGGGCAACAGGTTCGTTATATCGTCGGCGTAAAGAACAACTTATCGGCATTGATTTATCGAAACGTCAACGGCGATGTCTTGACGACAATCAATCTGCCGACGGACCAACCGATCGAAGTCGGGCGATGGTACCATTTGGCAATCACGAGTTTTGACCTCGACCTGCGAGCCTACGTCGATGGCTATGAGTGCAGTTTGGTGGGCGGTGCGTTTGAGTTTTCCCGACGTGGTCCCAAACGGTCAACCATGTTCTTCGGATCAACCGCGGTCGAAGGATGGGGATCCGCAGAGATCAGCCTCGATGAAGTCGCCTGCTACGCCGAAGGACTAACGGAAACCGATTTCCAAACACACCTCGAGTCGGCCGGATGGGGACAACGCTTAGCGGAAACGGGCGAGTTGGTCGCTCGCGTGAAGGCTCGACGAGATGCCGAGCGTGCTCGCAAAGAAACTGAGATCTTAAATGATCCGCAACTGACCGCCCCCGGCACGACTCGTGTTTTTGAGGGCGAAAGGCTCGATGCGATTAAGTTCACCGTTGGCGGGATCGGCGCCGGTGGCATTCAGTTCAACGGCAATGCCGAACCCGAGGTTTGGCAAATCGCGTGCAATTTTTCCGAACAACGCGTCACCGACAGTTTCCTCGCCATACGGGCACAGACCGCGGGCGGCGAACCTGTCGTGAGAGCATTGCAGACCGAGCCCGTCGGAGACTTCACGGCGATGAAGTCGTTGAAGTTTGAAGGTGAGTACCCGATCGCGAAATATCGATTTGAGGATGCCGGGCTCCCCGTGGAAGTTCAACTCGAAGTATTCAATCCCTTCATCCCGATGGATCTGAAAAACTCCGCGATCCCTTGTGCGATCTACAACGTCACAGTGACCAACCCGTCTCAATCCCGAGTCGAAGTCGACATCTTGGCATCGCAGAAGAACGCGTTGGGTTACTCGGAGGGAGCGAACGGAAACTTTGGCAAAAATCAAAACCGGCTCACCAAACAAGGTGATACGACGCGACTCCACATGACTCGTCAAGACGTCGCCGGATCCGACATGGTTTTAATGACTCAAGCAGAAAACGCATCCGGATGCGTGGCGTGGGAATCGATCGAATCGTTGCACGCCGCTTTCACCGACCAGGGCGAATGCACGGGGCCACAAATTTCAGCTGCCTCCACGCCAGGTGAAACCGTCAACGGCGCACTGTCGGCACCACTCGAACTCGCGCCGGGTGAAACCAAAACGGTTACTTTCGTTCTGACATGGTATTTCACCGACGGTCGTCACGGAGACGGCGGAAAGAAATGGACCCGCAAAGGGCACAACTATACCAATTGGTGGCCTAACGCGATGGGCGTGGCGACCTATCTGCAGCGAAACTTGGGCGATCTAACGACTCGCACCCGCCGCTTTCACGACACGCTCTATGCGTCCAACCTTCCGGTTTGGTTGTTGGATCGGATGAGTTCACAATTGGCAGTGCTGCGCAGCCAAACGTGCTGGTGGGCCGCCGACGGGTACTTCGGCGTTTGGGAAGGCTGCAACCCGACCGCCGGATGCTGTGCCGGTAACTGCACCCACGTCTGGCACTACGCTCAATCACACGCTCGCCTCCTGCCTGAGCTCGGACGCAAGATGCGTGAGCAAGACTACTCGATGCAATTGCCCGACGGCCTCGTGCCCTACAGGCATTCCGCTCAACGGCCCGCAGCCGACGGTCACTTCGGAACGATTCTCAATACCTATCGCGAACACTTATGTTGCGAAGACAACGCTTGGCTAGAAACCCACTGGCCTAAAATCAAAAAGGCGATCGATTGGGGAATCGACCATTGGAACCCCAACCGCGACGGCTTTCTGCAGACCACTCAGCACAACACGCTCGATGGCGACATGACGGGGTGCTCGTCGTGGATCGGCAGCCTGTATCTGTCATCACTCGAGGCGGGCGCACGCATGGCCGAAATCGTCGGCGAAACGGACACGGCGTCGGAATATCGCCGCATCCGCGAATCCGGAAAGAAGCTGCAAAACGAACAATTATGGAACGGCGAATACTACATCCAAAAACTAGGTGAGGCACGCAAGCAAGACTATTTGGATGGATGTCACATCGACCAGGTTCTCGGGGAGTGGTGGGCTGAACAAGTCGGCATCGACCGAAACTTCCCGCCCGAACGAACTCAGCAGGCACTGAAGTCACTCTTGAAACACAACTTCCGAGCGAACTTCCATGGCCAATCACTCAAGCCGCGTCAGTACTGCGAAGTCGACGATGGCGGAATGAAAATGATCACTTGGCCCAACAACCCGCAGCCTATCCCCGGGATGAAATACGGCGACGAAGTGATGACGGGCTTCGAGTACGGCGCCGCGGTGTCTTTGATCCAAAATGGCATGCTGAAAGAAGGGCTCATGGTCATCAAAGTCATCTCGGATCGCTACAACGGACGTCTGCGAACCGAAGGCGTTACCGACATGAAGAACGGCCCCTGGGGTTATTCAGGCAACCCCTTCGGTGACGACGAATGCGGCAAGTTCTACGGCCGTTCACTGAGCGTGTGGTCCGCTTTGCTCGCTCTGCAAGGCTTTGTCTATGACGGCCCAGCAGGACGAATCGGATTCCGGCCTACAATCAATCCGGAAAACCACGCCAGCTTCTTCACCGTTGCCAAAGGCTACGGGCTGTTCACCCAAAACGAAGATTCAAACCGAATGAAGGCGTCGCTGGAATTAAGCGAAGGTGAATTGAAACTCAATGAATTTCTGTTGACTTCACGCAACTCAAAGCGTCCAACGTCAGTCAGCGTCACGCTTGGCGGAACCGCGATCGACAGTCGCTTCGAGATGAAGGACGGTGAGCTACAACTGTCGTTTAACAAACCGCTCAACATCAGCGGAGGCCAGCGGCTCGAAATTGAGATCAGCTAGATGCGATGCATTTCAATGAATGCGAGCACGACGGGGCTTAACCTTGGCCGCGTTCTAACGTTGGTCAATTTATCAATATCCACCGACAGTATCATTCCACACCACACCATCAACCGTCCGAATATCGAACGGTTGCACGCGTTAACATCACCAACACCCGACGCGTCACGAAAACGAACGCTTTTGATCCCTTTTCAACATAGCCGACACGTCTCCTTTAGACAGTTCCATCCTCGGACACTCCCCATGCTTTCCCGCTTGACAACGGTTTCCATACTCGCCTGCGCATTGGCCGCTTTACTGGGTCTGTCCGCCGATGCGAAACAGCCTAACATCGTCTTCCTGATGACGGACGACCAACGTTGGGACACCTTTGGCTGCTACGGCCGTCCAGAGTTTCAAACCGAAAACATTGATAAGCTCGCACAAGAAGGCGTCATTTTCGATAACGCATTCCACGCCGTTGCGATCTGTGCCCCCAGTCGCGCCACGATGATGACGGGCCGATATTTCGCCAGCCATCAATCGGGATTCACTTACCCCTTTAACGTGCGACTGACCCCAAACGATTTCGGCAACACCTATCCCGCTCAACTGAAAAATGCGGGATACCGCACGGGGTTCATCGGAAAGTTTGGAATCTTCACGACGGCAGACGTCGAACTCGAGAAGTACTTTGACTATTTCGCGGTTCGAGAAAAGCGTTGGCCCAATAACGACACCGTACTGCAGGACATCTACAGTCCCGATCGAGACCCGAAGGAACGCACGCTCAAAAAAGGCGACGCGTTAATTCACTTCCTCGACACGCAACCCATCGACCAACCGTTCTGCATCTCGGTCAGTTTTGATGCCGTGAAGAACGACAGGGACCGAGACATGTATGGCCCGCATTTCGAAATTTTCAAAGACAAAGTCTTCTCGGTTCCGGGAAACTGGGTGGAGGGCGATAACGAACAGTTACCCAAAGTCGTCAAGGACAATGCACGCGGCGTTCCGCTCCACCGCGGTCGCACGTCAACACCTGAACTCTATCAACGACTGACCCGACGATTCGCAACGCAGGGCTACACCGTCGACCAGCAAGTCGGACGATTGATCAAGAAGTTGACCGCGATGGGAGTCCTGGACAACACCGTTGTGATCTACACGAGCGATAACGGACGATTTCACGGTTCACATGGACTCTACGACAAAGCACTGCTCTACGACGAATCCGTCAAAGCTCCTCTGATTGTCTTCGACGGTCGAGCACCCAAAAAACTCCGAGGACGTCGAGAATCCGCTCTCATTTCTTCGGTCGATATCGCACCAACGATTCTTTCACTCGCAAACGTCCCGGTACCTGACCGCATGCAAGGCAGTGAACTGACTCGTGTTCTCAATCAAACTCAAGACATGTCGCAATGGCGTGACACCGTGTTCATGGAAAACTTATTCTTGCAAGCAATGTTCACGGCCCGCAACAAACCCACTGATCAACAGGACCAAGCGAATACCCGCTTGATCGCGGAAAACAAATCGTATCGCAGTCGAGGAATCCGCACCGAACGGTTCAAGTACTTCGTTTACAACGAACATCAACCACCGATCGAAGAACTCTACGACCTCGAAAACGACCCACTGGAACAACACAATCTCGTCAGCAACCCCGAATTCGCGAGCATACTTACCGATTTAAGAACGCGAACCGAAGAGTTCTACTCCGACGTCAAAAACAACTAGACGCGGCCAACCATCAACGAAACGTCAACACGTGGGCCAACGTTTTGCAAATCAGAACCGCTTAGTAAATCAGAACGGCCGAGATCGTCATACCAGTAATCTTTCAGCTCAACAGATCCAACTCAAACCAAATCCCCTCCAAACGCAACACCCCGTATGAAGACGCAATCGAGCATGTATATCAACCTCAGAAACGTAATGAAGACGGCCTCCATTGCACTGGCATTGACTGTCACCCTGTCTCCGGCAATCTCGTCGGCTGAGCTAACAGTAGCTTCACCCTTTACCGATCACGCAGTGCTGCAACGCGACATGGCGGTGCCAGTCTGGGGAACCGCAGATGCGGGAAACACCATTACTGTCGAGTTCGCCGGACAGAAAAAATCGTCCATTGCCACCGACGACGGAACGTGGCAAATCGAACTGGACGCCATGCCGGGTAGCGCTACCCCAAAAACACTTCAAATTTCTGACACAAAATCTCAGCTGACCTTCGACGACGTGGTCATTGGCGAGGTTTGGATCTGCTCGGGCCAGTCAAACATGCAAATGGGCGGCGACTCTATTCCCGAGATCAAAGCACTGGTGCCTAAAGCAATGAACATTCGACGATTCACGGTCAAGCAATCCGTGGCCTTTGAGGAACAGGACTCGTGTTCGGGGGAATGGATGGAACAGCATCCCGCCAGTGCTGTCGCGTTTGCGTTTGCGTACTTTTTGCAAGATGCTGCCGATGTTCCCGTCGGTATCATCCAAACGAGTTGGGGAAGTTCATCGCTCGAAGGATGGACGCCGCGAGACATGACCGAACGGCTACCTCACTTCAAAGAGATCATGACGACGTTCGATCGCGATGAAGAAAATCGTAAACGGATCACGAACCTTCTCAACGGCCCGAAGCCCTGGAGCCGAAAGGACGACATCTTTCTACGCCGACAACCCAACCTTCTCTACAACGCGATGATGCACCCCCTCGCCCCCTACGCCTGCCGCGGAATCGCATGGTACCAAGGGGAATCGAACTCCGGTTCGTTGGAGGGAATGCTGCAGTACGAAGCAACACTCAAAGGATGGATCGAACGCTATCGTGAAGAGTGGGGACGCGATGACCTGCACTTCCTCATCGTGATGCTGCCTGGATTCGGAAAAACAGCAAAGGGAGGTCCGGAAGGCGGCCCCGAGAGCCCGATCGCTCACTCGTGGGCCTGGATGCGTGAATCGCAATTGAAAACACTCGAACTCCCGCACACCTCCGTCGCAAACACCATCGACTTAGGACACTTAACGAACATCCACCCCAAAGACAAACTGCCCGTCGGCGAGCGTTTAGCGTTGTTGGCCGCTCGGGACACCTTAGGACACGAAATCGAGGCGCAGGGCCCCGAGTTAAATCGCGTCCTACGCAGCGGTGATCATCTAATCGTCCATTTCGATCACGCTCAAGGACTGAAAACGATCGACGGAAAGTCCCCAACCGCTTTCTGGATTGCAGATCAATCCGCCCGATGGGTGAAGGCCGACGCCACGTTAAAAGGCCAATCAGTTGTATTGCGTTCGTCTGAAGTGCCCGCCCCCCTCTACGTCCGCTATGCCTTCGCCGGAAAACCGAAGGTCAACTTAGTCAACGGGGCCAATTTGCCAGCCCTTCCATTCCGAACAGATCGTTTCGAGCCATGAGAAAGTCCCCTGTGATCAAGGAGATCAAAGCTCATCGCTCGTCTCATCAACACGTTTCGCGTTTTCGTTGCCGTCGATTGGCAACCGTTTGTGCCATGCATCTGTGCCGTTTGCTCATTGCGTATTTGATCGCGTTCTGTTCGTGGAATTCTACGAGCACGCATGCGGTCGCTGAATCAACGAAACCCAACTTTGTCGTCATCCTCACCGATGACCAGGGATACGCAGACCTCGGTTGTTTCGGCGGGCAACATGTTCACACACCGCGCATCGACCAGATGGCGACCGAAGGCATGAAGTTAACCAGTTTCTACGTTGCGGGGTCGGTTTGCACGCCCTCTCGCGCGGCGCTGATGACGGGTTGCTATCCAAAACGGGTTGGGCTGGCCAACGGTGTGTTCCTTGCCGCCGACAACCGTGGTTTAAATCCTAATGAAGTCACGATCGCTGAGACGCTTAAAGCGGTAGGCTACACGACTGGCATTTTTGGCAAGTGGCACCTCGGCGATCAGCCAGAGTTTTTGCCCACTCGTCAGGGATTTAACGAGTTCTTCGGACTTCCCTACAGCCACGACATCCATCCGTTCCACACCAACAAACGACACAATTTCCCGCCTTTACCATTAATGGAAATGGAGACGGTGATTGAACTCAATCCCAATGCGGATTACCTGACGAAACGGATCACCGAGCGCGCCGTTGACTTTATCGCCCGACATAAAAACGATCCGTTTTTCCTCTATGTGCCGCATCCGATACCCCATCGTCCGATTCATATGTCACCACGATTCATGGCGACGGTCCCAGATTCGATTCGCGAAAAACTGAAAGAAGAGAGCGGCGTCGATTACTTCACACGTGACAAGATCTACAACTACGCGATCAGTGAAATCGATTGGTCAGTCGGGGAAATTCTCGATGCACTCAAGACGAATGGCCTGGACGAAAACACCTTGGTCATTTTCACTTCGGACAACGGCCCATCGATCGGCAAGGCGACGCCACTGACGGGTGCAAAGGGAAGTTCCTATGAAGGCGGAATGCGAGTTCCAGCGGTGGTTCGCTGGCCAAAACAGATTCCCGCTGATACATCCAGCAACGAACTGTTGACCGCCATGGATCTGCTGCCGACGTTTGCAAAGCTTTCCGGAGCGAAACCCGCGACCGACCGAGTCATCGACGGCAAAAACATTTGGCCGGTCCTCGCGGGACAGGACGCCAGTCCACACGAAGCGTTCTTTTATTTTAAAGGCGATCGATTGGAGGCCGTGCGGTCGGGCAAGTGGAAACTGCACATCGGCAAATCGCAAAGCAACGGTCGCGAGCGAAAAGCGAAACGTGGCATGGGTTCGAGCTCTCCCGTCACCGCCCTCTACAACGTCGATACCGACATGGGCGAAAGCGACAACCGGCTAGATGAGTTTCCCGAAGTTGCAAACCGACTTCTCTCGTACGCGAACGAATTGAACGAACAACTCAAAACTAACACTCGCCCCGCGGGACGAGTGCAAAAGGCGACCGCACTCACGTTAGCGAAAGAGGATGACACGAAGTGAAAACAGCATCCCATCCAACTCCAACTCCAACCTCCAACCTCCAACCTCAAACCAACAACCAACAACCAACAACCAACAACCAACAACCAACACGAAAATTTCGTCACGACACCTTTTCCGGTAACGCAGTACTTTAAAGGCTTTGTTCGCAACGTTTCACAAGACTCTCAACCAGCACCTCGCAAGACCTTCGGCACTTCCATTTCTATAGCCAATCTTGTCAGAAGGTAGACCACGTTCTGGCGAACGCAGCAACCTTGAAACCTACGTCTTTTACAAAAACTGCTGACAGCGACCAGACGAACAGCCTGCATCTCCCATCAATCAATCGTCCCGAATAAGTACCATGAAATCGAAAGCGTTAACGATCGTCATCGGCCTGCTGGTAACCATCGCTGCCGTGAACCGGGCAGATGCGGACAATCTCCCCGGACATCCGAACATCATTCTGATTTTTGCTGATGATGTCGGGTATGGCGATTTAGGTTGCTATGGATCGCAAGTCAAAACCACGGAAATCGACCTACTCGCGCGTGATGGATTTCGCTCAACTGATTGTCAGGTGGCGGCGAACGTCTGTGGACCTTCCCGGGCGGCGTTAATGACCGGCCGCTACCCGATGCGATGCGGGCATCCGATTTCGCGACACAACACGCCCAAGTACGAGCGGTACGGGATCGCTCCTGATGAACTGACTATCGCTGAACTACTCAAAACCGCCGGTTACTACAACAAGATGGTGGGGAAGTGGCACCTCGGCTTTCACGTCGACGGCTCTCATCCTCTTGACGCCGGGTTCGACGAATACCTTGGGTTGCACAGCAATTATACAGACCGTCTCGAGGATGCGGACACGCTCTACCGGGATCACGATGTCCAGGAAACTGAAATCGAATTTGAAAAGGTAACCTCGCTCTACACCGACGAGGTCGTGGAGTTCATTCAGAAACCACAAGACAAACCTTTCTTCATCTATTTCGCACATCACATCGCACACGCTCCGATCCTACCGAGTCCCGCATTCCGAGGCGCGTCGGGTAAAGGCCGTGCATCGGCCTATCGGGATTTCATCTTGGAACTCGACCATAGTGTCGGCCGGGTTCGGGAGGCAGTCGAGAAAGCTGGACTCGCGAACAACACACTGATCGTGTTCATGTCAGACAACGGGCCCGCCGTTAACGGCTCGGCAAAGCCCTTGAGCGGAGGCAAGTACGTCACCATGGAAGGCGGACACCGAGTCCCCGGGATTTTCCATTGGCCCGGACGCATTCCCGCTGGCCGAGTGTCCGACGCAATGATCTCCAGCATGGATCTGCTGCCACTGTTTTGCGATCTCGCAAACGTCTCACCACCGAACGATCGAACCATCGACGGAAAAAACATCATTGATCTCCTGACCGGCCAATCCGACCAAAGCCCGCACGAAACGTTCTACTACTACAACGGCTTAAACCTGCAGGCGGTGCGCAAAGGAAAATGGAAGTTGCACCTGCCGCGTTCCCTCGAGGATCAACCGTACTGGGCCAGGAAGAGCGGCGGAAATCCGAAGAAGATCAATCTCTCATTCAAAAAACCAATGCTGTTCAATTTGGATGCTGACGTCGGTGAAAAAACGAATGTTTATTCACTGCATCCTGAAATCGCATCTGAACTCATCAAACAGGCCGCTCACGCTCGCAACGAACTCGGCGACGTGGACACAACCGGATCCGATCAACGCCCCCATGGCCTAATCAACCCTAGCGAAAAGGGGTGACCAGCGATGCTTTTCGCATCCGTCAATCACGTTGCTCCAAAGCCCGACGAGAGACCGTGCCACGACGCTCCATACCATTGAATCGTTCCACTCGTGCTCCTCGCACGTTGCCTCTGACAGACTCGTCGACTCATCAATCATCTCGTATTTCAATAGCTGAAACTCCCCACATTTAGACAATCGAATGTATAAAACCATCATTACCATTCTCATTCTCGGCTGGACCGTCACCGCGCCGCTCGCGTTTGCGGCTCGGCATACGATGGACGAGTCGAACAATCCAACCGCATCGTCTCAATTCACGAACGATGCCACCCCTCCCGCCGAACCGTTAACTCTTTGGTACCGAAAACCCGCCACCAAATGGGAAACCGAAGCCCTCCCCGTCGGCAACGGTCGTCTCGCAGCGATGGTCTTCGGTGGAGTGAATCGCGAACGGATTCAATTCAATGAAGAGACGGTTTGGGACGGCGAATACATCGACCGGCATAATCCCGAAGCACTTGATGCACTTCCTGTTGTTCAAAAACTGCTTTTTGGAAACAAGAACAGCGAGGCCACAAAATTGGCCGGCAAAACAATGCTGGGCATCCCTATGAAAGTTGATTCTTATCAAACACTAGGCGACCTCCTGCTCGACATGCCCGACGTCGAAACGGTCTCTGGGTATCGACGAGACCTCGACCTGACTACTGGTGTTACCCGCACCCGATACACGGTCGGCGAAGTGACCTACACGCGAGAAGTCTTTGTCAGCTTCCCTGACCAGGCGATCGTCATTCACATGAGTGCCGACCAACCCGGACAGATCAATTTCACGGCGCAATTCGATCGCCGCGATGCCACGACGGAGTCAGGACCGAACAACCGCCTGATCATGCGGGGCAAACTCGGTGTGAACTACGAGGCCCAACTGGAACCGATGGTCAGCGGCGGCACCGTCTCGAACGAGGACGCGAAACTCGTTGTCGAAAACGCCGACGAAGTCACCATGCTGCTAGTGGGAGCCACCAGTTACATCGACGCGAAGGACCTTTCCGGTAACGCGACGCAGCGTTGCGAGACCGCATTGAAGGCAGCCTCGACCAAGACCTATGCGCAATTGCGTTCCGACCACATCGCCGATCATCAACAACTATTCAACCGGGTTCAATTGGACCTCGGCACAACGGATGCCGTCAAATTGCCGACGGACGAGCGTTTACGTGCCGTCAAGAAAGGTGGCAACGATCCCCAACTCGAAGCACTCTATTTTCAATTCGGCCGCTATCTGCTGATCGGAAGTTCCCGAGACGGTTTTCTGCCTGCAAACTTGCAAGGCAAGTGGTGCCAAAACTACAAAGCCGCATGGAACAGCGACTACCATTTCAACATCAACTTTCAGATGAACTATTGGCCTGCGCAGGTCGCCAATCTCGCAGAATGCCATCTGCCGTATTTCGACTACTTAGAAAGCCTCGTCCCGTACGGAACCGAAACGGCGCAGAAGCATTATGGCGCCGAAGGATGGGTCGTCCATCACTTGTCCGATCTCTTTGGCGCAACGACACCTGCCGATGGAGTTTGGGGCGTCTGGCCGATGGGTGCCGCATGGGCGACTCGCGACCTGATGGAATACTACCGGTTCAGCGGAGACCGTGAGTTCCTCGAAACACGCGGCTATCCCCTGATGCGTGGAGCAGCGCAATTCATCTTGGACTTTCTCGTCGAGGCCCCCGCCGGAACGCCCGCGGCAGGCAATCTGGTCACCAACCCGTCACACTCTCCTGAAAACACTTTCATCAAAGCCGACGGCACCGCGTCCCAGTTCACCTACGCCGCTACGATGGATTTGCAGATCGTCCATGATCTGTTTTCGAACGTGCTCGAAGCCAACGCCGTGCTCGGACCCGACAGAGACTTTGACACCGAATTTCGAAACGAAGTCGAAGCGGCACTGAATCAACTTCAACCGTTGCAAATCAGTCCCAAAACGGGAAGGTTACAGGAATGGGTTGAAGACTATGGTGAAAAAGATCCCAAGCACCGACACGTGTCCCACCTCTACGGCGTGCACCCGGGACAACAAATCACCCGCTACAGCACACCGGATCTTTTCGCGGCTGCACGGAAGACTCTCGAAGCCAGAGGCGACAAGAGCACGGGGTGGAGCATGGCGTGGAAAGTGAATTTCTGGGCACGCTTCCACGACGGTGACCGCGCCCATCAATTGCTCGAAACACTGCTGCGCAACGGCACGCTACCAAACCTATTCGATACGCATCCACCGTTTCAAATTGATGGTAACTTCGGTGGAACAGCGGCGATCGCAGAGATGCTGCTGCAAAGCCACGCCGGTGAACTTCACCTCCTACCCGCTCTCCCCAATGCATGGCCGACGGGATTGGTAAAAGGATTGCGAGCACGTGGGGCCTTCGAAGTCGACGTTCATTGGCAAGACGGCAAATTAGCGGAAGCGACCATTCATTCCCTCAAAGGCAACCCGCTTGTCGTTCGGCATGGTTCTGAAACTCGTGAGGTCGATCTCGCTGCGGGAGAGACCTGGACTTGGAATGAGAATTAAAATTCGACTCCACGGGTTTGGCAATGTGAAGAGGTACGTCAGGCGGATGACGGGAGGTTTCCGTTATCTGCCACTATGGCTGTATTGAACTGCCCTTGCGCCTAAATATGCTTCTTCAAAAAGTTATCGATGGCATCGACCGTTGACATGAACCAACGGTGGTTGCCCCAAAACGGATGCGGCGCGTCCGGCATCATGACAAACTCATGAGGAATGTCATGACGGTCGAGTATCTTCCAGAATTCGATGTATCGGGCTCGCGGGTTATCAAACTCGCCATCGATAAACAACATCGGAGGAACGTGTGGACCGGCATGGGTGACCGGTGACGCCTGCCGATACAAGGACTTGTTGGACGATGGAGTCTCACCCTGCAGGAAATCGATAATGGCGTGTCCCGAAGGTTCCTTCGCCGCCTTCTCGACACGATCGACGGTGTCCGAATCTAAAAGATTCATCGGTCCACACATCACGACCGATGCCTGAACCTCCGACGACACTTCGCGATGGTCGCCGTCGCCTTCGTAGTCCTGCGAACCGTTCGTCGCGGCGACAAACCCCGACAGATGCCCACCGGCCGATCCACCGAGGCATGCGATACGCTGCGGATCGATATTGAACCTCTTGGCGAATTTGCGGGTCCACCGAACCGCCGCCTTCGCATCATGCACAGCAGCGGGAAAAGGGACCTCACCCGACAGGCGGTATTCAGGCACCACACATACGTATCCTCGCTGAGCGAGTGCCTGGGCCAGCGGCGCGAATAGGCCAGGTCGACCATTCTGCCATCCACCGCCGAAATACATCACGATGGCCGGTGACGGTTCACTCGCGACTTCGGGACGATAAAGATCGAGTGTCAAACGTCGTCGGTGTTTTTCATCAACATACGTGAAGATGATCGATCCTTCACTGATCACACCTTCCGTCATGTCAGGTCGCACCTTTCCGGTCGGTTTTGCAACCGCTCGCTCTTGGCCAATGCCATCGGCGGCCAAACCTAACACGTGCGTGGCGAG
This sequence comes from Aporhodopirellula rubra, assembly GCF_014192335.1. Lineage (GTDB taxonomy): Bacteria > Planctomycetota > Planctomycetia > Pirellulales > Pirellulaceae > Rhodopirellula > Rhodopirellula rubra. The sequence goes on along the minus strand of NZ_JACHXU010000017.1, from coordinate 108,611 downwards.
CATAAGCACAACAACAAAAGCGAATCGGACGTTCATGACGTCTCCCAAGGAACAAAGTTTTAAGCAGAACGTGTCACAGAATTCGACAGCTAAATACGGCGAAAGGATTCAGGCAAAAGGGTTACGACGCAATGTCTGAATCGCGAAGTCTCATTTGGGACTTGATGTCGGCCGGGAAGTCACTAATCGATCGGATTTTGATGTCTTTATACTCACACTCTGCTGCTTCGCTCTGAATTTGGATCTGGCCTCGTGACAAAGGTTTCTCTCGGATTTTCAAATTCTCGAGAACCATCAAAACAACACCGTTGGCAACGTGCACGGAGGTGGTTCCAACGGCATGGATTTCAAGATGATTCCATTCACCGTGAGGAGCATCGGGCTCGGCACAGGAGAGGGCGTTGCCCTTTTCTAGATACACGGCGCTCTTGGGATCGTATCTCCGACCGGAAACTCGAACGTGTGCCGAAGTACCGGCGAGAGCGAACAGGTCACCCAGGTCTGTTTCTTGGACTTGGTACTCAATGGAAGACATCCAAACTTTCCAGAACGATCCATGTTCTCCCGTGCAATGATAGAGAATGCCGCTGTCCCGCAAACCTTGCAGTCGAGGTTCCCACTTCTTCTCACCCCAACGGAATTGCGTGCTGAAGTGATAGTTTTCAAACTGTTCGAGCGTCGTCAGCCCACCATAGATCTCGCCCGTGATGTGGAGAACAGGTTCGCCATCAACCTCGGTAACCGAGAAAACGTTCTTGACATCGTTATTGAGTCCCATCGGCGTGCCACCGGTCGTCTTCTTAGACTGGTACGTCCCCTCCGGTAGCCCCGTCACACTTTCATGAGGAACACCCATCCAAATTTCAAAATTGGATAGTTCCTTATCGAGCAACGGTCGCCACGTTTCCGCAATTGCCGTCGGCCCCCACATCAAGAGAGTCGCGAGAATGACCTGATAACGGCGTGGGGACATTATATTAAGTTCCATAGAAGGTTGTTCGGCGAAATGAAAAGCTGATGGAAGAGCGACTCAATGCTCGGCAAGAGCACGCCGCGAGTCGTCAGCGTTGGCTTAAGGTGTCTCGTCAAAACACACTGATCAACAACATCTCGCCGGCAGTTCAGAAGGTAGTCCTTGGACACTCAATGAGCAAGATTTCGAATCCAAATCGAACGAAGTCTTTAAGACCGGATGCGTCGCTCACGACCTCGCGAGCATTCGATCAACCGATCGAAAGAGCCCCGATCGCCTGAGACCTGAGACCGAAGATCACTGCGATGGGCATTGATTGCGAATGCAGTTATGATTCCAACACTCATGGACATCTCCAATCCATCGCCGCCCTCTCGCCTTCGCTGGCTAACGCTCGCCACGCTGGTCTTGGCGGGCGAAGCGATCTTCTTTCTGCCGTTTGTCCTCCCGCGAGTATTTCGCCCGACGTTGCTGGAGGTGTTCGGCATCACCAACCTGCAACTGGGTTGGGCTTTTTCGGCATACGGCGTGGTCGCGATGCTGTCATATTTCCCAGGCGGACCGTTGGCGGATCGCTACGGCCCTCGCCGCCTGATGACGATCGCATTAGTTTCGACCGCGGTCGGTGGCGTGCTACTAGCGACCGTGCCGCTGCCCGGAACGCTGATGTATCTCTATGGCTTTTGGGGATTCACCACTGTCTTCCTGTTTTGGGCGGGGCTCATTCGTGCGACACGGCAATGGGGTGGAGCCAATCTGCAAGGCAGTGCGTTTGGGCTGCTCGACGGCGGCCGTGGGTTGGTCGCGGCCGTTATCGGGTCCGCTTCCGTCTACGGTTACTCGGCATTGCTGCCTGATGACATCGACACAACCACGTTTGAGCAACGAAGCGCTGCGTTCACCCAAGTCATTTGGATCTTCACAGGTGTGACTTCGCTGGCCGCTGCAATGACATGGTGGACACTGCCGGAAGTCGCCGCGACCCATCGACCTATTGGCCCGTCTCAACGCACTGGCTTCCAAGACGCGGGGTGCCGAGACGCGGGGTTCAAAGACACCGGGATCCAAGATGCCAAAAGGAGAACATCTCGATGGAACGGACTGCGTGAGGTCGCACGCATGCCAACGGTGTGGCTGCAGGCGGTCATCATCCTTTGTGCCTACGTCGCCTACAAAGGTCTCGACGATGTATCGCTGTATGCAAAAGAGGCGTTGGGGTTTGACGAGGTGTCCGCCGCTTACGCGAGTACGCTGTCCATGTGGATGCGACCGGTGGCGGCAATCCTTGCGGGATTTGTCGCGGACCGGCTTCGCGTCACGAACGTTACCGCATTGAGTTTTCTCGTCCTTACCATCGGCAGCCTCGTCATCGCCTTGAATCTTTTGCATCCAGGCATGCTCGCGAGCTTTTTTGTGCTGATCACGGCTACCAGTGCGGCCGTGTTTGCACTTCGCGGCCTCTATTTCGCGATCATGCGAGAAGGCAAGATTCCCCTTCGATACACCGGCACGGCAGTCGGAATTGTTTCGGCAATCGGATACACGCCGGACATCTTCATGGGTCCACTGATGGGCGTCTTGCTGGATCGAGGTTCCCAAACATCGAGCAATCCCACCATCGGCCATCAGCTCGTGTTCGCAGTCGTTGCCGGATTTTCGTGCTGCGGCATGATCGCAACCTTGTGCTATCGATATCTGGCGAACGGTGCAAAACAACCATCAGCCTGACAATCAGGTGACGCATCAGCTCGCAATGGGAACGGAGGCACTGCGCCGCTGCACAATGCGTTTGAAGTATGAATTTCCGCTTGTTCCAGAAAGTTCAATACGAATCAGGCGGAACTCTTGGCGATCCCTGCGATGCCCAATTCGGCCGTGATGAAGCTTCACTCAATCAGCGTTAGTGTCCGCTTGGCTTCGGCACTTTGAATGGCGGTCTCGATGATCTGCTGTCCGATTCTCGCGATTTCCGGCGAGAGCGGTCCTTCGATCGGTAAATCCTGCGACAGGCGTGTGATTGCGTATTCGATCCCGTTGCGTTCGCCTTCGGGAAGGGGGGCTGCCGGATGATCGTATCCCTCCGGTCGCTCAAGCGTTTGAACGCGAACCGTGCGTTCATAGTCATAACTCGAGATCGTCCCTTGCGTACCGCGGATAACGAATCCGCATTTCGGTTGCGGCTGGTTCGTCCATGGGTCGGTGAACGTTCCCCACCGCGTCTCGAACTTTGATAGCCCGTTCTCGTAACGAGCGATCGTGATACTATGTTCGTCGACCTCAATCCCAGGTGTTCCCGACATGACGGCCGTCACTTCGATCGGTTTTTGCCCACCGTTAAACCACGTGCCGATCGTGACTCCATACCCCAGGTAATCCCGCAAAGAACCTCCCCCGGCGTCAAGTTTGTACCACCAACTGTTTTGCTTGTCTTCTGCCGTGGGTGCGTGTTCAATTTTGTCCGCACCATGATAAAGCGGACCGCGATTTCCGCCGTAATAGTGAGTTTCGATGATGTCCCCGATCACACCTTCGTCGATCAATTGCCACGCGGTGTAACAGCACGGTTCCCATCGAATGGGCCAATTGATCATCATGCGTTGCCCCGGTTGCTTCACCGCAGCAATCATCCGATCGGCATCCGACAACGACGCGGCAAACGGTTTCTCAACGAACAGATGGGCGCCGTAGGACGCCACCCGCTCCACCCACAACGCATGCTCTCCCGTCGGTGGACACAAGATGACGAGGTCGGGTTTAGCCGTCTCCATGCATTTCTGGTAATCAGTGAAAACCACCGACTCATCGATTTCGAGCGTCTCGATCGCAGGCTGCATCGCGGCGCGATTCTCGTCACAAATACCGACCAATTCCGCATCCGGATGATCGACGACATTTCGCAATAAGTCTCCCATGTGCATGTGAGAAAAATTGATCCCGGCAATTCGCCATCGCTTCGTCATCGTCTCTCCAATCAAAATCTAAGAAGTACAATCATCAGGCTCTCTGTTCAACAATGACCGAGAACGGAACCGCAATCATAGACGTTCGGACATCGGATGCGAGACGGGAGCCGAACGCGGCGACGAAAACTCAACAATACGATGCCTCGACACAAATCCAGCTCTCGAAATCGCCCTTTGTGCCGCTCGATTTCCTTTCTCCGTCGAGCAGATTGACTGTCGGTCGCGAGATTCGTTGATCTCTACCAATCGCCGCAGCACCTGTGTCGCAATGCCCTGGCCGCGTTCATTCTTAGCAACAATCACTCCGACATCCGCATAGCCCGATTCGTACGCGTCACTAAGACGGCTTTCTCCGGTCGCGATGATTTCACCATCCCTGCGCACGACGTACAATTCGCCGCGACTGATCAAATTCTCGTAGTAACCACCGAGCCAATCCTTCGGCGCACCGATCTCCGAGGCCGCGAAATCGACAACCTGCGAAAGTTGTCCCGCGACCGCCTCCTTCAGAACAATCGCACTTTCGATCTTCTCCCGTGATTTTGAGACATCGAGTTCGTACATCAACGCATTAACGTCGAACGACGCGAAGGTATCCAAACACAATGACAGGTACGCGGGCTCCGCGGTGCTGACGAACGCTCCCGTGATGTGTTCCTCGATCACATCACCTGTCACGACCGACTCAAAATGCGACAGCGGGTCGATGCATTGCCGATCGTCGACATAGAATTGCAACAGACGCCCTTGTTCATTCACACAAAAGTATCCACAGAGCGAGTCGCGATCGTAGAAGCCATAGTGTTTCGACATCGGAACGAACCCGTACAGCCACATCCCGTCCAACGGCGCCGTTGCCTGGTCAAGATATCGGCTCCTCATGTCGACAACGGTTTCGATCGATGGCAGCGGGCGAACGTCTAATGTATTCATGCATTTGATTCAGATTGATTGCAGATGTCACAAACGGCTTGCATTAGCCGCGGCTTCATCGTACGAAGTGGGTACTGCTCGTAGATGCAGAGATAGTGCAACGCGACTCCATCGAGCATCGCCAAAAACAGACGGGCGTTCCCCTTGGGATGATCGACACGGGCCTCGCGCAGCCATCCGGTGATCGTCGATAGCAATAGCGTCGCTCGTGTTTCCTGTGCCTCGTGAACGACGTCCCGCAATTCCGGCATCAACATCAGCGATAGCTGTAGCTTGAGAAATCTGCGTTCGGACTGCAGAAAACTCAGATAGTTGTCTACGAATTTGGAAAGCGAATCTTCGATCGTTTCGCTCGGCGTCAGCGATTCCGCGACAGATTCCATGCGCGTGGTCGCCGATTCAATCAGCCCGACGAGCAGTTCCTCTTTGCTGGCGTAGTAGTTGTAGACAAGGCCCTTTGAGACGCCCGCTTGCTCGGTAATCTGTTCCACCGTCGTTGAGAAATATCCCCGAGACTCGAACAGATCCGTAGCCGCGTCTAACAGTTTTTGCTTGCCTCTCTGTGGCCTCATCGTCATCGCCGCCTGGTGAAACCCGCAATTCTTTCCTGACTCGTCGGTCAGTTAAAAACTAGAGTGAGATTAGACGCCCGTCAATAGCAGCCACCTCGGGCTCCGTCATCCCGCTTCACGCAAAGTCTATACGCGACACTTCTGACACATCTGACAGCGTGATGGTTGCTGATGCGTTACGATTTGCTTTTCAGAATCGCATCGCGTCCCCGCACCGTGGGCGCCCTTGAGCAACGAGGCTTTCATACGATGAGTTCACAATCCATCCCGCACGCTCTGAACCGTTATTCGCTAATCGGTTCGCTAACGATCGCATTCTTCGTTGGAATGGGTTGTCCAATCCAAGCCGATCAAACGATGCCTAACATCGTCCTGATCATGGCAGACGATCTCGGCGTCGAAGGAATCGGTTGCTATGGCGGTCAAAGCTATCAAACGCCAAACCTCGATCGACTCGCCGCGCAAGGCATGCGATTTGAACACGCTTACTCGCAACCTCTGTGCGCCAACACACGACTGCAATTGATGACGGGTTTGCACAATCATCGCAATTGGATCAGTTTCGGAATCCTCGACCCTACCGCTAAAACGATCGGTCACTACATGCACGATGCCGGCTACCAATGTTGTATCGCGGGCAAATGGCAACTGCAGAGCTACGATCCGCCCGACTACCCAGGATCTGAAAAGCGACGGGGACTCGGGATGCATCCCAAGGACGCCGGATTTGATCGATACAGCCTTTTTCATTCCGGCGAAACGGAAGAGAAAGGATCACGTTATGCGGATCCGACGTGGATGGAAGACGGAGAATTGAAAACTGCGAGCGGCAAGTATGGTCCCGACATGTGGGTCGATTACATCGGCGAATTCATGGAACAAGAACGAGACAAACCGTTCTTCGTGTACTATCCGATGGCGTTGCCGCATTGGCCGATGACTCCCACGCCGGGTTCGCCTCGTTGGAACGATCCCGAACTGCGCTCCCATCCCGACACCGCGAACTTTCCTGATATGGTCCGCTACATGGACGAGTGCGTCGGCAAAGTCCTCGCCAAGATCGAGGCACTCGGAATCGCTGATAATACGCTAGTCCTTTTTTACAGCGACAACGGAACCGACGTCCGAATTCGATCGCAAACGGTGCACGGCGAAATCGCCGGAGGAAAGGGATCGACAACCGATGCGGGAACGCACGTCCCGATGATCGCGAGTTGGCCCGGAAAGATCCACGCAGGCGTCAACGACACACTCGTCGACTCGACGGACTTCATCCCGACACTGCTCGAGGCCGCCGGCAAGCCTCTTCCCGCAACAAATGATCTCGACGGAGTCAGTTTCTATCAACAACTCATTGGCCAACCGAACCCGGAATCACGCAAGTGGATCTATTCGTTCTACGATCCACGTCCAGGTTGGGATAAGGACCGCTTCGGGTTTCAAGTTTCCGTTCGCGACCAACGCTGGAAACTCTACGACGATGGACGCTTGTTTGATATTGAAAACGACGTTTTGGAACAATCTCCATTCCTACCCCACACCGATGACGCGCAAACTGCGGCGGTGCGAAAACGACTCCTCGCGGTTCTCGAAACAGAGTCCGCTAAACGGGTTCCCACCATTCACGATGTCGAACACTCAACCGACCCACACAATTTCCTCGTCGTTGATCCTTACACCGCCCCCAATCTCAAAGGCCGCAAAGCGGTACGCGGTGACTGGAAAATCGATAACGGGATGGCCTCGGTAACACAAGACGCTGAACTCTACAAAAAGTACAACAACCATGGTCCGTTGATGCTCTATGAAGTTCCGCATTGCGATGCGAGAGTCGTCATTGATGTTCGGCCGTCAAGTTGTCGCACCGTCGTCTTCACCATGGATGCCGAGGAAGGCGGACACGCGTTCCGAATTCGACTACGAACGCAAACAGCGAACGAGTCAACGAAACCCTCGAGCCAAATCGTGACCTACGCCGCGAGCGAAGCGGGGCAAAAAGCGGAAATGATCGTCCTCAGCGGAGGCGACGATGTTCCCAAACTCGTCGACGGACACTGGAGTCGCATCGAAGCCTCAGTCGTCGGCGACACCGCCGTCGTGACGATCAACACAAAGACGATCCGTGTTCAACATCCTCGCATTGCACAGCCGAAGAAGTCCGCGAAAATCGGCTTCTCATTTGGCTCTCTCGACATTCGAGAGTTTCGACTCACGTCGCAGCCCTTCTTCGACTCGCTCGACAATTCTCAAAAATAGCCAATCGACCGAAGCAAACTGATCGGCCAACGCACCGGCGGCGCCCCCATTGCCGGAGTAACCACGGTCGCCGTCAATGTCCACAACACGGATGCATAATCGACGCCGACGACCAACTCGCCTCCTGCCTTCTGTCTCCTATTCGTTCCGCGTCCGAGTTTGAACGCAGATTACTTCTTGGAAGGACTTTTGGAATAGTGCCGATGACCGGGAAGCCGCTCGGTGTTTTCATTGAAGCCGAACAGGTTGCGGTTCTTTTCGCTGACGAATATCGGCGTAATTTTCATATCCGCATCTTTCAATGCCACGCGACTGAACGTCACGGCATCGCCCTTTTCGATCGCAACGTCGTAGAACCCTTGTTCGGTCAATCGGCAAACGCCCTCCGGTGCAGGACCTCCGTTTACGCTGATGATCGGATTCGGAATATCGATCTTCACGAGACACGGAGACCCCGCTTCGCTTTGCAACTTCACAAATTCGGTCACTCCGCCTTTTCGTTTTGCCGTTACGAGGAACGCTCCCTGTGTCCGTAATTGGGCGAACGCGACATCCGACCATCGCTCAGGCGTTCCTGGGAAGACGCGAATTTTACCGCCGGTGCTCTGCAGCAGCATGTCGTGGATGCACGTCGCGAACGACAACGGACTTTCGATAACCGGATTGCCTTCAGCGTACATCGTCGTTGGCGAAACTCGATCGTGTTGAATAAAGAAATCGAGATATTCGTACGCCTTCTCGGCATCACCCAGCATCGCGTACATCGATGCCGCCCCGGTTGCCGTGTATCCCGTCACCGGCATCGCCCCGACTTTGATGCCGCTGTTAAAAGTCACATCGAGCCAATGATCCAGTGTGGTACGCAATAGCTGTGCACCGTCGTCCGTGTCTGTCGTCAAAACCCCTAGCGGATAAAACGGCAGCAGGTGTGAATAGTGTCGATGGGGAGTGTCGAACGGAATGTCCTTGCCCACCCGCAGCCCATTTTCATCAATTTGAAAGTCGACGAGGTTGTCCAACATTTGCTGCCACTGCGGCGCCAACGGATCGTTCAATTCGTGCTCGGCATTGATGTCTAACAATGTCTGCAACGCCCAACGCATCAGCCCGATCGTGAAGTTGATGTCTTGCCCGCGTCCGCCCGGATACTCAGGCGACCAACTGTTCTTGATGTGGATCTTGCCGTCATCCGATTGAACGGGATTATCGCTCAGGTAGTTGCGATAGCTGTTGACCGTCCCGCGAATTTTTGGAAACAGCCCGTCTCGCATTCGCTTTCGATCGCCCGCGAATTCGCAGTGCAACCAATAGTCGTGAAGAATCCAGCACAACATGTCTGGCACCGTACCGCCCTGGCTCGCGACGAGGTCTTGAGGAAACAACGTCGCCAGCCCCGCGCTGTCTTCCCAGTGCTTCGGCACATTTTTGAACAATTGCGCCTCGTGCTTATCAAACCAATTCACCAAGGAGGCACCCGCGTCCAAACGATTCGCGGTGAGGTGCGTCCAATATTGAAGTTCGACGTTCAGATCCCCCCAAACCATCGGCCAAAACGTATTGTGATACCAAGGCCCCATGAGATCCATGACAGGTCCGTTGCCGCGCGTCGCGGAAGCAAACTTGTACATCTGAATCCAGTAAAACGCTTCCTTTTCGGGATCATTGATCGTCAAGAAACTGAGCGGATAGTATTCATGCCACCAATCTCGGTGAGTCGCAAACAACGAGTTATCAGACAGACGGGCGTCGGCTCGAGCGAGGTTCGCCTCAACCGTTTCTTGACTATCGTGCTCGGGGAAACTGTGGTGAATACTCGCAATCAGAACTTGGTTGCCGTCTTTGGCACCCGACACTTTCCATCCCGTTGTCGTTTCGCCTCGGTGATCATGCAATGGCTGCAGGCAGTAGTGCGTTCCGTTTGATTCGGTCAACGTGGGCGCCGGAGGCATCGGCAAAGGAGCTTTCCGCATTCGATCCCAGGTTCCGCCTTTGGGGCCACCGCCGGCATCGAGCGTTACTCGAACGGGAGGCATCGGCTCCTCAGGATGCCACGTGATTTCTACGGACTCACCACCGACGGCGTCGGTTTCGAAATAGATCACATCGTCGAGACTGTGGGAAAGTCCGCGAACAGTGTAGGCGCCCTGGTCTGTTTGAATCGTCCCGGTTAGCTCTGCATCCCAAAGACTCAATCGCAGATCGGCCGACACGATGTTACCTTTCGACTTCAATTGAAAACGGCCCAATGGGAGACGACTGCGATAGATCCACAGGTTCTCATTTCCGTCGTGCGGCAGTCGGTGATCGTAATAATCATGCCGACCGGCATGAATCGAGATTACATTCTTCGCATCCTTGTTGGATTGATAAAACAAAAATCCGACATTGCCGTTTCCCGTATACGGCGCGACTTCCCACCGATGGGGAACGCGGTCCCAAGTCATATCCATCTGGCCGAGAAACGACGGATAGTCGATCTGATCTCGAATCGATGAGGATGCGGAATCGCTGCTCTGTTCGGTATCCGCTTCCACACTGATCCACTGCAAATTCCGCAGTTTCGGCGTCGCACCGTTCCATCGTTTGCCAACGCTTCGCCTGACCTCTTTACCCTTCAGAGTTTCTTGGTCTCCGAGACGCAACTCTCGAATCCCTCGCCACTCTTCAAGCGACTTGCCTTCGGCGTCCATGAAGTCTGATTTCGAGAGAACGATCGTTTGCCAATCGACGCCGCCACGCAGTTCGACCTCGGCTGCAAACGCGTCGATGCCCACAACCATCGAATTCGCCGAATCGGTTTGCACTTCAATTGACAACTGCGAATCCGGGGGAGCCGCCCACTGCGGGTCGTACACCTTATGAGTTCGACGTGCCCAATCCTCGAGCTTGTAGCTAAACCATTCCTTTTGCCAATCACCTTCGAACGTCTCGATCATCGTGGACGGCTGCACGGTAGGCTTTACCTGAGCGGCCTGAAGTTCCGCGGCCGAGGCGATCGACATCAACGATGAGACATTGAACTGCTCAGCGGTGTAGGTGCCGTAATAGTACCCCGCTCCACTGAGTGGTTTATCGAGCGAATAGAGAACATTGGCATAAACCCATAACGGCCGTTCGTTTCCGAACAGGGGCAAATCCGCGACCCAGACGTCATCTCTCATCTCGGCTTTCGCATGATGCCAAAACTTCGCTTTGGTATTTTCGCGATCGTCCGGCTTTCCGTCCATCTGGCCCTGACGGGTGTAGAACACATCGACTGCCAACACAGGTTTCGACTGATCGGGAATCACGGAAAACGTGGGGACGGCCTTCAAACTCAATTCAGTTGCCGGAGTCTTCGGCCATTGAAATGAACCTTTCAGGTACTGATCGAACCACAGCAGGGCGGCGACTTCAAAGTTGCTCGTATCCTGATGATTGTGATGAGGCGAACAAGTTGCCCGCCATGCCTCCGTTTTGATTTCCGTCAGTGCGATTTGCAGATCGTTGATGCGTCCGTGGAAATCGTTGGCCGGACTTTGAAACAGAATCGGGCACCGGATGTTTTTCAAATAGGCGTCATCGCCAAGGGTCGCACGAAACAACGGATCGTCGTTGTACCGATCGCTGATCCCACCACAGGAAGGCACGGCCGCTTTCACGCGGTCGTCGGAACCAGCCGTCAGCACGGTCAGCTTGCCGCCCATCGAATGCCCGTAAACGCCCACACGATCGGCGTCGACCTGCGGTTGTTCTTCGAGAAATGTAATCGCTCGGCGTGCGGCGAGGGTGCACAGAAACCAACTGTTGTTCCGTGGCGATTTGACATCATCCAGCGTCCAGGTTGCCGGATCAGGAATCTTGGGAAACACGTTCGCCGCGTTCCGCGACGACGCATGATAACCATCGACTGCGCCCCAGTCGGTCGTCAACCGGTACTTTGGATGGTCCGTTTTGTCTTCCCAAAACAGCTTCACCTCGGCGGGCGTTACCTTGTGGTCCGGTGCGTTGATTCTGCCCGCCCAAGAGATCGAAATGGTGGCATAGCCGCGTTTCGCGTTCGCCAACGGTGCCCTGTAATCCGCGTATTGACCACCGCCATGAATTTGCAGTAGCCCCGGCAAGTTGGTTGCCCCCTTAGGAAAACCAAACACTCCCGCCAACATCGCCTTCTGGCCTTTGAACGTTCCGATACGGAACCTCACCACCCTCAGGACAACCCCTTCCTGCTCCCACTCTTTCAGGATTTCCACGTCCAGAGGTTCGGATCGAGGATCAAAACCGTCCCACAACGCCTCGACCGATCTCGGCACGCCACGATTAGCGAGCGGGTTCAGTGTCTCACGCAGAGCCATTGCGTCATCGGCCGCGAGCAAGGAAGCCCATCCCCCCGCGATAATGACGAACAAACAGGCGATTATTCGATTCTTCATATTTTTATTACTGGAGCATGCTCGTCTTATTTTCAAAATCGATAGCCGAGTCAGGTACGGCTAATCCAGTTCGATCGTTTCCAACTCTTCCCCACGCTCATTCACCAAGCGGAAGGTCGCCTGCGGGACTCCAGCAACCGAGCGGAAAGAGAATTCACTAAACGCCCATGAGTTGCTCGGAAGGCCGAACAATTGTGCCGATCTGTCTTGCCCGAATGCCCCCGGCCCCGGAACACCTCCCAAGGTTGCGACCTCAAACTCATAGATCTTTTTGCGGCCAGGACGTGGAATGGCAAAACCGCGTGCGCCGTGACGGTCCCCGGACAGCAGGATGACCTGCGATCCCTGTTTGCCGTCGATCACCTGAAAGATTTCTTCGCGGCCTTCCGTGTCCCATGTGCCCCAACTGTCTTTCCCGTTGGAAATGTAGTCACTCCACATCGTTCCACTGCTGAGCAAAATGTAGGGCGACGTTGATTCATTAAGTTGTTTCTTCACCCAAGCCATCTGCTCTTCGCCTAAAAATGAATTCAACTGCCCACGCTGCTCATTCACCCGGCACGAGCGTGTATCGAGCGAAATGAACTGCACCGGCCCGATTTGCGTCTGGAAGTAGACTCCGTTGCGATCCACACTCCGATCCGGATTGTTCCATTGGGTAATCCAATTTCGGCGCAGTCCATCAACATCAATCGCCTGACCTCTGGTGCGCGTACCGCCTGCATCATCATGCCAATAGTCATGGTCATCCCATGATGTGAACACGGGGACATTTGCCGTGAGTTGCTGCCAGGGCGGTGAGAGGTTGCGAAGCATGTAGTCGGTGTTGATCAATCCATAATCACACTTCCGGTCGTCCACGGCAGAATCGCCGAGCACCAGCATCGCGCGACTGCCACGTTCCTGCACCAGTTTCATCAACTCCGGTCGATACAAACCGACTTTGTGAAAACACGTCCCGAAGGCAATTTGGAATGGATTTTCAGACAGCTCATCCGGGGCCGTTGCAAAGCCGCCGCTTCCGAGTTTTCGCCCCTTGGAATCCCTCACCACGTAGGTATAGCGTGTGTCGGGCAAAAGCCCCTCGCACCGCACTACCTGAATCCGTTCGGCTGCTCGCGAAGCAAACGCCTTCGGTGATCCGCCGGCATCGAGGCTCACGACGACATCAACGCGGTCGGGTTCCGGTAAGTGCATCCACACGGCCACACTTGTCGAAGCCAGATCGCCCAACATCGGACCGCCGAGCGTCGAACGATTAAAATTTCGACACTGCTGTGCCAGTGACTCTTCGGGATTCGGCCCCGTCAACGCCGCGCGACAGGCCGTATAAAACTCCTGCACCTCCGGCGGTTGCACGTCGTACTGATTCATGATCCGCAGGTCGATCTCGAGCGTGCCCTGATGCGCCTCCTTCAACGTGACAATCCGCGAGACCTCGCCTGCACTCGCACGCGTTGTTAGCCCAACCCCAACGCTCGAGGCAGCCAACGCAAGGAATTCTCTTCTTTGAAGATCGCTGCGGTCACGAATCGTATGATTTTTCATTGCACTTTTCATCTGAGTTATGAATCTTCTATTTTCGATACGCCGGAACATTCAGTTGATGCGGCATCGACGTGGACAGGAAAACGAGCCTATCCATTCCGTTATGGAAGGCCTCGTCGCGTCGCCCACGGCCGCCCGCCCTTCGATAGGCCGAGCTCCCTATTGGTCAATCGCAAACTTCACGTTCTCAAGCCGCAATACGACCGCATTCGGCCAACGTCGGTTGTTGTAAAGTCGCTGTGCACGCACTGCGGAAATCTTCAATCCATCTTCGGTTTGCTCATGCCGCGTACCGATGTCGTGCCGTGACGTGAACTTTTCCACGCGATCCTCTTGTCCCAAGACAGTAATTTTGGTTTTAGGGGTCGCGGTCAATTCTTTCAGCACGACTTCTTTTCGAACCGAACGCCCCCACTGGGTACCGCCTTTGGGATCATCGTCCGTCAACCCCGTGAGCAACGCGTACACGGTCTTGCCATCCTTCGACTGAGTGTAGTAAACGTCTTTGCTTCCAGCGGTGACGCACGGACGAATGTCGTGAATCGCTTCGTCATTGACAAACATCCAAAGTGCCAATTCACGAAACCGCTCCTCCTGTTCGAGCGGAACGATTCCTGATGGCATCGGGCCCATGTTGATCAACAGGTTCCCACCCTTGGCACGCGTTTCGATCAACATGTTGATCAAGCGTGTGCCAGACTTATAGTCTTCATTGGTCGGTTTGTATTGCCACTGGTTCCCGAGGGTGAAGCAAGTTTCCCACGGACCAGGAATCGGTTCGGCTGGAAGCTTCTGCTCCGGAGTCACCATTTCTCCACGGGTCACGAGACAATGCGGGGCAATCTTGTGCACGTGCTGAGCCAACTCGCCCTTGTGTCCTCCATCTAAGAAGATCACATCGATCTCTCCATAGTTGGCGAAAAGCTCATCGAGATGCGTCTTGGTATAGGCGACCAACTCATCGTGATACTTCCCACTGTCTTTTGCACCACGCGCGGGGATATCACGTTCATAGTGAAAAGCAAAATCCTCAGGAGAATAGTAATACCCAACCTTCATCCCGTGTCGTCGGCATGCATCGACGTAAGCGCCGACAATATCTTTGCCATACGGCGTGTTCATGATGTTGAAGTCCGTGGTCTTCGTGTCCCACATGCAAAACCCGTTGTGGTGCTTGGTCGTGAAAACCATGTATTTGGCACCAGCCAGCTTGGCGATCTCCATCCACTTGTCTGGATCGTACTGTGTCGGGTTAAACGTCTTAGGCAGCTCATTGACATAGCGATCGAGGTAATCGCGTGAGGCATAGTCCATCGAGTGGCTAATCACGCTGCCGAGTTGCGAATCGAATGACCAATGCACGAACATGCCTAATCCCCAATCCATGAACTCTTGTTCTCGGGCGGGATCGTTTTTCAGTTTGCCTGCTGGTTCGGGCTTGGTGAATCTCTGAGCGTGAATGGGGGCAGCGACCCATAGAGTCAGCAACAGACTCGATACGATATTCTTCATTTCACTCGCCTAGGTATTCATCGTTGACTGGTCATGCATTTGCGATCAAAAATGTTACTTCGCCTCATCGTCGTGAACACTTCGATTTTGCCCGCATCGTGTTCGATCTATCCAACATTTTGAATCGCAATTTTCACTTAAACATAGATGGTAGCGGCATCGTCCCGTGTCGCATGTTTAGAGGACACGAACAGACCCGTTTGATAATTGACCACCTATCGTTCGATTCCGCCGCACCATGTTTACGGGAAGGCGACTAGCTCGCGTGCCCGCGAAAGCCGCCCAATACGTGTCTTCCTTGAACACTCTGACAGCGTTCAACGACGACGTGGTCGCCGTGACACTTCCGTGCTTTCTGCGACAAGCCACGTTACCCGTCGCAGCATCAACACGGCGCCGTATCAACGCTGCTCATTTGCGACCACCGGAATTGAATTGCGATTCTCAAGAACCTCCAGCCCCCGTCCGGAATGCCTGTAAAAATACGGAAAGACGCCATCGCCGTGATCCATGTAAGCTTGAGCTGATCCCCAAAACGACCCGTTCATGATTCCGCGATAGCCGGACGTGCATGGCTCGCCCTGGATCATTGCAATCGATTCCTTCAGCAGCAGCCGGGTGCGCCACATGTCCATCAGCCGAACGTGCATGAACATCGTGTCCCAATTACCGTACTCAGCCCGGTGAGCCTCCTCCAGTAGCTTCTCAAGTTCCTCAAGCGCGAGTTCCATTTCATCGGCGAACGCCAGAGCATCGCGATTTTGCCCGTAATGATCGAAGGCATTGTTCACCATCGACAGCATTCGGCACGAGTACATGTGGACTGCGACTTGATAGGTGAAGTGTGCTTGGTAGTAATCTTTCCGATCCGCAGGAATTTTCGATTCGAGCTGCTTCGTTTGCTCCCAGAGTGAAGGAAAAAAACCGGCCGTTTCAGCGAGCGGTTCTTTTGCCTGCTGAAACTGAGTTTCGAAACCTCTGATCGCCCGAAGATCTTCACCGTTTTGAATCGCCTTGCCGTACTTTTTGAGCAGCTCTTGGGTGAGGTACTGGATCAGATGCTCCCCGCGTGCTCCTCGCCAACGCCCTTGGATCGGCATCTGTTCACGCATGTACGGAATGTCGTAGTAGTGTAGACGCAGGGCGGTCAACTCCGGCGCCAACACAGGTCCGAACTCCTTTGCGTACCAATCATTCAAGTATTCCTTCATCGCCTCTTGCGGTGAACTTCTCAGGCCAGGATTCGCGTCCCAGAGAAAGTCCGTAATCGCTTCAACCGACATTGCGGCGGGCCGAATGCCACTAACGTTAATGATCGCGTACTTGGTCGCCCCCTTTTCCACATATCGTTTCAGCTCACTGTAGAAACGAGCGGGCGGCACGCCTTCGGTGGTCCGGTTTTGCGTATTCATCATCATCATGACGTGATAATAGAGGCCATCACCAGGATCCAAATCAGAACCATCTCCCTTGTCACGCATGAAGCCTCTCCCATCATCGGCGAACATTTTGCAAACGCCGTCGGGCACCTTCAGCAAGCCATCGTTGTAGAACCGCCCCTGCTCGTTCCAGAGTGCGGCGATAATTGTTGCATCGGGATCGATCTTTCGAATTATATCGGTCTGCGTCTGCATCGCTTCGGCGATCACCGCAGCGCGCCCGGCATCGTCCTTGGGTGCGGAAGGATCGCTATTCCAGAACGCTCCGTCACTTTCACCACGGAACCCAATCGTCCAAGCAACCTTTTTGTCGGCGAGCACCTTCGCCGATTTGGTCCACGCGTCAACGAGAATGTCTTTGTGATCGACAAAGGAGAACGGCACCTTTTTCGGCCAATCCATCATGTTCAATCCTACCGGAAGAATATGATGAAAGGTGATAACCACGTCTCTGCGTTTGCAGAGCTCGTACACCGACGCGTCGGAAAAAGGAGCTGATTCCGGCGCGATCATGTTGCCTTTGCAGCGAAGCAAGGTTTCCAGGATTTTGTCCATCCACTCCATCGAGATCACGTTCCCGCCGAGAGGATCGCGGTGCATCCCGTCGTGCAGTTCTTCATCGTTAATGAACCAACCACGGTATTCGAACGTGGGTTTCGACGAAACGATGTCAAAGTCGGCAGCCAGCGAGATGGCGCCGCATTTCGCTGGCTGGTTGTCGGTGAAGAGATACATGGGATCCACACCCAACACTTCCTCGCAGAACGTGTAGATTGCGAAAATCGTCCCCCGAGTGTCACTACCGACCACCGTGATTGCAGGATTTTGCTTCACCTCACTGGTCGTTAAGCGAAACTGTTCTTTACCCTCGGGAACATTCGACTCAAACAGATGCTTGGTATTAGCGGCCGATCCGAACGCAATCACGGGACCGGACCAGGCGCGTCGCGTGACGTCGCGAAAAATGACCGGCGGATAGCCAAACACCTTGTACCAATCTCGCTCTGCGTTGCGGATCGCAGCCTGGATCGCCGGGTTTTCGTAGTCTGCTGTCATCACAAGCCACGGAGTATCGCCATCGACGAGGATTGGCTGCAACGCTGCGTCTTTGGGAACGTGTTTCGCGACGTTGAACCGCGATTCGCTCCACGCGCAACTCGCAAAACCAATCATCATCACCAAGGCGATACTGAGGGCCTCGATGAGTCCACCATGCAAGATCCGCCGCATGAAAAACAAACCGCTTCGCTTTTGAAAACCAAACATATCAACTGCCTTCGAATAATCAAACAGAGCAACTGCGATCCTTCTACACTCAAAAATCAAAACGGACGTGGTTCATTCGTCCTCGCCGGCTTCCATCTCTGACGTGACTGCATTCAGATAGGCGGCACGTTCCTTGGCCACATAGTCTTCATCTGCTTCCACAACGGTGGGCTCACCACCGCCGCCACAGCCCACCAAAGAAACACAGACGATCAAAAAGAGAGCATTCAAAAAAGACTTCATTCAACTACCTTCGAGTAAGAGATGGCGCCGCCGAATCGAATGACTCGACGGCACCTGCGGATGGTGTCTGCTCACAAAGAGGACACGCTTCTAAAATTCAGAATCAATCGTTTCTTTACTTGCTCGCGTCCCCAGAGCTCCCCACAGTCCATATGGACTCATCGATCCGGGGGCACGCTTGCCGGTTTGGCCGAGCTGCACGGAACCATGGTTCGGGTCGCCGGCCTCAATGGAATCGGTGACGAATCGAACCGCACCGTCGCCCATCAAGACATGGCAACCGCCCTGGTGTCGACTCGACGGTGGACAGACGCCGTCGTACTCATAGTTTGTCGTGACACAGAGCGGCTTATTCGGTCCGTGGATCGTATTGAAAGCACAGAGGACCATTTGAGAGGCAGCCCAGAGCGAGCCGCGCGCGGTATTGGACGAATCACTCAGGCTTGCGTCGAGCCAGAACTGCGGACGCTCGGGATCAATCATCCCCGCGTTGTTCAAACACAGGCCCGGATTCGCTAGCACGTTGCCCGACGTCGGTCGCGTGGTCCCCGCGTCGTTCTGAATAGTACGAGTATCGTTGTCACCCAGGTCGGTTGCGATCTCTCCCATCGCGATGGTATTGGATAGGCCATCAAGAACGTCACGAAATCGAAATTTCTGATACTTCGCGAACATACCACGATGAGCGGCTCGAGCGATTTCGGCGCTTCCACTGTCGATGACGTTAATGTCGCCCGTTGTGCGGTTCCCATATTTGTAATTGTGAGGCGAGTCACCAATACACGCGACGTAATTAGTTCGCCCGAGTGCAGGCAACCCAACGCCCGGATCACTCGGGCAACGCAACGTCGGCACTTCCGTCGACCACGGGTCGTAATCACGATAGAAGTAGTGCGTGCCTGGCCCCATCGCGTGATAGTCTCCGACGGAGTTCCGCGCCGTCGTTGCAAAGACCAGCGTTCCGTTCCCGTCAGTGTCGTACGGATTCGAAATTTGCTCCCACAACGCCTGTTGCTCAATGAACGGCGTCAGCGGAACCAAGGCGGAGGTCTTCATTCCGTTTGCACCGCCGGAAACCTGCCAATAGACCGGAAGATCGTAATTTGCCGTTCCGTCACCTTGTTGGGGCAACTGGCCATAGGCAGCGTGATAGTTGTGCATGCCCAAGCCGATCTGTTTAAAATTATTGCCACAGCTCATCCGGCGTGCCGCTTCGCGGGCGGCCTGCACTGCGGGTAACAACAACCCCACCAAAACACCAATGATCGCAATCACGACGAGCAATTCCACCAACGTGAAACCACCTCGCCTTTGAGAAGAACTTCTCATCATCAACACCTTTCACAAAATTGAAAAAACCGAAGAGTCCCACAATCCGGCTGAGGCGAATCTCCTCGCCCCCACCGGGCTTTTGTGGTTGGCTTTAACTCTATACGTTGATATGGAGGCACTAAATCGTGTAATCGTACGATGCTTAGTGCTTATTTTCGGATCACAATAGAGGGATGGAAGGCACGCTGAGAACCATAATTTCGCTCATTCTCTGCACCGGGATGCTGGCATTCACGGTCACCGAGCAGCCGACTCCGGCTGCAGGCTGGCGACGACTCTCGTTGTCTTTACTCGAGCAGCGTCTCGTCGACGTCAACGAAACACTGCTGGAACTCCCCTCGCTAAGCTTGCGAGGCGGTGCCGGTGCGATCGGATTTCGATCCGCTTCCCACGACGAGCCCGACAACCGTGTCTGGATCGAAGTCCAACTCGAATCGACCGAACTGATCGATCAAATTGTTCTCGTCCCCACGATTTGGCGAGATGCGAAGAACGGGTTCGTTGCTGACGGTTTCCCACGGCAATTCGATATCTTGGTTGGCACCAACGATGACACCTCAGGCACGGTGGTCGCCCGAGTCAAGAAGGAGGACGTGATTCTGCCACGAGTCGCTCCGCTGGTCATCGATCTACCGAATCCCGTCGCCGGATCTTGGATACGCGTCGACGCAAGTGTGTTATCTCCGCGTGTTTGGGACGATCGCTTCGATTTGCAATTGGCCGAGATCATCGTATTCAGTGGCGAAGAAAACGTAGCGTTGCACCAACAGGTGTCCGTTTCCGAAGATGCCTACACGACAGTAAGATCCTTACAGAAACAGTATCTCGTTGACGGTTTTCTGCCCTACCTAATGGACGCCTCCGAGGGGACGCAGAGCATCGCGTATCTGTGCTCAATCGAAAGTGGACACAAATGCGAAATCACGTTTGACTTAAAGAGCTCTTTCGCGATTGATCGAATTCATCTCCATGGGCCCGATACCAGCGACACCGTCCCTCAGTCGCAACCGGCTGAATACGGCATTCCACGGAATGTTAGAGCGTATGGCTCCGATTCGCGAGATTTTGATAACGCCAAATTTCTCTGCGAGTTCGACCTCGCTTCCGTTTACGACCTCGCTCCCATTATGGTCCAGCGTTTCCCGGCGTCGGAGTGTCGGTACGTCCGTGTCGTGGCATCGGACTCAGCCCGAAACGCCATCGAACAGGAAGGCCTCTCGCATATCGGCTTTGCGGAGATTGAACTGTTCGCCAATGGAACGAACGTTGCTAAAAATGCCGATTTGGAGGTGAGTGGCATCAACCGGATGTTGGGTCGCAAATTATCAGCAGTCACTGATGGGAGCAACTTTTACGGCAATATCCTGCCAACTCGCGAGTGGCTGGAGGGACTGGCGAAACGTCATGATCTTGAAACGCTCCGCCCCCAAATCATGAACGAATTGCAACAACGTTACGCACAGCAAACCGCCAACCTGCGACGCATGACTTGGCTCGCCTTGTTCCTGGTCGTCGCGATCGGATTCATCGTGTTGATGACGCGGATGATCCAAATGCGTCAATTGGCTGAGATTAAGGAACGCTTCGCCGCGGATCTGCATGACGAACTCGGTGCCAATCTTCACACGATCGGATTGCTCAGCGATCTTGCCGATGACGCCAAGGAGTCCCCTGACGATCTCTCTACCTTTCTGCAACGCATTCGCAGTGTCACCGAACGCACCGGCGTTGCGATGCGGCACTGCACCGACATGCAAGATGCGAGCGAGTTGTACGCGGGATTTCGCACGGACATGCAGCGCACGGCTGAGAGAATTGCCGTTCATCTCGATCACGACTTGGTCGTTTCCGGCGAGACTCATCTGAATCGCCTAAAACCACGAATCCGGTTCGACCTATTCCTTTTTTACAAAGAATGCCTGGTCAATATTTGCCGGCATTCGGGCGCGACTCAATTAGCCACCCACCTCGTTGCCGACGCCAGCGAAGTCAAACTAAGCATCAGCGACAACGGACGGGGCCTCTCGGGGTCTAGCGTCAATGCGGTTCCGCCTTCACTCCATCGACGCGCCAAATTGCTTGGTGCCGACATCAAAGTGGACTGCCCGCCGACGGGCGGAACCTGCGTCCAACTCACACTCCGGCCCAACCGATGGAGATTCCGCCGATGAATATCCCTACCGCTCGTTCGCACGCGATCCGCGTCATGATCATCGAAGATCATCCGGACTACCGCGAAGTCGTTGAGATTGCACTAAAGCGAGAAAATGACTTTGAATTGATCGGCACTTATGGGGCCGTCGAGGTCGCACAACGAAGTTTGCAGAACCGAGACGATCGAAACATGCCTGACGTGATTCTATTGGACTTAAACCTGCCAGGCATTAACGGACTGGAAGCCATTCCGTCTTTTGAAAAGCAGTATCCCAACGCGAAGATCATTGCATTGACTCAGTCCGAGCAGGAGGCCGACGTGATTCGCGCGATTTCTCTCGGCGCCTCAGGCTACCTCGTAAAATCGGCAACGGTGTCTGACATCAAGACAGCAATCCGTGGCGTGATGAAGGGTGAAGCAACACTGGATTCGCGAGTCGCAAAGTATGTGCTCGGCGCTCTCCGGGGATCGCAAGCGACCGAAACGATCGACGGGCACCTGACCCCGCGCGAGTTGGAAGTACTGGAATTGTTGGCCGATGGACTAACGAAGAAAGAAATCGCTCGCACGCTACGTCTCAGCACCAGCACGGTGAGCACTCATGTTGTCCACGTCTTTGAAAAGCTGAAGGTCCCCAACGCTCCCGCTGCGATCGCCAAGGCGTTTCGAAGTGGACTATTCCGTGCTCGATGAACGATGGACTCGTTCGATACGATAGAGGAGCGTTGATCGGCATGGTGGTAGCGCGTCTTACTTTGGCGGAGGCACCTGCCACACACGTGGAGGCATCGACGCGTCATTGGGAATGATTGCGATCATCATTAAAAAGAGCCCGATGACGATATGATTCTGATGTGCGGGAGGTGCTGGCGTGTTCGCAAAACGGCCCCACAGCACGAGTCCCACCGCAACGAGCAACGTGAGAAGATGGGCGTGCCGTGTCGGTCGCCAATAAGAAAGCCCCGCTAGTGCGGCAATGGACAGAGCGATTGAAAAATCGCCCCACAGGATCGTCACGTCCGACTGCACGCCAAAGATAAACGGACTCGCACCGAGCCAAACAGCGGTCATGATTTCGACGACTCTCCCCCACATCATGACACCTCACGCGACAAGAGTTGTTCGCCGGCACGGTCTAATTCTTCGCACCGGATTCCCCAGAAGGCATCCCACATCAATCGAACACTGCGATGCTGCGTCCACACGATTTTTAGGTATGCGAGCGACACACGAACTTCGTCCCACGCCCAATAAACCAGGACCAACGAAATCGCTGCGGTGACGAGACACAGGAAACACCAATCGCCCACAATGAATGCTTGGCAAAGCACTAAGACGACACTGACAATTCCCAACGGAATCACGTCGACCCCGAAAAGGATCACCAACCAAGGACGATACTGCCATCGCCGTGTCGAGCCTGCAAACCCAAGAATGGCGTCGCCGAGGTAGGCGAGCACGCCGAGCGCGGCATCGTGAATCCCCAAGAGACCGTACATCGATTTTGCCGTGTCAGACTTAAGAACTCGGTTGCTGCCTCCGGCGAACACAGGATCCCACGCGTTCTCGATGAAGCCCCATTGATAGAGCGACAAATGCGAGGAGATCAACGCGGCCACAAACGCCAATAGACAAATCGGTACCCGTTGACTCCACGCCGACGGGTTATGGTGGTACGGCGGAACGGCGCGATCGAGTTCCTGAGCAGCGATGCGGTTGCGTGACATCGATCAAGACACTCCGTTAAGACGATACCAACCTTCCGGATCACTCTTTAACGATTCGATAATCTTAGGGAGCGTTGTCGCCAATGCGTGAGTCGGATGCCAATCGAGCAATCGCTTGGCTCGCGAGATGTCGAGTGCGTAGTGATCGTCAGCCATATCAACCATGAACGACTTGATAAACGCATCACCGCCTTGAACGCAGTCCACAACGGCCGCCCCCACTTTCGCGAGCGATTTTGGAACATACATCGTCGACCACTTTGAACCGTGCAACTGCTTGCCGATCATGTTCTGCAGCGTCTCGTACGAGACGGGATCTGGTTCTCCGATCAGGATTGCAGTTTTGGGATCGATCGACGCACGTCGTTCAACTGTGCGTACAATCGCGTCGGCAACATCGTCGAGGTGCACCGCCGACTGCCCCGCCTCGGTATCGCCGGGAAAGAAATGTCCCTGGAAATCGTTTTCGTAGATCCGTTTGATTTGATGCACGAGCGTGGGTTGTCTACCGAAATCGGTATACACGCCCGCGATTCGCAAGAAGACGGAATTGACACCCGGATGCCCATCACGGATCAGACGTTCGGTTTCCACCTTGCTGGCTGGATACGGCCATTTTGCTTTGATCGGGCTGTCCTCGCAGATACGCTCCCCAACATCACATGGAGCATGCACCAACATAGTACTCGTGAATACAAACTGCTCGTATTCGAAACCTTCGAGTTCATTGAGCAGGCGATCGGTGCCATTGATCGTGACCTTTTCATAGAGGTCGCTATCGTCACCAGAGAAGTCGTAGTAGGCGGCCATGTGAACGACACTCGCGAGTTTACCACCGGTAAGCGAGCGGACTTTCTGCATCGCGGCTCGCACGGACACGGAATCTGAAAGATCACATTCAACGTCGAGTACGTTCCGATGTGATTTCGGAGGTTCCGGTAACCCCACACGGTCGAATCCGATAACTTCATAACCGGCATCAGCGAGGCGGAGGCAAACGGGATTACCGAGCAACCCTGCACTGCCGGTGACAATCACTGCGGGACGTTGGGTAGGCATGAACTTCTCTGCACCGATAGAAGATATGATTCAGCAGACGGGGAACGTATCGATCCCCGACAAACGCAACTCCGGCGGAAACGCAACTCGCATGCCAACGACGTGACGTCGCGATTACCGATCGCAAGGCGCTTTCGCCCTCGGATTAAGCGGAACGTTCTTTGCGGGCATCTTCTTCGAGAGCATTCCGGACCGCTTTGGCGATGCGTGACGTGCGCGGCGGAAGTGAACCTCGTTGGCGTGCTCACGTTTTCGGAATGTCAGTTCCACAACAATGACTAGGCAAGATCGATGACTGAGTGGATCAAAGGCTTCCTCGAACAGTTCGGCTCCGTTGGAGTTGGAGTTTTGATGTTGGTCGAAAACATTTTCCCACCGATTCCCTCAGAGGTGGTGATGCCATGGGCGGGCTATGCCGTCAGCCAGGGTGAGACCTCTTTCGTTGCCGTTGTTTTGGCGGGCAGCATCGGATCGTTCATCGGGGCGATGGCTTGGTATTACGTGGCACGATGGATCGGAAAACCGAGACTGCAGCGATGGATTGAAGGCCACGGTGCTTGGTTAACAATCACTCCTCGTGATCTCGACCGAGTCGACGAATCGTTTGAGTCCTGGGGAGCGACTGCTGTACTCATTTGCCGAATGATCCCAGGCGTCCGCACACTGATCAGCGTGCCGGCAGGTTTTGCTGACATGCCCGTTGGACGATTCTCCCTGTTCACAGCAATCGGCACGGTGCTCTGGACGGCATTGCTAGCTGGACTCGGTTGGTGGCTCGGCGATCAATACAGCAATCTCGCTAAACCACTGGGTTGGGTTAGCACCGGCGTGATCGTGCTCATGTTCGGTTGGTGGATCTGGCGACTGATCGCTCAACGTTTAACGTCGCAGCAGGCTACCTAATCTCCCAGTTGTCCTCATCAGATTTTTCACGACTTCTGCGGCGACGCCGTGCCTTGGCAACTTGGTCTTCAACCCAACCGAGCACGAACAGCACGAAGATAGCGGCGACCGTGACCATGATAGCGAGCGACACACGCTGCACGGCAGTCGCAACGCCAATACCGGCGGTGAGATAAATCGTCGCTGCAGTCGTTAGACCTTCAACGCCGCGGTGCTCCTCATGCACAATCGTCCCGGCACCGAGAAAGCTGATACCAACGACGATGGCTTGAAGAATCCGAATCGGATCCGCTTTCAATAAGCTGTCCTGCTGCTGGTTTTCGAACTGCCCTAAAATCTCTTGGCCGAGAATCATCATCAACGCGGAGCCTGCACTGACGAAAATGTGCGTACGAATCCCTGCAGGCTTTCCCGCGAACTCGCGTTCGAAACCAATCGCGGCTCCACAAGCGCCGGCGATTGCAATGATTTGAAGATTGGCGAGGTCTGCTAGATCCAACATTTGCGATGTGTTTTGTTAGGCGTTCGATTCGGATTGATCACGACTAAATTCCGTTGACCACGTGCACACTGTCCGCGTGCAAACTCGATACCTTTTTCATGCGTCGTGTGGTCGAGCGAAACGCATTGGTCGCTCGGCCCGATAAATACGAAACATGGATATCGGCGGCTTGATTACGAGCGTTCTCCTGAACTGCCAGCGAATCCAAATCGGCACAAGGTTTGCGATCTTCAGCGATTGAAAGGTGGCGCCGCGTCGTAGCGTTTCCCTAGGCACTTTGCTCTATCAATGAGGACGACTCAATGAACCGACCGCTTCTACTCGCACTTACCGTGACTACTTTTCTATTGCCACACTTGATCGTGAACGGCGACGAAAGCGTGAACCCGATCACACGGAATCTTCAAGGTGTATGGAACATTACCGACGGAGTTAACCGAGGCGAAGACGTGCCAGAAAAGGAACTCGATGGCACGAAGATGAAAATCGACAACGACGTGATGGTGACCTACGACGCCGATGAGAATGAAAAGTACCGAGCCAAGTTCACCCTCGATGCAACCACCAAACCGTTCCATATCGACATGACAACCGAGACCGAAGGAATGCCGCCCATGAAAGCGTTGGGCATCCTCAGGTTCACCGACGAGGACAAAATGCAATTGTGCTATTCGCTGCCGGGCGTCCCACGCCCAACAGAATTCCAATCAACCAAAGGCAGCAAGACGATGCTGTTTACATCTAAGAAAGAAAATTAGTTGTCACGCGTTTTACGAATCAACCTCCTTCATACTGAGATCAACCGATGTCTAAAGACTGCCTAATCGCTGAATTTGCTGGAAAGAAAGCACTCCACACCGCTCTGGAGGTCCTCGAAAAGGCGGGGTACGGCCCCGAGGAAGTGTCGGTGATTTCGACACCCGACGAGATCGAGCGGCATGTGCCGCGGGACCGCACCCAGGATATGGAAGATTCGCCACCGGCTGAAAAGACGACGGGCGCCGCAACACTCGCGGGAGGCGCGGTTGGTGCCGTCCTCGGGGCAGGCACAATGATCGGACCTTTGCTGGTGGCGGGGCCAATCGTTGGGATGGCGGTTGGTGCGGCCAGCGGAGGACTGTTCGCGGCAGTCAAATCGCTTCAGATTAGCGAGGACGTTGCGTTACGTTACGAAGAGCACGTCATCGCCGGCGGCACGCTTGTGATGGTGATCGGAGAGTCAATCAAATTGAATGACGCCGAACGCGGACTGAAAACATGCAACCCGGAAACTCTTAAACGATTTGAAATCTCATAGATGTCATCTCGTATCGCTCGCTCGTGCCCGATCAACGAGATAGCGCAGCGAGGGCGAGATGCCGCTCGCCTCTTGGTCCGATTGAAAACTGGTGTACACCGGTTCGACGGGTAGATCGCCGAGCACGCAACCGACGACTTCGTACAAGACACTTTTACTCAGCGGCTTCAACACTAACGTCGTGCCACCGAAGTCCTGCACGACGCTGGCGACCTGTTCATCCAGCAGGCTGGTGATCACGATCGCCGGCAAGTCCTGCACTCGTGAGTTCGAATCCGAACGCATGTTGCGCAGCAGTTCCAAGCCGCTCATCCCTGGCATCTCGATATCCGTGATCACCAGATCACACTCGTCCTGCTGAATACTTT
The DNA here is from genome assembly GCF_014192335.1 of Aporhodopirellula rubra. Taxonomy (GTDB): domain Bacteria; phylum Planctomycetota; class Planctomycetia; order Pirellulales; family Pirellulaceae; genus Rhodopirellula; species Rhodopirellula rubra. The sequence continues at coordinate 81,151 of NZ_JACHXU010000017.1, read as the reverse complement.
CCCAGGCAGATTCTCCATCGGACTCGCAAGAAGTAATCAAACCAAATTCCTGTAGCCATCGGCCGAGGACTTCACGAGAACTACGAACGTCGTCAGCAATCACGCATCGACGTCCTTCAAGAACTGATTGCATACAGAGATCTATCTTGGCTTTGGATTGGGGAAATGGGTGCCGAAGACGTGCATCTATCGTACCGACAGCGGCTTGAGATTTTACCCGCCATTGGCATGTTTTCTAGGGAACCCAACGCGACTTTGGGATCAAATCCCATCAACGGATTTCCAAAATTTCGCGACTCGACCGGACACTTTTTCCGTTACCGCTTGGATGCAGAACAAATGGCCGATTCCGAACCAATGCGGCGCCAAACCGATCACAGAAAAAAGCAAAACGTTACTGAGAAAATCAGCAGCCCGATCACATGGAACTCGAACCCGTCACGCGTTTCTGACGTCGCGAACGATAACGTCATTGATTCGCAACGAGCACTCGACGATCAAGTTAACATCCGTCAACGTCGTTACAACGAACGCGAGATTTTTCCCGAAATTAGCTCGGGAACGGACGACGACTTGGGTGAGCGTGACTAGAACATTCGCCCGTTCACGTGGATCGCTATAGAGGTGCGGGCAGATCACGTTGCTGGAACCGAACGATTGCAATGATGTACAGCACGACGCCGAAGAACAGAAGCAATCCTGGGTAGTAGAGCGGCGGATACATCCCCTCGGTAATCGGTGTCGACAAACTCCAAGGCGACCAAAGGTCTCCGTCACGAACCAGCCCCGTCATCTTTTGAGGTCGGTAACAATTGAAGAACGACAGAGATTGCAACCAAGCCAACGACTCGGCCGCTTTACCCAGCCCAAACATCACGAGCTGGATCACGTAAACAGTCATCACGGCCCCGATCGTTCGCCACCGGTAGCGATCGAAACTGCTGAAACACGTACTGATTCCGAGTAGGAAGAAACCGAACGCGAACAGATGGAACACCGATGCGGTGTACGTCTCGGTATCGACACGCTCGCGCATTGGAAATGAGATTTCGACAGGCTCGTCGTTGGTCAGCGGGAGCTCGAATCCCAGGAAAGGAACTCGCATCGAAGGGGGCGGAACGGTTTCCGTCAACGTCGTCGTTTCGATGCCGACCGTCATCCCCGCCCACAACAACAGACACAACAGCAGCAACCCCACGCTGCTCACTAAAGCGTGCGACAACAGGAACCGCGCCCGACTGATCGGTTGGCTTAGCAACATCTCCATCGTGCCACGTCCCAACTCGCCACTGACGACGTCACTGCCTCGAGCGACACACCAAATCACCGTGCATAAGATCACCATCGGTTCGTCGAACGTCATCCCCACGCGTCCGGTGTAGGTGAACAATGCATCGAAGGAGACAGGTGCGAATTTCTCGTAATCGCGGAACTGCTCGATGATCGTTTGAAACTGCCCCATGTCGAGCAACTTCACCACCCAGACGCGAACCCATCCGAACGCGAATAACGCGATCGCCAGAAAGACAAACAAGAGCGATGATTGACCGATGTTCTTTCGAACCATCATCCGATCGATGCCGATTTCCCGCCAATGAATCATGATGAGACTCCTGGAGTTGCGGGCATTGATCCGGGTGCGTGAGCCCAATCAGGATCCTGATCACCACGGCCCAGGTGCACCGACTCGTAAACGGAATGCAAACCGAGCGGTTCGATGCGCACATGTTCCAAATTCAATGACGCGATCCAGCCGAGCGTCGGTGCGAGATCGCCTGCGGTGTCGATGCAGACGTTCCGGCCATGCGGCCCGGAAGGACCAACTTGATAACGTTCGATGCGAGAACTTAACTCCTCGGGGACTTCGTTTCGCAGGTCATCGGTATCGTTGGTGGGAGCCCCCGTGTCGGGCAACCAAGCGGTCAAACGGTGACGTTGGAAGAGATCTTCCATCACCAATTTCCGAGCCAGTTCGCCTTTGCGTAGGAACGCGACCCGGTCACACGTTTGTTCGATCTCTGACAGCACGTGCGATGAAAACATCACCGTGCGACCGGCCTCACGTTCGGCCAAGACCAACTTCAAGACTTCTCCGCGGACAGTCGGATCGAGATTGGCGGTCGGCTCATCGAGAATCAACAACGGGGTTCGCGGCCCAAAGACCACCGCGAGCGCGAGCTTTTGACGCATCCCGGTCGACATGAACGCGACCCGGCGTGAGAGATCCAATTCCAATCGCTCGGCAACTTCCAACGCACGCGACAGATTCCCTTGCGGATGCATTTGCGAGAAGAACTCGAGCACGCCCCGGCCACGCATGTGTCGCGGCAACCGGGCGTCGCCGGGCAAGTACGCCACTCGCGCGCGGACGGCAACCGAATCCTCTTCCGGATCAAACCCCGCGACGCGGCACGATCCCGACGTCACATGGAGATAGCCGAGCAGCAAACGAATCAGCGTTGTCTTTCCCGCTCCATTGGGACCGAGCAAGCCGAAAATCTCTCCTTCGCTTACGTCAAGCGTGCATTGCTTGAGCGCCTCAAAATCTCCGTAGCATTTGGTCAACTGACTCGTCGCGACGATGCTCGCCGGCAAAGGGAGATCAGCGGAGGACGCCACTGTTCGCGATTGAGATGAAAGAGGCATGAAAACGAGAGAGGAGAGGAACAAACGAAAACGAGTAGTGATTCAGTCGGATGTGACGCACGAATCCGTCTGCGAATCGTCCCACGGAGTGAAACATACCTGCAACCCCGGTTGGGCTGCTACAATACGTAGCGAATTCTGTTCGTCTCTTTATCGAAGCGTGTCAATGCCGCCAACCTTTCCCCCGCAACGATCGACTCGATTCAACGCTCGGCTTTTGGTGGTAACGCTGACGATTTGGATGCTGTGCAATTGCGTTTCGACAACGATCAACGCGGCCGATGCAGAGAATGAAACGAAATACCGCAAAGATCTCGCCCCCCTATTGAGGACATACTGTTTCGACTGCCACGGCGAGAGTGATGGCGAGGGCGGTCTGTCATTGGCGGCGGACGATTCTGCGGAAAAGCTGATTCAGGGGCGATCACACTGGATGCGATGCGTCACGCAATTGCGGCTCGGCACGATGCCTCCCGCCGATGCCGACCCGATGCCGCCTTCGACACGAACGCAAATGGCGGACTTGATCGAGCAGCTCGCCACGGCGGTCAACTGCGTCCGGAATCCGAACGCGGGCAAGGTCGCACTGCGACGACTGAACCGCGCCGAATACCGCAACACGATCCGTGACCTGACCGGCGTTGACTATTCGCCGGCGGAGGATTTTCCGGGCGACGACGTCGGGTACGGATTCGACACCATCGGCGATGTCTTGTCACTGCCGCCGCTATTGATGGAGAAGTACCTCGACGCGGCGGAGGCGATCATGGGAGAAGCGATCTACACCCCACCACCGCCGTTAATCTTTCAGGCTCAGAAAGATCCGCATTCGTTGATCGGAGCCGACAAATATGGCGGCAAAGAGAGCCTGACGATCTTTTCCAACGGAGCGGTCGGTTTTGAATTGGATGCACCGTTTGCGGGAAAGTACACCGTGAACGTCGTGGTCAGCGGCACGCAGGGTGGAGACGAACCGGTACGAATGGAACTACGCGGCGGAAAGCAATCGCAAACACTGGATGTACCTGAAACCGATCCCGTCGAAAAGGAAGCCAGCTTTGACCTCAAACGCGGCAAACAAACGATTGACCTCGCGTTCATCAACGACGCTTATGCCCGCAACCAATACGACCGCAACCTGGTACTACATCACGTCGAAGTACGCGGGACGGAAACTTCTCGATTGACGACGACATTGCCAAAGCGTCCCGCATCGCACCAAGTGTTGTTGTTCCAAACGCCCAACAACCTGCGATCCTTCGACGATGCCGCGACAGCCGTGTTAACCCGATTCGCGAGTCGTGCGTACCGACGGCCGGCCAGCGCGAGCGAGGTCGGTCGTCTCGTAGCACTCGCTGAATCCGTTCGGTCGGGCGGTGCCAGTTACGAAGAGAGTATGCAGGTTGCGATGCAGGCAGTGTTGGTATCGCCGTACTTCTTGTTTCGGATCGAACGTCCTCGCGAACCGGGCCCCGACGGCGCGATGCCGATGATCAGCGAATTTGAATTGGCGACTCGTATCTCTTACTTCCTCTGGAGCAGCATGCCAGACGACGAATTGCTGCGATTAGCCCACCGCGGCGAACTGCGTGATCGCGGACGACTGCTTGAGAAAGTTGCCCGGATGATTCGCGACGCACGTGCGAGTCGATTCGTTGAAAACTTTGCCGCCCAATGGCTGCAAATTCGCAACCTCGACAACGTCGCGCCCGACACACGGATCTATCGCGGCTTCGACGACGAAATTCGCGATGCGATGAGAACCGAAACATTGATGTTCTTTTCCGAAGTCATGAAGAACAACCTGCCGATCACCACGCTGATCGACGCCGACTTCAGCTACATGAACCAACCGCTCGCGGAGTTCTATGGCATCGACGGGGTCCGGGGCAATCAATTTCGCCGCGTCTCACTCGCAGGAACCCCACGAGGTGGATTACTCACGCATGCGAGCATCCTCACCGTCACCAGCAATCCGACTCGGACCAGTCCGGTGAAACGCGGCAAATGGATTCTCGATAATTTGCTCAACATGCCTCCCCCGCCGGCGCCGCCGAATATTCCCGAGCTCGAAAAAGGAGCGCTCGTTGGATCGCTGCGTGAGCGGATGGAACAGCACCGGTCCAACCCCGCGTGCGCGGCCTGCCACAACATGATGGATCCACTCGGGTTTGCTCTCGAGAATTTCGACGCGGTCGGACGTTACCGCACTCGCGATGGCAAGGACGAGATCAACGCGTCCGGGGAAATGCCCGATGGTACATCGTTTCGGGGCGCGGAAGGATTACGTGAACTATTGGCCGTCGAGCGTCGAGAACAATTCATCCGCTGCCTCGCCGAAAAGATGATGATCTACGCGCTCGGGCGAGGCACCGAATACTACGACAAGTGTGCCATCGACGAAATCATGGCTCGCGTCGAATCCAAGAATTACCGTTTTGCGTACCTGATCGCGGGAATCATCGAGAGTGATCCGTTTCAAAAACAAGGCTTCCGCGAATAACGCAACACTCAATCGCGTTTGATCGATCGGAGTGTCTGAGCGCGTGATTGCCTGACTCGCGTTCGCCAAAGCACGTGATTGCCGGAGTAAAACCTCTAACAGCACCAATGCCGGATCGCATCCGCGTAAAACCGCGTGCCCTGTTCGAGCTGATCGATTTCAATGAACTCATCGGCCGTATGAGCCTGCTCAATGCTCCCGGGACCGCAAACGACACGGCGGTTCAATTTGCCGAGTGCACAGGCGTCCGTTGCATAACAAACCGCTTCGGGCGTGTTCGGTCCAATATACGCCTCGGCAATGCCACACAGTTGTTTTACAAACGGAGCGTCCGCATCGGTGTGCATGGGATCGCCGCCGGAATACAGATCGAAGGCCAACCCTAACTCCTCTGCTCGACGCTGCACCAATTCGACGAACTCTCGCCCGTCAACACCGGGCATCGTTCGCATACTCGCCCACGCGACACTGTGATCGGGCACGATGTTGACCGTTTTCATGTCATCGCTGACACCGAAATTCCATGTTAACGTTGGCGGATCAAACGCATCGTTTCGCAACGTCTGGTCAGAGCAACATCGCTCATGAATATCCAAAAGCGTTTGCAACATCGGAACCATCGCCACGTTCGCGTTGACTCCCATCTCCGTGCTGCTGTGCGCGGCCTTCCCCTGCGAACGAATCCGCATACCGACAATCCCTTTGTGAGCATGAATCACATGCAGACGCGTGGGCTCGCCAATAATGCTGACCGGATCCGCGGCGGCAAGTTGGGCAAACGCACTCGAATGATCGGCCAGATGTTGGGCGCCTTCGAACCCGACTTCTTCGTCGGCCGTGCAAACAATCCAAAGGGGATGCGTTTGCGACTCCGCGGTGATTGACTGGGTCGCGTCGAGAAACGCCGACAACGATCCTTTCATGTCGCAGGAACCGCGACCGTAGACACGTCCGTTTTCAACAACGGCCTGGAACGGGTCGTTGCCGGGCCCGGTCCATCGATCCGCAGTCACGGTGTCGGTGTGACAGAAGTACGCGAGACCACCGGGCTCACCTAACCCACTCGGGGCGACCTGCGATCCGGCGGCAGATTGGTCGCCGTTGGTGGGGTGATTTCCGTTGTGGGGAAACTGCGGATCGCGACGAGCCACCAGGTTGCACTTGCGCACACCGCGAGCGTCCACGTACGTTGTGTGCTCGACGTCGAAACCCAACTCTTCTAACCAGGCAGCGACGCAGCCCGAAATCGGCTCGTTGCTATTTCGGCTGACCGAGTCGAATGAAATCAGCCGCGTTAAAAAGTCTAAGGCGATTGGCATAGTCTCTGTTTAACATTTTGACCGCGTGCCGAACAGATCGAAGCCGAACGATCGGCGATCACCGATCGACGAAAAGCCGCAATCCCGTAAGATGTCCGATCACCAAAAGGCGCCAGGAATTCAAAAGGGACTCGCTCAAAGTTCGCAAACCAGTGACGACGGGCAGCTTCCAAATCGAACGTCCCCAAAAAAACCTCGCACGTGCAAGGCACGGGCGAGGTTGAGTAGCAAATACGTGAGACCACGTATTGCGGGCAGACCGCCTGCAATGAGTCAATGATTTCCAGGTTGCTTCTTAACGCGCCGAAGCAGGTCGGCCCGGTTTCTTTTTGCGACCGAAACTATGGTTGCTGTTCGAATTGCTCGAACGCGGGTTACCCGAACGACTACGAGACTGGCCGCCTCCGGAACGACCGCCGCCTCCGCCGGAACGGCCTCGACCACCACCGCCGCCACGCTGCTTTGGCGCGCCGCTCGGTGCTTCGAAACGTTCTTCCGGATTTTCGATCTTCAGTTTTTGTCCGATCAAGCTCTCGATCGCACGGAGTTCGTCACGCTCGTCACCGGTGCAGAAGGAGATGGCGATACCGTCTTGGCCCGCACGACCGGTTCGTCCGATTCGGTGAACGTAGCTTTCCGGCTCAACCGGCATGTCATAATTGATCACGTGGCTGACGCCATCGATGTCGATCCCGCGAGCGGCAACATCGGTCGCCACGAGCACCTTGATCTGGTCATTGCGGAATGCGTGAAGCGCCTTCTGCCGCGCGTTCTGGGTTTTGTTCCCGTGGATCGCAACCGCTTGAATGCCGCTCTTGTCAAGTTTCCTCACCAATGCGTTGGCACCATGTTTGGTTCGGGTGAACACGATCGATCGGGTCACGTTCTTCGTTAACAACAGTTCCGTCAACGACGAGACTTTGTTGTCACGGCGAACGATGCGAAGCCGTTGTTCGATCAGATCAACGCTGGTCTTTTTCGGCGTCACGTTGATCGAGACCGGGTTGAACAAGAGTGTTCCGGCGAGTTCGCGAATCTTGGGCGCCAACGTTGCGGAGAAGAACATCGACTGCCGTTGTTGCGGCAACGCGGCAATGATCTTCTTCAGTGCCGGCAGGAATCCCATGTCGAGCATCCGGTCGGCTTCGTCGAGGACGAAGATCTGCACGTCGCGCAGATCAATATGCCCTTGATCCATTAGGTCGATCAAACGGCCCGGGGTCGCGATCAAAACGTCAACGCCACGGCGAAGCGAATTGACCTGGCCGGCCTGTCCGACGCCTCCGTAGACGAGCGCGGAATGGAATTTCATGTGCTGGCCGTAGCGGCGAAAGCTATCACCGATCTGAATCGCAAGTTCGCGAGTCGGGGCCAAAACCAACGTGGTCGGTCGATTCGGCGCGGCACGAGGTTTCTCGTGACCGAGGAAGTCGAGGATCGGCAAAGCGAATGCCGCGGTTTTACCGGTGCCCGTTTGGGCACATCCGAGGACATCTTGGCCCGCAACGGCGGGTGGGATTGCTTGCGCTTGGATCGGCGTCGGTGTGGTGTAGTCTTGGTCGGCGAGGGCACGTTTCAGTGGAGCGTACAGGTCGATTGATTCAAAGTTCTTCAAGTGTTTTCTTTTCAAATGATTTGGGTAAACGCTCGCAGAATCAGTGCACAGAAACAACAGACCGGTGACGCATTCCTGAATGAGAACGATCGCCTTCTGAGGCCTGTGCCAATTTCCAACTGCGAGAGTAAACGGTCGAGTCGCTCGTCGACTGAAGCCGTTTACGGGAGGGAGCTGTTTCGAAAAAACGCCGATGCGAATCTTCGAGGACGCCGGACTAACAAGAAGAGTCACGATGTCGTTTGCATTCGCAATGGCGAACACGAGTGGAGCAGCTTTCCAGAGTTGGTCGACGGGACCGTACAGGTTGGCAGCGGTGGATGACGCGGACGTGCACCCGGAGGGACGAGAGGCTGAAACCCTAGCTCAGCGACGGAATCTCGTCGGTCGATCAAACGCTCGCTTTCGCAGCCACGTTTCTTGTTGCCGATCGACCTAAAACTTCATCTCGCCAATCCGTTTGGCAAGTTTTCTTTTGAATGACTCTACACTGCAGGGGGGAAATAGCCAAGCCCAAAGGGGCAATTTTGTCGTCAACGGTTATCTCACCGGTACCCGTCATGCGGAGCGATCGGGTCATGCGGTGCGCTCGTTCCCCTGCCGGGGCGGGTGCATTACACTGACGGAACAGACGAAGAAGACGTGTTCATTTCACGTTTTTTTCTTTAACACTTTCCCAACTAACCATCCAACGCTTCTTTCGAATCCAACGACTCGATTCATCTGCCCCGGCACCGGTGCTCCCATCGACGCTTATTCGGTCAGATCGGAACAGACGTCGTATTCGAAAAATGCCCCGGTTTGTCTGCAGAAGATCTCACTGGCAATGTGGCCTATCCTCTGGACCGCTGTTTTGACGTTCAACGTGCTCGGAATTCGGCGCCGCGTCGCAACAACTGCGCGTTCCCGGCGTCACCGAACCGTTGTGCGCGTTGCCAACTTGGGCACGACTCGTTTCATTCGATCCACCCCACATGACGAGCACCACTGCGTAGATCAAACCGCGGGCTTTTGGAAGCGGATCCAAAGTCACCATGAATCCAGAAATCGCGACGACGATTCTCTATTGTATTTTCTTCTTCTTCCTTGGCGTTGCTGCCGTCCTTGGAATCGCTCAACGGCACGCGGCACGCCGAGCGGCCCGTTTGGAAAGCGAAGCCGAATCGATCCTTTCGGTTGCCCGACGTGAAGCAGAAAACCAATCCGCCCAAATTGTCCTGGACGCTCGCGAGAAAGCTCTCGCAATCAAAGCGGACAATGAACGCGAACTCGCGGAGCTAAAAGAGAAGGAACTCCAACGCGATCGAAAACTCGACGCGAGGGAAGACCAACTCACCGCGAACCAGGAAGCGTTACGTAAAGCACAACGTGGTCTCGAGAGCAGCCAAAATCGGCTCGCGGCGCAAATGCGAACGCTGACCGAGCAACGCGCCGAACTCGATCGATTGGTTCAAGAGAATCAGCGCGCGCTCGAACAGGTCAGCGGCATGACGCGTGAAGATGCATCCGCGAAACTGATCGAATCCGTGCACGGGGATCTCGAACACGAAATCGGTACCGCCGTTTTGAAACATCACCGGGAACTGTCGCGGCGTGTTGATGACCAGGCACGTGAGATGTTACTGACCGCGATGCAGCGTTACTCGTCGGCACATACCGCGGACACGACCACCAGCACCGTCGGCGTTCCGACGGACGATATGAAAGGACGCATCATCGGTCGCGAAGGCCGTAACATTCGCGCGTTCGAAAAGGCGACCGGCGTCGATCTGATCATCGATGACACACCAGGCGTGGTTGTCGTCAGCGGATTCGATCCGGTTCGCCGCGAAGTCGCCCGCATGGCACTCGAAAAACTGATCGCCGACGGACGCATTCACCCGTCGAAGATCGAAGAACTCGTCGAACAGACGAACCTGGAAATCCAACAGTTCATCGTGAAAAAGGGCGTCGAAGCCGCGAACGAAGTCAACGTCTCGGGACTTCATGACCGCGTGATCGAAATGCTCGGGCGGCTGCACTTCCGAACCTCGTATAGCCAGAACGTGCTACGGCACAGCGTCGAGGTCGCGTTCCTGGCGGGCATGATGGCCGAGATGATCGGTTTGGATGGCGACATCGCCCGTCGCGCCGGACTGCTGCACGATATCGGGAAAGCCGCCGACCACGAACTTGAAGGGGGGCACCCCAAAATCGGTGGCGATCTGTTGCAACGTCACAAAGAAGGCGAAGAGATCGTCCACGCAGCTCGAGGACACCACGATGACATCGTGACCGAGCGACCGTACACGATGCTGGTCGCAACCGCGGACGCGTGCAGCGCCAGCCGACCGGGGGCACGACGCGAATCGCTCGAACGCTACGTCAAACGCATGGAGGAACTCGAAACCATTGCCCATCGATTTGAGGGGGTCCAACAGGCGTACGCGATCTCAGCCGGTCGCGAACTCCGAGTAATCGTTGGCAGCGGACAGATCAGCGACGAACGAGCCGCGGCCATCTGCCGTGACATCGCACAATGTTTCGAAAAAGAGTTAACGTATCCCGGCGAAATCAAAGTCACCGTGGTGCGTGAGGCGAGATTCACGAGTACGGCGAAGTAAACCGCCCCACGCCCTGCTGTCCACCGCCACGCGGATGTCTATAGTTGCGTTTTTCTGTTGACTCCTTAAGTTGATGCCACCATCCGACTCGATGGAATTGGCACTCCACCCGCCCGAACGCCCCGCCTCCCACCTACACCAAGGCAACCCGCCATGACACGGCCCTGCTTAACTGTTCTTTTGATTGCTCTGTGTTTGAACCTCGGATGTCGGCGGGAAACCGCTTCAACGCCATCTGACAGCGAAACCAAGCAAACCGAGAGCAAAATACCGGCCGCACCAGCCCCCAAACCACGACCGGCCGATTCCCCCGACGCAGTTGCGGCGATCGAAGCAACGGGATTTTCGGTCACCAAAGACAGCGACGGGTTTGTCGTCGAAGTCAGTGGCGGAAACGACCAAGTCGAGGCCGTCCTGGAACAACTCAGCGGAGTCCCCAACGTTGAAGTCCTCGCGTTGATCGGACCAACCGTCAGTGACAACGGAATCGAGAACCTTGCAAAACTGACCAAACTCAAACGCCTCGATCTCACCGGATCGGCCATTACCGACGCCGCACTCGAGACCGTTGGAACACTCAGTAATCTCGAATTCCTCGGACTGCGCCGGACGGGCGTCACCGACGAAGGACTCGCTCAACTGGCAAACCTCGACCGGCTTCGGGCGATCGATTTGCGGAACACCAACATCAGCGACGCGGGGATGAAACCGATCACCGAACTCGATTCGCTCGTCGACCTGCAACTCGAGAAATCGAAAGTCACCGACAGCGGTTTGGTCCAGCTCGCGCCTTTGAAGCTGAAATCGCTGAACTTCAATTACTGCACCACCGTCAGCAACAAAACCATGGCGGTGCTCGGCAAGATGCCCACCCTCGAATCGCTGCAAGGGGATTATTCCAAAGTCAATGACGCGGGACTGGAAGAGCTAAAGTCATTAACCAACCTGAAGCGACTTCGTTTGCGTGGTTGCGATGTGACAGGAGATGGAATCGAACACATCAAAGGCAACGCCAAACTCGCCCGTGTTGAACTTCGAGACTCATCACTCGACCGCAAAGGTCTCGAGATTTTGGCCGCGATGCCGTCGATCACATTTCTCGACATGAGCGAATGTCGGCTAGCGAAACCGGAAGACATCGCGTTGCTGGGGCAATTGACGAACCTGACCTATCTCGGCCTGTGGGAAACGGCAACCAACGACGAAACCATTTCGGCATTCTCCGGCTTAACGAAACTGAAGGAACTGAACCTGAAGTCCGCATCCGTGAGCGATGACTCATTGCCCACGTTACTAGAATTGAAGAGTCTCCAACGACTCAACGTCGCGGGGACGCAGTTTACCGACGACGGATTCACGAAGCTCGGTTCGTTGCCCAATTTGCAATACCTCAACGTTGCCAACACGAGCATCGGATTCGATGTGATTGATGAACTCGTCGAGTCCCATGAAGGACTCGAAGTCGTCGATTTTGAAAACTAAGTGTTGGAACCCGAAAAAACATGCAAATGAAATCTCGACGGCCCTCGGAGACGGATCTTTCGCTGGACGCGCACTGGGATTATGTCAACCGAATCGAAGGCGAATGCGTCCTCAAACTGCTCTCCGATCAACTCTACTGGTTCTGCGAATTGGGCAGTTGCCTTTCGTCAGAATTAGTCGACCGGGTTCACGCACCTTACACGTGGACGGTCCGCCAAGCGGTCGAACACTGCGTCGATGCCGAACGAATCTTTGGCGATCGGATGCTGCGAATCGCCGCCGGTGACACCACGAACCTGCCCGCGTGGGATGAAAACGCGTATGCGAACGCTCGCTTCGGGTTGGGGAACATCGGGCACCTGATCAGTGAACTGGGATTTCTACGTCAAGCAAATTTGGTCCTACTCGGCAGGCTGATCCCGTCGGCGTGGGACAACGTTGGGCGAGTCGACTCGCATCCGATCACGACGCGGGGGATTGCTTGGTTGGCCGCCGCCCACGTGCAGCATCACTTCGAAATTATCGAACAACGATGCGAGATCGCTCCGCAACGCGCGCCGATGTAGAAGACCGCCGACACGCGGACCTGGGTCGATCGTGACTCCTCACGCCCAACCCCGTGTGGCCCCAACCCGTGTGGCCCGACCCGTGTAGGCCGGGGAGAGGTAGGGTATGCTGTGTGGCCTAATCTCGACCTCGCGCCGGCGAGCGAAAGCCGACGTTTCCGGGCCACCACTCCTGCGCCGCCACTGCGATGAACAACGAACGACGCCCCAAAACCGCCGAGGCATCCGCCGCTGTCCTTCGCCGACGACAGGTGCAACGTCCCGAACAGCCCGGGATTCGGCAGCGGATGTACGACATCATTTTCGAAGCCGATTGCGCCGCGGGGCGGGCTTTCGATGTCGGACTGTTGATTGCGATCATCGCCAGCATCGTGTTTGTGTCGCTGGAGACGCTGCCTGGATACCGGGTGATCGAGACCGTGATGGTGGAAGGAGAAATGGTCACCCAAACGGGCACCTCCATGGAGGAGTCCAACATTCCATATTGGTTGATCGCGTGCGAATGGTTCCTAACGATTCTTTTCACGATCGAGTATGTCGCGCGACTTTCGTGTGTTCGCAACCCAATGCGTTACGCGACGAGTTTCTGGGGAGTGGTCGATTTGCTCAGCATATTGCCCAGCTACCTCGTGTTTTTCTTCGCATCGGCGCGTTCCTTTGCGATCCTGCGTAGCATCCGTTTGCTCCGCGTGTTCCGGGTTTTGAAGCTATGGCGAATGATGAGCCAGGCCGACGAACTGGCGGACGCGGTTTGGCACAGCCGCGACAAAATCGTCGTCTTTCTCTCGGTCGTCCTGGTCGCCGTGACGATCAGTGGCACGTTAATGTTCCACATCGAAACAGTACTGATCGACGACGCCGCGGACAGTGACTTTACGTCCATCCCGCAGGCGATGTATTGGGCGATCGTCACGATGACGACGGTCGGGTACGGTGATATTGTGCCGCACACGACAATCGGCAAAATCATTTCGGCGATTTTGATTCTGCTCGGATACAGCCTTATCATCGTTCCGACGGGCTTTGTCAGTGCCGAACTCTCCAGCCGTAAACCCACCACCGAACACGATCACCACCCGTGCCCGAATTGCTCGCTGTCGCGTCATCGCAGCGACGCGGACTATTGTTATCGGTGTGGTGCCCATTTAGAAAACCATTCGCCGGAGACGACGTAGCAACGTTTTCGATTAGCATGTTATCGCCGACATCGATCAGTCCGCTTATCGATTCACCGATCCTCGCTCCTCCTTTCACCTCGCCCCTTTTGCTCTTCAATTTATGCCCATTGCAGTGAAATGCGGCTGTGGTAAACAGCTCAACGTCAAAGACGAGTTGGCCGGCAAGGCCATCAAATGCCCCGGTTGTGGCAACGTGATCAAAGTCGGTGCCGCGGGTGCCTCGGCCACGCGATCGGCAGCACGTCCGGCAGCGGCACCGCGTCCGGGCGCAGCCCCTCCTGGAAACCGACCCGCCACCCCCAAACCCGCAGCACCCCGCCCCGCCGTCGCCAGCCCCGTGCAGACGGCATCTTCCTCGTCGATGGATGACCTGTTTGCCGAAGAAGGCATGGACCGCGAAGTCCACGCGATCTGCCCGGCGTGCAGCAAAGAACTGGCTCCCGGCGCGGTGTTGTGCACGAAGTGCGGATTCAACATGACCACGGGCGAAGTCCTCGACGGTCACAAAGTTCTCGGCGTCGACATCGACAAGGGAACGATGGCGTTGAACAAGGCCGAACAGGACATGGCCGCGGCCAAAAAGGCGCAGCAGGATCTGCTGAACAAGGCGGGCATGCCCCCGTGGATGCTCGCTCTGGTGCTGTTCATTTTGGGCAGCGCCGTCGCGATCGCGGTGCTCGCGGTCAACGCGTCTCGACGCGAAGAAGCGATCACCTTCAAACCGATGCAGATGTTCATGAATCTCGGCGGATCGGCTTTCTTGCTGGTTTCGATCGGGGCTCTCTTCAGCTTGATCGCGCTCGCGTTTCGAACCAGCCTCAAACAGGGTTTCCTGTCGCTAACGATCCTGTATCTGTTCGTCTTCCCGTTCAAACACGGCAAAGGCAGTTGGAAGATTCTCGCCGTTGCGATCGTGTGCGGCGGCATCGCCGGTGCGTTCTTCGCCGGTGCCTCCTCGATGTGACCAACGATTCGAGGCGTGCCAGGCTCACGACGTCAGGGGCTGACGTCCAACCATACCCTTCGCACTGAATCCGACGGAAGTTCGTGTCGGGCACCGGAGGCCGCTTTGGTGGTTTCGTAGCCGATGGGACGAAACCCGCCATGGTCAATGACGCGTCCTTCGGGCGGCGCCTGACCGGGAAGCTGGACGACGCAAAAATCATCGCTCCACGCGGCGCCCAATTCTCCCGGCTCGTCGACCGCCCCGTCACCGTTGTCGTCCCAGGTCGCCCACCCCGGTTGTCCGTCTTTACCTGGCGTGATCCAAACCGGCAATTCGTCATCCCACACGTCTGTGCCAGATTGCCGCAGAGCGAAGGGCATCGCGACGCCGCCCTGAGCCGCCGCGAATGAGATCCGCCAACCGACCGATGACGGACGCGGCGACTTCTCAGGTGCGGCATCCGCCTTTGAGCTGGCCCCGACACCGAGCATCCGACGAGCCTCGGCGGCCGCGAAATCCGCCGTGGGACAGGTATTTTCCACGCCCGAGACCAACCAAACTCCTCGCCAAATCGCGAGACACAAAACGACAACGATTGTCAGCAAGCGGGACATAGCAGTAAGAGTGTTTTCATCAGCGTAATTCGGGATTCACGAGCTTTTCTCGTGACATTCAGGGACAGACCGTCGGCCGGTCGTAGTCAAACTCCAACACCCGCAGGTGTGGTTTTGACAAGATCGTGTAGAATGGGACGGCGCCACTCGAAACGAGTGTTCTATCGGCATAAGAAATTGCTTGAGACCAGACGGTTCGAGCAACTTGAAATTTCAAGTTTGATAAAGCACTCGCCTACTCTCATGACCTTTTCTACCGCGACCGCGTCTTAAATCACATGGCCTCCGTCACCGAAATTTTACAGTCTTCCCAAAAAGGTGATGTGAAGAAGACGGACCAATTGTTCACGGTACTCTACGACGACCTGCACAAAATGGCGGGTCGGTTTCTGCGGTCCGAGCCCCAACGTCAAAAGCTGAGCAGCTCCTCGCTCGTTCACCAAGCCTACGTGCGGATGGTCGATCAGAACGAGGTCGACTGGCAAGGCAAAACGCACTTTTTCGCAATCGGTGCGACGGTGATGCGGCGAATTTTGGTCGATCACGCTCGACACACCCGGGCCCAAAAACGCGGTGGCGGGTGGCTACGCCGACAACTCGACGAGGAAGTCACGTTTGTACTCGACCGGGACGAGGACGTGGTGGCACTGGATGAACTGCTGACCATGCTCGCGGAACTCAGTCCGCGTCAGGCGAAGATCGTGGAGTTTCGTTTCTTTGGCGGGTTGGCGATGAAAGAGATCGCCAATGAACTCAACCTCGGTCTGCGTACCGTCGAGAAGGACTGGGCGATGGCCCGTGCCTGGATGCGGCGGGAACTCCGAGATCCCGATCAAGAATAAGGTGCGTCGTGGACGCGAAACGCTATCAGCAAATCCAGGATCTTTTTTGGGCGGTGGAAGAATTACCCCGTCAGGATCAGGAATCATTTCTTCGCCGAACAGCCGGCGATGACCAAGAACTGATTGACGAAGTCCAATCGCTGCTGCGCGAGCACGACGCCGATGCGGCTTTGATCGAGGGACGATCCGCCAAACCGGTGCGGCTGCCGGGATCGACAAAGTTCGGGACGGCTTCGCAGGATGCTCCCGCCGAGTCGAGTTCGCCCGACTCTGCCAATCCAGACGCCGAGCAGCCCGAACGTGCCGACCTGAGAAAAACCATTCCGATGGATCGTCCCGATCAAAAAAAACCTGACGACGCGGGGAAGACACCGAAACCCGGCTCCGGTTCCCAATCAGGCAAAGCATCGACGACCAAGAAAGGTCCCAAGAAAGATCTCAAACGAACCGACGGCCAGCGAACCGTAAGCGGTGCCCAACGCACCCACGCGGCACCACGACAACCACGATCGGCCCGACACAAACGGGGGCGACGATCAGCGGGCGATGCACAATCGTCCAAGAGTCTCCCGACGTCCGTCGGTCCGACACGGCGTCGTTTCGCATGGGTGCCGCTGTGGATCACGCTCGCCTTATCCGGAATCGTCCCGATCTGGTTCACCGCATGGTCCATTGGCGGGCGACAAATTGAATCCGAACAGAAGGTAAACCAACGCTTTCTCGCCTCGGTGCTCGAGCAAACCCGTCTTCGATTCGAAACGCTACTCTCCGATGACCGCGGGCGCAGCGAACGAATCGCCCGCGAAGCCAGCCGGGATACGATCGTGATCGATGAGATCGATCCGTTCGGCGATTCATCCAACGCACAGACCGCCTTGGACGCTTTTATGGCGAAACAACCCGCGAGTGTTCGCGACGAATCGACGTTTGTCGTCTGGGATCGAAAATTTCGCGTCGTCGCCAAAGCATCCCATTGCAAGATATCCGGCGAGGCGTTGACGGCACGCTACGCAGGTCTCGTGGCACGGTGTCTGGAAGAGCATCCGGTCTTCATCGGTCCAGCGAGCCGACCGAGCTCCGAAGACGATTCACAGCGAGACTCCATCGAAGACCACGGTGATGGTTGGATGTTTCCGGTAATGGCCACTACGGATCCCGACCGTGTCGTCGGCGCTGTTTTGACAACCAAAACAACGTTATGGCCTGCCGTGAACAAGACACTCGCAGAGATCGCCAACGACACGGACGTCGACGTCTATCTGATCGACCGCCAAGGCATCATGCAAACCGACAGCCGCGTCGCGAGGGCATTCGTCGGCAAAAACGGCGGACAAACATCTCCGCCGCGACCGTTCCGCGTTGCAGAGTACGCTCCTTCCGGCAACGACGAATCCAACGGCAATCGGATCTTGCCCCTCACCGTCGCCGCGGCCTCTGTCAGCACGAACCGAGGCAACGTCGTCTACCCGTCGCTATATCCGAGTTACCACGGCGGCTACTCCTCCGGTGCATGGTCTTGGTTACCGTCCTACAGCCTCGGACTGATCGCTGAAATTCCGGTCCAGCGTTATCGTACCGCGTTGTCGCCGACATGGCCGTGGGCGTTGTTTGCCAGCCTTTTCGTTTGCGGGATCGCCTCCGCGGTGACGTGGTGGCACCAGAATAAGATCTCGTCCATCAATGACGCCCGGCAACCACTCGGTCGTTATGAGATCAGTCGTGAACTCGGGTCCGGCGGGATGGGCGTCGTCTACTTAGCCAGGCACAAAGAACTCGGCCGCGACATCGCCTTGAAAGTCCTGCGTGGCGACCGACAAGACGAAGACGACCGGCAACGTTTCGATCGCGAAGCCCGTTTGGCCGCCTCGCTGTCGTGCCCCCACAGCGTCACTGTGTTTGATTTCGGATACACCGAAGACGATGCGGCATTTTGTGTGATGGAATTGCTGCACGGACTGACACTCGCGGAGATCGTCGCTCGCGGTGGATCCCAACCACCGGGACGCGTCATTTGGATCATGCAACAGATCTGTCAATCGATGTTGGAGGCACACGGCAAAGGGTTGATGCACCGTGACCTCAAACCGCAAAACGTGATGCTGAAATTTGACAGCGTTGTCGGTGATTGGGCGACCGTTTTTGATTTCGGTTTGGCCAAACCCATCGAACCGGACCAGGACGTGTTTCAAACGTCGGAAACCATTTGGGCAGGAACGCCGATGTACATGGCTCCCGAACGCTTCCGCGACCCATCTTCCATGGATCCACGTAGCGACGTTTACTCGATCGGTTGCATCGCGTACTACTTACTCGCCGGGAATCCGCCGTTCGCCGAATGCGATCCCGAATCGATGTTTGCACTGATTATGAGTGAGCATCCGATCAGCATTTCGACGCACCGCAACGAAACGATCGATGACCGACTCAATCGTTGGGTCGAAGACTGCATGCGCAAAGACAAAAATTCGCGAGCCAGCAGCATCCCGGATCTGATCCGTTCTCTCCAGGCAATGTCCGATGATATGCCGTGGACGCGCAGCGATGCCGACGAATGGTGGATGACTCACGCCCGTGAATTGCATGACTGATCGATTGCCCAGCGGCTTGATTGCCCAGTCGCACCAGTGCTCGACGGTGAGCTCTGGTCATCGACGGGCGAGATATGCTATTCCACATTTTCCTTACTCCATTTCGATTTGTAGTTTGCTTCCCAATGCCGATCCTTCCGCCCGAACCGGATTGTTATCCCGACGACTTGCTCGACCAAGCGGAATCCGCTGACTCGCCGTGGTGGTTGCTGTACACCCGCACGCGTCAAGAAAAAAAAGTGCTGCGTCAATTGCGTGAAGCGCAGATCGGGCATTACGGACCGATGATCCCGCAAAAAACTCGATCGCCGGCTGGCCGGATGCGTGTTTCCTACATCCCACTGTTTTCCGCCTACGTCTTTCTCCGCGGCGGCGATGAAGCCCGCCACCAAGCGATATGCACGGGCAGCGTGCTGAAGGCGGTCGAAATCCTCGAAGTCGAGCAACTTCTCGAAGATTTAACCCAAATCCGCAACCTCATCGCCCTGGGTGTGCCGCTGACGATCGAAAGCCGCTTGCAACCAGGGACGCTCGTTCGCGTGCGAAACGGTGCGTTCAGGGGTTACGAGGGGACCGTCATCCGTCGCGAGAACGAATCCCGTCTGCTGGTCGCCGTTCGTTTCATGGAACAGGGCGTCAGCGTCAAACTCGAGGATTGTCAGCTTGAGACGATTGGCTAGGCAACTCGAGCCCATCAGCTAGGTAATTGAGGCGATCCTGGCAGACCGATGGTCATCACCGCCTGGACAATCCGGCGATTGAAAAGGGGGCAGGTCGTATCTGTCCGACCGTCGAATCGTGCCAGTGGACGGCGTTTCCGCGGACTTCTAACTAAGTCAGGGGAGTGCAGAGGCTGTCCGACTTGGTATTCTGGGCATGGAGCAACGAGGCAATTTTGCCGGTTTTGTCTGGCAGCGCGCGATTTGCTTCCCACCTGGGACTCATTCGATTCCCGAATTTCCCACCCACTCCATACTCGGACGACACCAAACTCATGCGATTCACGCTACTTTCACTTTCCCTACTTACAATGCTGGCTATGACTACGTCGACAAGCGGACAGGATACCGATACGAAAGTCGACGATACCGTCGGCTATTTCCTCGGCTTCTCCGTCGGACAATCCTTCTCGCAACAAGGCTTCCAAGCGGAAGACTTCACCATGGCGGGAATGCAACAAGGACTCTCCGACGCACTCGCAGGCGACGCCCCGTCACTGTCGGATGAAGAACTCGCCGAAGTTCAAGGCAAGATCCAAGCGATCATTCAAAAACGCCAGTCCGCTCGCGCCGAAGAAATGCGTAAGCAAGCCGTACTGAACCTTGAAAAGAGCAAGGTTTGGATGGACCAAAACAGCAAAGCCGATGGCGTCAAGGATCTCGCCGAAGGCATCCAATTCAAGGTCATCAGTGAAGGCGAAGGCGGATCGCCATCGCCTCAGGACACCGTCCGCGTGCACTACACCGGCAAACTGACCAACGGTGAAGTCTTCGACAGCAGCGTCGCCCGCGGTGAACCCGCCGAATTCCCCGTCAACGGAGTCATCCAAGGATGGCAACTGGCCCTTCAAAAGATGAAGGTCGGTTCGAAGTGGATGCTCTTCATCCCGCCAAACATGGCCTACGGTGAGCGTGGTTCGATGCCGAAGATCGGCCCGAACGAAGTCCTGATCTTCGAAGTAGAATTGCTCGAGATTCTCTAGTTCACTCCACCCACGACTTTAAGAGGAATTGAATATGTTGCGTTGCATTACAATGACCGCTCTCCTGCTCGGTTCGGTGATGTTTGCCTCCGTTGCTGAGGCACACTGCCAAGTCCCATGTGGAATCTACGGGGATCAACTGCGTTTCGAGATGATGCTCGAAGACGAGCACACGATTTCTAAAGCACAGCTCGAGCTGAATACGCTCAAGCCGACCGACCCACAATCGATCAATCAATTGACGCGTTGGGTCACAACGAAAGAAGATCACGCCTCGAAGATTCAAGAAACGATCGCGAGCTATTTCATGGCTCAGCGGATCAAGACGGATGATCCAGCGTACCTGAAGAAGCTCGCCGCTGCCCACGCTGTCATGGTCAACGCCATGAAGGCGAAACAGTCTGCCGACCCGGCGACTGCCAAGGCGTTGGAAAAATCGATCTTCGATTTCTATCGTGCTTACGAAGGCAAAGAACCAACGTTCGAGCACAGCCACTAATCGCGTCGTGACGTGAATTCAACACCACCGGCACCTGATCAACGTCGAACGCGTCTCTATTGGCTTTCCAAGTCACGCGGCGCGGCGAGTTTCGGTCGTGGCGTCCGGTGGTGGTTCTGTGCGATCGGCCGTGTGCAATGGTCGATCGCCATTTCGTTGCCCTTGGCCGCCATCGCGATCATCCTGATTGCCATGGCGCCAGCCATGCTCGGTGGCGACCACAATGACTCTGGCGCCTGGGCGTTGAGCCTCGCGACGGTCTGGTGCGTGGGATTGTTGATCCAAGCGATCATCACCCAGACCCTCTTCTCCGTCAGACGTCCTCTTACCGCGTTTGGCGAGAACCTACGCTCCTTCGTGACGTCGGATTCGATCTTGGGTCACAGCGTCACGCTGACGATTGGCGGCGTGTGGATCGCGATTCCTGATCTACTCGAGTCGTTCAATGACGATCCGATCATGGATCTCCATGACGATCCGTATTACGACGGCGGATCCGGCGGATTCGCTTCGCCAACGTATCGCCCCACAATCCTCGAATCGTTTGGTGGCGCGAGCCGTGTCCTGGCCCTCTGGTCGGCATTGCTGATGGCACTCGGGGTGGCTGCACTCGTGTGTTTAGTTTGCGATCGTTTTTGGTTCGGCGCAGCGACTGGTAACGACGATGTTTCAGCCGCATCGATTGCATTGATGGATCATCCGTGGATCGCCTCGGCTTGGATTCTTTGTCTCCAAGTTTTTTGGCAATTGCTGCCGGTACCTCAATCGCTCGGACGCGTCGGATGGTCGGCCGTGATTGGGCTGTTTTCGACCGTCGAAGATGAGACCGCGAGTGACCTCGCTAAGGCCAATCATGCGGTGCGGTCGGTGAGGTGGTGGATCGTGGGCGCCGCGCTCGTAACGCTGATTTGCGGCGTACTCGCGATCCGATCCAGCGGCATCAGCACGCAGGCGGGAGGGCGAGCATTTCCCGCATTCGCAGGCGTAACACTGCTCGCCCTTTGGTTGCTGGCATCGACGCGGAACGAAGACCTCTTCGCATCACAACTCACCCTGGCCGGAAACCACGAGACCGGCGTCATGAAATCCCGCTTCGGCGTCCGCGCCACGTTGAAACGCCGAAAACTAAAACGACTCGAACAGGAACGAGTTCAAAAACTGCGTGAGACCGTCGAACGAGAACGGTCCGAAGCCAGCGACGCCGCGCGAGCGGACGAGATCCTGCAGCGACTGCACGCCAACGGTCCGTCATCGCTCAGCAAAGAAGAACGCGACATCCTGAGCCGTGTCAGCGAAGCGATCCGTCGTGAACGCGAGCGAGACAACGACGGAGCCTAACAGACCGGCCGAACACCTGCCGCCAAGGTGACCGCAAACAGGCAGACGCACCGCCCACACTGGGGGCAAACGCAGCCAATAATCCTCATCCGAGGGGAGAATCGACGGTTTCCTGCTGTCCGCAAGAGCTCGTATTCACACATGGTCCAACCGTCATGACCGGCAGCCCATGCGGAAATTGCCCAAGAGGATGTTCAATTTAGCCGCTCAAACACCGCGTAGTCGATTTGACATGGCATATGGTTTTGCGGGGCACAAGCGATTCTCCCACTCCCGATCATTTTTCGCAGTAATCCAGTACACTCTTGCCTAACGCCCGATTCATGTCTTCACGTCTCAACATGACCGCGTCTCTCGGTGACGTTCCTCACCACAGCGACTCTGCCGTTCCGTGTTCCGTGCATGACGATAGCACCGGCGACATCGAGAGCGAACTGTCGCTGTTGTCCGATATCGAATCGCTCTCCGCGTCACTCGGAGAAAAGTTCGAAGAGATTCGAATGATCCACGATCTGACGGCACGGCTCGAACTGCAGGACGACCCCAGCGAAACATGCCAAGAACTGCTGGAACAATTGATCGTTTGCGTCACATGCGAAACCTTAATCATCCAACTCGATCCGGATGACGATGACGTGCTCGGCGGTGGCATCCAGGGTATTGGCAAACCGATCGAACTCTCCACTCTCGACAACATCGTGCTCGCCGCGATGGACGAAAATGGATTCGGCTCCGGCATCGGTGAACAATCCAGTGCCCTCGAAGACACCCCTGACACTAACGCCGTTTCCAAACGCCGTGTCGGGGATCGACCAGACTGGCAAAAAGAAACCGTCATTGTTAACCACTCGTCGCATCCTGACTTGGCCAACCGGCGAGTCGTGTTAATGCCGATCGCGCGGGGGTCCGTCCGACTGGGACGCCTCATCGCAATTCGCAACTCGTCGTCAAATGAATTCGGAACGATTGAAGTCGACCTGATGCGATCCGTGCTGATGGTTTTGGCACTGCACTTGATGAACAAGCGGCAGTTCAACGAGATGCAATCGATGCTCGAGGGAACCGTTCGCTCACTCGCCTCGGCTTTGGACGCGAAAGACGCCTACACACACGGTCACAGTTCTCGTGTGGCCGACCTCGCGGTGCAGTTGGCGTTGCGACTCGGGCTCGGCGATCGCTCGGCCGAATCGCTGCAACTCGCGGGCATTCTACACGACATCGGTAAGATCGGCATCGACGATTCCGTGTTGAAGAAACCCGGTTCGTTGACGGCGGAAGAATTCGACCAGATCAAACGTCATCCAGTCTTGGGTTACGAAATTTTGAAAGACATTCGACCATTCCGCCACATCCTTCCGGCGGTGCGGCACCACCATGAATCGTGGGACGGTGGCGGGTATCCCGACGGACTCGCGGGCGACGAGATCCCACGCGATGCACAGATCCTCGCCGTGGCTGACGCGTTTGACGCGATGATCAGTGATCGCCCCTACCGCCGTGGAATGCCGTTGGAAAAAGTTCGTGAGATCTTCCAAAAGGGTCGCGGACAACAATGGGCGGCCGATGTGGTCGACGCACTTCTGCAAAGCCACGACTTGATGCTCGCCTACGCCGAGCAACGCCCCTTCGCAAGACCCGACCTCCAACCGCAAGCCTAGCGGAACGACGCAGCTCAATTACCAGCCGCGCGGTCCTCTAGAACCGACGTGGCAACTCGTGGCGAAGGCCGGTGTCGTCAAAAACACTCTCGTCGACCAGACGCGATCGCTTGGTGAGAGTCATGCTCGCGTGTTAAGTTGGCAGGGTCCGGTCTCGGCTGCCGGCCGTGTGTCCGCATTTCTTTAACAGCCGGACCTTTTTGTCGCAGGGGCTTACTGAAGTCTCGTGCTCGCTTGAAACTATGGATCGTCTTGTGCGATAACCATCGCTTTCAAACCGTTAAGAAACGCGACTCATAAAAGGACCTTCCCCATGTCTTTACCGTTCCCAACAATGACGGCCCCGCAAGCCGCTGAATTGATAGAGCACGGTATGATGGTCGCCATGAGCGGATTTACTCCTGCGGGAGCTGTCAAAGCCGTACCACGTGCGATCGCTGACCGTGCCAACGAAATCCACGAAGCCGGCGAACCGTTCCAAATCCGACTGCTCACCGGAGCATCCACCGGTGACAGCGTCGATGAGCGACTCGCCGAAGCACAGGCCGTCAGTTGGCGAGCCCCCTATCAGTCCTCGCGTGCCATGCGAAAACGCATCAACGCGGGCGAAGTCGACTTTGTCGACATGCACCTCTCGCACCTCCCTCAATCGGTGATGTTTGGTCACTTCGGTGAAATCGACGTCGCGATCATCGAGGCCACCGAAGTCACCGCCGACGGCAAAGTTTATTTGAGCACTTCGGTCGGAGCGTCCCCGACGTTTTTGAAGAAAGCGAAAAAGGTCATCATCGAACTGAACCGGGCTCAATCCCGCGACATCAGCGACATGGCTGACATCGTCATTCCGAATCGGCCACCAAACCGATTGTCACTTTCGCTGGACCATCCACTCGAACGGATCGGTAAGAAATACGCGGAAGTGGATCCATCGAAAATCGTCGCGATCGTGGAAACGGACCAACCCGATGAGCTCGGCGGCTTCACCGCATCGGACGAACTGAGCGAAAAGATCGCCGGCTTCGTCGTCGAGTTCCTCAGCAACGAACTCGCATCGGGACGGATCCCTTCGAGTTTCCTACCGCTGCAAAGTGGCGTCGGGAATGTTGCCAATGCGGTCACCGCAGGCGTGGGCAAAAGCCCTGACATCCCCGACTTTTTCATGTACACCGAAGTGCTGCAACCGGCACCGTTCGCACTCATGCGAAGTGGACGACTGCGTGGAGCCAGCTCGTGTGGCCTGACGCTCTTGCCGGAACAGATGCAAGAGATTGCCGACGACATCGAATTCTTCCGTGACCGGATCGTGCTCCGGCCTCAAGAAATTTCCAACAACCCCGCCGCGGTGCGACAACTCGGCGTGATCGCGATGAACACCGCGTTGGAAGTCGACCTCTACGGTCACGTGAACTCGACGCACGTGTGCGGTCAAAACATCATGAACGGGATCGGCGGCAGCGGTGACTTTGCCCGCAACAGCTATCTATCGATGTTCGTTTGCCCGTCGGTTGCCAAGGGCGGTAAAATCTCAGCCATCGTTCCTCTGTGTTCACACACCGATCACAACGAACACTCGGTGCACGTGATCGTGACCGAACAAGGGCTTGCGGACTTACGTGGACTTGCCCCCGCCGAACGGGCACGCACGATTATCGACAACTGTGCCCACCCGATGTATCGCGATTACCTGCACAAGTATCTCGACAACTCGTCCGCTGCCCATATTCGTCACGATCTGCAACACTGCTTTGATCTACATCGTAAATTGATGGAATCTGGCAGCATGCTTGGCTAGGTTCCCCCCTCGCCAACAATTGCACCCCGACGACGACAATGAAAGAGTTTCTCAACCTTCTTCGCGCACTCGTGCGTGAGCCATCAGTGGTTGGAATGGAGGACGCGTTTTTTCGTGTCCTTCGACGGGAACTCGAAGAATATCCCGTTCGAGTAACCCGGTACCACGGATTGCTCGTCGCGGAAGGCGAAGATCCTGAGAGTCATTTTGTTTCGGCGCACGTCGACCGACACGGTTTGATGTGTACCGGACCGAATGAATTTCAATACGCGGCGTTCATCGCTGGCAACCGCGGCGAACTCAACGGCGATTCGATCTCTGAACAGTTCATGGAAACCATCGCCGGTCGTTTCCACGGCCAGCGGGTCCAAGCCCACACGCCGTACGCGGGCTCGTACCTCGGCCAGGGCAAGATCATTGAGTCCTATATTTGCCCTCGTCGCAAAAACCTGATCTTCGAACTCGACGGGCTCGACTTCCTTCAACCCGGAACCCCGGTCGCATTTTTGGACCGACTGAAGGAAGCCGACGGGCTGATCTCAGCACAACTCGACAATGTCGTTTCGGTCGCCATGTTGATCGAACTGATTCGATCCGGATTCCAAGGCACAGCGTTGTTTACCGCCGGAGAAGAAGCCGGACGAAGTTGGCGGTTCGCGGCGGAATGGTTTCAACGCCATAACATCACCACCGATCGTCTGATCGTTCTCGACACCAGCCCATTCCCGACGGTCGACGATCTCGAGAAGCAAGACGTTGTTCTGAGACATCGCGATTCAAACGCCGAGTTTGACAAAAAGCTCACCGCGCAACTGCAACGAGAATGCGTGAACCTCGGCGTTACCTACCGATACAAAGACCTCTACATTGAGGAACTCAACCGTACCCGCGAAAAACCGATGTCGATCGGACGAACCGAGTTGGGGCGTTTGATCTGCGCCACCGGAGGCGACATTCGCGGCACGACACTGCAGTTGCCGACGTCTTCGTATCACACGCAACTCGAGACGGCGAGGTTATCGAGCATCGACGCGACGATGCGGTTGCTGTGCCGCATCACAGACGTCCGCTGAAACGATCGCACTTCAAACGAAGAGGCACCCGTTCACGGCGATTGGGTTCGCCAAAGATCAGGCCCCCGAAATTTGACGCCATCGTTTTAGAAAATGCGCTGTCGACGATCCTTATGAATCACGAGTTGGTTCAACCTTGCCTGAGAAGGCACCGGGCATTACCGCCCAATCCGGCGGTGGACTTTCATAGCGAACCTCGGTTTCGGTATCCGGATGAGTCAGCGTTAATCGCCAGGCATGCAAACACATCGGCGGCTGATCCACTCTCAGGGTCTGCGTGATCGTCTCGGACGACGACGCGGCATCGGCCGGCCGCGGATAAAACGGGTCACCCAGCACCGGATGATCCAGCGCCGCGGCGTGAACGCGAATCTGGTTGGTACGCCCCGTGATCGGTGATGCCATCAACAACGACGTCTCGTCGTCGAACCGTTCGATACAGCGAAAGAGGGTTTCGGCAGGTAAGCCGGAATCGTGAGTAATCCGAGCGCCGCCGGTGCCGTTCTCGGCGGACTGATCCACCCATCGAGCGTGACCGATTCTCAACTCGCACCGATGGTCCTCCCACCGAACGTGGCCACGCACCCGCACGAGATACTCTTTCTTGACGAGACG
Organism: Aporhodopirellula rubra; assembly: GCF_014192335.1. GTDB lineage: Bacteria > Planctomycetota > Planctomycetia > Pirellulales > Pirellulaceae > Rhodopirellula > Rhodopirellula rubra. The sequence goes on along the minus strand of NZ_JACHXU010000017.1, from coordinate 53,572 downwards.
TTTTTCGAACTGCGGCTGGACAATCCCGGCCGCACGCGACGTTCGCGAGAACACAACAACGCCCGTCGTATTCGCGTCGAGCCGATGGGCGATCCGCAACTTTTCATCGGGATAAACACTCTCCAACAGCTTCGACAACGTGTTGAGGTTGAATCGGCCGCTCGGGTGCACCGGCAGGGGTGCCGGTTTGTCGATCACGAGCAGCGATTCATCCTCTGAGATAACACCGATGTTCGCGTTGACCTCTGGTTCGACAAATCCGTGCATGGCATGCACATACCGCCCGCCCACGCGAACGCGATGATCCGCCGTCAACGGGACCGCGTCCAACATGATCTCGCCCGCGTCGATCCACGCAAGCCACTGTTCTTTTCTCGTCGGTGGATGGTACTCGCATAGAAAATCGATCAACCGCATGCCCGACTGCGACTCACGAACACGCATCGTTCGTTCATTAACGTAAGGCTGACAACCGGGCAGCGTGTCGAATCGGATCGTTTTCATCATTCTTCTATCGAGCGTTGGACGATCCAATAACTTAATCCGTTCTGTCTCGATCGTTCCAGCACACTTGAAAAAATGCGAATCGAAAAAAGGTGAGTCTCAACACCGATCCGAATCGCGACGATTTCCACCGGTCACTGACGTTTTCAGCGGGCAACGTTTTGAGGTTGCAATGCGATCCATGCTGGGCAACACCATGCTTCCCGAGATACGGGCCGCGAGCAACAACGCGTGTTAGAAAATCTCCAACGCGACCAGCGAGTATCGAACGATCAATCCCGCGACCACAACGCTGACCATGCTCATCAGTTTGATCAAAATGTTGAGACTCGGTCCGCTCGTGTCTTTGAAGGGATCTCCCACGGTATCGCCGACGACGGCGGCCTTGTGCGCGAGGCTGCCCTTGCCGCCGTGATGTCCCGCTTCGATGTACTTCTTCGCGTTGTCCCACATCCCGCCGCTGTTGGCCATGAATACGGCCAAACAAAATCCGCTCGTCAGACAACCGGTGAGCAGCCCAAGCACGCCGCCGACGCCTAACAGCAATCCGACAACGATCGGCAGAAGCAGCCCCAGCAGACTCGGAAGAATCATCTCACGCTGTGCCGCTTTCGTGCTGATTTCGATCGGACGCTGATAATCCGGCGTGACCGTTCCTTCCAAAATACCAGGGTTATCGACGAATTGTCTTCGCACCTCGACCACCATTCCCTGCGCCGCTCGACCAACCGATTTCATCGTCATCGCGCAAAACAGGAACGTACTCATCGCACCTAAAAAGATGCCCACGAGAACCCGCGGGTTCATCAGCGTCGTGTCGTAGTAGTGAAGAAAATCCTGTAACGTCGCTTTGGTGACTTCCACTCGGTCGCCTTCGATCGCCGTGATGACGACGTTTTCATCGATCCCTTCCCCGCCTGCGATGGCATGCCACGTCGCTCTCTGCTGTGGCGTTTCCGACCGGGTTGGCATGATTAAAAACGTCTGTGTCCCTTCCGGCGTTTTCTCAATCATCAAATTGTTGTTGAGCTTAAAGTGACCTTCGCCGGAAACCTCCGAGGCGACATCCATTCCCCATCGATCGAATCCATCGCGAACGCCTTCGACGTACGCGGCCAATAACGCAAGCGCCGTCAACGCCGCCGATCCGATTGCGAAACCTTTCCCCGTCGCGGCGGTCGTGTTCCCGAGGCTGTCCAACGCATCGGTGCGTTCTCGCACGACAGGTTCGAGTCCCGCCATTTCTGCGTTGCCGCCCGCGTTGTCCGCGATCGGACCGTACGCGTCGGTCGCCAAGGTGATTCCGAGCGTGCTGAGCATTCCCACGGCGGCTAGGCCAACGCCGTAGAGCCCGAGCGAAAATCGATTCAAATCATTGAACTCGCCGCCGTTGGCAAACCCGAACGCCAAGAACATCGCCGCCGAGACGACCAAGACCGGAAACCACACGCTCAGCATCCCGTCGGCCACGCCACCGATGATGATGGTCGCCGATCCCGTTTCCGCCTCACCGGCCAAATGTTGTGTCGTCGCGTATTCGTCGCTGGTCACACGTTCGGTCCACCACCCGATCGCCCAACCCGCCATCAACCCCACAATCACGCTGATGGCGATTCCGGGAACCAAGCCGAAGAACAACGTGCCGGGGACCTTCGGCATCAGCCAAATCGACAACGCAATTGCCCCCACGACAACGAACAGAGACGACCGATTGATTCCCCGCGCGAGCGCGTGCAGAAGTGCCTTCTGCGATAACGAGTCGCCGGTCTTCACCGCATAGATTCCCGCGATCGAACAGAGAATTCCCATCGCCGCGATCGCCAACGGCAACAACATCGCATGCAATTGAGCCGAAGCGACGTCGCCTCCCTCGGGCAACATCCCGTCCTGGGACATCGCCGCAACGCCCAACGCCGCGGCGGCTAATACGGATCCCGTGTATGACTCATAGAGGTCGGCCCCCATCCCCGCCACGTCTCCAACGTTATCTCCCACGTTGTCAGCGATCGTCGCCGGATTCCTCGGCGAATCTTCCGCGAGGCTTTGCTCGACTTTGCCCACCAAATCAGCACCGACGTCGGCCGCTTTGGTGAAGATGCCGCCTCCCACGCGAGCAAACAAGGCCTGGGCACTCGCCCCCATCCCGAACGTCAACATCGTTACGGAGATCTGATGCAAACTCAGTTCCGCGTCCGCGCCTCCAACCATCGGCACAAGCCAATACAACACCGCGAACCAGATGCAAAGATAAAGCAGCCCCATCCCAACGACGGTTAGTCCCATAACCGCACCGCTGCGAAACGCGACTTGCAAACCATCGTTGAGCGACACGCGTGCCCCCGCCGCGGTCCGACTGCTGGCCTGAGTGGCCGTTCGCATCCCGATCCATCCGCACAGACCGCTGAACAATCCTCCCGTCAAAAACGCGATCGGCGTGAAGACCGACAGAACTTTCAGTCCCACCGCCGCGACCGCGAGCAACGCCGTCACCACCAAAAACACGATCGCGACCACCTTGTTCTGCTGGTGCAGATACGCCGCCGCCCCCGTCCGGACGCTCTCGGCAATGGCCCGCATCTCGTCGGTCCCCTCGTCCGCTTTCATCATCTGCAAGTGGAAGCGTCTCGCCCACGTCAACGCCAAAACAGAAGCCCCCGTTGCAACCAACCAAACCAGAATAGCGTCCATTCGGAAGTCCTCCCCAAAGTTGCTCGCAAAGTTCTATAGGCACGTTAACGTCAGCTTAACAGGTACACGGCGGGGGGTGTGCTAACCTGAAAAGCTTTGTCGTTTGCACCATTTTGTTGTCCGCTGACGATCGTGAAATCGCATCTTTCCTTTAGACGATTTCCCCAAAAAGCATCCCGTTGCCGGGAAAGACGCGGTCGTTGTTTTCCCCGTCATGTGGCCGACGCAATGGAATCACGCCGTTTCCATAAAAACCGTGACTGCGCCAAATTCAACATGGGCGGTTGCAAATCAGCCTACTCGGCGGGTTAAACTAAACCGCCTACTCAACCATCGATCGAGGGTTCCGTTTGAAACCCTCTGCCGTTGAATTATCGCATCTTGTCCCGATTTGAGCAGCTAAATCATGTTCCGTTTTCATTGGCTCCACCGTGCGTCCGTACTCGCTATCATCGCGGGATCGATCGCGACGCTCTCGCCCACTTCGGTCTCCCATGCGTCGGAGAGCGAGCAAACGGACGCCGAAAAATCGTCGCGATTAGCGGCCGACGTCAAGGAATTGCTCCGGTCACGCTGCTCCCAATGTCATGGGAACGACCAACAAATCGCCGACCTGAACGTCCTCTCACTCGAGTCGCTGCTCGCGGACGATCAGGTCGTTCCCGGAGACGCGAGCAATTCTCGACTGTACGAAATCCTGATCGAAGAAGACGAGGACACGCGGATGCCCAAGGGTGCCCCACCGTTGTCTGAAAAGGAACTCGCCTTGGTGCGTCACTGGATCGAAGCCGATGCTCCGGCTTTCCCTGCCGACATCGAACAACCGGTCGAGGAAGACCGCGACGATTCACTCAACGGACTCGTCGGAGTTGACTACGTCCTCAAACAAATCCTCGCCCACCAACGCACGCTCCCGGTCGAAAAACGCGTCCGGATGCGGTACTTCAGTTGCAACCATTTGATCGCCGGCGGAGCGACACGGGAACAAATCGATCTGCAACGCAAAGCACTCGCCAAAGCGGCCAACCATCTATCCTATCAACCTCGCATCGCTCCTTTGACCGTCGTCGATGGCGAAACCGCGACCGTCTTCGCGTACGACCTGCGTGACCTTGGATGGCATGTTCAACCCTATCGCAACGCGACGAAGTCTGCGAACCGGGCCGAATACAACCTGTTCGACCTCGTGTTGCTCGAATACCCGTATTCGATCGCCTACGAAGCTTCTGAAACGTACGACCGGCTCGCGATGGAATACATGCATCCCGCGGGGATGGTGCGACCGATTCCGTATGTACGTGTCGACTGGTTCTGCAGCACCGCGTTGCAACCGGCTCTGTACAACGATCTGATGCGATTGCCCCTGCATCTCAACGAGCTCGAAAAGCAAATCGGTGTCGATTCACAGGCCAACGTTCGCGACGGAATCGCTCAACGTGGCGCAGTCGCGGTCTCGGGTGTTTCGCACAACAACCGCGCAATGGAACGTCATCCCTCGAATCACGGTTCCTACTGGAAGAGCATCGACTACGCCTCGAGTAAAGGACGTGACAATCTGTTCGCCGACCCGATCAACCTGCACGGTGCCGGTGGCGAGATGATCTTTTCGTTACCTAACGGTTTGCAAGCGTACTATCTCGCGACGGGTGACGGATTGCGACTCGACTCCGCCCCGACCACGATTGTCACCGACAAATTTTCGGAGGACAAAAATGTCCGCAACGGGCTGTCTTGTATCCGTTGTCACGATCGCGGAATGAAACCGTTTCGTGATGACGTGCGAGCCTCCGTCATCGATCTGCCTGGCAGCTACGGATTCGACAAACGGAAAGTCGCTGAGCTCTACCCGACCAAAGAAACCATGGACGAGTTGATCGAAGAAGACCGCATTCGGTTCCTAACCGCGATGAAAAAGGTCAACGACGACGATTCCGATAACGAAACTCTGGCACCGGTCTCTCGTCGATTCCTCGACGCCCCGATCGCTTACCACACCGCGGTCGGCGAACTCGGACTGCAAAGTGAAAACTCATTCGAAGGCATGTTCCGCTCGCCGCAGTTCGCCGGTGCCGGACTCGTGCCACTGAGTAATAACGGCGTCATCCGCCGTGACATGTGGGAAGATTACTTTCCATCGATTGTCGAGTTCCTCGGCTTGGGCGTGCCCGTGATCCCGGTCGACGCGGTCACCCGCCCCGACTTTCGCGTCGATGGTTCGAACATCTCTGTCGCACTCTCAACCTCTCACACGAACAATCTTTATAGCCCCGGTGACGATCTCGTGATCTTCGCCAAAAACGAAGGGCAAACGACCGTTTACGTGGAAATGATCGGAACCGGTGTCGGCGGCGAGAAGGTCGTGTTGGTGCCAGCGGGCAAGACACTCTCCCCCGGTGAAACGCTACGCTTTCCCGAAACCGGTTCTCTCAAAGTGCAATCGACTCTCGGCAACGAACGCATCACTCTCTTCGCCAGCCTCGACGAATTCGAGGGCGGGCAGGTATTGAGTGCGAAAAACATGGCCGACCGCTTTGTTCACCCGTTCTACAAACTCAACGTTCACGGCGCCGTCGCACAACTCGACCACAAAGCGAACCGAATCGAGAAGCAAACGCTCACGATCGAAACTCGTTAACGCACCTGAACACTCACACTCGCTCTCAAAACACCCCGAACCGATCCCGATGAAAGTCATGACGATGAAAACCCAATTTTATCGGCTCACCTTTGCCACCCTTCTTGGCCTCCTTGCTTCCGTACTCGCGCCGCCCGCAGACGCGGCCGACGAATTGGAAAAGGAATTAATCCGCGTCTCCAAATCGATCCTCGATCACGCACGCGATGCAGGCTACAGGAATATCGGCGTCCTCAAATTTGCCGTCGACAACAAAAAAGACGCCATGGGCGGACACGACTCGGCACTCGGACGTCGTTTAGCCAATAAACTCGAGATGGCGCTGATCCTAAACGTCGACATCAGCCAACCGATTGGCATTGCGAAGAACGCCAGCGACACGGCGGCAACCATCGCGGGAGCCAGTCATGTGTCGAGCTCACGCAACGCACGCGAGCGACTGTTTCTAAAATCCTACCCGATGTCATGGGGATCAAAGAATCTTCCCATCGACGCGTTCTACACCGGCTCGGCCGTTTTGACGTCCGATCTATCCAAAATGCTGGTCGGGATCCGAGTGCTCGATGGCACAACCGGATCGCTGGAGTGGGTGCCCGGATTGCAGTTCGAGACGAAACCGGGGTTCGATGAATTGATGGACGCCGGACAAAGCTTCACCACCCGCGGAATCTTCGACTCGGCCAACATCAAATTGACCAAATCGGAGCGTCAAGAAAAGGCAACCGAAGCGGCGACCCTCACGTCGCTCGACGTGTCTGACGCATCGGACAAACAGCAAACCAGTAGCAAACATCCGCTCTCGGCCGACAATCCCGATTCACCGATCACTTTCGAAGTTCACTACGACAACCAACCTCAGCCTATTCGGATCGAAGGAGGGTTGGCCTTTGTCGCCGAACCGAACGAAGACCAAACGGTGATGTTTGTCGTCCGACGCAAAGGAACCGCGCGACCGCGACTCGCCGTCGTCGTGAAGGTCAACGGCGAAAACACGCTCAAGAAAGAAACGCTCCCCGACGCCAAATGCGGTGCATGGATTTTCGAACCACACATGGACGTGTTCGGAATCAAGGGTTACCAAATCAACCAAGATGAACGCGAACCGTTTCGCGTCTTGTCTGACCGCGAATCGATCGAGAAGGAAATCGACTACGGTTCTCATTCCGGAACAATTTCCATCTCGGTCTTTCCGGAGTTGAAGTCGACACCTAAATCCGATCCGGTAACTCCCGCGAGCGACCTGCTCGCCCTGCTGGAAGATGCAGAACATCCCGAACAAAAACCGAGCACGTTGGCAGCCTTACGCTCCACGCTCGACCCATCGTTCAATCACCTCGCAACCCGTGGCCTCATCGGCGGGAAGTCGAAGATCAAAGCATCCGTCGAGAAGACGACCATGGAACGCGACGACGTTCCTTTGATGAGTGCGACGCTGCGATATTACAGCCCCAGCGACCTGCCCGAATAACGGACGAGTGCGTTGCCGCGGGATGACGGGCCCAGCCAACGGTCAGCGGTCAACTGCCAGCGCATATACCGATTCGAATCACCGTCGCGCGACGATGCCGATAACAACCCGCTACTCTCGATCGCGGAAACTCGTTACGCGAAACGCAGAACGCTGTATGTCTCGACCGCTTGCTCGAGCAAAGTCATCGAGATCATCGCCGGATGTTTGCACAGCACGAGTGGTAACATCGGCAATTGAGCCGCGATCAGTCGAGCCAAAAGCCGATCCGGTGGTTCGCGGTTCGCCAAGTCGCCGCGTCTGACCTGCAAGATCGCCGCATTGAGAGTTGGACCGAAGGGACCGTAAGGTAATTCAGCCACACGTTTCTCGCGTGCCGCGAAATACCCCGCACCGCTGGCCGCGGGTGTCCACTCCAGTTCCGGATCTAATTTCGCCGCTTCGACAAAATTGCTCGACTGTTCGTATATGTCGATCAACAATCCACGCGGGAAGAAATCTTCTTCGGTCAGTTTCTCGCTGTCGACGATCAATCCGAGTGCCGACTGGATCGCGCGATCCGCGTTCCCGCGAAACCACTCCGCTCGAGCTAACTCGGTTTTCAAAAACCGCGACGCCGGATGCAGTCCCGTCGCTCGCCGCATGAACTGCATGCCCTGCGAATCTTCAAAACGGATAATCTTCACCCATCCGGCCTGATGGTGAACCTGCCAATGATTGGGGCTCGTTCGCGTGAGATCTCGCAGCACCTCATCGGCGGCATCGAAATCAGCGAGCACCTGATAGTTCACCATCGCGCGGGCCAACAAGGCCTCCCGGTTGCCCGGCGACAACGAGAGTGCTCGCGCCGCGGACTCTTGGCTGAGTGAAATCAGTTCGCTCGCACGTTCGTCGTTCTCACGCGCCGCCAAACTGATCGCGGTCAGCGCGATCCCCGCGTGCGCCTGAGCGTAGTTGGAATCAACCGTCGCGGCATGTTGAAAACAACTCAGGGCCGTTCGCATCGCCGCCGCTGTTCCGGGGTCCGACAACGTGCGTCCCTTAATCAAGCACGTAAAGGCTTCGGGGTTTTCGATCGTGTCACGTTCTTCGCCCTGCGTCAGTTCGCGTCCGATCGCTTCGGCGAGTTCTTGTGCGAGTGCCGACTGTTCGATCAGGTTGTCACCCGCCGCGGTCGGAATCACTAAACCTTCGATGAGTTTGCCCGTCTTTCCCGAAACGATGTCGACATTGACTGTCATGATCGGGCTCGATTCGGGTCCCGCCTGCGCGACCGAGAACGTTCCCGCCACCAACGCATCGACCTGCAACAGTTTCGCCGCTTCCTGAAAATCCGATGGTAACGTCGCGGTGATCGGCACGTACTTCGGCACCGTGATGCCGTCGATTCGCGACAATTCGTTAACCAACAATCCGGACAACAACTCGCCTTGATCGAGCCTTCGATCCGGCGCGGGAGAATCATTTCGCAAATCCGACGCATCGCCCGCGTTTTGAAAACGCAAAACACCGATCGACCGAATCGCACGCATCTGACCGCTAGTGCTGGCCGGCAATAAAGTGGCACCGATCACTCCACCGGCGACAGCACCACCTAACATTTCGATCAACCGACGACGGCTGATTACGACGCCGCCTCCATCAACCACGCTGCCACTCCCCGCCATGCCAGCGCCGTTTCGCAGAGTCACCTGACTCGCGGGAGCCGTCGCCTGCAACGTACTGAGCACGTCAGCGGCAGACGGTCGCGATGCCGGGGCCTTCGATAACATCGAGAGAATTAAATCGGACAACGCCACGTCGTCGCGCCGGCGGGCAGGATCCGCGAGCGGTTGCTTTTCGAGGACCGCGGCAAACCGTTTCGTTGCTGTCTCGCCGGAAAATGCAGGACGTCCAAACATTGCTTCGAACAAGACACAACCGAGCGAAAAGATATCCGCCGCAGGCGTGACCACGCCCCCTCGCGCCTGCTCGGGCGCCATGTAACCGGGCGTCCCCAAGATCATTCCTACACGCGTGGCGGAATCGGTGTCCGAGATTTTCCGAGCCGCCTCAGGCGTTAACGCCTCGGACAGCCCGGAATCGTTTTGCCAGTTCGTCGACCCAACTCGCGAGAGGCCAAAGTCGAATAACTTCAAACTCGATTCGTTGGCGCCACTCTTGGAATCTCCGCTATTGCTGCCGCCGCTCGAGGTGGACGGGCGTTTGCGGTTCATCACCATCACGTTTTCAGGTTTGATGTCGCGGTGAATGACACCGCTCGCGTGAGCAACCGCTAACGCATCAGCCAACTGCACGCCCCAATTGCGAACCTGTTGCGTTGTGATCGGTTCACTCTCGACACGATCACGCTGCATACGATGCAACAACGTTTCGCCTCGCAAATGTTCCATCACAACATAGGGCATCCCTTCGTAGACACCGATGTCAAACAGTTCAACGATATGCGGATGCGTCAGCGCCGCTACCGCTTTAGCTTCGCGTTGAAAACGCTCGACCAGCACGTGTGATTGCCGATCGTGCAACGACAACATTTTGATCGCAACGCTACGATCCAAACGTGTATCGGTAGCCCGGTAAACGATCCCCATCCCACCGCGACCGAGAATACTGGTCAACAAATAGGGGCCAATCGTGTCACCGAGATTGGGCAGATCACCAGGAGTCTCGTCCAATTCATTCAAACGTGGCGTTGGACTCGGGATCACTTCGGTCGGAGCCCCGTGCACATCGGCAGGTGTCGGATGGTTGGGCAGTCCGTTGTCCGCTGTTGCTGACTTCGCATGCGTGGTCGAGTCGGCTTGATCGTTGGATGCCGTCGACGATTTCGACGAAGACTGGGCTCCCGAGGGATCGACTATCTCGCGTTCGAGCTCAGCCAAAATCGCCCGCAACTCCGCACGCAACAAAGGCGTGTGTTCTCCGCCGTATCGCTTCACGAGCGGATCAATTTCTTCACTCAGCAAATTGAGATCGCCGCCCGCCCGCAATGCCTCTCGCGCACGCGATTCATACTCGAGACAAATCGCATCGAGTCTCGCTAATTCTCGAGCGGGCAGATCACTGAGTTTCATCTTGCTCCTCCTCCAATTCGCGCTGCTCGGACCACGTCTTGCGGATCAGTTGCAAGCGACGCTCGACAGCGCGTTTGCTGATTTCCAGACGTCCGGCGATTTCGTCGACTAAATATCCGTCCATTCTCAATACCGCGATTTCTCTTAGTTGTTCGTCGGGCAACGCGTCGAGCAATTGCTCACACGCTTCAGCCAACTCGGCTCGAACGTCAGGTCGGGCCGCGTCGTCCCCGCCACCCATCTGTTCCAATCCAGCCGGACCAGAATCTCCGCGAGCATCTAGGAAAACGGATTCTCCTCGAACGTTGCCGCCGCCTCTCTTTTGACGTGTCTGCCGCCGCAAATGTGCATTCACTTTGCGACTCGTCAACGTGATCAGCAATCCCCATAAATTATCAGGGCCGGCGAGGTCAGGAAACTGATCACGTCGGATCCCCGCGATGAAACTGTGAAACGCCGACAGCGCGATGTCCTCCTCGTCCCCCGTGCGGCGAAGATTCTTGGGCAACCGAGTTCCCGCCAACCGAACGAGCGGTTGAAAGTAGCGTTCCCATAGAATGGTCGTCGCCTGTTCATCCCCGTCACGAACTTGGTCGAGTAACTCGGCAAACTGTTCAAACGTGAAATCCATCGCAGCTATTCCCCCACCACTTTGGCGACAAACTCACGCTCACCCGACGTGCCGTTCGCTTCGGCCCCCGTTTCAAAATGGCTGCGCCGGGCAAAACCGATCGCATAGATTCCCGGCTCACCCCCTGGTTGGGATTCGATCACCACGACGCTCGTCAGTCGCCCGACGGCTTTTTCGCCGCCCGCAAAGAGTTTCGTATCAACGTCCGGTGGAGAATGCTCACCGATTCCCTCGACCGACCATCTGACTAACTTCTTTTGAACCTGACCCAATGCATCCAATCTCGCGATCGTTTCCTGGCCGAGGTAACAGCCCTTCGTGAACGAAATCGTCTGCGGTTCCCGGCTGATTTCCTGAGGAAGATGCGAATCGTTAAAATCAGTTCCGTACCAGGGGAATCCCGCCGACACTCGCAGTTGATGAAAACGTTGGTTCGCCGGCTCACCCTCCATCATCGCGTCGCCGACATTTTGAGTCCCGACCAAATCCCCGATGGCTCGGCTCATCGACTGGCTCGAAACCTCCTGCGACTTCGAGGTCAAAATCAGCACCCCCGGCAAACCGTCTTTCGATCCGACCCAAGGCACGGCGTAGGCGGCAAAGGATTGAACCTCACTTGATCCCGTCTTGCTGTCATCACGATCGATCGACAGCGATACTTCGATCCGTTGGAGAGCCCCGGCTTCCGCCGTTTCATCGAATCCACTGACACGCGTGTTTTCGTCTTGAACAATCAACCATCCTTGGAACCCGTCATCGAGAACACGCGGCACCGCATCTTCGCGAATGGTGTACTTGTCCATCTGCGCGGCGATCGCATCCGCTTGCCCGGACGCACCGATCAATCGATATCCGTCTTGCGTTCGATACGCCAACACATGGCCAAGACATTTGCCTTTCACGTTTGTGATAAACGTCTCGGCGCCGGGGCCGTCTGGTTCGAGCGATTTGACCTCGTTGGTCGTCAAGTTATGCAAAATCGCTGCGGCATCTTTGCCAACGAGATCGAGCACACTGAGCGGAGGCATTCGTAGAATCAAAACTGCGTCTCATACGATGGGTGTGGACGGTTCTGGAATGCCCCCTGACGTCGACGATGTCCTGCCGAACAGTTCGTCAACGAGAACCAGAATACCGAAGTGAAGTTGTTGCGGGCTGTGAGGTGTTGTTTCACTACCGCGACGAAATAACGGACGATTCCGCCAATGCCTGACCGTTGATGAAATTGATCAACATCCTTAAACGCCCGAGCGATCGACGATTGAAATTGAATACCAAACGTGGGTACGCGGCGAGTTCCTTTTCACCGGATTCCTCAGGCAATGCATGACGCTGTTCGTAGGTGCCCTTCTTCACGATATCCGCGAAATCCGTTCGGATCGCTTCGAGTTGTTCGTCCGTCAAAGGAGCACGTAACCGCAAAACCAATTGATCACGGACGTAGCGCATCGAGTGGTAAACTTTGTAAAACGTCAACAACTCATCGACGGCTTCGTCAACCGAATTGGTGATCTTGTAAAGAGCACTATCCTCCGGACTGATCATGCCATCGTTTAGCAATTGTTTGTCGAAGAACTTTCCGAGATCCTTCCAGTAACTCCCCTCGGGATGATCCAGCAAGACGAGCGGGATCATGGTTTGTTTTCCCGTTTGCAGCAGAGTCAATGTTTCGCACGCTTCGTCGAGCGTTCCAAAACCTCCAGGCAAACAAACCACTCCACTGCACTCTTTGACAAACATCAGTTTGCGGGTGAAGAAATATTTCATCGTAACGAGTTTCGGATCGTTGTCGATGTATTCGTTGGCTCCCTGCTCAAAAGGCAGCATGATGTTCAGGCCCATCGACGCATCACGTCCAGCGCCTTTATGGCCCGCTTCCATGATGCCGCCGCCGGCCCCGGTAATCACCATCCAACCGTGAGCTGCCATCCGTCGACCGAGATCCACGGCGGACATGTAATCGGGCTGGTCCGGTGCCGTTCGCGCCGAACCGAATATCGTGACCTTACGTCGTCGACGAAACGGCCGAAAAACCTGAAACGCGTATCGAAGTTCACGCAACGTCCGTGACAGTATCTTCACATCGCCGCGTGCCGTTTCATCCCGTTCGAGCCGGCCGATCGTGTGTCGCATCACCTGATAAAGATCTTGTGAGTTGACGCGTGATATCGGTTCGTCTGCGGGTTGAGGCCGGTGCAATTCGTCCTCCCCGATCGCCTCGCTGGGCAACTGCTTCATTTGGGCGCCGTTGTCGTTTTCGGGCTTCCGACCTCGTCGACGACCACGCGGGCGAGATTTCTTGCTCGACGCCGCGTCCGAACTAGTCGCCTCGGACGACTGCGTTCCGTTTTCCTCCGCGGGATCTGGCGAGGGGTTCTGCTTGGTCGGTTTAGGGGGCTGTGTGGGGCTCATCATTGATCCTTTCTTATGAATTCAAGCCAATCCTGTATTCATGACGCTCGAATTTGGCGTCCTTTTCTAAACATTTCTCTTTTGGCCAAGATTCTACAGGTATCACCCGGTCGACTACAGACGCGTAACTCTATCGCCTGCGTGGTCTGGGCAAAACAGTGGTTTTAGCGACGCCCGGGGCCGGCAAAATCCCTGCAATCCGAGGCATTCGATTGACCCGAAGAAAAGGACGCCGGTGACTCAAGTTGCAACGAAATCGGTGCCGATGGTGGAGAGAGTGACGACGAGGAAGGACCCTCGTCGGTTACTTTCACCGAATGGGGGAAGACAACAAGGTATGGGATCAAGCAAGGACGCTGCCGCGGCCACGACAATCGGTTATTTCACAACGGTGGAATCCGAACGCACCGGATGGACCGGTGGTTTGTTAGTTCTCAACGGGGCAGGACGCCCGCTCGAGTTTCAATGCACGTTGCCAATCCGGCCATCCCGCGCTCACGAAATCCTGTTCGGCACGACGCTTCGACAGCATTTGATTAGCGAAGTGATCGGGCCAACGCTGCTGCAAAAATGCCGCACACCGATCTCGCTGCTATGCTGCGGACAACCCGAGGCGATCTCGCTGCAGGAAAACCTGCCCTCGTCAGCGGCATCCCTGCCGGCCAGTTCAGCAGTCCGATCCACCGTCGTCGCCGTCGTCCAACGAGAAGACGAAAAACGGATTCGCGAACTCGAAGGCCACTGCCGCGTCACGCTCGGTAACGCCACCCTGCACGTCGCGATGGAACGGATCGACGATGCCGAAACCGCGATCGCCGGACTCAGCGACATTGTCGACACGCACGAACCGTTCGAACGGATCACCGAAGCGATTCGCGAAGCCCAGAGCCAGATGGCGAGGGCAGCCTGAATGTGGTTTCGCGCCAAACAACCCAACGCCGACACGTCATCCGATTCGAGCGCATCACCGACCGATGCGATCGATGCAGCGCGGACCGGCGGTAAACTGCCAAACACCGGTTTGCCCACCGACGGCTTTCGGCAAAATGGGATATCGTCGCGCCCCGCAGACTCGGTCCCAACCGCGCCCAACCAATCGATCCAGCCACAACCCAACGTGGTCCCATCATCGTTGCCGACCCATGCAACGCCTCGCCCCGACCTCACGTGTGACATTGACGAGAGCCTGAGTTGGTCGACGCATCCTGCCGATGACATTCAGCACGAAACGGACTGCGAATCCCGCGACACGTTTCACAACGGTGGATTCGAAGTCGTCACCCGGACCCTGGCGTGGTCCCCGCTGCAGACGACTCGGGTACCGATCAAACTACCTGCCTTGCGTGTGAAGACGAACGGATTCCTTTTTCCCGAAGCCGCCTCTTGGATTCCCAAAACGCAAGCGCCCGCCAACGCGTCTGTCGCCGGCCGAATCGGCGGTGACGAATCGGAATCCAAATCACCCGCCAAGCGTCCCCAACGCAAGATCGGCAAGCACGCGCGGATCAAGCCGCCTAACGATATCGTTAAACTGCAAGACCGACTCTATTACCTTCTGCAACCGCCGCTCGATCTGCTCGTCGGTAGCGGCCAGTTGAACTTTCCGTTCGAACCGTTCCCCTATCAACTCGACGGCATCGCATTCCTCTTCCCGCGTTATGCATGCGTGCTGGCCGACGAAATGGGGCTCGGCAAAACGATGCAAGCGATCAGTACGATGCGAATGCTGTTGTGTAGTGGCGAGCTGCGCAACATTTTGCTCGTCTGCCCGAAACCCTTGGTCAGCAACTGGTTGCGCGAGTTCAGCGTTTGGGCACCCGAGATTCCTGTGATGGCAATCGAAGGCAACGCCGCGAAACGGGAGTTCCAGTGGCGAGCGACGAACGCACCGGTCAAAATCGCCAACTACGAATTGTTGATGCGTGACAAAGAGATCGTCCTCGAAAGTGGATTGCACTTCGATCTTGTCGCTCTCGACGAAGCCCAACGGATCAAAAACAGCAACAACACGACGAGTGAAATCGTACGTGCGATCCCACGAACCCGTTCCTGGGCGCTGACGGGAACTCCCGTTGAAAATTCACCGGACGATCTCGTCGGCATCTTCGACTTCCTATCTCCGGGATACCTCACCGCGGGAATGCCGTTGCCTCAGATGGCCAAGGCCGCCGGCGACTATATCCTCCGTCGGACCAAAGACATGGTTCTCGACGACATGCCACCGAAACTGTTCCGTGATGCAGACATTGACCTCACCCCCGAACAATGGGCGCGGTACGAGGCGGCGGAATCCGATGGCATCATTCATCTCGAAGAACTCGAGGAATCACTCACGATTCAACACGTCTTTGAGCTTGTTTTGCGGCTCAAACAGATCTGCAATTTCGATCCCGTCACCGGCGCGAGCGCGAAACTACAACGACTCGAAGCCGACATGGAGGAGGTCGCCGCGAGCGGCCAGAAAGCGATCCTGTTCAGCCAATGGACGAAGACGATTGACAAGATGCGGCCGGCGATCGAAAAATTCGGTGTGCTGGAATACCACGGAAAGATCCCGCATAAAAAACGCGAAACCGTGATCGACCAATTCAAAAACGATCCCGAAAAACGCATCATCCTGATGAGCTACGGTGCCGGCAGTGTGGGACTCAACCTACAATTCTGTCGCTACGTTTTCTTGTTCGACCGATGGTGGAACCCGGCGATCGAGGATCAAGCGATCAATCGCGCTCACCGCATTGGTGCCGCAGGCAGCGTCACGGTCACGCGAATGATGGCGGCCGGTACGATCGAACAACGCATCGCCTCGGTGTTGGACCAAAAGCGAGAAATGTTTGACACCCTTTTCGCCGCTCAGAACGAACCATCGAGCACTCACGACCGCGCGCCCAAGCCGGCTTCCAACAGCCCGCTGTCTCGTACGGGCGGTTTAAATCGTGACGAGATCTTTGGCCTGTTCGACCTCAGAGCCCCCGGCGGTAAGAAGGTCGCATAACTTCGAGGCCTGCATCCAGGCGACTCGAATACAGCGAACGGCCGCATTATCGTTTGATGATGCTCCATTGCAACCGTGCGGCCTCACCCCAAACGCTTTCGCGACTTAATTTCCGATCCGCCCGTTCCACCACCATCGATTCGTGGGTCGTTCGTCGCGGAACTTCACGTACGGTTTGAGGCCCGGATAGTCCACCGTCTTGATCGGCAGTAACTCTTTCGGTGCGATCTTCACTCCACCGCTCGCCATCAAAACCTGGTGCTGTTTTCGACCTTTGCGATATCGGTGAAACACGGCAATCGAATCGACTTGAGTCGGAGGCTCTAATTTCTCGGCTTGGTCGGCGGCGAAGTACATCACTGCGCGTTGCAACGTTTCGTGATCGGACGTCGGAGTCATCCGCTTCCATAACTCCGCGATCGCAGTGGCCATGTACACGGACTCGAGTGCCCCATAGACCGGATACTTTGATCGAATGCCAACCCAATTTTGGTTGAAGTGTTCGACAAACGCGAGCGAGGCATCGTCAACGACTCGATTCCCGCGCGCACCGTCGAGTTGCGCGCGTTCATTCTCACCACTGAGCCGGATCGGACTGCCCGCGATTTGGACAATCTTGTCCCCGTCCACTTCGGTGGCCCGTACATCGACCGCGTCGGACGTGAACCATAACCGCAACAGCAAATCCGTGGGCGGCGTCCCGTCACCCGTTGACGACAACATTTGCAGATAGTTGCGGACACGTTCTGGCATCGGTTCACTGCCCAATGCGAGCCGTTTCATGTGACGGTCGGCTTCCACCATCAAATAGGCCACCTCATGCGACGCAGTCGTTCCAAAAACGATGATATCCTGTCGCCCTAACGCTTCGGCGAGCTCATCGGCGGCCCGCGCCATCGGAACGTCACCGCCGACAATTCGTTGTCCCAACGCTGCGGCCGATCGCAGCCCATCGGGCGTCGGATCAATCGTGCATCCAAACGGCACACCGCTTCGAGCTGACTTCAGCCCGACCGCCATCGACACCAAACTCATCGGCGGCATCCCGGTTCGGCGATCCAGCTCCCAGCCATCGACTTCGTCGAACCCGGCCACGGGCCCCGCCAGGATCAAATCGTCGCTGGTGACCAAGACCAGCGTGACTCGAGACAATCCCGCCATTGCACGAAATGCCTCGAGTTCATCATCCACGACAACGGTTTCAGCAATCGACGCGCCGTCGCTGTCGCGTTTGCCCGATTGCATCCGCAACGACCGCGTCGCGAGAGCCTGCATCATGCGTCGCATCGATACGCAGCGTGCCTGCGCGGGAGATCGCCAATCGTCCTCGCTGCCCGCTTCGTGGTCGCGGCTGCTCTCCTTGGGCGCCAGCATTTTAGAGATCGCGGACGCGTTATCTGATTTCGTAACAATTTTGCGTTCGTAATCGCGGAGCAAACCTCGCGGATCAACCATGACACCTTGTGGATACGGCGCCATGGTCCCAACACCGCCGAGAGCCTCCCACGAATCAGGTTCGACCGTCTGCTGGATCAACGTCATCAGCGAATCGAAGTCCGCCATCGAACCTCCTCCCTGAGCGTTGTTCGCCCCCGCCTGCTCTCCGCCGCCGATTCCCGGATTCTGACCACCGAACAGGCCACCCCCCTGCGGTTCCCCGAACTGACCGGAGAAACCGGCCTGCTGGGCGTTTGCGTGTGGGCTCAATTGCAATACCGCAACCACACCGGAAATGACGAACACCACCCTGGCCAAACACATTCGCATCGCAGCTTCCTCGAATAGCTAAAGAAAAGACGCGAGCCCTCGAGACAAAGGGCCCGCGTCTATGCAATGTACCAATCCGACGAGAGACCGCAAAATTTTTCGGCGCTGAAACCAACCGACCTAAGACCGACCAGTCAAATCAACAAAAAACCGCGACTCATTTGCGACATTCATGCGGATTAGCCTGCCATTTCCCCATCCCGACGGGCCACATTCGCAGCCCGCAGCAAAGATCGACAAGTGCATTCGATCCGAATCCACAGACTTCCTTTCACGGATTTCTGTCACCGTCCTCAGAACTTACTGTGCCCAGTAATCAACAACGACTGCTTTGGCCATGTGAGGTTTCAGAACTTCCACAAACGCCTTATGCGCAGGGTGCGGAAGGTATTCTTCGCGGCCCGCTTCGTCCGCAAACGTGACGAGGAAGCAATGCGTCAAGCCATCGTTAAGCCCCTCGGGACTGTTGTTGACGCCATACTCGAAGTCCACGATCGAATCGATCTTGCCTGGCAACTTCGCGAACTCGTCGACCACGTTCTGAATGTCTGCTTCGCTGCTTGATTCGTTAAAACCAAACATCACCACGTGACGCAACTTTTTCGATTCAGATTTTGCTTCTGAACCAACCGCGGCAACTTGCATGGACGTGATCGCGAGGAGGCAAAGAACGACGAAAAGGGACAAGGTAGTTTTCACGACAGTGGTTCTCACGTAACGAAGGAGGGAGAGTCTTAAATCTCCCCACATGTTACCCCGTCGACTACCTGAGCACATCGGAAACACCGAAAGAATCCATGAAGGCTGGAGCATCGTTCACCGATTGTCGCAGCCTACCACCCCCATCGGCACGAATGCATTATCGAAAGCGATGCAGCCGATGGCGTCCCGACTTCGCGAGGTTGAACCCTGGCGAATCCAGCTACCACGTAGGCCGGGTAACACTTCCAACGCTCTAGGCGAGCTTCGCACCCGAGATGAGTTTGAGGAAACCCTCGTTATCGTCAAAGCGACCGAGCTGTTTCGTCAACTGTTCCATCGCATCGACCGGGTGCATTTCACTCAGCGTGCGACGCAACATTGAAACGGTTTCATACGTTTCTTCATCGAGCAACAGTTCTTCACGACGCGTTCCCGATTGCGATATATCGATCGCGGGATAGACGCGGCGATCGGCGAGTCGGCGATCGAGTACGACTTCCATGTTCCCGGTTCCCTTGAACTCTTGGAAGATCGCTTCATCCATTCGGCTGTTGGTATCAACCAAACAGGTACCGACGATCGTAAGCGAACCGCCTTCTTGAAACGCTCGCGCGGTGGCGAACAATTTCTTAGGAACGTCCATCGCGCGGATATCCAGACCGCCAGTGCCCGTTGCACCACCGCGACCGGACTTACCGACCCATTTGTTAAACGCACGAGCCAGACGAGTGATCGAGTCGAGCATCAAGAACACGTCTTGCCCCGATTCCGCCAATCGCTTCGCACGGTCAATTGCCAGCTGGCTCAAACGGACATGGCTTTCAACGTCCATATCCAGACTGCTCGCGATGACTTCACCGTTAGTGATGCTGCGACGCATGTCGGTGACCTCTTCGGGCCGCTCGTCAATGAGCAAGACCATCAATTTGAGATCAGGGTGGTTTTGCGAAATGCCTTCCGCAATGTGTTGCAACATGATTGTTTTACCACTGCGTGGTGGTGCCACAATCAACGCACGTTGCCCGCGTCCGAGTGGAGCAAGCAGATCGATGACGCGATTGGTCAACGGCATCTTCCCCTTCTCGAGTTTCAAGAACTCTTCGGGGTTGATCGCGGTCAAATCGTCAAACAACGGCATTTCCGGATACTTCTCCGGTGGCTGACCGTCGATGTCGAGAATCTCTCGAACACGTGGTCCTTGCTGCCGTTTGGCCTGCTGCACCATGGTGTGCAACATCACGCCTTGGCGGAGCCCAAACTTCTCAACCATTGTGCCGGGCACAAAGGGGTCAGTCCGTTCGCGGGTGTAGTTATTGGATGCGCTACGCAGGAAACCGTAACCATTGGGATGCATCTCTAAGATGCCGGCCCACTCTTCGAGTGGCGCGTCGCTAACGAAGTCCGCCGGTTCGCCATTGGAACCTCCGCCTTGTCCGCCTCCTCCGCCACCACCACCGCCGCCGCCTCCGCGGCGACGTCGACGAGTGCGGGGCTTACTGCCACCGCCACTGCCGTTGTTGTTGCTGGAGCCTGCCCCATTATTCCCGGAGCCATTCTGAGAGCCGAAACCACCTCGGCCGCGTGATGAACGCTTCTTTTTTGCCATCTTTTAATCCAGGTAAACCTGTCTCGGTGTCTTCACGAAAAGACATTTGTGGTGAATCCGAAAGAGCGACCACTCGAGAGTGCCATGGTTTCCGATTGAAAACCAACGCATTCGAGGCGCACCGAAAGCACCGAGCCGATAAAGGCAACCAACAAGAGGAACCGCGTTTGAAAAACGAATGTGAGGTCGAGTGCACTGAAGGTGGCGGTAACACCATCAGGGCGACCAATGTGTTCGTGCGATCTAATGCTCACACAAACGGCAAATCCTTGCCAAAAAGATTCCCATCCAACGAGTCAGGGACACACACCTGTTACATTGTCAAATCGAACGTTGCACACGCGATGTGAAGCAACCGGAGATCAGCTCCAGCTCGATTATCGTGCCAATGATTCGAAAATTTCGCGATCGACGCCCAATCGGATCCACTGTCAATGGAAAGATTGGGTGAGGCCTCACGCTGAAAACAATCTCTAGTCTTCGAGTTTTCGGGGGCCATGGAAAGATCGGTGCGGTCGGTGGGTTTAGAAAAACCCCGAAACCGAACCAATGCCATTTACACGAAATATAGGCGACTCCAGGGGGATGTCAAGCCGGATTCGGCCTCAATCCCTTCCGGTGTCAACTTTTTAATTGGACGCGGGCTCGCTTTTTCCAGTCATCAACGAGACCACGACCAAAGTCAGCAGGGCCAGGGGAATCGTCACAATCCCGGGTTGGCTGAACGGAATCGGGCTGGTCGCCGGATCGATCCCGTATACCTTCCCGAAAGTTTCGGCGGACAACAAAATCCACCCCAGCGAACTGAACATGCCGACGACGACACTCGCGATGATGCCCGCCGCCGTCGTGCGCTTCCAAAACAACAGCATTACCAACGCAGGCAGGTTGGCACTCGCGGCGATACTAAACGCCCAACCCACCAGATAACTGACGTTTAGGTTCTGGAACAGAATTCCTAGCAAGATCGAAATCGCACCGACGATCACGGCGGCAATCTTCGCCACCCGAACTTGATTGCCCTCCGAGAAATTGACTCCCATCACGCCACCGAGCAAATCGTGAGCGACGGCGCCACTACTGGCGAGAATCAACCCGCTGACCGTCCCGAGCACCGTGGTGAACGCGATCGCGGAGATGATGGCGAACAACAGATCGCTGATCCCGCGTGCTAACAGCGGTGCCGCCATGTTGCTGTTGGTGACATCAAGCGTGCCGCTGACCATCGCACCGAGTCCGAGATATAGCGTCAACACGTAGAAGAACCCGATGCTGGCGATCCCCACGATCGTGCTCTTCCGAGCCGCCGCCGCGTCCTTCACCGTGTAGTAACGAATCAGAATGTGTGGCAGCGATGCGGTCCCACAAAACAAAGCCAGCATCAACGACAAAAAGTTAACTCGGTCGGTCCAACGCCCACTACGAATCCCCGCAAACGTCGGATGCTCACCCGGACGCAGAACCCGCGAACCGTCCGTCGGCTTTTGGTAGTAAACCATCGACACGGTGCCGTCGGAATGAGCGATCCGGTCACTGCCCCACAACGTCACTTCGCTCCGCCGGAGCACGTCAAAAAACTCAATCGGCCCCAGAGCCCCCGTTTGCTCCGACACGCCTTCACCGTTCCCGGCCGAGGTTCCATCATCGGTGTCCGCTACGGCGAACTCTTCGGGCAAACGGGTTAATTGACCAACCGGTTGCAACGTTCGCTCGTTCTCGCCGGATCCCTTGGGTAATCCGCCGATCAACGTGACGCCGTCGCCCGTCACCGTTTTCGCTTGCGCCTCCATCAAATACAAACCGTCTTCACGCACATCGGCTTTGTAAACATCAAACCCAGTGTCCTCCGCAGAGGCAAAACGGATGTAGTTGCCCACCTCTTTCCATCCATCGCCGTCTTTGCCGGCATCATCACCAGTCGCCTCAAACAGCGACCGGCCGGCCTCCTCCGCGACCGCGGACGCATCGGAAAGATTGCCCTCACCATCGGCGAGCCCGACCGAAAGCGGCCCGATCGTTTCAAACGCGTCGCGATCCGTCCGAAACCCTTGCTGCAGAACCAACACGACCAAAACCGTGCTGAAGACGACCAACAACGATCCTTTGAGAAACTGAACCCACGTGGTCGAAACCATCCCCGCAGTCACCACGATCGTGATCACCACACAACCAACTAAAACGACGCCGACCCAGTGCGGAAAACCGAGCAGAGGCTGAATCAGAACTCCGGCGCCGACCATCTGAGGAATCAGATAAAAGACACTGACGATCAACGTGCTGATCCCGGCAGCGGCTTTGATACCACGCGAATTGAACTTAGCATCGAGCGCGTCGGCGAACGTAAATTTGCCCAACCGTTTCATCGGCTCCGCAATCACGAACAACGCCACGATCCATCCGGCGAGATATCCAATCGAATACAAAAACCCGTCGTACCCATACGCGGCAATCATGCCGCAGATACCTAAAAACGAGGCCGCCGAAAGATAATCGCCGGCGAACGCCACGCCGTTGATGAACCAGGGAATCTGACCATGAGCGGCGAAATAACCCGCGGACGATTTCGCTTTGCTGCCGAGATAAAAACTCAGCCCGACCGTAAAACCGACGAACAGAAAGAACACGACCACGGCGGTCATCGAAGGATCATAAATCATGCCACGTCTCCCTCTGCATCGTTGGTTCGCTCGCTACTCGCCGACGCGTCGTTAACGTCACCGCGTAAAGCAAACCCATAGATGAACGCCATGACGATCGCGACGATGATCAACCCGAATCCATAAACGATCGCGAGATTCAATCCGGCAACGACGACAATCTCCATCGTGTCGGCTGCAAACGCGTTGAGTAAAACGAAGCCGAGGTAAACAAGCGTGTAGACGGTAAACAGCGACAAGCCCAAGCGAGATGCGGCGGGCAATCCGCCAGAACCGCTGGGCGAATCGGTTGGGTGATCAGACAAAATGGATCATTCTCGTGTTAGATACTGCAGAAGGCGAAAAACTCGGCCAAAGGATAACGGATCGCGACGCCAGTGTGTTCCCTCTTCTATACATCATTTTTCCCGACGCGATTCATACGCATGCCTCACGCCGATTCGCGGCTTTGTCGACAAACCGCATGCGAATGACTTAGGATCTCCGGCTCATCTCTCGTGAACTCGACGGAGCGATGGCGCACAAACTGATACCTTCTTTCAGAGGCAGGCAGGTCACAGACAGGCAGGTCACCGGGTTGGTGTGCTGGCGATTGCTCTCGACGTTGAATACCGGACGACTCAGCACCCGACAACTCATTTCTCTCTCACATCAAAACGGGGCACTATCATCACACCGCGAAATGGAGGATCGATCCACGTCGCCCGAGAACTCGACTTTGGCGGCGATCCGGACCTCGCATGGGTCTTCGACAAACTGCATCAACTGCCGAACTGCATCTGGCTGGACTCGGCGTCGGACAACCAGTTCGACCGCGGACGGTATTCGTTTTTGTCTGCCGACCCCGTCGCTTGGTGCAGCGCCGACATGGACTCGCCCGACCCGTGGCCGGTACTGTACGAGTGGTGCCGGAAACTGCAACACTTAGTTCCCCGGCATGACGAGGCCACGTCCGACCTGCCTCCGTTTTGGGGAGGCATCGCGGGATTGCTCGCGTACGAATCGGCGTGGTGGCTCGAACCGTCCCTGCGTCCGACGAACTCCCCTCGAACCGATCCGATTCCCGGCCTCGCCATCGGACTGTACGACTGGACATTCGCGGTCGACCACCAAACCCAAAAGACTTGGCTGCTGAGCACGGGAATCAGCGAAACGTTCGACCTCGATCGAGACCGGGCAATCGAACGTGCCGACCAGGTCATGAGTTGGCTCGGCGGCGATGGCTCATATCCTTCGGCAAGCAACCACGCAGACGCCCCCCAACAATACGCCACCTCTCAACCGCCAACTAAAACACGGCGTGATCCGCGATACGAAGGCGTCACGAGCAACTTCACCGACGATTCCTACGCCGCCGCGGTACAAGACATTGTCGACCGGATTTGCAGCGGCGATTCGTTCCAAGTGAACTTGGCACAAACACTCACGCACGAGGCGACGTGCAAACCCGAGGAACTCTATACACGACTGCGAGCGATTAACCCCGCTCCTTACGCCGCGTATTTCGATGCCGGTGACTATCACGTCCTCAGCTCATCGCCGGAAGGCTTCTTGCAAGTCCGCAGCGATGAGGCCGGCGATCGCTCGGTGGTTACTCGTCCGATCAAAGGCACCGTCGCAAAAACAGAGGACGACCAAGAAAACGAACGCCTCGGCGCCGTATTGTTGGCCAGCGAAAAGGATCGCGCCGAAAACATCATGATCGTCGACCTGATGCGGAACGACCTCTCCCGCGTTTGCACCGACGAGAGCGTGCAGGTAACAAAACTCTGCGAACTCGAACGCTATCAAAGTGTTCAGCACTTGGTATCGACCGTTCGCGGGACGCTCGACTCCGACGCCACCGTCGCAGATCTCTTGGCGGCCTGCTTTCCCGGCGGCAGCATCACGGGGGCGCCTAAAGTGGAAGCGATGCGAACGATCGCGCACCTCGAACGCCGACCGCGAGGGCCGTACTGCGGCTCGCTCGGATACATCAGCCTCAGCGGGGCGGGTGATTTCAATATATTGATTCGCACCGTGACGCAGCGAACCGTCTCGACCGGGGAATCGATTTGGGAATTTCCCGTGGGCGGCGGCATCACAGCCCGCAGCAATCCGGAACGCGAAACGGAAGAAACCTGGGTCAAGGCGGCAAGCCTCCTCGAAGCGATCACCTCGGCAGGCTAAGTTCAACGCATCCCCGACCTCAATCCATCGCAACCCGTTCCTCGCGCGGCGGTGCGGTGCGCCCGACTCCGCACCTGTGCGTCCGGCTCTGCACCAAATTGCCCCCGCACCAGATTGGCTCCGTTCATGACTGCTGAAAACCAACACCCCGATCAACCTGCCCCGGACGCCAACCCAGCTCTCCGAGCACGCGTCCCCGATCATGTTGCCGGAGGCTGCTTCAGCACCGGAGCGATCGTGATGACGGGCCCGAGCGAATTCATCATCGACTTTCTGCAAACCATCGGGCGCCCCCACCGTGTGGCAACCCGGGTGGTGATTCCTCATCCGGTGATGCCACAGTTTGTCGATGCATTGCAGAAGAACCTCGATATTTATCGCAGCCGATTCGGTGATCCGCCGGCGCCACCGGCGAACCCAAACCCGGATCAAAAACGCCCCAGCCCGCAGGAGATCTACGACGATCTAAAACTTCCCGATGAAGTTTTGTCGGGCGTGTATGCCAACGGGGTCATGATCGGTCACGGCGCGACGGAGTTTGGCCTGGATTTTTTGACTAGTTTTTTCCCTCAGTCGGCCGTCAGCGCGCGGGTGTTTTTGGCCTCCGGGCAGGTTCCACGATTGCTCGATTCACTCAAGGGCGCCGTCCGTCAACTTCACGAACGGCAAAATCCGCCCCCGCCATCACAAGAGCCGGGTGGACCAACCGACACACCCGATACCGAGGTTTAAATTTGCGCATAGGTTACCAACGGGACCGATCGCCCAATGGTTACAACGCGCCAAGCGGCGATTGAACTCATCGTCTGTTGCAACTGTCGCACCCCCGCCCGCTTTGTCTTTCGTCGCAATTTGCTAAGCTGAGCGGCACGAAAAAATCGCCTCGGGCGAACTTTCGCTTACTACCGTGTCCGTGTTTGGGAGACCCCCCGTGTCATTGCTTCGTGACTCCGCTGATCTGCAACGAGCCGTGGGTTGGGACGCCCGATTGGCTTCATCGCCTGCCGAGCGTCAACGCCGTCAAAGTTACCTGACCTTCCAACTCGCCATGGCCGGATTAACGCCGCCACATGAGTCCGGACAAGCCCAGCCGGAATCGGCTCTTCCTCGCGAACTGCTCGAAAGCTTTCGCGAGCGAAACGCGATCCTCAGCCAACACCAACCCCCCATCGATGGACGCATCGAAGCGTTCTTGTCGCGGTACTTCGCCGACTGTGCGGACGCCAAAGCGTTGAAGCTGCCTTCGCGATCGCTAACACTCGACCGTCACGGTCTGGCCCGAGAACTCAGCCTGCCGTTGGGCAAGAACAGTTTTGAAAACGATCAAGTCAAATCGTATCGTTGCTTCAACGGTGTTCTGAACAACCCGAAATCGGACCGTCGTACGACCGCCGGCACATTCCACGTCGTCGAAGGCGGATTGCCGATCCCCGGCGACAAACGCGCCGTGCCGAAAGAAGTCTTCATCAAACTGTTCGCCGCCGCGATGAATCCTCCGGCCCGCGACATGGAACTGCCGTACACAGCCGGTTCACCGGATCCGGCGCGGACATGGGTGTCGCTGATGCTCCGTCCACTTGTCGCTCCCGCCGTTGCCGGTGTGACCGAATACAAGTCGATGGAAACTCGGTTCTTCACTCCAGGCATCTATTGCAGCAACCTGGACTTCGTCGAATCGATCTTCGGGAACGCAGGCGACCCACTCGTTGCCGGCGGTGACGCGGGACTCGATGCGATTCACTGGAGTGGCCACACCGGATGCGTGATTCTGGCAACCCACCTCGTCACGCTCACGAAGAAAGCAGTCGGACTGCCGCACTACGACGACGCGACCGAACGTCAACGTCGCGACCGCATGTGCTGGAAATCGGAATCCGAACTGTACAACGACGGCTCCGCGTTCAAGCTGACTTGTCGTGACGAGTCCGGCGTGATCGTGACCCTGATCGCAGATAACTATTACGGCTACTGCAAGAAGGAAGTCAAAACGCAACTCAGCTACGCGGCGAACCTGATGGGCGGTGCGGAAGAAGAGCACGCCGGTGGCGCACTGGCGTTTGCGTCGTATTCCCTCGGCGATCACTTCCAAGTCAAGAGTCGTCTTTACAACGGACAGACGTTTGCCGAAGTCGCCGAGAAATACAGCGACTTCATCGATATCCGGCCGGAAGGTTACGGGATCGACAAAGTCTATCCGCAAGTGATCTACATTCCTGAGAGCGCGTTCGCATCGCTGCACCATCGGCACATCCGTTGGAAAGATGCCGCGGGCGTTACGCAGTCGATTCCGTTGTCTCCGGATGAAGTCTACATCGCGCCGAGCGGTTACAAACTGCAACTCGCCAAGCACGCCAACGCACCAAGCTGGCGTTTGATCGGCACCGCCGGCGAAGGCGTTTTCTGCCACAAACCGTGCACCGTTTCCGGTGGCGGTAAGAGCGAAATCAGCAAGAGCCTTCGTGACTACATGCTCTATGGCCCGATCTTCGTCAAAGACCACGACAAGGATTTTGCCCTCGTCGACGAGATCTTTGCCAAAGACTACAGCACCCGCTGGGCCCCCGGCGCCGAAGGTGCCAAGGTCTACGCCGAACGGCCGACCCGAAAGGTGCTCGACTCCAAACGGTCGCTGGGCAGCGTCATCAAATTGCTGACCCCGTCGCCTGATTACAACGATGAATACAACGCGTGGCTGGAGAGCATTCCGGAACACGTTTACGCGATCGCGTTGATCGTCAAACGTTTCATCGGCACCAGCCCCGAGACCAATTGGCGAGATCAATTCCGCGTCGATATCGTCAACGGTTCCCCTGGTCACGAACTAAAGATCGGCGACCGCACGCTGGTGGGCACCTACCTCCGCGTCGGCTTGGAAGATTCCCGCTGGCGAACGTTCAAACTCCGGCAAGACTTCATCGCCGCGGCCAAAGTGCAACGCGAAGATGACATCTCGGCGAGCGTCGTGATTCCAGCGGGCAGCGTCGAGCACCTCGGATCAATGATCGCTCCGGCGGGCAGTTACAAGTTCGTCGAGAACTGCGAATACCGATTGTTCCAACGTCCCGATGACGCCGTCCA
Source organism: Aporhodopirellula rubra (assembly GCF_014192335.1). Taxonomy (GTDB): domain Bacteria; phylum Planctomycetota; class Planctomycetia; order Pirellulales; family Pirellulaceae; genus Rhodopirellula; species Rhodopirellula rubra. The sequence continues at coordinate 25,186 of NZ_JACHXU010000017.1, read as the reverse complement.
CCGCGGCTTGGACAAACAAACGGAACTGGATCTCTCCGGTCCCGGTAACTTCATCAGTAACTTCGAACCGCTGACGAGCGCGCAGGCTCGCGACATCATTCGCGATGCAATCGAGTTCGATAAATTCACCGGACCGATGGAAGAACTGCTCGAAGAGGCCGCTGCGTCGAAAGACGGTTACGTCGTCAGTACCGCTGACCCACGGATCGTCAACGGTTCGCCAACGAAGAACCCACGGTACCTCCAAGACCGTCCGGACATGGTTCGGCACCTGGACACGTATGTCGCCATGCGTGGGCTGCAACTCCATCGCAAACTCCCGCCGGGTGCTCCCGTGCTGACTCCCGTCGGCGCCGTGCTCTCGGGACGCCGCAACAACCCGCCGGACCGCGACGCAGGCATCCGTTCGCTCGCCGTCTACTCGCCGCTGCACTACCAAGAGCTGCCCGAGTTGATCATGGACTACGTCTGTTCGCTAACGGGCAAGAGCCCGAGCACGACGGGTGCGGGCAGCGAAGGGGCGTTGACCAAGGGACCGTTCAACGCGTTGCATCCCGCGATCGATCTGAACTCTTCGATCGTTTCGATGATCCTGACACAGTTGGGCGGCTTCAGCACGCCTGCCGGTCACATCGGGCCGCACTTCGAAGTCGGCCACGACATCTCGCTTTTGATTCCGGAAGTTTGGTGCCGCATGGGTGCCGAGGAACGCATTCCGGAGAACTTGATCGCCGAAGGCATGCTCGAGAAAATCCAGGACTTCACGTACAAGGGAACACCAATTCCAGGCAGCCGTCTGGGCTACCGGATTACGGAGAAATTCGTGCGGACCTACTTGGCTCGCGTATTCGATAACCCCGCGAAGGTCTTCACGGAATCAATCCTTCGACCTGAAACGCAAGACGAAGATGCGTTCGCAGACGGCATTTTGCAAATCGCCGAAGCACAAGCTCGCGTTTCGAAGAACTACTTTGACGACTTCGGTTACGAACTCGCGTGCCCACCGCTGCGTGCCGTCCTCGACATCATGGTCAAGGGCGAACACAACGGTCACACGATCGATTCTCCTGAAGTCCGCAAACTGTTCGACCGGGACGCGTTGATCTCGAGCGATTGGTACCTGCGTCGTTTGAAGACCAAACAAACCCACGATATCGCTCACTGGAAGGCATTCGAAGAACGCCTGAAGGAATACATCAGTTGCCCTGAAAACGAAGAGGCAGTCGAGCGACTCGGGTTGGCGGCGCGATTGAAGTACGCCTCCGAACAACGTGCAATTGCGGAATCGGACGACTACGTCAAATCGCTCGTCGGAACCATCGGTCTCGACCCGATGTCACCGACGCCGACCGATCCCGTGATGCTCGAGCGCTTGGCATCGGCCACCTAGCGAGAGAACAGCTACCGATTACGAACATCGTGAAGTTTGCTAATCTGGTGCAGCGTTACAGCTAAAGACTTGGGCTCGGACCGTCGCGAATGCCCCCAGGCATTCGGCGGGGAACGAGTCCTGGCGAAACTTTCGACGAGTTTCGCCACTTTGAACTGATGCTGTGATAAAACACCGGATCCATCGGGGACCTAGCGAATGATCTTCGCCTATCGTCCCACCTGACGACTCCATCATGCTCAATTCGGCATCACGTCGAAACACGACGCCGGCGCGAGATCCAAACCAAAACGGATTCGAACTCGCCGGCGTTTTATTTTTTAACTCCCCCCCACCAAAGTCTGGCGACTTCGGGTACCCCTATCCCCACTTGCTCGTCCTCCATGAATTTAATGAACGTCTTGATCGTCGGCAGCGGCGGTCGCGAACACGCTCTGGCGTGGAAGATCAAACAGAGCCCTCGAGTGGACAAAGTCTTTGTCGCTCCCGGAAACGCTGGAACGGCTGTCGATGCGATCAATGTGGATCTCCCGCAAACCGATCACGAAGCACTGATCGACTTTGCCAAAATCAACGAGGTCGGCCTCGTCGTTGTCGGCCCGGAGGCCCCCTTGGTCGCTGGCCTCGTTGACGACATGCAGGCCGCGGGGCTGAAGGTGTTCGGCCCCTCAAGCGCCGCCGCGGAACTCGAAGGCAGCAAAGTGTTCTGCAAGAACCTTTTGCGTTCGGCGGACATCCCGACCGCTGATTATCGGGCCTTTCGAACCGCCGATGACGCGATGCGATACATCAAGGACCGATACAGCGAACCGACCGATCCGGTCAACGTCGTCGTCAAAGCGGACGGATTGGCAGCCGGTAAGGGCGTCGTCGTTTGCGAAACACGCAGTGAGGCCCTCGAAGCGATTGACCGCATCGCCGCTCGCAAGGAGTTTGGCGCCGCCGGCAAAGAACTGATCATCGAAGAACGGTTGACCGGCCCCGAAGTCAGCGTTCTGGCGATCACCGATGGCGAGACGATCCTCACCCTGCCAACCGCTCAAGATCACAAACCGGCAAACGACGGCGACACCGGGCCGAACACCGGCGGAATGGGTGCTTATTGCCCCGCCCCCGTGCTCGACGAACAAACCCTCGCCGAAGTCGAATCGGGAATTCTCGTTCCGATCGTCCATGCGATGAAGCGGGCACGGCGACCTTTCAAGGGCGTCCTGTATGCCGGATTGATGCTAACGCCGGCCGGCCCCAAAGTGCTCGAATTCAATGTCCGGTTCGGTGACCCGGAATGCCAACCGCTGTTGATGCGATTGCAATCGGATCTCGTAGACGTGATGGAAGCCGTCGTCGACGGACGCCTCGGTGAACTCGACGGGCTGACCTTCGACCCGCGTCCTGCGATCTGCGTCGTGATGGCCAGCGAAGGCTACCCCAGCAGTTATGAAAAGGGACACACCATCACCGGCATCGAAGCCGCCGACGCGATGGAAAACGTCAAAGTCTTCCACGCCGGCACGAGCCTCGTCGACGGTAACGTCGTCAACTCCGGTGGCCGCGTCCTCGGTGTGACCGCCATGGGCGACACGATCAGCGCTGCAAAACTGCAAGCCTACAAGGCGGTCGCCAAAATCCGCTGGCAAGGCGCATGGTGCCGCAAAGACATCAGTGACAAGGCACTCGCCGTTGCCCACTTTGACCGGACCTAAACTGTCACCGATTCCTCCACCAGTCGCCCCTTGAAACCGGCGTCAGCGTCTCACCCGGAATCTTGTCTACGTCTCGTTCCCCGATATATCACCTACACGTCTCATGTCGACTACATTCGAAGAACTCACCGCGATTCTGGCCCCGTTCGATCAGACCCACGTGCTTCGATACTGGGATGAGCTCGACGCGAAGGCGCAAGAGTCATTAGCCGACCAAGTCAAAGCAATCGACTTTAACGAACTGGCTCGACTCATCAAGGGCGAAGACGAACAAGTCGACTTTGCCGCAATGGCCAAAGATGCAACCCTGCCGATGGCCGTCTCCGCCGACGGCAGCGGTGTCGAATGGTCCCCCGAAGACGCTCGCGAAAAGGGCGAACAGGCTCTCCGCGATGGCCAGATCGCCGTCGTTCTCGTCGCCGGTGGTCAAGGCACACGGTTGGGCTTCGACTCTCCCAAAGGGATGTTTCCCGCCGGGCCGATCAGCAGTCGAACTCTGTTTCAAATCTTTGCCGATCGGCTGTTGGCGACTGAACGTCGTTACGGCGTCGCAATCCCCTGGTATCTGATGACCAGCGAGGCAACCGATACGGACACCCGCGCCTACTTTGCCGAAAACAACAATCTCGGTTTGGCCGACGATCAGGTCATCATTTTTAAACAAGGGACGATGCCCGCCGTGGACGCGAAGTCCGGCAAACTGCTCCTCGCCGCCAAAGACTCACTCGCCCTCAGCCCTGATGGACACGGCGGCACCCTCCGTGCCCTCGACCGCACGGGTTGTTTGCAGCGAATGAAAGAAAACGGGCACCAACACCTGTTCTACTTCCAAGTCGACAACCCGCTGGTCACGCTTTGCGACCCTGAGTTCATCGGACACCACTTGCTCTCGGGCAGCGAAATGACGTCGCAAGTCATTCGCAAACGCTACCCCACAGAGAAAGTCGGAAACGTCGTCCAAGTCGACGGCCGAACGCACGTGATCGAATACAGCGACTTGCCCGACGAAGCGGCCGAAATGACCGACGCGAGCGGTGGTCTCAAATTGTGGGCCGGCAGCATCGCCGTCCACATTTTTGACGTCGCTTTCCTGGAACGCGAGAAAAACAGCGACACTTCGCTGCCATTTCACCGGGCCAGCAAAAAGGTGCCGTACCTGTCGGATTCCGGAGAAGAGATCAAACCGGAAACGCCCAACGCAACCAAATTCGAAACGTTCATCTTCGATTTGCTCCCGTCCGCTGAACAAACCATCATCTACGAAGTCGATCCCGCCAAGGCGTTTGCACCAATCAAAAACGCCGACGGGGCCGAAACCGACACGCCGCTCCTCGCTCGCCAGGCAATCGTGAATTTGCACCGCGGATGGATCGAAGAGGCCGGCGGCAGTGTCGCGGCGGACGTCAAAGTCGAAATCAACGCAAAGTACGCTCTCGACGCGGCCGAACTGAAAACGAAGTTACCAGAAAATTTTCGCGTTGATTCCGACCGATATTTTGACGCCTAACTAAGCTATTGGGGACGACCTCTTTGAGCTGAAATTCGTAGGATCGACAGACCATTTGCGAATTAAACCGATCGCTTTGACTTCGGGCGGGGTTTCATCCCCGTCGAATAGCGTCCCGCCCACCAGCCCCACCGCTCCTCATGCTTCCCCAAATCCCCACCAATCGCCAGCGTGCCATGCGTCACGGCGGAGCGAAGATCGCTTTGCTCGTCTTTACCGCCCTCATCGCGGGTTCCGGATGGTACGGGTACGACCTGTACAAAGCACGCCAAAAACAGGTGTCACCGGATTCGCTGATCGTCAGCGAGGTGACCGAAGCCCCGTTTGACCATACCATCATCGAACAGGGCGAAATCGAAAGCAGCAGCAACACGGAAGTCGTCTGCGAAATCCGATCGCGTGGGAACACCGGCACACCAATCCTGTGGGTGATCGATGAAGGAGCACGCGTGAAGAAGGGCGACAAACTCGTCGAGCTCGATTCCTCGAATCTGGAAATGGAACTCAAAGAGGACCGAATTGAGGTCATCACCGCCGAGGCCAACCTCGCCACCGCGGACGCACTGCTCGAACAAGCCACGATTTCTCGCCAAGAGTACCTCGAAGGCATCTACCTGACCGAAGAGAAAGCGATCCTCAGCGAGATCGCCGTCGCCGAGCAAGAACTCCGCAAAGCGCAGCTTGCTCTACAAAGTAGCGAGCGACTCGTCGCCAAAGGACTCGTCAACGCGTTGCAACTCGACGCCGACAAATTTGCGCTCGCGAACACGCGAAATCAACTCGAGGCCGCTCAAGGGCGTCTGCGTGTTCTGCAGGAACTCACCAAACGCAAAATGCTCGTGCAGTACGACAGCGATATCGATGCAGCCAAAGCGAATCTTTCTGCGGCCGAAGAAAAACTGCTCGAAGAACGCACCGAACTGCAAGAGATCCAAGACCAAATCAAAATGTGCGTGATGACGGCTCCGACCGATGGCGTCGTCGTTCACGCTAACAAGTACAGCAGTCGTGGCGGTAACGCCGAATTCGTCGTGGAGGCCGGCGCGGTCATCCGCGAACGTCAAGCGATCATTCGGTTGCCCGACCCGACACGCATGCAGGTTCGCTGTAAAGTCAACGAGTCACGCATCACTCTGTTGCGAAAAGGCATGGCTGCGAAAATCCGCATCGACGCGCTGCCGGACATGGTTCTCAAAGGCCACGTCGCGAAGGTTAACCGCTATGCCGAACCGGGCAGTTGGTTCAGCTCGTCGATCAAAGAATACGGTGTTGTGATCGAAATCGTGGACCCGCCAGAGGTCATCCGCACCGGTATGACGGCGGCAGTCGAAATTTTCGTCGAGCAATTGCCTCAGGCCATCCAAGTTCCGATTCAGGCCATCTACGAACACGACAAGAAGATGTTTGCGTTGGTCCAAACCGGCAAACAGAGTTTCGAAACCCGCCAGGTGCAGATCGCCGCCACCAATGACACCATGGCTAGTATTACCTCTGGCCTCGAGGTCGGTGACCAAGCGGTGCTGAATCTTCGTGAACACTTATCGTTAATGGACCTGCCTGAGATCGTTGTCGAAGACAACAGTGACATGGTCGCTCTGGCCCCCAAACCTCCCGTCACCATTACCGCCGATGCCGAACCGGAAACCGACGTGAACCGAGACGCCGTTTCGGAACCCACCTCAACGCGGACTCGCCGTGGCGAAGGAAAACCGGGCCCGGGCGCCGGTAAAAACCAACCGGAAAATCCGGCTGCATGAGTGGACAATCACTCGCAACGCGAATCGACGGATTGACGAAAGAGTACGTCCTCAAGAGCGAAACCGTGCGGGCGCTCCGTGGTGTCTCGTTCGATGTTCCTGAGGGCGATTACGTCGCGATCATGGGCCCTTCGGGCAGCGGCAAAAGCACGCTGTTGAACATGCTCGGCTGCCTCGATCAACCGACCGCCGGGAGTCTGTTCCTAGGTGACGACAACATCAGCCTGATGACCGACGACCAACTCGCCGAAATTCGCAGTCGTCGCATCGGGTTCGTGTTTCAGTCGTACAATTTAATCCAGCAGTTGACCGTCGTCGAAAACATTCAGGTCCCTCTTTACTACCAGGGGCTTCTCGGTGCCAAAGAACGCGCCCGAGCGGTCAAGTTAGCCGATCAGGTCGGGCTCTCCGACCGGCTCGACCACCGTCCCAACCAACTGTCTGGTGGACAACAACAACGCGTCGCCATCGCCCGCAGTCTCGTTAACGATCCCTACTTCATCCTCGCCGACGAACCAACCGGTAACCTCGACAGTGTGACCACCGACGAAATTCTGGCATTGTTCGATCAACTCAACGGCGAAGGCAGAACTATCATTCTCGTCACACACGAAGACGACGTTGCCGAACGCGCCCGCCGAATCGTTCGCCTAAAAGACGGCATGTTGCACAGCGACGAACCCGTCAGTGACGAGCGACGCAAGACCGCACGAGAAATGCAAGCCGCCGCTGCCCTCGCGGTCAAGAACAAACAGGGTCTGACATGCTAGTTTGGCTTCGGACGATACGAATGGGCATCAAGAGCCTCACGCTCCACCCGCTCCGCACCGGCCTAACGATGCTCGGCATCCTCATCGGCGTTTGGTCGGTGATCGTGCTGACCGCGATCAGCCAGGGCGCCAGTGAACAGGTTCAGAAACAAATTGAATCTCTCGGTGCCACGACCATTATCGTTCGCACGATCAAGCCACCAGACGAAAAACTCACCGGCATGGCGGCAACGAAGTACGGGCTGTTGCGTAGTGAACTCGATCAAATCATCGCGACCTTACCCACGCTCGAAACCGCCGTCCCGATCCGAGAAATCAAACGCCAATTCACCCGTGGTGACAAACTCATTTCCGGACGCCTCGTTGGCTGCACACCGGGATACAAAGACGTTAACCGATTGCAACTTCGCAAACGCGGTGGGCGATTCCTGACCGATGCCGATGGGGCACGTAACGAAAACGTTTGCGTGGTCGCCGCTGACGTCGCCCAGGAGTTGTTTCCGTACGAGGACCCACTCGGCAAACGCCTGTACGTTCCTGAGCACACAGATTACTACCGCATCGTCGGTGTTCTCGAACCACGCAACGCCTCGGCCGCCATCGGCGGATCGCTGGATTCGCAGGAATTCAATCGCGACGTTTACATCCCTCTCGAAACGATGCAGAAACGCATCGGCGACACGATCGTCACCCGGCGCAGCGGCCAGTTTCAAATCGAAATCATGGAACTGAACCAAATCACCATGCAGGTGCAACGCGTCTCACAGGTCCGTCCGACCGCCAAGGTGATCGAGAGCATCCTGGGTGCTAAACATGCCGACACTGAAGATATCGCCGTTGTGGTGCCGCTCGAATTGCTCGAGCAAGCCCGCAACCTGCGACTCATGTTCCTCGGAATCGGGGTGTTGATCGCCTGCATCTCACTGCTCGTCGGTGGTATCGGGATCATGAACATCATGTTAGCCAGCGTCACAGAGCGGACGCGCGAAATCGGTATCCGCCGTGCCCTCGGCGCCAAACGACGCGACATTGTCCGGCAATTCCTCGTCGAAACGATCCTGCTGTCGTTCGCCGGTGCTGCACTCGGCATCGTGCTCGGATTCTTGGGGCCCCCGATGTACCGCGGCGCGATCCTGCTCATCTCGACCAGCTTCCCAGATCAATTCGCGGCATTGCCCAGTGCGATTCGCGATTCCCATCCGTCGATCGTTTTAGAAACGATTCCGCTCGCGGTCGTCATTGCCGTGACGGTGGGTTTGATCAGCGGACTCTATCCGGCTATTCGCGCCGCTCGCATGAATCCGATCGACGCACTCCGCCACGAGTAAGGTTTTCGCGTTCAACGTGTTTTCGGATACTGGAGCATTTGCTAATTCAATGCATCCAGCGTCGCCTGAGTTCGGAGGACTCAATGCCGGCGAATCCGGGAACCGTAAACAGGTATGCCATCACCTGAGATGCTCAGGCTTGGCAACAGATCATTGCCACTCCCACTACGCGGGAGCAGGGCGACCGTAGTAGAAACCTTGGGCGAGATCAAAACCGAGTTCTAGACAGGCGTCCGCCTCTTCAACCGTTTCGATGCCTTCGGCAAGAGCCGCGATGTCGAGATCCTGCACCATCTTCACGAGCGATTGCAGCATTCGCATGCGATTGACATCGTTGATATCGATGCCCCGAATCAGTCCAATGTCAAACTTCACGAAATCCGGACGAGCCTCAATCAACTCTGCCAAACGAGCCTGCCCGGCACCAAAGTCATCGTAGGCCAACTGAATGTCGAGGTCGTTCATCGACGCGTGCAATCGACGCATGAACGCCGGGTCCGTTACCGCCGCTTCATGGATTTCCAACACGATCTTTGTGTTCGAGGCCATCGTGCGAACCTTCGATAACGAATCAATCAACGATTGACCGTCTTCCATTTCCTTCGGATGCGTGTTGACAAACAATGTCGGTTGATCGGGAATCTCGCGGCCGACGCGTAAACCTTCCCAACGAAGCAAACGGCTCAGTTCAACCTCGAGGTTCAATTGTTCGGCGGCTTGGAACATTGCACCGACGGATTCCAAACCGAAGACGCTTCCTCGGCCGAGAATCTCAAACCCGATCGAGCGGGCGCCTTGCAACGTCACAATCGGTTGGAAGTGAGGACGAACGAGTCGTTGACTCATCAACCGGTCGAATTGAACCAGAGCGAGCGCCTGGTCACATACGTTTTCTGAGATCGTTCCTGCCGTCATGCCCGTCGGTGATTGCCGACGGATGCGGAACGGAGCTTCGGCAAAGTGAATGAGGTCTTCGTCACTGACGATGGTTGGTTCGGAAATTCGACTCCCGTTAACGTACGTTCCGTTGGTGCTATCAAGATCGCGGATCACCAAACGACCGTCGATCAATCGCAACTCAGCGTGGTTGCCGCTGACGGTGCGAAACTGCAGCTTCATCGATGTGCCCGACTGACGCCCGACCGTGAACGGCTGGCGGTCGACCGGCGTATGTTGCAACGAATCACTCGGCCCTGTCGGTCCAGACAGGAACCACACGTCCTCATGCGGGGAGACGCTGCGGCGAATGGAGTCGAACGAAGCGCTGTCGACAGCAGTCATGACAACATATTCAGCAGTTGAAGGAAGTTCATACAGTAAGGGTTCCGAACCTCTACCGCGTTAGGACCCGATTTGACGGGAGCGGTCGCACCAACCGTTGATACTAGTGGCTCTTCAATCCTGTTGAAAAACTAGGTTACAAAAATGAGCTACTACCGATTCGCGGGCACGAATCTAGATAAGATTTGCCTCTTGTTATCAATCTGATCGCAAATTCCCGGTCACCCGAACTCTCTGTAACGATCCTGCGGATTGTGCCATCCAGCGACATCCGCCAATGAACGACCCAGATACCGGTTCTCGGTGGAAACGGCATCCGAACGATGTCAGCTAACGCGAGCACCAGCCCCGCAACGAACGTCACGTTGAATTGCCCGTTGGTACTGAGCGCGCACGAAAAAACCCGACGTGCTGACGAGAAAGAGGGTTAGTCTCTCGCCGAACCCGTCGGGTGCAGTGTATTCGTAATGTCGCGGCGACTACTTAGGCCGTTCCTGACCGAGCCAGTCGTTGACCGTCGCGACGCGTTCTTCGGGCTCCGGTGCAGCAGGTGACAATAGCGAGCTGAAGAATCCTGGTTTCTTCTCCGTGGCGGGCTCGGTAGCTGAACTGGCAAAGAGATTCATGGGGTTCAAACGAGCCGGGTTGAAGGTCTCTTTCGTCTTTTGCCACGAACGTGATGCCGTTGTTTTCACGTCCGTCACCAACCCGTTTTTGCGTTCAACGATGCGATCTTGATCGTCGTGACCGACCAGGAAATTCGGCAAACGGAAAGAAGGAACTTTCCAGTTCATCGGATTCAGCTTTTGAAACGCAGACGGTTCCGAACCCTGAGCCGCGACGGAGCCCACGTTGGTGAGCGAAAAACCGACTGTCACGAAGAGAACGACGCAGATGCGAGAGAGCATCGTTGCGTGGCGTCCACGTGACGGAGTTGGGTTGGCGAATGGGCGATGGGTATTCAATGAATGCTCCCTGTGCGGGTTCAAAATTGAGGCTGATTTACGAAACGGCATGATCGCACTCCACGCTCATACGTAATTTCTTGGCGGACGTTGGTTTGATGTCTCCGCATATCGCTACTGGAGCGAAGTGACCGCAAGAGCAGTTTTCGGAAAATTTCGCCAACCCACGTCTTTTCAGCCCGCATCCCCCCGTAGCGTCGCATCCCTGTGTCGTTTACCCGACTTCGTTACCAACCGCGTTGTCCCGGACGCCGGCCCGTGCGGCGACCGGCACGTCGTGCGTGTTCGCTCATCGCTCCCGCGGCCGCGTGAGCCATGGCGTTGATCATCACCTGCGTCATCGGGTGGGTGGCCACCGACGTGATTTTATCCATCGTCGTTGGCCCCCAACTTTGATTGCGTCGAATGGCCCCCCATAACTCGTCCACATCGCGAACGCTGCGCACCCGGTCGAGCGATGCCCCAATGTCCAACGCATCCGAAAATTGACAACGACTGCGGTCAAACCCCGACGCCCGAAACCGCTGCGTCAGACGCCCGACCGCTTGGTGCACTTCCTGCCCCTGTCGCAATTCGTCATGGTGCCGAGAAGTGGTCAAATCGTTCCGATCGAGCTGCGATTCGATACCGCGCAGCGACGCCACAATCTGATCGTCCGTCAATTCCGGAGTGCGGCGTGCAGCCTGACGCAGTTCACTCGACTGGGTGTCGGCCAACATCCGCCGAAACAAATCGATCGCTTCCCGATAGTATTGACAACGGGGGTCTTCGAGTTCATTGAGTTCCACCATCGTTGATTCGCACTCCGTCGCCGCCGCGTCCAACGCCGCCAATGCGGACTCACGTTCCTTCGTCAGCGATTCGACGGCTTGGATCTGAGCCATCAAACCGAACTGTTTCGCCGCCCGGTCTCGGCTGTCCTGCAATTCGGTCAACACGGTCCCCAACGCCAAACGATCTTCCGCGATAATCTTTCTCATCGCAGCGGGGGTGTTGGTTAAGTAATCAAAGTTTCGCTTCGCTTCGTTGTAGCCAACGTACTTCGCGACCATACGATCCATCCGACGGGTGAACCCGCGATGAGCGTACTCCGGCGTGCCAAAGTCGCGATCTTTCAAATACGAAAACAGTTTGCATTCGTTGTAGGCTGGCAATTTGCGAGCGGCGTCCTGGCTGATTTCGTCGAGATTGGATTCCGCTCGCTGCAACGCGAGTTCCGCTTGTCCGGCACGGTTGGACAGATCAACGAATTCAGGTTGCTCGGCTAAATACTCTTCGACCTGCGTCGCGATTTCGGATTGCTTTTGCTCCGCCTCGTCGAGCCGTTGGTTAACGCGTTGGAGATCTTCTTCCAAACGATTGCGGAGGTGGTCCTCGTCGCTCAGTTCTTCGCGTAATTCGCGGACACGATTTTCCTTTCGCAAAAGGATTTCACGCATCGTCGGACGCACCGACACCCATGTTTGCTGAACGGATTCAGGCGACAGGTCAGGCAGGTAGTGCTCGGCGAGTTTCGACAGCGTTTGATCGCGGTCATCCTCGAGCTTGTCACGCTCCTGTTCGATTTGCCCCATCTGACCACGCAACCGCTCGATGCGAGCGGCGGTTTCGTCGTACGCGGAAATGAGTTGGCGATAAACAAGTGGTCCAGGGATCGGCATGAAAGATCGGCGGCGAAAGGAGTCGTTTGGAAACAGGCGGCAAGTTGGGAATCAAAAGAAAAACCACGCCCCAGCGGCACCCGCGGCAATCGCGGCCGCGGAAATTCGATACCGCCAGATCCAGCAATAGGCCAGAAATTTCTTAAATCCGGGCTTGGGAGATTCGTAAGTATGCAAATTTGCCAAATATTGATCGATCGCCGCGTCAATTTCCGCCTCCGTGACGCGATCTCCCGACAAGGCCGCCGTTCGCATCAGCTTTTCGCGGAGCCGAACGCGGACCTCGTCGTGGCGAAACATCTCTTCCGCCGTTTCCCGCTGCTCACGCATTTCGCGGGCCACGTCCATCACGCGCAGCGTCTCCGCGATCGTCATGTCCTCGCCGGGCAACTTCGTCTGCGCCCGCATGCGATTGAGTTCACTGGTCGACAGCGGTGGCGGCGCTTGAGCCTGAGCACTCTTGTTCATCGTCTACAACCCAACAACGTATTGCCCGCCGATGCGGACGTCCGGACGCGTCGACAGGACCAACGCATCAACGCACGCCGCTCCCGTCCTGAGGACGCATTCTATCCTCTGCCACAGGATACGTGCGAGTACAGGGACGCCCGGGCATTAGCATCAACGACGAACGCAGTGGAGGGATTAGCCTGCAATTCCGCTTGAAATGCACCGCAATGAACCTCGCGAGCACCTTTACGGTAGGCCTCCGCCGTCATCGCGATTCCCGATCGATCAGACGAAACACTTGCGCGGCCCCCGATGAACGGGAACGCCATCCACACTGGTGATTCAGCAACGACAGGCCGGAAGCCCATCCCGCCTATTATATGAACGTGGTTGAGAAGGAAACGCCCGCAGGGATGGTGGCGGCTGAAAGATTCAACATCAATCAGACCACATGGCGACATCGCAATCACAGCTCGGATACCCGCTCAAAACCAGGCGACCTCTCGACGAAGACTAGAGTGCCTTCACGTCGTCCTCATCCGATTCATCTTCTTCGCCGGATCCATCTTCGTCGCGATAGTACTTGCGGCGAGACTTCGGCAACGGATCAAACGCGAGCTGATCGACCAGGACGCCTTGCTCCTTGGCCATCCTCAGGGTCGCGACAGCATCGCCATAGCCACCACCGACTTCGGCAATCCCACGGACCAAACCCGCGAGAGTCGCATCCACTTCCGCAAACGCGTCCGGACGACCGGGACGGAACCGACTAATTCGCAACCGTGCCGCACCACCACCGGGAATCGACTCCGCGCTCTCACCGGGCTTCAACCGACGTACAACCAATCCCGCAGGACCGATAAAGAACGATGACAATTCCAACGGCGAAACCTCGCCCATCAACACCACTTCTGGTTTGCGGGTCAACGAGACGATCACCGCAGGCGGACCGTTTGATTTGATTTGATACAGACGGAACTGGCCCTTCAGGTTTTCACCACCCAACGAAGCACGAGCGTCTTTACGGTCACGCAAGACTGTCATCGCACCGTAGCGAGTTTCGAGGCTGTCTTCGTCTAGCAATTGCTGGAGCGCCGATACCGCGGACGCATGTTGCAAACCGAGCAACGCGGACAGCGATGGAGACCGAAAGGCTGGCTCGGCGCGAATTCCCGCGAGTAACGGTTCGATCGCTTCGTTTCGATCCAAATACGCAAGCGCTTCGGCGGCATAAAACCGCAATTCAGGATTCGGCATCGACGTCGCTTCGACCAACGTCGGAATGGCCCCCTCGCCGATCGCCTCGAGTTGTAACGCCGCATCGGCCGCATTTTCAGGAACACGCAACTTCGCCGCCAATTCAACCAAACGTGCTTGTGTGTTACTCGATTCCGGTGCCACCGTGATCGCTCGCACCACCTCCATCAACCGCTCTTCGTGCTGACGATAGCGAGGATGAACGTCGATCTCGATGAAGTCGTCCTCCACGGCATTGGCGATTCCACGCCGTGTCGTGCCGTCAAAGAAGTAAAAGCGGCGGTTGATCGCTTCGGCAATCGCCTTCGCCATTTTGACGTGCTGAAACTTTGGACGCAAAACCAAACCGAGCTTGCGGTCCGATTGAACCAAGCCGCCCGATAAGATACGTCCGGAAACTTGCAACGTAACATCATCGGTGCCGTCGAAATCCCCACGCGTCAGCACCGGACCGGTTCCGATCGCGAGCACATCACTGCTGCGAACGGAGTTGTTGAGCACCTGTTGGTGCCGCAGTCGCGTGTCCAACAACCAACCACCATGAAGGTTCGTTGCTTCCGTTTTGGGAGGTGTCAGGATTTGCAGATCGATCGAATCACCACGGCGTGCCCCCGGGCGGATCAAACCGCGAACTTGCACCAACGCATTGTCGTCGCGTTCGAGATATTCATTAGGTTCGGAGACTTCATTACGCTTCATTTCCTCGAGCAATCGGTCGCGGAAACTCGACGGCAAGGCAGGGCCACCCGTTCCGGCCAACTGGTTCACCACCGCAACGCCATCGACGCGAATCTCTTGAAGCCCGTGTGGAATCGCGGCTTCGCGGATCAAATCCGGTGGATCAGGCACCTTCAACAGCTTCTCAAAACGCTGGCTCTCGTCTTGGTCGCCTCGATTGAGCCACGATGCACAACCGCCGGAAAGCAACATCCCAAAACACAATACCGCTCTGCAGACAAGGAGAGTTGGGAATCGAGACATGACGCAGTTCATTGGGGCGGGAGGGATAATTCTCGGTCGTTATCATCAAAGATTTGCTAGAGCTAGCCAAATCGCAGGCTTCAACACAAGATCATCTGCCCTTGAGCCCATATCTGGTCCGGCGTCATCATGCGGTTCGCCGCCACGATGCAACCCGCTCACCACTCACCCCACCGCGACGAGGCAAACTGCGGAACCTGCGGGGAGTTTGGACACACGAATCGATTTACTAGGTCCCCCATGACGCAGTTGCCATCGAAGGCAAGGCGTCCCACGCATCCGCCCAATCAATCGCAGCCTTCGCCCCAACGAGTCATTTCACCATGAGCGACTACCCGTTTCACTTCAACGCCGAAATCGAGGAAAACCTGGTTCGCGTCCCACCCCAAATCATTGCCAAGATTGATTTCACGAAGTCGAAACGTCTCCGCATCGAGGGCGAGGTCAACGGCATACGAATCGAGTGCGCGCTGATGCCAATCAAAGGCAAATGGTATTTCATGGTGTCAAAGAAACTGCAGAAACTCTGCGGTGCGTCGCCTGGAGATACCGTCAGCGTCAGCTTCGATATCGCGGATCAGGATTTCGTCGACGTCCCTAAAGAACTGCAGTTCGCACTCGAGGCAAACGAGGCGGCGATGGATGCGTGGCAACAATGGACAACCGGCAAACGCCGCAGCGTCGTGCACCGCATTGCGACCGCGAAAATGGCCGAGACGCGAGAACGCCGTGTCGATGAAGTGATCGGCATGTTGCTAGGCAGCCGCGTGACCGAATCCGGCATCATCAGCTTTGACGACTTTGAAAACGTCGACCTCCGCGCCGGAACGATCACGGCAGTCGACGCGTTCCCCGAAGCGAGAAAACCAGCCTACAAAGTCACCGTGGATTTCGGATCGAAGATCGGAACCAAACGAACGAGCGCGCAAGTCACGACCAACTACACGCCGGAAGAACTAGTCGGTCGCCAAGTGATTGGCGTCGTCAATTTCGCCGCCAAACAAATCGGCCCGTTCATGTCCGAGTTCCTGATCGTGGGTTTCTATCTCACCGACGGCAGCGTCATCCTGGCGGTTCCCGACCGAACCGTTCCCAACGGCGCGAAACTGGCATAGCCATCGATCAGCGATCGCGAACCGACATCACATCAAAAAGTTGCGAGCGTTTTTCTATCGCAAATCTCGCGAACCTTCGTTTCTTCAGCACGTCTCTTTTTCAGAACACGCGAGTCACACGCGTTGACAAAAGGCAACAAGCTCGCCAACGCCCCGTAGTGCAGGCTGCCAGCCTGCAACCACAACCAACGCAACCACAACCAACGCAACCACCCACAATACCCATCGCAGGCTAGCAGCCTGCAATACGTCACGCAGGCTAGCAGCGTGCAATACGGTGCAGTCCGTCCGATAGGGGTAGGGAAGTCCGGTTGAGCCGGACTCCCCTCCCTCCGAACCGTGCGTGCGGTTCTCCCGCACACGGCTCTCCAGTCAGTGGGTCCCCTCGAGGGATTGAACGTAAGCTGAGTGGGCTAAACGCAGACTTCGATAGCCTCGCTCGCTGAAGTAGGCATTGGGCCAACGATGCGTGCGACACAGCCGCTCAGGATTGCGTCGATGACGCTTCAAGAGCTGACGCCGCAGTCGTTTGCGAACCATCCCGTCGTACTTGTCAAAGATGTTCCACGTACAGTGACGAAAGTAACTGAACCAACCCACCGTCACGCGATTGATCTGGACGATCGTCGCTTCTAGCGATTGGCCGCTCTTCCGGGACGTTAACCGTCGAATCGTGTCAACCATCTTTCGGTGACTCTTCGCTCGCGGAAAGCGAAGCTTCCCGCGGAACGAATAACCAAGAAAGTCAAAACTCTTGGCCCGACTGTCAACGATGTGCGTCTTCTCGGGGTGCAGCGTCAAACCGGCTTCACAGACGAAGCGTTTGACTTCCTCAAGGGCCAACTCCGCTTGCTCCTGACTACGACACAGGATCACAAAGTCGTCGGCGTAGCGAACCATTTCGTAGCCCAGATCGGCCATCCGGTGGTCCAGCTCGTTGAGGTACAGATTGGACAACAGCGGGGAAAGTACAGCCCCTTGCGGTACGCCACTCTCAGGCGTCCACTCGCGAAGTTCCTCCAGGACCGATTGGTCCAAGAATCGCTTCACCAGATCCAATACCCGGCGATCCGAAATCTTCTCGCTGACCAACGCCAGCAAGCGGTCTTTCGGAATCGTGTCGAAGTAACTTTGCAGGTCAGCATCGACCACAAAGACATGACCGGTCTCCAATAACTCTTCGACCACTCGCAGTGCATCATGACAGCTGCGGCCATGGCGGAAGCCGAAGCTTCGTTCATGGAACTCGTTGTCGAAGATTGGTTCAATGACGTTGACCAACGCCGTTTGCACGACGCGGTCTCGAACCGTTGGAATTCCCAAAGGCCGCGTTTGTTTGCTGCCCGGTTTAAGAATTTGCACCCGACGTACCGCCTGTGGGCGATAGGTGCCGGTTCGCAGCTGTTCATACAGTTGCTTGATCTCAGCGATTTCCTGTTCGCTGAAATCCTCGGTGCTTTGCCGATCCACTCCCGCTGCTCCCTTCTTGCCGACAACCTTGCGGGCCGACACGAACAGGTTCAGCTCACGGTACACCTTGTCAATAAAGGCATGCCATTTACCTCCTCGCACTCCTACGGACAGTGCGTTCAACATACGATCAGTCCATGCGACGCGATTCGCCCAATCAGAAATCTCAATTGTTGATTTCTCATCAAGGTCTCCAGCACGGCTAGCCTTGGCCGACGGAGATTCCGCCGAAAACGGCACTGTCACCGGGATGTAGTCTTTCGATTTACGTTTCGCTGGCATGGTCTTCTCGTATCCACTTCCCTGCCTCCCTTCGCTCGCACCGGGTTTGGTTCCCGGTGGTCGACACTACTATGGAGGCTCTGACTTCTCGGCTGAGCTTCAGCGGTCTGCTGCTCGCCGAGATCTCCCTGCTTCTCTCGATTGAACTTCCGAACATTCCGTCTCCAACCACCGCATCGCCATTTCACCACGCTCGATTTCTCACGTTACCGAGTTCATTCATCGTCGTGGCTGCTGCACCGACCGCCCGCACAGTCGTCGGGCTGACCTGGATCGGTCATCGCTGGGCCGATTGCGTGCAGTCAAGGGTTCGCTCATTGCTAGGAGGCTCCCCGACAGGCTTGGCCGAATCGAGTTCACAATACAGTTACGGACTGCTCATTCGCTTTTGGTTGCTCTCCACCCTTTCTGTTGAAAACGCAGTTACCATCAGCTACGAGGCGGTAACGATCTCCCCGATCAGGACTTGCACCTGACTATTCAATCGCCTTTGCAGGCGCACTAGCTGACCGAGGACCTCGGTCAGCCACCCACAGCCATCAAGCCACCGGCAGGCTCAGCCCAGCGCAACCTAACTTCTGCCCACCCCACAAAACAAACCAGCACCTCACCCCCAACCACACACCACCCCAAAACCAAAGATCAAGATTAAGAGAAAGATTAAGACCAAGAATCAAACTCCAACCAACCGCCCCCAATACCAGCCCCCCCAGGCCCAACGGGCCGACACAACCATTGCCGGTGGCGTCAGCCACCGGATACTCCCAACAGAAAAACCCCCAGGCCCAGCGGGCCGACACAACTCCAAGCACCCCAAGCCTCAAACCCTCGATCAGCCGCAAGTCGATGGACCGCACTGAACTGCTTGAACCAAATCCACGCCCACTTCAATTTCTGTTCGACACTCGCAGCTTTTGAAAACGACGTGAGAAAAAGGTGTGCGGTACCGAAAAGCCGCAGCGGTACCGGCCACCTTTTCGTCGGCACCTTATCTCTTCGGACAAAGAATCTCTTCGGACAAAGAAATCGCCCTAGCAACCTCGCCCCCGGCCGGCCGCGTTTGGTTGGCGGCATCTTTTGACAGTACTGTTTGGCGATTCGGTGTCCAGCATCGCCGGGCATTCACTCCGGATCACACAAAGATGACGTGCGACCCTGCCAGCTCACCTATCGGTCGAAACCAAACACGGTGCCGTCACGAAGCCGAAGCCCGCCTAACTGCTTCCTCTTCCCGCTCACGAACCAACCGATCCAGCGGACTAACCACCTTCGTCTCGTTCGGATTCCGCACATGCGTGTAAATCTCCGTCGTCTTCACATCACTGTGACCGAGCAACTGTTGAATCTGCCGAATGTCCGTCCCGTTCCATAACAGATGCGTCGCATAGCAATGACGAAACGTGTGGCTCGTCACATGCTTCAACACCCCCGCCGACTCCACCGCCCGGCGCAGATGCTTCGGAAACGTATCCATGTGCAAATGATGACGATGCCGCCTCCCCGTCTTCGGGTCACGCGACAACCGGTGCGACGCAAACAAATACTGCCACTTCAGCTCCCGGTGAGCTTTCGGGTACTTCCGATCCAACGCATACGGCAACCACACCGACGCCGTCCCGTCCGCCAAATCCTGGTCATGCTGCGCCGCACGGCTATTCACAAAACGTCGCAGCGGCTCGGTCAAATCATCCGGCATGGGTACCAAGCGACTCTTGCCGCCCTTGGATTGCCGGATCTCAATCTGCTTGTTCGCGAAATCGATATCCTTCACCCGCAAACGGATCGCCTCACTGATCCGCATCCCGCATCCATACAACAACTTCGCGATCGTCAGATGCACCCCACTGAGCCCCTCGAAAACGCCCGCGATCTCCTTCGGCCCCAACACCGTCGGCGTCATCGGTTTCTTCGTCGCACGGATCGCCTCGATCTTCCCCATCTCACGCTTGAGCACCAACGTGAAGAACTTCAGCAGCGAATGAAACGAAACGTTCTGCGTCGACGGCGCCACGTTGCCATCGACCGCCAGGTCCGTCAGGTGAGCCTCTACGTCGGCCGCCCCGATTCGCTCGAAATCCGCCAAGCAAGTCAATCCGCGATCGGCCATGAAGTTCTTCAACTTGCCCACATAAGTTCGCTCCGTCCTCAACGCCATTCCGCCCCGACGCAGCGCACGCCGAAACTCCTGAATCGCATCCGGTTCCTTCGGGTCAATCTTGCCGACCACATCATCAATCGTGTCATAGCCCTCCGACTTCGCGCGTTCGATCGAAACGATTCCTCGCATCGTCTCACGCAGCGGCAACAGGTCCGCCGGATCACGATGCTGGACCGATTCGCGAAATACGATCAGCCCCTCGATAACCTTCATCCGCTTCCATGCCGGCACGCCCGCATCCCGCTTCGAACGCAAGAAAGCGATCACCTCCTCGGCAGTAAACTCTTTCGCGGGGTCGACCGGCCGACGGTGAAACAGACAAAACTGCTTGAACCAAATTCGGGCCCACTTCAGTCCCTGTTCGCCGCTTGAAGATTTGCAATAGTTGGCCATCGTAAAAGTCCCTCGACACCAGACTCACGGTTCGCCAGCAGAACGAAATCGAAAATCGCCAAATGACATCGCTGGGAAAAGCCACCTGCGAAATACCGTGACCGCTAAATGCGAACCATCACGCGGCAGCAACCATCGCTTGGCAGGCACAATCGCTAAGTGAGAACGATCACGGAGAGCACTTCCATACTCAAACACTGCTGCCGATACGCGGGGCCATTCCGACCCACCTTCGCCAGCCCGGACAGTCTACCCATCTGCCCTCAAAAGAGCGGACAAGTTTTCACCGCACGCCTGTCCACTGACGCTAAAAATGCTTGCCAACCGCCCACCGGTCAGCCAAAATCCCTCATAATGCGGGGAGGACACTTAGGGGGCAACACGAAGCTGAAAAGCATGTCACCCATGCGGACGAAGTCCGCACATGAGGAGGTGAGAATAAGCCTGTGGAAGTGAGAACAAGTAAGATCCTTCCCAAGGGAAACTTCCCAAACCCGTGAGAACAGGTCACCCGCCTCCGACTTATTCTCACCACCGAACCTAGTAAACCACCCCCAAATCACTTATTCTCACCCGGTCCGACCGGTAAGAAACAAGTTACCCGAATGAGAGATTGCGTTGACCTCCTTCTTTGACAACTTCAAAGCTGATGGCTGGGATGATCGCATCGTCTGGGAGACGAAAGCACCCCTGTTTGTCGATGCTCAGCTGATCTACGAATTTGACTCGCTACGAGGAGTTGTGACTAAGAACTCGAGGTCGCGCCGCGTTAATCGCGTCGAAGTTTACGCACACAACCAGATGGAGAACGGGTACCAACGGCATCAGGAACTCGCTTGGAAATACCTAACCTCACGAGTGAACTCAATTGAGCGGGCCGTAACGAACAAACTCTGGCCGACTTGCCACGAGAACTTCAACAGTTTCTTGCAGTACATGTCAGATGCGAACACGACCTGGGAATTGATACGCAATCGAGAGAACTGGGATGACATATCGGTGCTGCAGAAACAGATAGCACTGACTGATATTTCGCTCTTCGATACTGAACTCGACGGGCATGGGCTTTTCACGCTCGACTTCGCGGTTGGTTGGGACGAAGAGCACGGCGTCAGCGTACTGATGTGCCGAAACAAAGTAATTGCGACCAGTAGTTGCGCTGACTTTACGTGTCGCGGAGACTCGCTCCTCGGTCACGCGAAATGCATCCAAGACTATAGCTACACTGAAGGCGATTTGCGTCTTTGAACTCACAGCAGCGGGTAACCATGCCGTGCACCGGAGCGGCGTCAGCGAGTTTTCTGATGGTTAGTTTTACTCTCGCCGCCCGGTGACGGCGGACGTTCTGCTGCAAGATGAATGATTACGCTCGCTGAGATCAGATCAAACGCAACTGTTGTCGAAGACCTTGATTGGCCGTTCGACTTTTCGCTTGACCGGGCGGACGATGACACCGACTGGATTCAACTAAAGCAGGCCCAGCCATTCACCGTCATTGCTGGTGAGGGAACTGGCGGTGTATTTCTGTCATGCGGATTAAGTTCTGCGGCGGAATCTCTCCCGATACTTCACGGCACATCTGAAGGACAAGCCGGAAGGGTTGCGTCCAATCTAACGGAATGGCTTGCGATCTTGATGGCCGTTCCTTACTGGCGTGACCTGCTCAAGTTTTCTGCGGGCGGCCAACTGGATGAGATGCGAAAAACGGCAACATTTATGGACAAAGAATACGCCGAAGACTTCGCCGATTTGCCAGACGCTCGCGAACGAATATTGGCATTGTTGCCGATTCCAACACTTGATGATCCAATTAAGGTTCTCCACGACAATGTCCACGCAACGGACTGCGTGCTGGTAGCCGAAGACGGTTACGAATACGAATCGTTATTCAACAAATTTAGGCCATCGGACAACCGAAACTGGTGCTGAAAGCAGCAGAACAAAAAAATGCACCCGAGTCGCGAAGTCGGGCGTTTTGACAATTGGTAATCTCTCGTCGCGACCGGGTGATTTTGGACGTTCTGACTTGCAGATAGACCTTAACTCTTGCTTTACACGATTGGAAGGATTCACGATGTTTCGATTTATCACGTTTTCATTTGCGCTTGCTTGCTCTACGTCGCTATTGGCAACGGAACGTCCGAATGACGCTCTGGCCGAACTTGCGGAAGTTAAGCGAGCAATAGCGAAGTTGAAATGCCGCATCGAACAACTTGAAGACGCGGTTGCTCGAACAACCGATTGTGCGTCAGAGATTGAATTTCAGCAACTGCGCATTGTGGTTGCCGACTATGCATCACGTGCGCAGGCTCGTGAGGCGATCGCAAGAATGGGGCGCGCGGCGTACTTTAGCGGATCGCTCTCTCCCGATACAGGCTGGGAGCGGATTACAGCCACGGCAAACGCACACTAAGCTCTTGGTATGCCAAGGACTTGCGCTAAGTAGTCGAGGTTCCAACCGGCAACTCGGCGACGCATCGCAATGCTGTGCTTGTCATCTTGCTGCTTGAGAAGACTCAATCCGAAGCGTTTTAACCAGGCGAGGTTGTTCGCTGTGGTGCGATCACGGACGCGAGATTCGTCTTCTCGGAACGTCATGTCCAGGCACCAGTGAAGCGTACTTTCGATTGCCCAGTGACCTCGGACGAAACGAGCGAAGCGCTTGACTCCCATGGCAATGGAGGTGATGTAGTATCGAGCCTCAGTCGACCATGTGCCGCCACTCTTACTATACCTGACTGCAACGCCAATCGTCTTGAGTCCCGCCCACTTTTCACGGTTTGCCAGATCCATGGGAACCGGCATTTGATAGTACGTGATTTCATCCTTGCGGCCATGTCCCTTCAACGTTTCAGTGAAACGCTGTACTTTGACGCTGGCGAAATCATTTTCCATTTGTTCTTCAACGTACGTTGCCACCGCGCAGTGGATCGTGCCTTGGTTGCCTTTGAGCGAAAGCACGTAGTCGCCTTTGCCGTCGACAATCGTCTTTGCAATCTTACGTTGGCAGCCAGCAGCATCGATCGTGATCACAGCATCCTTGATTTCAATGTTCGCCAAAAGCTCGGGAATCGCAGTGATTTCGTTTGATTTCTCGTCCGTCGCGAGTTGGCCCAGGCTGATACCGCGATCCACTGACCACGCACTCACCAGCCACAGCGGCCCGAGTCCTTTACGCCGATCATGGCTCCGCCTGAGCACCTTGCCGTCGATCGCGATTTGATTGAGGTCTTCGACATCTTCAGCAATCGTCACGCTTGCGATCCAAGATTCAAAACAAGACTGAAACGCCGCTGGGCTCAATGCAGCGAGGAGTCGACCGATCGTATCATGAGAAGGAATGCCATTTGGTAGTTCCAAACGCTCTTTGAGCCACTCCTCGTTGTTCTCAGCCCACGTTCCGATCGCCAGAGGGCCATCAGCCCCAGCGATCACAGCCATGATAGAAATGACAATCAAGTCACCGAGTAAATGGTGGCGATTGATGGTCGATCTTGGATCATCAAGATCACCAAATTCTTGTAAGATAGAATCAACATCATCGAATGCTTTTGTCACAGCCATAACTTGATATGAGGGATCGCGTCGCTCAGTACATGAGCGACTGATCATCCTCGAAATCAAACAGCGGCGCAAGTCAGCCTAGCTCCCGCATTGTGCCTAAAGTGCGCGTTGGCCGTGGGGTTACAGCACAGTCGCAATCTGACATTGAATGCCTACCGTTGCGCCGGGCACTTTACCGACTTCCACAGAACGGGTTGAGCGAAATCCTGGAGGACCGAGACGCGTTTTATATTATTCGCGTTCTAAATGCGCCGAAATGACAGCAGTCAGAACCATGTGTTGAACCGGAGGTCGCATAGGGCCGTTTCACATGGTGACCACGTTGGGCGACCCCGGTTAACACTAACGTTCTGCCCCTCAAACAACTTCAACGCGATAATTGAATGTCAGCTAGAGAACGGATTCACGACCTAGTTAGAAACTTGATCGACGAGGGTGACCGCGTACTTGGCACCGAGTGGAAACAAAGTGGCAACTGGGTTGGTGGTGCGCCACGATTTGTGGATTTGGCCCAATTCAAGAAATGGCGTGCTTCGTGTGCACTCCTCGTTGAGCTGATGGGTGACCTCGCCGATCCATGGCGCGAAGTTCTTGCTCGCGACTCGCCCAACAATATCGAGACCGCCATTGGAATGCAGGGGACGCTCAAAGCGATTGACGAAGCGCTCGACAATGACTTGTTGGTACGCTTCGAAGATTTGGTTTTCGCTGAAGCGTTTTCCGATTTGGTCGAACAGGCGGAGTATCTCTTCGGCCAAGGATATGTCCTCGCTTCCGGCGTTATCCTACGCGCCGTACTGGAAGAACGCCTGCTTCAAATGTGTGATCGTGGAGGTTGCCTTCCCACCAAGAAACGTCCGACAATCGCAGACTACAACACAGAACTATACAAAGCTAAAGTCTACGATAAAATCACGATGAAGCACGTCGACTCAATGGCGGCAATTGGCAACGACGCAGCCCACAACAACCCGGACTTACAAAAGGACGATGTTGGACGCTTTCGCCATGATCTTATATCATTCCTTCAGAAGTTTGCCGCGTAAGCAAACGCAAAGGCGTGAACTCAAACCCGAAACGCAATTTATAGATGGCGTCAAAAAATCATTTTTGACGCTCATTGCCAGAAGCTAACTGGGCTGGCAAGGTTGTTT
>NZ_JACHXU010000016.1 GCF_014192335.1 Aporhodopirellula rubra | reverse complement strand
CTTCTGGCATCGCCGAGGCCAAAGAAACGACGGCTTCCGCCATCGACGTCGCAACACCAAAATCAAAGAAACCTAACAAACCCTGTCATGCACCCGTTGTTCATCATGAGTTGGCTTTGTAGCAGCGAAGTTGGTTTGGCAATTGTTAGATCGTCGCGAGTGTCGCTCAGAACGAGTCGCGTCGATGAACGACCCCGTTTCGCTGCGCGAAGGAAAACCTCTAAACTGGCGAAACGTTACCAAACACCTTTACTAGGAAATTCAATGAATCTGGTTGTTGCTGCTTACTTCGTTCTGGCTGTCGTCGGGGTGAACGATTGGCCGGCATTCTTAGGTGCCGGGGCTGGAGAGCGGTCCTCTGAATCGTTGCCGCTCACATGGTCACCGACCGAAAACATCGCTTGGATGACAGAAATTCGTGGGCACGGTCAATCCAGTCCGGTCGTGTGGGGTGATCATGTGTTCGTCACCAGCGTCGATGGACCCGAGAAGGATAACTTTTACACAACGTGTATCGACGTCCGCGAAGGCAAAGTTCTTTGGCAAAAAACGCTTGTTAATTCGTTTCCCGTTGCCAACAGTTACTACGTCAGTCGTGCGGCACCGACGCCGATGGTCGACACCGAGCGTGTGATTTCATTCTTCGAAAGCGGCGATTGTGTGGTGTACGATCATGGCGGTGGGCAACTTTGGAGTCGTTCGCTCGGCAAGGATTATGGGCCGTTCGTCGCGGAGTTCGGTTTAGGGGCGTCACCGTGCCAAACCGATTCCGCCATGTTCGTGTTGCTCGAGCATGACGGGCCGAGTTGCTTGGTTGCTTTGGACAAGAAAACGGGCGAGACGAAATGGAAAGTGGATCGCGATCCGCGACGCAGTTGGAGTTCGCCGGCAATTGTCAAAGTTGGGGACACACAGCAGATTCTCGTCAGCTCAGCAGGAACGGTGGACGGTTACGATCCCGAATCGGGTGCATTGCTGTGGTCGTTTGATGACGTCGGTGGCAATACGGCGACGAGTCCGATCGATTGCGGTGAGGGACGCTTTTTAGTGGGTGCGTCTCCCGGGCGAAACGGTGAAAATGCTGGTTCGGCGGCAGGTTCGAATGGATTGATGCAGATCGTTCGTGAGGGAGATGACTGGACGTTGACACGTCAATGGACGGCGGAAAAAGCGACTCCGACGTGGGCCTCGCCGATCATTCATAACGGATTAGCGTATTGGGTGAACCGGGCCGGCGTGGTGTATTGTTTCGATGCCGAAACGGGTGACGCGATTTATACCGAACGGATGAAGGAGTCGTGTTGGGCGACACCGGTCGGCGTTGGCGATCGTGTTTACTTCTTCGGTAAGGATGGAACCGTGACCGTATTGGCGGCGGGCCGTGAGTACCGTGTTTTCGCCGAAAACGAATCATGGACGGCTGAAACGTTGCCGGCCGAGAAGCCGTTGGCCGAAGAGTCGAGCGAGGAACGTCGTCGCGGTGCGTCAATGTTCAGTCGTCCGACCCTGTATGGGGTCGCGGTCACCGACGACGCGTTCTTGCTACGAGTCGGCAACGCGGTAATCTGCGTTCGCTGAGACGCCCGATCAAACGTTCTGCACGATTGGGTTTGAGAGAGTGCCGATGTCAGCGATGCTGATGTCGACGATGTCACCGGCGTGAAGAGTGAAATCGTTTGTCGGCACGATACCGGTACCCGTCATCAGAAAGGCTCCGGCGGCGAAGGTATTGTCACGGCCGAGCCAGCCGACGAGGTCGTCGAATTGTCTCGCCATTTCAGCCGCGGAGGTGGATTGGTCAAAAACGACCGAGTCACCACGACGGATCTTCAACGCGATAGTGATTTGGTCAACCGGCGGGAGAGTATCGTAGAGACGGATCCACGGCCCCAGCCCGGCGCACTGGTCGTAGCATTTCGCCTGCGGCAGATAGAGAGGGTTTTCGCCTTCGATGTCGCGTGAGCTCATGTCATTGCCGATCGTTAGGCCGACGATCCGGAGTTGTGGAGACAGCACCAGGGTGACTTCTGGTTCGGGGACGTTCCATGTCGCGTCGGTGCGGATGCGGAGTGGTTGACCGTGCCCGCTGACTCGCGACGGTGTTGCTTTAAAAAACAACTCCGGGCGGTCCGCTTGGTAGACACGGTCGTAGCACGAGGCGGCGGCTTCGGACTCTTCCATTCTCGCGGTTTGGCTGCGGCGGTACGTGACGCCCGCGGCCCAAACTTCTTGATGATCGATGGGAGGCAGCCAACGCGTGTTTGCGTCGATCGCGACGGGGTCTTCTCGTGTGAGAGAGCCCGCGGCCGCGATCGGACGATCGGCAGCCAAGATGTCAGACAGCGAGGTGAGCTCATCGCTCATGCGCAGTGGGATGAGATGGTCGCCTTCGACCAAGACGACGCGTTGTTGCGATGACGAATCGAGAATTTTTGTGATGTTCATCGCCGCATTGTAGCGGAGACAAACGTCAAAATGTGGATACCAAACGCGATCGATTCGAACGGCGGCGGATCAATCGGCGTCAGGCGATTCTAGATTCGGTTTGAGGGTTTCGACCAAGAAATCCGTCATCATTTGGCGCAGGTGCATTGAGGTTCCTTCACCTTCGGAAATGGAGTGCGAACGGCCGGGATAGGCCATCAACCGAAACTGCTTTCCGGCAGCGACGAGGCGATTGATCAACCGTTCGGTTGACCCGTAATGGACGTTATCGTCACCGGTTCCATGAACGATTAACAGCGGATCGTCGAGGCCGTCGGCGTGCGTGATTGGCGAACCATTGACAAACCGTTGTCGGTCATCTTCGACGAGTCCCATGTACCGTTCTTGGTAGATTGTGTCGTAATCGAACTGATCCGGGACAGGAGCGACTGCGATACCCGCGGCGTACAATTCGGGATAGCGGAAGATGCTGTTGAGTGTTGTCGACCCTCCGCCACTCCAGCCCCAGACGCCGACGCGTTCAGGATCGAGTTGCGGGAAACGTTCGAGCAGGCGGCGCATCCCGGCGGCCTGGTCGGCGGGCGTCAATACTCCGATTTTTCCGTAGATGCTCTGCCGGAATGCTCGACCGCGTGGTGAGGCGGTGCCGCGGTTGTCAATGCTCGCGACGGCGAATCCGAGTTGGGTGAGGTAGCGATGCCAGAGGTAAGTTTGCCCGCCGAACGAATCGCGAACCGTTTGTCCGGCGGGTTCACCGTAGACGTGAAGGATCAACGGAATGGACTTCGCCGGAAACTCGGGCGTTTCCGATTCGGCGTCCGGTGTGGGAAGCATGATCCATGCGTCGAGGGACGTCTCGTCGTCGATCAACAGAGAAACGAAGCGTTGATCGACGGGCTTTAAATCCGCGATCGCTTCGTTGACCGAAGTGTTTTCGACGAACGTTTCGATCACGTTGCGTGAACCGAGCGGTACCAGCCGTTTCACCGGAGGTGTTGAAAAGTCGGACCAAGTTTCCAACGCGTAATCGGCGGAGCGGCTGATGGTGTATCCGAAGGTGCCGTTTTGAGTCGGAGAAAATCGTGGTGGTTCGGCGACGGGAGCGGTTGCGAGTCCGTCGCAGGTGTAGAGTCCTCGAGACGCAGCATCGGCCGGTGAGGCCGTGAAGAAGCATTTGCCCGATTCGGAATCGACGGCATCGAGTTCGATCACGTCCCAGGCACCGGTGGTGATGGGGGTTAGTGATACGCCGCGTTGACAACCGTTTTCGTCGAGCGTTCCGCCATCGCCGATTGGGCCGGTAAGGTATCCCGGGTCGATCGAAAGCCGGTAGAGGTGCTGCCACTCGGTTCGTTCGCTGAGCCAAACGTAGTCGAGATTGGATTGCGGTGCGGTGTTGGTTGTCGCCGGGATATTGGTTCCTCGTGGAGCCGCACCGACTGCGTTTCCGCGGGCGGGCAATGGGTGCAGTTCGGCTTGATGTCGGACCCAACCGGGGCTGACTTCGTTAAGCAGGACAACGCCTTTGCCCGTTGATGCGTCCATTATCCAAAGACGATTTTCGTTTTGGCGTCGGGTGAGTTGTTGAATCAGCAGTCGATCATTGGCACCGGGCACGCCGTCGGGCAGCCACTGCAGAGCCGCGAGGTAGTGATTGCGAGGATCGCCTTCGATTTGCATCCACGTGGTCGTCTTTGAGCCAAAATCAAAAACACCGATTCGGGCCGCGGAGTTCGTTTGGCCGACTTTGGGATATGCGAAACGTTTGATGCTCGGATAACGTTCGGAAGTGTTGTCGATCAGCGAATGAACCGGGACGCCGGTTTCATCGAGTTGCCAAAATGCGATTTGGGTTCCGTCGGGACTAAACCGGAAACCGCGTCGCAGGCTGAGTTCTTCTTCGTAGACCCAATCAAAAGTGCCATGAATCAGGTTCGGGTTTTCGCTAGCGGCGATGGCTTCGATTTGGCCTGTTGCGGAATTTTCAAGATAGAGGTTACGGTCACTGACGTAAGCGACGGCATCCCCATTGGGAGAAAAGGTGGCAAACATCAATGATTGGTCACGTGCGATGTCTCCTCCCAGTTTCCGCCAGGATTTCGAAAGCATGTCGAGTAGCCAGTAGTCGCCACGGGTGTTAGTTCGCCACACTCGAACGGAATTGCTCAGCACGAGCAGATATCGATGGTCGTGTGACCACGAATAGTCATCGATCGAGATGCGTTCGCCCGAGGGTAGATGGAATTGGTCGGCGGATACCGCAACGGTCTCTTTACCCTCGGGGACCGACAGACGCACGATCTCGGTGTGTCCTTCGCTGGTGCCCCGTTTCCACCACAGGACGTCTTCGGTTTGGTCCCACCGTAGCGATTTGGTTTCGAGATTGAAATCTGAACCGTGGAAGATTCTCGAAATGCAGAGACGCTCCCGGTCGCTGGCGCAGGGGGCTGGGGGTGGGGAGTTTTCGGCTACCGGGGTGTGGGCGGCGCCGGTCGTTGCGAATGCGATGCAGAGCAGTAGCAACAGCAACGCGATCGCGGTTGGGGTGGGCGAGTTGATAAGGGGGCCACGGGAAGGCGTTTTCGAAAACGGTGGGTGGTAAGTCATCTTCTCGGCAGGTTTACAGGAGGGAATCGACGTAAGCGGGGAAACCCGTCATGTCGGCCGGTGGTTCACCGGGGCCGATGACGAGAGGACCATCGTTCGGATTGTCGGCGAGTAAGCCGTGGCTGCCGCGGACGAGCGTGGCGTCGAGCGGAATGACGTCCATCTTGTAACGCATGCCGATTTTTTTCTGCAGTAATCTCGCGGCGGCTCGCGCTCGGCTCGTCATGAACAATTCACAAGGGTCGTATCCCGGTTTGCGATGGATATCGACGGTACGCGCAAAATCAGGTGCGTCGCGATCGTCGTTCCAATAGTAGTATGTGAACCAGGCGTCGGAATCCGCCAACACGATGAGTTCGCCGCTGCGGGGATGGTCCAATTGCAGTTCGCCGGGCGGAACGACGGCAGCCACACCGGGCACGTCTCGCAGCAGTTTCGCGACGGTGTCGATGTTTTGTGGATTGCGAACGTAGACATGTGCGACTTGATGGTCCGCGACGGCAACGGCTTCGCAATCGGGGACCAGGAGTGCTTCACCGAACGGCCCCATGCGGGTGCGAAGGAAGCCGTTTTGCCGGAGCACACGGTTGAGATGGACGGGGCGGTTGACTCGCGTGAGGCCGTACTCGCTGACCACGACGATTTTTGCGTCGATTTCGTTCGCCGCATCAATGACACGCCCCGCCGCTGCGTCGACTTCCGCGACACGCGCCGGATCTTGATGGTCGAGTCGTTGAAAGTCGTAGTCGAGATGTGGGAGATAGCACAATGTGAGCTGTGGCTGCTTTTCGCGCATGACAATCGCGGTGGCATCGGCAATCCAGTTGCTCGATGCGATTCCGGCGCCGGGGCCCCAGAACGCGAAAAACGGAAACGGGCCGAGCTTGGCAGTGAGGTCACATGTTGTCCAATCCAGCACGTCAAATGCTTTGCTGCCGTCGCAGCCGTAGTGTGGTTTGGGCGTTGCGCCGTATCGGGCGTTAGTGGCTTGATTGAACCACCAGAACATTTTGGCGGTTTCGTATCGTTCGTAAAACAGCTCGCCTTGGATCAGTCGGCGAGACTGTTGCCAGAACCGGACCTCCTGCGTGTCACGATAGAGCCATCCGTTGCCCACGATGCCGTGGTCGCGCGGGGGGAGGCCCGTGTACATGGTCGCTTGACTGGTCGCCGTGACCGCCGGCACGGGGCTGGTCCAGGGGCGGGCGGCACCGACCTGTGTCAGGCGTGGTGCATGTGGCAGCAGTCCAGGGGTGAGACCGACGACGTTAAGGATACAAACTTTCGACAACTGTTGAATCTTTTCGGTTTTCGGGGGAAGGTATTGCGCAAACTCGACGGTTCAAGATTGTTTCGGTGAGATCGCTAGTAACACATGTCACCCGTTCTCGCTGGAAAGTCAGTATCCTATCGTCACAAGCCGCTTCAGTATCTGCCCTGCTGAAGCCGACGTGTCATTCGGAGCCGCACCGAATGAACGCACGAGTCTCTCGCCGCCTTTCATCATTGCCTGCAATCCCCGGAACTTCTCATGCTCACACCGACATTGATTTTTCGCCATCCGCTCCGCCTCGTGCTGTTGCTGGCCGTTGTGTTGATGATGGGGACGGGCGAGGCATGGGCACAATCGGAAGAGCCTGCCGCTGCGCCGGCTGAGTCGTCGTTGGGCTTGGATCAACAAGTTGACCAGTTGTTCAAGCCGATTGCTGACACCTGGGGTGGGATCGTGTTTTTCACCGTGCCGGTCCCCGGAATGGAAAGCCCGCTCCCGTTTGTGTTGATCCTGTTGGTGTTGGGGGCGGCGTTTTTCACGATCGTGTTTGGTTTTATCAATGTGCGTCTTTTGCCGCTGGCGATCCAGGTGGTCAGTGGGAAATATGACGAGATCGAAAAGCAAGGGCAGGATATTCCGAAGCATGTCGAAGTTTATGAGGTCGACGGCGACCTCGTCGATACGATTCGTGATGAAGGCGAAGGCGAGGTTTCGCACTTTCAAGCATTGGCCACAGCGGTGTCGGGCACGGTCGGCTTGGGCAATATCGCTGGGGTGGCGGTGGCCGTCGCGACAGGTGGCCCGGGGGCAACGTTTTGGATGATCGTTTGTGGCTTGCTGGGCATGTCCACGAAATTCGTCGAATGCACGCTGGGGGTGAAGTATCGCGATGTCGATGATGACGGCACGGTGCATGGCGGGCCGATGTACTATCTGCACAAAGGTTTTGCTGACCTCGGGCTCAAGCCAGTTGGGAAAGTGTTGGCAATCCTATTTTCGATTTTCTGCATTGGTGGCTCCTTCGGTGGTGGGAATGCTTTTCAAGCAAACCAGGCCGCACAGCAAATTCAATCCCTTATGGGGCTGTCAGCCAACGGTTCATCAGGAACGATCATCGGGTTGGTGATGGCCGCATTGGTGGCCACGGTGATCATCGGCGGGATCAAGCGGATCGCCAAGGTGACCGAGAAGGTCGTCCCTCTCATGGCGATCATGTACTGTTTGGCGGCGATTGTGATCATCCTGATGAACGTCGATAAGGTCCCCTGGGCGATCGGGGAGATCCTTTCCGGGGCATTCACGCCTGCCGCCGGATTGGGTGGATTGATGGGAGTCATGATCCAGGGTTTCCAGCGGGCGGCATTCTCCAACGAGGCCGGAGCAGGATCAGCTCCTATTGCTCACTCCGCGGTGAAGACCAAATACCCGGCCTCCGAAGGGATCGTCGCCTTGTTGGAGCCTTTTATTGATACGGTCGTCATCTGCACGATGACCGCGATTGTGATCGTGCTCTTTAATTCCGAGGCCTCGTTTGTGTGGGGAGCCGTGGAGTCGAAAAAAGTGCTGATTGAAGGAGTTCCGTTGGGCGGCGTGGACCTGACCTCGGCGGCGTTCGACAGCGTCCTGCCAGGATTTCGTTATCTGTTAACAATCGCGATTATTCTTTTCGCGTTCTCGACGATGGTGTCGTGGTCCTACTACGGGCTGCAGTCCTGGAAATATCTTTTTGGTCGCAGCAAAGCGGCAGATTTGTCTTACAAATTGCTGTTCTGCGTTGTGATCGTGATCGGATCAGCCGTGTCTCTCGGGTCGGTGATCGATTTCTCCGATGCGATGATTTTCGCGATGGTATTTCCCAACATGTTGGGTCTGTTTTTGCTGTTCCCCAAAGTTCGCCAGGAGTTGTCGGCGTATTTGGAAGCCTGTGGGAAACGTTAAGGCCATTTCGCGCGGCCCATGTATCCCGAAAGGCGGATTTGCCGAAGGCCGGAACTTTTGATTTACCGGTCTTTCTTTGAGCGATTGATCGCCCGATTGCCGCCTTTCCTATGGGTGGGTCGGTGCGTGGCAGGTGATGCCCACCGGCGTCTGTTTTCGGTGGCGTGCGGTGCGACAAGACGCCCGAGGGATGCACCTGCCAAAGTGGTAGTAATGACCAGCTGCTAGGCTACGCTAGGTTTGTTGGTGGCCAAGACGCCAGGCTCGATGGTCTCGTTGAGACCGGCGAGGGGGACGTGAACCGTCGAAGATTCGGGGGATGCACCTCCGAATTCGCCTTCGTGCGTAGCCCAAGTCGAGTCGTCTCGTCAGGTTGCAAGGCTTCAGCGGGCAGGTTGCTTTTCTGCAGGCACAAAAAAAGCCAGCCGCGTCATAAGACAGGGCTGGCATCGACATTTTGTCATTGGAAAAGTGGTTAGGCGCGGGCTCGAACCGCGGACACCGGCCTTTTCAGGGCCGTGCTCTACCAACTGAGCTACCTAACCAGAACAAAACGTTGCCGCTAACAGATACAGTAGGGTGCGAACCGGTGCTCTGCGAGGCTTTTTTATTCAACAGATGAGAAAACTACGCTATCATGTGGGTTCGCGTCAATCGGCCCCGACGAACTCTTTTCTAAAAATCAAATCTCTATGGGTATGGCTGCCTCTCCCGATCCAGATTCAAGCCAAGCTGCTGTTCTCGATGCCGAGGAACCCGCAGGTATCGTAAATGATGGAAAACACGGGAAATCCAATCCGGAACTGACTCCGATTCAGGCGAAACGTCTGGAAGAGAGGGAGAAGTTACGGACAAGCAAGTTCGACGCGGTTTCCTCTTTTTTCATGGCGACGATTCTCTTTTTGGGAACGTTCGTTTTCATGTTGTTTGTCGTTTGGCTGACGATGCGGATGCCGGTCCGCGTGAAGGCGATCGCGCCGATCATCGAAAACGCTGCTGGCCGGGCTGACAACGCCGAAGGCTTCGAACGTGACTTCGAACCGCCGGGGGCCGAAGAGGTCGAAGAGTTGATGGAACCGACTCTCCAGGACACGATCGAAGCGGTCACCGATGCCGTCAGTAGCGTGGCCGCGTCGTTGGACACGATGAACACCAACGCCACGGCCAGCACGTCGGGTTCGGGTAAGGGTGACAGCCGTCCACCAGGCCCTGAGGGGGAAGGCGAAGACATCGTTCCGCGTTTCGAGCGTTGGCAACTGAACTTCTCCGCAAAGGGCATCAAACCCTACGCGCAGCAGTTAGATTTCTATGAAATCGAGCTCGGATCGATTGGTGGGGGTGTCCAGGGTGTGGACTACGCGACTAATTTGTCGACTCGGCCGAAGTCCCGCCACAGTGACGACAGTGCGGGTGAGAAACGCCTGTACTTCATGTGGGCAACGGCCAGTCCATTGAAGGAATTTGATATCCAGTTGCTCGGCCAGGCGGGGGTGAAAACCAGTGGCCGAAGTATCCTGAAGTTCATCCCCCCAAATCTTGAGAACCAGTTGGCACACATCGAACTAGAGTATGCAGCGAGTAAGGGACACAAAAGTGTCACCGAAATCGCCAAAACTGTGTTCGTCAGCAAGCCTGAAGGTAGCGGTTACGCGTTCGAAGTCACCGAACAACGTTATCGCAGCAAACGATAAACCCTTTCCGCTGCTGCTCACTCTTCTGTAAAACCTCCCAACCCCATAGGAACCGACCTTGTCTTTTCTCGCTGCGGCCGACCTCTATACATTGATTTCCAACTCCACGTATGGGGCTTTGGCAATCGTCGCCCTGTGGGGCCTCTATCAGATCGTGATCGTGTGGACCCGCGTGGCACAGAAACGATTCAAGACTGAAGAGGAACAGGACACGTTCATGGACGATTGCGAACAAATGCTCCGAGCGGGCGATTTCGAGGGCGTCGAGGAGTATTGCGAGGGTGATTCTCGCGCGATTCCGCAAATGATGCACATGGCGATCGACAACCGGGCCGAAGGTTTTCGTCGGGCCCGTCAAATTATGATGGACCGATTCCAACGGGACGTGATGAGCGATCTGGAATACCGTCTGAGCTGGGTCAGCACGGTGATCAAGAGTGCTCCGATGATCGGTCTGTTCGGGACGGTGTTCGGGATGATGGGGGCGTTTAAGACGCTCGCAACCGCGGAAAGCGTCGAGCCGTCCGCACTCGCCGGTGACATTCAGGTCGCACTGGTGACGACGGCCAGCGGTTTGGCGATCGCGATTCCGTTGATGATTCTGATCGCGACCGTGAACATTCGGATCGCGAAAATGGAAGACTTAGTCGGTTCGGGGCTCACCCGATTCTTCGAAGCTTTCAAGGCTGGGCTCGCGATCGAGGCGTCACGACCTGCCGCTCCCGCCGAGGCCGTTGCTGAACCGGCATACGCGGAAACGGTTTAGAGGAATCTGCCCGCGGCGGTATCGACTGATCAAGAGACGTTTGGCCACGTTTTGAGGCGGATCGAAAGGACGTCGAGGATCGAGACGCCGAGAAATTCGCCTCATGACGAAAGGCGTCAGGACGAGGCCTCGGCAAAAAAAGGCGTGGCAAAAGGAGCCTCAGGAAAAGGGGACACAGGAATAAGCCATAGGAAACAGGCCGAGCGAGAACGCAGTGGACGAGATTGTGGCGAGTCATCGCACACCGACGAGCCACCGGTGATGACGACAAGCCCGGGTGACGACGTAGGTTGGTGACGCGGCGAATTGATTTGAAAAATAAGAGCGACCGAACATGAACGATGACCTATTCGAAGAAGATGAAGACGACGCCGATGCCGTTCCACCGCGTGCGAAACGCGAAGAAGAGGAAATGGACATCACGCCGATGATTGACATCACGTTCCTGCTGCTGATTTTCTTTGTTGTGGCGTCCAAGATGGATCCCACGCAGACGGGGAACATTCCTGATGCGGATAACGGACTGGCGATTTCGGCGAAAGATTCAGCGGTCATCTTTATCGAGCCCGGTGGTGGAGATGCCCCTGCGATCTTGAAGCGACGTGACCAAAGCGAATTCAGTAAAGACGAAGAAGCACAGGCGAACGAAATTGTTGAGTACGTCACCAACGAACTCGAAAAATCGATCAGCAAGAATAAAGATCAGGTGATGTTGCTCGGTGACGGTGACGTCAAAGTTTCTGAGGTTACTCGCGTCCAAAAGATCCTCGGTGACGAGTTCACAGACATGGAATTCACCTACATCGCGGTGAAAGAAAAATAGGATGAGGGACCAGTAACATGTCGATCAAAGTTCAATGCGAATCGTGTGGCATGCGTCGCCAAGTCAACGAGAGGTTGGCCGGGCGTACGATCCGATGCCCCGGTTGCGAACAACCGCTGACGATTCCTCAATTGGCTGCCCCGGAAAGCACCGAAGAAGTAATGGCTGTCCCTGTGGACGACGAGTTGCCGTTCAGCAGTGGTGAAGGAAAAGTTTTCGAGGTGGAGGCCGTTGCCGTGCCCGAACCTGGTTCGGTGGCAACACCCGATCACGTCAATTCCGCGGCGAGCGTTGGCGGGGCGACCGCAGTATTCGGGACGACCGATTCCGCGACCGGTGTGGTCACGGGGGAACCTCGACCGTCGACTCATCATGCAGAGGTGCCACCCTCGGCGTTGTTGCCCGACGACTCAGACGAAGACGGAATGCCGCCACGCAAAAAACGCGATGACGGCGAACTCGACATGACGCCGATGGTGGATGTCACGTTCTTGCTGCTGATTTTCTTTATGGTCACGGCGAGTTTCAGTTTGCAGAAGTCGATCCAAATGCCACGGCAAAACTCCGATTTGCCGAGTATGTCCAACGTTGAGGAGCCGACGGAGGAGCTCGACCCGATCGAACTCGAAATTGAAGAAAATGGCAGTTTCCTGGTGTTGGCCCCAGAGTGGGAAAAAGAAACGCCCGGTAAACACAACTTGATCAACGCCCTGCGGGAAGCGCTCGGTGGAAACAAGGACGGCATGCGGTTGGACATCAAAGTCCACGAAAACGCCAAACTGCAAATGCTCGTCGATGCGATGGACGCCGGAACGATCGCGGGGTTTACTGAAATCCAAGTCGCCGAAGTCGACGGCTTTGATTGATACAGGCACCCCGAGCGACTGGCGAATCGCATCAAACACCTCATCCTAAATCACACACAACTTTTCCTTTCAGGTTGTTCGGCGGTATCGCTAGCAACTAATCGCAAATAGCTCTCTCCATGCTTGCAAACGAACTGATTGATCGCCTCGAACGTCGCGGTCTGCTCGATCAAGAAATCATCGAAGCCCTGCGTGAACAACTGACCGAAGGCGGTGCTCGCGTGACGCCCGAAGCGGTCGCCAAATTGTTGGTCGACAACGGGCAGTTGACGCGGTTTCAGGCCACCAAACTGATCGGTGAACTCCGCAGTAGCGACTACGACGACGGCGATGTTGTGGAAGTCGTTGAGGCCGAAGACGACCTGACCGCGATGCCCGGCGAAGATGATGGCATCTTGGTTGACGACGTTTTTGATGCCGAACCGATTATGGTGGATGCCGAGCCGGTTGAAGTCGAAGCGGTGGAAGCCGTTCCGGTGGAGGCCGTGCCCGTCGAAGCGGTTCCCGTTGACGCCGTAGCAAACGGTGACCGCCCGCAACGAAAGAAGCCGCCCGTTCGGGTCAAACCGCCGGAGCATAAGTCGGTTTGGGATTCGTTCAAGATTTACGGTTATCTCGGCATCATCGGTTTTCTGATCATCGCGGGATATGGCTTTTACTGGATCCTCACAAAAGCCAATATCGATGATGTCATCGAGGCGGCCAACAAGCAGTACGACGCTCAGAGCTATCAGCCGGCTCAAGATGCGTACATCAGTTTCTTGGCGCAGTTCGGGCAAGAGAGCCAGTATTCGTCGGAGGCTCGGGTAAAGATCGCGATGTGCGAGATTTACCGCAGTGCCGACATGACGGACACGACCAAGGGACTCGATAAGGCAAAAGAAGTTTTGCCCCGGATCGTTGATGAGGAGGCGATGAACGGGGAACGCGGAAACCTCGCCGCCCTGCTCGTTGATATCGCCGAAAACATCGCAGAGGAAGCATCCAAAGCGACCGAGACAACTGAGAAACAGCGGTTGCTCGACCGACTCGACGAACAGTGGACGTTGATCGACAACCCGAACTACATGATGTCGTCGATGAAGACGACGCTTGAGGGGCGATTGCTGGAAGTCACCGAGGCTCGCAATCGTGTTAAGCGAGACATCGATCGCAATATCCGATTGGATAAAACCGAAGCAACGATGAAAGAGGCGTTGGCGTCGAAGAACACGAAGGAAGCTTATGACCTTCGCAAGTCGCTGTTGCGGGACTTTCCCGAACTCGCCGTTGATCCACGATTGACCGTGTTGATTGAGGAAGCGAGCAGTATCCAACAAACACTCGTTGTTCCGGACAAAGATCAACCTGAACCGAACACCGCTCCGATCGACGAAGGGGCCCTGAAATCGATCGTATTGACGACGCGGGAAGGTAACTCGGTCGCGGGATTGGAAGACGAAATCTATTACCTCCGAGCCGGCGGCAGCGTGTTGGCGTTCTCGGCGTACGATGGCCGTTTGCTGTGGCGGAAGTTCACCGGCTACGGTGAAGATCACACGCCGATTCGACTCGACGATGGTATGTCGGTCTTGCTCAGTGATTTGACCACAAACGAAGTTCGCAACTGTCGCGGCAGTGACGGAGAGTTGCAGTGGCGAAATGAAATCGGCGAGCGATTTGTTGAACCTGTCGCGGGCAAAGACTCGATTCTGATTTCCACTTATGCAGGCAAACTGATCTCGTTGGACGTCGAAACCGGCGATCCGAACTGGGTGACGAAAATGCCGCAATCGATCAGCACGGCGGCTGGGATCGATGACAAACTGCGTCGCGTTTATTTGCCCGGCGATCACAGCAACCTGTATGTGCTCGATTCGCGTACCGGCAAGAGCCTCGAGAGTTTCTACGTCGGTCACGAAGACGGAACGATCGCGGTCGCGCCGGTATCGCTGCTCGGTCACTTGTTCGTGATCGAAAACGCTGGTGCCGATTACGCAAACGTGCATGTGCTGCGAATGAATGACCAGGGCGGTGATCTGAAGGTCGCTCAACAGTCATTCCGGTTGACTGGTAACGT
Organism: Aporhodopirellula rubra; assembly: GCF_014192335.1. Taxonomy (GTDB): domain Bacteria; phylum Planctomycetota; class Planctomycetia; order Pirellulales; family Pirellulaceae; genus Rhodopirellula; species Rhodopirellula rubra. The sequence goes on along the minus strand of NZ_JACHXU010000016.1, from coordinate 193,336 downwards.
GATCGTCCCTCCGGTGATTCAGCAGCGCCGGATGATCGTGTTGACCGATCGCGGGCAAGTCGCCGTTTATGACATTGAACCGACCGCCGAAGGTGAGCAGGTGTCGTTGATCGCCCAACAGGTTGCGTCCTACGACACCCCGACGTTGACTCGCATGGCCGTCGGTCGCAGTCAGATGTGGATCACCGGAACCCGTGTCGGTCGATATGAATTGCAAATCAATACCGGACGGGTTGTTTACGATTGGGGTAAAGAAGAAGGCGACTCATTCATTGGCCAACCTTTGGCGTTTGAAGACGCGCTTATTCATGCCCGTCGGTTGCGAGGCACGTCGGCGATTCGTGTCACCGGCGCGGAGCCCAAGACCGGTCGAGAACTGTGGCGAACCGATGTCGGTACTCCGATATCGATGTTGGAGAAGAACGCGGCCGGCTTCCACGCCGTGACCAGCCAGGGTGCCCTATTCCAACTCGATCGTGAATCGCTCGCCAGCGGATCGACACAAGGACCGATCGAAAATCCGGGTGCGAACTCGATCTCGATGAAGTTCACCCAGCCGATTTCGGTTGATGATGTTCGGCGGATTCTTCTCAATGAATCACAGCCTGGTGAGGCGATGCTCTATGACCCAACGCGTCGCAAGGAAAAACTCCGCAAGATCACCTATCGATTGACCGGACCGAAGCCGACCGGTGTGGGGATCTTCTCCGGAGGCGGGTTGTTCTTGCCGTTGGATTCCGGACGTGTCGTGTTGATGAATTGGGAAACAGGAGCTCCGAAGGGCGCGCCCTTCCAACCGGCGAGCGATCCGACGTCCAAAGTGACTTGGACGACTCCCGTTCCATTCAGTACCGACCCTGATCAGGTGTTGATCGCGGACAGCCGTAAGAAGCTCTATCGGCTGCGAGTGGGCGATCAGATTCGCGAGCTTTCGAGCGTTGATCTCGTCTCGCCTTTCTTGGGCAAGACGATCGGAGTGGGTGGCGTCTTCATTGGCGGCGTCAACGGACCCGCGGCGGACTTCTTGGTCGGTCACGATGAGGAGGGTTTGGACGAGAAATTCAAAAAGCTGCTCGACGGTCGAATCGAATGGGGACCCTCGTTGGCGAAGACTGAAAATGGTGATGAGTTGGCGTTAGTGATCACGAATGATTCAGTCCTGCGAGGATTCACGTCCGAAGGCGACCAGGCATTCCAAACTCCGATGCCGAAGAAAGGGTTGCCGATCGATCAGGTGGTCTCGATCCAAGGTCGATGGGTCCTCACGGGTGCCGACGGATGGCTCGTGGCGATCGATCCTTCGAGCGGCGGCGTGCTCGGCACGACCGAACTCGGCCAGCCGTTGTCGGCGAGTCCGCTTCCGGTTGGCAATCGATTGTTGGTGCCAGGGGCCGAGGGCGTGGTTTACATTACCAACATCCCAGGTGAGAACTGATCGACCATGCGAATCTCACTTAATCAAACGATCGGATGTTTGGCGTTGGCGTTGTGTGCGTGGATGCCCCTGTCGCCCGCACATGCGGAGATCATCAACTATGCCGAGAAGGGGCGTCCTGAAGATCCTGGATTGGAGCTCCTGCAGGAAGATCCGCACGACATCATCCTGTTTAAAGAGTCGGCCGGTGGCGGTTGGGTGAAGACCCGTTTGCTCGACCTGCCCGGCCGATCGATGCCATCGAATCCGAAGGGGCAGTTGAAGTTTCGAATCATCGGAATTGAGACAAAAGACTTCGTTGCCAAATGGGACGATGTTGAGTTTATCGATTTTTGGGAAAAACGACTCGAGCGGGAGACCGCCGATCGAATCAAGGAAGGCGACTTCACGGGGGCGTACCCGTTTTTGGCGGTGCTGATCCGTGACTATCCCAGCCGGCCAAATTTGCGGACGTTGCGTTCGGAATTTCTGATGCGTGACGCCGGCAGTCGATACAAGAAAGGCGAGATCGGCCCGGCCTTGGCCATGCTCGAAGAACTGCATCGCTATGCACCGGAGTACAAGCCGCAGGCGGTCTTGGCCGCGATCGGCATGATGACCGACAGCCTGATGCAGAAACTGATGGACGAGAACAAACTCGAGTTGGCACAAAAATTACTGGCCCGACTCGAGAAGGATTACCTCGGCAAACCGTTGGCGTCGATCAAGAAATGGAATCAGATTTTTCTAGAGATGGCGCAAGAGCGACAGGCTGGCGCGATCGCGGCATTGAAAGCGGAGAACTTTCGTGAAGCCAGGCGCCTGTCACGCGAGAGCATTTACCTAAAACCGAGCATCGAAAACGGGAAGGAACTCGTTCGCAAGATTGACCAAATCTACCCGTTGGTGAACGTCGGTGTTTTGCAAACGGCGAAGGATCTTGATCCGACCCGGTTGGATAACTGGGCGGCTCGTCGTGCTGGGCGTTTGCTCTACCGCGTGTTGTTTGAAATGAAGGGCGCCGGACCGGAAGGTGGCGAGTACGAGTTTCTGTTTGGCGAAACGGAACAGAGTCCCGACCGGATGAATTTTTCCATGATGTTGGAACCAGAAAAACTGGAACCGCCTCTCAACGGGGTGGACGGGTTCTTCATTGCCGATCGTTTGGCGGCGCGGGTTTCTCCCGAATCGGATGTTTACTTTTCACCATGGGCGGCCGCTCTTGAGGCGATCGGGTTGGATGGTCCGAAGCAGATCGATTGTGTCCTCCGGCGACCCAACGTGTTGCCGTCGGCGTTAATTCAAATGACCGTTGACGGCAGTTGGTTTGGTGGCGAACCAGGGTCGCCGACCGGGGATTATCGCCGCGATGTCGTTGAGGGTGATGTGGTGCGTTACACGCTCGTGGGCGAGCAGCGAACGGCATCGCAACCTCGCGAGATCGTCGAAATTCGTACCGAGAGCGCGTCCGATGGTGTCGCCAAACTGCTCAAAGGTGAAGTCGACGTTCTGGATCAATTGTTCCCCGCGGATGCGGTACGCTTGGAAGGCAATCGTAAGATTCGTGTGGCGAGGTACCCGCTGCCGAGTGTGCATATGCTCGTCCCATGCAGTGACCACGCGTTCTTAGCCGAACGTACGTTCCGCCGCGCGTTGGTCTACGGTACCAATCGCCAAGACATTCTCAGCGGCGAATTGCTCGAGAGTCTGGAGGTGCCTGGTTGTCGAGTGCTGTCGGGTCCGTTCCCAGCAGGGATCGAGATGAACGACCCGCTCGGATACGCCTACGATCAGTCGATCGCTCCGCGTCGTTATGAACCGCGTTTGGCGAAGTTGCTGATGACGATGAATGCGAACCAGTTGGAAGCCACCGCGAACCGCAAGAAAGAGAAACCTGCGGAGTTGAAACCGATCCGTTTGGCGTTTCCACCCGAAAACCTCTCTCGAAGTGCTTGCGAAGCAATCAAGAGCCAGTGGGAATTGTTGGATCTGAAGATTGAGTTGATCGAGTTGCCCGTGGGCGAGGCGTTTCCTAAACCGGGGACTGCGGATTTGGCTTATGTCGCCGCGGCGGTTTGGGAGCCCATCATCGATGCACGACGTGTGCTCGGTCCCAAAGGCATGGCAGGCAGCACGGATCAGTTGATCGGGTTGGGCCTGCGTCGGTTGGAAGAATCGAAAAACTGGAAAGACGCGAGGGATCGCTTGCTCGACCTTCACTTCATTTCACACCATGAGTTGCCCGTGATTCCGTTGTGGCAACTCGTTGACTCTTATGCGTACAACCGCAACCTGCTCGGCGTCGGGTCGGAGATTGTGTCGTTGTACCAGAATGCCGAAAAATGGAGACTCAGCCAGTGATGTTTGACAACCACTCTCGACGTGCGGGCGGTTCGTCCACCAAGGCTGCTGTTGTCGGATTCGCGTTGATCGTCACCGTAATGGTCGGCGGTCTGTTGTGGACTTCACGTGGTCTCGCGATCAGCCCCGTTGTCGATTCAGTTGATGATCAGGGCACCGATTCGGCGGCCGCTCCTTCGTCAGGCGATGCCGCGACTCCCGATTTATTGGCCGAAATTGAAGAGCGTCCCGAAGAACCACCGCCGTTTGATTACGCGCCGTATCGCGTTTTGATTTGGGTTGCGTCGGACGATCCACGGATCAACACGAATTTGATTCGCGATGATCTATTGAGCTTTCTCGATCGAGATTTCTATTCGGTATGGCGGACCGTTGTTGCCGACGCTCCTCCCGCGGTTGCCTCGATTGCTCGACGAGATCTCAGTTCGATCACGTTTGCATCGATCGCGGCATCGGACCCGGTAATCGCACTTAAAAAGGGACATCCGGATTCATTGCGGATCCACTTCGCGTCGGATGCCGGCCGATTCCTGGATGAGATTCCGGGGACGCAAGGACGGATTCAAGACATCCTCAAACGGATCGATGAAAATCCGGAGTCGAAAACGACGCCGGCTAAGTTCGCGTGGAAAGAAAAACTGCGAGCGATTGATGGTGATGCCGTCGCGTTGCAGGAAATGTGGAAAGAGGAATCGACCGAGGCGATTTTGGTGTCTCGTGGGATGGCCGATACGCTGACGGACCCCAAGGCGAAACTGATCGTGCCCCCGCTCGACGGGCAAGTCGTGCAGGCGATCGAGCAGTTTGACAAAATCTACATCGCCCGGTTGAAAACGAAGGGCACACCGCCGAGCGTGGAGGTCATCGAACTCGATACGCTGATGCGGCACTTCGGTTCCGTCATGACCCGCGACATGATTTCCGTGGGCGCCGTCGCGGAGTCGGTCGGTGCAGCGGTCCGTGACGCGTTTTCCCCGATCGTTCGAATCGACAACGCCGGGCAGAAGTCGGCGACCGGTTTGGTACGTGCGTCTGGGTTGGCGTTGGACAAAAACTCACCCGCGCATGTTCGCGTCGGCGACGTGCTCGAGCCTTTGGTCCGAAAGGACGATCGCAATGGGAACCCGATCACGATCGGTCCGCTCGATTGGGCGTATCTGTACGTGACGGAAAAGAAAGAGAACATGGTCGAGATGGATTTCTTTGCCGGACGCATGGGTGGATTGCAAGGTCGTAAGAACAATCGGACTCATCGAATGGGCGTTGTCGTTCGTCCGCAATTGAAGGACACGATGTTGAGATTGCATGCGAAAGGCAAACCGAACGATCCCCTGATCGGTTATGAAATCTACGACAAGGAACTCGACAGCACTAGCATGACGTTCGTCGGTCGCACCGATTGGAACGGGAGATTGATGGTCGGTAAAATCGACCGCCCACTGCGTTTGCTCTATGTTAAGAACGGCGGCGCGGTGTTGGCGCGATTGCCGATCGTGCCTGGACACCATGAAATCTCCATCGCTGACCTCGCCGGTGACGACATGCGTCTGCAAGCGGAGGCCTACATTCGAGGTGTGCAAAATGCCATTATCGACTTGGTCGCGGTTCGCGAATTGTTCAAGGCACGTATCAGCATGCGGATCAAGGAAGGTAAGCTGAAGGAAGCCGACGAGTTGCTCGAGATGCTTCGAAACGAGCCCTCCAACGAAAAAATTGCCAACGACATGGGCAAAAAGCAGACAATGTTCCTCAAGGCGATCGGTCGCAATGCGAATCAGCAGCGGAAGGTCGACGAGATGTTCAGCACGACTCGAGAATTATTGTCCAAACACATTAACCCCAAAGTCGTTAACGATCTCGAAACGGCGTTAATCGAAGCTGAGAAGAACGGGGGCGTACCCCGTTCGGAAGACGCGACTCCATCCGAGGAAACAACTCCACCCGAAGAGTGAGTCGCTCGGGATAACAGCCTTTCCATTTCCACGAAAAACTATCGTTGAGCCGTTTTTAGTGAACCGTGATTCTCGCGAGCCGTCTGACGTGGACTCCTTTGTCGATGCATCTTCGACAACGGCGTTGGTCGTTGCGTCCAAGGGCGGCAACAACGAGGCGTTGGGCGTTCTGCTGAGTCGGTATCGTGGATTTCTACTGATGTTGGCTCACCGTTATCTCTCGGATCAATTGCGACGGCGAATCGATCCCGCCGACATCGTGCAGGTCACGTTTCTCGAAGCGAAGCGTGACCTTGGTGCGTTTCGTGGCGAGACGCCGGCGGAGTTCGCCGGTTGGTTGCGTGGAATGTTGAAAAACAATGTTGCCTCTGCCCTGTCGCATCATGTGATGACGCAGAAGCGGAGCATGAAGAAAGAGGTTCATGCGGCGGCCGGTAACGGCGAATCAGAGTCTCGCGAAAATTGGATCGCTCAATTGCCCGGTGGCATCACCAGTCCTAGCGGCGTGGCCGTGCGAGAGGAGGCGGTGGTGGCGATGATGGAGGCGTTGCATCAATTGCCCGAAAACCAAGCCGAAGCGATTCGACTGCGGTACATGGAAGGGTTGCCGCTGAAAGAAATCGTCGAACGGATGGGCAAGAGTGAGACGGCCGTCGCCGGTTTGCTCAAACGGGGTTTGCAAAAAATGCGAACCCTGCTCGACACCGGTAGTAGTCCGTGGTGGGCGACATGAGCGGTGGTCACTCCGACGACGTGACACCTCAACCCGCGGATGAGGAATCGCAGGTTGATGAAGCGTTCGCGTTGTATTTGAAGGCGTGTGATAGCGGTGAGCTGAGTTCCCGCGAAGACTTTCTCAAACAGTTTCCGAGTCTTTCGGGGCAATTGCGAGAACTGATGGATGCGGCTGACTTGATTGGTCAGTACACGCACACCGGCAACCCTCTGGAATCATCGCCGGCGAAACAATCGTCCACGGATCCAGAGAACGATGTCGCCGACGAAGAGGCGATTAATGACGGCGATGAGACCGCGAGTAGCTTTCTCGACTTTGCATCGATCGATGATGTGCCTCCCATTCAGGCGAACTGGTTTCCCGAGGTTAATATTTCGAAGGGAAACATCGACGGCGAAACGGTCGGAATGGATGAGCTCGGCCCTGATGAAACGACAGGTGATTTCTCAGGGCTCGACCCCCACGCGACGTTGCCGGTGGCGAACCGGCCTCGCGGTCAAGACGGACCTTCACTGCCGTTCGAGATGGAGGACTACACCCTGTTGAAAGTGTTGGGTGTTGGCGGCATGGGCGTCGTCTACCTTGCCAAACAACGTGACCTCGATCGATTGGTCGCGGTGAAGATGATCCGCAGTGGGATGTTGGCGGGGAAAGATGAGGTCCGTCGGTTTTACACCGAAGCCAAAGCCGCGGCCCGTTTGCGACACCCCAACATCGTTGCAGTGCATCAGTTCGGTCGCCGTGCCGGGCACCATTTTTTTTCGATGCAGTACATCGAAGGGAAAGACTTGCAACGTGTGCTGAAGAAGGGGCCGTTACCGCCGCGCCGCGCCGCAGAAATTGTTCGTGATGTTGCTCGCGCGATCGAACACGCACATAGCCGCGGTGTGCTGCACCGGGACTTAAAACCAGGAAACGTGATGATCGACCAGAACGGTCAAATCCACGTTACCGATTTCGGTTTGGCGAAACACGTCGATGCCGACAGCAGTCTGACGGGCACGGGTGAAGCGGTCGGAACACCGCACTACATGGCACCCGAACAAGCGGTCGGTAACAGCGACGGTGCGACTCACCAGAGCGATATCTATTCGCTCGGCGGGATCCTGTTTGCCGCGGTCGCGGGACGTCCGCCGTTGGTGGGCGATACGGTCATGCAAACGTTGATGCGTGTGGCTCACCATCCCGCGCCGGCGCTGCGATCGGTTTGTCCGCACGTGGATGCTGATCTCGAGGCGATCGTTGAAAAGTGTTTGGAGAAACAACCGCAATTGCGATACGCCAGTGCGGGAAAACTCGCTGATGATCTCGATTGCTATCTTACAGGAGATTCCATCGCCGCCCGGTCCAAGGGGCGGGTTGGGAAATTGATTCAGTGGATACATCAGGTGCCGGTCGTCGCGGCACTGACCGGGCGGCCGTCGACCGATGCGCCGCTCGGGCAACGACGACTGCAATCCAGCCTTGTGGTGATGATGTTTGTCCTGCCACTGCTGTTTTTGTTAGGCAATTGGTGGCACCAACACCGGATCGCCGCGATGCCGCAGCAGGTGCGGTTGGCGGGCGGGCTTGTCGGTGGGTTGTATACCGTGGCGTCCCAACATTTGGCTGATGCGATCGGCAGTGGCACCGGTTCTGTGTGTGAAGTCATTCCCACCTCGGGAACGATGGACAATCGCTCGCGTTTGTTGTCAGGCGAAGTGCAGTTGGCTCCGATGCAGGCGTCCGCGATTGGCGGGAGTCAGCTCGCCGTAGTGGCACCGTTGTTCTATGAAGCGGTGCATGTTTTGGTCCGTCGCGATGGTCCGATCCGTTCGATCGTTGACCTCGCCGGTCATTCGATTGCGGTCGGTCCTGATGGCAGCGGGTCCCGACGTGCTGCGGAGTTGATCTTGGATTCGTTGCAACTCGATGAGGCCGCGTGTCCTCGTGTTGTGATTGAGTGGCCTGAACTTAACGATGTGTCCTCCCCGCCGGACAATGAACACGAGTTGCCGTCGGTTGCGATTATTTGCATCGGGCCCGGCAGCGAGTTGGTAAGAAGTTTGCTCAAGGGAGGAAACTGGGATTTGCTGCCAGTGACGGGGAGTGTTTCGATCGCGTTGCAGCACCCGACGCTGCGTCCGATGGCGTTGAAGCGGTCGGAGTATCCGACGCCACAGTTGCCCAATGCAGAGACCGCGCAGGACGCGTCGATGATCGAAACGTTAGGCACGACGGCGTTCCTGGTATGCCGACGTGACGCCTCCGACGCGTTAGTGCGGGCGACACTGGAAGCACTCTATCGCGAGCCGACTCTCGTGGGGCTGATTCCCGCAGGCAGGGCCGCCGAATGGCAGGGACTCGCGTTTCACCAAGCGGCGAGAGAGTATTTCAATTCGCTCGAGCCCTAACTGATTGAACTTGGGCAGGGTTGGATTGGGGTGCGGGGCGTCGAAACGAGGTGAGGGTAGATATCGAGCGGGGTCAAGCTTTCGCGGATCGTAGTTGGACCCGGTAGGACCACTGAACCGTCCGGACCTCTGCCATTTGTCGCGGTTGAATTTGAATACCCGCGTTTGAGGAATCTGTGTTGATCAGAGCTTCACCGATCGCGTCAAAACGAAAATTCGCGGGAGTGTCGTTTACCGAATCGCTGCCGGTTTCTTCGCGATACGAACTGCCCAACCACGCGTTGGCGTCATCGTTTTCAGCGCCCTTCACTTCGCCGGTCGCGAGTGGTTTGGAAAGACGGGCCGCCCAATCGAATCGCAGTGAAGGTGATGAAGCGTCTTCGCTGGCATCGTACTGCACACTGACGCTGAAGTGACTCGTGCCGCAGCATCCCACACCCAGGATCGTTGTCTTGCCGTCGATGACTTCCGTGGACAGTTGTTGAATCGCGGCGGAGGAGGGCCAATCGTCGTCGGCGCCACCTTCGAGGCTCGCACAACACGGAGTGGAGGCGTCGTTGCTATCGCGGAGAACGTGGGCGTAGCGATCACCCTGCCATGTGAACTCAACGGCAGGTCCCGCGCCCTCGGGGCTGAGTCGATGGGGGACAGGAACTGATGTTGTGGTGGGACCGGTTGGATCGGTTTGAGAGTTCACAAGTAGGTTGGTCGTTTACGAGTTTGAGAGGGTATTGGGAATCAACGTGCCGCGGGCGAATCGTTCGACGAGTTGCAAGCCAGCTTGTTGGCTTTTCTCGGGGTGAAACTGGGTCGCGAAGAGATTGCCGCGTCGGACGGCGGCGCAGAACTGGCCTCCGTAATCGCATGTCAGGGCGACGACGTTTGGGTCCGTCGGACGCACGTAATACGAGTGCACGAAATAGAAGTGCGTTTGGGGTTCGATGCCCAGGTCTTCGCCGGCGGGGCCGACGTCGACGGTGTTCCAACCCATGTGTGGCACCTTATAGGACAGCGGCAATGTGAACTTGACCACATCACCCGGGATCACACCGAGGCCTTCGTAGGTGCCGTGTTCGAAGCCTTGTTCGAAGAGCATTTGCAGGCCGAGGCAAATACCGAGAAACGGTCGGTCGGCCGCGAGGTAGTCCTTGATCGGCGCCTCAAGGTCACGGTTACGGATTTCGGAAATGGCATCGCCAAACGCACCGACGCCGGGAAGGATCAACCGTTCGGCGGCCGCGATTTCGGCCGCGTCGCTGGTGATGACGGCTTCCACGCCCGCTCGCTCGACCGCCTTTTGGACGCTCCGCAAATTTCCCATCTGGTAATCGACAATGGTGATCATCTTAGATTCTTAAACTCTCTGAAATTTCGCAATTTACTTCGTCAGCGCTGCGAGCACTCGCTGGAACGGGACGTCTTCGCAGACACCATAACCGGGATTCTTGAATAGTCGAAATCGTCGGAAAAAGGGCGTGCTCAGCCCACACAGGAATTTGGCTTGGTCGACGGGTTCTGCAAAGAGGTCAGGATATTGTCGGATCGCCGTTTCGAGCACCCCCAGAGCGGAGCGTCCGATCGAATCAGAGGGAACGATCTGGTTTGAAAAGGGTCCCTGGCACAAACAAACAGTACATCGGCCACATATGCGAGAGCGCCGGTGACCAAAATGTTCGGCCAATTCGATCGCGAGACAGCGATGACACTCGAGGAAACCCATCAATTGGCCGACGCGTTGGGCGTTGTTCTCAAATTGATCGAAAGCGTGTTGCCGGAGCGATTTAACTAAGGATTTTGGGCGTTTGATGCGTTTGATCCATTCGTACCCGTGCATCGAATCGGCGCTTTCGACGTTCCAGAGGCCCTCGATCGCGGTTTGTTCGATCGCCTCGATCAATTTTTCTCTTTCGATCCCGTGCTGTTCGGATGCCACAATCAGATTGACTCGGAACCCCCGACGACCTTTGGCGAGTGAAGCCAGAATGGCGCGAACGGCGTCCCGGTGGGAGGGTGAGCTTTCTTGGACGATTTTTTCGTTGGTGTATTTCGGTGTGATCCGGTAGGTGTCGTATCGCATCGGTAGGCATCGAACGTACCCCAGCGATTGCAACCGGATCAGCAGCGTGGCGACGGCGGGCGTCGAGAGATTGACTTCCCATCCGAGTTTGCCGAGGGCCAGGTAGAACCGGTCGGGTTGGCCGATCAATCGTTCGATCAGGCGGCTGAGCGCCGCGTCACTGGGCAGGTCACTGGCGGCGAGATTTCGCAGCGCCGTTTGGTCTTCGGCAACCAACAGGGTTTCGCATTCACACGGTTTTCCGTCGCGTCCCCCCCGGCCGATCTCTTGGCTGTAGGCCTCGATCGACTGCGACGGGTTGTAGTGAATCACGCGGCGGATGTTCGCTTTGTCGACGCCCATGCCGAACGCGATCGTGCCGATCAAAACCGAATTGTCCGATTCAATAAACTCTCGCTGGACATCGTCTCGTTCGGCCGCGGATAGCCCGGCGTGGTACACGAGGGGTGCGAAGCCGCTCTCCCGCAGCGTATCGGCGAGTTGATCGGCCGTGTTTCGCCGTGTGACGTAAACCAGTGTGGAGTTTCGTCGTTTGCTGCGGGATGGGCTGGCCGTGCCGCTACGGCGAGTCTTCTTTTTCGGGGGGCCGCCGAGTCGGTCGATCAGGATCTGGTCGCGTTGGTCCGTTCGCGTCGGGGTGCAGTGCAGCCGTAGGTTGGGGCGGTGAGTTGATAAGCGAATCGTGTTCTTGGAGTCGATCGAAAATGCGCCGCGAATGTCTTTGACGACCGCCGGAGTGGCCGTTGCGGTGAGAGCGAGGGTTTGCCCAATTCGGTAGCGTTCGACGAGTTCGGGCAGTCGCAGATAGTCGGGACGAAAATGGTGCCCCCACTGGCTCATGCAGTGGGCCTCATCGATGGCGAGCATCGAGAGCGGGAGGTCACCGATCTGAGCCGCAAATCGCTCGTTGAAGAAACGTTCGGGGGCGAGATACAGCAGTTTGGCTTCGCCGGAGCGGACCGATCGCCAGGCATCACGGAATTCATCGGGCGAGACTGATTGATCGATCCGGACGGCTTTGATCGATTTGTGGGCCAGCGAATCGCACTGGTCTTTCATCAACGAGACCAGCGGCGAGACGACGACGGTGAGGCCCGGCAGCACTTGGCTGGCCAGTTGATAACAGAGGCTTTTGCCGTGTCCGGTGGGCAGGACGGCCAAAACGTTATGCCCGCGGAGCACCCTTTCGATCACTTTCCGCTGGGCCGGGAGCAGGCCGTCGTGCTCGAATCGGTGGCGGAGGATTTTTTCGGCGGCCCGCCATCGCGAATCCAATTCGGCTTGGTCGAGGCTGCCATCTGCCATCGATCCGCGATGGTTCTCGTCAATATTCACGCCGGCCATGATACCCGCCCCTCGTCACCCGCACATCCTGGCGTCATGATAGGTGCGGTGTGCGGATTGCGGCTCTTGGCGGTTTTTCCTGCTCATCATTGAACGGCTGAGGTCGTTCCGCCCTTTTTTGCTTTCGAGCGTTTTCTTCCGACCCCTTTCTTCCCCTTTTTCGCCCATGGCCGCGACCTACAAAGATGCGGGCGTCGATCTCGACGTTTACGCCGAATCGATGAGCCGATTGCCCCGGTTGATGCACCGCACGTTCAGCCCCCGAGTCCTGCCGAGCGATGGCGGATTCGCCGGTCTGTTTCAACTGGATTTCGCGGGCAAATTGTTCGCACGCAATTACGAAGAACCGGTCCTCGTCAGCGGCACCGATGGGGTGGGAACCAAACTCGTCGTAGCCCAATCGCTCGACCGGCATGACACCGTCGGCATCGACCTCGTCGCGATGTGCGTCAACGACTTGATCTGCACGGGTGCCGAACCACTGTTCTTCCTCGATTACGTGGCGATGGGACGTGACGATCCCGCACGGTTGGAACGGATCGTATCGGGAATCAGCGACGGATGCGTGGCCGGCGATTTGGCGCTACTCGGCGGTGAGACCGCGATCATGCCGGACATGTACGGCACCGACGATTATGACCTCGCCGGGTTCGCCGTCGGTGTGGTCGAACGCAAGCGATTGATCGACGGGCATCTGATCTCACCCGGCGACGTGGTGTTAGGTTTGGAAGCAACGGGACTGCACAGCAACGGGTTCTCGCTGGTCCGTAAAGTCATCGCGGATGCCGGCGCCGGATGGGACGATTGTCCGGAAGAGTTTGGTGGTGAATCACTCGGCGATGTTTGTTTGAAACCGACGCGTATTTACACTGCGGCGATCCGTGCGATTCAGTCGCACTATCGCGTCAAGCAAGTGCTGCACGGGATCGCTCACATCACCGGCGGCGGCATCGAAGAGAACCTCGATCGGATTTTGCCTTCGGGAGTCGATGCTGAAATCGATCCCACGTCATGGACCCCGAACCCGATTTTTAGTTGGGTGCAAAAACACGGCCAAGTCGAAACGTCGGAGATGCGGCGTGTCTTCAACATGGGAATCGGTATGGCGATTGTCGTCAACGATTTCTACGCATCGAGCATCACGACCCAACTGTCATCGCTCGGTATCGAATGCCATCGCATCGGTGCCATCACCGAAGGCACCGGCAAGGTCCGCTACGCCGAGTAAACAAGCTCTGCAAAAACATGCTCGCATCACATAAGTGATTGCGATGGCATGCTCGATCGTCGACACGTCACTCGGGTTTGGTAAGTATCCGAATTTCGCGATGACACGACTGCGTGTGATTAGTTGCTGTGTTGTATGGTGGGAATCGACGTCTATCTGGCGCTAGCTAACGACTTACTTGATTGGCTTGATAAACTTATTCAGCTCATCAATTACTTCTTTGGCTGCTTCGAACCCTTGGACGTTGCGAAGACGGGTGAACAATCGAGAGACCCCCCAATATCGTTTGAGAGTTTTGCCTTCAGGTTCCGCTCCTGGTGGCCCAGGTAACGTTGAAACACTGCATCGGCGGAGCTTGATGGCACCACGAAATGCATCACTTGCATCGAGTACGACGTACAGACGATGAGGGCAGGTGACACGCGGTTTGTCATTCGGCAATTGAATTACTCGCAACTTCCAGGCTTTCGCTGGTTCCCAGGACAAGGTTCAGAACCTGCTTTCGATCGGCCAACCTGCGGGGAATCGGCTAGATGTTCTCAATCGTTCGGCCGCTGTCGTTAGAAAGGCGTCGCCTGGTTGATATGCATCTGCAATTGACTGATCCTTCGCCACTCGATCAGTGGCGAGTTCGACTTTGGTGACCGGCCCTGTTGTCGCCCTCCCCACTGTCGCCCCTTGCGGCGTACGCGAGTCCGAACGACCACAGCTCACTGATTATCTTGCAGGCGTCCCGGCCGGTCCATCGATGACTGTCGGCCGAACGCCTGCGTGATTCGGTTGGTATTACCAGCGGATTGAGATTCCACCGACTTGAACGCTGCCACCCGAAGGAGAGGGCAATCCGAGTGCTCGAGCTACGTTGCTGGTTGCTTGAGAGACGGTCGATGCCGCAAGTCTCGCCCCGTTCTGCAACGCGTCCGAAATGGAGTTGACGTTCGTTGTCAACGCGCCAATCCCGCGAGCCACGTCGTCAGCGGTTGTCCAGGAGATGCTGTTCCACATAACGTTTGCGACACTGCGATAGCTGAGGTTCAACTGGCTCGACAAAGCCCGAGCGATCCCGGCGGCATCTCGCGATACGCTGCCCAGGCCTTGCGAGATCTGGTTCGATGTCGTCCATGAAATCGACCACATCGAGGAGGCAATTGTATTGAGGTTACTCGAGACGTTGTTCTTAAGTGCGTTGGCGATGCCGCTGACATCTCGCGAAACGCTTCCCAGGCCTTGCGCGATCTGGTTCGATGTCGTCCAAGAGATCGACCACATCGAGGAGGCAATCGTATTGAGGTTACTCGAGACGTTGTTCTTGAGTGCGTTGGCAATGCCGCTGACATCTCGCGAAACGCTTCCGAGCCCTTGTGCGATCTGATTCGTCGTCGTCCAAGAAATTGACCACATCGAGGAGGCAATCGTGTTGAGGTTGCTCGAGATGTTGTTCTTGAGTGCGTTAGCGATGCCGCTGACATCTCGCAAAACGCTTCCGAGGCCTTGCGCGATCTGGTTGGTGGTCGTCCAAGAGATCGACCACATCGAGGAGGCAATCGTGTTGAGGTTGCTCGAGATGTTGTTCTTGAGTGCGTTGGCGATGCCGCTGACATCTCGCGAAACGCTTCCGAGGCCTTGCGCGATCTGATTGGTGGTCGTCCAAGAGATCGACCACATTGAAGAAGCAATTGTGTTGAGATTGCTAGACACGTTATTCCTGATCGCATTGGCGATGCCACTCACATCTCGTGAGATGCTTCCTAGGCCTTGTGCGACATGATCCGCGTTCGTCCACGGAATGTTGCGGTATAGGGTTGCGGCAATTTGATCCAACGTCACACCGGCTCGGGTGTTCAGGGCTGCTGCAATTTGCCCAATGTCACGGCTGAGGTTTCCGAGTGCACCGGCCACATCTTGAAGTGAGGCACCGGCTTGGTTGAAAAGATTTCTCGCAATGTCCGAGAGGCCAAAGCCGAGCTCTTTGAGTAACTGCGCAACCTGCCCGGCACTGGCGGCGGCTTCACGGCGCAACAGACTGGTTAACTCACCGACCCCCACGTTGAGTTCACGAAAGAGTGTCTTGCCGATATCGGCGACCGACGCTCCGACATCATTCTTGAGGACACGCACCACTTCCCCAAGTCGCACGTTCATGTTTCCATGTAGGATTTTGGCCGTGTTGGTTAAATTCACTCGCAGGTCTTGGATCATCGCCCGCGCCGTGCCACCGATGCTTTGCAGGTCCTGATAGAGCAGGACCGCAGCTGCGGCTGCGATGTGCGGGTCCAAAGGAGCCCCTGCGTAGACGGCGAGTTTGCCTTCTCGTTGAAACTGTTCCTTGAACGAATTCAACTGATCCTGAATGTCAGCCATGGTGCCGACTTCGTAGCGATAGAGCGGTCGCTCGATCTCGCGTTGAACACTTCGCTGGATACCGAAGTTCAGCAAACCGACTTCGCCTTTCAATCCCAGGTTGAGGTCCAGCCCCGCCGTCACGAGCAAATTATCGGGCGTGAGTTGACGCAATTTCGTGTCCGAATTCGGTTCGGTAATGAAGGTGAATCCTCCGAACGCCTCCAATCCGATTTCAGCCGTCACTCGCACGAGATCTAAGACGAAGAAGAGGTCCCCTTCCCCGACAATTTGTCCTGTAATCCCACCGCCGAATGTAATGTTCGCTTGATCGCTCACTTCGTTGACGGGATCCGCTTCGACATAGAAACCTTGGGTGTCAATCCCCATCTGAACGTCAAACTCGAAGAACATGCTGGGGATCAGGTTGACCTCCATCGTGACATTTGCGATTCCGAGATAGCTGAACAGAAGCGTCTCGGGCATGACGGTGATGGGCGTTCCATCAGCCTGAAAACGCTGGTGTAAATCCAGACTCAGAATTTCATAAGACTGGCCGCTGAGCAAACGGGTGAGGTTGACCGGCTCGAACAGATCAAACCCGAGATCAAATCGATTGCCGTTCTCATCTCTGGCCACGTCCGCCAGAGGTTTGCCACGGAACGCTTCCGGTGCGATCAAAAACTGAGCTTCCTCGGGAACATCCAATAGATCCAGCAGCGATTGCTCGAGTATTGGGATTTTGGTACCCAGCATCGTTTGCACCGCATCCGGCAATGGATTGTGTGTGGCAATTTCGTCGATCAATAATTGAAACAATGCGTCTTGCAGTGAATCGTTGGAACTGAGCAACGAAGCGATCGCAGCGATCGACTCGCTTTGAATTTCTAAATCAAACGTCTGGGTGACTGCATCAATATGGACATCGGCCGTCCACGAGAATTGGGACGGGAAGAGCCCCTGCAATCGGGTTGAAAGAAACGCAGGCAAACGCGAGAGCGGGTTGTCGAGTTGAAACTGAACCTCGGCGTCCGCGGTTGCCGCGAAATCAACTGCTCTCGAATCGGCCAACAAATCCGCTAGGTTCGTTGCATCTACCCCGGCCAAGTAGAAGCGTTCGTTTGCGATCGCGTCAAAATCGCTGAACATAAAATCCAAACTACTGACGAACAAATGCTGGTCGTCAGCCGAGGTGGCCTGGGCGGTGACGTTCGCGAGATTGGGGATGTGAGCCGTGCCATGAAGTTCACCATCGGCCGTCACGTTTACATTGACCGTCGACCCCTCGACAATAAAGAATCGCCCTTCATGATCGAGGCCGAATGTCAATTGATAGTCCACGTCAGGCGTGACAGTGAGAGTACCATCGAGCGTCAATCGGATTCCATCATGCGAACCTAGATTCCCAGCGGCGGATACGGTCAGCGGGTTGGCGAGCGATTGGGTGAAATCCATCGTCAGCACCAACAGGTCGCCATGGGTTCCCGCGTAGACTTCCTGAGCGGTGGCGACGGAATTGATTTCAATGCCACGGGCGCGTAAGTACTGTCGCGCATCACCTTGAACATTGCCGATGCTGTTCGCCGAGCGAATTACCGGTGTGACGGCGGCTAGAATTTCATCGCCGACCGCGGGGATCGTTCCGAGCCCATTCAAGTTGCTGCCGATTGCCGACGAGATTTCTCCAAAATGGTTGGCGGCTTGGACCGCTAGTAGATTGAGTAGTTCTTCATCGTTGCTAAAGGATGTCGTCGCGAGCGAGTTTGCCGCGAAGGTCTGATCAATCAACGATGCTAGATAGATGGCGGCCGGCGTGTCATTGGAAACCCCCGTCGTCAAAGGAGAGGCAGTCATGACCCGTCTTTCCTCCAGGTTTTGCAGGATCATGACACGGTTCTTGCTAGCCGTGTCGTGCCCTTTCCTGCGACGTGATCGGGAGCGGTCAGAGAAAAACTTTACCAACATGCCTCGGTTGCTTCGATTCATTTCACATGACTCCAGGTCCGGGATCGTCTTCGACGCGAAGTGCGTCTCGAATTCCCTGAGCTAGAGATGTGAAGCGTTCGTCCAATACGGACAAGAAATCTACAAAGATTTTTTTTCCCGAGCTTTGGCGTCGATCGGCGTAATTCCAAACGCCTAACTTCACCTCCCAGGCGACCGCCCAACGGAGGCACAACGTAGCTCGTTACTCGCAGTCGCAACGTGTGGGGCGACACCAAATTCCGTTACCGCCCTGGCGGTTTAGCAATCACGATTTGGCTGTTCGGCAGACGTGAACGGTCAGTGCTCCTTCGTCGTGAGCCAGCGTGATCCAGAAACGGCAATGATAGGAAGAACGTGCGGCCCACCATCTGGTTGTTGGGCCGCCAAAAGTTTGACGTTGACTGGCAATGTGTTTGGACTGGCAATGTGTTTGTGTCGCTTTCATCCCGAAGAGATTGTCAGAAATTAGCCGGTGGTTTGAGCGAAGCGAACACCACCGGAAACAGATGGATCGACAACCTGTTGAACCTGGAAGGGTCATCGAATCTGCGACCCTTTCAGGGGCGGTGGTTCGTTTTTTTCGTCCCCGGGGGTGCGCTGCTGCGCAGCAACCCCCGGCGAATCTCTTCCATCCCTCCGGGATAGCATTCCCAATTGCGGAACAAAACGGACAGGTGAAAACGTGTCGGACCGACCTTTTGGCGTCCAAGCCAGCGCCACGACAGGCAATGCACTGGAAGACTTCTGCTTACATGCTAATACCTGCTGCTGAACTTCTATCGGCGTAACGCGTTTGCTGAAAAACTGAGTTTCGAAGCGATGCGATTTTGTGTTTGGGGTTGCTCCGGTGGCTGGGTTTGGGTCGCATGGTGGGGATCGTTATCCGGGGCGATCGACAACGCATCTTTGCTTAGGACTCTCTTGCATGCTTTCTGAATCTTCCGCCGCTGTTAGGCCGTTTTTGGTTTTCTGTCTTTCTGCAATGACGCTGGCCTTTGCCAATGGCGCTGAGCCGGTTTCATTGGATTGGGACGTGACGGCGACGGGGACGGACGCGAGTCTTCGTGGCCTGTCCGCGGTCGATGATCGAGTCGTGTGGGCCAGTGGATCGAACGCGACGGTGATTCGGACCCGCGATGGCAGTAAGACTTGGACGCCGTGTGGTCCGAAAGGTTTTGGTGATCTCGAGTTTCGCTGCGTGCACGCGTTCGGTGCGGACGTTGCCTGCATCGCCAGCGCGGGTTCACCAGCGGTGCTGCTCCGAACCGAAGACGGCGGAGTGTCATGGCGAGAAACCTACCGCGCGTCGTCTCCGACGGCTTTCTTTGATGCCATGCGGTTCTGGGACTCACAACGAGGCATCGCAATCAGTGATCCGGTCGACGGGAAGTTGCTGGTCGTCGAAACGAGCGACGGCGGACAAACCTGGGAACGACTGACGAATGAACTCCCGCAGTCTCGGCCTGGTGAAGCGGCGTTTGCTGCCAGTAATTCGTCGCTGCACGTTGGCGAGCAGGGGCAACTGTGGTTTGGAACGGGCGGGAGCGAATCCGAGACCAGCCGTCTCTGTCTTCGTACCACTTGGGATGCCAAATGGACAACGGTCTCGGTGCCGATTCCCAGTTCGCAAGCGTCCGGGATCTTTTCGGTTGGCACGGTTCCAACGTCGACGGCAGGAAAAGAAGACAGCACTTTGGTGCTCGTCGGTGGAGACTATCGGGCTTCCGAAACGTCGAACGTCACCGCGTGCATCAGCCACGACCGGGGAGTCACGTGGCGTACGGTGAAGACGCAGCCTGCTGCGTTCCGAAGTGCGGTTATCGCAACTCCGCGGGGCGGCCCGTTGCCAGCGGGGCTGATCACCGTTGGTCCGTTCGGTACTGACTTTTCCCGCGACGCAGACGTCTGGGAACCGGTATCCCAGACAGGCTTTCATGCCTTGGCGGTTGGCCAGACGCAGGTCTTCGCATCCGGCTCGGATGGCCGCTTCGGTCGACTGATCGTTGTCGGCGATTGAGCGTTGTAGGCAATTGATCGAAGCGACCCGTTGGTACTGCCTCTAAGAATCAGACCTTGGCCGCCCGGCCCGCGAACCGCGTTTCTGATTCGCGACGAATCCTTTTCTCGGGCGTCTCCTTCTCTCGGACATCGCTTTGTCCTGCGCGCCCTGTCTTCGCGTGATTGTTGCCTGGGTAAATAGCAATCGATGTTCTGGTTCGTTCCTGTGGATACCTATGTTCCTACCCTACGGTACCGACGCTCCTGTCTACCACTATCCGGTGGCCACGATCGGTATCATTGCTGCCAACACAGTGTTGTTCGTGCTGACCGGCATGGGCGACTGCGGCGGCTACGATTGGTTGATTCTCGAATTTGACCGCATCAATCCGTTCCAGTGGGTTACCAGTGCGTTCATGCACGCGTCCTGGTCGCACTTGATCGGGAACATGATCTTCCTGTGGTGCTTCGGCCTCGTCATCGAGGGCAAGTTGGGTTGGAAGCGATTTAGCCTGCTCTATCTGGGACTCGCGCTTGCCGACGGAGCAATCGGGCAGATTCCGATGTTCGTGTTCACTGATGGTCAGGGCGGCGCGCTCGGTGCGTCCGGGGTGATCTTTGCGTTGCTCGCCGTGGCGGTGATCTGGGCTCCCCAAAACGACATCCACTTCTTTTACGTTTGGAGTTGGTTGTTTTATGGCACGATCGAAATCCCAATCAGCGTGGTCGCGTTCTTCTACTTTGCGATCGAATTCCTGCAAGTCGCTTGGACGGGGATTCGAATGTCGACACCCATGCTGCACTTGCTGGGGATGTCGGTCGGGATCCCGTTTGCAATCTTCATGCTCAAGCATGAGTTGGTCGACTGCGAAGGTTGGGATCTGTTTTCGCGATTAGGGATGCAGCCCTTCGGTGTAGGCCGTGTTTCAAACGAAAACGATACCGCGCAAGTAGACAGTGTTCTGCATCGTGTCCACGGTGCGTCGAAGCTTGCCGTCACCACCGCGATCACCGACGCGACAACTCAGGCCAAACGTGACCCGTGTGCGACAGCTTTTGAAGCTTTTGCCAACGCCGTTCGATCCGATCGCGTTGACGAGTCGATTGCATGTTTTGACCGTCTTCGTCAGAACGCGTGTGTCGCCGCGGTTCCCAATTCGACCTTGATCGCGTACGTCAATCAACTTTCCAAGAACGATCGGCACCGAGAGCGACTCTTGCCGCTTCGTTATTTGGCCTCGCGGTCTTCGAAGCATTCGAACAACGCACGTTTGCAGATCGCGGCGATCGAACTCCGGAACAATAACGACCCGCAGGCCGCGGTCAGGGCACTGCAGGAACTCAGGTTGCCGCTGTCGTCTCAAGTCGCAAGTGCGAAGGAGAAAATTCTTCGAGCAGCCAACACGCGACTTCGCCAACGTCAGGCACACGCAACCGATCCGACGTCATAGCGAGGTTCGCCGAGATCCACACGCCAAGTCATTCGATTCAACCTCCACTTCATCGTCCTCGCCTGCAACGCAGCCATGCACGTTGCAAGTTTTGTCGGTTCACACGCCGTTCCAATTGGGAGCTAATTATGTCGAGCAGCGCTCAAACAAAATGCCCATGCTGTCTGAAGCCAATGAGCAAAAGCGAAGAGAGTTGTCCGACATGCGGCTACCAAGAACGCGACATCTATTTGCGGAAATTGGAGGTGGAAGCCCAAGCGACACAGCATCTCTACCGAGCCAAAATGCTGCAAAAACTATTTCGAATCCTGCGAGTCTCGCACCTGCTGCGATAAGCAATCCCCGATTGATGAAACCAGCCACCGGTGTCGGCCACCGGAGCACTTCGAGGCCGACCTCGCATCTACCGGATCCGCGTCAAAACGACCACTAATCCCCTTTTTTTCGTCGAACTACTTCGGTTGCGCCCGCGTCACAACCTCCGTCCACCAAGCCGTTGAATTCGCCATCACCGGTGCCATCCGCCTCGGCATCCTCGCCTACGGCGGCGACACCATTTGGCGAATCCAGTGAGCGAAATGACGCAAACACTTCTGAATTCATGACGTTCACCTTGCGAATAGCCGATAAAATCTCGTATTTGCTAAAGTTCTCGCCCGATTGACGATTCGGAAGCGGAGATCAAAATGAGAGGTTAAGGAAGCATAATTAAATGCCTACGTTGCAACGAGAACCAGAACAACAAGTATTTTCAGTGGTGATCCTCGGAAATTTCAACCCGAAGATCTTTCATCCACTGTGGTATGCGCAGAATGAACTGATCGCTGGGCAAGAGATCGACGAGGCTGACGATGTCTTGAGTAGTTCCGAGGTGTCGATGTTCAATTGGCACGGGATCCACTTCCAAATCGAACAGCATCGTTTCGGATTGACGACCAAAGATGCAGCTCGAGTACCTCAATTGCGAGACTTGGCAATTGGGTCGTTTTCGCTTCTAGAGCACACACCGCTCTCGGCAATTGGGTTTAACTTGGAGAGCCGATTCCAGCTTCCGAGTCGAGACGCTTGGAATTCGGTTGGGGATCGACTGGCGCCGAAGGACCAGTGGCAGAGTATACTTGAGGATCCCGGAATGCTCAGTGTTGCGATGCTTGGAAAGCGAAAGGACTGCTCAGCGGATCGGATTTCGATTCGTGTCGCACCTGCCAGTGGATTGGAGAATGGTGTCGTCGTGAGCATCAACCAACATTATAATATCGAAACGGAACAGCGTATCTCTATCGCAGATCGAAACAACGAAGTCATGAGAGCTCTCAAAGACGATTGGAAATCATTCCGCAACTATGCGGAGTCGACTGCCGTTAGCTTGGCATGCGACGGTATCGAGCAAGCGGGGACAGGATCATGAACCTCCTGCTTAATGAAAGAAGCTCACTAGAAACGAATTCACATGTTCGTGAATCAATATCGGAGCCCGAGACGAAGCGATTGCGTAAGGGTGACTGGTGGTTTTTGGAGTCGTCAACACTTCCTGAGAATGCCTCCACAAACGGGGCAGAGCCAGACACCGAAAAATCAACCACGCCTCAATCGGAGGCAGCTCCTAAAACTGTTCGCCCCGTGAGCAAGGACGTTGGAATTGTCACCTTGGATGGCGATCGTAAGGTTTTGCTCCAGCAATGGGAATGCGTCGTACTGGAACGTCAACACGATGTCGTTTGTTGCGAGTTGTACGACTTAACCGATGAGTCGAATCCAGTCGAATACGCGGAGGTCTTGCTGAGTGAGTTTAATACATGGGACTTGCCCCTGCTGGTCGAAGGGGCTGTGTTTTACTGGAGCCTTGGGCACTTGAGACGGCAAACGGGCCAAGTTAAACGTTTCACGGAATTTCGTTTACGCCGCATGCCCAAGTTAGGCCAAGCGAAACGAAATGAGATTACACGGAAGGTCAAGAATCTAAGTGGACTTTTGCTCGGAAAATAGCGTCTCGTTTGTTCCTCCTAAAGCGGACGAATTCGAGCTTACGATTTTCGGACCAGGCGTGGGTGAGTGCATATTGATGCACCTGGGAAATGGTAACTGGTTCGTCATTGACTCGTGCCGTTTCCCACGCTCGAAAACACCTGCTGCCATTGCTTACCTTGAAAAGCTAAAAATCAATCCGTCGTCAGCGATTCAAAGCATTTTGGCGACTCATTGGCATGACGATCATGTAAAAGGATTGGCTGACATTGTTCGTCGATGTCCTCAGGCAACTTTTGCGATGTCAGCAGCGTTGGAGCAAGAACAGTTTTTTCAGCTCGTCTATGAAGCCAACGAAAGCAACAAGCTCGTTGAAGCGAGTTCGACGGCTAGTGAGTTCGCGGACATCCTCGACCATTTCGCGGAGACGGGAAGAGAAATCGTTTCCCCTGATGTTTTTGCTTCCGAGGGAACGATCCTTTACCTAGGCGGCGTCGATGAGTCGGTCCGCGTTCAAGCATTGAGCCCATCGAGTGCAGCCATTACAAGCTGCAAGACGGATGTCGTTGCCAAACTGATGACGAATAGCACGACTCGGTGTTTTCGCCGTTTCGATCCGAACGATTTGTCGGTCGCGGTCCAAGTCTCGACACCAGTTCTCGATCTTCTACTGAAGGCTGATTTGGAGAACTCGGATAGTAAGCAACTTGGCTGGCAAGCGGTGCTTTCGTCGAAGGTCCGTACGAAACGAACAAGTCAGCTTGTAAAGGTCGGGCATCATGGGTCTGTGAATGCCCACAACGACGATGCCTGGAGTTCGATGGTCGCCCCCAATCCACTAGCAGTCGTTACACCTTATTCTCGCCTGGCAGATCCTCTTCCACGCGAGCACGACATTCAGCGAATTAAGTCATTGACCAACCAGCTATACGCGACGACTTGGCCGCCTTCGAGTCGGCCGCCTCGGCGACGCGGCGTTGATTCAGATGTCGGGAGTGCAACTAAGGTTCGTCGCGCACTTCATCGTGAACCCGGATTCGTTCGTGTTCGGTTCTCGATTAAGCAAACACCGTCGACGCCGACAATCGAACTTTATGGCTCTGCGAAACAGCTGTAGTTCGAGCTAGCAGGTGTCGCAGACCTCATCGCCAGAAGGCATTAAAATCATGAGGCAATGATATGATCGGCACGTTGCCACTGTTTAATTTTGAAGAGTCTTTGAAGAAGAAATGGGGGACGGGGCGATTTACGAAGCGGACGGCCATCTTTCAATCTCCTTCTTGCTGAATCTCCTTGCCTCGGCAGTGCTCCGGTGGCCGACGCCGAGGGGGGCTGTACTTGTTTTATGCGGCGTTGAAACTGCGGTAAGTCGTTGAGGCCTCGTGCAGTATGTGCTCGATCACGCTGCCCGTTCGTTCTGCATGGGACGCTGGTGGTCCGGGCTTGGTTGGGTTGGCGATGAATGGGGGCGTCCGTTTGTTGGTTTTTTGTTTTGAACCAGCGACGGGATTGGGGGTGTGCGGAGCTTGGGGTTACCAGATTTCTGGGATGAAGGTTTGGTCTTCTAGGGGTGGGCGGACGTAGGCGCCGTCGGTGGGGCGTGGGAGTAATTTGGGTGGTGTTGGTGTCAGGTCTCTGTATGGGATCATGCTCAGTAGGTGACTGATGCAATTGAGTCGGGCACATTTCTTGACGTCTGCTTTGACGACATGCCAGGGGGCTTGCTTGATGTCCGTGTGTGCGAACATCGTGTCTTTGGCTCGGGAGTACTCGATCCATCGTGAGCGTGATTCGACATCCATCGGACTCAGTTTCCAGCTCCGGGTTGGATCTTTCATGCGTTTTTGAAAACGTCGTTCTTGCTCTTCGTCGCTGACCGAAAACCAGTACTTGATCAGTTGAATTCCCGATCGCACAAGCATGCGTTCGAACTCGGGGCACGAGCGGAGAAACTCGTGATACTCCGCGTCGCTGCAAAATCCCATCACGTGCTCGACGCCGGCGCGGTTGTACCAGCTCCGGTCGAGCAAGACGATTTCTCCGGCCGCCGGCAGATGAGCGACATAACGTTGGAAGTACCAACTTTTTTTCTCTCGCTCGGTCGGAGTGCCCAAGGCCACGACTCGGCAGATACGTGGATTCAGACTTTGGGTGATCCGTTTGATTACCCCGCCTTTGCCAGCGGCGTCGCGGCCCTCGAAGATCACGGCGACTTTCAGTCCCTCGTGCTTGACCCACGCCTGCATTTTGACCAGTTCGATCTGCAGCCGAGCGAGTTCCTTTTCGTAGACCTTTTGATCGATACGGTGCTTCGTTGCTTTGACGTCACCGCTCCCGTTGAGAATCGCGTGGCCTTCAGAATCGTCACGGTTGTGCTTGCGTTTCTTCGGTTTGGAATTCACTCGAAGGCACCTATCGATTCAGGGAGGCGGTAAGGGTGGCAGCCAGAATCCGGCGTGTTGCCGTTTCGATGCCGCGCGGTCGTGCGACGTGTTCCTGCCTTCCTTCATGCTACACGAATCCGGGGCTGTGCGTGTTTTGAGGCGGCGGCTCTGCGGGGCTTGAATTGCAACGAATGCCCGCATAAGCTCGCCGAGGTGCGGGCGCGGTTCGTTCTGGTTTCAGAACGGTTGTCCGACAGGAATACTGTAGTGCACGGCGTTTTGCAGGTTTTTGAGTAAAATCTGGAGGACTCGCATTTCCGCTACGCTAACCCGAGTTACTCTGAGGCAACCCGATGACCCGACTTTTGATGACCACCGCACTGGCGATTCTTCCTGCGACTCTCGTGATGGCGCACGAAGGGCACGGGCATGGTGCCGCAGGCCAAGGAAATGGTTTCTGGCACTATTTGACCGAGCCGCAGCATGCGTGGGTGTTCGCTGCGTTGGTCGTCGTGTCGGCGGCGGTGGTTGGTTACCGGTGGCTCGAACGCACCGAGGCTGCCGACGCGAAAGATGCTTCCTAAATCACCTGTCTACTTGCCGTAACCACCGTCGCCAGGCGGTGCGGCACGTTCTCGCAAGCGTCGCATGCTCTTAGATGAGCATGCGTCTTTTTTCATGAGCACGATCAAAGTGTTCGGGTTTGTCCCGTGATCGCTTAATGTATCACTGGCTGACGTTGGCCGCCGCGATCGCTTGCGGGTCATCGAGGACGAGGTAGTGACCGTGGTCGCTGGTGACGAAGACCACGGTATCGTCCCACGCGTCATTGTCTTCGGCCCACTTGGTGACGGCACGGAAGGCGGCATCGCCACTGAGTACGGCACCGATGCTGTTGTCGATGTTGTTGGCGTGGTTGGCCCAATCGACGTCGCCTGCTTCGAGCATCATCCAGAACTTCGGTAGCTCGGCTTGGTCGTCGTTCGCTTCACCGGGGGTTGGCGCCGAGAGCACGTGGAGTGCTGCCGTTGTCATGTCAGCGAGCGTTGGGTTTTCGTTGACGTCTTCCGCCGTGTACCGTTCGGTGCCTTTGACGTCGAAGGTCGGATTGTAGTTTCCGTCGGCGGTTTGAAACGGGAGGTGGCCGCCTTTGGTGCCGAAGTAACCTAGCAACCGATCACCTGTTTTGATTGCCCGTGAGGCGGCTTCGGCGAGAACTTCGCTACCCCGGCGTCCGCTCGTTCGTTCGGCGACGACGTACTTGCGTCGTGACGGGTCAGTTTCGCCGGGTTGCAAACGCACCGCGTCGAGATCGGACTCGTGAAGGTATTTGTTGCCCGGCATGAAGTTCTCGCCCTGGCCGCCGTCTTTGCCGACGCCTTCGCCCCATCCGCCGCCGATCAATACATCGACGCCCGGTAATGGGTCGCGGCGGTGGGAAGAGGAGGGGCGGCCGATCATGTCACGAGCGATGTCTTGATAGTCGCCACGTGACACGTTGTTTGCGTAAGCCGCCCCGGGAGTGGCGTGACTGACCGGGACACAGGTGACGACGCCGATCCGGAAGCCTTCGTTTTGCAGTTGCCGGCCGATCGAAACGGCGTACGTACCGTCGTGAGCGATTCCGACGGATCCGTTATAGGTTTTGATGCCGCACGTTAGGCTGGTCGCTGAGGACGCAGAGTCGGTGACGGTATGCGGTTGCTCGCGGTCTTTTCCGATCGGGTACGCGATTCGGTCTCGTTCGTGCCATGGCATCGGGCCAGCGAAGTCGGGATCGAATCCTCCGGTTGCTTTCTTGTCAACGTCGACGATTGTTTGCGAATTAACGTCGAGTTTGGTGCCGCCGGTATGTGGTGTTGTGCCGATGAACGCGAAGTCCGTTTGGGTGCCGCGATAGTCTTGAATCGACAAGCCACGTCCTCGTCCGCTGTCGTAAAGGTCGGCTCGGTTTCGGTAGATCGTTGCCGCTCGTGTTGTTTGCCAATCGGTCCCGTCAAACACCATCAGGATGACGTGTCGTTTTCCCTGCTCGACGGCGAGTCGTTGCAGTTCGTAAACGTCGATTTGGTCGTGATAGTTAGCGACCGAGTTGAGTGTTCCGGCGGGAATGCGGCCGAAGAGTTTTTTCATCCGCTCGGCGTCAGAATACAAACTGCCTCGTTCTCGCAGTGCCGAGAGCGTCATGCCGAAGGAATAGAGCGGTACCAACCGATTGCTGTGGTTCGTCCAGCTGCTGTATTTGTTCGGCTGGTTGCCCCAATGTCCCCACGGCGCAGACTGTTCGCGCATCGCGTTGGATTGCATCTCTCGCATCGGGTCGGTGACGCTTTCGCCGTTGGCGTCATCGGAATCGGTATCGATGGAGTTCTTCAGCGCGTCGACCACTTTGGCGAGCGTTGAGGTATTCGTTGTTTCCTCGGCCTGGCATTGGCTGAGACTCATCGGCGGGGCGACGGCGGCGATCGTGGCCAAGAACAATCCGGCGATGAGTCCGGATGGGCGATCGGTCGATCGGAATAGCGAGGCGGGTGACAGAAATCGATTCAGTGATGAACGCATGGCAGTGGGTGGGGCGGGGCTGCGGGGGGAGGGGGGCGGTCGTGATAGGGCAGTCGTCAGGAACTGGGAGAGTCAGTGCTGAGCGAGGCTGGGACTGGGTGAGTCTGGGTGAGTCTGGACTTGGGCTTTTGAGAACCGACACAGGAGGATCGGTTTTGAAAGAGTCGAGCTTAAGGGTGTGTGGGGGAGAGGAGGTGTCGATCGCTGAAGATGATGAAAGGAAGGTTGTCGAAGTCCGATTGGGTGTCGTACACGGGTTAGTTTGGTCGCAAGATGCGGGTGTGGGAAGAGCGACGATGGCGAAAGACGCCGAATGTAGCGGATAGGTGAGGTTGGGGATTTGAGGCTGCGTGCCGGACCCCCATTTGGCCGAAAGTGCCCAGGTTTTCGAAGCGGAATCGTGATTTTGCTTGACGAATTCGCCCAGCGGCTTTAGGTTCAGGGACTCTTCTTAAACACGGATTAAAGGCAAGGAGGACTGCCATCATGGCGACTGTCTTCACCGGTTCGGCGTCCAATGCGGCGACGGGCGGCCCCGATTCGCAACCGCACCCTCAGGGCGAAGCGGCTGCATACTGGTTCGTTAACGCAGCATTTTTACAAGAAATTAAAGATAGCAATCCTCATCTATGGCATGAGGTTCATCGTCTGCGAACGCTCTGCGAGCTCGATCCCGGCGACGTGGAAAAGCCACAGGCGACGATTCGTGAATTCGTGGCATGTTTGGACGAGTTGCGAGATTTGCTCGCCTTGCAGTTTGCGCTTGAAGAATCGTACGGATTGATTTCGGCGGATTCGATCGCCGCTCAGCGGATTGCGGCGTCCCTCTCGATCTCGCAGCAGAGTGAGGCCGAACACGAGCGGCAGCGGATGGTTCGTAGTGTCACCGATCAACATCGTTGTCTGTATCTTCAATTAATCGACTTGGTCGAACAGGCCGAAGAACTACAATACAGAGGATGTGACGTTCAATGTTTGAAGATGCTCGCGGCATCGATCGAGCGATTTTCGGGTGATCTCACTGCACACGAAAGGCTCGAAGCGGAATTGATTCGGTTGCATGATTCGCGAGCCCGCAGCGGCGGTTCGCAGGAATGAAGTCGTCGGCGAGTAACGCGGTTGTCCCGCTCGTTCTCACGGCGAGCACTTTTAGGAGGTTTTACGATGTTGGGTGATTCACGTACCAAGCCAATGGAAATTCTGTTGGTCGAGGATGGTTTGGTTGACGCACGTATCACCATTCATGCGCTGCGTCGCAGCGGTGTGCATCATCGTTTGACATTGGTGCGAACGGTTCACGAAGCGATTCTGTTTATGAAACGTACCGGGATCTTTGCCCGTGCTCCTCGCCTTGATTTGCTGCTTCTCGATATGATTCTGCCCGACGGTACGGGGCTCGACGTGCTCGAAGAGATGTTGGAAATCCATCCGGACTCCGCTCGCATCACGACGGTGGTCCTGACGGCACTCGAAGATGAGACGTATCGCCAGCGCTGTGACGAACTCGGCGTTTACGATTACATTCAGAAGCCGGTCAGTGAGGAAGAGTTCCTTCGAGTCGTCCGCGATCACAAGAAACTCATGATTCACTTGCAACAAGTCGCGGTTGCGACCGCCGATCAGGAAGCTCAGGGATCGAGCGTTTCCTCCTCTTAATATCAATTTGGAACCGTCGTTGATGCTGATCTCTCGCTGTCGTTTTTTGATTGTGTTTGTCGTCGGATTCGCATCACTCGCGGCTGGGGCTCTCTCAAACGGCGAGACGACTGAGACGACTGAGACGACTGAGACGACTGAGGGAATCGAACCTGTTGGGCCGGTGAAGAGGTTACTCACGGGTTTTGCGTTCACCGAAGGCCCCGCCGTGACGAGCGACGGAACGCTTTACTTCACTGATATCCCGAACGCAACGATCCATCGTTTGGATCCGGATGGCAAACTCGGTGTGTTCACGGATCAGTCGAACTTTGCAAACGGTCTGTGGCCCCTTTCAGATAATGGTCTGCTCGCGTGTGAAATGAACGGAGCGGTCGTTCGGTATCGCCTCACCGATGGTTCCCGCGAGGTGCTGACGGATGAATACAAAGGTGTTCGTTACAACGCGTGCAATGATCTCGTTGTGGACGGGGCCGGTGGGATCTATTTCACCGATCCGCAGTACCGAGCGCCGACGCCGCTGCCTCAGAAGGAGCGTGCCGTCTATTACCTTTCGAGTGACGGGGAGGTGACGCGGTTAACGGGAGATTTGAATGCCCCCAATGGGATCGGATTGTCGCTTGACGAAAAAACGCTGTATGTGATTCCCAGCATGCAGAGCGAGATGTTGGCGTTTGATATTGAAAAGCCGGGTGTGGTTTCGAATCGGCGAACGTTCTGCGTCTTGGCCCAGCCTGAGGGAGTCAGCGGCACGGGGGGAGACGGAATGGCGATGGACGTGCTCGGCAACTTGTACATCACGACGCATTTAGGTGTTCAGATCTTCAGACCGTCGGGGCAGACGCTCGGCACGGTTTCCTTTCCCGAACGTTCTTGCAACGTCACGTTCGGCGGCGAGGATTTCAAGACGATGTTCGTAACGGCACAGACGTCGGTTTATTCGGTGCAAATGCCGGTGGCGGGAAGCCGCCGAGGCAAGTAACTGCAGTGGCGATCTGTCGACTTGTGACGCCGATTTGCCTTCCGGCTAAACTGGATTGGCTCAAATATTTGCGAACGAATCCCTCGCGAGTCGTGTAGAAATCTTGTACGACTCGCCGCCGCCGGAGATAGATAGATGCGATCAAAGAGTGCTTTCTCGTCCAAACCGTTTTGGGCTGTTTCGTTGAGTGCCCTCGGCCTCGCCGTGATGGTCGGTTCCGTGGGGGCGTTCGGGCGACCGGTCAACGCGGATGACGAAACCGCTGTGGTTCCTTCAGAAACCGCTGAGACGCAGACCGATGAGGTTGCCGTCGCTGCCGAAGACACCGGTTCGGCAGATGTTGCGGCGGACGCGGAAGGGGCATCATTGGACGAGCAGGCGGTGAAATTCGGCAATTTCAATCCGCTGAATCAGTTCGAACGATATGTGATTTTGCAGAAAGGCACCGAACGCCCGAGCAACGGTGGTTACACGTCGAACAAACGTGAGGGGACGTACATTTGCCGTCGTTGCAACGCGAAGTTGTATTTGAGCAAGGATAAATTCGAGAGCCATTGCGGATGGCCGAGTTTTGATGATGAGATCGAAGATGCGATCGTTCGGCAGACGGACGCGGACGGCGTTCGCGTTGAGATCTTGTGCAAAAATTGCGGCGCTCACCTGGGGCACGTCTTCACCGGCGAGCAGATGACCGAGAAGAACACTCGGCACTGCGTCAACTCGATCTCGATGAGGTTCATCGCGAAGGGGAAGAAGATTCCTCCGAAAATTCGCCCGGTTTCCGAGCGGCCCTCGGGAACGCTGAAGTCGAAATAGCGACGGGGCAGCCGATTGCGGTGCCCGTGAGCCGTGAAGTCGTCGGGCTCGTGAAGTCGTGGGCCCCGAGGTAATCGCACCCCGTGGACTAGTGGGATTTGGTACAGTGGGCGTCGTTGTGCGTCGCTGGGGTAGGGATCGTTTGTTTGGCTGTGGCAGCAATCCGCGATCCGGCAAGACCGAATTCGACTGGGAGATTGCCGCGTGTCTGATGAACTCTTCTTTTGGCAGCAAGAGCAGGAATCGACCGAGGACGCCACGGAACTTCTTCCGCCGGGACCTCCTGAAACGCGTCCTGATTCCGCTCCTCCGGCGAAGACGTCCCGTGAGCGTGAATTGGGAGGCGATCTTCGAGCGAGTGAACCCGATCGCGATCCTGATGGTGACACGGGCACGACGATGCGTGTCGGCGCGGGACTGCGAGATCGGTTGCAGTTGTGTCTTTTGCCCGGGCTCGGGCCGCGGGGGCTGAGTGTTCTGCTCGACGAGTTCGGTTCGGCGGGCAACGTTCTTCGGGCCGACAAGGCGAGTCTGCAGCGGGTGCCTGGAATTGGGCCGAAGATCGCGCACGTGATCCAAACGGCGACGGATCATGTGGATGTCGATCAAGTGATCCAGTGGTGTCACCAGCATCGTGTGCGGATTCTGCAGCCCGATGCGGCCGGGTATCCGAAGTCGTTCGATGAGCTCGAGGACACGCCGCCGATTCTATTTTGCCGTGGGGAAGTGACCGCGGCGGATCAGCTCGCCGTCGCAATTGTGGGGACCCGTCACGCGACTCCGTACGGTTTGCAGCAGACCAGGCGTCTGGCTCGCGACCTCGCGTCGGCGTCGGTGACGATCGTCAGTGGGCTGGCTCGCGGGGTCGACACGGCGGCTCATCGTGCGGCGGTGGAGGTCGGAGGCCGCACGATCGCGTTTCTGGGTGGCGGGCTCGGGCAGATGTACCCGCCTGAAAATGCGGGCTTGGCTGGGGAGATTGCCTGCTCGGGGGCCGTGATCAGTGAATACGCCCCGATGGCGAAACCGCGGGGCGGGATGTTCCCTCAGCGGAATCGGTTAATTGCCGCAGCGGGATTGGCGACGTTGGTGATCGAGGCGCCCGAACGCAGCGGTTCGTTGATCACCGCCCGATTGGCGAGTGAGATGGGGCGGGGTGTCGGTGCCCTGCCGGGACCGGTCAACAGCCGAGCGTCGCAGGGGTGCCATCGGTTGATTCGCGACGGCGGGACGTTGGTGACCAATGCGGACGACGTGCTCGAATTGCTCGGGCCGCTCAGCCAGCCGATTTGCCGTGGCGACGAGTCGCAGGCCAACCGGGACGAACGCGAGATTCGAAACGGCCGTGAAGTCACCTTAAACGAGATCGAGCGAGCGGTGCTGGATCGCATTTCACCAACGGGAACTTCGCTCGACGAGGTCACGGTGGGATGCGAATTGTCGTCCGCTCGCGTCTCCGCCATTGTCAGTGTTCTGGAAATGAAGCGGCTCGTCCGACGGCTGAGCAGCCAATACGTGGCCCGAGTTTGAGGTCCAGGACGATCAAGTCATCTTGACCTTCAAATTCCATCGGCGATACCCTTTGCAGTTTCGTGGTTCCCCTCCCGCCCCCTCCCTCCGTCCGCAGGTCGAGGCATCCTTCGCAGGTGTCCCCCTCGCGGGTTTATGTAGGCTTCTCTGATGAGTTCGAGTCCGTTCGAGATATTTCGACGCAACCTCAAGCCTTTGATGGTCTTTTTGACCCTCTTGGCTCTTTTTTCTTTCGTTGTTTTGCCAGCGTTGGACACCTACATGCGTCGTGGCGGAGGGATGAATTCCGATCCGGTTGCGGCGACGTTCGATGGTGTCGAGTTGACCCGCGCTCGTGTCGCTCGTACGACGCAGAACCACGCCGCCGTCGTGCGTTTTCTCAGCGAATTGGCTTCTGAAACGATCAATCGGGGCGGCGTGCCGCAAACCCCCGGTTTCCAATTTGACGAACAATCGGGCCAAATTCAGTCGCTCGGAATCGATTCCAATCCAGGCGAAGAAGCCACGGTCAACACGCTTCGTTTCTACAGCGAATCTCAAAAAGCTGGCTTCGAACTCGACGATACCGCGATCGGAAACTGGTTGACCCGGTTCACCGATGGAACCTTCACCGACAGCGAAATCGTCGCGATGTTGATGAGGAGCAGCGGCAACCAACTCGGCCAACAGCACCTCTACGAACAGCTCCGCATGCATTTGTTGGCGGACCTGTATCAACGCGGTTCGCTCGTCGGATTGACCAATGGCCAGATTCCTGTGGTCACTCCGCTGGGTCAGTGGGAGAATTTTTTGAAATTAAACCAGAAAGCGACCGTGAACGCGTACGGCGTTTTGGTGAGCGAATATCTGGATCAAACCGACGCCGAACCGAGCCAGTCGGACATTAAAGAGGTCTACGAAGAAGGCAAGAAACGCCTGAGTTATCCCGGTGATCAATCGCCGCTGCCGAGCTTCGGACGCCCCGATTCGGCTCAGATCGAATGGGTGGCCGCCGACTTGCAGCAGTTCCTCGATGTCGAGAAAGCGAAATTCAGCGAAGAGCAAATCCGGGCGGAGTACGAACGACGTCTCGCCGGGGGCGATTTCCAGCTTCCCGTCGGCTCTGATGAAGCAGCCGCAGCGGAAGAACAGCCCGCCACCGCAGAGGCCGCCGCAGAAGAGACCAGTGAAGAACAAACCAGCGAAGAAACTGCGGAAGAGAGCACCGACGAGCCGGCCGCTGATGCTGCTGAAGATACTGAGTCGAGTGAACCCGCCGCCGAAGATTCGTCCATGAACGCCAGTGCGGACAATTCGGTCCGTTTGGTGATGTTCCAGGACGAAGAGCCTGCAACGGGTGAACCGGCGGCCGACGCAGAGACGCCTGCGGAAACCGAGACGCCTGCCGAAACGGAAGCTCCCACCGAGCCTGAGACCCCTTCCGAGCCTGAGACTCCGGCTGAGTCTGACGCACCTGCCGAAGCGGAAGAAGCGGCTGAAACCGACGAGCCCGCCGAGATGAGCGAAGAAGAGCCCGCCACCGAAGCGGAATCAACTGAATCGGCGGAAGAGGCCCCCGAAACGGAGGCTGAAGAAACTGAAGAAGAAGCGACGTCGGAACCTGCCGAAGAAGCCGCAATGAGTCTCGAGCTCGACGACGAACCCGAGCAAACCAAGCTGCAATCATTCGAAGAAGTTCGCGACCAAATCGCGACCGAAATGGCACTCGAGCCCGCCCGCAACGCACTCGATCAGGCCGTTACCGAAGCCAACAAACGGATGCGGCTCTATTTCAGCGAACGGGCGGTGCATGAAAGCAATGTTTCCGTTGGTATTCAAAAGGAATCCGACGCTCCCGAACGCCTCAATCTGAAAAAGATGGCGGATGAACTCGGATTGATTTACGGGAAAACGAAACAGTTGGTCAACCGAGTGAGTGTCGATGAGGTCGATCCAGGCACCTCCTACGGATTGGGCACCGGGTTCAACCGTCGCGGACCGCCTTACGGTGCCATGATGTTTGGTGCTCAGATGCAGGACGGCTCGATGTTGCCGCCACAACCTGAGTTCTCGCCGCTGCGTTCGGTGGATCTCGAAGCCGGTGTGACGTACATCAGTTGGAAAACGGAGGACGTCCCGACATTCGTTCCCGAGCTCGATGAAGTTCGTGACGAAGTGGTCTTGTTCATTCGCACTCGAGAAGCGAGGAAGCTCGCTAAGGCGGCCGCAGAAGAAATCGCCGCATCAATCGCAGACGGAGACAAGACTTTGTCGGACGTGGTTCCTGAAGACAAAAAATCAAACCTGATCGAAAACGTCGGCCCGTTCAGCTGGCTCGAACAACTCGGGTTCATGCAAACCGTGATTGCGGAAGTGCCTAAACTCGATGCCGTTGGTGACGAATTCATGCGTGAGGTCTTCGCGACACCTTTGGGTGAATACGGAGTCGCACCGAATGATCCGCAGAGCGTTTTCTACGTGGTAACACCGACGGAATTCCAGCCGGATGTCGAGCAATTGCGTGAGCAGTTCCGCCAACCGCAGCAGCGTTTCATGGCTCAGTTGTTGGGCAACCAAGACGCTCGTAACATCGTCCGTGGGTTCTATGAATCGGTTGATGAGCGGACGGGATTCGAAATGCGATTGTCGGACGACGAATAGTCGACCCGCTCTGAATTGAGGGCTCGCCTGGCTCCTGCCGGGCAGGCCGTCATGAGCGGCAACTCCCGCAATCGGCGGCACGATAACGTGCGGTAAGACAAACAAAAAAGGGCGAGAAAGCAAACTGCTTCCTCGCCCTTTTCCTTTCGTGATCAGTGCCGTGAATCTGCCGGCGTGCCATGAGAGAACGGCGTGCCGCGGAGCCTCCCGGTCGGACGAGGAGGCGAACGTGAGGCGGCCGGTCAGCGTGCGGGGTGTGTCGGTGGCTTAGCTGACCTTTTCGGCGCGGGCGACTTCGCGGGACTTCCGGCTCATCAACGCGTTTGCTTGATCGTCATTGACGAACTCTTCGGCCTTCGGATCCCAAATGAGTTCGCGGCCGAGCATCAGGGTGAGGTTGCACAGGTGGCAGGAGGTCATTGTGCGGTGGTGCGACCACACGTCGGAGATAGGCAGTCCGCCCTCTTCAATGCAGGCGAAGAAGTTGCCCATGTGGTTACCGGGTTTCTTGCCTTTGCAGAGTTCAACGATTTTTTCGTCGAGTTCTTTGCGGTCGGCATCGGTCAACGCATCCATGGGGCTTCCTTCGATTTTGCCACGGTTGACGAAGATGCGTCCCTTGTCGCCTTCGAACAAGATTCCGTTTCCGAAGTCGACGTTATCGCCTTCGCGTTTGTAGTGATGGTTCACGCTCATCGTGGCACCATCGGCGAATTCCAGGTTGATGTGGAATTTGGTGGCGGCGTTGTAACCGTTTGGCAACGAGGCTTCCCCTTCGAGGAACGAGTTCCAGTTGAAATCGGCAGGAACGATTGGTGTGAAGGTGCCTTCACCGGAGATCTTTACCGGGCCGGTATCGCCGGGGGCGAGTGCCCATTGTGCGATATCGATATGGTGGGCACCCCAGTCGGTCATTTTGCCGCCGGAGTATTCGAGGTACCAACGGAAGAAGCGGCGCCGCTCTTCGCTGTATTTCGCTTCTGGGGCCGGTCCGACCCACAGATCCCAGTCGATATCGTCGGGAGCGGTGGTGGTTTCAAACGGTCCGCCTTCGGGAGCTCCGCCGATGGCGACATAGGCGTTCACGTTGTCGCCGAGGCGTCCGGTTTGCACCATTGCGATGGCGGTCAGGAAGCGGGCATTGTCGCTGCGTTGCTGCGTTCCGACCTGGAAAACCTTGCCGGTTTCTTTAACGACCTCACGGATCTGTTTGCCTTCGTCGATCGTCAACGTCAGCGGTTTTTCGCAGTACACGTGGCAGCCGGCGCGAAGGGCGTCGATCGCAATCGATGCGTGCCAGTGATCAGGGGTGCCGATCGTAACGACATCGGGTTTTTCGGTTTCCAGCAGGTCGCGGTAATCACGATAGGTGGTGAGTTTACCGCCGAAGGACTCGTTGAATTCAGCGGCATGTTTGTCGTCGACGTCACAGACCGCGATCATGTTTGCGAATTTGGCGGCTTGGCGAGCGATCGCTCCTCCGCGGTTGTACCGACCTCGGCTTCCACCCACCCCGATCGCGGCAAGACGCAGTTTTTTAGATCCAGCATTGTCGGTTTGATCTGCTGCTGAGACGGCGCCCGCGAGCGTGAGGGCCGAGCCTGCTGCCGCACTCGTGCGTAAGAAATCTCTTCGATTGGCGTTCATCAGATTTTCCATTGGGGATGGGGAAAGTAAGTGAGAGGTTTGGCGAGCGACGGGATTACTCGACGCTGCTGATCTTAAACGTCCACGCAAACTCGCAGGGCATTTTAGATGGGTTGATCGTTGGCATGTCGATAACGACATGATCACCGACCTGTTTCCACGTCAAATCGCTGTCGTGGCCGAGCATGGAGACGACGGCGTTGGGCGACGCGGTGATGTTTTTGAGGGTCAATTGGCCATTGGGGAACACGGCACAGATCGCATAGAACGCGTCACCTTTTCGGGTAAAGACGGCTTCTTTGCGTGCCTTTCCTTCGTCGGGCGTCTTGAGCAGTTTGTTGACGTCGTATTTGACGCGGTAGTTGCCTTTGCCGAGTTCCTCTTCGATGCCGGCGGTCCATTGGCAGGTCGTCGAGTGCGTCGTTGTGCCGTAAATCGCCTCGCCGTTGACGTCGAGCCAATCACCGATCTCGGCGAGCCGCTCTTCCATCAACGGTGGGATCCGTCCATCGGCAGTCGGGCCGATATCGAGCAGGAAGTTCCCGCCGCGTGAGACGATGTCGATCAGCATCAGGACCAATGCCTCGCTGCTGTTGTAATCTTCGAATCGTTCGGTCCGGCTGTATCCGAACGAGTGAGCCATTCCGCGGTTTTCTTCCCACGCGTTTTCGGCGTTGGGCAATCCGGCACCGTATTCGGTTGTGTAGTAGCCACCGTGTTTGTGTCGGTCGCCTTTGCCCCAGCGATCATTGATCACGACTTCGTCTTTGCATGGTGAGTCGTTGAACAACCACGTCAACATCTCCGATGTCCGCCATGTTTTGGCCGGATGATCCCATTCCCCGTCAGTAAAGATGACGGCGGGTTTGTATTGGTTGACCATGTCTTTGAATTGAGGGATCAAGTGCTTGGTCACAAACAGATCGACGTCGGTGGTGTAGAGCGGATTGAACCATTCGTAGATCGAATAATAGAGTCCCATTTTGACATCGGTTTTGCGAACCGCTTGCGTCAGTTCACCGACGAGGTCGCGACCGGGACCGGTGTTGGTGCTATTCCAAGGGCGTCCCCAGGAGAGGTCCGCTTCTTCGCTCGGCCAGAGGCAATAGCCGTCGTGGTGTTTGGAGGTTAGGACGACGTACTTCGCGCCGGATTCTTCGAACGATTTGGCCCACTGGTCGGCGTCGAAGAGCTCACACGTGAACATCGGTACGAAGTCAGGGTAAGTGAATCGTTCTCCATAGACCCGGTCGTGGAACTGTTTAACGAGTTGGTGTGATCGTCGTTTGGGGTTCGCGAGATCCATCCAGTACCACTCCGAATAACGACCGACTTCGGAGAAGGCGGGTACCGAGTACGGTCCCCAGTGAATGAAGATTCCGAATTTGGCATCACGCCACCACTGGGGTGTCGGACGTGCGTCGATCGCTTTCCACGCGTCGGCTTCTTGTTGGGCCGATTTGGCTTCCGTTTCGACGGATTCAGTTTGCTGTGCTACCGCGATACCGGAAACGCAGAGAAGGGAAAGTGTCACAGAGAGAAACAGAGTAACTCGATATAGCACGGTGGGACTCAGGAGGAGGGCGTATGGGTGAGGTTGGTGGGAATCAGGGTGCTGCACGCTGCTCATGCGATGGAGGCCGGGGTGGAAGGTTGTGCCTTCGCATCGGGCTCATGGATTCGCGGCGGTGCCCTGGGTTGGCACGTAAACGCAGGGTCTTTGGATCCCAATGTTTCCGGGTGACTTCGCCGCGCGACGACGTGCCAATCTTGCCGGTGGTCGACTCCTTTTGAATCGTCGGCTTCCCAGGTTTTTGATCGGTCGGAGTATACTCTCAGATCGAAACGGAGGGGCTGGCTCAACCCTATGCGTGACAATTTTGCGTCTATTGATTTGGGCGGACTGCCCGTAGATTGAAGACGTCTATTTTGTACAGCGATAGACAAATGCAGGCGGCAAATTACGCCACACCGTCGGGCTGCGATGCACCTCCGAGAAGCTTTCTCGAAGCCGTCTAGAAAACCGAACACCGGCTGGCAAAACGACACCCTGCCAGTAAGCGAACGTGGCGAATTGGCCGCCCGGACGAAGGACATCGAGCGTCGCGTCGAGAATGTTCCGCTGCAACGACTCGGGGAACGAAGCCCACGGTAACCCGCAAATGATCGCATCGACCTGGTCGATGCCTGCGGACTGGCACAATCGGGCCACATCGGCCGCGGACTCTTCGTGCACGGTCACGTCGGGGCACCGGTTCCGAGTGATCGCGGCGAGTTCGGCGGACCGCTCAATGGCGAAGAACTTCGCGTCCGGGTGCAGGCGTCGACTCACGCCTTCGGTGAAAACGCCGGTGCCGGGCCCGTACTCGACAACGCCGCGGGCGGTATCCCAATCGAACCACTCGACCATCGTTTCGACGAGACCTTGGCTGCTCGGGGCGATCGCGCCGACGGATGTCGGGTTGCGTGCAAAGTTCTTCAGAAACGTCCACGTTGCTGACCCGTCGCGTCCGGTCGTTTCAGCGTGCGAGGGGCCCGATTGCGGGGAATGGTTGGAAATGGCTCGGGCTCTCGGCGGCGGACAGGGGACGTGAAACTCATCCGAAGATCGTTCACCCGATGATAACGCATTCCCGTCAACACGTGGACGCGTCGTGACCGCGGATCAGTCCAGATCGACTTCTTCCATTTCGATGTTCAGTCCTTTGAGCACGTCACAAAGCTTCTTTTCGAGGTCGTCGAGTTGTTCGAGGGCCTCGTCTTGGCGACGTTCCAGGTCGGCGAGCAATTGACCGGGGGCGTTTTCTTCGGGATCGGACAGGCACGTAGGGAACATCGAGACGCTCAAATGAAATGCGGTCGCACGGTTGGACAGTTCTCCGTCCACCTCGCCGACCCTGTTTTGGGCCGGTGGTGTGACAGTGGAGGGCGACCGAGATGTCGAACGACTCGGCCGCCGGTTATGACGATCGGCCGTTTCTTTCCGGGATTCGCGGCGTGGGACGGGTCGTGCGGGTCGTTCCGAAAAGCGAAGATTTGCCGGTTGTCCGGCTGGCAACGGTCGTAGCGATTTTGGTATCAGTCGAGCGTGAATGACCGGAATTGCCGGTTTATCGTTAAGATTTGGGATCCCGAACCAATCGGAAAACGGGCGGTA
This sequence comes from Aporhodopirellula rubra, assembly GCF_014192335.1. Lineage (GTDB taxonomy): Bacteria > Planctomycetota > Planctomycetia > Pirellulales > Pirellulaceae > Rhodopirellula > Rhodopirellula rubra. The sequence goes on along the minus strand of NZ_JACHXU010000016.1, from coordinate 152,717 downwards.
GCCGGTGAAGGTGCAGCGAACGTGAACGCGAGTTCGCACGACCGATTTGCGAGCCGATTCCACGACCCCTTCGGCCGAGGTCGTGTGATCGCCGTTTCCCCGTGCGCGGTGGGAATCCTCTTTGGCCTGATCACGGTGATGTGTTCTCAATCAGGGTGCCGAGGGATCGTCAAGTTCGGTGAGAGCCGGCAAACCGTCGCGGCCCGCCGGCTTTCTCGCCAGGGTCTCAAAGCGGCCCGGGAAGGCGATTGGATGATCGCCGAGACCCTGTTTAGTGAATCGCTGGATGTTTCGGACAGCAACGACGCCGCTCACCGGGGGCTGGCCGACACGCTCTGGCAACGAGGCCGGCGAAATGACGCGATCGAGCATCTCAAACAAGCCGTGCAGCTCAGTGCCGGCGACCCGAAGCACCTGCAACGGCTCGGACGCATGTATCTCGAACTCGGACGCGTCGACGAAGCGGCCCGGCAGTGCGAGATCGCTCTGCAGTCGGATCGCGAGTGGGCGGCGTTATGGGCGTTGTGGGGCGATTGTGAAAACGCACAAGGGCGTGCTGACTCCGCACTGGCCGCCTATCACCGGGCACTCTCGCTGCAGCCGGATTATCCGTATGTGCAGTTGCAGGCGGCCGAGATTTACCACCGACAACAGCGGCACGATCGCTTGTTGGCCACGCTCGATCGGCTGAACGAATCGAGCAGTTCGTTGATGATGAACCAAACCGATGGGGGCATTGTTCCCGGTCGGGCTGATTTGTTGCGTGGGCTCGCGATGCGGGAACTCGGACGGATCGAAGAATCCAACCGGTATCTCGTTGCCGCGGCCCAGAAAAACCCTGCCGACGTGACCGCGCGACTGCAACTCGCCGCTGCGTCGATCGCCGGCGGGGATCCCGTGTCGGCTCAGGGGTGGCTCGCTCAGGCGATGCAGGTCGACCCCGAGGCGGTGGCCGCGTCCGGTTGGGTCCGCAGCGGGATCGATACCTCGGAACTGGCCAACAACATGATCCCCTCGGCGATGGAGGATCCCACGACTGCCGGTCGAGCCTCGGCGTACGGATCGGCGTCGGCGTATCAATTGCCTGCTGACTTCGAAGTGCCCACGTCTCGCTCGCGGATGGCGGTCGGACCCGTCGAATCAGAAAACCGCTGAGCTGACCAACGCGTTTTGCCTCGTCTCATTGCCCCACCACCCACATGCCCGGTTGTGACGGCGGGGTTTAGAGAGGATTCTATCGGACGACTGAGACAGTGGGCGGGGTGACCGCTGGTGATCGCATTTGTCGATCACTGGAGGAAAGTCCGGGCTCCGCAGGGCAGGATGGTCGATAACGTCGACCGGCCGTGAGGTTAGGGAAAGTGCAGCAGAGAGCAGACCGCCGAACGGTTTGACGTGATACCTTTCGGGGATCGCGGCAAACGCGTGGTAAGGGTGAAACGGTGCGGTAAGAGCGCACCAGCGACCGGGGTGACTCGGTCGGCTCGGTAAACCCCATCCGGAGCTAGACCAAACAGGGTGCATTCACGAGGCGGCCCGTCTCGTTATCGACACCCGGGTAGGTCGCAATTGAGGCGGCGAGCAATCGTCGTGCACAGATAAATGGTCACCGGCAGCGAACGCTGTTACAAAACCCGGCTTACAAGCCCGCTGGCTCCGTCGCTTTCAGAATTAAATTTTGCAACCGCATACTTACAAGGAATGCTTCGTCACAGACAATTGGGAGGCCAGCTAAATGCGAGGGCAGCCAAATGGGAGGGCAGCGAAATTCGTTGAGAATTTCCGTTCGTCTCGTCGTTGGCCGAATGATCCGATGACATTCGCGATTCGCAGAACCCCAATCCATTCTCTGTGACGCAGCACGACGCTACCACTAACGTCGTCCCTTCACCTTTGTGTGAACAAGGCACCGATCTGACTCATGACGATCTCGCGATCCGATGAACGTTATCTTCGCCAATCCCAGTTCGATCCGATCGGACAAGAGGGGCAGGCTCGGATCGAGTCCGCACGGGTGGCGGTGTTGGGGTGTGGCGCCCTGGGGAGTGTCGCGTCGGAACTGCTTGCTCGCGCCGGCGTCGGAACCATCCGGTTGATCGATCGTGATCTGGTGGAGTGGAGCAATCTGCAGCGTCAGAGTTTGTATACCGAAGTCGATGCGGAAACCGCAGCCGCCAAAGCCGAAGCCGCGGCCTCGCACTTACGGGCGATCAACTCATCGATCGAAATCCAAGAACGCGTTGTTGATATCACACCCAACAATATCGCCCACAACCTCGAAAACGTGGACCTCGTGATCGATGCGACTGACAACTTTGCCGCGCGGTTGTTGCTCAACGATTGGTCCATCCAGACGCGTACACCGTGGGTCCACGGAGGATGTATCGGCGCAGGGGGACAGGTGCGTTTGTTTGATGGCGAGACGCCGTGTTTCCGTTGTCTCCTGCCGCAACCGCCACTGCCGGGGGAAACCGCGACCTGTGACACCGCCGGTGTGATCGGCCCGGCCACGCACCTGATAGCGAGCCTGCAGGCGTGTGAGGCGATCAAGTGGTTGTCGGGGAACCGCCTCGATGTACGGAACGAAATATTGTCCGTTGATCTTTGGCACAACCAAATCCGAACCATTCGGCTGTCACCGGCCCCAAATTGCCGAGCCTGCGTCCAACACGAATATGATTTTCTGAACGCCTCAACATTAGAGACGCAATCGGCCGAAACGTTGTGTGGTCGCGACGCGGTGCAGATCGCCGGTGGCGGAGCGGATGTCGATTTGCAACGGATGGCCCGGACATGGGAAACCGTCGGCGAGGTCAAAACGTCACGTTTCTTCGTGCGTTTGTCGCTGCCTGAGGAACGGATGCTGACGTTGTTTCGGGACGGACGGGCGGTGATCAGCGGTGTTCGTGATGTCTCTCACGCTCGCTCCCTTTTCGACCGCTACGTCGGGTCGTAGATGCTTTTTGGGGATGCGACGGCGCGTTCCCGATTCAACCGACACGCACAATATCCGCTAAGCTATCGGCATGTCTAACGTCACCCCCGCCGCTGCTGATCCGTCTGCCACGTCCGTTGCATCGAACGACAGCGGTCCGCTGCTTACGCCCGCGTTGCTGCAGCGACTCGAGCGGCTCGAGTTGGTGTCACGCAAGATTTTTCGCGGGCGAATGAAAGGGGAGCGGATCAGCCGTCGAAAAGGCCAGAGCGTCGAGTTCGCTGACTTTCGGAACTACGTCCCCGGTGATGACCTTCGGCTCATCGATTGGAATCTCTACGCGAGATTGGATCAGTTGTTTTTGAAGTTGTTTCAGGAAGAGGAAGATCTGCACTTCTATGCGTTGATCGACACGAGTGCGTCAATGAACTTTGGCACACCCAATAAACTCCGCGTCGCCAAACAGCTCGCCGCCGCGTTGGGCTACGTCGGACTCTGTCGTGGCGATCGGGTTAGTGTTCAGGCTTTGGGGCCAGCGGGACGATCGGCACCGGTCGTCCGATCTCGCGCGGCCCTTTGGAAACTGCTGAAGTACCTCGACGGTCTCGACGCGGCGCCGAACCAGGACGTCGACGCCAACGTGTCGTTGCACGATGGGGTCAAGGATTTTGTTCTGCGTGGAACGTCGACGGGGGTTGTGGTGTTGATCACCGATTTGATGGACAAAGCCGGTTACGAGTCAGCGCTGCGGATGTTGATCGGTCGCCAAATGGATGTCTTTGTGTTGCATGTTCTTTCGCAGGAGGAACTCGACCCGCCACTAAGGGGTGACCGTCGGTTGATCGATGTCGAAGACGGCGACGCGGCTGAAATCACCGTGAACCAACACGTGATCGATCGTTATCAGGAAACCCTGAAAGCGTTCTTGCATCAGGCACGTCAGTACTGTGCTCAACGATCGGTGATGCATGTCTTGGTCCCGACGGACACGCCGATCGAAACCGTGATGACGAAGTATCTGCGATCGCGGGGAGTGGTCCGATGAGTTTGATCCCCGCGTTGACAGGCATTTGGCCATGGGTGGCTCTGGTTGCGGTCCCGGTCGGCATCGTGCTGCTGTACTTTTTGAAGTTGCGTCGGGAACCCGTCGAGGTGCCGAGCACTTACCTGTGGTCGCGAACGATCGAAGACTTGCACGTGAACAGTCTGCTGCAGCGGCTCCGAAATAGCATCCTGTTGTTCCTGCAATTGCTCGCTGTTTTGCTGGCGGCGTTTGCGTTGTTTCGGCCCGGCGTTCGCGAGGACACCAGTTCTCTGGGACGGCTCGTTTTCTTGCTCGATACGTCGGCGAGTATGCAGGCACCGGCCGCCGATTCGGCTACACCGGATCCAACGACGCGATTTGACCGCGCTAAAAAGTTGATCAGCGAACGTATCAACACGATGCACGATGACGAGACCGCGATGTTGATCACGTTCAGTGATCGTGCGGAAGTCATGCAGGCGTTTACTTCGGATCGCTCGCGTCTGCGCGACGCGCTGGGACGATGCGAAGTGACCAACCGTCCCACTGATATTCTCGGCGCGCTGCGTGCCGCCGATGGACTGGCTAACCCGCGACGTACATCGGAAATCGCAGACATCGGTGACGTGCAGGTTGCCGATGCGTTGCCCGCGGAGTTGCTGCTCTACAGCGACGGCGGTTTTCAAAGTGTGACCGAATTCAAACTCGGAAATCTGAAACCCGTCTACCACGCGATCGGTGCCCCGCAAACCAAGAACCTCGCGATTGCCTCCTTCTCGGCCAACCGAGATTTGCAGGATCCGACCAAAATTGAAGCCTTTGCGACGGTCGTCAACAGCGGCGACGAACCGGCGACGGCGGAAGCCTCTTTGTTCCTCGAAGGACGGCTCGTGGATGCCGCCTCGGTGTCTCTCGACCCGGGTGATCAATCGGGGTTGTCGTTCGCGGTGGAAGCCGCCGATGCGGTGCGAATGCGGTTTTCGCTGGACATCAAAGATGATCTGTCCTTGGATAACACCGCCTACGCCGCCCTGACGCCATCGGGTTTGGTTTCGGTGTTGGTGGTAACCGAAGGCAACCGTCCACTCGAGTTGGGGCTGACAACGGAGAAAGCCAACCGTATCGCGGTATGCGAATTCGTTGCGCCGGAGTTTCTCGAGACCGAAGCGTTTGCCAAACGTGCGGCCGCCGGTGACGACGATCTGATCATCTTTGACCGCTGTCGACCGAAGAAGCTTCCCGCGACGAACACGTTCACGATCGGTGAATTGCCGAGCGACGAGTGGGAATGGACCTCGCCGCCAGGCAGTCTCACGTTGATCGACATCGATCGCACGCATCCGATTCTGCGCTATCTCGAGATGTATTCGTTGCTGATTTTTTCTGGCCGCGGTATGGATGGCCCCGAAGGCACATCCACCTTGATCGAATCGGATCTCGGTGCGGCGTTGGCGATCGCACCCCGCGGCGGCTACCGGGACCTCGTGCTCGGTTTCGAGTTGGTCAGTCAGAACGATGAAGGCGAGACACAGGCGAACACGAACTGGTACGCCGAGCGGTCATGGCCGGTGTTTTTGCTGAACGTTCTTAGGCATCTCGCCGGTGCCGCCTCCTCATCGGCCGCACCCTCTTATCAACCGGGTGAAACCGTCCCCGTCCGACTCGAGAGCGCGGTCCGCACGGTCTCTCTAGTACGGACGGGAGAAGAAGATACAGATACACCGCTCGACGAGATCACCGTCGCCGAGGGGGGAAGTGTTGATGTCGTGCAAACAAGTTCGCCCGGCAATTATCAACTCGTCCGCAAAACAACCGGTGAATCTGCGGCCGGTGTTGGCAACGTGGTCGATCGTTTCGCAATCAATCTCTTTGATGTTCAAGAGAGTCGTTTGTCGACCAAGCCTGACGTTGAGCTCGGTTATGAAACGGTCGCCGCCGTCGATGCCGGAATCCAAACCCGCCGTGAATACTGGCGACCGCTTCTCTTGCTCGCCCTCGTCGTCCTGTTGGTCGAATGGTGGCTCTACACTCGCAGGTTGTCTTAGAGCAATTTCATTTTTGTTGTAGCCGCCGTCGCCCGACGATGGACTATGTTCTGGCGTACGCAGCTGCTTTTGCAAACCTACGTCATTATTTGAAATGCTCTCGACCACGGCGGCATTTGGAGGTGACGCGTTTGTCCGAGAAACTCGCTCGGCGGGAGTCGCGATTCAAGCCTGCCGAGCCTGCAGGCCGTCACCGCCTTGACGTTGTCAGAGGCGGGCGATCGTTTGGCGAATGACTACTCGCCTGTTTTCTCCGCGTCCGCGTCCTGCGCGGTGAGTTCTTTCACGCGGACGTTCTTGAACCGGACTTTGCCTTTGCGGCCTTGGTGGACTTGCAGGCTGAAGAAGCCGCTCGGGTAGGTCCCGTTGTCGACCCAATGTGCCGCCGGCACACCGTTGATCCATGTTTGGACGACATTGCCTTTGGCCCGGATCGTCAATCGGTTCCAACCGCTTCGGTCGAGTGCTTGCCGGGCCGCCTCGTGTTCCTTTAGCCACAGGGGATAGAAGTATCCGCCACAGCTTTGGCCGTAGATTCCGCCGGACCAATACCGGTCGCCGGTGATGCCTTCCATTTCCGCTTGTGGGCCGTAGACCGTTTCACCTTTCGCACCCGGTTTGGATTTTGCCCGGAACATCACTCCAGAGTTTCCATCGACTTCCCATTTCATTTCGCAGGTGAAGATGAAGTCGGTGTAATCGTTGTTATCAGTGCTCAGGTAGGTGCTCTTGGAGCCGGGAACACATGTTCCGACGATCTCACCATCGACCGCCTCGAAAGAACAAGTGCCGCCACGTGGCGTCCAACCGCTCAAGTCAGTTCCGTTGAACATGTCTTCGAACCCTTCCTCCAACGCCGGTTCCGGATCGGTGTTGAGTACCATTTCCTCGGGTTGCGGGATGTTTTCTTGCGATTTGTACTTCTCGTACCACGCCTTTTGTTTGGGATCAACTTCGTTCGCGGTGACGACGTTCATGCTCGCCCCGGAACTGACGATCAGGATGGCAAACGCGAGTGAGTGAAGTTTCGTAAACGACATGAGGTTCATTCTTGGCTCGTTAAGGAACAAGAGGATCCGGCTGCAGATTGGCGACGAGACGCAATCAAACGGTGAGGTGTCGCATTGGGCCGTTTTTGGTCTGTGGATTCTATTTGGGTGTTGGAGTGATTGGTAGTCAGGGCCATGCGTGGGCCGAGGTTCTGTTACGAACGAATCGCGAGTTCCCGGGTATCACGCATGAAATGAGGTATGCGTTATGTTGGCGACGCATCATTTCACTTTTCGCGGAAACGAACGTTGATACCGAATTCCGACGCAGCGAAATCGTCCGAACTGACGAAACTACGGTGGTGGTCGCGGGTGGAACCGCATGAACGCAAGGCAGTCGTTTGGGCAACGGCGTGGTTTTTCTTCATTCTGCTCGGGTACATGATCATCCGGCCGGTGCGTGAGACGATGGGCAGTATCGGCGGAACACAGCAGTTGCAGGGGCTGATGCTGGCGACGTTTCTCGTCATGTTGGCCGCCGTTCCGTTGTACTCATCGCTCGTCGCGAGGTTGCCTCGTCGGTGGTTGGTCCGAGTGGTGTATCACTTTTTCGCGGGATGCCTTGTCGCGTTCTTCGTTTTGATGCAGTTGGATTCGGAGTTTGTGCGAACTTGGACCGCGCGGACGTTCTTTGTTTGGGTGAACGTATTCGCTTTGTTCGCGACCAGTGTGTTCTGGAGCGTCTTGGCGGATCTGTTTACCAGCAGTCAAGGGAAGCGTCTCTTTGGCTTGATCGCCGCGGGTGGGACGGCCGGTGCGATCACGGGTTCCTTGATCACCAGCCAAGTCGCCACGCAGCTTTCGACGGACGTGCTGTTGTTGCTGCCGGTCGTCGTGATCGAAGCCGGATTGTGGTGTGCATGGCGATTAGAAAAGCAGTCCACGTCAATCTTGAGCGATACGGAGTTCACTTCGAACGTGTCGCAAAGCCCGACTGGCGGCGGCGTTTTGTCGGGAATCACTCACGTCGCGCGATCGCCTTATCTGGGCATGATTTGCGTGTTCCTGGTGTTGGTGCAGTTTTGCGGAACGCAGCTGTATTTCCAGCAGGCCGAGATTGTCGCCGCTGAGATAGAAACGAAAGAGGCACGCACGCAACTGTTTGCCTATTTGGATCTTGGAACACAATTGCTGACGCTCGCGATCCAAGCGTTGTTGTCCAGTGTGATCCTGCGGCGGTTCGGAGTCAGCGTGGCGTTAGTGATCTTGCCGGTCGTGTACTTCGCAGGCTTCCTTTCGCTCGCATTGAATCCGATGTTGTCGACGTTGGTGGTCACCATGATTGCGACGCGGGCGGGCGGTTATGGAATCACCGTCCCGGCACGCGAGGTTTTGTTTACCGTGGTTAGTCGCGAAGACAAATACAAGTCGAAGAGTTTCATCGATACGGTCGTCCTGCGAGGTGGTGACGCCGCATCGGGACAACTGTTTGGCTTCGCGAGACAACTCGGCGTTAGTATCACGGCGATGAACGTATGGGCGTTGCCGATCACGGCGATTTGGGGCGTTGTCGCTTGGCGATTGGGACGATTGCAGAAACGACGCGCGGCGCAGTTGGCGACTGAATCCGAATCGGACGCGTAACGCCGTTTGGTTCGTTGACACCGAGGGAGTCTGCTGTGGTGACGATGATGTTAAGTGAGAATCTCTTCGACAACGCGTCCGTGTACGTCGGTGAGTCGGAAGTCACGGCCCGCGTAACGATAGGTGAGTCGTTCGTGATCGATTCCTAGCGTGTGCAGAATCGTGGCATGTAAGTCATGCATGTGAACGCGATCACGCAGCGAATAGTAACCGTAGTCGTCGGTTTCTCCGTACGCGAAACCGGGTTTGACGGCGCCGCCGGCGAGCACCATCGAGAAGCCTTGAGGATTGTGATCACGTCCGTTGGCACCTTGGACGACGGGAGTTCGGCCGAACTCGCCTCCCCAGACGATCAACGTGTCGTCCCACATGCCACGCTGTTTTAGGTCGTTCATTAACGCTGCGATTGGCAGATCAGTGGCAAGGGCATTCTTATTATGTCCGGCTACCAAATTGCTGTGTTGGTCCCAAACTTGGCCGCTGCTGACGGTGATGAAACGCACTCCCGCTTCGGCCAATCGTCGCGCGAGGAGGCAGCTTTGTCCGAACGACTTGGTGGCTTTTTGGTCGATACCGTAGGCCGTCTGCGTGGCTTCGGATTCGCGACTCATATCGAACACCTCAGGGGCTGCCTCACGCATCCTCGACGCTAAATCCATTGCTTCAATCGCACCCTCAATCTCTCGATCCGGACCGCTGCGGTGGAGATGGAGTTCATTCATTCGTTGAACCAAATCGAAGCGTTGTTGAGCTTCTCGCGGATCACCGGGGGCATCGAGATAGGGGATTTTCCCGCTTCCGAACCTGCCGTTGCTGCCGATCGCGGTCGCTTGATGCATGGCGGGCAGGAACGCGGCGCCGTAGTTCCGCGGGCCACCGTGTGCCGTCGCCGGACCGATCGCAATGTGCGCAGGAAGGTCGGGGTGGCCGCTGCCCAACGCATAGCTCACCCAGGCCCCGACGCTCGGTCGCACCAAGTTGTCGCTGCCCGTGTTCACCATCCCGACGGCTTGTCCGTGCGATTGTCCTTTCGTGTGCATGCTGCGAATTACACACAGCGAATCTGATTCTTCCGCCATGTGCGGCAGCAGGTCGCTGACCCACAATCCGGAGTCGCCACGCTGCGAGAACTTCCAAGGACCGTTGAGTAGTTTCGGGACCGCGTCGATGTTCGGCGGAAGTGAAAACGGCAGCGGTTTGCCGTCGTCGCGAGCGAGCAAGGGTTTGTAGTCGAACGTGTCGACATGGCTGGGCCCGCCATGCATGAACAAGAAGATCACGCGTCGAGCACGTGGTGGTACATGCAGTGGTCGTACCACGCCCGTCGAATCCGAATCGGACGACGATGGCGGTGCCGCCTCTGCCGTCGTCCACGGAACAAAACCTGAGACCGCGAGTGAACCCAACGCAAACGAACCGGTGACGCCAAAATCACGTCGGGTCAGGTTTGTCGGTAACCAGGGGCCAGACTGTTTTCGGTTTTCGTTGGACAACGTTCGACGTTGGTATTGGTTCATTTTAGTCAATCCAATAAACGGAATTCGGTTCCCGCGAAAAGAGCGGCGACCCACTGCTGCCACGCATCGGGCGATTGTTGATTGTCGGAGAAGAAGCTTGCCGCCAATTGCTTGTCCTCTTTCGACGGCAAGCGTTGTAGGCACAGTTGATAAACGAAGTCCAAGCGTGCCTCGAATCCTTCGGTACTGGCGACCACACGATCGGCGGTCTTCTGAGCCCAATCGTTAATTTCGGGAGCGTTGATTAAGACGAGGGCTTGCCCGGGCACGTTGGTGGTCGGGCGTCGTCCAACCAACAGGTCGGGATCCGCGGCATCGAGCGCGGTCATCATCGGCGGCACGTAACCGCGTACGACGGGCAGATAGATGGATCGACACGGTGAGGCAACGCCCGTGATCTTTCCGGCCGTGCTGTTACCGTTGTTGGCCGAAACCAACACGCCGTGCGATTTCATCGAATCGTAGATGGGAGTGCGAGAGAGGATCCCTGCCGCCGACAGCATGGTGTCGCGAATCGACTCGGCGGGCAGTCGACGTCGGTGCATTCGCCACAGCAACCGGTTCTCGGCGTCGGCTTGCATGCCCTCCGCGTTGTAGTCACTCGATCGATGATAGGCGGCCGAATTGACGATTTCACGAATCAGCGGTTTCAGATGCCATCCGTTGCGCACGAAATCAGTCGCGAGGTAGTCGAGCAATTCCGGGTGAGTCGGACGCTCACCACGTTCACCAAAGTTGTCGACCGTCCGAACGAGTCCTTCGCCCATCAGGTGCATCCAAACGCGGTTGACGAATACGCGAGAGACCAGCGGGTGATCCGGATCCGTGAGCCAATCCGCCAAATCCAATCGCCCACTTCCTCGAGGGTTTGGGATTGTCGCTTCACCACCGCTGCACACTTGCAAAAAACCACGCGGCACGATCTCACCGAGGTTTTTGGCTTCACCACGAATGTGCACGGGGCTGTCACTGATTTTGGACGTCGGACGGTCCGTGGGGGCCATCGCTTGCGGTAGCGGTGGGGGTGTGTTTTTTGCGAGTTCTTGAAGTTCCTTTTTGAGTGAAGCGACGTTTTGTTGGGCAGCATCGATGCGGGCTCGGGCCGCTGCGGCTTGCTCTTTGTTTTCAGCCGGTGCGTCTTCGGGATGGTTGATTTTGTGGAGATCATCGACGGACAGAAACTGCACCGCGTCGGCGATCACGTATCCGTCGGTGTCTCGATTCGAAAGTGTGACGGCGGCGGGCGATGCCGATTCGAATTCGAACGTGCCTAACGAAGTCCAAAACGGTGGGATCTCGGTTTTGCGTTGGTTGATGGTGGCCGTTTTGACGCCGTTCGAAGTTTCAATGGTGACGGGAACCTTGGACGCGCGATTGGTGTTGGCCGAGAACGCGACCCGGATTTCATACGGTCCATCGGCGGGCAACTCCGCGGAAAAACGAATGGTGGATGTTCCTTTTTCGGTGTTGTTGTCGTGCACGTAACCCTGCCCGACGAAGCCTTTGGTGTAGGTCGATTCTTTCCAAGTGCCGGTTTTGATGGCTTGCGTGTCGTCGATCACGATGCCGTGCAAATCGTCAGGATTACCCGCTTTGGCTTCTTCAAGTGCCTTTTCCGCTTTCGCGATTTCTGATTTTAAATTTAGCACGGCGATGTCGTGTTCGCGCACCGCGGTGCGGTGTTCTTCCGTGGTCGGTAACGGCACTCGGTTCCACGTGCTGACGTACCGTTGGCTCTCACCTTTTAAGGTCACCGTGCTCTTGAATATACCGGCTAGTGAGTAGTAGTCTGACGTTGGCACGGGATCGAACTTGTGATCGTGACAACGTGCGCAACCCAGGGTCAGACCGAGAAAGGCTCGGCCGATGGTGTCGATTTGTTCGTCAACCACATCGAGTTCGAGTTTCGTCTTGTCGCGTTCACTGAGCATCTTGGTGCCCAGCATCAAGAAGGTGGTCGCGACGACGTTATCGTGTCGCTCCGCATCGGATTCGTAGGGCAGTTGGTCACCGGCGATTTGTTGTCGAATCATTTGATCGAACGGTTGGTCCGAGGCGATCGATCGGACGAGATAATCGCGGTAGCGCCATGCTTCGTGGAACGTCGCGTTGAAGTCACTGCCGTTGCTGTCGGCGTATCGGGCAACGTCCATCCAATGTCGTGCCCATTGTTCAGCGAAACCGGGCGATTCGAGCATCTCGTCGACGATGCGTTTCCAATGTTGCCACGAAGGGTCGGCGGCCCATCGTTGTTGCAGTTCGATCGACGGTGGCAGTCCGGTTAAATCAAACGAGAGTCGTCGCAACCGAATCTCGTTGGAGGATTGAGGGTTCGGTTGGATGCCCGACTCGAGTAGCCGTTGACCGATGAACTGATCGATCGCACCTCGAGACCCTTCATAGGATTCGCCGGTGGGTTCGGTGTAATCGAGAGGTTGGAACGCCCAAAATTGACGTCCTTGTTCCATGTCGATGTGGTCGCGACGGATCATCTCGGTGGACGTGTGATCGCGAGGGTCAGTCGCACCGGCGGCGATCCAGTCTTCGAAATCGCGGATCACCTCATCAGGAAGTTTGCCTTTGGGTGGCATTTCCGATGTCTCGTATCGAATCGCCAGGACCAAGGGACTGGCGTCGGTTTCACCAGGTTTGATTGCCGGACCGCTGTCACCTCCGACGAGCATCGCGTCGGATGAGTCCAGCAGAAGAGAGCCGCCGATTTCGTCGGCATCGGCAGCGTGGCATTCGTAACAGTGCTCAACGAGAACGGGACGAATGCGGTTTTCGAAGAACGCTACCGAGTCGGCGGGTTCTTTTGTGAAGGCGGGATTGGGTGTCCACGTTAACGCGAGAACGCACGTGAACAGCCACCGTTGGTGAGGGCGGGAGGTGGGCATGCTGATCTGATCCAAGGCGGGCCGGGCGACCCTTGGGGAGATCTGTGGGGGTGGGAGACGACCATCCTACCACAACTCTTCGGCTCAAGCATGTAAAAATATAGAGCATACGTACAGGTTTCGGCGGCCTCGTTTGTTCGCAGCAAGCGAGTTACTCATGCGTTCAGATGCCTTGGTCTTCTCGACCGTTTTCCACACGCGTTACTGACGACCTCGGTGGCAGCTACATCCGACGACGTCGCAGTATTCGCTGTCGCTGCTGACGCCACCGTCGCGTTGCCAGTAGAAATCCGCGCGAGGTGCGTTGTCGCCGTAGCGGTTCATCCGGTCGGCTTGGAACACATTACCGCCCGCGATAACGAGGGCAATCTTTTCGCTGTCACGAATTTGTTTGGTAGGGTCTGCCTTCTTGCGAAAGACGATCAGGTCGGCGAGTTTGCCATTTTCGACCGAACCGAGATCACGATCGAGTCCGAGATACTTCGCGCCATTGAGCGTGCCGCACTCCAACGCCTGCATCGGTGTCATGCCGCCCTGGACGAAGCTCCACATTTCCCAGTGGGTGCAAACGCCGGGAAGTTGCCCGTGTCCGCCCGCCTGCACCATCCCGCCCTGATTGACGACGTCACGTGCGATTTCGGCCACACGCATGTGGTTATAGTCATCTTCGGATGCCTTTTCGCGTCGTCTCGATCGTGGGTTCAATACATGCGGAGGGATGAACGTTTGCAACCGAGTGTGCAGCCAGAGGTCGTCGAGTTGGTACCAATATCGTTCTCCGGAGAGTCCGCCATACGCGACGCTGAGTGTCGGTGTGTAGCCAACTCCGGTGTTGCGCCACAAATCCATCACGTCGTCGTATGCGGTCTGGACGGGCAACGTGTGTTCAATGCCCGTATGTCCGTCAACAATCATGGTCATGTTGTGCATGAACGTGCTGCCGCCTTCGGGGACAACCATCATGTCCAGTTCTCTCGCCGCGGCGATGACTTGTTGACGTTGGTCGCGTCGCGGTTGGTTGTAACTCTTGACGGTGAAAGCACCGACCGCCTTCATCCTGCGGAGGTGAAAACGGGCGTCGTCGAGTGAGTCGATTTCTGCTTTGATCGCGCCTGTTGCCCCATACAGAATTTTTCCCGTTGAGAACGTTCGTGGAGATGTGATCATGCCGGCCTTGGCCAGTTCACTCGCGGCGAAGATGGCGTGCGTGTCGTTGCTCGGGTCGTGGATTGTCGTTACGCCGAACGCGATTCGTGCATAGTCGATCCAATTGTGTTGCGGCGTGATGCCGAACGTTGCCTGTGCGCCGTGAGCGTGCGCGTCGATGAGTCCGGGCATGATGACCTGACCACGCACGTTCGTCGTCACATAACCGTCCGGGATCTCGATCTCCTTGCGTGGGCCGACGGCAACGATACGGTCTTGATCGATCAGGATGACACCGTCTTTGATGATGCCTGCCGGACCCATCGTGAGGATTCGAGCGCCGACCAGTGCGCGGCGGGTGTCGGGTTTGGCAGTCGGTTGGGTGAATCCGATCGAGAGGCTGGTCGCTTTTTCGGGAGTCGATGTTGGGGTGTCCGCATCGTCGGTTTCAGCCTCTGGTCGCATCGCATCGGCCACATTGCACGTATACAAATTGGGGCCGAGGCTCCAGTGCAACTGTTGGCTGTCACCTGAGAAATGGATGAACTCGCCTGCCTCGTCACTGACCTTGACCGTTGGAATGCCCTTCGCGTTTGGTCCGACTTGAATCGGGGTTGGGGAGTGGACGAAGGGAGCAACGTAAACGTGGAAACGCTCGATCAGGGCGATGGATTTCCCGTCGGGTGACACTGCGAAATCGGTCGCCCAGTCGCTCTTGTAGTGTTCGCGGGTTTGATTGCCATGAAGGTCAACGGACACGAGCGTCACGTTGTCGGAGTCTTTCGCCGCGTCGCGACGGGTGACAAACACTCGTTCGCCCGAAGCGTCGAAGCGAGGTTGCGTTCCCTGCTCACAAATCAATTTTGGTTCGCCGTTTTGGATGGCCGTCATGTAGATGCCGGGATCTCGCGACCAAAGTGCGGATCGGATGTGGCCGCCACCGCGTTGCTCGTAAACGATGTGTTTTCCGTCGGGCGAGAACGACGGGTGCATGTAATGTCCTGGTTTGTTCGAAACGATCCATCTTTCACCGCGATCAGGATCCGTTGTCGTGATGCGAATCGA
Organism: Aporhodopirellula rubra; assembly: GCF_014192335.1. Classification (GTDB taxonomy): domain Bacteria; phylum Planctomycetota; class Planctomycetia; order Pirellulales; family Pirellulaceae; genus Rhodopirellula; species Rhodopirellula rubra. The sequence goes on along the minus strand of NZ_JACHXU010000016.1, from coordinate 137,455 downwards.
TCCGAGTTGCCGGTCATTCCAGGTCGTGTAGACGATGTAGCGTCCGTCCTTGGAAAACGATGGCGAGAACTCGAAATGATCCGATTGTTCGGTCAGACGCGTGGGGACGCCATCAGGGAGCGTTTTCAAATACAAATGACCGAGTGCCTGATAAACGACCTGAGTGCCGTCGGGCGAAACTTGAACGCTCTGAAGCATCTTGACGTCGAATTCATCTCCGCCGACGGGGATAGGATGCCGAACGGCTTTGCGGACGTCTCGGTGATCTCGGATGCGGAAGGGGATCACATCGGCTGTTCCTGAATCGATATCGATTCGGCGGATCTTGCCTTTTGCCCACACGACAATCGATTTGCCATCGGGAGTCCAGTCGAATCCTGAATACACACCGTGAATCGCCCATGCCTCTTGCATGTCGCGTTCGAGGTCGTCGTATACCAAACGGATTCGGCCCGACTCTAAATCAAACAAATGCAGTCCCGTCTTTACGCCGACACGTCGCACGAAAGCGATCGTTTTTCCATCGGGTGAAGGCGTCGGGCGGCACGCACCACCAGGTCCGCGGATCAACGTTTCGGTGTCGCCGTCGACAAGGTCGAGTCGTTTGATCGCGTAGATGCCTTGGTGCGAGTTCTTGTCGTATTCGAAATCCTTGCCCGGCGTGACGTCTTGGCTGTAGTAGAGGTATCGACCATCGGGTGAGTAGGCCGGTTCGTTGACGTCTTTTTGGTCACTGGATCGGGTGGTCAATGCCGTGCCGGCGGTCGCGTCCATCGCGATGGCGTCGCGATGATACCGATGGCATTCCCCTGCACCGAGCGAGCGACGACTCGAAAAGTGTTTGCGGGCAACCAAATACTGTCCGTCGGGTGACCACGCCGGACTGCTGAGCAGGCGGTAGGTCTCATTGGTGACCTGAGTCAACGAGGTTCCATCGATGGTCACGATCCAAACATTGTCACCCGCTTTTTTACTCTTGCCCGTACGGTCGCTCGTGAACGCGATGTGTTTGCCGTCGGGGCTGAATCGCGGTTGCATGTCCCATGACATGGACTGCGTGAGGTTTTCGGGAAAACGCTTGTTCGTCGCTTTGGTGCCATCTGCCCCACTGATCGGCATGACATAGAGGTCGCCGAGTAGGTCAAATACGATTGACTCTCCATCGGGACTGACGTCGAGGTTCATCCACGTCCCCGAATCGCAATCGATCTCTTGCCGTTGTACCGGACCGGGGGGCGACTCAATGTCCCATTGCTCGGGAGTCTCTTCCGCTACGGCATCCTTTGCCACCTTCGCATCCGCCTGTGGGTTCGAATCGGATGCGGGTGTGTTGGTGATACCGCTCCCGAAAAGGAGCAGGAATGTGATTGAGAGACGAAATCGGCCGGAATCAAAAAGTCGCATCGAATTCGATTGGTTGATAGTTCAGGAGCGGTGAAGCAAGGTGGCGTCCGTTAGCGTCGCCAGAGGGCATTTGCCCTGCCGCTATCATTGAACTCTAAACCATCAACGAGCGAGTCTTCGAGCGACGCTCGACACATTCTACTCACCAATCGGTTGAAGGCTCATCCCCATTGTCATGTCAGTCTTCATCTTTTGAGTTTGGCCGGCGACATCGATCGACATGCTTGAAACGGTGTGTACCGTCACTTTTGAACTTGCGGGGAAAATGGCCGATTCTGAAATCGTTGTTTTGCCTGATCCGGTTGATTCGAGTGAATCTAATTTCAGTTTAGTTCCGGCTGGCAACATCGGATTTTCGATCTCTTGTGGATCGGCTTTCTGTTCGATTTCGACCGACATTTCGAAACCCGTACCGCTCAGGTTTGTGATGGTGTGAGTCGATGTTTGCGTCAACTTCATTCCGTTAGCAACGATACGTTGGATGACCTTCCACTGAGCGCCATCTCCGATCGCTTCCTCGGGAACCGGGGAGCTCAGTCGGTTCATCGCGTCCTTCATGCCGGCGAGCATTTGTTTGAGTTGAGGAGACAGGTCTTCGGGAATATCGAACTCGCCCTGTTTTGTAATGCCTCGGTTTGTGACGACGCCACGGCCGGTGGAACCAATCATCGGCTCTAGCATCTTTTCCAGGGTAGCCGCGATCGGCGACGGATTGTTTGGATCGTCGACGACCTTCATGTCCGTGTATTCGAAATCGAAGGAGATGTCGCCGTCGGATGAGACATCGGTCACCTCGACTTTCATCGTCATTTTCTGTGCCGGTATCGGCTGGGACGGCATCGCGGCGCCGCCCAATGAAACCTGTTGTTTCATTTCGATGATCATGTCGGCTTCTTGTATCTGTCCGATTTCAGGAGACAGGCGGACGAGACGCCGTGGTTCGCCCCCCGCATCAACGAGTTCGACTTCGACCCCAAGGCCTTTAACGGCGTCTTCGGATTTTGCTGTTGGGGCAAACGTCGCGAGCGACAAAGTGGAAAGTGCGATGAGGAAGCACTGAAACGGTTTGGCTGACGAACGCATCATGGTCTCGCAGTTGGATGATTAGGAAATGCATGACGGTTTTCGTCATACCCTCCCCAAATATATCAGGAGTCAAGCTGCGGCATGGGACACGTGGCGAGGATCACGAGAATGTTTCGTTATACAGATCGAGACCGAGTGGGTTTTCGCTTGCGTGGTAGAGCATCGGGTACCAGAATCACGCTTGTTCGCGTGAGTGATTTGCGGTGGCAGTGAAGTTGCGACGGCAGTGATGTTGCTCAGTTGTTCGGAATCTCTCACCCTACCTTTATGCGTTTTCGCCTCAGGCGGCTTTTCTCATGCCTCGCTGCAGACGTTCCTTCTACCTCGTTCTCGTCCTTTGGATCTGTTTGGGGGTGTGCCGTTCGGGTTCGATTAACGCACAGGATCTTCGTTTGAATGAAATCCAGACGATCGGCACGCACAATTCCTACCGTCTCGCTCCGCCCGGCGAGATTCTTTCATTGATCAGGCTCACAACCCCGTCCGCCGCCGAAGCTCTCGACTATTCGCATCGCCCGATTCCCCAGCAGTTTGACGACTTCAATATTCGGCAATTGGAGTTGGATCTCTACGCGGATCCGGACGGCGGTTTGTATTCCAATCCGATCGGACATGCATCGTTGCCGCAGAACGCCGCCACGGCGCGATCGCATCCCAACGTAGACGGAGCGATGGATGCACCCGGAATGAAGGTTCTGCATTCACCCGGGTTTGACTATCGAAGTACGGTCGCGACCTTTGTCGCGGCACTTCGGCAAATCAAGGAGTGGTCACAAAGTCATCCGTCCCACGTGCCGATACTCGTGTTGGTGGAATTGAAACAATCTGTCGTTGGACCTGCGCTCGTCAAACCCGTCGCGTTCAATGAGACGTTGTTGGATGAAGTCGATGCGGAAATCCGAAGTATTTTCACGGACCAGGAATTAATATTGCCTGATCAAGTTCGGGGCACGCATAAGACGCTGCGTGATGCGGTTATGAAAAACGGCTGGCCACGTTTGAGTGAGTGCCGAGGTCGCGTTTGGTTTGCATTGGACAACGAGGGCACGCTGCGTGATCGGTACCTCGATGGGCACCCATCGCTTCGTGATCGAGTTTTATTTGTGTCGGTCGATCCGCAGCACCCTGCCGCCGCGTTTCGGAAACTGAATGATCCGATCAAACGGTTTCGCGAAATTCAGGACGCGGTGAAACGCGGATTGATCGTTCGAACGCGTGCGGACGCGGAGACCCGCCAAGCACGCAGTGGCGATACCCGCCGCCGTGAGCGAGCGTTCGAAAGCGGGGCTCAATACATCAGTACCGACTATCCGGTCGCGGACCCTCGGCTGACCGACTACCGAGTCGTTTTGCCCGGTGAAGTCGAGTACCGGGCGAACCCGGTTTTGTTTCCCCAGGACTGAATTGGGGTCACATGTTATTGATTGCTGGGTTCACCAGGGCGCGAGCAACCACGAACGGATATCCAGCTCACCGTTTGGTCCCATTCGCACTCGGATGGCACCTTCCTTTGTGGTCACGCGCACGCCTCCTCCGGCCGCCGACAGCATGTCAGTCACGGCGACTTTGGCCGCCCGTTTGCCACCACTGACAACTGTCTCGCGAGGCCGAGCCCATTGAAGGACAGCGTCCGCGTCCATTCGGAGACTGCCGTGATGCGGTGCCATCATGACGCCTCCGGGCGGAGGCCGCGGCGTCGATATCAATACGGATGTGCCCGGTGGTTCGAGGTCGCCCGGCAACAGCAGACATCGCCCGCCGTGGTCGATCTGCAGGACCAATGAATTGGCGTTGTCGTTGGCGTCGAGTCGTTCGGAGGGTGGATGCAGGACACTGACGTCTCGAAGCCAAACGTGCGAGTCGGCGAGATCGAAAACGCTCTCCATTGGACGGTCACGATCGATCTCGAGTACCGGGATGTGATGTTCGGCGATCACACGCCGTGTTTGTTCCAGGGTTGTACCTTCCCCGCCCAGCATTCCCGGCGGCGTGACGATACAGCCGATCGAAAACCGACGAGCCAAGCCCGGAAGTGCGTTGAAGTGATCTGCGTCAGCGTGCGAGATCACGATGCCGCGGATTTTCGTCACGCCCATCGACCATAACACGTCGTCGATCTTTCGGCTGCTTTGGTTGAGATTGCCCATCCAACCGCAGTCGTAAAGCCAAACGTCTCGGTTGTTGGGGCGAAGGATCGTCGCCGTTCCGTGGCCAACGTCCACAAACGTCGCTTCGTAGGTGTCCGGGGGTAACGCGTTGGGAGTCGTTGCCGTCCACCACGTGATCACGAACCAAGTCAACGACCAAGTGGCGATGAGAATCCGTCTGCGACCGCTTTCGCGAAGAGCGATGATGGCGAGTAGAACGATGTAGTAAACCAATACCATCGGTGCCGAAGGACTGGGCAACCATGCGTGCCCACCGGGAGTCGCACTGGCGACGTTGATGACGAACTGCATCGCACTGAGTATTTGCGAACAGATCCACCCTGGAATGAAAGCCAATGGCAAGAAGACCCATCCCGCAATCACGGTCGCCACGCCCGCCGATAACGCGATCGCCATCATGGGTGAGAGGACGACATTGACCACGACACTGATAGGAGAAACAACATGGAATTGTTGCCACACGATCGGCAACGTGATCACCGAAACGCACCCGCTGTACCAGAGCGCCGTTGCGGTCGCATGGCCGGCGAAATGGAACCGTTGTCGCCATCGACCGTGTGACTGGCGAGCGAGTGCGTCGAAGTTATCTTCCAATGCCACCGCATGGCTCGCGGCGGTTTGTCCTCGCCCGCTCGGACGACCACATGAGAGCAATGTTGCTACGGCTAGAAAAGAGAGTTGCATGCCGACGCCGAAAATGGCCGCTGGCATCCACCACGCCAAAACGATGCCCGCGAGCGAGAGTGAATTGATCGGATGATTGGGACGCGCCATTGCGGTCGATAAGACCAACGTGGCGAGCAAGATTGCGGCTCTTAACACGGGAGGTCGTCCTCCCGTGATCGCGACATAGAACAACGTCACGGCGCCAAGGAAAATGAGTTGCCCTTTCAACGGAAGACGCAACAACCCGCTCACGATTCTCGCTAAGACCAGCAGGATGCCCAAGTGAAGTCCGCTGACCGATAGGAGATGCGCAGTACCCGTGACCAGCAACGCCTCTGAGGTCGGGCGGTCGAGGAGGTCGCGTTGCCCGAGCACAAGAGCGAGCGCGAGGCCCTGTTGATCAGGCGAGATTTGCTGCAGGATTGAATCTCGTGCCGAACCGGCCATTTTGGCAACGGTACGCTGCCCCGCCACCCAAATCCCAAAACGGTCGACCGCCTCCGGGGAGTCTGGATCGTCGTCATCTGGGGAGAGGATGTCGTCGACACGATCGATCTGAAATACGCAGTGGAGGTTGCTGCGTTTGGCCCAATCTCGCATGTCGCGTTCCCCCGGGTTCGTCGGGGATTCAATGAGCGAGATCTTTCCGAACAATTTGACACGATCCCCAGGCAGTAGCGTTGAGCGATCGCCATCCACTCTGACCATCGCACGCCCCGAAAAAGGGACTTGCTCAAAACCGATACGCAGCGATTCGACTTTGACTTGCAGGATCGTTTGGTAGTCGGTTCTTCCGATCGCCCCGTTGGCGAAATTGCCGCCCGCCGCGATGGCGTCTTTCTGCAATCTCGCGGGGCGGTCGATCGAGCCGACCATGATCATCGGCTGCGCGTCTTCGGTAAGCACATCCAGGACGGTCGCCGATTCGTAGTCCGCGACGCTGCGAGCATGGCGCATCGCAAACAGGCTCATCACCACGACGCACACGCAAGCGATCCGGCATCCACCCGTACCGAGTCGCCGCCACCATGACCCGCCCACCATGCCGACGGCGGACAGCAAAATCAATAATGTCCACGTCCATGGAGGGATGGAGGTGAAGCGATCCAGCGCGACCCCGGTCCATGCAAACCCCGCGAGCACCGTCAGTGGTTGACGCCACGCGAGAGCATCCATCCTTTCCTTGAGCTGGATGGCATCGATTCGACGAGAAATCGTAGTCAAGATCATGAGAATCGTTACAAGCCGCAAAGTCGCAGGGCCGGTTTCCTTTCGTTACCAGTAAAGTCTACCCATAACGCGTCACACGCACTGCCTTCGTGCTACCTATTGATGACCCAGGAGTTTCGATCCGTTTAATCGACTCTCCCAGCACCTTCCATCGCACGAGGACCCGAGATGTCAGTTTCTACCCCCGCCGCTAGTACCAATTCGATCTCCGCCGGCAACGCGACGGTAACGATGGATCGCCGACGCCAAGAGCGGCGCGATGAAGCGGCAGCGGAAGCTTCTGCAGCCCCGGCGAACCCTCGTCGCAAACAACAACGCCGCCGTCATATTGATCCCACCACTTGCGAACGAGACTACTCGGATCATGAAGTCGAATTCATGAAGGCGATGGACGATTACAAACAAAGCTCGGGGCGCATGTTCCCGACGTGCAGTGAAGTCCTCGAAGTCATCCGATCGCTCGGATACGTTCAGTTGACCGACCAGCAGTTCGAGCAACTCGGCCTCGAAGACAACGACGTCGTCGAAGGTGAATCCGCATTGAGCGAAGAAGAAGCCGACGAACTCGTCGAAGCCTAATCGGCGATGGGCATGTCCTCAGGAGAAGAGCCGGCGTCCCGCAACGTCCGGTTCGGCACACGGAAGGTGCCCTGACGCAGATGCCTGTTGATGCGAAGCCGCCGTCGACCTGAAATCACGGTTGACGGGAGATGTCACCGGGTTTGAAAACCCGGCGTGGGAGCCATGCTCAGCTTGGCGCGAAAACCCAATCGGGCTCAAAAATCCTGCTGAGCCCAAAAAACAGTGGGCTCAAAAACGCCAGCGGTCCGGAAAACCCAGTGGCCCGGAAAACCCTGTGGGGTTTGAAAAAATTCCCAAAGCGATGACACTGATCGGATCTCCGAATCCTACGATCAAAGATCATCATGGCGACCGAAACGAATCCTCCCAAACGCGTCACGACTCGTACTTTGCAAAAGATGCGAGATCGTGGCGAAGCGATCACGATGTTGACCGCGTACGATTTTCCCACCGCAAAGTTGCTCGACGAAGCGGGCATCGACATGCTCCTGGTCGGGGATTCTCTCGCGATGGTCGTTCAGGGTCACGACACCACTCTGCCCGTGACGATGGATCAAATGATCTATCATGCCGAGATGGTCGGGCGGGCTGCCCAGAGGGCGATGGTCGTCGTTGATTTGCCGTTTCCCGAAGGCCAAATCGAGATCACTCGCAGTATCGAAGCGAGCGCCCGCGTGTTGAAAGAAACCCGTTGCCATGCGGTGAAGCTCGAAGGCGGTGCGGAGCAGGCCGGCCGGATCGAGGCGATCGTTACCGCGGGAGTGCCTGTCATGGCTCACGTCGGATTGCGGCCTCAGAATATCCATGTCGACGGCGGATATCGTTTGCAGCGTGATACCGAAAAACTCGTTAACGATGCCAAAGCGGCTGAATCGGCGGGAGCGTTTGCGGTCTTGATTGAATGCGTGCCCGCATCCGTTGCGACAGCGATTACTGAAGCAGTGAAGGTCCCGACGATCGGGATCGGCGCCGGGCGGGACGTGTCCGGCCAAGTCCTCGTGACGCACGACATCGTTGGTTTGACATCGGGATACACACCTAAGTTCACGCGGCAGTTCGCCGATCTCGGACGAGGTTTAAAAGACGCCGCCGACGGATACCGCGAGCAGGTCCGCAGTGGCGGGTTCCCCAGCGATCAAGAAAGTTTTTGATCACGTTGGTCGACCCATCGTCGCGACTTGCCTTCGCTTCGAGGCAGACTTCCGTATTCAACGAGATCGACCGGAACCCGTAACGCTAAACGTTCTCGCATCAATTCGGCGAGCACGACGCTGGCGTCGGGGGCCGGTGAGTGGTCATCGGGCGAGTCAGTCGATTGAGGCCGTTCGATTTCAATCCGGATTTGATCCATCTCGTCTTGCCGCGTTGCGATCATGCGGAATTCGGCGGCTGAGGAGACTTCGCGCACGATCGCCTCGATGCTGCTGGGGAAGACGTTCACGCCACGGATGACCAACATGTCGTCGGCACGGCCGAGCACACCGCCGGGCAGATGCACGAATCGGCATGGCAGGTCGTGGTTCCATTGCGGGCGAACGATGTCACCGGTGCGATAGCGGATCGCCGGACCGCCGAAGCGTCCGAGGTTGGTCATCACCAATTCGCTCGGTTCGTCTTCTTCGGCTTTTCGCGGGGCACCGCCGGGTTGATCGAAGACAAGAAACTCCGCGATGAATTCCGACTCGATTAAATGCAGTCCTGTGTCGTCCTGGCCGGCAAACCCCCACGCCCCCAATTCGCTGGCGCCGGAGTGATCCACGACGCGGGCTTGCCATTGTGACTCGATCGCCGCGCGAACCGCCGGTACGCTGCCTCCCGGTTCGCCGGCGACGATGATTCGCGAAACACGATTTTTCGTCAAATCGATGTCGTGTTCTGCGGCGACGCTGGCTAAATGCAACGCGTACGTTGGGGTGCAGCAGAGCACCGTGCACTGTTGTTGTTCGATCAGTTTCAGTCGCGCGAGACTGGACAACCCACCACCGGGAACCACCAAAACGCCTCGTTCCACCAAGGCGTCATTGGCCGACCAAAATCCGATGAAGGGACCAAAGGAAAACGCCATCATGGCGATGTCCGCGCTGGTCACCTCGGCGGCGTCCAATACGTATTGCCAGCACTGCAGCCACCACGACCAATCATCGGCCGTGTCGAGTACCGGCATCGGCCAACCGCGAGAACCGCTGGTTTGATGAAACCGACGGTAATGATCTTTCGTCAGGTGAAACAGCAACGCCGGGTCGCCGGGTTGTTTGCCGAGCAGTTCGTTTTTGGTGAGCAGCGGAAACGATGAAAGCTCGTCCAGATTCTGCAGCGGCAATTCATGAACGGCGAGAGTATTCGCGTAGAGCGGATGATTCATCAGCGAGAGCAAGAGTCGATTCAGTTTGCTTAACTGCAATCGTTCCAACTCATCACGGTTCATCTCGCGGCATTGGGCACGTGTCGGTGTGGGCATGAAAACGGAATACGGGTGAGTTGGTGCATCAAACGAGGCAGCATCATAGCCGTGATCATTCCGCCGTACCTCCAGACGGCTTCGCTCATGTCGATCCGGCCCGGTTGAACGATCGTGCTCTCGGCCCATGACAATCCGATCACCAGACCCGCCGCCGCTAAGACGGAAATTGAGCACGTCAGGATCGAGGCAACGCCGTTTTCGGTTCTCAGGCCGACGACACACCACGGAAAAACGCCGCCGATGACGATCATTCCCGCCCAGTAAACCGGTTCGCGGTCGGCCAACGATGTTTGCCGCAATCCCGCAGCAAACAGGGCAAATCCGGTCGTCAGCATCAGTAAATCGAAAAGAGCGAATTGCCGGGATTCACCGCTGAAATCCTCGATCCGGCGGCGAACGTCGTCGTACACGCGGCAAAGACAAACCAGCCCCGCGAGCACCCACGTGTGGCAGAACGATGAGGGATCGCCCCACGATTGCCACAGGGAGACAGTAGTATACCCGCAGGCGATCACGACCAAGCACCACGTTTGCGGAGTGAATCGACGCGGTTGTGCCAGAGTTGCTGCCATAGCGGCCCCATAAATGAACCCCAGCCCGATTTCTCGGGTCATCGGGTGTTCCAGCGGGATCGGCAGGTTTAGCATCCCTATTAATCTGATTTCAGCCAACAATGATCACAATCGAGATCCTCACCACATGAGACGAGTCTGAGCATGGAAGGGACGACTGAACCGATTATCGCGGTCATCGGACATCCGATCGCGGGTAATCCAACCCAATTCGCACTGGAAACCGGCTTCGCCGCGGGACAGATTGATTGCCGTGTGTTGTCGGTGAATTTGTCGCCTAGCAAAGTTGCGGCCGCCTTGGCGGGGATGGACGCAATGAATTTCCGCGCCGCGTGGGTCTCGCCCACGTGCTGGGAAAGCGTGCAGAATTCTCAAGCGACCGATCGCACCGCGACGGCGGAAGATTCGCAAATCGAACCCGCCGTCCCCCCACCAGGCGCAGTCGCTACGTTAGAATCGGTGGGGTTGCAGGCAGAAAAAATATCCTTCGATTTGGTGGTTCACGAGACATCGGCGGATGTGTCGTCGCCGTGGCGACTTTGTTCGATGAAGCAAAAGGTGTGGGGGCCGCTCGCGTCTCACGTTTTGGATCGTCGCGAGAGCCGGTGTCGCAATTTGTGGTGGATCGATGGGCGATCAGATCGTTCGTCGGACAGTCTGATGATTCAAAAAGAGGCCTTGCTTAATCAAGTCAAAGCCACGAAGAACCACCGCTGGGATACACTCAATCTGGAACAGATCGAAATCATCAGAAGTCCCAGGCAGGTTCGATCCGAAAACGTAAGTGATGATGAGGTGGATATCATCGTTTTCTCTGACTCCGAAGACGTTTCGCTATCAGGTTGGCGACTGCCTGCCCATAGCCTCACCATCGATCTCAACGAGAATTGGGATCCTGAGTATTTGATGCTTTGGGACCGACTCAAACTGACCTCCTCGGACGAGGCCGTTGGTGAGTGTATCCGTGGTGCCGACGTTCACGCGGCATGTCTTTCCGAATTAACCAAAACGTTGTTCGATCGTGCTGTCGAGTCGGATGTGTTTTTAGAAGCCATTGATGAGTATCTCGGCGTTTAAGCTGATCATAAACAGATGCAAGCATTTCTTCGTCCGTTCAACACGCTGCATCAACGCGAATCTCGTGTCAGTGGTTTAGTGCTTCGGGATGACTGCATCATCGAAACGATCGCCCGATTGCAACGGCGGATCAGCGAGCGATTCCCCGACAGTGGCTTGTGCTGTTTATGCGGCGAGTTGTTGGACGTCGCACGGCGGGCGTCGGAGCGTTCCTCACGCATCGGCCAACCCATCTTCATGATCCGAATCAGTGGCTACGTACTCGCGTGTGCTTCGGTGATTCTGTTTCTTTGGTTTTTGGGCTTTTGGGCGGCGGGGCACGATATCGAAGATGAAGTCCAGAAATTGACCGATCTGATCACGACCGCCGAGGCCGGTGCGAACGTATTGTTGCTGTTCGGTGCGGCGATCTACTTTCTCGTGTCGTTGGAAACTCGCATCAAACGACGGCGCGCGCTCTCCGCGATCCATGAACTCCGATCGATCTGCCATATCATCGATATGCATCAGTTGACCAAGGATCCTGAACGGGTTTTGAAAATTTGGAAAAGCACCACGAATTCACCCCGTCAACAAATGACTCCGTTGGAATTGAATCGGTATTTGGACTATTGCAGCGAAATGCTGTCGCTAACGGGGAAGATTGCGGCGCTCTATGTGCGTGATTTTGATGACACCGAATCCGTCGCCTCTGTCAGTGACGTCGAACAGCTCAGTACGGGGTTGTCACGAAAGATATGGCAGAAAATCATGATCCTCGAACAGCAATCTGCGCATCGCACGGCAATCGCCGAGCAATCGAAAGAACCCCCAACATGAACCGTCCCGCCACGAAACGACGCACCACCAATCGCGACGTGCGCGACCAACTCTGCAACGCTGCTCAACGGTTGCGAGAGAAGGTCAACTCACTGAACTTCGATGAACCCATCACGCACGTCTACAACCCGCTCGATTATGCGTGGGATCTCCATCGCCTTTACATCGAACAGGTGTCGGCGAAGGCGGAGGTGTTGATGCTGGGGATGAATCCTGGACCTTGGGGGATGGCTCAGACGGGAGTGCCTTTTGGTGAGGTTGCGGCGGTTCGCGATTGGATGGGGATCCAAGGTGTCGTCGGCAGCGTCGAATCGGAACACCCGAAACGGCCCATCGAAGGACTCGAATGTCAGCGCAGTGAAGTCAGCGGTCGACGATTGTGGGGGTTGATGCAGGAACGCTTTCAAAAGCCTTCCGCGTTCTTCAAAAAACACTTTGTATTGAACTATTGCCCTCTGGTTTTCATGGAAGCCAGTGGCCGGAACCGAACACCCGATAAATTGCCCGCCGAAGAACGCAACTCCCTTCAACAGTGCTGTGACGAACACTTGCGAGAGGTGATCGATTTGTTGCCGTGGAAACACCTGATCGGCGTTGGTGCTTTTGCGGAAGGTTGCCTGAAGCGTGTCGTCGATGATGAGCAGTCGTCGGCGACGATCGCTCGGATTTTGCACCCCAGTCCGGCATCCCCTGCTGCCAATCGGGACTGGGCAGGAACCGCTTCGTCGCAACTCCAGACGTTAGGTGTGTGGTGAACGATCAACTTGCCAAACGCCGCTCGACGGTGAACTGCATTTTGTTTTCCAGTTTGGCCGCCGTTTTGTTGGTGGTTCTCAACCTGCCGTCCGAGCACGTGCGAGTGCTGGTGGCTCGGGAGGGACGCATCGCGGATGCCGGGGTCTCGGGGATGTTGGGGTCGACCAAGTCGATTGAACGAACCGGGTGGCCTCTTAATTATCGAGTTCGGTTACTCTCACAGGTCTCTTCGGAGAAGCCGTCACTGTTGTATGAATCCAAACGAAATCTAATCATCAACGTGATGATTGGTCTGGTCGTGATGGCACTACTCTGGCTTTACACAAGGCGGCGATACCGACAGATATCGTTGTCGAAGAATCCAAAGAGTGCACGTCTACGGTTTGACGCGACGACCGCGGGGCTCGCGTTACTGATCCCCGCGTTGATCTATTTACTTTCATCCATGACCGCGACGCAGCATCAGCGGATCGCGGTGCGCACCTCGCATTTTGGTCACTGTTCGTTGAGTGCGGAGTTGCCCAGATGGCTGGCGACTCGGATACCCCGGCCGTTGTTTCGAGCGTTTCTGAGGGTGCGAGACGTCGAAGTCTATCGGCCTTCAACAGCGATGTTGAATGAACTCCTGAGTCTTTCCACGCTGCGTGGTATACGGATTATCGCGTCGACGTTGGAAGAGGATGACTTCGCTCGTATGAGCAAGGCCACGGAACTGACCGAGGTTGTGTTGGAAAGTTGTTCCATGAGCACCGAGGCGGTGAAGTTGCTCTCGGATCATTCACAGCTTCGTGAATTGGCGTTGCGACGGTGTCGTCTCGAGAAAACGGATCTGGAGAACCTCAATCGATTGCCTAATTTGGAACGCGTGGATTTTTCTCGATCTTCGTTTGCGTTCAGCGACTTCAAGCAAACCGGTTGGGCGTCGAGTGTACGTACGTTGCGGTTGCCGACGCCAGGAACGAGCGAACGGGTTCGGTTGGAACTGAGCAATTGGAGCGTGCTGGAAGAAGTGGCGTTGGAACGATCACGACGCCGACCGTCCGATGCGACGATCGAACTGCATTTGGAAGCGTGTCCCGTTTTGAAGTCGATCTATCTGCCCGCTCCACAGCAATACTCACTCCACGCGATTGGGCTTCCCGCGTTGGAGAACCTTTTCGAATCGCTCGATATCCCGTTCGGTAGTCCTCGCGACACGTCAAATTTCCTGTTGCCTCGCTGGGAAGTCGTGAACCTAAAGCATTTGCCCAAATTGACCCGCATCGAATGCAATGCCGAGGACTTGGAAGAACTCCGATTGTCAGGCATGACCCGGCTCCGTGAAGTCATTATTGGTCGTTCCGTTTTCTCGCCGGTTTACCTGAAGGAAAGCACGCCAGAGCGATATGAACATTCCGTTAAGTGGATCGACGAAATATGTCGTCTGCCCGATATCCGATCGCTGACGCTCGATCGATTGAGATTGGGCAGTGGAGAACTCTCGAGAATTGCAGAGATTCAGTCGCTCGAGAAGTTGAAGTTGACGAACTCGGGATTGAGTTCTGCGGAGCTAAAGCCGATCGCAAAGATCGAATCACTCAAAGAATTGGATCTGCACCAAAGCGTCGTCGACCGTCCGCAATTGCGGCGGTTCCTTGAGTTGCCAAAACTCGCTCGGTTAACCGCTGATCTTTCGGGGCTCGATCAATTGCATCTGAGTAATCATCAACGAATTAAGGAAATCAGTTCGCTGCCGTTTCGAAAGTTATCCTCGTTGCGGTTGAGGAACCTGCCGCGTCTTTCTAGTGGAGTTGTGATCCAAGACCAAATTGAACATCTTCATATTACCAACGTGCCAAATCTTGTCGATTTGACCGTAGAGTGTCCTTGGCCGGAGGATGCCCGTGTCGAGGAAGTCGAAGGCTTGATGCGGTTCATCGCGGGGGGATCGAATGTCGATGATCGTCTTGTCGAAACGTTGCTCGACTGTGCTGACCTCGATCAGTTGGTGCTCGCTTACGCATCGTTGTCACGCAAAGGACTGCGGCGGATTGGCAAAATGACAGCTTTGACGGCTTTGGAAGTGCCCGGTAGTGAGCTGGACGACGACGTTACGCGAGCGTGGCGTGGTCTTGGACGATTGCGACGAATTTGTGTTGACGATACCGAGATCGGTGACGAAACGGTCGCCTGGTTCGGGTCGCTCGCGAGTCTCCGTTCGTTGAGTTTGAACCGAGTCGAACTCAGTACCGCCGCCTGGGAGAAAATCAGTTCCTTCTCACAGCTTTCCGAGTTGTCGATCATCGGGAGTTCGATGCCGTACCGGTTGTTGAACCGATTGGTCCGGCACGGTGGCCTCGAGGTTCTCGACGTCTCCGGTTTTGAATTGAGTGACGAGTTGGTGGAGGCGATCGTTCATGCCCGTTACTTACATACCGTTGTGATGATGGATTGCGACATTGAGATCGGACAGCTTCGACAGATTCTCACCGAACAAAGACACATGATGCTGATCGCCAATTTCGATGACGAACTGTTAGGGAAATTGTCTCCCGATGAACGTGACCGCATCAACACGAGTCACAAAGAGAGCTATCGTCGTCGAACCTCGCGGCAGTCACACCGCGTGATGATTTTATCGAAAGATCCTGATCCAGACGGTGAAGGCGAATCGATCGTCAATCGTCCATTCAACGTGGACCAATTTCGCGAACCCGTTGCCACGAGTGATTTGGCGGCGAGCCCTTGAGTAATACTCGCGGGAGGTAATCGTGTCGCGGTCGTTCGTGTCCGTTGGCACGCGTCTGCGCTGTCGGCAGGCGTCAATTTACTGTCGTGGTGACGACAGTTGATTCAGGCGGTTAGTCGTTTTGCTCTTGCGGTTGATAGGCGGCGATAACGTCCTGCTGGACTGCCGGAGGTGCGGGTTCATCGTGTGAATAGCTCAGCGTGAATGCTCCTGATCCGGCAGTAATGCTTTTCAGGTCGGTGGCATAGTTTTGCAGTTCACTCAGTGGAGCGGTTGCGCGGATCACGCAGGTGTCGCTGAGGACTTGCGTGTCGCTGACGCGTCCTCGTTTTACCGATAGATCGCCGGTGATATCGCCCATGTATTGGGAAGGAATGCTGACTTCCACGTCGACAAACGGTTCGAGCAGCACTGGGCGAGATTTCTTGACCGCTTCGACGAACGCCTTGCGGCCCGCCGTGATGAATGCGATTTCCTTACTGTCGACGTCGTGGTGTTTGCCGTCGTAAACTTCGACTCGCACGCCCGACATGGGATATCCCGCGATGGCACCTTCGTCGAGCACTTGTCGAATGCCTTTTTCGATCGCGGGCATGAATTGTTTCGGGATCGAACCTCCGACGGTCTTGTTCTCGAATTCGAACCCGGTTTTGTGGTCCTGTGGAAGAGGGGCGATACGCAGATAGACTTCGCCGAATTGTCCTGATCCGCCGGTCTGCTTTTTGTGCCGGTAGTGTGCTTCGGCCTGTGAGGTGATGGTTTCCTTGTAGGCGATCTTGGGCGGTGCGGTCTCGAGTTCAATGCCGTACTGCGTTTGTAGTTTTTCCAGAATGACGCGGAGGTGGAGTTCACCGAGACCACGCATGACGGTTTCGTTTGTCGCCGAGATGCGTTCGACACGAAAGCACGGGTCTTCGGATTGCAGTTTCTGTACCGCGGACGAGAACTTGGTTTCGTCGGCGTGGCGTTTCAATTCGATTGCCAAACCGTACATGGGTTTGGGGAGTGCCAGCGGGACGAGGTGCGGCGGGTTTTCTGTTGTTGCCTCATCATGCAAGACGCCATCGAAGTGAACCTCGTCGATCTTGGACACGGCACCGATTTCCCCCGGTCCGATCACGTCTGTCTCTTTATGGTCTTTTCCTTGCAGTCGCATGACGTGACCGATACGTAGCGGTTTTCGTAAGTCATCGATATACAACTCTCCTCGGGCACGCACGCATCCCTGATGCACACGGAAAATTCCGAGTTTGCCGATGTGCGGATCCGTCGCGACGCGAAAGATGTGTGCGATCGTCGGTTTGTCAGGATCAAACTCCGTTGGTAGTGGTTCATCGCCTCGCACAAAAGGACGAGGGTTCCCCTCGAGCGGACTCGGCAATAGCGATGCTGTGACATGCAGCAAATGTTTGATGCCTGTCCCGCTTGTTGCGGATGCAAAAACGATCGGGACCAAGTGTCCTTCTCGAAGCGCTTTCTCAAACGCCACGTGGATGCGATTCGGATCGAGCTTTTCCGCACCCGACTCGAGGTAGTTTTCGGTCAACTGATCGTCGACCTCGACTACCTGTTCGACAATCCGGGTATGGGCCGTTTCGGCGGAGCTGAACGCGGTCGCGTCGTGCGCATCGGTTTCGAAGACATCAATTACGTCACCGCATCCGGGCGTCGGCATATTGATCGGCAAACAGATGTCACCGAACGTATTCCGGATGTCATCGACGAGTTGTTCGAGGTCCAATTCAGGTAGATCAATCTTATTGATCAACAGCATACGCGGCAATTTGCGATCGGCTGCCAATCGCATCAATCGCCGCGTCTCACTTTCGATTCCTTTGGACGCATCGATCATAATCACCACCGATTCAACGGCGGGGAAACAGGCAATCGCGTGGCCGATGAAGTCTGACATGCCGGGCGTGTCGATGACGTTGACATGATGCCCTTCGTAATCGAAATGCACGATGCTTGGTTGCAGCGAATGATGATGGCGTTGTTCTTCTTCGGCATAGTCACTGACCGTGTTGCCATCTTGTACAGCGCCTAGGCGTTTGATTTCACCTGACTCGAATAACAATCGTTCGACGAGCGTGGTCTTGCCCGAGCCGGTT
The DNA here is from genome assembly GCF_014192335.1 of Aporhodopirellula rubra. Lineage (GTDB taxonomy): Bacteria > Planctomycetota > Planctomycetia > Pirellulales > Pirellulaceae > Rhodopirellula > Rhodopirellula rubra. Next base: position 119,795 of record NZ_JACHXU010000016.1, on the reverse strand, counting down.
TGACCACAAAGACAAAGGTTGCGAATGGAATCGGGGGTGGGGAAAGTCATGAGTCATGTTCCTGTTTCGTTGATCACTGAAATTGATTTTCGCGTACCAAAGTTCTGAACTGAATCCTAGCGTCTTAACGATGAGGCCGCACTGAAGATCTGCCGGCACGGCAATGCGACGAAACGACGCAATCGTCATTCTATCGCGTTCGGCGTGACGATTCGACGCACGCAATTAGGGTGTGAAATGCACGGGTTTCGTTTGCGTTTCGATCGATGCCAGGACTAGACTCAGGGGTGCTGACGGTGACAACGTGTCCTCCCTGTTCGAAATGAATCGATCGAGCTTGTCTCGTCTCAACGGCGGAGAGTGTTTGATATGAATGACAGCAAACGAGAGCATGCCACACCGTGTGATAGGGCTTCGGCGCAGGCTGCGGATCTGAGCACCGCTCCGCAATCACCCGATCATCATGGAGCCGTTTGTTACCGGATGAATCCAGAGAAACGGATGCTCGGCGAGCAAGGCACATGTCTTCAAACGGGCCGATGTTCACCGACGGTTAGCGTCGATTCCACGAAACGTGGCATGCTATCGGGTGGTTCGATCGGCAACGGACAGTTCGTTAACGGTGACAATGCAATGCCACCCTGCCTGCTCAGCGAGCAGCAGCACAGTGTGATTGATATTGGAGGCGTGCACCGAGTTGCGCTGATGATCACGCCGCAAAATCACGGAACCGCGATCGATCAAGCTTGGGAGGCGATCTCGACGATCCGGGTGATTTTGAATCAGCAGCCCGTGCCGATGAAGATGGTCCAGCAAACGGTCTTTGTTCGCACGGCCGAAGATATCCCTGCGATACGAAGATTATTCGAAGCCTATTTTGGCGAAGAAACGCCCGCGGCGAACTATATCGTCCAGCCTCCCTGCGGCAATCAGTCGCTGGCGATCGAAGCGTGGGCGATTGGGGGGGAGTCGGTTCAAGTTTCGTTCCCTGACGCAGACGTCGTGACAGTCGACTATGACGCGATGCGTTGGATCTATTTTTCAGGGATCACTCCGCCACCGTCTGCCGCTAACTCGTATGAACAGTCTGCGTTCTGTTTTTCCGAACTCGATCGGAGGTTGAATCGCGTCGGTGTCACGTTTTCAGAAATTCCCCGTGTTTGGCTGTACCAAGGCGGGATCACCGAAACCGAACAGGGTGTCGAACGGTATCGCGAACTCAACCGCGCACGCACCGACTACTTTGACGCGAAAGCGTCTAGTGGGGCCATGAAAACAAGCGACCGAGGTGTCGTATACCCCGCGAGCACCGGGATCGGAACGGGAGGCAACGGTTTGGTGCTCAGTGCGATGGCACTGCAATCGACGCGGACCGATGTGCATTTAGTTGCGCTGGAGAACCCTGGTCAAACGTCCGCTTTTGATTACGAGAAGAGGTTTTCGATTAAGAGTCCTAAATTTTCTCGCGCGATGGCAGTGGTCGTCGATGACTATGCGACAATTTGGATCTCTGGGACCGCGAGTATTCTCGATTCCGAAAGTGTTCACATCGGAGACATCGAAAAGCAAACTCATCAAACGATCGACAACATCGAAAGTTTGATTGCCGAGGAAAACTTAGCACGGCATGGGTTCAAAGGTTGTGGCGCCACGTTACAAGAACTAGCAAAGGTGCGCGTGTATATCAAACACGCCAAAGACTACGAGAAGTGTCGAGCGATCTGCGAAGCAAGGTTCGGACCTCTCCCCATCATCTATGCGAATGCGGATGTGTGTCGCCCAGATCTTCTAGTCGAAATTGAAGGTGTCGCGTTCACGTCGGTTTGATTTTATAGGTTCAAAGTCGAAGGAACCCTACTCATGATCCGAACTCGAACCGAACGAGTTCGTCAGCGAAAGCACCGACATCAGGTGATGTTGCGGTTGTTGATGCTCGCCGTCGTGCCGCCTCTCTTGTCCGGTGTGTTGTTCTGGGCCATGACACAGGTGAAAGGCGATGTGGAGTCGTCGGTTGCTACTCCGGTCGAACCGTCTGCAGTGTCCCAGTCTCGTCGTGAGCGCGTTGCTCACGACGCACGTCCCGATTCCCGTGGTTCGGCCTCGCAGGTCACCACACCTGATGCGAAGCCCTTCGTGCGTGAAGTTCGGGAGAGTGGTTTGACGGTCGTGGACTTGTCCTCGAGTGGTTCACGAGGTGATGTCGTGGAACCTGCGGTGTTGACGACGCGGCGAGAAGAATCGACTCGAGAACAAACCCTCGTGGGCGTTTTTGAAAGTCCGATGCCGCTGCACGGTCACAACCGAGTGGACGATGCGGTTTTTGAAAAACTGTTCAAACTCGGGATACAACCTGCCGGTTTGTGTTCGGACGAGGTCTTTTTGCGACGTGTCTATATCGATGTCACGGGCACGTTACCGCGTGCTCATGAGGCGAAAGCGTTCTTGCGGGATAACGATGAACGCAAACGTGCAAAGTTGATTGATGAACTCCTTCAACGCGATGAGTACGCAGATTACTGGGCGATGAAGTGGTGCGACGTGCTACGAGTCAAGGCGGAGTTTCCGATCAATTTGTGGCCCAACGCGGCGCAAGCCTATCACCGATGGATCCGCACTGCGATTCGCGACAACATGCCCTATGACCAGTTCGTTCGCGAAATGCTGACGTCGTCGGGAAGTAACTTTCGAACCCCGCAGGTGAATTTCTATCGAGCGATGCAGAGCAAGGAGCCTGAGGCGATCGCGAAGACGGTCGCGTTGACCTTCATGGCCTCTCGTGCTGAGAAGTGGCCGCCTGAGAAGCTTGCCGGGATGAGTCAGTTTTTCGCCAGCGTGGGATTCAAGCCGACGGGCGAATGGAAAGAAGAAATTATTTACTTTGACCGACGGCAAGGGGATTCCGGAAACGGCCCGAGGAAAGGCATGCTGCCGACCGGTCGTGTCCTCGAAATTCCGCCTAACACTGACCCGCGATTCGTATTCACGGATTGGTTGGTCAATGAGAACAATCCATGGTTCGCGCGAGCGATTGCGAACCGGACGTGGTTCTGGTTGTTCGGCCGTGGCATTGTGAATCCGCCTGATGATGTTCGTGCGGATAACCCGGCGACCAACCAGGAACTGCTCAATAGTCTCGCGGACGAATTGGTGAGTTCGGGGTACGACATGAAGGGTTTGTTGCGGTTGATTCTGCGTTCGAGTGCGTACCAATTGTCGTGTGTGGATCCATCGGGCGACGAACATGCGGCTTCCTATTTCGCGTCTTACATGCCTCGCCGGCATGACGCGGAAGTCTTGATCGATGCCATCTGCCAAATCACCGGGACAACCGAAACCTACATGAGCATCATTCCCGAACCGTTCACGTTCCTGCCCGATCGGCAGCGTGCGATCTCGATTCCCGACGGCAGTATCACAAGTAGTTTTCTTGAAATTTTCGGACGCCCACCACGTGATACGGGGATGCACTCCGAACGCAACAATCAATTGACCGCAGGGCAGTCGTTGCACCTGCTCAATTCCAACCATATTCGGGACAAGCTGAAGAAGGGCCGTGGGCTCGCCAATATCACCAAACGATCGATCAATACGACGCAAAAGGCGGAGCAGATCTATCTCACAATCCTTTCACGGTACCCGACCGAAGACGAGATGCTGATCGCGAACACATGGTGCCAAGACGTCGAAGGCACGCGTGAACTCGCGTGGGCATTGATCAATACCGATGAGTTTTTGTTCCAACACTGAGTGAACATCGCAAGGAAAAAATCATGCGTCACTACTACAGCGATCACGCCACCTGTGGGCTTTCGTTGACCCGCCGTCAGATGATGCATAGCAGTGTGTTGTCGGGTGCCGGATTGGCGATCGCTTCACGACTCGCCGCCGCCGACGCCGCGAGAGCAGAGTTGTCTGATGCAGCCAAAGCGAGCGTGGTCAAGCCTCCCAAGGCGAAAGCGGTGATTCAGGTTTGGTTGTCGGGCGGTCCCACTCATACCGACACGTTTGATCCCAAACCGGATTCCGGCAGCGACTATACCGGTCCTCTGAGTCATCCGATCGAAACGAACGTGAGCGGGATTCGGATCGGGGAATTGTTGCCCGAACTGGCAAAAGTCGCCGACAAGTATTCTCTGATCCGCAGCATGACACACGGCCAGAACGGTCATGAGACGGCGTCGTATTTGACGCAAACGGGACGCATGCCGGGGCGATTGGTTTATCCCGCCGCGGGCGCGGTCGTAACGGCGTTTAAGGGATTTCCAGAGACCGCCGGAAAAGCGGGAGCGGCGGGTTTGATTCCTCCCTACATCGTTCTAACGGAACCGATGGGGCGGTTCTCCGAAGCGGGATTCATGGGCATTCGTTACAAGCCGTTCGCGACCGGAGGTGATCCGAACGCGCGTCGTTTCGAGGTCGAGGGAATCATCAGCAAAGATCTTTCGGAAAATCAGCAACGAAAACGGCGTGAGTTTCTAGGGCGTCTGAATTCGCTCAATAAGGTCGTTGGTAAAAACGCATCGCTGAGAGCAGCGGAGTTGGCACGACAGGAAGCCTACGATTTGATTGTGGGGGATGCGGGACGCGTGTTCGATTTGGCGCAAGAATCCGATGAGATGCGAGAGCGATACGGACGAAACAAGTTTGGGCAATCCTGCCTCGCGGCACGGAGATTGATCGAAAATGGTTCGAAGTTTGTCACAGTCAATCATGGTGGTTGGGACACGCACAAAGATCACTTCGCCTCGATGCGGCGTAAATTGCCTGAACTCGATCGTGGTCTCGGCACCTTGATCGCTGACCTGAGTGATCGGGGAATGCTCGACGATACGATCGTATGGTGTATCGGCGAGTTCGGACGCAGTCCCAAAGTGGCGGCCGAATCGCCCTGGAATGGTGGTCGACATCACTTTGGCGCCTGTTTCTCGAGTTTGATCGCAGGTGGCGGTTTCAAGGGCGGACAGATTGTGGGCGAATCGGACTCGCGTGGTGAAACGGTAAAGAATCGTCCGGTCTATCCCGGTGATTTGATCGGAACGATGTACGAGTTGCTCGGCATTGACCCCGAGGCGAGCCTGCCACATCCGATGGGTGAATTCGTCAGAGCAACCCCTGGGAAAGATGAAGGGTTGGAAAGTGGCGGTCGTTTGACGGAGTTGATCTCGTGAACGTGTTCAGGGCAGTACTGTCGAAAGCAGTTGATGGGAACGCCGTCGTGGTCGGTTGCATTCTCGTGCTGATAATGACCAGCACGGTACACGCGCAACGTCGTGGACGAGGCCCTCATCTCGCCTACGCCTATCCCGCCGGTTGTGAGCGTGGGATGTCGTGTGAAATCACGTTGGGTGGGCAGTACCTTAAGAACGCAGACGAATTCTTTGTCTCTGGTGAAGGAGTTAGTATCGAGATACTGAATTGGTACAAACCGATGACTCGAGGGGAATTCACGCAATTGAATCGAAAGCTGCGAGAAGCCGAGATTCGTCTGCAAGCGGAATTGAACGGAGAAGGTGGCGAGGCACCGAGCAAAGCCGAAGTCGCCACCTATGCCGGGGTGACCGAGGAACAACTGCATGAAATGGAACTCTATCGTCGACGGGACCGAGACCCCAAGCGGCAACCGAACGAGCAACTCGATGAAACGGTACGCTTGCGTGTGACCGTAGACGCAAACGCGGGGTTCGGAAAACGAGAGTTGCGTTTGATCGACGGTGCCTCGATTTCCAATCCGCTGTGGTTGCACGTGGGGAGATGGCGTGAAGTCAACGAGTCGCCGCCGAGCGAGATTGTGAGCTTTGTCGACACCGTTGATGAGGTGGTGGAAACGTTGCCAACCGTGATTAACGGACAGGTCATGCCTGGCGAGACAGATCGATTTGCATTCCAGGCACGCGAAGGCATGAAGCTCGTGATTCAGGCCGATGCCCGAGAGGTCATTCCTTATTTGGCGGATGCTGTTCCGGGATGGTTCCAGGCGGTATTGCGGTTAACGGATGAAACGGGACGTGAGGTCAGTTATTCCGATTCGTTCCAATTTCGCCAAGACCCGGTGATGTATTTCGAAGTGCCCAAGGATGGCAAATACATCATTGAGATTCGCGATTCGCTGTATCGTGGTCGCGAAGATTTCGTGTACCGGCTTACCATCGGCGAGATCCCATTTGTCACCGGAATCTTTCCACTCGGAGCGCCGGTCGATTCAGAACAAACGATACAAATCCGCGGTTGGAATCTGTCGAACAATCGTATGACGGTTTCGACAATGAGTCGCAAAAGGCATCGACCAATCATGCGTTGTCGGATGACGCAATCCGGCGGAGTGGGGATTCAGTTTCCATTGCAAATCGGGTTTTGGCCTGAGGTGTTTGATCGTGAGCCGAACAACACTCGCAAAGAGGCACAATCGATTTCGACACCACGTACAATCAACGGACGCATCAACTATCCCGGCGATGAGGATGTGTTCAGGATCGAGGGCGGAGGGCGTTTGGTCGCCGAGGTGGCCGCGCGGCAACTGGGGTCGCCACTCGATTCAATGTTGCGTTTGACGGATGCCGAGGGGAACGAAGTGGCCTTCAATGACGACTATGAAGACCTGACGTTGGCGCTGCAGACCCATCACGCGGATTCGCATTTGACGGCGACGCTCGCGGGAGGTCGTGAGCATTATTTGTATATCACCAATGCGCAGCACGATGGCGGTAGTGAATTTACCTATCGCCTGTCTCTACATCGACCACAGCCATCGTATGATCTCCGTGTCACCCCGTCCAACATCATTGCAAAGGCGGGACAGATTGTGCCGATTGACGTTTTCGTAATGCGACAGGATGGGTTCGATGAAGACATCGAATTGTCTTTGATAGAACCTCCCGAGGGTTTTCGGATAGACGGAAATGTCATTCCGGGGAATGTCGATCACATCGCGATGACGCTGTCGTTAGCGCCCTCAACGAAAGTCAGTCGGAACAAAGAACCGATTCAGTTAGAGATGCAGGGGGTGTCCCGAGGAGGACGTCGCGGCAACGGGTTAATTCGCCCGGCCGTTCCTGCGGAAAACATGATGCAGGCGTTCATTTGGCATCACCTCGTTCCTGTCGAAAATTGGAACGTTGTGGTCGATGGGAAAGGCGGTGCGAGAATGCCGTTCACGCTCGTTCCTGGAACCGAGGCGGCGAAGTTGAGCGTCAGCGAAAAAGCATTCATCCCGATTGCTCCCACGTCGAAAAACTTTGACCCGTCGATCATGTTCGTCGAAGTTGCCGATCCGCTTGATGGGATCTCGGCTACGGTCGTGAAGACTCGCACCGGCGGGTATGCCATTGCGGTGACAGTCGACAACACAACCATCGCCGAGGAGAAACACATCCTGCCGGGTGATCGCGGCAATCTATTGTTGAGTGTCTATAAAGAGATCACGGCAAAGCCGACCGAAGAAGATCCTGCACCGAAACCGCGACGGAACAACTACGGGTATCTACCGGCGATTCCGTTTGAGGTTACGAATCGTCGCTAGCTTTTTCCACGTTCGCGTTTTCGTCGCTGTTTCCTGAAGCCGCGGGTGTGGTTTCGGCAACCGGGTTTGGCTCGGCCGTCGGTTCATCAGCCGCCGGTTCGGGAGGGGTGGTCGACGCAGCGAGAGTCGCGTCTTCGTCGGGTTGCCAGGGGTTTTTCCATTCGGACCAGTGGTCCATGTAGTCGGAACACGCCTGGCAGGTTTTCGCTTGTGATTCGATCCACTCCCGTGCGTGTGCAACTAATTTGGTTTCGTCGGCGAGGCTCGCGCGACCGGTCAGCACCATGCTGCGCAGGAACACGAAGTATGTGTCGAGAACGTCGCAACGGCAGTAGTCGCTGATCGCTTTCAAATCACCACGGTCGTAGTAGGCCTGGACTTGATCGCCACTGAGTCCCATCTTGCCCGGTTTGCCGAGCGATTGAGCGGCGAGGTTGAGCCCGCCGTTAAATCGGGCGGCGGAGAAATTGGTGAGCAACTCTTGCAGATCGAGATGCGAGCCAGTGCTGAATCGATTGCGTCGTGATTTGTATCCGCTGTCGTCGAACCATTTGGGGATGGATAACCCGAAACGAAAGGCAGCGAGTTCCATCAACGGAATATCAAACGACCGCCCGTTGAACGTGACCCACTGCGGCATTTGATACGCTTCCCAGCCCTGCCAAAAGTGTTTGGTCATGACGTGTGGTCGGAAATGCGGTTCGTCGAGCGACTTGATGTCGAGCAGGCGAAAGTCGGAGGTCACTTTCGCGATCACGACCGAAATCGGCACCATGAAAGTGTGAGGGATGAACGTCGACCCGGTTTGTTCCAAACGTTCGGCTTGATATTTCGCGATCGCCTCTTCGGGCGTCAATGTTTCGTCGGGATAGCGAACCGCAGAGATCAATTCCCCGTCGGCAATGCTCTCCACGTCAAAGATCAAATGGGCAACGGCATCACTCATCGGACTCGATTCCTCGGGTTTCAACCCACATTAAAAAACGTTTGCTTGCAAATCCTAACATATTTGCGCTGTATCAAAATGGACCGTTCGGTCTGGTGGCGTACGAGTCGGAGGCCGAGCGAGGCGTTCGATCGATTTGGCGACTTCATCGGGTTGCAAGAATCAACCCGGCCTGAGCCCGCGTAACTTGCTTCGGTCTTGCGATCGCGTCACAATTGGCCGGTCTTTTCTTTCGCACTGATCATCTCGCGGTTTTGTCATAATGACGAGTCGACGGTGATCATCCGTGGCAAAATGCTCATGACGATAGCTTTCCCCCAATTTCGTTCGTCGTCATCAAAGCTGGCAGCCGGAATTAGGCTCGGTGGTCGTCGTCGACGTCAATCCCTTAACGGACGCAGACGTCGTCTTGTGAAGGGAAGCCGGAATCGACGTCTGATTTCCGAGACTCTCGAATCGCGGCAGATGTTAGCGGGCGACTTTGACGTCCGTTTTGTTTTGACGGCGCGGGATATCGAGACGGATCAGTTACTGCCCAATATCGATGGTGTTGTGGCGATGACCGCCGACAATGATCAAACGCTGCGCTATCAGGTTCCGATCAACGAAGTGTTCAAATTAGAGGTCGCTGCCCAAGATCTTCGGGAACGAGGGAGCCAGTTCGGTATCTTTCGCGTCGTTACGGATATCCTTGTCGAGAGCAAAGGTGTCCTGGAGCCCGCGATCGGGGAAGTTCAAGAACTGATTTTCTCCCACGATATTCTCAGTGAAGATAATTCGAGCGGTATGCTCGAGTTTTATCTCGATTCCAATCCGGAAGAGAAAGTGACGATGTCGCTGGCGGAGTTTCTAGGCGATGGCGATGCTCATGTAGCGGAAGTCATTCGAGAGGTTGTGGTCGGGTTGAACGACGATGTTTCATCGGGATCCCAGGTGCGAACACGCGCGATGCGGATTGCGGAATATGGTCCTGAGGAAGTGCCGGTTTATTTCACGGATGTGGTTTACACCGATCCAAGTTTCGTCGGTGTGGATATGCCGATGCTGCGCGTGAATCTCGCGATCGATTCGGATGGGACTGAAGGTTTGGTGTTGAAGGAAGTGGTTGAGAACGAGTTCGATGTCTATGTCGACCGTGATGGTGACGGGAGCAAGGATGATATCAATCCCGACCGGATGTATCAGTTTTTCGAACTCAGGAATCGTAACGTCGGAGTGGGCGATCCACCGACGTTCAATCTGACCCGAGTTTATGGCAACACGCGTGTCGTCGGAGGTTTCGACCAATCCGATGTTGAGCGTGATATCTTCGATGAGGTTGGAGGACTCGGGCCCGTCAGCGGTGGCGGGATCTTCGATGCGATTGACGGCTTCAGCGGCGAGATCGCATACGACGCGTTTGCGATTCCGGTGCGTGCGGTTTCTCTGGCAAATGAAGTGTCCGTGCGACTCGATCCACCCGACGTTGGTGACGGAGTGTTGCTCTACGGCACGGAAACAAATAAAGAAGAGGTGGCATCGGATCGAATCTTGCTAGGAGGTAACTCTCGGTTCCTGATCGATGTTGGGCCGGAACTGTCGAACGTGGAGGCGGCCGATATCAGGCGGGAACTCGATGAAGACGGCGAGCAAGTTACAATTGAACTGTCATCGTCCGTCGAGGCTGATCCTGGAGATTTGCTGTACTCGCTGATGTCGACGGCGGTGCTCGGAAGCGTCGTTCTCGATGGCCACATTCTCAGGTATGTTCCCAATGAGAATGCCTTCGGTACCGAAGAATTAGTCTACCGTGTGACACACGAGAGCGGCGCGTTCGATGAAGGTCAAATCACCTTTGATATCGATCCCAAACCGGATGCTCCTGTAGCGGAGGATGATTCCGTCAGGATGGACGAAGACGGAGAATTGCGGATCTCAGTGGCGAGTTTGCTCGCGAACGATACGGATGCCGATGCAGACGATTTGCTCGAATTGGCTTCGCATACGCAGCCGGAGCACGGGACCGTGACGCGTAGCGAAGGCATGCTGGTCTACCGTCCGTCAGATGACTTTTTCGGTGAAGATTCGTTTTCCTACACGATCTCTGACTCAACCGGTTTGCGTTCGACCGCCACGGTTGGAATTGTGATTGATCCGATCAACGATCCTCCATGGGTACAGGGAGAGTCGGCACGAACCGAACCCAACTCACCGATCGTGTTTGCGATTGAAGAGCTACTCAGTAACGATGTCGCCGGACCGCTGGAAGTCGAACAGGACTTATCGATCGTTGCCGTCTCTGCAACGTCGGTTGCGGGATCAACGGTTGTGATCGATGGGGATAAAATCGTTTACACGCCCGCGACTGATATGATGGGCGAAGATTCTTTCTCATACACGGTGAGTGATGGGATTGCTGAGGAAGAGGCTACGATCACAATCCAAGTGGGATTTGATGTGGAGGCGGTCCTGCTTGAATTACCGTCAGGCATATCTAGCGACCTGGCTGTTCGCCGCGTTGGCGACCGAATCGAGGTTGTTGACCAAAATAACGAACAAGCGTTGTTGCTGAATCGACCACTCAACACGATTCTTTCGCTGGTAATCAGGGGAGCGATCGACAAGCCCAACCGAATTGAAATCGATCATCATACGGGAGGTTTGATCACGTTCGTGGAGGCCGCTGCATCGCTTTCCGTCGTGGGCGGTGACACTGGTGACGACGAGGTCATTATTCGTAGCAGTGAATTCGTCAACGCGACCGTCTCCGAACGCGATGTGGACAATCCGACGATCAACACAGGAATGATCGCCCGATTGCAATCTGATTCCGTTGTCAGCGAACAGGTCGTTTCGGGATTCGAGAAGATCACCGTGGTCGGTATGGAGGCGATCTCGGTCTCTCCTACTTCCATCTTCGATGTTGACGACTCAAGCCTGTATCTTGGAGCATCCGAACCTGTGACGATGAGCCGAACGATCCGAATCAACGGTGGGACTCTGTCGTCGGCATCGCCGTTGATGTTAGGCAACGACGTCTCGCTCTTTGGAAATGGTGTTGTTGATGGTCGTGTCGTTTCAGCAATCGGATCGGTGATCACGTCAACGGGGAATTTGCGACTCGGTGATGTCGATTATGAAAACGGTATTGATATTGGCGGTGTGCTCGACGCGTCGCGACACGAGGTCACCTTGCTCGACGCCGATGGTGCGATGATACGCGGTCGTCTTTTGTTGGGGGCTGATTCGTTAGAGTCGGTGTCGTCGGTGGCGGGATGGGTGCAGAGCCTCAGCGGAATCGAGGTGCATTCCGATGGTCAAATTCGTGGCCACGGAACCATCGTAACACCGAATCACGTGGAAACTCCCCTGTTGAATAATGGCTTGATCGACGGGAACTCACTCGATGAACCCTTGATTCTCGAGGGGTGGGTAACGGGGGCGGGCGAAGTATCGGACGTTCGTTTTGCAGGAACGTGGAATTCGAGTGACGAGGTGACCAGCCGACTTGACGGACCAGTGAATTTCTTGGATACATCCGTGACCCATGTCGATATCGGTGGGGATGGGGCGGGGACCACTTACGATCGCTTGCGTTTCAATCCGATCGCTCGATTAGATGGGGTGTTGGAGGTTGAGTTGGTTAACGATTTCTCGCCAAAGGTGGGCAATCGGTTTGATTTGATTGAGGGCACGAGCGAATTGGCGGGCGAGTTCGACGCGGTGGTTTTGCCCTCGTTGCCCGATGGACTGACATGGTTGGTGGATCAGTCTGCGTCAGGCGTATCGCTCCATATCGAATTGGATGAGAACGCGATCGGCGAAATCGTGCACGTCGAATTTTCGGAAACGAATGAGATCATCATCCTGGCTGATTCGGGGCAGGAAATCCCTGTTGAGGGTGACACGTTTGCGATGAACGTGGATCCCAAGAACCAGCGATTCGAATCGCCCGATTCGTGGATTGTTGGTGAAACCGAGAAGGTCGGCGGAGAACGACAACAGGTCGCTACCAATGGTTCCGCAACACTTCGTTTCTTAGGTGCCGGTTGGACGAACTTTATCGACCGTTTTGATATCAACCGGGTTGGTGGAGTAACCGCCGTGGATGCCTTGGTGATTATCAATGAACTCAACGGCCCGAAGTATTCTTCTGCCGAGACGTCGACGCTGGTCGATGTGAATGCGGTCGAAGCATTCCCGAATGTGTTCTTCGATGTTAACGGCGACGGTCGCGTCTCAGCGGTCGATGCGCTGCAGGTGATTAACCGACTGATTGCGTTGGACGTCGGTGCGGAACCGATTATTGAAGGCGAGCCTGCAGGCGGTGAGATTGTCGCCGTCGATGTATTCTCTCATCGCGACTCGACCGATGACGAGAGTCTTGGCGGCGGCTTCGCACCAATGGGGCTCGGCAATTTGGACCCTGATGCGGTTTCGTCGGCGACCGATTCGGTGCTGACGCAGTGGTCGGCGTCGTCGATGCCGTTTCCGAGCCAACGATCGGGAGATTCACGCGGCAACGAGGCGGACGTTCTTCTCACCGACGCGTTGGAGTTGTTTACGCAGGCCGAGTCACGAAAGTCTTAACCCCTCGAGGGCAGACTCATTCAGACCAATTTGGTTTTGCCGGGGATGGCATGGCCAGAGGACGGTGGGAAGTCGTCAGCGGACAGGTTTTTGGGAAAGAGGTCGAGAGTCGATTTTTCGGTGAGGAAATCCCATTCGACTTTCTTGCCGGTGTATGCGGCGAGTCGTCCCATCACCGCGGTGAGGGAACTCTCGGCGGTTTGCTTCAATTCGACGATGGGTTTGCCCGCGACGATCGAGTCAATCAGATCTTTGTGTTCTTGTCGGTAAGCGTCCGCGATGCTTCCCTTGGCCGACCAAACTTCTTTGCCCTGGCGATCAACGATCTTGGAACCGCCGCTCATTGCCGCGATGTGCATGTTCGCTTCGGATCCATAAATCACGCTCCCGTTGTCACCTTGGGTGCCTGGGATTTGCCGACACATGAACGACAGGATGCGATCGCCGGGATATTGATAGTCGATCGACATGCTGTCCCACATTTCACTGCCTTCGGGCCGCGTGAAACGACCGCCGGATCCATACGCAGTTTCGGGAGCAGATCCCATCACCCAATTCATTGCGTCGATGTTGTGCACTGCTTGTTCGGTGATTTGATCACCGGATAACCAAATGAAGTGCATCCAGTTATCGAGTTGGTAATCCAGTTCGCTGGCTCCTGGTTGCCGGTTTTTGAACCAAATGGAGTTTGAACAGTATCGTGAAGTGGCACTCACGATGTCACCGATCGCGCCGCTGCGAATTTGCTCGATCGCTTGGATGTAATTGTTTTGTCGACGGTACTGAGTCCCGGTCACGATGGCTGTGCCGTTGGCCGCCGCCCGTTCGTGTGCTTCCAAGCAGATTCGGTATCCCGCGGGATCGACGCAGGTGGGTTTTTCGGCAAAGACATGTTTGCCCGAGTCGACTGCTTCGGAGATGTGGTAAGGACGAAAGCCCGGCGATGTGGTTAATAGAACGAGATCGACGTTGGGGTCTTCCAGAACACGTTTGTAGGCGTCGAGTCCTTCGTGCATCTTGTCATCGGCAACGTCGACTTTATCGCCATGTCGACCGCTCATTGCTTTCCGCGTGCGTTCGCATTTTTCTTTCTTCAAATCGGCGAGCGCGACGAGTTTGACGTTTTCGTTGATCGTCATCGAATCGTTCAACGCTCCGGTGCCTCGGCCGCCGCATCCGACCAGTGCCATGCGAATCGGCTCACGCGATGGCGACTCGGTAGAGGAAGACGTGTGAACTGCGTTGGTTTCGGTCGCGGACAAACGGTTTGCACTCGTCAAAGAGGAGGCGGCGACGGCGGACGTGGCCAGTCCTGTTTGCAGGAACGAGCGACGGTTGTTGCTCTTGTTCGAGTCGCGACGTGGAGACTGATTCGACGGAATCTTTGGATCGAGCGTCATGGGGATACGTGTTTCCATAAGAAGGAGGGAGGAATGGGAGGGCGGGGATCGGCCGGCGAGTTGTTGAGCGTTCACGTTGCGGAAACGCTTACTGTAAGGAGAACGCCCGCTGCGAACACGTTTGGTCGATGGTCACATTCTATTCGTAAACGGGGTGGCCGGGGGCGACGTTTTGATGTCCCCGCCGAGTCGGGGTTCAGCCGAGAATGCACCAACTGGCGATTTTTCCGCGAGGCAGTCCGGGTAGAACGCTGCCGCGTTCCGAGGGAGCGGATTGGCCGGGACGAGTTGCTCGCACGCTGTCGGCGGCCAAACGTCCACTGATGGTGGCTCCCTCCATCGTTGCCGGCCATCCCGTGTTGACGTAATCACCCGCGAGATGCAGCCAAGGCAGAGGCGTGCAGGTGTCGGGCCGTTGGGATTCAAATTCAGGGCAGACGCTGTAGACGGCGGCCGGATCGGTCACGACACGGGCATTGTGGATTTGGGCATCTCTCGCGTCGGGGAATGCCTCTCGAAGCTCATCCATGACGTGTGAAATCAACTCGTCTTTGGTGGCATCGCTTCGTTCATGTCGGCCACTGATGACGACTTGATGATAGTGGCCGGTCTGCGGATCTTGGTGATCCACTTCGTGATGAAACAACCACTGCGCCGTCGTGCCCACCATCACGACATGCCGATACGACGTGATGCTGCGATCCAACCACAGGTGCAAACCGGTGATGGGAGAAGGCGAAATGGATTCAAGCGAATCAACGATGTGCGTTCGCCACGACATCGTGTCTGCGGGTTCGTCGACCATCTCGATTGAACCGATCAAGCGTGAGGCGGCTCGCCACGAGGAGGCCACGATCACATGATCAAAATCGTGGCACTCGCTTTCGCCGATTGAGAGACGAACCGGGGGCGAAGAGGATTCGTGGAGCCTTTGGATTTTCCGCACGGCGGCTCCCGTTTGCACCTCGACTCCTCTTTGTCGTAGGACCGAGACTAATCGATCGCCAAAGAGATGCGAGAGGGCTTCGTTGGGTACCCACACGTCACTGGCGCCTCGGACGCTCGCGAATCCGTCGATAATCACCTTTCGCGCCGCAGACATGGAAACACGCTCGGGGACATCGCCGAGTGCGCTGACCAAGATCGGATCCCAAAACCGTGATCGCGTGTGAGCGTCTTGTCGATGATCGGCTAACCATTGGGCAGCGGTCATGTTGGTCAATGCCGATTCACGCGTTCGCATCAACGACCACAGACTAACGCGAATGCGGGACTTTTGCATCCATGAAAGATACCGCAGTCCTGACAACGCGGAATTCAGGTGCAAGGGTGCGGGCAAGATCCGGCTCGCCCGAAATGGCGATATCCCTGTCGACGCATGATAAAAATTTAGTTCGTCGTATCGCGTGAAGGCATCCGACAATCCTGCGTCCCGTAATAGATCGATAAAATTAGTGCAGCATCCCATCGCCACATGTTGGCAGTAGTCGGCCGTTGCACCGGAGATCGGGTCGGTAAACGAACCGGCGCGACCGCCGGGGGATTTGCGAGATTCAAAAACGACGACATCGAACTCACGTGACTGAGTCTCATTCGATTTGAAGTTCGATAACGCCATCGCCGCGGAAAGGCCGGCAATGCCGCCACCGATGATCGCGACACGAGGACGCCTGGGGGCCGTCTTTGAAACGTCACCGATCACGTGTTCGTCTTCGCCGGGGCAACCTGAGAAATGCTGGGGTCACGGCCGATTTCGACCGGAGGGATTGGCAGTCGTCGATAGAGTGGGCCGACAAAGTGTTTCGAAACGATTCCCAGGCGTTGCCTCATTCCCAGCGAAACGCGATGCCGAACGATCGCGTCAGGATCTTCGGCGATTCGTTGCAACAACGCTCGGTAGGTCCGCCACATCATGCTAAACATCGGGCGTCCGGAGTCGTCGAGAGAATCCCAAACACGCCATCCTGAATCGAACAGTTCGGAGGCGCGTCGGGTTTCGTCGAGGATCAGGCAGCGTAACCGGGCGTCACGTCGGGGGTGCAGTAGGTCGTCTTCATCGAGGCCGTGTTGCTCGTAATGCTGCCGCGGTAAATAGATGCGTCCTCGTGCGGCGTCTTCCGAAACGTCGCGCAGGATATTGGTGAGTTGAAACGCGAGCCCGCAATCAACGGCTGCCTGTTTGGGCAGCGGCGATCGGAATCCCCAAATGTACAAACACGCGATGCCGACGGCTGATGCGACGAGGTAGCAGTAATGCTCGAGTTGTTCGAACGTATCAAAACGGTTTTTCTGTTGGTCGGCGAGAACGCCATCGACGATTTCGAGCAGGTATCGCGACGGGATGGAGTAACGATCGGACGCGTGGCGAAGAGCGGGCATGATTTCTCTCGCCCGGCTGGCCAGATCGATCGACGCTTCGGCGGAAAGCTCTTCCATTCCTTCGGCTAGCCGGATCTCGCCGTTGGCTTCCCCGATCAAGTTCATGGCCGTCGTTTGCCGCCAACAATCGAGCCAGTGTCGACGCAGAAGGATCGGCTCATCGCTGTCACCAAGGTCATCGGTGACGCGCGCGAAAGCGTATAACGCGGACATCGCGTCGCGTTGCTCGCGTGGCAGTAACCAAAACGAACGATAGAAACTGCTGCCGCTGTTTCGCGATATCCGCCGAACCGCCGCGTAGCTCTTGGCGACTTCTTTATGTTTGATCGAATTCATGATGATCCCTCACTAGCGATCATGGTTCGATCGTGCGAGGGGTAGCGATGGCGTCGGATCGAGAATCGTCGCATGGCGGTACGAGCGAGAAGGGACACCTGCGTCATCTTCCCAACAGTCGGCCGATGACGAAGCACATCAAATTTGATTCTGGTGATTGCGTCGAGGGTTGCTAGTCCGCCACGGAGGAACATTTCCACGTCGGCGGCCAACCATTGTGGGATTCGGTCGGGTAACGCACGCCCTCGCTCAAACCGTGTTCTGGTTTGTTCGCAGAGTTCCGCGATCGCATCGCGTACGCACTTTGGCGTGGCGGCTGCGGATTGGATCGTTTGGTCGATTAACGAGTGATCAAACCCGTGCCTGACCATGGTCGTTTCCGGGATGTAAATGCGGCCGATGGCGAAGTCACGAGCGACGTCCTGCCAGAAATTGGCGAGCTGCAATGCCGTGCAAATCTCATCGCTCAATTGAACGTTTTCTTTGGAATCACTTCCCGCCAACGCCAGAACCAATCGGCCGACCGGGTTGGCCGAAAGGTTGCAGTATTGCAGCAACGATTCTTCGTCCGGGTAACGCTGTGTGGCCTGGTCTTGCAGGAACGCGTCGAGCAGATCGTCAAACGGTGCCCGCGGAAGTTGATAAGTGCGGATCGTGTCCGCCAGGGCGACGAAGATTCCGGATACTGATCGGTTATCGAAAATCCGTGAGATGCAATCTCGATAGCCGTTGAGTGATTCTCGAGCCCGAGCAGGGGAAGGGGATTCGTCCGCCAGATCGTCGGCAGTTCGGCAAAACGCGTAGATGTCGAAAAACGGCTGCCTCATCTTTCGAGGCAATAACAGGCTGCCGACGAGAAAATTCTCATAGTGCGATCGCGAGATGCGCCGGCACTGCGACCTCGATTTGGCAAGCTGCGTTGCGGTCGATGTGGAGTCGGAAGAATGGGGGCTCACGAGGATTGCGATGGTCGCCTGAATGAAATGCGCCGCGATCGGGAAAATGCGGCAAGTGGGGGTGCAGTCGGACGGCCGAAAGTCCGAGAAAACAGGGAAACAGGGTTCACGTGCGGATCATCCCGTTGGACGGGCCCGCCGGTCTGCGGTTATTCTACCCCGTCGGCGATCTTTCGAGTTCCCCCGGTGACAATCCGTCCTAGTTATCCGTTTTTGCCCCTGTCTCGTTTGACTGTTTTATGAAGATCATTCTGGCCGCCCCCCGAGGTTTCTGTGCGGGCGTACACATGGCGATCGACTCGCTCGCCCTCACGCTGCAAAAGTTCGGGCCGCCGGTTTATGTTTACCATGAAATCGTTCACAACCAGCATGTGGTAAACGAATTTCAAGGCAAAGGGGCCGTGTTCGTCAACGCGGTCGCAGACGTGCCTAGGGGGAGTGTGCTGATGTTTTCAGCCCACGGCGTTTCGCCCGAAATTCGTCAGGAGGCGAAAGAACGCGAACTGTTCGCGATCGACGCCACGTGTCCGCTGGTCACGAAGGTACACCTGGAGGCGATCAAGTACGCCAAAGCCGGATACACGATTATTTTGATCGGACACGAAGGGCATGACGAGGTACTCGGAACGATGGGCGAGGCCCCCGAGGCAATCGTCCTGGTCGAAGACGAAGCCGATGTTGATGCGTTGCAGTTTCCTGAGGGAACGCGTTTGGCCTACCTCACGCAAACGACGCTGAGTGTTGATGATGCCAACCGTGTGATCTCGCGACTTCGCAGCCGTTTTCCGGAAATCGAGAGCCCGCCGAAAGACGATATCTGTTACGCCACGCAAAACCGCCAAGAGGCCGTTCGCAATCTCAGCGACGATGCCGACGTCGTCGTTGTGCTGGGAAGCCAGAACAGTAGCAACAGTCAACGGTTGCGAGAACTTGCCGCTGAAAAAGGCCAGCGTGCCTTCTTGATTGACGGGCCTCAGGATCTCACCGAAGACCAGTTCAACGCCGACGACACCGTCCTGATCACAGCGGGAGCGAGTGCCCCCGAGTCGGTCGTGCAGTCCGCGATCGAGTGGTTGCGAACGACGTTTGACGCCACGGTTGAAACTCGGGAAATTCGCAAGGAAGACGTTCGTTTCCCATTGCCCAAACCGCTCCGTGCGTACGCGAAAGAAGTCAACGCGGGCTAGATTCGACTCGCTATCTCGGTGGATTGTCGTTTCATCCGAGATGCAAAATCCCTCGTCTAGTCGACCAGGGTGCGTACCCGGTACGTTGCATGAGATTTCCGACGGGGTAGCGATCCCGTCAACTTTCCGCCTCGTTCCCGCATCTCGAGAGTTTTGACATGGTTGAGCCGCTGCCACTTCCGTCACCAAAAATGACCGCCTCCGAAGCATTGCCAAAAGAACCAGGCGTGCTGGTGGTCTTGGCCACACAGAAAGGGTCTGAAGACGGGGCAACCGTTGCGGTTTGCAGTGCGAAAGTTCGCGAGGCACTCGACAGCAATGTCCTTCAAACGATCGACCGTTTGATCGGTTCGGGCGAGATCAGCGGAGCGGCCGGTGAAATCGTTTGCGTTGCGACATCACACGATCATGCGCCATTGCTAGTGGTGGCTTCGCTCGGCACACCCGATCGACTCAATCGTGGTGGCGTTGTGGACGTCGCGGCGAGCGTGGTGCGAAAACTCTCGGACAAGGCGCGATCCCAAATCACGTTCCTCGTGGGGGATGAGATCCCGGCGACCGAACACGATGCTCTCGTCGTCGGCGCCATGACCGCGTGCGAAGGGCAGCATCTTTATCAGAGCCAACCTTCGACCTACGTTCCCGCTGCGTTCACGTTTGTCGGGATTTCGTCGGATGCCGCCGAGAGCGGCCAGAAGATCGGATCGTCGATCAATCACGCTCGACGGTTGGTTAACGAACCCCCGACCATCATGAACCCGACCGAGTTCGCCAACCGGGCGTCGGAGATGGCCAAAGCGGAAGGTTTGGAGTGTGAGATTTGGGACGAAAAACGTCTCGACGCTGAAGGTTGCCGTGCGATCTTGGCTGTCGGACGGGCGTCGACGAGTCCGCCACGGTTGGTCATCCTAAAACACAACGGCGGTGGTTCAGAGCCGCCGATCGCGATCGTTGGCAAAGGGGTCACGTTCGATAGTGGCGGGTTGTCGATCAAACCGAGTGAAGGAATGGTCGACATGAAGTGTGACATGGCCGGTGCGGCAACAGTCGTCGGCGTGATGCGTGCGATCGCCCAGCTCGGTATCAAACGCAACGTGATCGGGCTCTGCGGTCTCGCGGAGAATATGGTTAGCGGCGATTCTTACAAACTCGGCGACGTCATTGAGACCCGTTCGGGTAAGACGATTGAAATCCTCAACACCGACGCTGAAGGACGTGTGGTTCTAGCGGACACGCTCGACGTGGCGGTGGAGCATGGGCCTTCCGCGATCGTTGATCTGGCTACCTTGACGGGCGCTTGCATGGTGGCGCTGGGTAACGACGTGGCCGGCCTGATGACGAACAATCAAGATTTGTGCGATCAAGTTGTTTCCGCCGCCAAGACCGAAAGTGAACCGGTTTGGCAATTGCCGATGTTCCCGCTCTACAACGACAAGGTGAAGAGCAAGGTCGCCGATATCAAGAATGTCGGCGAAGGTCGCTGGGGCGGCGCGATCACGGCAGCGAAGTTTCTCGAACACTTCGTCAAAGAAACACCCTGGCTGCACATCGATATCGCGGGACCGGCGTTTGTCGATTCGGCGAAACCTTCGCGCGATGCGGGAGCAACCGGCGTGATGGTGCGATCGCTCGTGCGATGGATCTCGCAAAACGCGTGATGTCTCGCGGGCGCCAAAACGACTCAAACACAAAAACACCACCGACGCCCTCGAGGCGGATGCGAGCTGCGGCAATAAGTTTCGCACACGGCCGTTTTCGGGCCCCCTAGAAAAGTGGTGCTCACTAGTCTTAATTGCGATTAATGAGCATTTGCAGCGTGGATCCGCTCAAAATGCAGCTCTTTTTTGCAATTCGATTCGACCTGATCGGGGAAGTGACCGATATTCAATCGTGGGCACAGAGGATGGAGAGATCGAACTCGCTATAAGATTTCTCGTGGGGTAATCCTCAGAATTCTAGTAGTGTTCGGATGGTCGGCACCTGGGGGCACAGGGTCGATCATCCGGACATGCCTAGAATTTCATCTCCCGGCGACACGCATCTCGCAATCGACAACACGCTATCGAGCGGCGAGACTTTCTCTCTGCGGTCGTTCTGAATCCAGCGCATGATTGTTGCCGATGCAGCGTATCTATTGCCGCCGGCGGCGGGCATTCAGTACTGAATCTCGGTGACGCCGCGGGCGCCTGAAGGTAGTTTGCCTGTTACCGTGATCTCGTCGAGTCGATAACGACCCGGCACCCATCGTTGGTTGCTCTTGGTTGCGAATGCCGCTTGCCGAACCACCAATTCTTCACCGACGGCGAGTGGTTTGTCTTGATACAAAAAGTATTGCCCGTTGAGATTGACGGTAACGTTGGGGATCTCGAAGTCCGCTTCGTTCTCGATCACGATGACGTCTTCGAGCAACCGTTTGGTTCCGTCCTGAGTCGGTAACGGTCGTCGATCGATGATCACGCTGACGGGCAGTTTATGCTCGCTCGCTTTTCCAAAGATGACGGCATAGGCACTCAGTGTGATCAGCGGGAAAAGACAAACTGCCGCGAGGGCGAGAAATAACCCACGCGTCGACAATTGCGTGACCGGGGCGATCGAACGGGGGCCATCGAAGACGGCGTCCGAATCAGGAGCGGAATCGGTAGTCGTCTTTTCCGCGGAGGTAGGCATTTCGTGTGGTTCAGAGGGCGTTGGATCAGGTGATGCGTTCATGTCGTCATGATAGCAAGCGGTCATCCTTTTCCGCACCCGCCGGCGGGTCCGCCCAGTCCCAATCGCCGGTCGTTTGGATTTCGACCTCGTCTTGCCGAGCGACCGGGGCGACCATGATTAAGGGAAGAGGGTTCCCGGGATCGGTGAATCGTCGCGACGAGTCGAGCGATTCATCGCGTGCTACGGTTTCGGAAAACCGTTTGGCGTTATCGCGTCCCATAACAAACAGTCCGGTCGCCAACGCGTCGGCATCGATTGCCCGCCGGGTGACCACGCTGAGCGAGAGTAGATCGCCGGCGGGTTGACCAGTACGTGGGTCGATGACGTGCCCGTAACGCTTTCCGCGATGATGGAAAAACTGCTTTCCGCTGCCGCTGGTCGCGAGTGCCGCGTCACGCAACCAAATCCCCGCGAGTCTCCGGTTCGGCTTAGTCGGATGCGCGATGCCGACCTTCCAACCCCGAGGCGGCTGATCGTCGATTTCGCCGTCGGTTGCACTTTCGGGTTGCCCGTCGGCAGTGACCGAGAGAGCGTCGTTTTCATCGATCGTTTGAGCGAATTGATCGCCGCGGGCCAACACGCTACTTTGTCCGGCGTGAATCAAAAAGTCTTTGACGCCTGCCGAGAGCAACCGATCGGCGACTCGGTCGATCGCGTCACCTTTCCCGATCCCTCCCAAATTGATTCGCATGGAAGCAGTCAATAACTCCACGGTCGTGTTCGTGGCGTCAAGCTTCAGTTTAGAGCAGCCGACGAGTTTTAACGCCTCATCGATTTCATCAAAGGTGGGTTTTCGTCCTTGCCGCGTCGTGAACCCCCACGCGTCAATCAACGGGCCGGCCGTGATGTCGAAGGCGCCCTCCATTGCCGCGTTCAGTTCGACGGCGTGACGCAATACATCAAACGTTTCGCGTGAGACCGTGACGGGACCTTGCCCGGCCGACTGATTGATTGCCGAAATTTCACTACGTGCGTCATAGACGGTCAAACGTCGTTCGACTGCGTCAATCGATTCGAGTGCATCGAGGGCAATGTCGACCACCGATCGGCGACCAATTCGTTGATGTTCGTCGCGCACGAGCACGACGAATTCGCATGCCATCGCCCGGTGAGACAGTTCGAGTAAGTTCATCTTCAACGTTGTAACACGTTAAGATTCGTTGACGAGGAGGTGCACGATCCGGCACGCGTGACCGCGGCTTAACGAATTCTTTTCGTTCGTGGTCTCAATCGTAATTTTGTGCGATCCCAGAGCGAGTTCGTTTTCGAGAATGACGACCCACGGAATGTGCAGCCCGCGACTCCACTTCGTGAACAAGTCACGTGTCTTCGCCGGCCCATTATCGATCCGGTACGAAATCACTCCGGCGTCTGGACCTGCGGTGATAAACAGCCCAACGGCGCGGCCATCGAATTCCAATGTGAATGACGCTCCGGGTTCGGTCGCGACGAGCATCGGCACGTCCACAAATCCCTCGCGAACCGAACCTCCAATATCGTCGCTCCGCGGATCGCAACTTTCGATAACACTGAATCCGTTTGCATCCTTGATCGATTCGAAGTCGACATATTTTCCATGGTCGTAACTATACCCGTCGATGACGTCAGGCATCGGGTGTTCGGAGAGAAGTGAGTTGGGTGGCAGCGGCGAGGTCCATGCTGTGCTGAGCATGCGACGAATGGTCGATGCGTAGACGGCGTGCCCATACGGCGACGGATGCAGGTTGACGAAATCATGTTCCCAATCGAATTGCCCTGCATCGATTCGATCAGTCACTTCTTTCGCGAGGTGGATTGTCGAGACCCCGTAGTGTTCTGCGACGGCCTCGTGCTGCGTGATCGTTTCGGGAACTTCACCGTTTCGATAGCTCGTCATGTGACGTGGTTCGACGAAGTGCAGCACGACGGTGTCCATGTTGGGATTCGATCGCCTCGCATGTCGGAGGATGCCCTCCATCCCTCGAGTCATCTCGACGGGGGTCCGCATGTTGTGCAAATCATTCACGGCGGCTTCTTCGAACAGCAGGTCGACCTTCCCGTGGCTCAACACGTCATTCGCGAAACGAAAAGCTCCCGGTGTGGATCCCGTTGAGGGAATCGCGGCGTCAACAAAGTCAAACTCGGTTTCCGGAAAGCGTTTTTGAAGGTACTCGCAAACGAGGTCACGCCATCCACTCATTTTGGTGATCGATCCGCCGAGGAAGGCGACACGTCCGCGTTTCTCGTTCTCAAACACCGTTCGGCAATTGTCGAGCGAACCACGTATTGCGAAGTAGTCTTCCGTCCCCGGTAGAGACGCGGTGTGCCGTTCGATGAAGTCGGCAACTCGCACGGGATCAGGATGCGTGAAGTGATGGCCGCCTGATTTTTCGGTGCCTTCCTCGACGGTCATGATGTCAATGGTTCCGCCGAGTTTGCGATAGCGTTCGGCGAGCACAAACGTGTTTTCGGTCGGCGGCACGATAACGTCGTTAAGGGAAACGATGTGCAGAATCGGGATTTGCGCTTCCGCGATTGGTGCCAGACGATCGATCGGGTTGCCACTGAACTGAGACGCCGTTTCCTCTGACAATCCGTACTCTTTGAGACAGGCTTTCCACGTCTTCGCGTCCCCACGCCCGCTGCCTTTTCCGCCGGGCCAACTACGGATATCGCCGACGGGGGTGTCGCAGTAGATGCACGTTACTCGTTGCGGCCAACGTGACGCGAATCCGTAGACGAACAAGCCACCACGACTGACGCCTTCGAGAGCGACTTTCGGATGGAGGTCGTGTTCGATAATGAAATGATAGAACGCGTTCCAATGCTTCATCGCCCGGTCACTGCCCAGCATCCCACCGGTATTGATGTGGGCAATGTGGTAGCCGCGATCCAACAAAATTTGGTCTGCCCCGGCATGGAAGCTGGGAAAGCGAGCACGCCAAACCCAAGGCTTCCCAGGAGCTGCGACTTTCGGTTCGACGACGAACGCGGTCAGTCCGTCGAATTCAAAATCGTAACGATCAAACCCGTTCCAATTTGACTTAACACCCGGCCATGTTTGCGAAACACTCGTGTTCGATTGTTCGGACGTCGATTCTGCGAAAGTTGCCTTCGTATCGAGCGACGTGTATCCCAGGGTGATGGCGAACAATACCGGCAGGAGGAAACGCATGTAACAAATCACTTTGGCACTGGTAGTACGATCGCATCGTTTTCGTTGAACATCGCTTTGCCGGCACGGCCATTGATGCGGTATTCAATACGGAGTTGCTTGGGGGATCCGGGCGCCGGGTCACCACCAAAGTTCGAATTATAGTTCGGATTGTCCAGCAGGATGATAGGCAGTTTGCCAACTTGTTTTTGAAGACGTGCAGTCACATCCACGTTTTCGTCGGTCGCACCGTACGTCGCCCGTGTAATCTCGACGTCCATTTCTTCGAGGTCCAGCTTGGCGAGCAATCGCTCGACGGCGGGCGAGTTTTCGAGTTTCTGGGCAATTTCGAGAGCGATCGCCTGAGCCTCGTTTTTGAGCGATTCGCTTTCACTGAAACCGACTGCAATTTTCAACATCGCAACGCTCGGATAACGGCTCGCTGCATCAAGGATCAGACGTTTCTCTTCATCGCGACTGGAAATCGGGAGTGCGGCAACCGCCATTTCGTTGCGTTGATTTTGCGGCATCCGGAATTGACGAACGATTCGCAGGTACCCTCGCACGGCGCGAATCCGATACGGATGATTAGCTTGTTCGGAGATCCGCATTAACACGTCGGCGGCGTCGACCGTCATCCAACCACCGAGCAATCGGGTCGCTGCGTTTTGTAGATTGCGGTCCTTGCTCATTGCGGCTTTCTCGATTGCGGCTAACGCGCCCGGGCCTCCCATGGCCGCAAAGGTTTCCACAATCGCGAGCTGGGCATCAGAGTCTGATCGAGTCATTGCCTCTTCGAGTTGTTGCACGCATTCAGGGTCATCGCTCAATCGGACGCAGGCGGCACGGAGGGCTTTGAGGGCAGCGTCGTGAGTCGATTTGGATTTTGCGTCTGACTGAAGTGCTCGGTCGATCAAGATGGAAATTTCCTCGATTGTGGCGACATCACCGAGGGCCTTTAAAGCGGCGACGCCGATCGAAGGGTCTTGATTATCAACAGCTTCGACCAATGTCTCGATGGCGGGAATTCGCCGCGCACCGATCGCCCCGATCCAGGCTTTCAATGCATCGTCTCCCGAGTCGCTGGCGCGGGCGGCGATTTCGGCATCGACCTCTTCGTCGCCGACAATCGCCAGCGCGGCACGTCCGGCTGTCGCGACGACGTCGTTGCTGTCAGTGGCCGCCGCGATTAAGGCGTCCAAGCAGGATGCATCGCCGATTCTCGCGACGACTCCGATTGCCGCCGTTTTGACATCGATATCCGAATCCGAATTCGCGGGCTGTTGGATCGTTGCTAACATCGCATCGAGCATGGAGGCCTCACCGCGTTCACCCAAGGCGATGACGAACAGTGCGGCTTGGGATTTCGGCACACGAGAACGTGCGGCAAGCAACGCCTCCGACACTCCCTCGCCAGTAAGTTCTCGGGCGGCCGTCAACGCGATATAGCGGATGCGTTTGTTGTCGGACTTGAGGCTCTCAACGAGAAGATCCACGCCTTCCGGTCCACGCGAGAGAATCGCACCCCGGGTGGCTTCTACCTTTCGCGGGTTAGGCAGATCGGTTTGCAACACGAGGTCGTAAAGTTCGGTGGCTTCGGTCGAGGAATCACTGCCCGAAGTCATGGCTTTTTCGGCGCATCGGATCAATCCTTCGGCGACTGCTGACCGCACGCTGGTCCGGGTATCGGCGAGCGATTCTTTGAGGGCTGCGATCGCATCGGCGTTGCCGATTTTCCCCAAGGACATCGCAGCAGCCTTGGCTACCAGTTCGTCCTCGGTGGCGACTTTTTCTTTCAGTGGTTCGACCGCGTTCGAGACACGTTTAACGCCGAGCGATTGAATGACCCCGACTAAGGGAAGGCCATCGGTCGTCGACAATGCGTCGAGCAAAGATGAATCTGTGGAAGGATCGTCGATCGCTTCCAACGCTATCCGTGCCCAAGAATTTAACTCGGGATCCGGCAGCAATGAGGCAACCGATTCAACACATTCAGCAGAGCCAAAGACGGCGAGTTGTTTGCAAGTGATCGCTTTTTCTGACTTCGGTGTGGTATCCGAAGTGAGGATCGCGATCATTTCTGCTTCGGTCGGGATCTCGTCGCCAAACGCTGCACCGGAGTGAAACGCCAGGGAGACAGCCAGCAAGTATTTGATGATGGGGCGGGCAAACATGGGGGGGACTTTTGTGAGGAAGATTTTGGAGGGGCTTAGATTTGCCATGGTTCGCGGAAGGCTTCGCTCCGCAAACGATTGGCTTCGGCATCATCGATGAACTCGTAGGTTGCCGGATCGAGTTGGACATCGCGTCCGAGATACGCGGCCACGTTTGCCGCGTGGCATGTGATGTGGGCGTAGCATGCCGCTTCCGCATTGGCCCGTGGTTGACTGCGAGTTTTCACGCTGTCGAGGAAGTCACGAACATGGAACGTTGCCGGATATCCGCCGATCTCTTCGACCTCTCGGCCGGCTAGGAGTTCAGGTGAACTGAGTACGAACTTTCCGCTGTCGCCCGTTTCAATCCAACCGGTTTCGCCCTCGAAGCGGACCGGGCACGACCCAAGTGGCAGCCACCCGTCGTCACGAATAACGAGTTCGACGCCACTGGGGTATTCGGCAACGATGCGTCCGTCTTTGGGGGCGTGGTACGTTACCGCTGCGGTGGAGTCGGCGCCGGCGGCCCATTGGCAAAGATCAACACAGTGCGAACCCCACTCAAGCACGCCACCGCCGGTTAGCCCGCCGCCTTTCTCGAAATTGAAGCCGTCGAGCCAGCTTTTGTTGTAGGGGCGATAGGCGGCCGGGCCGAGATACATGTTCCAATCGACTTCTTCGATCGGGGGCAGTTCTTGCTCGGGCAGCCAACCGCTCATCTTTGTCTTCATCCCCGCGGGTTGGGCATGCACGGTGTGCAGTTTTCCCAATCGCCCGGTTCTCGCCAGCATGCACGCGAACTCAAAATGGGGCAAGTTTCGACGCTGCGTTCCCGCTTGAAAGATCACGCCGGTGCGCCGCATCGTTTCGGCCAACTGCAAACTCTGCTCGATGTTTTTGGTGCAGGGTTTCTCGCAGTAAATGTCCTTCCCCGCGCGGGCAGCATGGCAGGCCGCCGTCGCGTGCCAGTTCGGACCCGTCGCGATCAATACCGAATCGATGTCTTCGCGAGCGAGAACGTCACGGAAGTCGCGATAGGTGTCGCAGTCGCTGTTGTTGTGATGGGCATCAACGCGTCCCTTGATCGCGGTCCGCTGCGTTTCTTTGATGTCGGCAACGGCAACAAATTGAACATCGGGTTGTTCGAGGAAACATCCCAGATCGTAGGTGCCCCGTCGGCCGATGCCGATGCCGCCGACTGTAATCCGGTCGCTCGGAGCGACGGCTCCTCCCAAACCGAGTGTTGATGCTGAGACATATCGAGGGATGGCGATGGAACTCGCCGCCAATCCGGCGGAGAGCGATCGGCTGAGGAACCCTCGGCGATTCGGAGAACTGGTCGAAGACATCGTTGGTCGCGACTTCATGGCAGGGAATCCTTTGAGGCGCAAGATTGAAATTCAGCATTGCTGGTCGGAAGTAGTCTATACGATCGATTCGGGTGGCGGACACAACTCGATGCACGAATGTGCCTATTTGCCGCAGCCCTACTGGAATTGTGATCAGTACCACTGCATCGCGTAATTCTGGAATTCCGAGATGGCGAGCTCCCGAAACTGGGGGTCACGCATGTGTTTTTTCCACTTGGATTGCTGCGAAGCGAGTCGTTGGTACAGACACGTTTTACTGTATTGGTAGCGGTGCCAGTGCCAGGGCGTGTCCCGCGAGTACGATTCGATCGCGAGTTGCCGTTCCGCCAGCAACGCCCGCACGCCCTCTCGAATGAGTTTGTCGGGATGATCCACTAAGTCCAACAGTGGAAACACGCCTTCGTCATCAATCGGCTTTACCGCGATCATGACCGATGGTTTTAAATATCCATCGGCGACTCGCGACGCGTTGTAACGGTGTGCCAAATAATCAACGGGAAACACACAGTACAAAACGACTGTGACGGACAGTGCTAACAATTGCGACTGTATCAACCATGTGAATGAGCGGCGTTGCAGGATTTTAAAGATGACAAGAATAAAACCGACCAACACCAACGTGATT
Organism: Aporhodopirellula rubra; assembly: GCF_014192335.1. Lineage (GTDB taxonomy): Bacteria > Planctomycetota > Planctomycetia > Pirellulales > Pirellulaceae > Rhodopirellula > Rhodopirellula rubra. Next base: position 90,516 of record NZ_JACHXU010000016.1, on the reverse strand, counting down.
CCGAAAAATCCGACGGTCCGTAGACGAGTCATGCCGTTGTATCCGACATAGATCAATAGCCGATTGTAGACCGCGACCGCGAGCAACAGATTCATCGCTGACCAAATCCAGGCGAGTGTTTTTAGGCGATCGACACGAGGGTCGCGAAACATGTCGGCATGAAAAATGAGCGACAACGTTAACGTCGCAAGGGCTAAAGCCACCGTTAACCACGCCGCACCTTCATGGGCGTAGCCGGCATAGTAAAACCCTTCAGGGAATTCTCGCCCCCAGAGCGTTTTGAATTCGAAGACGAGATAAACGACGAAAAGAGCGATCAACGCAAACAGAGTGTTGCGAAACGGTTGGTACCACGTCGTCGCTATTTCGTCCTGTTCATTCTCAACCGTCGGGCTGTCTAGCTCTCCGACACGAAACAAGCGGGTGATTAATTCGTCGGCGCCCGTTACGAGCGGTCGAAGTACGCCCGCCCCGACGAACAATGCTAGGATGCAAAAGGGGAGTTCCCAGAACGAAACACACGCGAAAAAGTCGAATACTCGGCCTGACAGTTTGCTGAACCAATCAGACACCTGACTGACCAAATCCGGATTCGCCATGACGAAGATTCCGCCGAACAACAGGACCGCAGCGAAAGGAATCAACACCGCCAACCATTTGCCGGGTTGACCCGATGTTGCGTTAGCGATTGGGAGTCGTTGCAGTTGACGCAGTCGATCGGCACCGAAGAACGGTGAGAAAAAGATGAGCGTCAACGTCCGAGAAAGTGTCGGTAACCATCCCGATAGCGAGAGTGCCAACGACGCGAGAACAAAACCCGCGGCGAGCGACGTTGCTGCCGATCCGGCCCATCCTAAACGGAGGATTGCGATCACGAGAATAGCTCCAGCGATCCAAGTTGCCACGGATCGAAGTCCGTCGGGAGCGGACGCCTCGTCGCCGGACGCATTGTTGGCATCACGACGAAGCAAGTACAGGGTGACGAGCATCGCGATCGCGAACACGAAAAAGACGGCAACCGCGAGATAGCCCTGAGCTCGAAAGATGAAGAGATCCGCGACGAGAGTCCAAACGGCGAGCGTCAGCATCTCCGCCAGCATCGTTCGTGTTTTTCCATCCGCGACCGCACTGTCCGAAGACGCATCCAACGCCGCCGTTTGGTCTGACGATGCCGCCTCACCAAGGTTTGACTCGGACGAATCGGTCACTTCATCGGCGTCTTCAGACATCTTCGTTCACCACCTATGAGACGAAACGCGAGTTAACGGCACCGTTGTATTCTAAACCAAACATGATCCGCCCATGTTGATTCGACGTCACCATTGCGTTTCGTCGAAATAAACTCGCGGTCGGATCGTTCACCACTTTCTGTTCGATCGTCTATTCCCAAACCGTGATGTCATCGATCGCCAATGAATCGCCTTTCATGACGATACGATAGTTCGGTTTGTCGGTATCCAGTTTTGCGTGTTGGGCCTCAACGATCGCCCCATTGTCGCACTGCGCAACCACCCGATCGCCCTGCATTTCTACTTGCAGTGTGTACCACTGGCCGGCCGCGAATTTGGCTTTGGTGGTACCCAGCACGACCGCTTTGGATGTCGGGTCCTTTTTGTCTTTGTCCAAACTGACACGCATTGCTGACGGACTAACGCCGACTCGATACAGGTGTCCGCCTTTATGATTGAGGCTGAGGTTGAATCCCTTGGTCGTTCCGTCGAATTTGAACGACAACCGTATCGCGGAGTTGCGATTCGACTTTTGCACATTCAGGACAGCGGCATGTTTGTCGGCGGCCAGTTCGTTTGCGATGAGCGAACCATCGGCGATTTTCCATTCGCCTTTCACGCCGCGGAAGAGTGTGGGCAACGTGCCTTCGAAGGATTCTTGAAGCACGGCATCGCTCGCGTGGCCAAGTTTGAAATCTAGCGACGCGTTCTTCTCGGCGATGGCCGACGATGAAAGTCCAACCAAGGATACTAGAAGAGTTGAGCAAATAATTTGCGGGAGACGGTTCATCAGTCAATTCTCGGTCGTGGGGAAATGAGCGACTCTGGGACGTACCAGAACATCTCATTGTAGCCAACGCCGAACGCCGCGTTTGCATCGATTGATCGCGTCTTATCCTGGTCCATTGAATCGCGGTGTCGTTTCTTTCGAGGCTCTTGTGCCGAGTGAGCCCCACAAGCCATCGACACTTTGTTGACTCGCCGTCGCAGGTGCGGCGGACTGGTAGCCGGCTTTGATGCTATCGGTAATGAATCTCACCGCGTCATTACTCGTTTAAGAGTAATGGCACATGTGATTCCCGTAGCGATTTTTGAAAATTGGTGATTGGTTACTGCGCTGACTTCACTCGCGCCAGAGCCGTTGGCAGATGCATGGGACGTTGTCCCGGCGAGGAGCGTCAATGCACGGCGGTTCCCACGAATGTGTTTCTTTGGAGCGATCGACGTGGTCGGTAAGCAGAACGATGACTAGCCGTCGCCTCACTCGCGGACTCGTCTACTCTTGATCCTGTGAAGGTTTCGTGTCGCTGTCGTCTTCGGTATTGTCCGGTAACGCGGTGGGATCTTCTAAGGGGGCAAGGACAATTTGTTTGGTGATCTCTTTGCCTTTGCGGAGAATCTTGATGTCTTGGGTTGAACCGACAGGCTGTTGCTCGACGGCTTGTTGCAGGGCGCTCATTTTGCGAACCCGTTGACCTGCGAATTCCAAGATCACATCGAGGCTTTCGAGACCAGCCACGTCGGCTGCGGAATCCTTGATGACTTGGTAGACGAGGACACCGAGATAATTGGGCAGTTTGAGTTTCTTTGCGAGTTTGGGATTGAGTTCGGCGAGTCGCACTCCCATCGCCGCGCGACGTACTCGTTCGTATTCGGCCAGTTCGCGGGCGATCCATTTCGCCTGGTTGACCGGGATGGCAAATCCGATGCCCTGGTATCCTCCGTTGCGGGTTGCGATTGCAGTGCTGATCGCGATCACGTTGCCGTCGAGATCCACGAGCGGGCCACCCGAGTTCCCGGGGTTAATCGCGGCGTCGGTTTGAAAGAGACGCCCGCGACGAATCTTTTCGAGACCTCGGTTTTTGGCACTGATGATTCCCGCGCAAACGGTCGCTTCCAATTTGAACGGGCTACCGATGGCGAGAACCCAGTCGCCGATTTCGAGTTCGTCGGAGTCGCCGAGGGTGGCGATGTTCAACCGCCGATCGGAGACAATTCGCAGGACCGCAATGTCACTGTCGGGATCGCTGTAGACGTTGGCGGCGACGAGTTCGGATTCATCGGGCAATTGAATGACGACGCGTTGGGCGGATGTGACGACGTGATGATTCGTCATCACCCAATAGGTCTGCGAAGAGGAGTCTGCGTTGGGAGAATCGGTGGTCGGCAACAAGTCCACAATCACGCCGGAGCCGAGACCTGTTAATTGATATCCTTCTTCTTCGGATTGTTGTGGCGGTGTGGGGCCGAGGGTTTCGTCACCGGGCGGGATCGTTTCGATTTCCTCATCGGCTGGGGCTTGGCCGGAAGGCTTGCTCGCGTTTTGACCGTAGGAAAATACGGTCACGACCGAAGGCGTGGCGACGCGAGCGGCGTGGCGGAATGCACGCGAGAGCGATTGGGCGTCGCGTTTCCACGACTGTTCCTGTTCGGTCGCGGCGGTTTTCGACGAACCGTTTTCTGTGGCGGCAGACGTGTTGGTATCTGAATTCTGAGCGTCGTTGTTCGAAATCGTCGGCAGAGTAACGACTTCCTGAGCGATCGCGGTCGCGGAGTGAAAACTCGCCAGTGCCAACGTGATGGCGAAATAAGCAGTCGTTTTGCAGTGTGGGGACATGTCTCGGTATCTCATGGCATCAAGGTGGAATCTACTGAGGCGTGACGATGCGTCACAACTAAACGAGGCCTGTGAGCATCTTAGCCGTTCAGGCCGCCGATTCGGAATCCGCTGCCCAGACATTTTGACGAAGCTTTCGGTCCGGGGGAGGCCAGGTTGCCCCTAAGAGAAGTCGCTCAAAGTCCCGCGGGAGCGTTCTGAAAGTATTGTTTGGCGGACAGAATCGGTTACGCTAAGATTGCCTCGAAGGCGGAAAAAACTCCTCTAGTCTGGACACTACTATGTCACTTATCTCCGCACGCACCTCCAAGGTGATGGCCAATTCCGAGTTTGAAGCTCCCGCCGAAGAAGACGTCAATCGACTCATTCAGGCCGCGATTTTAGCCCGAGATCACGCGTATGCCCCACACAGTCATTTCTATGTTGGGGCGGCCGTCTTGCTACATGACGGACGGATCATCGGTGGCTGCAATGTTGAAAACGCGAGTTATTCGCTGACGCAGTGTGCCGAGCGTGTCGCCGTAACGACCTCCGTGGCAACCGGGTATCGCAGTTTCCGAGCCGTCGCGATCGCCAGTGTTGGTGGTGCGATGCCGTGCGGTGCGTGTCGCCAAGTACTCGCTGAATTCGGTATGGACGTGTATGTCTACACCATCGATGTGATCGACGGTGAACAACAGGTACGTCGTCTCTCTGAGTTATTGCCTGATGCTTTTCTGACGTCGGACATTCCTTCTTCTTGAGTCGTCTCTCTTCCAACGACTTGAAACTGCTCTCGACGCCCTTCTCTTCTCAAGTTCCCATTATGATTCGGTTTCTCTCGTTCGGCCTCGTCGCCGCTTCGTTCGGTATCGGTGCGTCCGTTGCCAATGCTCAGAACTTTGTGGGGCCTCGCTATCCCGGCGAGGTGATCATCTCTGAGCGGGTGATCACACCCAAGCCGGAGCCCGCCGGGGCGAATACGTTACCGCCGCCTGCCAAACGCAACGGTTCATCCAGCGTCGGTGACAGTGCTCGGAGCGTTCTGGTTAAATCGCCTAACGCCGACGGCCAATCGTCGTCTGAACCGATGTCGCTGTCTGACGGTGGGCTGCGACGTGTCGAAGAGCCACGTGAGCGATTGCCGTTGTTGGCTCTCGGGCACGAGGTGTGGGAAAAGATGTTGTCGCTCGAACGTGAGAACGCCAAATTGGAAGCGACGCTCGAGTATGAACGACGGTTGGCGACCTATCGTGAGCACAGCGACCAGATGCAGAAAGCTCGCGCCGAAGAGATCGAGCGGATGAAGACGGAGATGGCCGCACAACGAGATGCCGCCCGCCATGAGCACAAAGCGGCCCAGGCAAGGGTTGCGGAAATGGCGAGATTGATACAGGAACGTACCGAACAGATCGTGCAGCTCGAACGGAAAGTGCACCAGGCCGAAACGGGTATGCCGACAAAGGCAATCGCCGAGAAAATCCGACAGCCGCTGACGCAAAAGCTGAAGGAACAATCCGAAATCATTCAGCAATTTGAAGCCCGTCAAAAAGAACTGATCGCGACCATCGACCATTTGCAACGTGCGAACGAACAGGTTCAGGCACGAATTGCCAAGAAAGCAGCGGCAACGGATGTCGAGGGTTCGGCGATTCATTCCGCAGACGACCACGCGCATGGCGACCACGCGCATGAGGCTCACGGTGATCATCAAGATGCCGATCAAATGGACGAAGGTCATGCAGACGAACACGGGGCGGCACACGGGAGTCACTCGCACGGGCACCCTGAGACTGGTCAACGTGAGACTGCGCAACGTGATCGAAAGCCCGAACCCCGTGACGCTAAATCGGGTGACGAGAAGAATCCACCCCAAGCAGACGTGCCTAAAAAGGATTCTCCAAAGCGGGACGTCGGGAAAAAGGAAACCGACGCTAAGGACGCCGACAAACGCGATCGAGATCGTAAGGACGCACCTCGTCCGGAACCCAATCGACGCGATAACCAGCCTCGAGGAAAGAAAGGGCGGTTCCGTGGCGCCGCGACGACGTCAGATCAGCCCGTGATCAAGCTGGCGGTTTTGCCTGTCGGCTTTTCGATCCAACCCCTCAGTGATGATGTGACGACGGCCGCTCCGATTTCAGCAACACAAGACGTGTCAGCAGCACAAAACGCGGACGACGCGAAAGCCGATGATCCGGTTGGATTGCAGGGAGGCGTGATCGGGCCACTGGGTAAGAACGATGCTCAACCGGAAACGGTCGCCGCGCCCGAACCGGTTGCGGTGCCCGAGCCTGTCGCGATTCCTGAAGCCGCTGAATTGCCAGCGCCTAAGAATCGCTAGAACAAGTTCATTTTTGGTTTAGGCACCGTCGCCCGACGGTGGCCCATGTTCTGGTCAACGTCGCTGCTTCCAAAAAACTACATCCATTGCTCAAAAACTCTTGAGCAACTTCTTAAAGGATGTAGCCGATGTCGCCTAACTTCATGGAGCGGTCATCATCGGCAGGCGAGCAACCTATGCGGTCTGTGGTGCGTTGTCAGTGACACCGGAGTCTGCTATTTCGGCTGCGTCGCTGTCGACTTCACTCGAATCGAGTTTGAAGAAGATGGCGACGGGTAAGAACAGCAACGCCATCGCCGCGAACAGATAGCTGCGGGGTGCGTCGACTGCGGTGATGATTCGGTCGAGGATCGAGTAGACCAGACCAGAGAGAACGATTGCGAAAAAGTTGGCTTGGTTCATCACTGCGATCATTCGGCCCTTCAGTTCCTGCGGCGGTCGGTCTTGCAAGAAGACTTGGATCGGAATGGCGAAGAACGCGGCCGAACCGCCGAGGCAAATTAGTGCGGGAATGCAGCCGTAGAATCCGAGCAGGTGACCTTGGCCGGGTTCATCGGCGGCACCGGGCAGGGATATCGACAGTAGGGCGCAGAAGGCAACCGTGCCCCACATCCCGATCTGAATGACAAAATTGTCTGAGATCTTGCGACTGAGTCCACCGGCGATGGCTCCGCCGATCGCGATGCCCACGCTGATCAGTGCGACGAGGATGCTCGTCCACGTGTCGGTTTGAGCGAGTTGTACTTTGCTCAGTGAGTTGACTGACTGAATCGTCAGGCCTGCGATCAACCAGAAAACGCACGAGGCGAGAAGTGCCAACATCAACGGCTTGTCACGCCGCAGCAGGCTCCGCATCTCTTTCGGGATCGCGAGGTTTTCGGTTTTGAGTTTGAGGTTCGGTTCGGCGGCGGGGAGTCGAATGATGGCGAGGCTTGTGACGGTCCCGATGATCGCGATACCGACGCAGACCAGTGAACCAATCCACAATCCGGAGGCGGCCTGCATCCGGGGCATGTCCGGTGGAACGATCGCATCCTTGAGTGGTCCCGCGACCGCCGTTCCGATAATGATTGCAATAAAGGTTGTCATCAGAACGAGGCCGTTGGCCCGGCCGAGCTGATTGCGGGGCAGCATCTCTGGCAAGATGCCGTATTTGCCCGGTCCAAAGAACGTGCTTTGCAAACCCATTAGGAACAGCACGATCCACAATCCGGCAAACCCGATCGAAGGTGTCGCCAGGAATGCGAGCATCCCCAACGCCATGATCGCGATTTCGGCGACCTTGCTCGAAACAATGATCGTCCGTTTGCTCAGTCGATCGGCTAGATATCCGGCGAGTCCTCCGAAGACAACGAAGGGGAGACCAAAGACGATGGTTGCGACCCCTTGTAGGTCGGCGCCGCCTGCTTCCGCGTCAGCCGCCGTTTCGCCTGCGGTGGCCGACGCCTCGGCAACGGTTTGAGCCGTGGTTGCCGGATCGAGCATGCCGGCTTCGGAGGCACCGGCAACGACGGCTGTTGGGATCGCCAGCAGGAGAAGCAGTTGTTTGAACAGGTTGTCGTTGAACGCACCAAAAAACTGCGTCGCAAGGAAGCCGACGAATGCGGGGTGCGACAGTTGGTCGATTTTGCCGGTCTCGGCTGATTGGTTCTTCATACTGTTACCTTGATCTCGCGGAGACGCGTCTCCCGCGGCGGCGGTCGTTGGATCAGGAGAGCCGACGGGCGGGACGAGATCGTGATCGGCTTTCTCGGGCATGAATCTATTTCGAGTTTGCAGAGGATCGGATGCGATGGAGAAAGAGAGCCTTACCACACGGGATTGCTTCGCGCCGACGCGAGATTTTGGCGTCAATCCTAGCGGATCGCGGTCTGGCGTGAAAAAAAAGCGTGTGAAACAGGAAAGTCTCGTTTTCCCGGTCGAAAATTGGTGGACCACCCGAGGCAGACACGCCTATTATGGAGGTGTTCCCGACAAGGCGGTCGGCGAGCTCCCGGACTTCAATGATGGTCAATCTCCTTCCGGAGCGTCCGTGCGTGAGAGCCAACGATTATGCCAGATATTTTTGCAGAACCGGCCGTGAGGGCTGGTTTCGCCATGACGATCCTACTCATCGTGATTGCGATCGCATTTTGGCTGTTGGGAAGATTGCGCGACTACACCACTCACGACCACCAAGTGCCCTCCGGAGGGCTTGTAAACCTGGAAGAAATGCTTCGCAAAGGTGACATTAGCGAAGAGGAATTCCGAACTATACAATCATCGACCCGTTCGCAGGTCGTGTCGTCTCCCTCTACCAAGATCCAACCAGTCCGCTCAACGGAACCGTCCTCCGAATTTTCGAAGGATTGAGTTCGCGACGAGCCGGCTTCACCCGGAATCTTTGTAGAGGAAGACGCTCGACCACCATGCGAGCGAAGTCGATTACCCAATCCAGCCGATGATTCGCCCTCCCAAGAAGATGATCGCAGATAATGTCGGATCGAGTTCATGCAGATGAACCTGAAATGACGGCAACTGTGGTCGGGCATACCAGTCACCGGCAAAACTAAACTATTACCAAAACCACGAATGGCTCGAGCTTCGAGGACACGGATGTTCCTTCAGGCATAGTGCGATGAACGAGACGGTCGATTTCGATTGAATCGGGAAACGTTCCTACTGGAAAGCATTCGAGTCGTGGCTTGAACCGTTCGATGTGTCGAGTTCCTGTTGCAGGGGACCAGACGATCGGTGGCCGACGCGAACAACATCTTTTTCACGGATCTCCCTTCTGTGCCTTGGATGAACGTTCATGAAAGTCGTTGTCCATCACAGTCTGGGTCTTCCTCGTGATCGGAGCTCCTATAAGTAAGGAGTCGTGTATGCCCACTAAGGAATCTTCGAACTCGCGCCGCAGCAGCGCGTCGACAAAGAAGAATGCGTTCTGCAGTTTTTGTCGCAAGAGTTATCGTGACGTCGGCCCGCTCGTCGAAGGCCCAGGCGACGTCTATATCTGTGCCGAGTGCATCGACCTTTGTCAGTCGATTCTCGACCAGGAACAACGTCGACGCGGTCCATCGAAATCGCTGTTCAACGAAATCCCAGCACCACGTTCGATTGTCGAGCATCTCGATAATTACGTGATCGGTCAAACCGCCGCAAAGCGTGTTCTCGCCGTCGCGGTTCACAACCACTACAAACGACTCAGCAGCGGCTGGGAAGGTAGCGGCGACGTCGAAATCGAGAAAAGCAACATCCTGCTCGCCGGCCCGACCGGCAGCGGCAAAACGTTGCTCGCTCGTTCCCTCGCCCGCATGCTCAACGTGCCGTTCGCCATCGGTGACGCCACCACGCTGACCGAAGCCGGTTACGTCGGTGAAGACGTTGAAAACCTGTTGCTGAAGCTTCTTCACGCAGCCGATTTTGATGTCGAAGCCGCTCAGCGAGGCATCTTGTACATCGACGAAGTCGACAAGATCGGCCGCACCAACGGGAACGTTTCGATCACTCGTGACGTGTCCGGTGAAGGCGTCCAGCAGAGCTTGCTGAAGATGCTCGAAGGCACCGTTGCCAACGTTCCACCCCAAGGCGGACGTAAGCATCCCGAGCAACAGTACATCCAGATGGACACGAGCAACATCCTGTTCATCTGCGGCGGTACGTTCGTCGGAATCGAAGACATCATCCGTCGTCGACTCGGACACCGTACGCTCGGCTTCGGCGAAGCAGGCTCACTGCGGAACGAACAGAGCGTCTCGGACCTGCTCGCTCAGGTTCAAACCGAAGACATTCTCAAATTCGGTTTGATTCCAGAGTTGGTCGGACGGATGCCCGTTGTGACTTATCTCCAACCGCTCGACGTGGACGGTTTGATTCAAGTCATGACCGAACCGAAGAACTCGCTCGTCAAACAGTACCAAGCTCTGTTTGCGATGGAGAACTGCGAATTGAACTTCACCGAGGGTGCCCTGCGTGCCATCGCGGAGAAGGCAATCGAGAAGGGCGTCGGTGCCCGGGGTCTTCGCGGGATCGCCGAAGACGTGATGCTCGACATCATGTACGACCTGCCTGAACAAGAGGACGGTCGCGTTTACACAATCGATGAGACGATCGTCTCAGGATCGCGTAAGCTCTTCACGATGCCGACAACCAAGAGCGCCTAACCGGCAGCTCGGGTTTTGATCGAGCCTCCACCGATTGGGGTGGAGGCCCTGCGGTTGCCATCACACTCCTTCTGGGAGGGACGGTCCGCTTCGGACCGGTAATGGAGCGTGGTGAACCGCTGATGCTATTCACCAACGATTTCACATCGTTGGGATGGGTCAGAGCGTCGGAAGCGCCGCCTTGGGCGGGGCTGCGGAGGCCTTCGAGGCTAGGTTTCGAACCAACGCCCGCACGATTTTTTCAAACGGTGCCCGAGCCCGTTCGTCTTCATTGAGCACGTCGGCCAATTTTCCTTCATCTCCGGCGACCCGCAACGTCATGTCGATCGGCAACCCGCCGAGATACGCGACGCCGAGTTCTTCGGCTTTCTCGCGGGCTCCTCCGCTGCCAAAGATGTCGTAGGTTTTGCCGCAATCGGGACAGAGGAATCCGCTCATGTTCTCGACCATGCCCGCGATCGGAATATTCACCTTTTTGAACATGCTGATCGCTTTGACCGCATCGAGAAGAGCCACTTCCTGCGGCGTGCAGACCACAACGGCACCCGAAATGGGAACATTTTGCGAGAGAGTGAGCGCGACGTCACCGGTGCCTGGCGGCATGTCGATCACGAGATAATCGAGTTCGCCCCAATCGGTGTCCTTGAGGAACTGCTGGATCGAACCGTGCAACATCGGTCCACGCCAAATGACCGCTTGGTCGGGTTCGAGCAAGAATCCCATCGACATCACCGGCATGGCGTTGTTCAGACGGATGGGTTCGATTTTTTTCTGTTCTGATACGGAAGGACGACCTTCCAGGCCGAGCAGGTGTGGGATGCTCGGTCCGTAAACATCGGCATCCATGAGACCAACTTTCGCACCGAGACGTTGCAGCGTCAGAGCGACCGATGCCGCGACGGTGCTTTTGCCGACGCCACCCTTGCCACTGCCGACGAGGATGACGCTCTTGGCACGCAGGCCGATTTGCCCGATCCGGGCGGGTGGACGCTCGTGGACGGGCGTTTCGACGGTGACATTTTTTCCCGGAGCGATCGTGAGAATTTTGTCTCGGATCGCGTCGGCCACCTCGTCGGCGATCGGTTGACAATGCGAGGTCACGCCGATTCGCACGGAAACGTTGTCGCCATCGACCTCGACATTTTGAACTTGCCCCATCGATCCCAGCGGTCGGCCGGTTTCCGGATCGGGGTATGCCGCGAGAAGTTCGCCAATGGCGTCAGATGTGGAGGATGTCATCTCGGTCGTTAAAAAAGGGGGGAGATTCGAATCGGGGCCAGGAAAGAAGAATGTTCCAGCCTACCAACGTCGACCGGTTTTTAGTAGCGGAACGGTTGAGGGACCGCGGAAGTGCTTCGCGGTTTTGGGAAACCCCAACGGGACTGCCTCTGAGCAGAAAATTTGAGGCTCGAGCCGAGTGGCCCGGAAATGTCGGCCAGTCTCGCCATTATCGAATCAGGGCTCGAAACGGAACTCTTGGCGAGATCGGCTACTCAAGAATGACATCAAGGCCGCATGAGAACCGAGTCCGCGAGCCGATCGTCGGCGGACCTATGGGTTCGGGCCGAGATTCGATGCTATTTCGTCGGGAACCCTCCAAATTGACGAGAGGGTGTCAGCGTTGTTCGCGGTACGTCGTGAAGCTCAGATAGGCCAGCAAACCCGCGAAAATGAGGAATGCCAAGTCCATTAGCATGCTGGTGGATTGCATCGGGGCCGCATCTTGCATGCCGGCAAATCCCATGATGAGATCGGCGCCAAAGAGCACGAGCAAGAGAATCGACGCCACAAGGCTGAGCAGACAGAGCGCCTTGGGCATGAATCGAAACCTCGGAGAACAGACAAGAAGTAGTAGCAGGTGGTGTTAGCGACCAAGATTAATCACTGGTGGAGCGCCAGTATACTTGCGAGGCCCAAAGTTTCCCAAGCCTGCGCGAGATCGCCAATTTAACGTCTTTTTCTTTGGTGCTAGAGCCCGGTTGTAGCGACTGGGACAAAAAAACTCGACTATTCGTGGCGTATCGGGCGTGCGACATTGGTTTGCTGAGTGAAACGCTCCACGTTTTTAGAAATTGCCCCCCACCTCGCCCTACGATCCTCATGCGTCGAACGCTTTTCCTGATTCCCCACGAAATCGCCGGCATCCCGTTTTTCGGCGTCGGATGGCTCCTGGCCGCATTGGCAATCTTTATTGCTTTGAGGCTGGTTTTTGCTGCCATTCGGCCGTCCCCGATCCAGCCGGCGTCGCCCGGTGAGGCCGCGCGACCGGCAACCGTCGGCCACGTTATCGCTCACGAAGGCGGTTTGTGGGCGTTTTTGGGGCTTCTGATCGTATTCCTGTTGCCGCGATTGGAGCTGGAAAACCTCGCGGGCGATCCCGTCGGTTTGCCGATTCGGGGTTACGGCATGTTTTTGATGTTGGCCGCGATCTGTTCGGTTTCGCTCGCCGCGTGGCGTGCTCAGCGTGCCGGATTGGGGTCGGACGCTATTTTCCGGCTCGCTCCGTGGACGTTTGTGGGCGGGTTGCTGGGTGCGCGGATTTTTTACGTGGTCCAGTACTACCAGGATTTCCTGCGTCCAACGTGGGGCGAAACGATCAGTTCGATGGCCGCGCTGACTCAGGGCGGATTGGTCGTCTATGGCGGCTTCATTGGCGGATTCCTGGCATCGGCGTGGGTGATCACGCGTCATCGCCAACCGCTGTGGAAGTTGGGCGACGTGATCGTTCCCTGCATTTTTGTGGGGCTGTTCTTCGGCCGGCTCGGATGTTTGATGAATGGATGTTGCTACGGCGGGGTGTGTGAACCCAATGCGTTGTCCGTTCAATTCCCGCCGGGCAGCAACGTTTATGTCGATCAACTGCTCACAGGAAAACTGATCGGGCTGACGGCGCGGCCGCACGTTGATGATGAGTCGGGCGTGACCGAAACATCGCTCGAGGGCAAACAGATCCGGCGGAATAAATTGTGGATGGTGAAGTCGGTCGACCCGGGAAGTTTGGCCGAACAGGCGGGGATCGAATCCGGCCAAGTGTTGACGTTTGTTCTCGATCCAGGATTTGCGAACCTCGCACCACCGGACATTCCCGCCGAAGACGCATTGCCGGGGCTCGCGGTGCTCCGCGATGGCGAATTGGTGGCGCGGATTCCTCCTGATCAATTGCCTTCGCGAGCGGCCCCCGTCTGGGCGACTCAAATCATCAGTTCAGTGATGGCTGCGGTGATGTTGGTCGTTTTGTTGATTTTGGAACGGATCATGCACGCCTCTGGAGTCCGTATCGACGGTATTCTGATGTTGTGCGGTTTTATCGCGTACGCTGTCCTGCGAATCGTGCTGGAATGGGTTCGAGTGGATGAGGAGGGACAATTTGGCACTTCGTTGTCGATTTCCCAGTGGGTCAGTTTGGGGGTGATTATCGCCAGCGCGATTGCGTTGGTGTTCCGCTTTCGGTCCGGTGACCCCGATCATCATGAACCTAGCAAGGTCGCCGACGCTACGTAGAGACTTCGAGAATTTGCAACCTTTGAAATAAGATCGAAATCGATGGTGCTCCCACGCTGCCGTGTCGAAGAAAAGATGGATGCCCCCGATCTGTCGGCGGATCGACATCGCGCCGCGTTAGCCGGACTGCGTCGACTCAATCGGATCAGTGGTGTTTCCTCGGCCTTGTTTCGGCAACTCGTTCGTTTGTCGGCGGCATCACGCTCGAATCGACCATTGAGAGTTCTCGATGTTGCGAGTGGTAGTGGGGATTTGCCGATCGATTGGCTGAAGATGGCACGCAGACGTCGGATGCCGCTCGCGGTCACGGCGCTCGACAGGAGTGAACTGGCGATGCAAACGGCGGCAGACGCGGCTCGTCGAGAAGGCGTCGAACTCGGTACCGTATGTCGAGACTGCTTGCGTGACGGGCTGCCGAGCGGTTTCGATGTGGTTACCTCATCTCTTTTCATGCACCACCTCGACCCGCCGGATGTTTCAAAATTGATCCAGGAGATGTGGCGAGTCAGCAATCGGGCCATTGTGATCTGTGACTTGGAGCGATCTCGCGTCAATCTTGGGCTAATCGCCACCTCGGCTCATCTGGTTACCCGCAGTGACGTCGTGCATTTCGACGCGTCGGCCAGTGTTCGAGCCGCGTACACGCGAGGTGAGTTTGCGACGTTGTTGCATCAAGCACTCGGGTTTTCCGTGCCTGTGAAGACTTCGTTTCCATGCCGCTTTATTGCGGTGATCGATCAACAGTGCGAGGCCGAAACCGTGGATGGTTATGCACCTGCCGTTGTCGGCGCCGGTTCATGATCGCAGGACCGAACCAACGCCGATCACGTGTGCTCGTGATCGGTGCAGGCGTATCGGGCTGCACTGCGGCAATCCGTTTGACCCATCACGGTCACGATGTGACTTTGGCCGAACGCGCCGTATTCCCACGAGAGAAAATTTGTGGCTGCTGTTTGGGAGCGGCGGGCTTACGTGCTCTCGACGCCATCGGACTGGGCGAAACCGTTCGTGACTTGGGAACGCCGACACATACGTTCGTCGCTTACTTGCAAACGTCACATCGTCAGGCTCCTCACGAGGACGGCCCCCGGGCTGGTTTACCCGAAGGATCGGTTTGTTCGTCTCCGATACGTTTGCCGATTGCACCCGGTGTTGCGGTCTCGCGAGCGACTCTCGATTCCTATCTTGTCGAGCAGGCGGCACGCTTGGGTGTACGCGTTTGGCAACCGTGCGAAGCTCAAGTGGTCACGACGAGCAACGATTGCGTCACCGTTCGCTACCGATCGCTAAGCGAAGACAGGGAGCAGACCACGCTGCTCGATAACGCATTATCGGTTGAAAACGCATCGCGGGATCGGAATGCCGCGGCGAAAGAAGATTGGCAGGTCTCAGACGAATTCGATTTGGTTATTTTGGCGACAGGCCTTACCGGAGTCTTCTCGGGCGGAAATGTTAAGGGAGCGAAAGAGGTTGGCGACGACCGGGATGCAGCGACGACGCGTCGATGGCAGTTGCCGTGGATCGAATCCCCACACGGTCCGCTCGGCATTGCCGCTCATCTGCCCAACGAGGATCCCCTTGCCGCGGCATGGGACCTACCGCGTGGCGAAATTCAAATGGTTTGCGGTGATGAGGGGTATGTCGGGTTGGTTCGTTTGCCCGGTGGCGAGATCGATATCGCGGCCGCGTTGCGTTCGGAGCGACAGCGCCGGCACGGTCACGGTGATGAGGGTTCGTCGGATGACGCTCGATCTGATTCGACGACCGGACGGTTGGTGCGTTTGCTGCAAAGCCATCCTGATTGGAAAACAGGTATGAACGAATTGGTCCACGAATGGCTTGCTCAACGTGTTCGGCTGATGACCGCCCCGCCACTGCGTCGACGACGGCAACCGGGGCTGGGCCGCGTTGTTGCGATCGGTGATTGCGCAGGCTACGTCGAGCCAATGACCGGTGAAGGCATGACGTGGGGAATCGAAAGTGGAATCGCTGTCGCCGACCTGTGGGATGGTCGCTCCTTGTCGGACGACTTTGTTAGCCAGTGGAATCACACACTGAAGTCACTCCAACCAAAACGGCGCATGCTTTGCGGAAGTGTAACCCGTGCGATGCGGTCGTCGACGTTGCGTTTCGTTACGCTCTCCAGCCTGCGGCCGGCCCCTTGGTTGGCGAGGCCGATCACGCGTGGACTCGCCACCGGACCTTCGTTTGAAGCGACCCACTCGTCTAATTCGATTCCTTGACGGTAATGCACCAGGAAATCCATCGCGAATGTCTTCGGGTGGATGACGTATGACAGCTCTTTCGATGAGGTGGTGAATTGACATCACCCGATCACAGCGGATTTAAAACACATGGCTCGTATCCTTTCCGTCGCATCGGCATTTCCTCGTCACTTAGCGAGTTTGGAGATGTCAACATTCCATGCTCAGCGGATGTCGTGTCGCGACGACGGGGAAGCGGAGAAGGTGGCGAAGCTCTATCGGCGAACCGGAGTCGATACCCGCGGCAGTGTGCTGCTCGAGGAGCCCGAATCAGGCGACGTCACGCAGACGTTTTACCCGCCAATGAAAACGAACCCGGACGGGCCAACGACCCAAGAACGAAACGAACGTTTTGTCCGTGACGCGCCGCCGTTGGCATGTCAGGCGGCCGGAGAAGCAATCCGAAAGAGCGGTTTTTCGGCGGGACAGATCACTCACGTCATCACGGTGACATGCACCGGGTTCAACGCGCCCGGTGTCGATATCGAATTGATCGGGCAACTCGGGTTGCCCGCCACGACCCAGCGTATCCAAATCGGATTCATGGGGTGTCACGCATTGATCAATGCGATGCGAACCGCACGTGGTTTGGTCGCCGCTGACGCCGACGCATGCGTGCTCATTTGCAGCGTCGAGCTCTGTTCGCTGCATTATCAATACGGTTACGACGTGCAACGGATCGTGTCGGGAGCTTTATTCGCCGACGGAGCCGCCGCCATGATCGTTGCGGGATCGGAGTTTATTTCGGCGGACGAATCTGCAGCGTGGGGAACGATTGCAGCGACCGGTTCCTATTTGATTCCCGATAGTCGTGATGCAATGACGTGGTCGATTGGCGACTACGGGTTTCAAATGACGTTGGAGGCGAGCGTTCCGGGGTTCGTTGAGCGCAACCTGCCCGCTTACCTCGGCGAATGGTTGGGCGCCCAAGGTGAAACGTTTGAATCAATCGGCGGTTGGGCCGTTCACCCCGGTGGTGTTCGAATTCTGCAAGCCGTACAGACGGCCATCGATCTCGATGCCACTCAGCTAGACGTATCCAGGCGTGTGCTTCGCGAACACGGCAACATGTCCTCGGCAACCCTCGGTGTGGTGCTCGAGGAGTTTGAACGCACCGACGTTCCACGTCCCTGGCTGATGCTGGGATTTGGCCCCGGGCTCGAAGTCGAAGTTGCGCTCGTACGATAGGCATTCGGCAGGCATGCGACCAAACTCTTGAGATCGACGCGTGGCTCGAGATCGGTTCCTCATCAGTTGACTCCGATGGCGCCGTATGACCGGTAGGACCGTTAGAGACGATGTCGCTCGGTAGGAGTTACGGCAGTGCGGGCGTATCGCGATTCTGTGTCACGCACCTCCTCTTTTTACTGGCTCGCGTGTTTTCACTGGCTCACGTGCCACGCGTTGTCGTGTCTGACAACTCATAGCGAATTAGATCGCTGTTTTCTTTCTCGCGATGCAGGATAACCGGCACTTCGGGAGAAACTATCGTCGTATTCAGTGCAACGCCCGATGTTAGTCGAGACGCTGTTTGGTACGGAAGCCGACTCGCCTCTTTTTGACGCGGGCTTGGGTGTCACTGCTATCGATGGAAATTCAACTGTGCCGTCCGCCCCTCTGACCGCGTTACTGCTGCTATGTAGTTTAGCGTGTGTGTCAGGGTGTAGCCGTTCGGAAATCGTTTGGACTGGCCCGTTGTGCGTTCGACCACTGGCTCCAGTTAAGACTGCTGGGCACATCGAACAGGAGGCGGCGTACGGTCCTGCCGAACGACTTTATGGCATCGCGAGAGAGCGAGAGTGTCAGGGTATCGACACGTGTGTCGATCTCTACTTCGACGTCGCACGCCTCACCTGCCGTGTCGACGGCCAATGCCGTACGCGTCGTCAACGTTTGCTGCACAAATCAGCGCTCGCAAAAATCGTTCTAACCGGGCAGCGGTTCAAACGCATCAATCCTTGTCGTGGATTGCGAATCCGTTCGAGTGACTATGAATTCTGGGTTCCAATCTCGTTTCACGGGTTCGTATGGCAACCGAGCGATTTTCATCGACTGGTTCCCGTTGGGAATTATGAGTCTCACAAGGTGACACGGGTCCACCGCAGCGATGGCGCAGGGATTCCGATGGTGGTCGAGAATCGACGTTGTCCCGACGGCACGTTCTTGCCGGAGCATTCGTATTTTGCAGCGACTCTCGTGATGGATGTTCCGCGTTGCGAAGAAGATGTCTTGGCGAGCGGTGTCGAAATCAAAGTCGTTGATCCGTTGCGTGTTCATGCGACGGCGATCGCGGGGCGAATGACACCAATCGCGAAAGACACGTCTGCCCCTTTTGTGTACCGCTTGAAAAATGAACCGGCGCAGTTTCTGGGCGGTTTCTTCAATCCCTATTCCGACGTTGAAGAGAGCAAACTGTTCACGGTTGAGCCGTTTCAACCAGGGAAAATTCCTGTCGTATTCGCACACGGCCTTCTTTCGGATCCGTACACATGGATCGAAATGCTAAACGACCTGCAAGCATGCCCCTGGTATGTGCAGAACTATCAAACCTGGGTGTTCGAATATCCGACCGGGCAGGCGTTTGTGAAGAGCGCTGCCGAGCTTCGCGAGCAGCTTGTTTTGGCGAGGCATGTCTTTGATCCTGGTCGAAACGATCCGTCGTTATCCGATATGGTCGTCGTAGGACACAGCATGGGAGGTCTGATTGCGAAGCTTCAGGTGACTCACAGCGGAACGCGTCTGTGGGACGCCGTGTCGGCGAAACCGTTCGATGACATGAAATTGAACCTGACGTTTCGACAAGAACTTCAGCGATACTTTTTCTTCGATCCTTCTCCGGATGTCGGGCGGGCTGTCTTCATTGGCACCCCGCACCGCGGTTCGGGAATCGCACGCCGCCCGATCGGCATTCTCGCCTCGGCTCTCGTCAGTGTCCCGCAAAGTGAAAAGGCGAAACTGAAACAAGCCGTCGAAGCGAATCCGGGTGTGTTCACCAAACAAATCGTCCGCGGCGTGCCGTCCAGTATCGACCTTTTGAACCCGCGAAATGAGTTGTTACAGGCGATGGAGAAATTGCCGACAAGTGGTCACGTGACCCTGCATACGATCTTTGGTAACAGCCGCTGGATGTTGGGCAACGGTCCCTCCGACGGAGTTGTCCCGGTGTCGAGTGCGCGGGATTCGAGAGCGATCAGCGAGCTCGAAGTCGATGCCAGTCACTTCGAGTTAAACGATTCACAAGAGGCAGTGAACGAGGTTTTGCGGATTCTAAATCAACACTTACAGACCCACGTTGATGACGCCTGCTACAGAAACTCGCACGTCGTCACCAATTAGTCGCGACCGGCGTTTGTCTCAGCGTAGTTCAGGTAATCCCGCAAATTGTAGAAGCGTTTGCGTGTCCAGTTCCGAGATCGCTTTTTCCAGGTTGCTCGTTGCGGACGATTTTACTTTGGTGGTTGCCGACGCGGCCGTCGTCTCCACCGAGGGGGCGAAGACGGGCTCAGGATCAGCAATCGGAGCAGGTGGTGCGATCGAGCTCGGCGAAACGTTTTCTGGAGCCGGTGCCGGAGCAGGAGTCGAAGCGGGAGCAGGAACGGTCGAATGTGCGGGTGTCGGGGCGACAGCGTTCGGGGTTTGGATCAAGAAACGGCTCGGCTGAGTGTGTTGGACCGGACCATAGGATTGTACGGGAGCGTAGTGGCTGCTGTAGCCGTATCCGTAACTTTGCGAGTGATATCCCTGGCTGCCGCCGCAGGCCAGTACCGATGAGGCGGTGCTCAGAACAATGAATCCGGTCAGGAGGGCGAGTGTCGTTTTCATCAGGTTTTCGCTCTATGCAGTTGGTTCTAGGGTTTCTCGGGCACTTCGATCAGGTCGCAGTCCCGCGTCTATTACTCAATGCAAATCCTGCGGGGAGAGAGGACAGAGAATTTCCGAAGAAAACCGAATTGCCCATTCGATTGGCTCAGGCGAACTGGCGGGGCTCCGCTGGCGGCACCGATCGACAACATAAAACACGATCGATTGTCAGTTTTCGGTTTGGCGAATAACCTATCCGTCACCCTGAAACCACCACTTCAACCCAGTTCATTTCCATGAAAATTCTCGTCACCGGCGGGGCCGGCTACATCGGCAGTCACACCGTCCTCGAACTTCTCAACGAGGGCCACGAAGTCGTCGTTGTTGACAATCTCGACAACAGCAGCGAAGAGTCGCTTCGCCGAGTCGCGGAATTGACAGGAAAGAGTGCAGAGTTCCACAAAATCGATTTGCTCGATGAAGAGGCTCTCGACAAAGTGTTCAGCGGTGCCGGTATCGACTCCGTGATCCATTTTGCGGGTCTGAAGGCAGTGGGTGAATCGGTTCAGATTCCGCTTCGCTACTACCAAAACAACATCACCGGCAGCCTCAATCTTTGTGAGGTGATGATCAAGCACAACGTCAAGAATTTGGTCTTCAGCTCGTCGGCGACCGTTTACGGTGATCCGCACACGGTTCCGATTACCGAAGATTTCCCGCTCTCGGCCACCAACCCCTACGGCCGCACCAAACTGATGTTGGAAGAAATCTTCCGTGATCTCTCCGTCAGCGACAGCAGTTGGAACATCGCGTTGCTGCGTTACTTCAATCCGGTCGGTGCCCATAGCAGTGGACGCATCGGTGAGGACCCGAGCGGTATCCCGAACAACCTGATGCCATTCGTCGCTCAGGTTGCTGTCGGACGGCGACCTGAGTTATCGGTGTTCGGAAACGACTACCCGACCGTCGATGGCACTGGAGTGCGCGACTACATCCACGTCGTCGATCTCGCCGTCGGGCATGTCCGGGCCGTCGACAAACTGACGAGCAATCCCGGCGTCGTGACCTACAATCTCGGAACAGGTAATGGGTGCAGCGTCTTGGAAATGGTCGCTTCGTTTGAAAAAGCGAGCGGTAAGAAAGTACCGACGAAGATCGTTGAGCGACGCCCCGGTGACGTTGCTGCCTGCTACGCCGATCCAGCGTACGCTGAAAAGGAGCTCGGCTGGAAGGCCACACGCACCGTGGACGACATGTGTGTCGACACGTGGCGTTGGCAATCGCAAAACCCAACCGGCTATAGCGTCTGAACGCTTTGTTGACGGACGTTACTGCTGAGTCAGTTTGAAATTCCTGGCGTGGAATCGCATGATGTCGATGCCGTTTTGCTCGTAGACCTTCAATCCCGAATGAGGGACTCCGGGAACGATAAGCTTTTCGAAAGGAATATCGAGTGATTCAAGGAATTCCATGTAGGTCAAGTTGTTTTCGTAGTTGAACCCTTTGGTGCCAACGTAGACCATCCACTGGACGGTCGGCGTCTTTTTGACCGCATACGCTCGCGCGAGATCCCATGCGTTGTCGCCTTCGGCAAAGACGAGCGTTTCGGACTCGCGGCCGCCCGATTCGCTGATTTTGCGTTCGGTCTCATAGCCACCTCCACCCGCTGCAGCGCTGCTGAATAATTTCGGATACCGCAGTGAGAGACGCATCGTTCCTCGTCCGCCTTGGGAAAAACCTTCCAGGCCGCGATGTTCCCGATCCGCAATCGTGCGGTAGGTAGCATCAATGTGTGGAATCAGTTCTTTGACAAACACATCGGCGCCCTGTTTGGAAGGTTCGTCGGGAATGTTGTAGTGACTCACGGGGCCACCGTTGACGAAAACATAAATCATTTCATCAGCTTTCCCATTCTTCATTGCCGCAGCCATGATGGGGGCCAGCGCGAGTGATTTCGATTCGCTACCGGGGCGTCCGCCGTGCAAGTAGTACACAACGGGAAATCGTTTCTGTGATTCCTTTGAGTAACTCGGTGGTAACAGGATGACGTAGCCGATTTCTTGATTGAGCGAAGGGCTTCGGAAGGTGCCATGCTTGAGCGATGGATGCTGCAACTTTTTCGGTATCGGGTTGACCCACTTAAACGAAGCGGGCGCTCGCTTGGATTTCTTCCGGGGCGAGTCTTTGGCTTGCACCTCGTCGCGTTTGTTCGTGGTGATCGGCGATTGAGCGAACACTCCGAGGCCATCGAACATGGTCAAGCAAATCGTTAGGCAAAGAACGAGCAGCATGGGATTTCGTTCGTGGGGCGGCATGAGAGAAATTGATCCGTCATTGTACAATGGCGCTGATGAGCCGGCGCTACTATTCACTAGTCGAGGAATTTGCAGATGGATCCGTTCTTAAGAGCAGCTTTGGAAGAAGCACGCATGGGACTGCAAGAACGCGGGATCCCGATAGGATCCGTTTTGGTGATTGACGGTGAAATCGTCGCTCGCGGGCACAACCGTCGAATCCAAAACGGCAGCGCGATCTTGCATGCCGAAATGGATTGCCTTGAACGAGCCGGGCGTCTGACCGCGGCGGATTACTCGCGATCGATTCTGTATTCAACGTTATCGCCGTGCGACATGTGCAGCGGCGCGGCGTTGCTCTACAAGATCCCCAGAATCATTGTCGGCGAAAATAGAACCTTTCAAGGACCTGAGTCATACGTTCGTAGTCGAGGCGTTGAACTGGAAATCGTCAACGATCCTGAGTGCATCGCCTTGATGGAAAGCTTCATCGCGAACCATCCCACGCTTTGGAACGAGGACATCGGTCAGCCTACCTGCTAACCAACACGCCTCGTAGACCGTGAGGCTGCCATCTCGAACTTGCTCTGCTTACTTATCGTTGTTGATGTGCTCGGATGCGGCATTACGCGTCTGACAGAACGTCGCCGCATTTCTCGCAGGCGGGCAAGAGCGAATGTCGGACGTCGCCGCACTTTTCGCATTTATGAAAGAGTGATGTTTCGCAACAGGGGCAGGTGTACGGCTGATCGAGTGTCGCGGTCGCGGGATCAATCGCAATCGGCGTGTGCTTTTTCAAGCTACGTCGTGTCCAGGCCGCATACTTCAGCGGACCTCGTTGAATCGGAAAATCACAAATCGGACAGAAGAAGTTCGCGTAGGCTTCGCGGTACTGGCGTAACAGCCAATCACGGCTCGGTTTGGCAACCAAACGCAGCAGACGCACCAGGACACCTGTGGCGATCGCCAGTGAAAGCCCGATCAAAATGTATTTGAAATAGATCGCTGGAAAATGTTCGTGCATGACGAGCAGGACGCGCGATGCAACCGCGCCGCTCATCGCGTACACCAACATCGCATACGTTCCGCCCGTGTGGCGAACGAAAAGCCATCCGCACACGAGCAACAGTGGCACCAACATTCCGAGTTTGTATGCGGCCAATCGCCACTGATGTTGCTGGTAGAGGTGCTCGTATTCGGTTTCAATCGGCCGGGTTGCCGACGTGATCGCCGACGCGTTGGTGCGTTGCTTCGCTTGAACGTCGTTTCGATCCTCGTTCAGTTGAGACAGTTCGGCATTGAGAGCTTGAGCTTGGTTCTGATTAGCCAGGAACAGTTGCAGGCTTTCGGTTAACGCTTGTTGCTGGTCTTCGCTTAGCGACGTGGCGTTTTGGTCAGCGTTGCGTTTGAGTTGCAGGAGTTGATTGATGGTCTGTTGTGAATCGCTTGTCGTTTGGCCCGTCAGTTGTCGGCGTTGCTCAGTGGCTGCGATCTGTTGTTTTAAATCGGCGAGCTGAGCGGTGAGTTCCTGACGCTCGTCTTGTAATTCTTTCGGCAGACCTCCTTCGAGCATCTGAGTGTAGTTCGGTCCCTGGATTCGGTCGATGTCATGGATGATGTATCCGAGCAACCAGAACGCGAGCACGCCAACCGCGATACTGAATCCGAAAACCATGAATCGGAGTATGAAAGAGCTGCGTTGTTTTCTTGTCTTCACCGGATTGCCTGCGATTTCTTGACGCGGATAGAGGACCTACCTCACCATAGAGCCTGCGCAGCGGCAAGTTTGCGCGAAAAGTAAAAGTTTTTTACGCGAAGCTGTGGCAAAACGACGCGGTTCGCAGCGACGACAAGAGGCGGCCTGACGATGGGGCCACGTGGGACCTAGATCGCGGCTTGTCGCGTGCCCGCTCTGTCACAGCCTTGTCGAGTCGGGGCCTCCGTTCGGCCCGCTTCCACGGTTCGCGCAATCTCTTCGCTGGTGAATCCTCTGGCTAACAATTCCATTTTTAGTTCTGTGTCGCTTCGGTTGCACATGACCTTTGCCACGGCGATGGAGATCGACTGAATTGCCAGCCATGTGAAAACGCAGACGATGGCCACGATCGGGATTCCGAACGGTGTCATGAAGACTTGCCATGGAAATTCTGCCAACAACATGTTCGTTCTCGCGTGATTGGTTCGAGGGGTACAGAATCCGGGATTTCTGTTTTGACGGTGGAGTTTAGCGTTATTCGGCAACGCGTTCTCGATCTTGGTACCGCAGCGAAGTTTTTTTGAATCGGGACGGAAATGCTCTTCTCAGCGTGAATGGGCATCTGGATAACCCGGGGTGGAGTACGGTGATTGGCGAAAGCAGAGTTCTTTGCCAAGATATCGATCCGTCGACCGAAACAATCATCGACGCCGCCGTTTTTAACCGCACCAAGAGCGACATACATGAAGTACGCCAACATGATGCAGGCATCCGGATTGGTACCGTTCTCGATCGCGACGCTAAGACGCGGGCTGGCGAGGATGTTTGAAGTGCAAAATGCGGGACAGAGTGAATGGTATCGATTCCCGGTCGCTGATCATGACGGCATGCGATTGTTTTTCCCGATCAATCAGGCAGGCGACGCAGCATCGGTGGCAAAGAATTGACAAAGGAACGATTGAGCACAATTGTCGAAATCGAATCGGTCAGTAAACGATACGGAGCAATCGATGCGCTCCGAAACGTTTCGTTGCGAATCCCTTCGGGCGTCACCGGACTTTTGGGGCCAAATGGCTCGGGAAAAAGCACGTTGATTAAGTCGTTGCTGGGATTGCTTCGTGTGCAATCGGGCCAAGGGCGTGTGCTTGATTATCGTTGGCCTCTGGACGCGCGGCTCATTCGCGACCACATCGGTTATCTTCCTGAGGACGATTGCTACGTTGCAGGTCTACTTGGAATCGAATCCGTCACGCTCATGGCTCGATTATCAGGACTGTCTGGACGCGAAGGCTTGCGACGCTCGCACGAGATGATGGATTACTGTGGGTTCGGTGAAGAGCGGTACCGTGAGGTCGAATCCTATTCAACGGGCATGCGACAGAAACTCAAGTTCGCGCAGGCACTCGTTCATGATCCGCCGCTCTTGATTTTGGATGAACCCACCACGGGGCTGGATCCTGATCAGCGTCTCGCGATGTTGCACCGGATTCGTCATCTGGCAACCGAGCACGGGAAGTCGGTGATCTTGTCGACACATATTTTGCCGGACGTCCAGACTGTCTGTGATCATGTCGTGATCCTCGTCGACGGAACGGTTCGCGTTACCGACACGCTGGAATCGCTGAGTCGACCGATCGAACCGACCATGCACCTGAAGACCGTGGGAGATCCCAGTGAACTGATTCGGCTCATTCAAGAAGCCGGGCACGTGGTTCGACACGATGCCGAAACGAATGCGCTGCGTTTCGAGGGCGTTGATCCCGAGCATGCCGGGGTGTTGTGGCAGATGGCGGCGTCGTCGAATACCGCGATTCGCAGTTTCGAGCCGGCGGTGAACTCACTCGAACAAATTTTCATGGATGTTGCCGCCGGGAAAACACTTGCCCCGCCAAGCATCGCACAAGGGGATTCTCGTGCCGATTCATGATCTGGGCTACCGCGGTTGGCAGGGTGATCGCATGGCGACCTTGCTTCGCCCCTGGGTTGTCGCCCGCAGCGGAATTTCGTTGGTTTTACGCAGGCGGTGGCTGCGTACGATGTTGATGCTTGCGTGGCTGCCCATCGTCTTTCCCGCATTTGGACTGTTTGCGTTTGAGTATTCGTCGACCGAGCCCGATTTGCAGCGGGTCATCGTTCGCATGGCTGCGGGGCCTCTCAATCAACCAGAGCTCGCCAGCCAAATCATCGACGATCATGACGCAGCCCGGCATCAGGTTTGGTCGACGCTGATTTTGGCGTTCTTTCGCTACCCACAACTCTTTGCGATGGTGATCTTGATCGGATTAATCGCACCGATGCTGATTTCGTACGATCTGCGAACGAAGGCTTATCTGATGTACTTTTCGCGTCCGCTTTCGCCGTCGCAGTACATTCTTGGAAAGTCTGCGGTTATCTGGTTTCTGCTGTCGATGATTGCAACCCTGCCGGCGTTTTTACTTTATTTGTTAGGCGTTTTGTTGTCACCTGATTTCTCGGTGGTGACGCAAACCTGGGACATTCCGCTGCGAATATTAGCCGCATCGGCAGTCCTGATGATTCCAACGACCTCATTGGCGGTCGCCTATTCGTCGTTAACGGTTGAGAGTCGGTACGCGACGTTCGCTTGGTTCACGACGTGGGCGATGGGGTTTGTCGCCTATCAAGTGTTAACGTCCGCCTCCGCGGTGATGGCTTCCGGATCCATGCGTCCACCACGAGGTCGGCGCGGTTGGGAAAATATCAACTTCGACTTCGATCGTTGGCGATTGCTTTCGCCCTATCACACGTTGGGAAAAGTTCAGTCGTGGGTATTCGGTTTGGACACATCGGCGGCGAGTGTCTTTCCTGCGATGTTGGTTCTGGTGGCCGTGACGGCGATTTCATTCTGGGTGGTCCGCAGGCGTATCATCGCGAGGCTGAGTGTTTGAGCGATGATTGAATTGAATCATGTTTCGAAGATGTATGGCAACGTCGTCGGCGTGAACGACCTGACGCTGCGCATCCCCCGCGGCGCATACGGGCTGATCGGTCCGAACGGTTCCGGGAAAACGACGTTGATCAATTTGTTGATCGGCCATTTTCGTCCAACGTTAGGCAGCCTTCAGGTACTCGGGACAACACCCACGAGTGATCGTCGATTGCTTCGTCGTATCGGTTTGTGCCCCGCCTCGGACGTGTTGTACCCCAACGTCTCGGCACTGGAGTGGGTTCGGTATCAGGTCCGCCTGCACGGAATTTCGCGACGGGAGTGTAAGTCACTGGCCGAAGAAGCGTTGGAAACCGTTGGCATGACATCCGCCATGCATCGTCCGATGGGAACCTATTCGTTAGGCATGCGTCAGCGAACCAAGATTGCTCAGGCGATCGCTCACCAACCGGAACTGCTGATTCTCGATGAACCTTACAACGGGTTGGATCCTGTTGGTCGCAATGACATGACACAACTCTTGAAGCAATGGACTCGATCAGGCCGTGGGTTGATCTTTGCAAGCCATGTTTTGCAAGAGATTGAATCCGTGACGGCCTCTTTCCTGCTATTGCACGGCGGCAGGATTCTCGCGTCGGGAACCGCACAAGAAATCGAATCGATTTTGACGGACACGCCACAAGAGGTTTTCATCAAAGGTCGGGATGCCGCAAAATTGATTCACCGCTTGGCGGACGTCGATTGGGTTGACGCGTTGCAACTCAATCATGGCAAAAACGAACTCAGGGTTTCGTTGCGAGAGCCAGCGGAGTTTTATGGAAGGATCGCGTCCTGGATACGTGATGACAACTTGGCGATTGATCAATTGCAGACGCCCGATGGAAACATCGAAGCGGTTTTTGAATCGATTCTTCGTCGTCACCGAGGAGAGACGTCATGAATCGTCTGACCATGCCATGGGATGTGATGCAATTCGAATTGCGTCGATCGTTCACGATGGGACGTATCGCGATGTGGTTCGCGCTTGTCGCGTTTCCGGTGGCGATCATCGCGACGATGCGAGGCATTGCTCTGGCTTCCTCAGCGAACAAGTTTGATCCTGCCGAATTTATCGAACCGTTCGGTTTCACGCTGTATTTTTTGGTGCCGGAGGTGACGTGTTTGCTAGGGCTTCTGCTTTGGGCGACACCCGCGATCAGCACCGAAATCGAAGGCCAAACATGGGTGTATCTGGCACTGCGTCGATCGGGCAGGCGAATGGTTCTCTTCGGAAAGTACCTGACGGCGGTCGTCTGGACGCTTTCCGCGTCGCTCGTTTCCACCGCAGTCTGCGTATGGTTGATCGGCACCGATGTCATGCTGCGAATGTGGTGCGTGATGAGCGTGCTCGCGGTGTTGTCTTGTCTCGCCCACGCTGCCATCTTTCTGTTGATCGGCGTGCTGTTCTATCGACGAACCATGGTCAGTGCGGTGCTCTACACCATGATCGTTGAATACGGTTTGTCGTTTGTTCCCGCTCTCGTCAACAAATTCACGATCAACTACCGACTTCGTGGGCTACTCGCGAATTGGATGGGTTGGGAAAACGTTCGTTCGAATGCGGAAAACATCTTTGGCAGCGAGCCGGTCTCTACCCATCTCATGGCCCTCAGCGCATTAACAATCATCGCCCTGGGGTTCGCACTCTACCGCGTCGAGTACGCCGAATACCCTACGCAACAAGAAGGCTAGTGCCTTTCTATAAAAGACGTAGCCGATGTCGCTAGGCCTCGTTACCGTGCTGTTGGCCGAGTGCTTGCGCTCGGTTCTCGCTTTTGAGGTTGGTGCTCGCGTTCGCCTCGGACTTTTTCAACCAGGAAGGCGTGGATGTCTTCATAGCGTTTGCTGGGGTTCCCATTCCACGTGACGCTGCATTCGATGCCGAGTTCGTCCATCGCTTCCTTCAGCTTGATCCCCAACAGTGCATGGTGGACCCACAAACCGGGATTCGAGTCAACGGTAACGGGGATATTGCCACTGCCGTAAACCATGAACACGGGGGGATCGTCATCAGTGAGATGGTTAATCGGTGACGCATCGACCATTAGTTTTTTGACGCGTTCGGTTTCCCAGTCGGAATCATCTTCGATGCCATAGAACGCGAAGATCGCCGGATGAGGTGGCAAGTCCGGGATTCCGAACCATTCACGGAACGTTCGCATGTCGTAGGTCGATTGCCCGCCTGTTGTTCCAGCGGCGACAATACGAGTCGACTGCCGAGCGACCGGATCGTCACTGCCCGGTTTAGCCAAGTCATCATGGAAAGCGAGCCACAGAGAAATACCGGCTCCTGCCGATCCGCCGTAGCAGGCGATGCGATCAGCATCGAGGTTCCATTGTTCTGCGCGAGAGCGAATCGTTTGCAGGCATCGTGCTGCATCATGCATCATGATCGGGTACGGACCGACGTCGCTGAGCCGATAGTTGATCGATGCGAACGAAATGCCTTGATCGAGATACTGACCGATCGGTTGGTTGCCCGCTGATTTGTCACCTCCTCGAAACCCACCGCCGTGAATGTAGATCACCAGCGGAGTCGGTTCGCTGTTATTGGATTCGGCTAGCCAGAGATCGAATTTCTGTTTTTCGTGATCTCCGTACGCAACATTTGCGTGTGTCGGTTTCGGCCGCGAAACTTTTGTGGCACGTCGAGCCTCAGTGTTTTCAGGGCGTTCCGTTCGATTTCGACGAGACTGCTCAAACGCATCGAATTCTGCTTGAGTGACATTCCCATCATGGTCAGTGTCCAGGGTGTCAAAACGATTGCGAAACTGCTCCGGAAATTCTTCGAGAGACAGCGATTGATCGTTGTTCTTATCCCAACGCCGAATCCGATCAACGCTTCGCTGAGCAGCCACGGAACTGGCCGATAAGACGCCGATCAACGAGAAAATACAGAATGTGTTCAACCGCCGCATGATGGTTCCCTCTCCACTAAGTTCGCCCCTGTTTGACGCAAGTCCAACACCGTAACGCCCCCCGCCGGCCACCCATCAAACCCCGGAGCCAGCCAAAAGGTTCGGGGAATCTGCACCATGCGTACGAGCACATGCAAGAAGGGGGCATCGCGGGACGTTGTCGTCCAATATCGATACCCCCGATTTTATACAGGATATCAATGCAGGTGGACTCAATGTCCATTCGAGCGGACGTAAGTCCGAAACGCAGACGCGGGACAACTAGGGGGAGAATTTCCGATGGTCAGAAATCTCTCAGCATCGTCAGTCGGTGCGATCTCACCAGTGCCAGCGGGTTCCAATCAGACCGCTTTGAAACGCGGATTGGGTGTTGAGATTGCCTTGATATGCCAGGGTGAACTGCCCGCCCAAGAAAAAGCCCCAGTCCAATTGGGCGCCGACCGAAAGCCAATCGCGGCCTGCTTCGGTGCTTCGCAGATCGTAAAATTCGGGCGTTCCCCCTTCGATCGCGGTTTGAGCGGTGCGTTGTTGGTCAAGGAATTCATGCAACCATCCAAGACGAACCTGAGTCGTCGCGGGACCGAGCGCGGTTCCGTTGGTCTGCGCGAGTGATAATCCGATCATGCTTCGTAACGAATCGTCTTCTAACCCACACACCAAAAGATCGAAATCAGATGGGCCCGATTCTTCCACCGGATCGAGCTCGACACGGATTCCTTGTAATGAGACGAACGACAGCCACAGAGTGTTTGCGACGGAATGTGCCGTGCCCAATTCTACCGATACGAATTGATCGTTTCCATCAATCTCGCTTTCCGCAAACGCACCTGTCGTGAATGCCGACATCGATCGTTCAACCTCATGGTCTTGAAAGCCGAAGCCGCCCATTGCCATGACATACGCAAGTTCGCCAAGGTATTGGACGGAGCCGCCGAAGCGGTACGAGCTTGATTCGGCATCTTGATCGACACCGCGTATTGTCGTATTCGCGGATCCAAATTGAGCGAAACCATGCATTCCCAACCCAGATGAGGTCAAAATTCCGGTGCCGATTTCCACGCCGCCGACTTCTTGGCGATAACCTTCTGTCAGGCAATCATCGACGTTCGTGTTGAGTGACATTCCAAAGCCGCGAACCCATGGCGTCCAACGTCCACTCGTGAGCATGTCGTCTCGTTGTAGTAGCACTCGGTCACGTATCGCGTGTAAGTTGTTTTGAATCTGATTGATTTCTCCATCGACCAGCGATGGATAGATCGTACCCGACAATTGGCCGACGGCGCCTTCCACGTTCTCGCCCGAACCGTTGCGTAAAGCGGTGATCACTGCGACTTGGTCAACAGTTCCAACTCCTGTTAGCCGGTCCAATTCGGCCGCCGTTGCGATCTGGTTACAGCCTTCAAGCACTTCCGCGAACGTGAGTCCGTTGTCCCGGAGTTCAATCACAATATCGTTGCCGCTTGCTGCGTTGATCAAGGCTTCCAGAAACGGATTCGATGGCAGCTGAAACTCATCTGTCGAATTGGCGAGGGTACCTGTCACACTCGTTGACGCGGTGATGACCGTGAAGGAATCACCTGCCGAATAATCGGAGCCGACAAAATTCGGTGCGAGCGTCGCGTCGGTAACGATCGCTTCCCCGGTAACATCGATCAGGTCGTTCGACGCCGGGGCACCGCCCATGATATCGACTTCGATCGTTGAGTCAGTGGCATCTAATTGACCGACAATAATCAAATCGCCAATTACCCCGGCGGCTTCACTGCTTCCCGGTGCAATGGTTCCGCTGACCGCGATATCGGCCGTCAATTGCTCTCCGTCGCCAATCAACGTGGCCGCGGGAGATAACTGAATGTCTGTCCCCGTATCGATCACTTGAAGTTCGCCGAAGTTGACGACGCCACCGGTAATCGAAAGCGGGCCGTGAACGTCACGGTCAATGATGATGGGGACGACGTTTGTGTTAGTGAACGAAAGATTATCGGTGATATCGGGTAAATCGGACGCAAGTGTGATTGTGCCGCCGCCGGGGACATCGAACACGATGCGGTCACCTGCGGCCGCGTTTTCAATCGCTTCCCGAAGAGAACCCGCGCCGGAATTGTTGAGGTTGGTCACTTCGATGTCCGCAGCCATGGAGACCCCATAACTGCATGTAACGACGAGTGCTGCCAGCACCGACCGAAGTGCCTTGCGATGGAGATCGCGACGGTTGATGCTTTTTCGGAGACTGATTTGACGTGTAGTGCTCTTCATGCCGATGATTCCTTAGGTAGTGGTGAAAGGACTTATCGGCCTCTTGTGGGATCTGATGGTACCCCGTGGAGCTCATTTTGAGCGTGTCGCATGGTCGGGGATGCAACATTCGTTACGAGCCGCATACTTTGACAACGTGGGAAACTCACGAGTTGGCGGTGTTTTCATTGTCTCGTCAGGAGCGATCGACGTTGGATTTGTTTGGCAACGTGAGGCAACCGACTTCTTCTACGCAAACGTCGACAGTGGGCGAGATGGGCGTGGCAAACCAAGAGCCTAAGTCGATTGCGTTCTGCAACGTTTCGTTCGGACACGGTTCTCAGTCAGCAAATGCTGCAAAAAGTTGACCGCTGGTGATGCGAAATCTTGATTGATGGAATAGTGGGCGTTGAGCCCGCGACCTTTTGAACACTTCCAACATTCAAGAATGAGCACGAGCGATGAAACGTTTAATCTCCGCACTCTCGTTAGTCATTTTGGCATCGTCGCTGTTCGCGGGAACTTCTGCGTCAGCCGAGGGGCCGAAGTTGCGAGCGTTCACGAATCAGACGGCGAGGTTCGATGCCTTGATGCCGGCCGGCGTCACCAACCAGACGATTTCTGGCAAGACATTGTTGGACACCGAATATCGCTCGACGGTTGAACTCGTTGGTGGGAAATTCGAAGTCCGTGTGCGTGTGCCGATTCCGATCACATTGGATGATAAGGAACTGCTCGACCAATACGGGGCGTCATTGGTGAATCAAGCGGACGAGCAATTCACCATAGCCTTCGGTCAACCGACCAGCACGAAGTCGATGACGCAAAACGGTGCCAAAGGCAAGGACTTTGTTTTTCGGATTTCCGGCAGTCGAACCCGGGACGGGAAGGACCTGCTGATTCGACGCCGTGTACTCTTTGACGGGCAACGCCTCTACCAAATCATTGCGGAAGGTTCACCGAGTTTGATCAATTCACCTCAAACAGATGACTTTCTCGACTCCGTCGGCCCCATGCTCTAATCAATCCGCGTGTTATGAAACGCAACCTGTGCTGATGCCGCCCGTTTTTCGCTCGAATGCGATCTCTATAGAAGGCGTGGTGTGATGTTCAATGCGTTGGGAAGCTGGCCATGTCGGGGCTCTGTTTTTACACAACGCTGTTAACTGGATGCAAGATTCCAAAGACGCCCTCAAGTACAATTTCCGCTCTTACGCTCTCGTTCAGTAAACGGATTCTAGGCGGATAAACATCGATGCAACAACGACTGAGTTGTTACTTAGCAGTCCTGGTAGGTTTGTTCGGCACTGCAGTGTCGGATGCCGAAGACATCAACTTCAACGAACAGGTGCGACCGATTCTGTCGCGTCACTGCATTGCCTGTCACGGTCCTGACGAAGACGACCGCCAAGCCGATCTGCGTCTGGACACGTTCGAGGGGGCAACCGAAGACTTTGGTGGATACGCCGCCGTTACGCCTGGCGATCCCGACGCCAGTGAGATCATGGTTCGCATTTTGACGGACGATGACGACATGCGAATGCCTCCATCGGATCATGCCGAACGGTTATCGACGGCGGATGCGGAAACGCTTCGCATGTGGATCCAACAGGGGGCTGACTACGAAGCCCACTGGTCGTTCATTGCTCCCAAGATTGCCGACGTTCCTAGCGAGATTCGGACTCAAGACCACCGTGTCGTGGACTACTGGATCGATCAAAAACTCGCTGACGTAGGGCTCACCCGAAATGACCGGGCGGAACCACACGCACTCGTTCGGCGATTGTCGCTCGACTTGACGGGATTGCCACCGGTTGCCCACCCGCAACCGATTCAATCGGTGATCCGGCAATACCTTTCCGATCTAACGGCAGAACGATTCGCCGACTTGGCGGACCAGTTGATGCAAACACCGGCCTTCGCGGAACACTGGGCTGCAATGTGGTTGGACCTTGCCCGATACGCGGACACGGTTGGCTATTCCGGTGACGAGCATCGAGACATGTGGCCGTGGCGAGATTGGCTGATTGCTTCGATATTGGAAAACAAGTCCTACAAAGAGATGTCCATCGAAATGATCGCGGGTGATCTTTTGCCCGACGCCACCGTTGACCAGAAACTCGCCACCGCATTTCATCGCAATACATTGTCCAACAATGAAGGTGGTACCAACGACGAAGAGTTTCGCACCGTCGCGATCAAAGACCGACTGAGCACGACACTCAATACGTGGATGGGGATTACCATCCGCTGCGCCGAATGTCACTCGCACAAATACGACCCGATCAGTCATGTCGAGTATTACCAGTTGCTCGATTATTTCAATCAAAGCCTCGATGCCGATCGGCGTGACGAACATCCCAAACTGCCCGTTCCGCCACGTCGTGATTTGGAACTCGCCAAAACGCTCGAAACGAAGTTGCCCGCTCTACGTGACGCCGTTGCCTCTCAACCGATTGTTTGGACGCTGCGTCAACCGAACGAAATGAAAGGCGAGGCGGGTTCAACGCTCGAGCAATTTGACGACGGTAGTATTCTCGCCACGGGAAAGAACCCTTCCTACGAGACGTATGAGGTGACGTTTGAACTGCCGCCGGGGCAATCCGTTCGCGCGATTCGATTGGAAGCCATCCCTCACCTCAAGCATGACGCGAAAGTGGGCCGCAGCGGTGATGGCGGATTTATCCTGTCACAAATTTGGCTGACGAAGCATCAGGACGGCGCTGACGAGAAAGTTCCTTTCAAAGACGCGGAAGCCGACTTTCATCAACCCAATCACCATCCACGCACCGCGATTGCAGAGCATGTGGAAAGCGGTTTGCGTAATCAGGGATGGGCGGTGCGTCATCCCGTGACCGGGTACACCGGGCATCACGAGGCAATCTTCGAACTCGCCGAACCGCTCGACGGAGCAACCGCCACACGCTTTACCGTCTCGCTTCGCCATGATTCACCGTGGGTCCGGCTCAACATAGGGTGTTTTCGTATCTCAACCACGGATGTGGAAAACGCGGCGGAGCGGTACCGAAATGGCGACTTGGATGCCGATCGAATTGAACTGCGCAAGTGGGAAGCGATCGCTGCTGAACGGGTTCGTGTCCCCGTAATGGAAGAGAAACCTATCGACAAAAAACGCGAAACCTTTGTGATGTTGGGTGGGAACTATCTCAGCCATGGTGACAAGGTTTCTGCAAAATTGCCGGAAGCCTTCGTGTCGGAAGCCGACGAATACGAAGACAACCGTCTCGGGCTGGCGAAATGGGTTTTTGACGAATCCAATCCGCTGACCGCGCGCGTGGCGGTGAATCGCTTTTGGGCTCGGGTGATCGGTGTCGGTTTGGTCGAAACCGAAGAAGATTTCGGGACCCAAGGCACACCGCCCTCGCATCCGCAACTGCTCGATTTCCTCGCGGTTCGGTTTCAAGAGGAAGACTGGGACGTGCGAAGATTACTCAAGACGATCGTCATGTCGCAGGCGTATCAGCAGTCTCAGATCGCGAGCGCTCGGGCGCTCGAAGTCGATCCGCGAAACCGACTTTTGTCGCGTGGGCCACGAATCCGATTGCAAGCGGAAGTGGTTCGCGATCAAGCGTTATCGATTGCGGATTTGATGTCTGACAAACTGTTCGGTCCGCCCGTCTATCCACCGAGCCCAATCAAACGAGTTGTCAACGCGTTCACAGGCGGAATGACGTGGCAGGAAAGCGCGGGAGAGGACCGTTATCGGCGTGCCATTTATACGTATCTCAAACGCAGTGCCCCGCACCCGCTGTTCGAGACCTTTGATATGTCCAGTCGCGACGTGTGTAGTCTGCGGCGTTTGCGAACGAATACTCCGTTGCAATCGTTCATGACGCTCAACGATGTGACGTTCATCGAAGCCGCGCGTGGACTGGCGAAACAGATGTGGGACCACGCGTCCGAAGCGGTGAACGCCAAAGACTCGGGCGACGTCAGCAAATCGGAGCAAACCGATCTGAACGAAATGATCGGCTTTGGACTTTGTCATGCACTCTTTATCGACGAAGCACCGGAGGAACAGGTCAACGTGTTGGCGGAGCTTCACTTGCAGTGCCAACAGCGTTATCGGGAAAATCTTTCTGATGCGGCTGAGTTTGCGGGACAATCCGTTGATGTCAAAACGCTCAGCCAAGAGCAAAAGAACGAACTCGTACGTCAGGCATCGATGACCGTCGTCGCCAACGTCATTTTGAATCTCGACGGTGTCTTGAACAATTGATCTGACGAAATCGTCCCGCGATCTCGCCGTGTCATTCCAGATTTTATAACCAGCTGTTTTTGCGAATTCACCATGAATCCCAACCGCCTTACTCCGGAATCCGAATTGCGTTTGGCCTCCGCCCGTCTGCAAACGCGGCGGCATTTTTTGGCAAATTGCTCCGTCGGATTGGGGGCGATCGGTGCAGGGTTGTTGGATTCAACGACCGCACCAGCATCGAGCGACAGTTCTGGTTTTAGTGGGAAATACGCCAAGCCGGCCAAGCATGTCATCTATTTGCACATGGCTGGTTCGCCACCGCAGCACGAACTGTTTGACTTCAAACCCGAACTGCAGAAGCACCATCTCGAGCCTTGTCCTGATGAGTTGATCGATGGCAAAATGTTTGCGTTCATCAAAGGGAAACCCAAATTGCTCGGTCCCGTCTATCCGTTCAAACGATACGGAAAGTCGGGCATGCTGCTGGGTGAAAAGATTCCTCACATCGGAGAACATGCCGACGACTTATGCTTGATCCGGTCGATGCACACCGATCAGTTCAACCACGCTCCGGCACAGTTGTTGTTGCATACGGGGTCGGCTCAGTTTGGTGGTTCTTCGTTCGGATCGTGGGCGACATATGGCCTGGGAAGTGAAAGCGATAACTTGCCGGGGTTCATCGTCATGGTATCGGGTGGCAACATGCCTTCGGGCGGGAAGAGTTTGTGGGGTAACGGTGTTTTACCTAGCGTCTTTCAAGGCGTTCAGTGTCGCAGCGAAGGTGATCCGATCCTTTTCGTTAGCAACCCCGATGGGATGTCCAGTGACGTTCGACGGGCGAGTTTGGATGCGCTCAACGAATTGAATCGTCAGGAGCATGAAGTGTTCCGCGATCCTGAAACGCTGACTCGAATCGAGCAATACGAACTGGCGTTTCGAATGCAGACGACCGTTCCGGAGGTCATGGATATCAATCGCGAATCCAAAGCCACGTTGGAATCCTACGGAGCCGAGCCAGGGAAAGCCTCTTTCGCCAATAATTGTTTGCTAGCGCGACGATTAGTCGAACAGGGAGTGCGATTTGTGCAGTTGTTCGATTGGGGATGGGATATCCACGGCACGGCGAAATACGATGACATGGAGACTCAGTTTCCGATGAAGTGCACGCAGGCGGACAAGCCGATTGGGGCTTTGTTGACGGATCTGAAGCAACGAGGGTTGTTAGACGATACGCTCGTTATCTTTGGCGGCGAGTTCGGTCGAACTCCGATGGTCGAAGCCCGCAACGGCACGATGAAGTTCCTGGGGCGTGACCATCATCCCGATTGTTTCAGCGTTTGGGTCGCAGGCGGTGGTTTCAAACGAGGGATCGCCTACGGGGCTACCGATGAACTCGGATTCAAAGTCGCTGAGAATCCGGTGGAGGTTAAGGATTTCCAAGCCACGGTGCTGCACGCGATGGGACTGGATCCCTATCGTTTGAGCTTCCTTAGCCAGGGATTGAACCAACGTCTCATCGGCCCGTCTAACAAAGCACAAATCATTCACGATCTTCTTGTCTGAGAAGGGCGAGAGCTTTGTTTGGTTCACGCCGGCGAAGTTCGATTTTGACGTGATCCATTCTTAAACATCGCGGCGGTAGGCAGGAATTCTACGCCAAAATTCGGGGATCGCCTAAGGTGTCTTATGGTCGACATTGCGGAGTCGAGGATGAATTCAGTAGTCGAACCAAACACCCAGTCCTAAATGCGATTCGCGGCGTGTGAAAAAGGAAAATTGATTTGTTGGGCCATCGCTGTACTGCGCACCCAGTCGAAGTCGCCGTCCCGAAACAGGACCTTGGAATGACCAACCAATTTGCAGGGTCACGGCCACGTCGTAGTCGACGGCTTCGCGGAAGTTCAAATTAACGGCTGCGAAAGGCGCTCCTAGGTCGAGGGATTTTGCAACCGCTGTGTACTCCGCCCCTGTTTGAAATTGGTATCGTTTGGCACCACCGGCGGCGTGAAAGGAGTTGACGAATTCACCGTACAATCGCATGTCATCGGAGGGGTGATAGCTTCCGCCCACTATCCATGACTCGGTCACGTAGTTGATTCGTGTGAAAGTTGGGTTGCGAACCAAATATTCGTCACCGACGTGTGAACTGATGTGAAAGTAGCCGAGCTTCATTTCCCAAAGCCCTTCGGCAGCGGTGATCTCCGATCCGAAACGATAATCCATCGACTCAACATCTTCGGCATGTAACAAATCCAAACGTGTCATGACGGCGCCCTCGATGTCCCATTGCCAACCGCTCGGACGCACTGCACCCGCAGTTCCATAACGCAGTAGGCCGACGCGTCCGCCGAGTGTGGCGTCCCAAAAGACTCCATCGTTATTATCACTGAAAATAACCGTCGAGATGCGTGGTTCTTGCGGGGCGGCTAGATAAGAACGCCACAGTAAACCGTCGGGCAACAAATGCCACTCATCGTCGGTCGATGAGGTCGAGGATTCGCGAGCGTGTGACGCAAATTTTGCTAGGTCGCCAGTCACGGCCTCGCGAAATTGGGACTGCTCGATCATTTCGATTTCGTGCATCGAAAAGCCGTCGTCTGCCGCGACCGTCGATAACATTACCGACGGAGGAAGCAGGACGAGCAGCCATGCCGCAACGACGAAGTAATTCGGCATCTAACGATTCACCGTATCGACACGAGCGACTTCCGCGACAGGATGCTGAACTCGCGACGCGCGATAGACATGTTCGTGGTTGGGTGATTCCGTTAGCAGGTGTGTTCCTGCCAAGCGTTGTCGCGTCTGGACGATCCGCTCGTCGTCGGTTACCAGTATCAAGTCTTCTAACCGTTCGACGAAAACGACAAACTCCTCTTCAAGCTCTTTCGGAAAAAATGTTGTTCGGTAGTTCGAAAGGTGAAAGGCAGATCCATGTGGTTTTTCACCAAAGAAGACGATCCACGCGTCCGGAGTCGCATCGGCCACACGTTGAATTTCAACGAATGCAGACCGCTCAGTCGAAATCGTTGGCAGTAGCGCGGATGACACGAATAGCAGAACACAGGTGGAAATGGCCGCCGTTGTCGCCCACGCAGTTCTCCCAAAGGCAGCTTCGCCATTCCATCGCCATGTCGTAGTCGCCAGTACGAGTACGCACCCTGTCGACGCCGCAATACTAGCGACTGATAGACGGTTGCCAATCCAGATGTCGATGCTGACGGAGACCAATCCACATGCGGTCATGATCAAGTTGGCTCGCTGCGGAAATGGACGCAGGTAGTTCGTGATTCGATCCGTTGCACCAAGCCGAAAGACGGTCTGGTCCAACATCACACCCATTATCAAACAGAGCAGAGGTATCACGGGCAGAATGTAGGTAGGTAACTTACAACTGGCAGCGGAGAAGAACGCTAGTGCCCATATCGCAGCGCAGCATAAGAAGCCAACATCTTCGGAACGGAGCGACCGTATTCGATCTGCCCGGCTTGCTAAAAAGACTCCTACGGAGGGCAGTAACAAGGATGACGGAAACATCGCGGCGAAAACGATCGGAATGTAGAACCAGAGCGGTTGTTCGTGGTTGGACCCTCGCATGAACCGTTGGAAGTTATGTTCCCAGAAAAAGTAGTCGACGAAGTGCGGGTTGAACTTCGCTACGGCGGCATACCAGGGAACGCAAAATACAACCATGGGCAGAACGAACGCGATCCAGTGCCATACTCGCGTCCGGCTTTCATCGGCTCGCAGCCACCCGCTGACGACGAGCGGTGGTGCGCACAAAACGAACGCAACTGGACCTTTCGTAAGCACGCCGAGGGCGCAGGCAATGCCGGCCACCATCCACCACGTCGGACGGTGGCACTGGCCGCGAACCGCGATGTAGCCTGACAGCAGAGATGCGGTGGTGAACAACGTCAACAACGAGTCCAGAATCAAGAACCGACCAGCCAAAATGAAACCGCCTGACAACGTCAGCGTGATGGCGGCTAACCAAGCTGGACGTTGGCCGACGATACGTGCACCCCAGCCGAACGTCAGCAGGATAGTGGCGAGTGCGGCGAGCATCGAAGGCAATCGGGCAGCCGTTTCGTTAACTCCCAATATCTGGAACGTCGCCGCCGTCAGCCAATACAGCAGTGGCGGTTTATCAAGATAAGGTAACCCATCCAACGTCGGCGTCACCCATTCGTGTGACGTGTTCATCTCGATCGCAATCTGTGCGTATCGAGTCTCGTCGGGCTCAATGAGCGGGTAGGATAAATTGGGAAGCAACACCACTAGCGTCGTCAATAACAACGTCGCCCATGCAAACAGATGTTGCCGATAATTCCACTCGGTGGTGACGGAGACGGCGAGTTGCGTGCGAGCGGGAAAATGAGTTTTCCACGATCGACGAAGTTGCGTTTTGTAAGGGACAAACATCGGAATTCAGGCTGGCTTGTAAATGAGATTGCGCATCATCATGATGCTGACGACGACAAAGAGAAGATTTGTGATCCAAACACCCTGCGGCGCAATGCGACCGTCTTTGGCCATGTCCAATGTCAGGGCGAAGATGGGGTAGTAGATCAATACGGTCGGCAGGAATACGACACCGAAGCTGGTCATCGTGTCGGCTGCTTTCATGCGAATAGCGAGCGGGATGCCAACCAAAGACATCGCGAGACAGGTAAAGCCACTGGCCCACCTGCGATGCATTTCTGTGTCCAGCCGATGGCATCGTTGACGACTCTGCGCGATGTCGGCTAGCCTCGCGACGGCGCACGGTTTGCCGATGTCATCCGTTCGTGAAGTTAAAATGCTGAAACCGGTGTGAACCGCCAAGGCGTTTTCACGGCGCCGAATGTCGTCGGTTTGCCGCGATGATGCGGTCGGCAAATCACCCATTGCCATGTGCGAAGGGTGAGCGGTTAACAGGTCCAGGTTGGGTTCTAGCCCGAGCGGAATGGAATGCACGAAGGTGTCCGGGAATGCAAAGGATGCCGTTCCACCGACCTCGGCTCGACCATCAGAAATGGTGAGTTGCAGGCTGTCGTCATCGCTTCGATAAGCGAGCTGTGCGGTGCGAGCGGTAATATGGATGGGGGCCGCTCCTGTCCGCCGAATTTTGATTCGAGGTTCAATCAAATCTCGGCCCCGAACGTCTCGAACGGAGATGGAAAAATTGGCGTGTTGAAAGCTTCGCTCTCGCTCCAATTGCGTGTAGGCAATCGTTTCGACTGAGGAAAGGACGACACTTCGAACGCCGTGGAATCCCCATGTGAACGCCAGATTGATCAGTCCCACTGTCGCGATACTCAAACCCGTCATCAGTACAATTGCCGGAACCATTGATGGGAAAAGAGAAATTCCGACGGACTGCATCGTCACGAATTCGTTGTCCGCAGACATCCGGCCGTAGACACTGCACACGCTGAAGAGAGCGGTCCCAGGCACCGCAAGGGAAAGTGCGTTTGGAATTGAAAATGGGATTAACCGTACGACTCCCATGATCCCCAAGCCTTGGTTGATCGCTTCCCGTGCGACACCGATGAACATCACCAACATCGTGATGACAAACAACGATACGACAAAGACGACCAACATGTCTCGCGCGATCAGGCGTTGGAGTTTCGTCAACATTTCAATTTCTCACGAAGAGAATCGATGTGTTCAGTTCGGATATCTCGGGCATCTTCAAGTTGATCCAGCATGTCGGCCAGTTGGCGAATGCGAATCAGGTCACTATGAACGCAGTGATCGGTTTCGCGAACTCGCGTCGACTGTTTCAAAACGAGGCGGAACAACCACCTCATTGATGACTGCCTTTGGATGCGTCGGAGACCATTGCGATCCGAGTTGATCCTGTCACACGCGTGGCGTGATACAAGCGAGCTGAACCCCGGTGTCCGACCTCAATCAGTTTGGACCTCTTGGGCAGTTGACGTAGCACGTCCTGTGGAGCAATTCGATCGTCCACGATTAAGATCGCTGTTCCGGATTTCGCTACAAACTCACCGAGTTTGGGATCCTCGACATCCGCGAAATTGCGAATGTCGTTGCGATCGAGATAGAACGGGATTTCTGAAAACTCATGATTGATCGTCGCGATCTGTAACCGCGTGTCTGCGGTCAACTGTTCGGCCAGTGGCGATGTGTCGCCGACGACGGTTTGCGAGCGACTGTAGGCCGGCAGTATTTGATGCATCGTCATCACGGCCAGCAACGCCGCGACGCCGGTAGATGTTCCCCATGCGATTGACGCGTGATATCGATCGGCCATTAACAAGAGGGAGGTCATCAACAAGGTCGCCCACAGCATCGCCCATCCGAACAACGCTGCCGTTGCTTCGCCGGTCGTTTGCATGACGAAGAGCACAAACGCCACACCGGCGAAGCATGTTGTGGCCGTTGCTGTTCGAGCGGACCAGAACCGAGCGAAAAAGTACTGTGGCGAATTCGTCGTGTCGCGAAGGACTTCGTTGAGATAGTGTCCGAGCATCAGTGCCAGTGCGGGTGCAGCCGGCAACAGATACGTTGGTAACTTGCAACTCGAAATTGAGAAGAACAGGAAGCACCAACCACTCCAGAGCACTAAGAACCCGATCGCGGGCGTGCGTTGGCGTCGAGACGCGTCGTCCCGCCCGAACAGGAACTTTGCATACGGGATCGTCAAGAACGACCAAGGATGTCCCGCGAGCAGCAATACGGGAACGAAGTACCAAAATGGCCTCGCGTGAAATTCGCCAGCGAATCGAGCGATGTTGTGTTTGTAGAAAAAGTTGAACAAGAACGACTGGTCTTGTAGGTGCACGAGGACGAACCACGGTGCCGCGATCACGACGGCCACACTGCCCAAAATTCCATAGTGCCACCAACGAGGTTTTGCCGTGGTGTCCGACAACCACGTTATCGCCAATACCGGCGGTAGCCAAAGTACCACCGCGATCGGTCCCTTCGTGAGGAATGCTAATCCGATGCAGACGCCCGACGCGATCCACCAACCCCAGTGCACATCACGATGTCCTTGCGTTTTCTCAACCAGTTTTGGATCTCTGAGAGCTTCATAGGCGGAAAATAGTGACAGAGAAACAAATAGAGACAGCACCCCATCGAGTAGTAGATATCGACTCGTGAACGCGAATCCGGCCGATAGCAAAAGAATCACTCCGGCGAGCAATCCGATGCGACGATCGAAAATTCGAGAACCAAAGAACATTGTTGACACCAATGTGAAGATTGCTGCGAACGCTGGAACGAGGCGAGCGGATGATTCACCAATGCCGAACACTTTGAAGCTAATCGCACACAGCCAGTACAACATTGGAGGTTTGTCATAGTAGGTCGTGAAATTTAGCTGCGGCAAAATCCAGTTGCTGGTCGCAATCATTTCACGTGGAATCTCGGCGTAGCGAGTTTCATCGCGATCGATCAACGGGTAGCCGAGATTTGTCAGCATGAACACGGCGGCGATCAGTACCAAACCGAACTGTAACCATCGGTCATGTGCGAATCCCAGTAGCGAGCGAGTCTCAGTGGGCTGCGTGACTTGTTGCCGGCTCGGTTGGGAATCTGGGAACTGCACCTCGTTCCACCAGTATCGCAGCAACGATGTCAATACTTTAGGGATGTGTGATACCGACACGGTGCTTTCACCTTGCAACCGAGGTCGGTGTGAAACACCGACTTCGACGACGCTCAGATGAGATTGCCTTGCCTGGGTCAGTATCTCGGAATTGACGAGAAAACCATTGCCCGTAATCCGCAGCTTTTTCGCTGCGTCACGGTGAAACATCTTCAACGCACAGTCGACATCACGAACGCGGGTGCCCAGTAACGCTCGAACCAACAAGTTGTAGACTTTCGAGTAGAGACACCGCAGCGGTGTGTCCTTGCGATCGATCCGGTATCCGCAAACGATGTCGTAGCGATTGGACAACAGCACGAAGCGATCCAGTTCCGTTAAGTCGAATTGACAATCCGCATCAGTAAAGACGACCAGTTCATGCTTGGCTGCTGCGAACCCCGAGCGAATCGCTGCACCGTATCCCCGGTTCGGTGAGTGTCGTATCAATTGAACGTGTTCGTTGGCAGACGCGAGTTCGTTCACAATGGCCGACGTTTCGTCGATGCTGCCATCGTCGACAACGATGATTTCGTAAACGTCCGTGATCTGCGATAAGGCGGTGTTAGCTTCGGAGACCGCGTCGGCAATGACGGCAGCCTCGTTGTATGCCGGC
Source organism: Aporhodopirellula rubra (assembly GCF_014192335.1). GTDB lineage: Bacteria > Planctomycetota > Planctomycetia > Pirellulales > Pirellulaceae > Rhodopirellula > Rhodopirellula rubra. The sequence continues at coordinate 46,111 of NZ_JACHXU010000016.1, read as the reverse complement.
AAAACTAGCGAGATCGTTGGCGTACCGCGCACCGTCGAATGAACTTCGGTGTCGTCGACGTTGCGTGATTGAGCGGGTTCGGCAAGGTGCATCCATGCACTCCTTAACTACGGTGGTTTTAGTAATACTGGGTTGCGAAGACCTTACGAATTCCAATCTCAGGCATCAATGCCAACTCGTAAGGTTTTAGTAGTTCGTGGTGGGAAGACGTCGTGATTTCAATTTCGCGAGGTCATTCACCGATGTGATGCACCACCGTGGACGTTTCAATCGTCTTTGTAGATGAGATCGTGCAGTTGCACACGATCCTCGAACAGTTCGAAATCACGAACGTGGACGTCGACATGATGCAACGCTTTCGCCGTCCATTTTGGCCATGGGGACCAGTCACTTCGCTGAGATGCCATCGCGTTGGTCGGCAACCATACTTGTTGGACCAATCCGGCGCACAACAGCAACGTTGTGGTCGCTACGATCGGTCGCCAAACGGGTGTGGGTTGCTGTCCCTGGGCTAGCTTGACCAAGCGGTTGCTGCGGCGAATCAGCGCGCTGGGGCGGTTTCCAAACGCGAGCGTTCCGCTGGGGACTTTGTCGCAAGACGTATTTCCACACCGCTCCGCCACTTTGGCCAGCGTGCGCAGGTAAGCACCAAATTTGCCGATCGACTTCGCCGCAACCTCGTCGCACAGGTATTCGCGAGTTAACTCGGCGTCTCGCGAAGCAGACCAAACCAACGGATGGAACCAGAACAGCGTCGAACAAACACCTTGTAGAAAGTGTTGCATCGGGTGCTGGGTTCGTAAGTGTTCAAGTTCGTGCAGTAAAATATGTCGTAGCGTTAAATCGTCTTCTTTGAGCAAAGACGTTGGTAGTACGATTACCGGTTGGTGTAGTTGCCAACAGAACGGCCCCTGGATATTTGGCGACGTTAAGATCGCAACGTGATCGATCAGGGCGATAGTTGGATGAGTTGTCTCGGTAGTCGAGCCGTGGGCACAGCTTGTCGTTGCCGAGGGAGTCCGTGCGAGTGCAGGCAATTGTGTTTTCGAATCGACCGGATCACATTCGTATTTTAGAAATCGCAGAAGACAGAGGCATCGCACCAATGTTTTCAGCATCGACCATGCAACGCCGAGTGCCCAAACGAAGAAGAGTACGGTTGCAGCGCGGCTCTCCCAAACAATGATACCGAGCGTAGTTTCGTGCGTGATTCCGCTCGGGAAATGGAACAGACGCCGATGAGGCAGCAATAATGCGGCGATGACCACGCCGATGATGCACAGGAAGCAGGTGGTCCAAAGCCGACATCCCCAACGGGCATCGGCGATCCAGCGTTGCAGTATGAATGTCGTCGCGATGATGGCCGTGATTTGCAGGCAGAGGGTGCTGCCGACTTCAAATGTGAATCGCGGATCCATTATGAATTCTCTAGCTTGGAGGCGGCTTTCTTAACCGCTTCGATATCGTCCGCCGTGACTGCATCGGATTGCAATAGACTGAGGACGAGCGATCTCGTCGAGCCACCGAATAACTGATCGGCCAATGATTTGAGCATCCCATGACGCACTTCATCTCGCGACACTTTTGCCGTGTAGGTGAAGGCACGACCGATTTTCTTCCCGCGTTTGACAATTTTTTTGTCTTCGAGAATCTTCATCGTGGTCAGTACCGTCGTGTAGGCGAGTTCGCGGTCGATCGTGTCGACAACATCGTTCACGGTAACGCTACCTTTGTCCCAGACAACGTCCATGACCTCGGCTTCGCATTTAGTTAACTCGAAAAGCTTTTTGGTTCGTGCCATGTTGAAAACGCTGCGGGTAGGAAATTGAAGTCGAAGGGTGACGGGATGTGCAGAGGAAATGAATTCGAACGTGCTTACCCTTCAGATCCGATTGCACGTAACTTTGCCAAGCAGTGGTATTCATTCAGGTCAATGTCTTCGGTAATAAACGAGACGTGGCCATCACCCCACAGGAAATTAGCTCCGCCGGGGTGGCGACTCGAATGTTCGCACTCGTCTGCGAGTGGATTGTTGATGCCCTCGAGTGCTGAGCCGACCAGTCGTGCTGCCGCATCTTCGCCGGCGAGGTTCACGCCGATCCAAGTTGATGGCACGAGAGCCATCGTTCGTTCGCCCACGATGATCGTATTGGATAACCCGCGTTGGAAATCACGAAAACGGACTGCACGGTTTTCAATAAACGCACCGTCGCCGGTCGGAGCGGGAATGTCATCATCGGCCTCGATTGTTCCAAAAATGCCGACGTAGTTGGCTGTTGGTAATTGAATGATCGCCATCGATTCATCGGCGTCACCTAAACGGATGGACGATGAAGGAGATTCATCATCGTCATCATCGCCGTGAAAAAGCGTGAAGTGGGGTTCGGTGATGTCGGAGGGGCAAAGAAACGATGGCAGCGAAGTCGAACGAGCGAGATCGTGCCTTGGGTCGTCGAGAGGCAATCTCACATTGATTTGCCCCCCCAACGCATTCTCTTCGAGGTAGGGTAGCAGCGAGACGGCCCACCCGTACGCGGAGGTGCCGCTCGGGTCGAAGGTCCATCCGACGGGCAATTGATTTCTGGCGGCGTGGTGGTTGTGCATCGCCAGCCCGATTTCACGCAAATGATTGGTGCATTGCACGCGGCGGGCGGCCTCGCGAGTTGCCCCGATCGCGGGCAACAACAACGCCGCCAAAATACCGATGATCGAGACGGCCACGAGTAACTCGAGCACAGTGAATGCGTCTCGAGAACAAGGGGCAGCGTTGTCGCGGTAGTGAATTTGGGTCAGAAGTTTCATGTGAGATAACCACGTCCGTGTGGGATGAATACGATTAAAATACGAATAGTTTAGTATTTTGGCAATCCCGGTTCGCCCTATATGAGTCTCTGTCTCCTCATTCCGCTGGATTTCCCGGAAGGAAGGTGGCAGGTTTGTGCGTCAAAACCAAAACCCGCCGCACTGCACTTTCAGATTGCCCCATCGCCAAAGCAGCTGTCGACCTTCTTTCGGTAAGCCGTGCCTTTTGGCAACACCGAACGCCGCCAAGACTCACCCCGCAGAGTGTGCCGTTTTGGCTATTTCAAATTTCATTTCACTGAATCCTCGTGACGAGAACACGTGATTCCGGTGAGCCGGGTTACTCAGGCATACAGGTTCCTTGCCACTCGTTTCGTGCGTGAAATTCGCGACTTCGTCGGTCGCAGGCGGGTTTCGATTTAGGATGGGAAAAAATCGGCTGCGGCTTTTGGGATCTTAGGCCTGATTGCAAAGTGTCACAAAAAGAATGGATTTCGAGTAAAACCGAAGCATCACTCGACATTCTTTCCATAGAGAGGCATTGGCGATTGGCAAATTCACGTTTTTCATTTGAAGATCTGCTCGAACAAGCACAACGCCCGGTGCTCGGCTATTTAGTCAGGCTGACGGGTTCGGTGCATGCTGCGCAAGACACCCTTCAGGCGGCCAACGTGACGGCACTGGAAAAGCAAGAATCTTTTCAACCGGGAACAGATTTTGCCGCATGGCTGTGCCAGATCGCTCGGAACCATTTTCGAAATCACACTCGCAAACAAGCTGCCACGAAAGCGGAAGCGTTGGTGGACGATCGTTTGCACGACGTGATTGAACGACGCTATCGAGAGCGACTTGCTCAGCGTCGACAGCAATCGAATTGGGAACGACTGGATCGCTGCTTGCAGAGCTTGCCCGATCATCAACGCGATCTCGTCGAAGGATTTTACTTGCGTGGTCACTCGCTAACCGACTTGGCGGAATCGACCGGTCGAAAGCCTAATGCGATCGGCCAAGCATTGCACCGGGCGCGAAATGCCCTTGTGGACTGCGTCAAGTTCCAAGCCGAATCGACCGCGACACAAAACCACCCACACAAAACACCCGCGGCAACCGCCACACTCAACGAGGTGCCAAAGTAACATGACTTTTCCTCAGCGTTACGATCAACTGCTGCAAAAGCATCTCGCCGGTGTCCTGACGACCGAAGAAGTCGTGGAGTTGCGTGAGATTCTCGAAACGGACCCGCAGGCTTTGGATCGATATTTGGATCTATGTGAATTGGACGAGCAACTCCTCGCGAAAGCGGATTTGATCGCCTCACCGTCCGGCACTTTGTCCGCCGCCGCGTCTACTTCGCGTGCTACCGAGTACTCGGGGTTGATGCTAACCCGTCTGTTTGTGGTGGCGTGTGTGATCGTGGTCGTTGGACTCGTCGTGCGTCAGCAAATGTTTCCGTCGTCCAATGCTGTGATGGTTGTCGCTCGCAACGATGACGCGTCCCCGAGTCAGGTTTCCAATCAAGAATCCAATCCGACATCCCGGCGAACGCCGAATCCTCGGAAGGTGATCAACGCGTCGGGATCCATGAAGCATCCCGGTTTGTCGGAGGCGTCGATCCCGGTGGTTCCGGCCGCGGCCAAACAACGGATCAAATTCAATCGTGACATTCGACCCATTCTTTCGGAGACCTGCTTTTTATGTCATGGCCCCGATGACCATGGTCGTCGTGCGGACTTGCGTCTGGACACGCATGAAGGTGCAACTGCCGACCTCGGAGGATACACGCCGATTGCCCCTGGCGACTTGTCGAACAGCGAAGTGTGGAAACGGATTATCAGCGACGATCCTGAATTGCTGATGCCACCGCCTGAATCGCATCTGGTGTTAACCGAAGTTCAAAAAACATTGATTCGACGTTGGATCGAAGAAGGGGCGCCATACGAGGGTCACTGGGCATTCATACCGCCGGTGTCGCCGCCTGTTCCCGAGGTCAATTTGACTGACGAAGTGACGCAGGAAAGGTGGGGCCGAAACGCGATTGATTCGTTTGTTGCCCAGGGGCTCGTCAATGCAGGACTGACGCCATCGCCCGAGGCGAATGCGCGAACGCTGATCCGTCGGCTGACCTTCGATCTTACGGGATTGCCGCCCACGATGGAGCAGGCTGACGCGTTTGCACGTGACTACCCCAAGGGCGGTGAACGTGTTTACCAGGACGCCATCTCGCGGTTACTCGAGTCACCGCACTTCGGCGAACGGATGGCATTGCCGTGGCTCGACCAATCGCGATACGCGGACACGAACGGGTATTCGATCGATGGCGGCCGCAGCATGTGGATGTGGCGAGATTGGGTGATCCAATCCTACAACGACAACATGCCGTACGATCAGTTTTTAATCGAACAGATAGCAGGTGATTTGCTTCCCGCCGCAACCGACGCCCAGCGAATTGCCACGGGTTTCAATCGCAACCACATGATCACGCACGAAGGGGGCACGATCCCCGCCGAGAATCTCGCCAACTATGCAGCCGACCGGGTTAAGACCACCAGCGAAGTGTTTTTGGGGCTCACGATGGGGTGTGCCCAATGCCATGACCACAAATACGATCCGATCTCACAAAAAGAATACTATCAATTCCTGGCCTTCTTCAACGAACTCGATGATCACGGTCTCGATGGTGACGGCGGTCGGAACTCCGGTCCCACGCTCAACGCAGTCACGGTGCTGAAAACTCAGGAACTCGATGACATCGACGTAGAGATTGCACGATTACGCGACCGTCTCTCGCAGGCGACGAACGGGTTTGACGAATGGCTCGAAACGCAACGGTCTGACGAAGAGTCTCGCGGCGATGGTTTTCGTTTGGTTGACCTGGAGTTGATCGATGTCTCCAGTCCAAACCGGCCCGGACCCATCACGTTTGAGACCGACGGCTCCGTTCAACTCACTCGGCCCAGCGGTGGGCTGAATGGATTGAGCCACTCGCTGCGGTTGCCCACTGGTGCGTTAGACGAGGCAGAGTTGGTCTCGGGAATTCGCATTCAATTTTTGCCGCAAAAGACGGGCGACGGTGATGCGTCACGCATGTCATTGTCCCCATTTCCCGCTGGGGTACCGAAGATCTCGACGGTTCTTGTTTCCGCAACGGCGCAACCCGCCGACCAGGTCGATTACCATCGCCAGCTTGCCTTCTCAAAAGTATCCGCAAGCAGTCAAGCGGCCGGGCATGCGGCGGCAAGTATCGTGGTCGAAGACAGTAGGCAATGGTGGCAGCCCTCCGTCGGTGATTCGGCTCAGCGATTGACACTGACATTCGCCGAACCGGTTGACCCCCGAGAGACGCCGTACTTGAGCGTATTGATCTTTTTCGGCCAGCCAAATTCGTTGGCATTTCAGTGGAAGATGCAACCGTTCTCGGGCAAGGACACCGACAGCCGATGGGACGCACCGATCGCTCAGGCAATCGCGACCCCGGAAGAGCAATGGGACGACACGACTCGCGATCTCGTCTTAAACGTCTTCCGAAAATCGGCGCGTGAATTAGAGCCGCTCCGCGTTCGCATCGCGAATTTGGAAGAACGCCGTGATGTCCTCACGTCCGCTCACTCGACTATGGTGATGAACACGTCCGCGAATCCGCGCGAGACTTTCGTTCTGAATCGTGGCCAATATGATTCACCGCTCGAACGTGTCACCGCTCAAACGCCCGGCGTGCTGCCGCAACTGATTCCCGCCTCAGCCCCCGAACCGACTGACTCGGAATCTGCTGAATTAGCGGAATCCCGCGATGCGAAAGCGAATCGATTGGATCTCGCGAATTGGCTGGTCGCTGCAGATCATCCGCTGACGTCGCGTGTCGCCGTCAATCGTTTTTGGTCGTTGTTTTTGGGAACCGGGTTGGTAGCGACGTCGGCCGATTTCGGATCCCAGGGTGAGTACCCGAGCCATCCTGAATTGCTCGATTATTTGGCCACTCGATTCGTTGAAATCGGGTGGGACTCCAAACAACTCATCCGAGAAATTGTCAGCAGTGCGACCTACCGTCAGCAATCATCGGCGACCCAAGAGCAAATCGAGTTAGATCCGAAGAATCGTCTGCTTGGGCGCGGTCCCCGGTTTCGTTTGCCTGCCGAATTCATTCGTGACCAAGCACTTGCTGTGAGCGGTTTGCTGGCACCGCGAGTGGGCGGCCCCAGCGTGCAGCCATACCAACCGCCGGCGTTGTGGAAAGAGGTCAGCCACTTCGGCAGCACCCCCGCGACCAAACAGGTTTTCGTTCAAGACCACGGTGAAAAGCTATATCGCCGTAGCCTGTACACGATCGTCAAACGGACCAGCCCGCATCCCGCGATGGCTGCATTCGATGCACCGAGCCGCGAGATGTGTACGGTCGATCGTGGTGCAACGAACACTCCGATTCAGGCACTGGTGACGTTGAACGATCCTCAATTCACCGAAGCCGCACGGGTTCTCTCCGCTGCGATACTTCGAGAGCAACCGGACAACGAAACCGACTCACGAATTGAGTATGCGTTCAGCCGAGTGCTCAACCGATCACCCAGTAAACGTGAACTGCAAGTTGTCGGCAAGCTGGTACAATCCGAACTCGCTCGTTTCGCTGCTGCTCCGGACGAGGCTGCGGCGGCAATCTCGGTGGGCGAGTCACCACCCTCCAACGACATCGATGTCGTCGAACAGGCGGCATGGATGCAGGTTTCAACCTTGCTGCTGAACCTCAGCGAAACCCTCACACGCGGCTGACCGACCCTGCTCATCATGCTCGCTGAGAACCCGCGCCGACAACTCACGGCGAGAAACCAAACGGTGACAGTACCAACGCGACAGTGCGACGACTCCGAACGATCAATTCTCGAATACTTCTCGAAACGCAAAGAATTCTCATGACACGATCCGTCCCAGATGAATTTGATGTGCGCCAATCACAACTGATGACGCGTCGGTCGCTGCTCGCCACTTCTTCGGCCGGGATCGGTGCGATCGCGTTGCAACGATTGCTCGCCGCCGAATCCAATCCCAACATCAGTGAGACGGGGAACCCTGTTGGTGGATCGGCGCTGCCGCATTTCGCACCGAAGGCCAAGCGGGTGATCTATCTGTTTCAGTCGGGCGGTCCGAGCCACGTCGATCTTTTTGATCATAAGGACGAGCTGGTTCAACGACACGGGACGAACCTTCCCGATTCGGTTCGCGGGGACCAACGGCTGACCGGCATGACGTCGTCACAGAAAAGCTTTCCCGTCGTGAAGCCTCTGTGGGGAGGCGAACGATGTGGCGATCGCGGCACCTGGATCGGCAACACGTTGCCGTATACCCAAACGATCGCCGACGACATCAGCATCGTGCGTTCGATGTGGACCGAGGCGATCAACCACGATCCTGCGGTGACGTACATCAACACCGGCTCCCAGCAGATGGGGCATGCCTCGATGGGGGCTTGGCTCAGCTATGGACTCGGATCAGAAAACGAAGACTTCCCCGCGTACATGGTGCTCTTGAGCCAGGGCAGCGGCAAGAATCCGGGACAGCCGTTGTTCTCGCGGCTTTGGGGCAGCGGTTATCTGCCGTCCAGCCATCAAGGCGTGATGCTGCGTCCCGGCGTGAACCCAGTGCTGTATCTCAAAAACCCAAACGGCGTCACGCGTGAGTCACGGCGCAACCTGCTCGATGCCCTCGGTCAACTCAACCAGATGCAATGGAATGATGCGGGCGATCCAGAGACGCTCGCGAGAATCGAAGCGTATGAGATGGCGTATCGGATGCAAACGTCCGTACCAGACCTAACGGACGTTTCGGACGAACCTGAATCGACCTTTGAACTCTACGGTGAAGATTCACGTCGGCCAGGAAGCTTCGCCGCGAACTGCCTGCTTGCGCGTCGCATGGCGCAGCGGGGTGTGCGATTTATCCAGTTGTTTCACCGCGGTTGGGACCAACACGTGTCTCTCCAAGACCAACTGCCGCGACAATGCAAAGACGTCGACCAGGCGTCGGCGGCGTTGATCAAAGATCTCAAACGATTGGGAATGCTCGACGACACGCTGGTGATTTGGGGAGGTGAATTCGGCCGCACCGTGTACAGCCAAGGCGAGCTGGGCAGTCCTACCTCCGGCCGCGATCATCACGGTCGCTGTTTTACAACTTGGATGGCGGGCGGTGGGGTTAACGCCGGCACGGATTACGGCGTGACCGACGAGTTCTCCTACAACATCGTCGAGAATCCCGTGCACATTCGTGATCTCAACGCCACCGTCCTGCATCTCCTGGGAATCGACCACGAACGATTCACGTTCAAGTTCCGCGGGCTCAGTCAACGCCTCACCGGAGTCGAGCAAGCCCACGTCATCAAAGACCTGGTCAGTTAATCTCGATCGCCCTCGCGCAAATCGGTCAACTGCAGTGATTGTAAGACCAGTTCCTAATTGTGACCGAACGCTCCGCGGTCGGTACCCTGTTACCCCCGCACCTAGTCTGAGCTGCGACCGCGGAGCGTTCGGCCACAATCGGTGCACTAAACGCCGGTTGCCATTGCGTGCGATTCGTTGTGGGCACTCGAGTCACCGACTGATCGTCGATGGCATGCTTGATTCGATGTCGCGTCGGCCGCCGAGAATGATTAGCCCTGAAACGACAATCAGTGCGGAACCCGCAACCATGGGTGTGCTCAGAGATTCTTGAAACCAGAAGATTCCCAAGCCGATGCCGAATAGCAGCCGGGAATATCGAAAAGGAGTCACTGCTGACACGTCACCCGTTCGCATCGCTTTCATCAAACAGGCATACGCCGAGACACCGACACACACGGCGACAGTGAGAGGCAGCAAAAGCGAAAGCTCGGGCCATGAAAATGGCTCGCCTTTCCAGATCGCGAGTAAGCAGCCAGCCATGAACACGGAAATGAACCCGTACAATCCCAAAACAGCCGTCGTCACCGTGGGCGGTGCCGCTCGACTGGCCAGATCACGTCCGGCGAAGCCAAGCATTCCTAGTACAGCCAAGACGGAGAGCATCGAAAAACTGTCACGTCCTGGCCCGACGACAACGATCACTCCGGCGAGCCCAACGAATACAGCGGACCAGCGACGAATGCCAACGCGCTCACGAAACAGCATCGCCGCGCAAGCAACCACGACGAGAGGAGTCGCTTGCAAAATTACGGTCGTGGCCGATAAAGGAGTGAGGACAACGGCCATCGAATAAAACAGTCTGCCGGCGACTTCAGACAGCATGCGATATTGCATTGAAGATGACCGCAGAGCGGACGCGACGAGGCGGTCTCCCCTTTTCACTGCAATCAGTGCAAAGAGCACCGCACCGCCTAATCCGAAAAACATCAGCACTTGCCCGATGGACGCATGCGTGGACGCCACCTTGATCGAAGCGTCTTCGATAGCAAACAGTCCCATCGCCGCAACCATCCAGATCGAACCGATCAAGTTGTCTCGATTGGTTGTCGCAACGGTTGGGTTCAATGAAGCGGATGACATGGGGTGTTTTTACGTGGATTTCTGGTTGGAGTTGCCGCGATCATGCGATACGAATATAGCTTGGTCGTGCTCTGAGAGAACTTATGTTCTGCAGAGCTTCTTGCGATAGAAGTGACGGGCATGCCCTTCCGGGTAATTTTCGAGAGTTGCGAATTGCTCGTAACCCCACGCTTCGTACAAGTCGGGCGCCTGAAACGTAAACGTATCCAGGTGAATGTGATCGCATCCATGAGCAATTGCGTGTTCCTCGAAAGCAGATAGCAACTGTTTTCCAACGCCTTGCCCACGCAGCGGTTCAGCCACCCAAAAGTTGTAAACGTTGGCCCAGTTCCAGTTCAAAAATCCGTTAATGCCAGCGTCAATATTCCCCTCTGGATCGCGGTGGAACCACGCAACGCTGGAAAAACCTGGCTTCTCGACGTGACCAAGTGAGTGATCGGTAAGTCCTTTGCTGAGTGCATCGAGAACCTCCGAAGAAGGTGAAGCAGCAAATTCAATTTCGACTTTTTGTGACATGTTGCACACTCATTTGTGAAACTAAAACCATGTCGCCTACGGATTTTTTCTGCAGACAACCGTGGAGCGATCCGTTCTTCTTCCTCACCGGAACCGTCCCCATCGGAACAATGTGTCACCGTAACCTTCAGGCCAACAAAGGACACCACCAGCACCGTCAAAAAGAAGACGCGTCCAACGTTTAATGGTTCGTCAAGAAATGCCATGCCCAGAAGGACCGCGCCCAGGGTACCGATGCCGACCCAGACCGTATAAGCGGCTGTAGCAACACGGCGTCTGGTGCTCAGACATCATGCCGATGGATGGTGACAGCGGGCTAGATCCACTCCACGTTGTCTCGATCACTGGTTTATTCTGCCATCGGCGATCACCACGAAGCGTTCGGCCACACTGCAGTTGGCATTGCTCTCCTAGAGATTCCACTCGAAACCGGTTTCCTGTTCCGATAGGTCCCAAAGTCGCTGCATCACAAACTTGTCATGTGCGTGAGGATGGAGCGTTCCCTTGCCGACGGGGCCGACGAATTCCATGCACCCGGTGGGCCCGTAGAGCGCCCGTTGCTCCAGACCCTCTTCGGTCGCGCACATTACCTCCGGCCACGAACCTTTTTCAGCCGATTGCACCATCGGCGAAAGCGACATGAGACCAAACATCATCCGCGTCACCAAGTTGCCGCTGGTCTTGATAAGAGATGTTCTCGACGATCCCGGATGGCAGACATACACCTTCACGTTCGTTCTATTTGCTGCGGCGAGGCGATCCTGCAACTCGTACGCAAACATCATCTGTGCCAATTTGCTCTGCGAATAAGTGCGGTTCTGGTGGTAGTTTTTGTCCCAGTTCATGTCATCGAACTGGATCGTCTTGATCCCCATGTTGTAGCCTAGGCTGCTGACGACCACGATTCGTCCTTGCGTTGATTCGATCCGCTCGAAGAGCAATCCGCAGAGCAGGAAGTGACCGTAGTGGTTCGTGCCCAGCATGCTTTCAAAGCCATCGACGGTTAATTGCTGGGTGGGCACTTGTGCGATGGCGGCGTTGCAAAGGATCGCGTCAATCCGAGCAACCGACTCCAGAACCTCCGCTGCGGCCTCGCGTACGCTGGCAAGCGAGGCGAGATCCATGCGGATGAAACTCACCTCGGCGCCGCCCCCGAACTCCTCCTTCAGGTCCGCGATGGCGGCGTGCGATTTTTCGGTCGAGCGGTTCAGCATTACCACCTTGGCTCCCTTGGCGAGCAAGGTTCTCGCTGCTTGGAATCCCGCACCGGCATTCGCGCCGGTGATGACAAATGTCTTGCCAACGAGGGAGCCGAGGCGTTCCGGAGTCCAGCCCTGCGGTCCGAATGTTGTGTCTGCCATTGGATGCTCCTTGAAAAACCCACGGAATGAATTAGGTTGCTTACCGGAAGTCGCCTAATAAGAGACCGGTGGTATCTATTTAGGCGACCACTGGTATGATGTCAACGGAGCTGCGAGAACTTCTTCTGGAAAATCCTGATGGTGCCCCCCAAAAACAAAACGTGGAAACGAGCCCGGAAACCGGAGCAGAAGGCCGAAAGAATCGATGCGATATTGGAAGCCGCTGGCGTACTGCTTGAGGAGCAGGGCTTGGACGGTACGGGACTCAATGCGATCGCCCGGCAGGCCGGATTGTCCAAGCCCAATCTCTATGTCTATTTTGAGAGCCGGGAGGCCATTTTGCTTCAGTTGCTACTCAAGGAGTCGTCAGTATGGGCAAAATCATTCAAACGGCGACTCGACCAGATCGAGAAGGTCGGCGATGTCGACGCCGTCGCTTCCGCGTTTGCGGATTCTCTCGCCCGCCGCCGCAGGTTTTGCACTTTGTCGGCGTCTTTGGCATCCGTTTTCGAACACAATGTTGGACCGGAAACCGTGGCCCAATTTAAGCGTGAGTTTCTCTCGATCGTACAGCCCTGTGTAGCGGCCTTGTCGCAGGCCCTGCCAGAGCTGAGTGACGAAGAATCCTCCCGTGCGTTGGCAATGCTAGTGATGTCCGCAACCGGAATGTGGGCTCATTGCCATCCGTCTGCTTCGGTCGAGGTGGTTCTCAAGCAACCCGAGTTCGAGCACATCAAGTTTGACTTCAAAGAAACGGTCTTTGACTTGGCTGCTTGTTTCCTGCGAGGACTTTTGACTGGGGCGTAGAACTGATCCGAAGACCTCGATAACCAATAATAGCGTTTTGAAAATACAGATGCAGCCGATGTCGCCAAACTTCGGTGGCCTGAATGCTGGCGAATTCAGCGACAGGGATCGGCTGATAAGTTTTCGGAGAGGTTCCTGATTCCTGGCGTCGGCATTCTTGTTTTTCTACCGCTCGATCGTGAGCTATCACGCTCGGTGCTTCTCGAAGAATCACCTTCGATTTTTGTGTTCGCGTGGGAATCTTACGGCCTGCTCCGGATGTCCGTGCGCCTCACGTCCATTCGGCGCGGCAAGGTTGGTGTGCTCGGTACCGCCAAAATATACGTGTTGTAGTTGGTCTCCAACATCGACTCCCAAAACTCCGCTTCGTCCCTCGTGTCAAAGGGATCACCGACCATTTCCCAATATCCTGGGATGGATGGCGATTCAATATAGAGCTCGAAATCATAGTAGAGATCGATGTAGTAATCCAAGAAAGAGATGGTGGAATCCTCGTAGAGCACCGTGTACTCATAGTCGCTTTCTCCCGCGAACTGCGCCTGAGCGTTATTCGCATACACGATACTGGCGAGAGCAACCACAATCCCAAGTAGGCTTCGATACATTGTTTTTCTCCATTTGGCTGGACGGCTTAAGGTCTTGTTCCACCTCGACTGACCGCTGGATCCAGTTGAGTCGGAATTTGTCAACGACGATTGACATAACCTCTACAGCGGAGTGAGTGCAGATGTGTGACATCCTTTGTAACGCGGCGGCGAGATTTCACCCTTTTCAGCTTGGCCACGATCGAGGACTGAACGACAAGGTGTTCGGTCCGACCCGCTTTTCGGTCAACAACGCTCCCTCGGGTATCCTGCGGATCAATGCTCGACCGAGCGACAGTCCGCCAGGAGCTGAAGTGATCTGGCGAGGCACTCGACGTATGCACGACTTCGCGCTCTGCTGGCAATCCTTCGGACCGGACTGCTGACTTGTGGGTAATCAACAGCTCGTCGCCTCGTCCACTACGGGGTGTGACGGCCTTTCTTGGGGCGAGGCCGCTGACTAGCAAACGGACAGCTCACTGTTGGCACGCGGATACGTTTTGAAAACTGGCGCTGCCTTGTGGTCGGGGCTTTCAGTACTCTGGTCAACGATCGGCGTCCTGTCTTGTTCGGTCAATCCCCTGAAACCCCGAGTCCTGCATCGTGTTCTTTCAACCGAAAGCGAATCTGTCCGATTCCGCGAAGTCGCGGATTGAATTTTGCTTGCAACAGATTGCTGAATGTGTTGGCTTTGAACGCCTCTCACTCCCCGTGGTGAGTCGCAAAGCGATCTTCGACCTCTATGAAGCCGAGCGGAATCCGCAGCACGTGATCGCGTTTGTCGGAAAACACCTCGGGCATGATGTCAATGGAATCCAGGTTCGCAATGCTCTCCCGCAAGCTCAGAGTGCAGGCGGTGGCTGTTGCGGTGGTGGGTCTTGTGATGGTCCCAGCGGGCTGGCTGGTCGCTATGAACCGTCGGACCGCAGCATCATGCTGGACCAGACGATCGACAGCGATCCGGCGATGGGGCTTGCCACGCTGATCAATGCCGTCGTCTGCGATTTGCTATCGCAAAACAACTTTGCCGGGGCACATTTGCCTGAGCAAGTCGACCTTGCCGTCGTCGGGACGGGACTTGGCATGATTCGCAACAGCATCAGTCTTGTTGCCAAGCACCCGGTTTACTGGGATTCGACGCAGTGGGACGTTTTCCCACGACCTTTTCTCGACGGCCAATCCCTTGCCTATGCCAATGCGATTGCAGCATGGGGTCGTGAGGATGAGTCGCCCAAGTGGTCAAGCGATTTACCCAGCGACCTGAAACGCCCCATGAAAAAGTCGCTGAAGTTCCTGCTGAAAACAAACGATTCCTTCTTTCAACCACGAGCGAAAAAGTTTCGGTTGACGCAGTCGCAACGCGAATGGTGGACGCTGGCAACCGAATCATCGGCATCCAGTCAGGTGATCGCGATTCGACACTTGCATTCGGATGGCAAACTGGATGACCAGCAAGAGTCCTTGTTGGTAGACAAATTGGGGTCGGCAAATGTCGCGATCACGTTGAATGCGATCGCGGCGATTGAACGGATGGCGTCGCAGCAACCAGCGATTGGTAGCGAGTCCATTGTTCGTGAACTTCGTTCTCTGACGGATCATCGCGACGGTGAAGTCTGTGCAAAAAGCATGTGCGCTCTTGCAATGCTAGGCGGGCTGGATGAAGCGACGGTGGAAACGGCAGCAACGATGCTGGAAGCCCATCAAAAGCACCTCACTTTCGCCGGTCTGTATGCTTTGTGCATGCAGGATTCCGTTCCGGAGGAAGTCGTGCCGGCGCTGGACCGATGTTTCGTTCGCGTGTTGCGAGCGTGTGACTATGAACTCATTGATTTGATTGCCACAGCGTACCGGCGTCTGCTCGATGATCCTCAATCGCACATCGAGGAATTGTTCCAGAACAGCCCCGAGCATCTGCCCATTGCATTGGAAACGCTGCAGAAGGTTCCACAGCAACCCGTTCCGTTGCGTCGCGGAGCCTAAGAAGTGGCGCCAGGATCAGACTTGATCTTCGGTTTTCAGGCCAGGTTTTCTTTCGATTGCAATGCACTCGTTCTGCAAATTGGAGGACCTTGCTAGTCTCGCTTTCGCGCGACGCACTAAGTTGGCTGACCCGCCTGGATGTGGTTCTCCTGATCGGTGCCACCCACCCGATGCATTTCTCGTGGCGCAGTTCCGAGTGTCATCCTGACGCCTTGCTGGAAAGATGAGTGCTTTGCGGGCTCTGGGTGACTGGGGTTGGGTATGGGTCTGTCAGGGTGTCCCTCATTTCCGAATGATTGACGCATTTTAGTATTCCAGGTCCCCTAGATTCACTTGCTTTTGGCTAAACTGATTCTGCATACTCCGTTTGCCGTATGGATGGACTATTCGGCAACCAATCCAGGAGGATGGCATGAAGACAAAGCACACGGAACAGCAGATCTCTCGCGACGCAGCGATGCTGGCGGTCGAGTGGAAAGCTAGATTCGCCCGCGAGTTGCAAGATGCCGCATGTCGGGTAGCCCAGGACGCGGCGATCGTAACCTCGGAGCACTACCATCAGGCTCTCCCGCATGCCATTGCCGCACTCGTCCAGCAGACCGAACTTGAAACGACACCATTGAATGCCCGAGAAGAAACAGCCAGTCAAAGAGCAGCGTGAAACGAATCCGTCTGTAAGAGCGACGGTGAGTTCTGAGCTTGCTGAACTTGCGAGCAAGTTCGCGGTGGGGATGGAAATGAACTTCATCAGTTCGGTGTCTGCTTCGACTAGCGAGGACGTGATGGATGCCTTTCGCGAGTCGATGATGTCCAGTTTTATTCTGACAATGCGAGATACCGGGGCAAGCTCAGCGGAGGTTGCGTTTTTGATTAAGCGAGCACTCGACAGCATTCTAGTGCCTGACGAAGAGCCATGGGACGACGCCAAGAATGATCGAAGAGTTGAGCTTATTGACTTGTCGATCCAGCAGGGTTTGACCGCCGACGAGTCTTTTGAATTGGCTCAGCTCACGCAGCGAATGCGCAAGCATGTTGATACGGAGTCGGCCATCCCTATGGCGGGTGCTCGAAAGCTACATGAGCATCTCCTGAGACTTGAGAAAACGCGGCGAGAGCAAGATTGATATTCGACTATCCAGAACCGCGAACCGCGCGACGTCATGGCCCCTATGGGTACTCGCGGTATGAATCTTACCGGCCTTGGTTGAGAGATGAGTTCACGTTTCGTTGTATCTATTGTTTGAAACGCGAACGGTGGGGACAGGTCACGGCGGAGTATGAGCTAGATCATTTTCAGCCTCAAACACTACACCCTGACTTGGAGCTTTCCTATGACAATCTTGTCTACGCCTGCCGTCGATGTAACAACGTCAAGCGAGCTCAAGCGGTTGATGATCCTTTTGCAGTTGCGACCTCTGGTCACTTGAAAGTGTTGGGTTCTGGAGAATTGCTTGCGATTTCCGGCGACGCAATCCGGTTGGTTCGAGTCCTTGATCTCAATGCTGAAATTATGATTCAGTGGCGAGAGATGTGGCTTCGGATCGCAGAACTGGCCGAGGAAAATGATCCCGTGCTTTACCGGAACCTTTTTCGATTCCCAGAAGATATCCCGCGTCTTGATCGGCTGATACCGACCGGTGGAAATGCTCGGCCAGATGGCGTTGTACAGAGTTGGTTCGCTCGCCAAGAGAGAGACGAACTACCGGAATCCTACTGATGCTTGGTAGCTACCTGTGTGCTTACCGCGTGATCTAAGCTCGCGTAGGGCCGAGTGTCGCTACCCACACTGATAAAGCTAGCAGATACCGTCGAGTTGCGTTCAGGCTTGAGCGTGGGTTCTTTAAGCGTGCAAAGTGCTGGCACTTTTGTTTTGGCCTTGCTTGTTGGATCAGCTTCGTATCGCGATCCAACCGGTCTCATGGAAATCCGAGCGAATGTGCGGGCTAGTCCATTTTGCCACGGGCTTTGCATTGAATGAGGCCGAACCGGTTTCTATCGCATCGGTAGGTGACCGGCCGATTTGCCACGCGACGAATCACTGAAAGTGATGTTGGCTGTGCTGCCTCCAGATGGGCAGCGATTCGGAGCCCGATACTAGTAGAGCTACGTTGAATGCGGCGGAACTCAGGTGAATTCAGCGGCAGGGCAGAGAGAGCCGGTTAAAACCGCTCTAAATCACTGCCTTTGGTTCTAGTTTTATTTCTGAGAAATCGTCAAAAACACTGTAAATGACGAGTCGGGATGACAAGATTCGAACTTGCGACCTCTGCACCCCCAGTGCAGCGCTCTAACCAGGCTGAGCCACATCCCGTTGTTGGTCGGAATTCCCTTGGGGTGGGTGGGAAGTCCGGCTTTCGACCGACAAACTCTACCGAAACCGCCCGCCTTTCGCTAGGGTGAACGGAATCTCCGGGTACAATTCCCCGGGGGTTTTTTTGGTTCCTGGAAATGGGATTTCCTTGATGACGGTTTCGGATCCGGCGAGTTCTCGCCAGCAAAATACAATGAAAAATCGAGCCTCAAACCGGTCGCCAGTGGCGGCCGGGCGGAAGGAGTCAGATGGCGGTGTGGATGTCGATCCGGCAGGCCGTTCTGCGGAGCCTCGAGTCGCTGCGACAGATTCGCGTCCGCCACGTGTCGGGTTTGCCGGGAAGCTGCGTCGTTCATGGCCGTTGTTGGTCTTTGGGATCGCGACCGGTGCGGGGCTGGGGATCTATTTCCTCGGTGGATCGGATCGGGGACTTGAGCGACCGTTGGAACTGACCCTGCGGCCGATCCCCGCGATCTATTCGCCTGAAAGGGCGATAGGGTATCTGGAGACGATCTGCGACTTCGGGCCCCGGCCGACGGGCAGCGAAGCGATGAAGCGGCAGCAGGAATACCTGACCGACTTCTTCACGCAGAACGGCGCGTCGGTTGAACTGCAGAAGGAATCGATTCGCCATCCGTTAACCGGGGAAGCCGTGGAAATGGCGAACTTGATTGCGAGTTGGTATCCGGAACGCCCGATTCGTTTTCTGCTGTGTGCCCACTACGACACCCGCCCGTTCCCTGACCGTGATCGCAACGATCCGAAGGGAGTGTTCGTTGGCGCCAACGACGGTGCCAGTGGTGTGGCGGCGTGGATGGAAATGAGTCATCAGTTTTCGAGCTTGCCGAGCGATGTGGGCGTGGACGTGGTGTTGTTCGACGCCGAGGAGTTCGTGTTTGCCGAGGGGCGTGATGACTATTTCCTCGGGTCGACTCACTTTGCACAGCAGTACCGAATGTCACCGCCGGCGGTTGCCTACCGGGCGGGAGTGTTGTTGGACATGGTGGGTGATCGCGAGTTGCAGTTGCTCTATGAACGCAACAGTTTGCGTTACGCTCGCGATGTGACCAAGTCGATTTGGCAAACGGCGCGTCGATTGGGGGTGCGTGCGTTTGTTCCCCGAACACGGATGCAAGACATCCGCGATGATCATTTGCCCCTGAATCAGATCGCCGGCATTCCGACGACGGATTTGATCGATTTTGATTACCCGCGTCCCGGGTTTCGTGCACCGCAGTATTGGCACACGACTGAGGATGTGCCTGAAAAATGTAGCGGCACGAGTCTGGCTGCGGTAACTTGGACGGTTCACCAATGGATCATCGAACAGTCGGGGAAGTAGCTATTCGCTGACGGATGGATGATTGCGTTGAGGGTGTGGTCGGTTTGGCGACTGACTCATTTTGCAGAAGGAATTTTGGAATGTTTGCCGGCGGATTGATCATTGCGACGACCTTGATGCTTTTTTCGGTGTGGTTGTTTCGCACCGAACAGATCGGGTGGCCAAACGATTCTTTCGACGACCCGGTGGATGAGAAGTACTTGCGTCGTCGCACACGATCGCGGCGCAAGGTTAACGCGTTGTTTTTTCTATGTGGGCTTTTGATTTTGGCGGCGACGTTGGCGACGCCGGATCGACGGGCGTGGTGGATCGGTTGCTGGATGAGCGCGATGTTGGTGTTGTGCACGATCGTCGCGCTTGCGGGAATCGATGTGGTGCGAACGATGTTGCATCATCGGAGTCGCTTGGATCGGATTCGGAAGAGGTGAGGTCGCGGGTGACAGGTTGCAGGCGGGTTTACGGGGTTGGGTTTGTTTCTTCTTCTTTCCAGCAGCGGACGTAGAAGCCGGCGTCGAGTTTTCGGCCGGATCGATCGGTGAGGGTCATGCGGCCGGTTTTGAATTGCGGTTGCATCCGGCCGAGGCGACTATTGGCTAGCTTTTTTCGCATCCATTGCCGCACGTCGGATTGATCCATTTCGGCGGAGTGGCCGGTGACGAGGATGCGAAAGGTTTTTCCCGAGATCAGTTCGAAGCAGTTATCGAGCAGGTCGGGGAGGTCGCGTTGGATCCGCCAGGCCTGGGCTTGGCGGGCCGGTCGTTTGCCCGGTGATCTCGGAGCCCGTTTGCTCTTGGGGCCGTGTCCGTAGGCGGGTGGGTCGAGCACGACGGTGTGATAGCGATTGCCTCGGCGGATTTCTCGTTGTACGAACGCGGTGGCGTCATCGACAAGGTAACGAATGGGGGCGTCGTGAAGGTCGTTGGCTGCGGCAACTCGCTTGGCTGCTTCGACGTTCGGTTTGGCGGCATCCACATGCGCGACTTTCATGCCGTCCCTGGCCATGGTGATGGTTGAGGCTCCGGTGTAGGCGAACAGGTTGAGTGCTTGTTTCTGTTTCGCTCGCGCCGGCAGTTCGGCGGTCGGTGCGGTGCGGTGGAGCCAGCGCCAGTTGCCGATTTGTTCGGGGAAGATCCCGATGTGTCCGAAGGGGGTCGGTTGAGCGGGGACACGCAACAATACTTCGTTTTCAATGTTAGCCGGTGCGCCTTCTGGCTCGCGCGTTTTGTTTGACGTGAGGATTTCGACGTGCAGTTGTTCGGGCCACGGTGTGCGGTGAGTCCAGGTGCGCGTGTCGAGATCGAAGTGGCTGTCGGCATCTCGCCAGAGGGACGGATCGTGAGGAACAGCGTGATCGGCTGCTGGGCAGGGACGGTCGACCAACCGCCCGGCGAGAGACTCGAGTTTGCGTCCGTTGCCGAAATCGAGAAGTTGGTACCGGCGAGACAAAACAAAACCGAATGCAGAGATAAGCGGGAGGAAAACGTCCGAGCATGTTATCTCGCGATGACGTGGTTTGGTAGTCGCACGTCGGAATCGAGCCGTCAGGCGTGGCGGAGAAACCAGGGGCGACGGGCGTGCGTGGTGTGAATGCGGTTGGGCGGATTCGCTCCTCGAGCCTTCTGTATTGCCGTTGAAAATGTCGAAATTGTCGCTGCCGCGCTAATTCTAGCGACGAAGGGCTCTGGGAAAGCTACCTTTGCTTGTTTGTCCCTTCGTTCCGCACCCAATCCGGCGATTCCCCATGGCCGTCTTCTTCTACGTTCTTTTCGTGTGGGCATTCATTACCGCGCTGGGCCACGGCACGTGGTTGGCGATCCGGGCGATCGGCCGGCAGTTGAGCGGATCGTTTGATTCTCTCGCTTCGAACCCCGAGGCGTTTGGTGATCGGGGGATGCCTGAACGCCGATCGTTGTCGGGCAACGCGGCGGACGAGGCTCCCAGCCCGGTCAAGGATATCGCGGCGTTTGAAAGGATGGTTGATGCCCTCGCGGCAACGGACGGGATCGAAGCCGCGACGGCGAGCGAGCTAAAAGCAAAGGCCCGTGAGTTTGCGGGCATGGCTGAGGCGTCGCGATCGGCTGAAGTCGCGAGTCCGGATGTGTCGGTCGTCGGACCGGTTCGGCGGGTGGATCGTGTCGAGGAAGTCGCACTAGATCACGCGATTCATTCAGCACCCGTTGCCGCCGAGCGTCCGACATCGGAGGCATCGCCGCAACCAGTGTTGGGACAGTTGAGTCATGCGGATGTGGGCGATCGAACATTGGCTGAGGAGCCGTTTGGTTTGGCCGCGACGCGTGAACAGGATCGGTCAGCCAGTGTTCAACCCGCCAGCGTTCAGCGGGCGATGTCGGAAGTGATCGCTTCGTTCTTGGCGGATCACAACATTCGGTGGGGTGAATTGGTCGCCGGGTTGATGATCGTGGTTTGTTCGATCGGATTGGTCGTCAGTTTGTGGAGCACGATCACGTCGACGCACCGTGTGGTTCCTTCGTTGATTTTCATGTCGGCCGATGCGGCGATCTTTGCGGCTGGGTTGTACACGATGCGGCGTTGGAAGCTGCGTCACACCTCGAGAGCTGTGTTAATCATTGCAACGTTGTTGGTTCCGTTGTCCGTGTTGGCGGGTTTGGCAGCGGCAGGCGCGAGCGTCGACACCGTGTCGCTTTCTTCGCCGACGACCTTAGCGGCGATTGCACTGGGAACGGTTGGGTGTGGTTGGTTGTTGTGGATGGCGTCGCTCGAGTTAGTCGGTCGAGGCGGAGCGGCGGCATTGACGGCGAGCGTCGTGGCCCCGACGCTTTGTCTTCCCTTGCTGCCTGCGGTCGGGCGTTGGTTGGGTGTCGGTGCGGGCAGTTTTCTGTTTGTGCCCGCGATTGCGACCGCGGCCGCGTTACTGGTCCCGTCGCGTCGCCACTTTCGTTCAAGTTCACCGCAGACGCGTCGTTTGCTGAATGATGGAGGGATGAAGGGAGGTCGTCGTTTTTGGTCGAACCACTGGTTGCGCTTGGGGATTGCGATCGCGGCGTTGGCCAGCGTGGTTGTGTATGCGGCGTTTCTTTATAAGGCCGACGGTCGCATCGCGTGGATTCAAATTGCGATCGCAACTGTGCCGGTTTGGGTATCGATCCTGACGATGCATGTCGGGTTTTCGAAAATGTTGTTGGGCGTACCGAAGCGGGCGACGTCTCGCTTCGTTTGCGTTGTTCTGAGCGTGATTGCCGCAGGGGCGGTGTTGCTGGTGTTGCCTGCGTCGATCGAGCGAGTGGGCTGGTTGTGGGCTCATGCCGCGGCGATTTCGGGGGCGATGATCGGTGCCGGATTGGTCTTGCGTGGGCGTCCGCGGTTAGCGGAAGCCAGCGTGCCTGTCGGGATTGCCGCGATGCTGTCGTCGCCGTCTTGGCTGGCTCGGTCGGACTGGGGTGATGTCGCGGTATGGCGAGCGTTTCTCGGTGGTGAGCCGATGATGGTGTCGCTCGGTTTCGCGATGCTCAGTGGAATGGTTGGGGCGTCTCTGTATCGCCGGCAAATCGGAGCGAGCACTTCAAAAGCGATTTCGATCGCGGACTCAGACGCCACGACTTGGTTTATCGCGACTGCGTTTTGGGGAGTAATTGCGAGCGTGCAAGCGGTGGTGTTGAGCGTGGCCCCAACGAGTTGGCTGGGCATGATGCCGGTGTGGGCACTGGCGGGAATCTTGTTCGGTGCAATGGTGCTCGCAGTTTGGGCGGCGGTGCGAGATGCCGCCAGAGCTTCGGCGTGGATATGGGCATCCGCGGTCGCGGGGACGTGTTTTTGGTTGACTTGTTTTGGTGTGGTGCGTTGGGCCGATGGCGGTTTGTTCGTCGAGTACGAATCGATAGCAACGGCGTTGATCGGGCTGAGCAGTTCGATGTTGGTAATGGCGATTGCGGGCAAATTGACTCAGCCGGATCAATCGCGTGCTGCGGTCGCCCGATTGGTGGGAATGTCGGTGGCGCCCGCGTGTGGAGTTGTTGGCTTTCTAGCGGTGCAGGGATGGATGGGGGCACGGTTGGACACGGTATTGTCACCGTCGTGGGGTGTGTCAGCGTGGGAGACCGTGACAGCGGGTGTTCTGTTGGCGATCGGGGCGTTTGTTGTTTCGCAGCGTCGTTACTTGCAAATCGCCATGATGGTTTCCGCTATAGCTGTCTTTTGTGGCGTGACGCACTTCGGTGGGATTGAGTTGTGGCAAATTTCGGCGTGGAAGAACACGGACGCGCTGTGGAGCAGCGCGGCGGTGTTGGTGGTCGCGGCAACAGTGTGGACGGTGGTTCGTGAGTGTTTTCGGTTTTTGCCTGCCCGATATGACAATCCGCTCGTCATGAACACGGCTTGGTCGCGTCGCGTGATGCCTGATGGTGGATTCCTAATTGCGTCGTTGGGGGTGTTGGGCGTGGGGGTGGCGTGGCGTTACGTCGCCGTCTTATGTGCACCGCTGGGGGTTCCGTTGGATCAATGGTTCAACGTCCCGTCCGGGTTGGACGTGCGGTCATTGGGCCGACTGTCGTTGATGATGGGATTGGCGGGAGGACTTTGGGTGAGCCAACTCCGAGAGCCGTGTCAAATGTTTCGTCGTTCTCTGGGAGTCGTCGGCGGGCTCAGTGGGTTGTTGTTCGCGATTGGTGTTTCGGCAAGCATCGCGGCGTCACCATCGCTGCAATTGATCGGTACGACGACGTTGGCGTGTGGTGGAGTGTTGGCGGCGTGGGGAATCGGATCGCGTGTGAGGACGGCGGATGGGCGTTCGCATGGTTTCGATGTTGGCGACTTCGGTTTCAGTGATTCGGAATCGGGAAGCCGTGAAATCGGAGTGGTCACTCTGGGGGTTTTGTTGTCGCTCGGGTCGGCAGTGTTGTTGTGGGCAGATTGGTGGGGGCCTCTCTCGGAAGGATTGGCACCGGACCGATGGAGTACGCTCGCGGTGGCGAGTTGGTGGGTGGCGTCGTCGCTGGGGCTGCTCTTTTTTAGCAGCCGATTTGATCCGCTCGGTGAGTTTTCGTGGGGGCGTTTGTCGGTTGCGAATCCGGTCGAATCGGATGGGGGAGCCCGCGAGGACGCGATTGCTACAGATTTGCGGAGAGTGTTGTCCGCGATGTTGATGCCGGCCGCGATTGGTATCGGTGTTCCTGTTTTCTTCGTGGTCCCCGAAGTGATTTGGTGGCAGGCATCCGTGATTGGGGCAGTGTTGTGGTTGGCAATCGCGACGGTTTGGTCGCCGGCGAATTCGCAGAAGGATGGCGAATCGACATCCGATCAGGGAGCGGCACTTTCGTGGGTGTGGATCGTGCTCGTCGGATTGGTATCGGCGGGTGTGGTCCTGGGAGGGCTGTTGAGCGATGCGTCACCGTCGATCACGTGGAGTTTGCCTCTCGGTGCGATCGTTTCGGTCTTGGCACTGATGGTTTGTTGCCGAGCGTCGTCGTTGTCATCGGCAAGTTGCCGGGTTGATTGGGATACGGTGGCTCGCGTGCTGCCCTTTTTGTTACCGGTGATGAGCGGCCATTTGGCTTGCATCGCGATTGCGATGGGATGGATCGATGCGTCGGATTCGTTGTTGGTAATCGTCGGGAGTGGGTTGATTGGGAGTATCGCGTCGGCGGTCTTGGTGTGGCGTCGCGCGAGTCCGATACAGGCATGGCATGTGACCGGCCAGACGTTCCTGTTGTTTGGTCTCGCGTGTTTGTGTTGGCGTGGATGGCCCTCTCTGTCGGCAGGTTGCGAGGCCTGGGTTTTGTGGATGGCGTTGGCGGCAATGGGAACGGCGGCGGTGGCATTGATGCGGTTCGCGAGTACCGATGAAATGTCGGGAGGGTTTCGCCCTGTGGCAGTCTTGCCGCGGATTCTTGGATGGTTTGTCGTCTTGGCGGGCAGCTTTTTATTGTTGATTCATCCCGAAATCGCTTCGCGAGGGCTCGTTCGGATGACGTGTGTTGTGGGGTGGGTGGGAGCCTGCGTGGTGTTGTGGCGGAGCGATCGATTGACGGTTTTGGGACACCGGCAGGTGGCTCGCGCGGACGTCGGTGTGTCGGCATTGTTGGTTCCGATGTTGATGCTCAGCATCTTTATGCTGGACGCGGATGTTCGTTGGAGGACGATCACGGCGACGAGTTTGCCAGCCGCGATGGGAATGTTGCAGTTCTTGATCGCGTGTGTGGTGGCGGCTACGTGTTTGTTACGTCCCGGTGTGCCTCGTTCGCGGCCGTTGTCGATGTGGAGCGTTTCGGTGTTGCTAGTCACGCTCGGTGCGGCAGTTGGTGCCGCGAGTTTCGCCCGAGTTTGGCAATTGGAAAGCGGTGCACGCTGGGTGGCCATCATGATGGCGGCGACGGTGTCGGTGACGATGGTGATAGGGGGATTGGCGTCAATTGAGCGATTGCGGTCGCGGCTTGAGTTGCGGATCGGACGCGGGCCAGAGGTCGATCGGTTCGGTATCGCGGCCGAGCGGGTGGTGCTCGGATGGGTTTGTTTTGGGAGTTTGATTTCGATCGGCTTAGCGGCAACGGCTGGGATGGCCGGCTCGATTGGTTCAGGGACGGATGCGAACTGGGTGCGGTTGTCGATCGTCGCGATTGCCGGGATGGCGTGGTCGTTGTTCATGCTTTCGGAGCAAACGCAGCCGATTCGCTCGGGTGCGGCCGACCGCCGTCGAAATTTGAGTGTGTTGGTGGGGCTGTGGGCGTTGGCGTTGGTGGCAGTGTTGGGGCAGCCCGATGCTGGTGAATGGCTTTTGACCGCGACGATGCGGTTGTTGATCGCGTCGGTCTTCGCGATCGGAGTCATCGCGTTGGCCGTTCCGAGATTGTTGGGTGGCCCGTTTTTAGATCGCTGGCAGAACGCATTGCGAGTCGGGAGTCGTTGTTCGGCAATCGTTGCCGGGGTGTCGTTGTTGTCGATGTTGGGGATCGAAATGGCGATCCGTCAGGGCAACGTCGGTATACCTGGTGTAGCGATGCCCCTCGTCGTCGTCGTTGCGATCATTTTGGGTGGGTTCGCATTGATGACCGGTATGTTGGCGATCCTGAGCGGGCCGACGCCGGAGCGTTCGTTGTTAGGGGAAGCAGGCCCGGCGAATTGGTTGCGTTTGGATGATTCGCGGCGGCGTCAGTTGCTGTATGCGGCGCAGGCGATTGCTGGCCTGACGTGGTTGCATCTGTTCCTGTGCCGCAGTTCGATCGCGTTTTTGGGATTGCGTCAGGTTTGGCCGTATGTCGTGATGGTGATCGCGTTTGCCAGCGTTGGTTTGACGCAGTGGGCGATCCGGCGTGGTGACGCGGTGTTGTCGGAAGCGATGCGACGGACGGCGATGTTCTTGCCGATGATTCCGGTCGTCGGGTTTTGGCTCAGTGGATCGTATGCTTCGATATGGCATTCCGATGCGTGGTCATGGACGTTTTACAACGGCACGGCGTCTTACCAGGGTTTGCTGGTGGTCGGTGCGATCTACTACGGTGTGATGTCGGTCATGTGGAAGCAAGGGATGCCACGCGTCGCCACGGTAGTGCTCGCCAACGGGGCGTTGTGGGTGATGCTGACACAAATGCCGGGATGGGATTTCCTGACGCATCCCCAGGCGTGGTTGATCCCGCCGGCGGTCTGTGTGTTGGCGGTTGCGTATTGGCAGCGGGAGAATCTCGACGAGAAGGTTGGGGCCGCGATACGCTATGGCGCGACGCTGGTGATCTATCTGAGT
Organism: Aporhodopirellula rubra; assembly: GCF_014192335.1. Lineage (GTDB taxonomy): Bacteria > Planctomycetota > Planctomycetia > Pirellulales > Pirellulaceae > Rhodopirellula > Rhodopirellula rubra. The sequence continues at coordinate 19,192 of NZ_JACHXU010000016.1, read as the reverse complement.
AGCACCGCCGATATGCTGATGCGTGAGATCGGCAGTTCGCTTTGGGGGCCTGTCATCCTGGTGTCGCTCTCGCTGGCCGGCATGCTCGTGGGGGTCGCGTTGCGGGTGAAACCGTTCTTGTACCTCGGCGCGATCTTTGTGTTCATGGGCGTGACGAGTATGGTGTGGCACGCGACTGAATCGATCGATGCGGTATGGCCGTGGTGGGTGTTTGGGATCACGACCGGGCTGTTGCTGTTGTCGGCTCTCGCCGGGATCGAGAAGCATCGCGGTCGGTTGCAGCAGTGGTCAGCAGAGTTGGCCAAATGGCAGAACTGATCTAGTTCGGTTGCTCTTCGCGGATGTGTGAAGAATACGAGCGGAGAGAAAGATGTCGGCGCACAAAAAAACGCCTCGATTGGATCGAGGCGTTTTCGTTGTCTGATATGCAGAGACGGAGACGTCTCGGTGACCTGATTAAGAGGTCGCTGCGGCTTCTTCTTTTTCTTCCGCAGCTGCTTCAGGAGCGTCGGTCGATTCGCTGGATTCGGGAGTAGCTTCGAAGGAAGGTTTCGACGAGGTGCGTTTGACCTTGTCGTTTGCACCGCCCACCAATTCCAGAATCGCACGAGTTCCGCCGTCGCCCAAGCGAGGCGTGGCCAGACGCATGATGCGGGTGTATCCACCGGGACGATCGACGAAGCGAGGTGCAACGGTATCGAACAGGATTGCGACGGCTTCGCGATCACCGATCAGTTGAACGGCGCGGCGTTGTGCGTTGACGTAAGGGGCACGGGCGTTGGCCCATTTTTGCCACTGATCGCTCGCACGCCATTGCTTGTAGGCATCGGTGCCACGCTCGGCCGAAGTCCCGAATTGCTCGGAAGCTTCTCTTGCGGCGTTGGCTTTCTTAGCGAGGGTGATGCATTTCTCGATGAGCGGTCGCACTTCTTTGGCTTTTTGCAAAGTCGTGGTGATGCGGCCAGGCACCTTCGGTGCGTTGTCATCCAAGCTGGCGTCACGCTCGGTCAAGAACAAAGCGGCGGAGAGATTTTTAAGCAGTGCTTTGCGGTGCGATGGGGACCGACCGAGCACGCGGCCTTTGCGACGGTGACGCATATCAAATGTCTACTAAACGGGATTGATGAATTGGATCAGGTGAAGGCAGGCCGCTAGTCAGTGACATGCGGCCCGCGTTGTTTGATTGTCTCTAGAAGAGAGGCTGGTTTGGCACTCGCATGCCCAGGTGGAGTCCGTACTGAGAAAGTTTTTCTCGGACTTCGTTGAGCGTGGTGTCACCGAAGTTGCGAACTTCCAACAAAGCGTCTTCGTTGCGTTGGACGAGATCGCGAACGGTCATGATGTTCTCGCTCTCGAGGCAATTGTTGGCTCGCACCGACAGTCGCAGATCGGCGAGGGTCATGTTGAGTTTGGCTTCGAGTTGAGCTTCCGGCGATCCGGCACCACCACGAGCGGCCGAGAAAATGCTCGGTCCGAGTTCGCGGTACTGAACGAACGGGTTGAGGTGTTTGCGGAAGATCTTGGCCGATTCGGTCAACGCCATTTCGGGGTTGATGGTTCCGTCGGTCCAAATCTCGAGGTTCAGGCGATCGTAGTTGGTTTTTTGGCCGACACGGGTCGCTTCGACTTCGTAGCGAACGCGAACGATAGGGCTGAAGACCGCGTCGATCGGGATGATGCCGATTTCGTGGTCCACGCTGCTGTGTTCGGTGCTCGGGACGTATCCGCGACCGTTTTCGACGACCATTTCCATCATGAATGGTTTGTCGTCGGTCAACGTGGCGATGACGTGGTCTTTGTTGATGACTTCGACGTCGGCATCGGTTTCGATGTCACCACCGGTGATCACGCCGGCCGAATTACGTTCGACGGTGATCACGCGGGTCGCGTCGCTGTTGTTGCGAACGATTAGCGATTTTACGTTCAGGACGATGTCCGTCACGTCCTCAAGAACGCCGGGGATCGAGGTAAATTCGTGTTGTGCACCGCGAATTTTGATTTGAGTGACGGCGCTGCCCATGAGGCTGCTCAACAGCACGCGACGCATGCTGTTTCCGATGCTCGCACCGAAACCGCGTTCGAACGGTTCGGCAGAGAACTTGCCATAGGTCTGGGTCAGCGTGTCGCGATCGACTTCGAGCGTGCTGGGCAATTCCATGCCACGCCAACGGATATGCATCGACATGTTGAGGTGCTTTCGGCGTTGTGAGGTTGCGGGATCGATTCGTTGGGAACAACGGGGAGCGGGGAAGATTGGCGAGCGATTAGACGCGTCGTTTCTTCCGTGGGCGACATCCGTTGTGAGGGATCGGGGTGACTTCCTCGATCAATTTCACGTTCAAGCCAGCAGCCTGGAGGGCTGTGATTGCACTTTCGCGACCCGAACCTGGGCCTTTGACACGAACTTCGACGTCACGCATACCGAACTTGGTTGCTTTCTCAGCAGCCTGTTGAGCGGCACACTGTCCGGCGAACGGGGTGCTCTTTCGGCTTCCCTTGAATCCGCTGGTTCCGGCGCTGGCCCAGCAAAGAGTGTCGCCTTTGGTGTCGGTAATGGTTACCGTCGTGTTGTTAAAGGTTGCGTGAACGTGCGCGACGCCATTGCTGACGTTGCGACGGACGCGTTTTTTCTTGTTGGTCTTTGCCACCGGTGGGTCTCAAACGAACAGAGGTGAAGATAAATGAGGAAGGGAACTGCGCGAAAAACTAGCGCAGATCCTTGACGCCCTTCTTACCGGCAACGGTCTTGCGGGGACCTTTACGGGTGCGAGCATTTGTTTTGGTGCGTTGTCCGCGAACGGGAAGTCCCACGCGGTGCCGGATTCCGCGGTAGGATTTCACCTCACGCAGACGGCTGATGTTTTGGGTGACTTGGCGGCGAAGGGGACCTTCGACCAAGTAGTCACGCTCGAGCAATGCGGCGATCTGACCGACTTCTTCGTCGTTGATCTCGCTCGCCGGAGTCGTCGGATCGATTCCTAGTTTTTGGCATACTTCTCGAGCGCGGAACAAGCCGAGCCCATAGAGGTAAGTCAAGGAATACTGAATCTGTTTGTCGTTGGGGATGTCAACGCCCATCAAGCGGGGCATGGCAAAAACTCCGAGAGCAACTGCGTGATTTTGAAAATTGAATCGCGAACTATAGCAGTCACCTCCCGTTTTGCTCAAGTGGAAGCTTCACAAGGAATTCGGTTTTTTTTCTTGGGGCCGCAAATGTGCTGTCAGACGTTGACGAAATGGGCTATGCCTGTTTATTCTTCGCGATTGCTCGAAATCAAATGGGCATCTTTCCCTTACACCATTCCCACTCCGGACCCCCGTCATGGCCGTCCCTAAACGCAAACACAGCAACAGCCGAACCGGCAAACGCCGCAGCCACGATCGTTTGAAGAAACGATCGATCGGCTACTGCCCGCAGTGCAGTTCTGCCGTTCCGACCCACCACATTTGCCCGAAATGCGGGTACTACCAAGGCCGAACGGTCGTCCAGCAGGAAGAGTCCTGAATTGTCTTTTGATGTCACTAGCCCCGGGATTTTGTTCCCCGGCCAAGGAGCTCAGGTGCCCGGAATGGGCACTTGGTTGTGTGAGAATTATCCGTCTGCTAACGATTTATTCGATCGTGCGGGTGAAGTTCTCGGGTACGACCTGAAAAAGCTCTGCGCCGAAGGCCCAGCAGGAAAACTGAACGAAACCGTTCACTGTCAGCCGGCATTGTTTGTCACGGGCGTGGCAGCGGCGGAAGTTTATTCGGAACTGCATGGCGACGTGGCGTCAAAAATTCGATCCGCCGCCGGTCTGAGCCTCGGTGAATACACGGCGGTGTGTTTTGCCGGTGGATTGTCGTTCGAGGACGGCGTCCGGTTGGTTCAGAAACGCGGCGAAGCGATGCAGGCCTGTGCCGACGCCATCCCCTCGGGGATGTCGAGTGTGTTGGGCCTCGATCTTGAACGCCTCGATACGGTCTGTGCTGAATGTCGGCAAGACGATGAAATCCTGAGACCCGCTAATCTTCTGTGCCCAGGCAACATTGCGGTTTCAGGGCATCAATCCGCTCTCGATCGGCTGGAGCCGATTGCGATGGCAGCGGGTGCGATGAAAGTCGTGCCATTGAGCGTTGCCGGAGCGTTTCACACTCCGTTGATGCAGGATGCGGTTGGGACGTTGTCAGAGGCTTTGGCGAACGTCGAAATCAAGGCAACTCGGATTCCCGTCTACAGCAACGTGGATGCGATGCCCCATACCGATCCGGCTGAGATCCGTGACTTGTTGGCTCGCCAGGTGGTGAATCCTGTGTTGTGGGAAGCCTCGATCAGCCGAATGCTCGAAGATGGCGTCAACGGTTTTCTCGAGGCCGGTACGGGACGGGTTCTGCGTGGCACGATCAAGCGGATCGCCCGAAAGACGCCTTGCGATGGTTTCGGCGACCAACCGTAGTGAGGTGAGATCGGTTAGGGTTTTGCGGAACCGCGGTTGTTCTCTGTCGCTCGTTTGAAGGCGAGCGTTTTGTATCCAAGGTGGTGGAACTGCCCCAGGGACGTGCGATTTCCCCAGAGGCGGCATCCTTCCGAGTGTGTCCTTGTCAATTTTGGGCATGCTCTTCGTTTTTTGGCAGGCTCCGTGCGGAGCATTTTCTTTTCACTCTTTAGCCCCACATTCTCCAGAAATGAATTTATCTTTATCGGTCGATCTTAAAGGCCAGGTTGCGATCGTCACCGGAGCCAGCCAGGGGCTTGGGCAAGCCGTCGCGGTTGCCTTGGGGCAAAACGGGGCGCACGTCGTCTGTTTGGCGAGGAACGCGGAGAAGTTGGCCAAGACGGTCGCGGAGATCGAGGCGGCGGGCGGATCGGCCGAGGCGATGCCTTGCGACGTTACCGATCGTGCCGCGGCGGCAGCAGCGATCGAACAGACCAATAAAACGCACGGACGTTTGGACATTCTCGTCAATAATGCCGGAATTACCCGCGACAAATTGATGCGTGGCATGTCGGACGAGGAATGGGATTCCGTGATCGCCACGAACCTCACGAGTTGCTTCGTTTGTTGCCGCGCCGCGGCCGGCGTGATGCGTCGTAAGAAGTATGGCCGCATCATCAACATGGCCAGCATTTCAGGTCTGATCGGCAACCCTGGGCAAGCAAACTATTCGGCCAGTAAAGCGGGCATGATCGGCATGACGCGGACGATGAGCAAAGAGCTCGTTTCGCGTGGAGTGACCGTAAATGCCGTGGCTCCGGGCTTTATCGCCAGTGAAATGACGGCTGAACTCGGTGATGTTGTCATGGAAGAAGTGAAGAAACGGATCCCCGCTAAACGCGTCGGGCAGCCAGAAGACGTCGCCGCGGCGGTCCTGTTTTTAGCTAGCAAAGACGCCAGTTACATTTCCGGTCAGACCATTGTCGTCGACGGCGGCATGGTCGGCTAAAGCAGCCGTCGCTGTCGTGCGTGCGTCTGGGCAGTCCAGTCACCTGCAGTTGAACCCGTGTTTCGGGTAGATTTTCGATCGCAACTGACCTGACGGGATATTGACGGGTTTTAGCCGTTTCCCCTATCTTCACGCCCCGGCGAGAAGGGAATCTCGGCTACACCTGTTTTGAGGAGCCTGGGAGACCACGTTCTTCCGAAGCAACACCAAGTTCATCGAAGATTTCGATCCTGGCGTTTTTCCCGTCCTATCGACCAGCACAAGTTTACTCTCAACCCCCATCCATTTTGGAGTTACGCCCGTGGCGTCTATTGAAGAACGCGTTATCGACATTGTTTCAGAACAACTCGGTGTCGACAAAGACAAAATCACCCGCGAAACCTCGTTCGTAAACGATCTCGGTGCAGACTCGCTCGACACGGTCGAGTTGGTTATGGAGCTCGAAGAAGAGTTCGACATCAGCATCCCAGACGACTCGGCTGAGAAAATTCAAAAGGTTGGCGAAGCGGTCGACTTCATCGAGAAGGAAAAGGGCGACGACGCCTAAGGCGAACCGTCACCGCTAAATAACTGATTCTCAGGCGTCAGTCACCGTGTCCCCAACTCTTCCTCGGTGGTTGACCCTCTTTTTGCGAAGATACTCCGGTCCCATACATGACGGTTTCAACGGAACCCTTTCGACTCGTTCCCAACAATGGAACTCCACGACGTGTGGTTATTACTGGAGTTGGTGTCGTTACGTCGCTCGCGAATGATGTGGACTTGTTCTGGGATCGGCTGACGGCCGGTGCCAGTGGTGTGCATCCGCTCTCGATCATGGATACGAGCCGCTACAAAGTTCACTTTGGCGGCGATATCCCTGATTTTGACGTCACCGAGCACGTCGAGCCGAAGGAAGCCAAACGGCTCGATCGCTTCACTCAGTTTGCTGTCCACGCCGGTGCTCAGGCGGTCGCGGACAGCGGTATCGATTTTTTATCGCTCGATCGCGCACGCTGCGGCGTCGTGTTGGGCTCGGGAATCGGTGGTCTCAACGAGATCGAAGATCAGATTGAACGGATGCTCAACAAGGGCCCTGACCGTGTCAGCCCGTTCACTGTCCCCAAGATGATGCTCAACGCGGCCGGCGGAAATCTTTCGATCCGGTACGGGCTCAAGGGGCCGAACTTTGCAGTCGCTACCGCCTGTGCCAGCGCGACTAATGCAATGGGCGACGCCGTCCGGAGCATTCGCAGCGGTGAGACGGACGTTATGATCACCGGCGGCAGCGAAGCGGCGATTACCCGAATGGGACTCGCTGCATTCCAAAATATGAAGGCCCTTTCGACTCGAAACGATGATCCTGAACGAGCCAGTCGCCCGTTCGATTCCGATCGCGACGGCTTCGTGCTCGCCGAAGGTGCCGGTTTGCTGATCTTTGAAGAGTATGAGCAGGCCAAGGCTCGTGGTGCGAAGATGTACGCCGAAGTACTCGGTTACGGAACCACGAGCGATGCGGGCCACATCACCGCTCCGGATCCGGAAGGTAACGGGGCGGCACAGGCGATGCGGTTGGCGATCGCCGACTCGGGCCGCGGGGTCGAAGAAATCGATTACATTAATGCTCATGGAACCAGCACACCGCTTGGCGACAAAGCTGAAACCCGCGCGATCAAGGCGGTTCTTGGCGAGCATGCGAAGAGCGTTGCGATCAGCAGCACCAAGAGTGCCTTGGGGCATTCGCTCGGAGCAAGCGGTGGGATCGAAGCCGTGATTTTGTGCAAGACGATCCAGACCGGAAAGATCGCACCTACGATCAATCTTGAGTCACCGGATCCTGAATGCGATCTTGATTACGTGCCATTGAAGGCTCGTGAGCAAAAGGTCGATATTGCCATGAGTAACAGTTTCGGATTTGGCGGTCACAATGCTTGCGTTGTGCTAGGACGCGTCTAAGAAGTTCGGCCTGCCTGCGGTGTCGGTGCGGATCGAATGCGTGTCGGCCGGTGGGTCCTGTGGTGAATTTCGCAATTAACCTCTTCTATCTGGAAGATCCAGTATGCATCCTGAATCCACAAGCAACGCCGACGAAACAGGGCGTGACGAAGGTCCTGAACCCACCGTGTTTCTCGTCGACGACCATGAAGTCGAACTCGACCTGATGCAGCGGTGGTGTCAACGAGCCGGTTTGGCGACACAAATCTTTGCCGATCCTCTGCGGCTTCTCGAATCCCTCGACGTGGACACGGTCGGATGTGTGGTCGCCGATTTGCGGATGCCGCGGATCAGTGGTCTCGAGCTGCAAGCCGAGATGGCGAAGCGTGAACTGTTTATCCCCGTCGTTCTGGTTACCGGCCACGGCGATGCGGAAAACTGCCGAACGGCGTTTCAACAAGGCGTCTTTGACTTCATCGAAAAAGGATTCGATTCGGTCCAGTTCATCGATTCGGTCGAACGTGCGATTCGCAAAAATCAGCGAGAGCAGTTTCGGCATCAGGTCCGGCGTGAAGCGCGTGGCCTGCTTGAGGCGATCTCGAAACGTGAGCATGAAGTCGTGTTGTTGCTGGCCAACGGCATGCCGCTGAAGGGAATCGCTCATGAGCTGAAGATCAGCGTTCAAACGGCATCGAAGCACCGCAGTAGCATCTTTACTAAGCTGCATATCGATAACGAAGTCGATCTTTACAAGCTGCTGCTCGCCGCCGAGGTCAGTCTCGAGGTTGAGACGCCTCAGTAGTCTTGGCTGTCATGCGGGGAGACGCCACGTGTCTTTCTAGGATGATGTCGTGACAGTCGCCAGGTTGCGGTAGCTAGGATTTTGGCGTATCGAGCTACGGTGAGTGGACGCGTCGTCATTTGGGATGCGCTAGCGGGCGAGGTTTTCGAGCCAGCGTTTGAGGACCGCGTCGCCATGGGATTCGGTTGACGGTTCGTCGCGGATCGGCATCACTCCCTTTTCACTGAGTGGGCCGAGCGGAACGACGGTTTGGTCGATAAGGGAAAAGCGAACGCGAGTGCCAAACGTTGCGCCGAAGGATGCTGGTGACGCGGTGAGACGTGGTGATTTTCGCGGTGGGACGATCACCATGTCGCGGCCCACGAGGTTTGAGATCGAGAACGATCGCGATTGCAATTGTCGCGTTGTCGCCGAAAGAAGGTTCACTCCGTCGAGTTGTTCCGGCATCGACATTTGAAGGCCGGATGCGGATAGCAGTGTTGGCAGGATGTCCGCATGCATGGTTCGCTGAGTCATTTTGCGGGAGGGGATGCCGGGCCCCGTGACGAATGCGGCGACGCGTGTTTGTGCCACGGACAGTCGCGTGCCGTGGCCGACCGTGCCGTCATCCAGGAATGATTCGCCGTGATCTCCGGTGACAACCGTGATGCGGTCGGGGCGTATCAGCCCGGCGAGTTCTGCGTCGAGCGTGCGGGCGGCATTGCGATAACGATTCCAGACGCTCGGTCGCCACGACCGTGGGAACGGGATCGGATAGTCGGCGGACGCGGCGGGCTGGTCGATGGCTTGCTGCGAGGCAACGGCGAACGGGGCGTGGGTGCTGTAAAGGAAGAGGATTGCCAGTCGCGGTGATCGCTGGGCTGTTGTCTTTGGATTTAGAAACGATGCGGTCGTGGCGATGGCGATTCGGTCAGCGGCGAGCCAATCCATCGGCTCGGTTTCGAAGCGGTCGAATTGATCGGGCGAGAGAAAAGCGTCCATCTGGAACTTTCCCCAGTCGTCGTGGCCAGCGAAGAAGCCAAGTTCGTATCCGGATTGATGGAAGAGACGATTCATTGCAGGGGCAAATCGCACTTCCGATTTGTAGAACCAAACCGCCTCGAGGCCGCTGACGACCGAAAAGATGCCGAGGCTGGTCGCGTTGCCTCCGGAATAATGCTGGGTGAGGAAGAGCCCTTTCTCGGCCGCGGCGTAGGCGTGAGGCATGACATCCGGCGCCAGCATCTCGGGGCGAAGCGATTCGCAAATGACGATCAGGATGTCGGGTTGGTGCTCAAATGCATCTGAATCAGAGGCCCGTGAGGCCACGTTCATTCGCATCTGCTGCACTCGAGATTGTGTCGCAGCGGCAAGGCTTGCGGTGTCGTATTCAAACGGCGGTAGCGGGGCAAACCCGCGAGAGGCTCTGCTGAACGAAGCCCAGGGATTCCGTGTCGGATGGTTGTGGATGTTATCTCGCCACGCGTGTCGGCTGGCCGTCGCCGTGACTACTGAAACCGATGCGAGTAGGCCGAGGACGATCAGGATGGCTCCGTATTTCGGCCGTTGGCTTGTGTGGGGTGGGGTCGAGGTTGCGCCGCGTCGAGACGTCATCGTTTTGGCGAGAAACGCGATCCCCTGAGCCGTGGCGGCTCCTCCTGTCAAAGCGATCGCGATCGCGAGAACGGGCGCCAGCATGCCCCACGAGAAGAACGGCGTCAGATTCGGAAGATGATCGAAGACAAGCGAGGCAAACTCTTCTGAAGCGAGGTGTGAACCGCTCCAGCTGAACGCCAAGACATCGAAGGCAAACCAGGCAGGGACGACCGCGAACAGCCACGATCCGAGCGTCGATGATCTTGAAAGCAGTGATTCCAGACGCCGTGATCCGAAAAAACGTGACCCGAACGGGCGTCCGATGCACGGTCGAAATGCGTTCCAGGCGAGTGCCACAATCAGTGATGGGGTCTGCAGCGAGACACACTGCATCGCAATGTACCCGCGGAACCCGATCCAGTCCCATGCGGAGGTCAGACCGAATTCGGAAGTCCGATCGAGGGCGGAAGCCAAAGCGGCATCGTCGAGCGGGCCACCGAGCGGATGCAGCAGTGCAAAGAGCAGCATCCAAATACACCAGGATGCCCATTGTGCGAAGAGGATGCGATGCTCAGTCGTTTGAGTCAAAGATCGGTTCATTCACATTTGGGACGTTGGGTGAGCGATAGGCGGCTTTCGTGGGGCGATTCTACTCGGGGCGGCCGTGTCGATGCGAGGTTTGTGGTCATTGCGTCGGGATCGCGGTGCCCCTCGATCGTTTTTTGGCGGCTTGGTAAAACGACGCATTGGGTTTAAATCGGATCGGGGTAAGATACTTTTCATGAATTCACGATTGAATGTGCACGAACCAGCAGCGCTCGATGCCTCGGAAACCAAGACATCGGGTGGTCTGTCACCGCTAACGATCGGCAATGTCGAGATCGGTTTTCCGGTGGTGCAAGCGGCTTTGTCCGGCTACAGCGATTTGCCCATGCGTGTCATCGCGCGGCGTCACGGGGCGAGCTACAGCGTCTGCGAAGTGATGCTGGATCAGTTTCTGTTGTCGCTGACGAAGCGGCAGAAGACGAAACACTTCCTCGACATCGCGGAGGAGGAGCATCCGGTCGGCGGCCAGCTCATGGGGGCGGAGCCGGAGCAGTTTTCGCTCGGTGCGATGAAGCTCGTCGAGGCGGGCTTTGACATCATCGATGTGAACTTTGGCTGTCCGGTAAAGAAAGTGCTCGGTCGTTGTCGCGGCGGGTTCCACTTATCACAGCCGTTGGTGGCGATCGAGATTTTGAAGCGGACGCGAGACATCGTGCCCGACGAAATCCCGGTGACCGTGAAGATGCGACGAGGGATCGACGACAGTGCCGAGGCGCGGGACCAGTTTTTTCAGATTCTCGATGGTGCGATGGACGCGGGGTTGGCGGCGGCGACCGTGCACGGCCGGACGGTGGTTCAGCGATACATTGGTCCGAGCCGGTGGGAGTTCTTGCGAGAGGTGACGCGTCACGTCAGTGGGCGTGGATTTAAAATTCTCGGTAGCGGCGATTTGTTTACCGCCGAAGACTGTTTGAACATGATGGAGCAGACCGGTGTCGATGGGGTGACGGTGGCCCGTGGGGCGATTGGAAACCCGTGGATTTTCAATCAGGCGAGGCGTTTGGCCAACGGTCAACTTTTGTTGCCACCGCCGACGTTGCATGAGCAGGCCGCCGTGATGCGAGAGCACTTCGATTTGTGTGAGCAGACCTATACGGTCGAGCGGGCACCCCTGTTGATGCGAAAATTCTGTATCAAGTACTCGCAAAACCATCCTCAATACGAGCAAGTGCGGCTCGCATTTCCGAGGTTGAAGACCCGTGATGATTTCGAGGCTGCGTTGGCGGAGCACTACACCGTCGATGGCCCAGGGCGATACATCCCTCGCGAACTGCACGGTTCGCAGGAGGAATGTTGACCGCCATCGGTGATTCTATGGATGCGCGATAACGGGGCGGATCGTCCCGTGAGCGGGCGATGCGGTAGGTCTCGGTAGCATCGTTTGTCGCTGAGCGTGTCATCGATGCGGGCGTGTCTGGACTCGGGGTATAACATCATCGACGCATCGAAGTCGGCTTCGATGTCGCGGAGGCGGGTTTCAGAATATTCTTCCTTCACCCACCGGGTAAGCAATGACGAATCGCGTGACAACACCCATGGACTCGGGAACACCAATCATGGCAAATTCAACTCCTGACAAATCTTCCTCGCCTGCTGTGATGTCGGCGTATCGGCATACGAAAATCATTGCCACGATCGGTCCGGCAACTGATTCCGAAGAGATGTTATCGCAGTTGATACGCAGCGGTGTTGATGTGATGCGACTCAACATGGCGCATGGCACCGGTGAATGGGTGAAAGAGATCATCGGACGCGTGCGGCGTGTTTCGGAGGAAGTGGGCCGGCATGTCGCGATGATGATCGACGTGAAAGGCCCCGAAATTCGGACGGGCGCGGTCGACACGCCGCTCGTTCTCAAGAAAGGGGACATCCTCCGTTTATGCGTTCGCGAAGAAGATGTCGCGGCGGAGGAATGTGCGAGCGTTACGGTGAATTATCCGTTGTTGCCTCAAGACGTTGAAATCGGAGCAACGGTTCTGGTCGACAGTGGTTTGATGCGGCTGCGTATCTTGAAGAAGGATGAGTACACGGTCCGGTGTGAAGTGATGACGCCGGGCACGCTTGGGTCTCGCCGGCATATTAATCTGCCGGGTGTGGAGGTTCGGTTGCCGGCATTGACGGAGAAGGATCAGAACGATTTGCGGGCGGGCGTGGAGGCCGGGATCGATTTCGTCGCGTTGTCGTTCGTGCGTCGTGCGGACGATGTCGAAGCGTTGCGATCTTTTCTTAAACAACTCGGTTCGCCGGCGCGGATCGTGGCGAAGATTGAGGAGCAGGCGGGTGTTCGCAATATGAAGGACATCATTCGTGCCGCCGATGCGATCATGGTCGCTCGCGGTGACCTCGGCATCGAAATTGACTTCCACAGGCTGCCTTTGGTGCAAACCGAGTTGGTGCAGGCATGTCAGGCGGAAGGGAAGCCGGTCATTATCGCGACGCATTTGCTCGAGTCGATGATTGAATCACCGATACCGACGCGGGCGGAAATTTCGGACGTTTGTAATGCCGTCCGTGAGCAAGCCGATGCGGTTATGTTGTCGGGCGAAACCACCACGGGGAACTATCCCGTTGAATCCGTGGAGGTGCTCAAGAGCATTTTGCTGAGTACGGAACCGACGGTGAGCAGCCAATTGAATTCGCGCATCCATTTACGTGCGCCGAAAGACAAGATGCTCCGCTCGTCTGCGATTTTGGCACAGGATCTCGGCCAGTCCGGTATTGTTGTCTTCACCCGCAGCGGATTTTTGGCGTATGTGCTCGGGGCACTTCGTCCACGGGGAATTCCGATTTTTGCGTTCACGGACGTTGAGTCCACGTTTCGGCAGATGTTGTTGCCGTGGGGCGTTGAGCCGTTCTACATGCCGTTTTCGGACGACCCTGACGTGACAATCCGCAACGCCCTCGAAAGATTGCGGAACAACCAGTGGTGTCCATCGGGCATGTGGCTCGGTGTGATTACGAACGCGTTGGCCGACGACAAGATTGTCGATACGTTGCAACTCCGGCAGGTCCCTTAAACCGTACAATGGATCGATATCGAAAGGGTATCGAATTCATGAAGGTTCTGTTGCGATGGTTCGGCTATGTTTGGGCGGGGCCGAATACGTTGTTGGGGATTGCGATCGGGTTGTTGCTCGGTGGACGATTCGAGCGGGTTGATGGCGTGCTCGAAATTCATGGGCCGAGGGTTGCCGCGGCATTGGCGCGAATGTTTGTGCCTGCGTTGGCGATGACGCTGGGGCACGTGGTGCTGGGCCGCGATCGCGGTGTGCTTGAGATAACGCGAGCGCACGAACGCGTTCACGTGCACCAATATGCCTGTTGGGGGCCGTTCTTCTTACCCGCTTATCTCGGGATATCGCTGTTGCTGTACGCGATCGGCCGGGACGGCTATCGCGGCAATCCGTTTGAGATTGCCGCCTATGCCGTTGATGACCCGTCTACGCGTAAGCGCAAACGGGTTTAACAGAGAACAATCGAGCTTGATGCTCAGGTGTCGATAAGGTCTTCGGGCGACAGAATCGGGAGTTGGTTTTCCTCGGTTTCTTGTTTCTCTCGCCAAGGCTCATTCTTGCGATAGGATTCGAGTTCTTCCTTGAGTTGGTCGAGTTGCTCGTTGTCTTCGATACCGCCTTGTTTGACCGCCTTCTCGCTCCACAGGATCGCGTTTTCGAAGTCGCCCATTTCGGCATAGCCGGCCGCGAGCGTGCTAAGAATGTGAGCTTCGCTTTCTTCGGTCAGCTCGACTGCTCGCAGGCCCAGTTCGACGGAACGTTTGCCGTTACGGACTCCATCTTGGGGTGATGTTGCGAGCACCCAGGCTAGGTTGTTCAGGATTCCGGAGAGAATCTTTTTGTTCTCTTCGTCGTCCTCGTTCCCTAGCGTTTTAAGAGCCTTCTCATAGTCGGCGATTGCGTTGAGGTGTTCGCCAACGGCGAGGTAGGCGTCGGCCCGCGAACGCAAAACGGCGGCGTTGTTCGGTTCGGTTTCGAGGACACCGGTCAGTGTTTCGATTGCCTTACGAGGCCGGTCGTCTTGGAGGTAAAGGCTCGCGAGTTGTAGTTGGCGGAACGTGTCGTTGGGGTTGCGTTCGATCAGGATCTGCATGTCGTTAATCGCGTCGGCCATACGGCCTTCTTCGATCGCGATGAAGCAACGCACGATGATCGCTTGGTCAATTTGTTCTACCTGTGGTGCGATATCGGTGGCGGCTTTGAGGTCGCGTTTGGCGGATTTGACGTCGTCGCGACCCAGGGCGATCTCAGCTCGCTGAAGAAGCGAAATCGGATCCTGTGGTTGCATCGCGAGAGCTTTGTTCAAGTCCGCGAACGCTTCGTCTTCTTTACCGAGCATGCGATAGAGAATCGCTCGGAGGCGGTAAAGTCCTTCGCTCGGGTTGGCGGCGATTGTCTTGCCGAGCAGTTCGACGGCTTCATCGGCGCGGTCCAAATCAACGAGCTGTTGTACGGTTGCTTGTGCGATTTGTTGATTGGTGGGGTCGAGTTCGAGAACGGCTTGCAAGTCTTTGACTGCTCCGTCTACGTCACCGCTCTGCAGTTGGGCACCGGCACGTTCGCGGAGCGCGCCCGTGTTTCGAGGGTCGGCTTTGATGGCGGCGTTGAGGTCTTCGAGTTTTTTGTCGACGTCGTCTTGAGTGACCGCTCGCAGGAGATACGCCTTGCTCTGTTCAGCCGGGTTGTCTTCGTAAAGTTCGATCGCGGCGGTGGTGGACTTTTTGATTTGTTCCATGTCACCATCGGGAAGCAGGTTCAGTTGAGCGATCAACATGTGTGCTTCGGCCAATTCGGGATCATGTTTGACCGCATCGGCGAGAGCTTCGGCGGCTTCGGTGCGAGCCTGGAGTTGTTGTCGGCCTCGCAGGCGGATGATGGCTGCGGCGAGTCCTTGTCCTCGCTGCAATTGGACGCTGCCTAGCATTTTGCGAGCGAACGCGTCGTTTTCATCGCTGAGGCCCTTGGCGAGAGCGGACTCGATCAACGCGGCGACAGCTTCGAGGTCGCGGTTGGATTCGGCGTCGATTCGCTTTAGAACGGCTTCGTCGAGGTCGGCTTGGCCCGGATCGATTTGGGCGTTGATCGGTGGCGGAGCGGGGACCGGCGAGTCCTGGGCGGTCGCATTGGTGCCCATCAGCAGGCCGCAAACAGCACCGGCGAACAGAAATCGCGAGAACCCGCGAAGCGTTGCGGGACGAACAGGCTCTAGTGCGACCGTGCAGGAATGAACGACCTTGGTTCGGTCGTGGTGTTGGTTGGACTCCGTTATGATGTTTTCTCGATTCATCCTGTATTCTCGCATAGTGGTTCGTGTTGTTTCGTCTTGATGGGACGACGCATTGGCGCATCGTATCATCTTTCGTCCGATGAGAGCCTCACGTAGTAATTATGGCGGTACCGGCAACTGCAGCGAAGGCCAAACCTAGGTAAATCTGGCGCTTTGTCACGAGGATGCGTTGAGTTGAGGCACCTCGAGACGACACGACGCCAAAAATAAATAGATTGAAAAAAGTATGAGTGAGCCCACCCGTAGTCGTATTTTCGTTACTCGCAAGATTCCCGGCGCTGCACTGGATCGTCTCCGCGAGGCACATGACGTGTCGATTTGGCCGGATGAGTTGCCGCCGACACCTGAGCAGCTGCTCGAGAACGTCGCCGGCTGCGATGGACTTTTGACCATGTTGAGCGATCGAATCGACGAAACGGTGATCAAGGCCGCTGGACCGCAATTGAAGGTCGTCAGCAACTACGCCGTCGGCTTTAACAACATCGATTTGAAGGCCGCCCGCGAGCACGGGGTCTGCGTGGGCAATACGCCGGACGTGTTGACCGGTGCAACTGCCGATCTCGCGGTGACGTTGCTCCTGGCTGCGGCTCGGCGGGTTGAAGAGGGGGCTGCCGAGGTGCGTGAAGGCCGTTGGGGAGCGTGGAAGCCGTCGGCCTTGCTCGGCGTTGAGCCTGAAGGGAAAACTGTCGGCGTCGTCGGCATGGGCCGGATCGGGAAAGCGTTTGCTGAGCGGATGGTTCGGGGGTGGAATATGAAGTTGTTGTACACGTCGCGATCGGATCAGGCCGATGTCGACGAGTCACTCCGAGGGCGTCGAGTGGATCTGGATGAGTTGCTCGCCGAGAGTGATTTCGTTTCGATTCACGTTGCCCTGACAGACGACACTCGGAATCTGATCGACGCTGCGGCACTATCGAAAATGAAGTCAACGGCGGTTCTGGTGAACACGGCGCGGGGAGAGATTATCGATCAGGATGCTCTCGTCGATGCGATTAAGGGCGGCCGAATCTTTGCGGCCGGTTTGGATGTGACGACGCCCGAGCCGCTGCCGCCATCGCATCCCTTGGTCGGTCTTCCGAGGGTAATCATTCTGCCGCATATCGGCAGTGCCACGGATACCAGTCGATGTGGGATGGCGGAGATCGCGGTGGACAACGTGCTCGCCGGCGTGGCCGGTCGGCCGCTGCGATGCGAGGTGCCACTTGGCTAAATGGCTGACCTATCTGTCTGACGCGATCCGTCGACCACGCGAAGAACTCTCTAAGCGGCAGCATCAACTTCGTTACGCATGGGAGTTGGTCGTTTACTGTGGTCGCCAGCTCGAACGCCATCGGGCCGAAGGTATGGCAGCGGAATTGACCTATCGGACGATCTTCTCGTTGATCCCAGTCGTCGTTCTCGGGTTGGTCATGTTTCGAGTTGTCGGCGGGCTCGAAGACGTTCAGTCGCGGGTAGAGAATCAGCTTTATTCATTCTTCGGCGTTCCCGAAATCCCGATTCAATATCTGCATGATCAAGCGGAGGAGATCGAGAACGAAACCGCAGAGGCGAAGGCGGAGTCCGAGCGGCGGATCGCCGAGACGCTTGCCGGGGGTGGTCGTTCGGGTTCATCGAACGAGCCGTCTGGCGATCCTCTCGATTTGGGTCAGGAATCAGAGTCCGGCGGCCGCGGGGATATCGTCACGACGGAAGAGGTGGACGAGGCGTTAGTCGACGCCGTGGAGCAAAAAGCGGGAGAGGCGGCGACCGCGATGGAAGCTCGTGCGAGTATCCGCAGGACGTTGCACGATGTGACGTCGCAAATCGCCACACTGGATTTTGCGTCAATCGGTGTGTTTGGGTTGTTGCTGTTTTTGTATGCCGCCGTCGCGCTCGCGGACGCAACGGAGCATCTGTTTAACATCATTTACGATGCCCCGAGTCAGCGTCCGATTCATATCCGGCTAGCCATTCATTGGTCGATCATCACGCTCGGCAGTGGTCTGCTGGCGTTGAGTTTGTACATGTCCGGACAGGTCGTCGATTGGTTCAATACGATCGGCGCTGGCTCTCGACCGACATGGATTTTGCAGCATGCGTTGTCGCTGCTCGCCGGTTGGGTGTTGTTGTTTTTGCTATACGCCTTGATGCCTAACACTCACGTTTCGCTGCGTGCGGCCGCGATCGGATCGGCGGTTGGAGCAGTATTGTGGGAGTTTGCAAAATACGGATTCCAAATCTACGTCAGCAAGGCGGTGCCCTATTCGGCGTTGTACGGTTCGCTCGGTTTGATCCCACTGTTTCTGTTTTGGATCTACGTAACCTGGCTGATCGTCTTGTTCGGGCTGATTTTGACTTACACGACACAAACGATGCGCGGCCGGCGGCTCAACCGCAAACTCGATGAAGGCGACGCCTTGCCCGCGGGTGATCCGGATTGGATGTTGCCGATCATGACCGAGGTGGCCAGTGCGTTCAGTGAAGGTAACGCGATCGGTCGGCAGGAGTTGGCCGAGCGGTTGGGGCTCAGCAGCCGAGTCGTCCACGAGATGGAGAACCATCTGATCAGTGGCGGTTGTCTGTGGCGAGTACCCGGCAGCGCCGGCGAAGAAGATCGGCTGACGCTCGCGAGGCCGGCGGAGCGAATCTTGATTTCAGATGTTCTGAAATTGGCTCATCAGGCCCGTCCGACGAACAGTCATCGAGCATGGAAAACGCTCGCGAATCTGAAGCTCGCCGAACGCAACGCCGCCGGCGAACAAACGCTGGCCGACGTGATTGTTTAAGACGCGTGCCGATCAACGGCATGCGATTGACAAAGAAAAGTAGGGCCGACAGGAATCGAACCTGCACTCCAGTAAAGGAACTGGATCCTAAATTCACCAGATTCTTTTGCTGCTGTCATTTAATCATTCCGAAAGTCGGTAATCTCGGAGAAAGCGTATCGGTCAACGCCGACCAATTCGCCACTCGTTTGTTCGGCACCATCGATATCGACTAAAATCATGTTCTAATCATGTTGGAGCATCTTGGCTCTGTTCCACTGGTTAAATTGCATGTTTCTTCTGTCGCGTGTCGCCCAAGTGTCTCGGTTCGGGCAAAGTAAAAGAAAAAAATCAGGTAGTTCGTGACATTTCTCAGCCCGATGATTCTGACGACGGCGGGAAGATGAGTGGGGCCGTTCTCTGTCTCTTCTGGTAGTTCTGATGGATGACTTCCTTTTTGACCTAATCGAATTTGAGTCTGCCCTTCCTTGGGTCTATGCAGAGGAAGACGATGAGCCAGGGGACGTGACGATAGAACTGGAAATGGTGATTGAGCTTGTGGACGAAGAGACGGGCAACGGCGAATCCGATTAGCTGCCCACTCGTTTCGATATTTTCGGTTCGTATCTGGTGGGGACGTTTGGGTAAGACGTTCCAGGGGTATGTCCCATTCGTTGTTGAAACTCGTGATGGTCTCTCTAGTAAAAACGTAAGTGATCGGGTTTGAGTGGGCAACAAGCCCCACCTCCTGGAGCTCGCCGTAGGCGAGCTCCAGGAGGTGGGAAAGCATTTTCAGCTGGTTTCTGATTCGGGTCTCGCCAGGGCT
>NZ_JACHXU010000015.1:105155-236474 GCF_014192335.1 Aporhodopirellula rubra | reverse complement strand
GCGGCTTGGGATCTGATCGACATCCTCACTCCAACGGCTCGGCGAAGCTACTGTGTCAGCCGCTTGGAGCAGATTGGCAAATGCGTCGTTGGCAAACGTCCAGGGCGTTTTGAACCGCGAGTGCGAAAGAAACGAGGCAGCAATTACAACCTGATGATGCAACCCCGCGAGGTCCTACGAGCAAGACTCGCTGCTGGAGACAACTTGTTTGAAACAAAGTAGATATGTCAATGACTGTGCCATTCGTGGGTGGCACCGATTGGGGAGCTGGTGGCACCGATTGGGGAGCACTGCCGTTCTTCGGACAGCGAACAGAAATTTGACCGTCCCGATTACGAAACTAATGGACGAGAGTTGTCACTGAGCTGAAACTTGCTTCAAACGGGCTACGGAAATCCAGTAGCTCGTGAGTCAAGAAGATCTGGTCGATCCTCCTCATGCAATGAATCGTTTTGATCGATGAAGAATCAGCTTCAAGACATCAAACGGTCATTCAGAATTGGCCAATACGCTCGATCATTTTGGTTTTCAGCTTGCAGCTATTGGCGGCAACCGACGAGGCATTGACTACCTGCTTGATCTTCGTTTCGCTCGCCCATCGACATCGGTGCTGCACGCGAGTCAGTTCGTATTTAATTTTTCATTGTGACAGCGAGGGAAAGGTGAGTTCACCGTCGATGTCGGATGTGGGAGGCGGGTTCTTGGGTGACGGGAGTTGGTCGTCGGTGTCGAGGTAGTCTTTTAAGGTTGGGTTCGACGAGGGAGAGGCGTATTGGTCGGGTTCGACTAAGTCGTTGGGACGTAGGGGGTCGTTGGCTAGTCGCATCCATCCGACGCTGCCGGGCGGGATCATGGTGTTGACGACGCTCGACATTGGTTGTGCGCTGACGAGAGGTGGGTTTGAGGAGGCTCGATTGCAACCGGAACATCGAGAGCACGTGCGACTGGCTCGCCAGAACATCAGTTCGTCCATGCAGGATCGTGACGAGACAAAGATGCGGTCTCCTGGTTGTAGTTGGTAGTTCGATGAGGTGTTACCGAGTTGCACGATCTCGCGATAGCAAACAGGTAGAGTCACGCGGCAATCACACGGATCGGTGGGACGGGCGAGCAAGATTTTGCATGGATTCGAACTGCTGGTGAGACCACCTGCGGTCACGATTGCATCAAGAACGGTTTCATATCCTGAAAGAGGATAAGAGCCGGGGGCGTTGACCTCGCCGAGAACGTAGTAGCGATGCACGGGTTCCAGCATTCGAACATTGATGGCGATCGCATCGCAGTCATCGGGCAGCGTTGCCGATTCGATGGCGTCGCGGTCTTCCTCGCTCGCAAACTCTTTACATGACTGACGTTGTTGCCGCAACTGATATGCAATCTGCTGCTCGATTAACGACTCGGCTTGTTCAAGACTCTGCCCCGCGACGACGACACGACCGTACGGACCGAGGTCAACGGTTCCGTCAGCCAGCACAATTTGGTCGGCCGGTAAACGTAAGTCACGTTCGAGGTTGACCGGTTCGATTAACAGCGCATCGCCGGGTTCGAGCGCGTGCGGTGGTAGCACCGACTTCGCGTTCTCACGTGGCATGCCGCGTGGGATGCGAGACGCGTCCAGAACGGCTTCGGCTTCCCGCGTTAGCATCGAGTTCGAGGGGTACAACGAGAGACCCAAGGTGCTGCATCCACCTGCCAGCAGACACGCTGCCACGAGACCTAGGATGCAAACCATTCGATAATTGAAGTATTGAACGTCTTTATCCGTGCAAGTCATTGTATCACCTGTTCCCGTGAAATCGCTTCCATGAGAACAATCGGCTCAATGCGTTCGGCGAGCGTTGGTCAATCGGTTGGCGTCATGCAACGAATAGAACCGTCACAATCGGACCTCGATGAGGCCATCGTTGATCTATTTGCCGTCAAGACTGTCGATGGTTCCGGCGGTGATGCCAGTCAGGATCAAACGTTGCCCCTCACGTAAGAGAAACCTCGCAGCTTCCTCGCGAAACGTTTGCACGGGTTGGACGCGTACGATCGGGTCTTGAAGCGTGCCGATCACGTTGACGACCAGAGTGCGATCTCGCAGGAGTTCTGACACATCAAGGATCGCGGATGCGGGCAGCAATGATCTCAGTGCGTACTGTTGTGCTAATTGCGTAAAGTTTGCCGCGATGTCGCGGTAGTCTCCCGTGGCAATTAGGGCATTGAGATTCATTCTACCGCTACGGATGTAGACTCTACCGTCGGCCTGAACGAGTGCGTTGTCCGAACCGACCCAAAATTCATCAAACGTGACCGCCCCAGCACCGATCACTCCTTTGGCCTCACCGACGTCGAAACGTTGATTTACCAACGAAACGGGTCCGAGAAAGCGTGAGACGCCGAGGAGTCCAGGTATTGCCGCTCCTCGAGTTTGACCGAGTGCAAAGCGAAAGCGACCGGTCAGGTCATCGATGCTTTCGATCGCGTTTCCGTTTAGCGTTAAGTCGCCGGTAATCTCACCTTTGGCGACTGAAGTCGATTGTCCGAGTTGTTGAGTTAAGCGAACAAAATCGACACGTCTTGTGTGCCAACGACTCTCTAAATCTACTCCCCGTCCGCCACGACGAGTCGACGCGAGAGAGAGTTCTCCGTCGACTTGCCCACCACCTTGGCTCGATCGAACCGAAGGAAAGCGGAGCTGCCAACTCTGACGTGTCACGTTCGCGTCGGCTGCCAAGCCACTGTGTGCGTTTCCGAGCGGGAGTCCGTATAAAACCAAATCACGACCGTCGGCATTTCCACGAACGCGAATCGAATCGTGATAGCCTGAAATGGTCGCTGAGAGAGACGCACGTCCTTGGAAATCGTTCGCGACATCGCCTAGAAACCAGAGTCCTTTCGCGAGGTTGATCCGGCTTGCCGAAGCATGCAGGTCTGCTCGCGGACGCATGGTGCGTTTTTCGTCAAACAGGTACACGCGTCCTCTCACGCGAGCATCGCCGTCGGCATAATCACCCACTAGCGAAACGATTTCGAATGCATTCTTGCGTAGTCGTCCCTCGAGACGCATCGAACGAGAAAGGAGACGCGATCGATGGCTGACTCGCGAGAGGGTTAGTCGGATCTCTGCCGACGGGAGTTGCCAGCCCGGCCCAGAATTCAGGTGCCAATCGTTGACCGTCAGGTGACCCGATGCCAGTCCGGTCAGGTCAATCCGTGAGCCCGTTGCGACTTCGTACAATCGGTGCAAGGACACGTTGTTAAATTCAAATTTGGATGTGGCCAGATGCGTTGGCAGATCGGACCATCGATCGTTTGCTTGCATGTTCGCGGTTGTTTGGACCGCGACAGTGCCGTCGAACAATTTGCCTTTGACGCTCAGTGAGATATCGCCGGATTGGACTGAAGCGGAGCCATGTAGGTTGCCAATCACGGCTTCCCCGATTGTCGCGTTCGATAGAGAAAACTCAAACTGTCCTTGGTGAGTGCTTGGTTGGTCAACTGAGGCGAGCGGCACTTGCCAATCGACATTTCCGTCGAAAGCCGCCGACATCGAAACTCGCCGTCCGGCAATGGGGAGTTCGATGCGTGGTTGAATATTGACGATGTCGAAATTCGCCAGCATGGTGCCTGATTCAGAAAACGGCATTGTCGCGGAACCTGACAAGCGCCCGTCGAAGATTGTGGCGTCGATCTGTTCGATCTTCAGCGTTTCATCGCTGATTGAATAGCGTGATTTCAGTTCACCGATTCGAAACGACTTTGGTAAGTCGGCAGTATCACGAATGGGTACGATATTGAATTCTCTTGACGTCAACTCGACGTGATGTTCGATCGTTCCCAGGTCCACGCCGGCAATCGATAGTTGGGGAGAAGCGAGCGAGCCTCGGACATTCCAACTTGATTGCTCAAGGTTTTCGTGCAATCGCCCGCTGCCGGTTACTCGGAAGTCGAGTTTGCCGCGGACGAGTGCGCCACTGTTGTCTTTGTTTTGGTTTGCAAACAGGCCGGCGACTGTCCCGACAGGGATATCATCACCAAGTAATTCGATCTCAAAATCGCCATTGGTGGAGAGGGGCACGTTTGCATTGCCGAACAAACGAACCCGTTGATCTGATCGATTGTTTGCACGAGCGTCCAGCGAGAAATTTTCGACAAGCAGTTTCGTGTCTTCGATGCGGACGCGACGTGCATCAAAATCTGCAGGTGGAAGGTTGGCGACGCGGAGCCCACGACCACTTAGCGTTCCATCGAGCTGATAAGTCGTGATGTCGCTGACGGTTTTCAGTGGCACGCGAAAGTTCACATTGCCTGAAAACGATCCATCGCTGGGCAGAGTGTTATTCGATTGGCCGAGATACTTTGCGAGCAGATCGGCCAGCGGGGCGATTGCCAAATCAGTGACGGTGATTTCTGCGGTGACATCCTCTCGCGGCACTAAACCCAATGTCGCTTTGCCTTTGACAGAGCCGGCGGATTGTTGCTGGCTGTCGCGGTCGACGACCATGGAGCTGAGATCTTCGAGCGTGGCAACTCCGTCGCGATATGTGACAATCGTCCGCAGATCTTTCATCAGCACGCCGTCGATCACGAGCGACGGGCTGGTTAGAGTTCCGTTAAAACGATAGGCCGCGCCGTCGCGCAGGGCGTTGATCGGAATGCCAACCTCGAAGTGAACCGAAACGGTGCCTTGCATTTCAAGACCGGTTTCGATGCCGATCTTTCCCAGTCGGTCGGCCATCTTGCCAATATCGATGTCGTCGAACGACCAGTTTGTCGTCCAGTATTTCGGCTGGGCCGGAACAGGTGGGGCTTGGTTTGGCTTCTGTTGTGCCAGCGAGACCGTAGGCAACAACACCAGCAAACATGTCAGGAGTAGGTAACGCACGGTCGGAGCGGTTCCTTCCGGGTGGCATATTGGCGTGAAAATGCATCGTCGCCTGCGGAACACGAGAACCCGAGACGTAGCCGCTGCGTGAAACTGAACCGTTCAGGCAAAGGCCGCGCCAATCGTACCGAATCATTGGCAACCGCCGCTAATCTGATTTCGTTCGTTCCAGAGCGATGGAATCGTTGTTAGCAGGGATCGTTATCGACGGGGGCGGTTGGTTTTGTTGGCCAGGCGATGACACAGATAACGAGCAAAGCGATACCGAGGCTGATGCCATTGAGGCTGGTGAAGACTCGGGTCATCGTTTCAGATAATTCGAAGCGATGAAGGAAGGTTCTCGTCGAAAGATAGTTCAACGGGGGCAACGCCATTAACGCGATCAGGGCCCATCGAGTTAGAAAATTGAGCCGTTGCCACGCGGTTAATCGCAGCCCGACAGCGCCTGCGATCGGGGCGGTCAGCAACAGCGAGTCGTAGGATTGGTGATAGAGACTTACTAACAGGCCGAGCATCAGGAGTGTGCCCGTCCACCCCGCGATGCCGTCATCGATGCCGTTTCGCATGCGTCGAAAGAGGACGAGCATCGGTGCTGCCAGCAGGCCGAACATGGCAAGCAGGTGTGGCAAATCGCCGGGGTCGTTGCCCGTCCATTTTGCAGCAATGGCGAACAGGTCCAAACGCGTCCAAGAAAACACGGGGGACTCGTCTTCCATCGAACGATGGACTTCTTGGGTGTCGACAATTTGACCGGCCAAGATGGAGATGCCTTCACTGAGGTTTCCGCCGCCTTCATGGTAGGCGATCCATCCAAGAGGAAGCACTGCCGCAGCAATGCTAAGAATCGCACCGATGATCAACGCTCGTACGTTGCCTCGAGCGAGCATTAAGAACCCAAGTGGGAGTATGTAGGTAGGTTTAGCGGAAACAATCATCAACATCCATCCCGACGAGATCGGTCGGCGATCAGCCCACGCGACGGCGAGGAAGGTCGCCAGGACGAGTTGGAAAGTGAAGTAACCGTTGAACAAAGTGATGTGGCCGCCACGGGTAAAAATCATTCCGGCGGCAATCATCAACGCGACATCCAACCGGTATCGAAAACCCGCCGCGTGCGCCGAAACTGCTGCGATGGCAAACAGCATCATGATCTGCAGCAGCATGTTGAGTGCTTCACCGAGATGCAGCGGCATCAACGCGAGCGGCGAATGCAGCAACAGGATTACGGGCGAAAAGAAAGGGATCTGGCGAGCGACCGGATACTTCGCTGCATACGCGTCGCTGTACGGGCTTTCGCCAGCCAGGACAGCTCGCGTCGGGAAGTAGATGCCGTTGTGGAAATCGCACAGACCTTGTTTATCCGGAGTGAAAGGACCAGGGACCTGATACTTTTTTACTGTCCGGAAAACCGTCCCGCCGATTCCGATCGTCAGCATCAACGCCGCCACGATCGCGAGCGTTCGGTTGCCGACATGCCATCGTTGGTGAGCAACGCCAGCCCGTTCGTCATCGCGGTCAGACATCACCTCGGAGGAGTCGGCTGCCGTGTTCGTTTCAGTAGCGATATCGGCAGCGGGCATGAAAGCGGACGGAGAGGCGAGCGGGAGCAGGTTTGGGGCGACATGAGAAAAGAGCGACGCACAAATTCGGCGTGAATTCGAAAGACGCGTCTAGTGTAATTCGCCGCCTGCAATGGCGTGTGAATGTTGCGAGCGAATTCAGGTTGCTCGGGAGCTTCCTGGCGGCAGCGAACTGCCATCGCCGCCGGCGAACGGTTTTGGCGATGGGCAGTTTGCAGTTGGTGAGAGGCTCGCGGGCCTAAGAAATTTCGACTAGGGATTCGCCCGTCATTTCCTTCGGTTTTTCGAGTCCCATCAGAGCCAACACGGTTGGTGCGATGTCGGCCAGCCGACCACCGGTGCGGAGGGTTTTGCCCTTCGAATCCGGATCGACCACGATCAACGGAACCGTGTAGGTCGTGTGTGCGGTGTGAGGGCCGCCCGTTTCCGGATCGATCATTTGTTCGCAGTTGCCGTGGTCTGCGGTCACGACCAAGCTGCCGCCGGCCGCTAAGGTTGCCTCGACGATTCGGCCGACGCAGTTGTCGACTTTCTCGACCGCTTTGATCGCTGCGGCGAGCACGCCGGTGTGTCCGACCATGTCACCGTTGGCGAAGTTGACGATGTACAGATCTTCGTCACCGGCTTCGAGGTGTTTGAGCACCTGTTCGGTAATTCCTTCGGCGGACATTTCCGGTTTTTGGTCGTATGTCGAAACGTCGCGTGGCGATTGCGCCATTCCCCAATCTTCGCCACCGAACGGATTATCACGGTAGTCGTTGAAGAAGAACGTAACGTGCGGATATTTTTCGGTTTCGGCGCAGCGGAATTGTTTCAGTCCTGCCGACGCGACAACTTCGCCGAGGATGTGTGGCATCTTCGGTGGTTTCTCGAAGATGACTTCGACGGGCAGGCCGGTCTCGTATCCGGTCATGGTCGCGAAGTACAAGTCTGAAAGTTTGCCGCCGCGATCAAATCCACCGCCCGGGATGTCCTTCCACGCGTCATCGTCAAACGTGAACGCTTTGGTGATTTCGCGAGTCCGGTCGCCGCGGTAGTTCATGAAGATCACCGCATCACCGGGAGCGATCACGATTGGTGACTTACCTTCATCGACCACGGAGGTAGCGACGATGAATTCATCGCCGGTACGGTTGGAATCGGTCGGATTGTCGTAATAGTCTTGGATCGCTTGGGACGCGGAGGCGGCGGTTCGTTCGGCGCCCTTGGTCAGCATGTCGTAGGCGGTTTGGACGCGTTCCCAACGGAGGTCACGGTCCATCGCGTAGAAGCGACCGATGACCGATGCGACCACGCCGACACCGGCTTCGGCACATTTGTCTTCGATGCTCTTAACAAAACCCAACCCGCCGTGAGGCGAGGTGTCTCGGCCGTCAGTGATCGCATGGATTGCCAATCGGTCGCCGGTCAGCCCGCTGCGTTTGGCCAGATCGATGATTGCCATCGCGTGTTGCAGGTCGCTGTGCACACGCCCGTCGGACATCAGTCCGAGCAAGTGAAGCCGACCGCCGGACTTTTCGATGTGTTTGACCGCGCCGGTGACGACGGGGTTGGAGAAGAATGACTCATCGCGGATCGCCCGGGTGATCCGCATCACTTCTTGGTCGACGATGCGTCCGGCGCCGATGTTTTGGTGGCCGACTTCGCTGTTGCCCATCACTCCGTCGGGCAACCCAACGTCTTCACCCGAAGTCGCGATCAGTACCGAGGGATATTCGGCGGTGAGTTTTTCATCGACGGGCGTGTTGGCGAGGTAAACGGCGTTGGAGTCGTTCCATTTCGGGTCTGGATTTTGGCCCCATCCATCACGAACGATCAGGACGACAGGGCGGCGGCGTAGTTGAGTCACGTCAGTACTCGAGTCAGCGGGTGAGGGTCAAAAGAGCGTATGAACGAGTAAGCGGCGGCTGCACCGACGACTCGCAGCCCACACCATATCGACCGTCAGGCGGCCCGCAATCCCAGGGTGACTCCTCGCCGCAGTGGCGTGTCCGTTGTGCCGCGTTGGTCGGACCCGGAACCGAGGCAGATTTGGAATCGGCTGTCGATCTTCTTGGGCTTAGACGAGGTCTTGTTTGCGTTTTTTCCGGCGACTGCCCGCACATTCACGGCACACGCCCTGGACGATCAGTCGGTGTCCGGTGACGCGAAAGCCGTGTTCAGCGGCAGCGGCATCGCGGGTTTCCACCAGCGATTCGCTGCGGAATTCGATCAATTTGCGACAGCGAGTGCAGTACAGATGGTCGTGTTGCGGGTAGCCGTAATCGAGTTCGTAGACCGTCCGTCCGTCGAGCTGAAAGCTGTTGAGCAGGCCCGCGTCGACGAATTCACGCAGCGATCGGTAGACGGTCGCCGAGCTGACATAGTCGGGTTCGCCCTTGCGGGGTAGTTTCTCGATCAATTCGTCAGCGTCGAAGTGCGCGTGTTGTGCGAAGATCGTCTCGACCAGGAATTTCCGGGGTTTCGTTTGACGTTGGCCGCGACTCTGCAGGTATTCTTCGAATCGTTCCTGAGGTGTCAGTGCGACTTCAAGACGTTCGAGGGATTCGGCGCTAGACATGAAACAGATAAACAGTTGGCGGATGGCTGACTGGTCCGAGAATTCGGCTTTCGGGCTCCCAGCATAGCAATTTGGGTAAGAATTGTCCTTAGCAAAGTGGGCGATCCGCCTGAGGCGAAAAATCGCGGCGGGCACTGCAGGTTCCCCCCGCGAGACGGACGCAGGCGAATTCCCGTTTCTGCATAAAGCGGAGTTGGAATGCAAAAAACGCGGTGTTTCTTTCAAAACACCGCGTTCGATAGATCGTTTCCCTCGGAAGGGTTAGTTACGACTCACAGGACTATTTGTCTGTGAAGTCGAGTTGCCACCAACCGTCGTCCCATTCCAAGCTGACCTTCCGCCATCCCAATGGGACTTGTGGGTAAGGATAGAACGGGCCGATGAATGGGAATGCCGAAGGACTGTACTGTTGTGGGTACGACAGAGCAGCGTAGTTCGGGTGAGCGGCGTAGCCTGGCCATGCGTAGTTAGGCAGGTTTGGTGAGTCGTATCGAGGAGCACCTGCTGGAGCAGCAGGGGCCATCGGGACGGGTTGGCCCATCATAGGGGCTCCACCGCCGACGACTTGACCGCCCATGGTTGGGCCATGGTTGACGATGCTGCCGGGGACGACCATTTCGCCGTTGATCATTTGCTGACCGCCGTACGATGCGGGGCGAGCAGGCACGCCGGCTTGCATGTGACGTGGCATCGGCTGCAATCCTTGAGCATGCTGCGGCATCGCAGGAGCCAGGGTTGGCATCGAGGTGCGATGGCCGACCTGACGAGCAGGAACGCCGCCGTTCGATGGAGCGGTCACTTCGATCATGTTACGGACGCCACGTGCTCCAGGAGCATGTTGGGCGACCATTTCGATGAATTCGCGTTGTTGGTTCGAAGCGGCTTTGCCCTCGAGTTCGATGACGCCGTTGTAGGCGTTGACGTCGACACCGAAGTTCTTCAAGTGACCTTCGGATTGAGCCCGACCGATCGCACGAACGACCGATGCGGTCAGTTGTTCGTCGTTGACCTGAGCCGGTGCCATTGGTTGCGGTTGAGCCTCAGCGTTGACCACGGGCTGTGGCAACGGAGTGGCGAGGTTGACCGCGTCGTCCTCGAATGCCGCTGCGGGAAGAACCGTGCCGGGCACGACTTCCTGAGCTGCAACTTCCTGAGCAGCAACTTTTGGTGCAGGTACGGTAACAGGTGCCGGGATATTGACCGGTGCTGGTACGGAAACTGGTGCGATGTTTTCGACCGGGTTGGTGACGGCCAGTTCGACGTTTGAAACGGTTTCAACCGGTTCGGCGGTGGCTTCGGCGATCATTTCCGCAGGCAGCGACATTGCCGGTGCCGGGCTGGCTTGTTTGTCTTCGGCGAGTGCTTCGGCGAAGTCAAAGCCATTTTCTTGGGCAGGTGCCGATTGCTCAGGAGCAATTGCGATCGCTGCCGTTTTTGGCTTGTAGATCTTGGCGGGCTTCGTGGTCACGACTTCAGTCGAGGCGACTTCGAGTTCGTCGACGATGTCACGGACGCCGTCGATTCCTTCCGATGTTGCCAACACGAGAGCACGTTGTTGGTCGCCCGAGACTTTGCCTCGGAACAGGACCACGCCCTCGTCGACTTTCATGTCGAGTGAAAAACCTTTTAAGTCACCAGCGTCACGGCTCACCTTGAGTCGTTCGATGATGGACTGCGCGATTTCTCGGTCGCCTCCAAATGCCTGAGCAGGGCCCAGGGTGGCAACGGCAGCCATCGCCAGTCCAAAATATTTGCGTCGCATTGAAATGCCTCCCTACGGCCCTATATGTGGTTGTCGCACTGCGATATTTCCTAGATGTACGCCAAACGGCGCGGCGGAATCGCTGTAATCGCCTGTTGAATCAAACGGTGCTATGGACTGTTTCGGTTGTGAGGGGGCACTAACGGCAGGTTTTTTCCGATTTTGTCGGTAAAACTACGCCGCGACCGATCAACCGGCAGAGAAGAAACGCGATCCCTGGCCGCCGGGGCCGATCGGGACACTCACCCGAGAACCGCACCGCGGGCAACTGCCTTTGTATTGAGTCCGTCCAGAATCACGGTAGATTCGTCCGTAAGTGCGGCAGCAGCGAAACTGAATGCCCAGGAACGGGCGGCTCTCGCGACCGGTGTGCGGATCGGGAGGCACCGGATCGCTCGAGGCGTCGAAAAATTCACCAGGTCGAGAATCGTTTCGTGAGTTCATGAGGCTCAGCCCTCGTCGTCGGTCGCGGCAACATCGTCCGCAGTAGCATCGGATTGGAGTTCTTCGATCGAAATCCGCAGTTGCTTGCGGGCCCGGTTGAGGCGGCTGCGAACCGTTCCGATCGACAACTCGAGGATCTCAGAGATTTCCTCGTAAGAAGCTTCGTTCATTTCCCGCAAGACCAGAATTCCACGATGTTGCTCGCTGAGCCGGCTCATCGCGGTTTGCACTAGGCTGACTTGGTCTTGGCGAATCATGCCAGCGTCAACGGCTTCGCCATGGTCGACGACATCGTTGCCGATATCTTCACGCTGTTGGTCGAGCGAAATTTTGGCTCGTTTGCGACGCTTTCGCGAGAGCGCGATGTTGAACGCGACGCGGTACAGCCAGGTAAAGAATTGGCTGTTTTGCTGGAACGTATTCAGTTTCAGGAATGCCCGAATGAAGGCTTCCTGCGTCACCTCTTCGGCATCATGGACCGAGCCGGTGACCTGGATCATGGCGTTATAAAGCCGGTCCTGATGCTCGAGAACCAACGACTCGAACGCCTGCTCTTCGCCTGCCAAGGCTCGGCGAATCAGTTCGACTTCGTCGCTCTCGGTCAATTCGTTGCTCGGAACCAAAGGTGGAGTTTTTCAATGGGACGCCGAAAACCGGCCGAGTGTTCATTCGGGAGCCCCCGAGTTTAACTCCTCGGGCGAATCGTCTGACGGAAAATCGGATTGGCCGAATTGTCGCGGTTCGCGAAGCCATAGCGGAATGAAAAGCGTGGCCAGTGCGAAGCCCAGTAAAACGCCACGAGGTGCCTGTTCACTCGGCCACCAACCCGAGAGAGCCAGCGATCGCCATAGCAAAATCTGCAACAGCAGAGCCACTGGCAAACACAGCGAAAATCGTCCCAGCGCGTCAGTGTCCGCGGACACAAATCCGGTCGATGATTGTGAAGAAGGTGACACGTGCGAGATTTCGGGCCCGGTGATCTCACTGTCTATTCCGGTATTCGTTGCAGTCGGAGTTTTATTAGTGGGTTTTGAGAAAAAGACTCCCACTCCGCACGCCAGAAGCGAGGCGAAAAGCAGAACACCGCTGGTCGCCTGCCAACCGATCAAGATCGAAACCACCGCGATTAGCAGCACCAAATCGAGCAGCCTCGACGTCTGATCACCTAACGGATCGAGCTTCAAATCCGCTCGAGGACAAAAGGCTCTCGCCAAAACCCGGGCATAGAAACCTGCGGCCACCAATGCCGTCAAAACTCGTACGAACGATTGGACCAATGTGGCCGGATCGAAGGGCCGACCGCCGGCGAACAGCCAATCCGAAGGAGGCCAACCGGCAGGAAGTTTGAGTTGCCACGGCACGACGGCCGCCGATGGGACCACCAGCATGCCTCCAATCAACCAAACGGCAGCGAACAGCACCAAACGTCCCGGAATGCGATTGCGGTCGTAGCGAATCAACGCCATCGCCCACATGATTCCCATCGCAACAAGGTGATAGAGAACGATGATGAGTTGTCCACCGTCGACCCACGGTGACGCCATCGCCAATTGAAAGCCGTACGACCGATAAGGCAAATTCCATGCGTAGATTTCGGCGGTTCCGATGGTCGCAAATGTGATGGCAACGGCTGCTTCGACGATCGGGTAGCGGGGCGAGATCGGCAATCGACAATCGCGACAACGGCCCCCCAACCACAGCCATCCGAACACGGGAACGTTATCTCGAGCGCGGAGTGTGTTGCGGCATCGCGGGCAAAAGGAATGCCCGTTCACGCTCAGCCCCTGTGGCATCCGCCAAACGACGACGTTCAAAAAACTGCCGACGCTGGCACCGCAGACCAGAAAGAAAGTGAACACAACCACGTCGTTGATCCGCGGTAGCAACGTTTGTCCAAACGACCCGTGCCAGTGTCCAGTCGTTCGCAGGTGTCCCGACGCGACCGCCCAGCCGGCGACGAGGACATACAACGCCGCGACCGCGATGTATCCGAGTAGCACTAAGAACGCGACCGATCGATAAGGACGACGCTGGCGGGACAATTTAGGAAGGTTCCCTCAAATCGGTTCAGGCAAGGACAGATGCTCGAGAGCAAACGTCCGGTGGCGAGCAGGCACGCGTGGACAGTTTTTGAAGCAGAGATCAACGACGAATAGAGAGGGCGTTTGATCGTTCATCCTCTCGACGCGCCGACGGCTCGTGCGAAGGCACTACTCTATCTGCTCAGTTGCCGGATTGCGATGAGGTCGCGTCACGCCGGTGTTCGATCAGGGCGGACGCGACTAACGGTTCTTGCGACGGCCGTTTCTCTTGCGACGGCCGTTACGCCCCGCGGGAGAGTTGTCGGGCGAGATCCGCCTGCCGCCAATCTCTCCGTCCTGCCAACTCTGCGGCCGAGATGTTATTCAGTCCCGTCGTACTTTCGATCCCGTTGATCTCGGCTGCGAGCGTCAGGCGGCGCTGACCGCGCGGGCCAGAGGCTTCGTCGCGATGTTACCGCGTGAGGCGGACGCAGGGTTGGCCGGTTCGTTCTCAAACCGGTCGACTAGCAAACCGTCCTGCATGCGGTAGCATCGATCAGCCCGTTCAGCGATGGCGTCGTCGTGAGTGATCATGACAACGGTGAGACCGTCTTCGGTGTTGAGCTGTCGTAGCAATTGCAGGATCGACTCCCCCGTTTCGGTGTCCAGGTTGCCGGTGGGTTCGTCGGCGAGCAAGAGTTGTGGTTCGCTCATCAGCGATCGTGCGATGGCGACACGCTGCATTTCACCTCCCGACATTTCGCACGGCTTGTGCGTCTTTCGGTCGAGGAGTCCGACGCGGTCGAGCATCGCTTCGGCCCGAGCGGTGAGCGATTTACGCTGACGAAAATA
This sequence comes from Aporhodopirellula rubra, assembly GCF_014192335.1. GTDB lineage: Bacteria > Planctomycetota > Planctomycetia > Pirellulales > Pirellulaceae > Rhodopirellula > Rhodopirellula rubra. The sequence goes on along the minus strand of NZ_JACHXU010000015.1, from coordinate 222,385 downwards.
GCCGAGCACGCTGCGCGAGATCATTGCAGGAGCGAGCACGTTTTCCAGAGCCGACAATTCGGGCAACAGGTGATAGAACTGAAAGATGATTCCGATTTCGCGGTTGCGATATTGGTCACGGCCACGGCGCGAAAGATTGTCCACGCGGTTTCCGTCGAACCAAACTTCACCTTCATCGGGTTGGTCGAGCGTTGCCAGGAGATGCATCAGCGTGCTCTTGCCACTGCCGCTGCGACCGACCAAGGCCGACATCTCGCCACGGGCAAATGCCACATCGACGCCGCGAAGAACCGGCAGTTCGATTTGATTCTTGTAGTAGCTCTTTCGGATCCCACGCGCCTGTAGGATCGGAGTGTTGGATGAATTATTCATGAGGGCTACTCGAATCGGAGGGCGGTGACGGGATGCATACGTGCGGCCCGCATGGCAGGCAACACAGAGGCGGCCGTTGCAATGGCAACCGCACCCGCCATCACCCACGCGAGTGTGAATGGGTTCAGGATGGTGGGGATTTCGGTGAAGTAATAGACCGTCGGGTCGAACACTTCTTGGCCGGTGACGCGTTCGATCACACCGGCGACTTCGTTAATGTTGTCGACAAACAGGATGCCCCCGAGCAGACCGACACCACTGCCGACGATGCCCAGTAGCAATCCGTAACTGAGGAAGATGCTCATCACGCCGCTGCCGCTCGCACCCAGGGCTTTAAGGGTGCCGATGTCGCGTGTTTTTTCCACAACGATCATGAAGAACGTCGCCAAAATTCCAAAGCCTGCGACCGCGATAATTAGGAACAGCAAGATGTTCAGAATGGTCGTTTCCAATCGAACCGCGGCGAGCAGTGGCCCCTGCATGTCGCGCCAGGTTTGAATGCTGTATGCAAATTGGTCGGGCGGGAATCGTTTTCGCAGGGCGTCGCGGACCGCATTCAGGTCGGCACCTTCGATCAGTTTGAGTTGAATCGTTGTGACGCTCTTCACGCCCGAGATCGGATCAATCATCCCACGAAATTCTTGGAGTTGGTCCAACCGTACGAAAGCAAACGTGCTGTCGTATTCGCTCATTCCTGATTCATAGAGATCGACAACGGTGAACTTTTGATTGAGGACCTTCGGGTTCTCTGAAGCACTCGGGAACATCATCCGGATGTCATCACCGGGGCGACAATAATAATGGTCGCGGACGTTGCCCGCGTCATCGCGGAGTTTGTTGGAACAGGTTGAAATCCCCAGAATGATGCCGGGGTATTGTTCGGTGGCTGGATCGAAAGTCGCTGCCACGCCACTGGTGTCTCCACCGTTGAGTTCAGGAGGCAAGAGCGGGCCGAGCGAAGGGCCCGCCGAGGCGAGGCTCTCGGGAGAGTCCTCATCGATCAGGCCGTCTTCGGATGCGGAAGAGTCGTTGGGATGCTGGGGCAGGGTGGTGCTGAGTTTTGCGACTTCACGGTCCATCGCTTCGACGCGGGCACGTTCTTCATCGAGAGCACGCTCGTAGGCGACGCGGGCGCGGCGGTAGTGCCATCCCGACGCGGGGAAGTTTTCGCGTGTTTCGGCAAAGCCGGCTTCACGTAAATCAAAGTCGACTTGTTTTTGGTTTTCCGGGTGAATCAGATATCGCCCGAAATGGCTGACCGTATCGTAGGTCTCCGCATCAATCCCGACGAGATTGACGTGCCGTGTGATCAGTTGTCCATTGAAGTCGATGCCCAACATGCTAGGCACGTGAACGCTGACGGAGGCCCCTTCGATATCGTCGCCGACAACGCGGTGGATTTCTGCGAGGTGCGCGTCCGGGTCGGGCATGCCACCGCTGGCATGACACTCGATCAAGATGTCCGAAGCCAATCCATGAAGCCTTTCGTGCATTTCTGCAGAAAAACCTGCCATCACGCTGTTCACCACGATCAGCGTCGCGACGCCGAGGGTGACGCTGATAATCGACGCCAACGCGATGTAGCGGGTGCGTAGATAGCGGAAACAAAGCAGCAAGCGGTACATCCGTGTCCCTTGATACGACAGTAGGCAACTCTAACGAGACCGGGAATTTCGATCTTCGGCGGAGTCTACGCGGCAGGCGTCGCTTGCAACAACGTCAATCTCCGTTCATGATCGGGTGTGAAATGTATACACTTTGCGCCGGCTTCTCGATCCGATTCTGCCATCGATCGCCTATCATGGATGATTTGCAGCCGATATAGAGGTTGCGTTTAGCGGATGCCTACACTGCTGCCTCCCCTTGCCCTTATCTAAAAACAATCATGAACGTCGCACTGTTCGTTCCCTGCTACATCGATCAATTTTTCCCCGATGTCGCGATTTCCACCCTGGAATTGCTGGAGTCGCAGGGGCTTTCGGTTGCCTTTCCCGAAATGCAGACGTGTTGTGGTCAGCCGATGGCCAACACCGGATGCACCGCCGACGCGGCGCCTGTCGCAAGGCAATTTGTTGAGATGTTTTCGGGGTATGACGCGGTCGTGTGTCCGTCGGGCAGCTGCACATCGATGATCCGCAATCACTATTCCGAGTATTTCGCCGACGATGATCAGCGGTTCATCAAGTTGCGGGATTCCACGTTCGAATTATGCGAGTTTTTAGTTGATCGATTGGGAGTTCGCACGATCAAAGGTCGTTTTCCACATCGGGTGAGTGTCCATTCCAGTTGTCACGGGTTGCGGGAGTTGAGGCTCGGTGCGTGTAGTGAACAGATGGTTCCTCGCGAGAACAAATTGCGTATCCTGCTCGAATCGCTCGAGGGAGTGGAAGTGGTTCCGATCAGCCGGCAAGACGAATGCTGTGGTTTCGGCGGCACTTTTGCGGTTACTGAGCGAGAGACGAGCGTCGCAATGGGCGTGGACCGGGTTCAGGATCATGTGCAATCGGGCAGCGAAGTGTTGGTCGCCGGTGACATGAGCTGTTTGATGCACATGCAGGGACTGATTCGACGCCGCGAAATGCCGATGCAAGTCATGCACATTGCCGAAGTGCTCGCGGGAAGACCGCTGCCGACGAAACAGACGGCATCGGCGGCCCGCTGACCATCCGGAGGATGCGGTTTGTTGGTCGTTGTTGGGCTGCGTGTTTCGGTTGAGGTCGATCTTCGTGAAGCAACCCGGCGCAGACACTGTTTCCCCTGTCCCTCCTTATTTCCTGTTTTAATCACCTAGCGATAAAGCTTTATGTCCATCGCACTACCGATCGTTGATCACCCCCAAGCGGCCAAGGATTTCGTTAACAACGTGCCTCGATCGCATTGGCACGACGATTCCCTTTGGTTCGTTCGCACGAAACGCGATCGACAGGCCCAATCGCTGCCCGAGTGGGAGTATTTGAGAGAGACCGCGTCCGCGATCAAGCGGCACACTATCGCCAATTTGCCCGACTATTTGCAGGAATTCGAGGCCAACGCGATTCGAATGGGCGCGGTCGTGCACTGGGCCGCTGACGCCGCTGAGCACAACGAAATCGTGCTCGGTCTGCTGCGAAAAAACAAAACGCACCGGATCATCAAAAGTAAATCGATGCTGACCGAAGAGTGCGGTCTCAACGAATTTCTGATCGATAACGGCATCGATGTTGTCGACACCGACCTCGGCGAGCGAATCGTGCAATTAAGAGGTGAAACGCCCAGCCACATCGTTTTGCCAGCAATTCATATCAAAAAGGAAGAGGTCGGCGAAACGTTTCACCAGCACCTCGGCACTCGCAAAGGAGAGGCTGACCCGCAAGTCTTGACGGAAGCGGCTCGGGGCCATTTGAGGGGGAAATTTTTGGAAGGCGAAGTCGGCATCACCGGAGTCAATTTCGGGATCGCTGAAACCGGGGGGATCGTCGTTTGCACCAATGAGGGCAACGCCGATCTGGGCGTGTCTCTGCCGCGGATCCACATCGCCTGCATGGGGATCGAGAAATTAGTGCCGCGATTTGAGAATCTCGCGGTGTTCACCCGTTTGCTCGCTCGCAGTGCGACCGGCCAGCCGATCACCAGCTACACGTCGCATTTCCACGGACCCCGCGACGAGAACAGCGAACTGCACATTGTGCTGGTCGACAACGGTCGGTCGCGAATCCGTGACAGCGATACGTTCCGGGATGCGTTGAACTGCATCCGTTGCGGGGCATGCATGAACACGTGCCCGGTCTATCGACGCAGCGGTGGACACAGTTACCAGGCGACCGTTCCAGGGCCTATCGGTAGCGTGCTGGGGCCCACGAAAGACATGAAGGCACACAAGAGTTTGCCTTACGCCTGTAGTTTGTGCGGATCCTGCACCGATGTTTGTCCGGTCAAGATTCCGCTGCATCACCAATTGCTCGCTTGGCGAAGCGAGCTAGTCGGGAAGCGTTTGTTGGCGTGGAATAAGCGAGTTGGGATGAAGGCGGCGTCGTGGCTGTTTAGGCACCCGAGGCTGTTTTTCACCGCAGGGTATACCGCTCGCGTAGCGCTGAAATACCTGCCGAAATCTCTCACGCACAACAGGCTCAATGAATGGGCGATCGATCGCGACCTGCCAGATCCCCCTAAACAGAGCTTTCGAGCGTGGTACGCACAGAATCGAAACGTGGCTAAACCGGAGCAACCTGAATGATCGCCGAAGCGTTTGAGAATAGAGAACCGCAGGGCAGCAAACAGTTGATACTCGATCGTCTGCGAGGTCGCGCGGTGCCGTCCGATGGGCTGCCTGAAGTCGATCCGGGGAGGTTGATCAAGTTTGATGACCGTATCCGCCAATTTCAGGAAACGCTCGAATTCGTTGGTGGTGAGAGCCATCTCGTCGACTCGCCCGAACAGGTGCGAGAGATTCTCGAAGGCATCGACGCGTTCTCGAGTGCCGATCGGATTGCATCAACCTACCCTGAGGCGATCGAACCCACCGTCGATTTGGCGAAGGTGAGTGATCCTCATTTGCTATCATCTCTCGGCTGGACAATCGCTCGCGGCGAATTTGCCATCGCCGAGAATGGTGCCATCTGGATCGACGGTGCAACGTTGCCGCATCGTGTGATGATTTTTATCGCGCAGTATTTGGCGATCGTTGTGTCGAGGAGTCAAATCGTCGATCACATGCATGATGCGTATGCGCGGATTGGGGCGCCTAGACCGGGGTTCGGTGTTTTCGTATCCGGGCCGAGCAAAACCGCCGATATCGAGCAATCGCTGGTGCTTGGGGCACACGGTTGTCGCAAATTGCAAGTGTTCTTGACGCCTTGAACTGCTGTTTTCGGCATAATTTTTTCATCAAATGTTCAAAAGCCGTTGACGCTTTCGCGACTCGCCCCTACATTCTCGCCTCCCCACAACAAATGGTTTGTGACGTGGGGTCTCTGTCCGTCGTCATTGAAGTTAGGTTTCGATCGTGTCAACTGGTGCCAGCGAAGTAATCCGCATTCGTATGGAAGCATACGACCATGCTGTTCTGGATCAGAGCGCACGCGATATCGTTGATACCGTCAAGGCTACTGCGAGTATCGTTCACGGTCCGATTCCATTACCGACCCGCATCGAGCGGTACACGGTTTTGTCGAGTCCGTTTGTGAACAAGAAAGCACGGCAGCAATTTGAGATCCGAACGCACAAGCGTTTGGTTGATATCGTCCAGGCTTCGGCCAAGACAATTGAAGCGTTGAATAAACTCAGTCTGCCGGCTGGGGTCGACATCAAGATTAAGGCGTCCGCCCGCTGATCTGGTCCTCGTGACATGGACGCCGCGTTCGGTTGAGTTTACTCTCCCGGGGGTCTGAGCCGTCTTGTTGCCAGTTTGCTCGCTCGGTCAAGAGTGGGTGTTGTTTAGCCGGTCCTCTTCCGCTGCTGTTCAGTGGTGAGAGTTCGTTTGAGTCAGGCTTGTCGCCAATCGTTGGTGGTGAGTTCGTTCATTACTTTTTGCAGTCACGGTTTTCCGTATGGTCGGAAGCTGCGGCGATACCAGTCGAGTTGCTCGCTGAGCGAGTTGGTTCGGTTGGATCGTCGGGCAGTCCCGGAACTCCTAACGAAATCGCAGGTAGCTCGCCGCTTAAACGGCGGGCAGGAATTGTTATGTTACCATCTATTTTAGGCCGAAAAGTGGGGATGACTCAGGTCTTCCTCGAGGACGGCACTGCTGTCCCGGTCACTGTCGTGCAGGCCGGTCCCTGTCATGTGTTGCAGGTTCGCAGTGTCGAGCGAGACGGCTACGAAGCGGTTCAGTTAGGGTTCGAGGACAAGCCTCGTCGTTTGGCTTCGCGAAGTGAGCGTGGTCAAGTTGCGGCGATCGAGAGCAAGCGATCGAAGGTTCGTGCAGCAGCAGGCGTTGAGCTTTCCGCCAAGGCTGATTGTGAACCACAGCGGTTCATTCGCGAGTTCCGTGGTCCCGCCGGTGTCAGTGTCGGTGAAGCGTTGACCGTCGAGCAATTTGCCGATGTTAAGAAGGTTGACGTTACCGGCACGAGCAAGGGTCGCGGTTTCTCAGGTGTTATGAAGCGGCATAACTTCGCCGGGCAGCGTGCATCGCACGGTGTGAAGAAGTGTCACCGCCACGCCGGGGGTACCGGAATGAGTGCCTCGCCAAGTCGCGTGTTCAAGGGCAAGAAGATGCCTGGGCAGTACGGGAATGCCCGTGTGACCACTCGTAATCTCGAAGTTGTCAGTGTTGACACTGAAAACAACTTGTTGCTCCTTCGCGGAGCGGTTCCCGGCCCCAATGGCGGGTTCATTTCTATCCGTCAAACCAACAAAGTCTGAGGGCGGAGATAATGGCAACTATTCCAGTATTGAATGCGTCCGGCAAAGAAGTCGGCACTTACGAGATCGATACCGCTCAGATTGCGGATCGAATCAGTAAGCAATTGCTTCACGACGTCGTTGTGATGTACCAAGCTAATAAGCGTCAAGGTTCCCACAACACGCGGACTCGCGGTCAAGTAAGTGGCACAAACAAGAAGATGTACCGCCAAAAAGGGACGGGTAACGCACGTGCCGGTTCGAAGCGGACGAACGTCCGTCGTGGTGGTGGTGTTGCTCGGACCGTGAAGCCACGTGACTACAGCTATCGTCACCCGAAGAAGGCCATTAAGTTGGCGACCCGCATGGCGATTCGCTCGCGGATCGATGACGGTGAAGTGGTGTTGATCGACGGTTTTGGTATCGAGTCGCCGAAGACGAGCCAAATGGCGTCGGTTCTTCGTAGTCTCGGCCTCGAAGGCGTGACGACCTTGATCGCGACCTCTGAAGATGATTCAGTTGTTTACAAGAGCGGTCGTAATATCGCCGGCGTTTGTGTTGAGCCCGTTCGTCAGCTCAACGCGTTGTCGTTGCTGACACCTAAGAAGGTTCTCTTCACGACTGCCGCATTGGACAAAATTAAAGACGGTACTTTTGCGAGTGCCTCGTCATCGGATTCCAGCCAAGAGGAGACCGTCGCCTAGTTGGGTTTGAGTAAGAGTGTTCTCTTAATCTCAGGTTCCTAGTCGGGAGAAAATTATGTCAGCTATTAAACCTCCTCAGCCAGCCGAGCGAACGATCAAGCTTGAGCCTCACCAGGTTCTGCTTCGTCCACTCGTGACGGAAAAAGGTGTACACCGTGCATCGCGAAATAACCAGTACGCATTTCAGATTCACCGTGATGCAACCAAAATCGACGTGCGTGCCGCCGTCGAAAGTTTGTTCGACGTCAAAGTGACGGCGGTGCGAACTCAGACTCGCAAGGGTAAGTTCCGCCGCTTCCGCAATAAAATGGGCCGCACGGCAGACTGGAAGAAGGCGATTGTTCAACTGCACGAAGATCACCGCATCGACTTCTTTTAAGCGATGTGCGGTTCGGGCCGAGGGCTCTCGAAGCAGTCCTGGTTTGAGAGCCGGCAAAAGTAGACGCGACGTAAACACTTAAAACTTAAAACTCAGATCTCAGTACTGTCTCATGGGCATCCGAATCTACAAGCCGACCAGCGCCGGTCGACGCAATGCGTCGGTCAGCGACTTCAAGGACTTGACGAAGGGCTACAAGCCTGAGCGATCCTTGTTGCGTCCAAAGAAGAAGACGGGCGGTCGAAATAACCAAGGCAAGATTACCGCACGGCATCGTGGTGGTGGTCACAAGCAGATGTATCGCGTCATCGACTTCCGTCGCATCAAAGATGGTGCTGTCGGCGTGGTTGACTCGGTGCAGTATGACCCGAACCGTTCGGCTCGAATCGCATTGCTCAAATACAGCGATGGCGAAAAGCTTTACGTGATCGCTCCCCAAGGCGTCAAAGCGGGCGACCGGTTGGAAAATGGTCCGGACGCATCGCCGACCGTTGGTAATTGCTTGCCGCTGAAGAATATCCCACTGGGTACAGCAGTTTGTTGTATCGAGATGCGAGCCGGTCGTGGTGCAGTGATGTGCCGTTCGGCAGGAACACAGGCGACCTTGCAAGCACGTGAGGCCGACTGGGCACAGTTGTTGTTGCCAAGCGGTGAAGTTCGTCGTGTGCCAAGTGCCTGTCGTGCAACGATTGGCCAAGTCGGTAACAACGATCACATGAATGTCCGCCTCGGTAAAGCCGGTCGGGCACGTTGGCTCGGTCGCCGGCCGCACGTTCGCGGTACTGCGATGAACCCGATCGATCACCCGCACGGTGGTGGTGAAGGTCGTACGAAGGGCGGTCGCCATCCGGTAAGTCCGCAAGGTAAGAGTGCCAAGGGCGGAGCAACGCGTCAGAAGCGTAAGCCGAGCAACTCGTCGATCGTTCGCCGGCGTAAGAGTCGTCGTTATGGTCAATTGAAACTTCACAAGTAGGCCGACCAGCAAACGTCTGAGAATCAATCATGAGTCGAAGTAGTAAAAAGGGTCCTTTTGTAGACCCGAAGTTATTTTTCAAGGTCCAAAAGGCGGCCGAGGCCGGTTCGAGTGAGCCGATCAAGACTTGGTCCCGCGCCTGCACGATCGTGCCTGAATTTGTCAACGTGACCTTCATGGTTCACAACGGTCGCCAACACGTGAAGGTGTTGGTTACCGAAGACATGGTCGGTCACAAGCTCGGCGAGTTTTCACCGACGCGGACTTTCCGCGGACACGGTGGCAAAGGCAAGCGATAAGGTAGGAATCGGTAAACATGTCACAATTCAACGCATATCACAAAAACGCCCGTATCAGCGCACAGAAAGTGCGTCTGGTGGCCAACATGGTCCGTGGCATGTATGCCGACGAAGCGCTCGATACTCTCAAGTATCAACCGCAACGCGGTGCCCGGATGCTCGAGAAGGTTATCAAGAGTGCGGTCGGAAACGCTCAGGATCCCGACCAAAACAACGGTCGTGGGTTCAAGATTGAAGAGTTGGTGGTCACCGACGTTCGCGTCGATGGCGGCCCAATGTTCAAACGAATCCGCCCTCGTGCTCGTGGGATGGCGTTCATGATCAAGAAACGTTCGAGTCACATCCGGGTCGGATTGACACACGTCGACGAAATATAAAGTGATGCCACTGTGGGGACGCGGGTCGAACTGGCCTGTGTCTCTCGGTCGACGTCAATTACGAAAATTGCAAAACATTTACACAGTCCTCAGTCCTTAGCCCACAGAATTTTCACCATGGGTCAAAAAGTCAACCCGATCGCATTTCGAACCGGCGTAACACGCGGTTGGAGCAGTCGTTGGTACGCGTCCAAGCAGGACTACGCGGCTTTGCTGGTCGAAGACAAGAAGATTCGTGATTTCATCACGAAGCACCCCAAGAAAACACAATACAAAGCTGCGGGTATCGATCGTATTGAGATCGAACGTACCCGTGACGAAGTCCGCGTGATGATGTTCGTCGCACGTCCTGGTTTGATTATCGGTAAGAAGGGTCAAGAAATTGAGATCCTTCAGGCTGAGCTTCAGAACCTGGTCGGTCGTCGTATCAACCTGAAGGTGGAAGAAGTCGGCCGTCCCGAGTTGCAAGCTCAACTGGTTGCCGAAGACATCGCTCAACAACTGGCGAAACGATCGAGTTTTCGCCGGACGATGAAACGCTCTCTTGAGCAGACGATGGATGCTGGTGCCAAGGGCATCAAAATTCAAATGGCGGGTCGGCTCGGTGGAGCTGAAATGGCCCGGCGTGAAAAACAAATTGCCGGCTCGATTCCGCTCAGCACACTGCAAGCAAAGATCGATTACGGATTCACCGAAGCGATGACGCCACAGGGGCACATCGGGATTCAGGTGTGGATTAACCAAGGTACTTACGGAGACGACAACGATGGCGTTGATGCCCAAACGGGTCAAGCATCGAAAAAGCCAAAGAGGTCGTATAAAAGGTAACGCGACTCGCGGCAATACGGTCGTTTTTGGCGATTTCGGAATTCAGTCCCTGGACGCCGGATGGATCAAAGCTACAACGATCGAAGCCGGCCGGATCGCAGCCCAGCAATACGTTCGCGGCGAAGGCAAGCTCTACATTCGAATCTTCCCAGACAAGTCAGTGACCAGCACACCGTTGGAAACTCGAATGGGTAAGGGGAAAGGTGAGCCTGACTTCTGGGCCGCGGTCGTCAAGCCGGGAACCATTTTGTACGAACTCAGTGGCGTGACCGAACAGCAAGCAAAAGTTTGTTTCGCTCGTTTGGCCAGCAAGATGCCCGTCAAGGTTCGGTTTGTCGCTCGGCGTCCTGCCTAGGTGGCGGGCCAGCAGGCGACACGACCCAACCAATAACCTCATTCCCTTTTTTCGTTTGTTGAACCGATGACATCATTGACTGAACTTCACGAAATGAGCGATGAGCAGCTCGATGCGACTGCGAAAGAAGCGGCGGAGACACTGTTTCGGCTGCGTTTTCAATCGCAGTCCGAGCGGCTCAATACGCCGAGCGAGATTCGCAAGAACCGACGGTTGATCGCTCGGATCAAAACGATCCAAACCCAACGAGAGCGTGCGACGCAAAACGCGTAAGCATCCTGTCGAATTGAACTAGTAACTCATTGAAGCCGTCCGCGGCTTCACCTGTAATACCCTCCCAATGAATTGTCCGAAACGTCATGCCTAAACGCGTGTTAGCCGGAGTCGTCACCAGCGACAAGATGAACAAGACGCGCCGCGTCGAAATCAATCGCGTGGTCAAGCATCCGAAGTACAAGAAATACCTCCGCCGTCGCACGGTCTGTCATGTCCATGACGAAGACAATGCATCGGGTGTGGGTGATCGTGTCGAGATCATCGAATCAGAGCCATTGAGCAAGCTGAAACGTTGGCGATTGGTGCGTGTTCTCGAGAAGAGCACCGCCGTTGACGTGGTCGCGCTTCGTGCCGCTCGTAAAGAGGCCATGAACGCCGCCGAGAGCGAAACGATCGAGGTCACCCACGCGGGTGAAGGTTCTTCGGACAATGCGTCGTAGGCAATCGAGTCCTATTCCGTGTCGCCCTGGTTGCTCCGCAACGAGGGCCAGACGCCAGTAAAAACATATTTTGTCGTTGAAGTAAATTAAATGATCCAACAAGAATCTCGACTCGACGTTGCGGACAACACCGGTGCTCGTCAAGTGATGTGCATCAAGGTGCTCGGCGGAAGTCGTCGACGTTTTGCGACGGTCGGCGATGTGATCGTTTGCAGTGTCAAAAGCGTCATTCCCGGTAGCGAAGTCAAGAAGAAGTCCGTCGTGCGTGCGGTGATCGTTCGCACCAAGACGCCAACCCGTCGTGCCGACGGCAGTTACATCCGTTTCGATTCCAACGCCGTGGTGTTGGTCGACAAGGATCGTAATCCACGTGGTACGCGGATCTTCGGTGCGGTTGCAAGAGAGCTTCGCGAACAGAAATTTACCAAGATCGTCAGCCTGGCCAACGAAGTCGTGTGAGCTAGGGCTCTCGCCGGTAGCGAACCGCTATCGACCCGAGCCTCAACAAAGACATCGAACAAAACACAACAGCTAAACGCTCAACGCTAATTGCTAAAAGCTACTAACATGAATTTCCGAATTGACGACGAAGTGATCGTGATTGCCGGTGCTGACAAAGGTCATCGCGGGAAGATTATCAAGATCGATCGCGACGCGAAGAAAGTGATCGTCGAAGGTGCCGCCAAGGTTTGGAAGCACGTTCGCCAAAGCCAAAAGAACCCGCAGGGTGGGCGTCTCAGCAAAGAGATGCCGATCAGTGCGAGCAATGTTCTTATCGTCGACCCAACCGATGGTAAGCCAAGCCGTATCGGTTTGCGTTACCTCCCCGACGGTAGCAAAGAACGATTTGCCAAAAGAAGTGGAACGAGCCTCGGCCAAGTTGCCCCCGCCAAAGCGACCCGGGCGTCGAAGTAAAGTTCTTGGTTGCCGAATTATCCGGCGACGACATCAAATTTTAAGTCCCACAGTTTTATAAATCGGCTTGTTGCCTCTCATGTCCAACACGAAACCACGATTGCAGATCCGCTACGAGGAACAAGTCCGCGCAGCTTTGAAGGAACAGTTCGGGTTCAAAAACCCTCACCAGATCCCTCGGCTTGAAAAGATCACCATGAACATGGGGATTGGTGCTGCGGTTGCGGACAAGAAGGTGCTCGACATGGCTGTCGACTCGATGACACAGATCGCTGGCCAAAAGCCGGTATTGACGTTGGCCCGCAAATCGATCGCGACCTTCCGCTTGCGTGAAGGCATGCCGATCGGTTGCATGGTCACCCTGCGTCGACAACGCATGTATGAGTTTCTCGATCGGATCATTTCGGTCGCGTTGCCACGGGTGCGTGACTTTCGCGGAATCAGTCGCACGGCGTTCGATGGTCGTGGCAACTACACCTTGGGTTTGAATGAACAACTGGTGTTCCCCGAACTCAACCCTGACAAGTTTGTTCGGCCACAAGGGATGAACATCAGCTTCATCACTTCGGCCAAGAACAACGACGAAGGCCGGGCGTTGCTCGAGCAATTCGGAATGCCGTTCAAGCAGCCGAAAGAGAAGTCGGGCGCGGCTTAGTGCCGATGTCCTCGTGAATTATTTAGTTTAATACACATCACCGTTACGTTTCCCAGTTGGGCTTTGTTGCCCGCTCCGTTCACCGCAGGTCCTTTCGTGGCAAGCAAATCCAAAATCGCCAAGGCGTCTCGTACGCCCAAGTTTTCCTCACGGAAAGAAAACCGTTGCAACTATTGTGGTCGTCCGCGGTCGGTCTATCGCAAATTCGGTTTGTGCCGCATTTGTTTTCGCTTGAATGCGAACGCCGGGTTGATTCCTGGTGTGCGTAAGGCCAGTTGGTGAGTTTGGAAACAATTAAAGGGAACCCACAGCTATGATGACCGACCCCATTGCCGACATGCTCACACGAATCCGTAACGCGGTTCGTGTAGAACGGCCCTATGTTGATATTCCTGCTAGCCGCGTTAAACGTGGTTTGGCCGACGTCCTGAAGCGTGAAGGCTTCATCTGGGACTGGAAAGAAGAAGACACCGAACCAGTCAAGACGCTGCGATTGGAGCTGAAATACGGCCCCAATGGCGAACGCGTTATTCAAACGATCAAACGAGTCAGCAAGCCTGGTCGTCGGTTGTACTCTCGCAGCAAAGAGTTGCGTCCAGTGCTCGGCGGTCTTGGCATCCGAATTATCAGTACCAGTAAGGGCGTCGTTAGCGACCGGGAAGCTCGCCGAGATAAGATCGGCGGCGAAGTTCTTTGCGAAGTTTCCTGATCCTGCGTTAGTCCTTTCATGACCTCACCAATGTGAGGTCGGTTTCAAACACCCTCCTGTTTCATCAAGCGAATCAGCCATGAGCCGCATCGGTAAAAAGCCCGTCGCGATCCCCGCCGGCGTGTCGATCACGGTTAACGATCGTACGCTCGACGTTGAAGGCCCCAAGGGCAAGTTATCGTTCACGCACCGTCCCGAAGTCAGCGTTGAAGTCGATGCGGACGCCAAGGAAGCCAACGTTTCGCGTGTGGATGACAGTCGTCCTTCCCGCGAGTTCCACGGTCTGACCCGGGCGATTCTGGCGAACATGATCGTCGGAGTGACGCAGGGATACGAGAAGAAACTCGAAATCGTCGGTGTCGGTTATCTCGCTGCGATCAGTGGCGACACACTGCAACTCCGTGTCGGTTTCGCTAACGAATTGCACAAGAAGATCCCTGCCGATCTGACTGTTACCTGTCCTGACCAAACGCACGTTGTGGTTCAGGGATGTGACAAGCAAAAAGTAGGCCAGTTCGCCGCAGACATCCGCTCACTTCGCAAGCCAGAGCCATACAAGGGCAAGGGTGTGCGTTACCAAGGCGAATACGTCAAGATCAAGCCCGGCAAGTCGGCAACCAAATAATCACCCCACCATCACCTGGGATAATGGTTCGAGAAGGAACCTTTTCCCCGAACGGTTTACTGTCATGGATAAGAACAAGAAAATTCAGTCGAAGCGTCTTCGACGCCGCCGTCACGTTCGCAATAAATTGCGTGGCGATGCGACGAAACCACGTCTGTGCATCCAACGGTCGCTGAAGCACTTCGCCTGCCAAGTGATCGATGACGAGCAAGGCAAGACTCTCGTGAGTGCCAGCACACGTGACAAGAGCGTACGCGATCAAGTCAAGCAGGGCGGCAACTGTGACGCAGCGGCCTTGGTTGGTAAGCTGGTTGCTGAGCGTGCCAGCGAAGCCGGTATCAAGTTGGCGCAGCTCGATCGGGGTCACAATAAGTACCACGGTCGTGTGAAAGCGTTCGCGGACGCCGCCCGTGAAGCCGGACTGCAGTTTTAGGTTAAGCAACCTCCATCCCACGTACACAACAATCGCAGTGGCCTAATCGATTGCCCTCTGCAACCCTTCCAGCAGACAAATTGCACACATGAGTAATTCACGCAGCAACAGCCGACGTAACAAGAACGAAGAACCGGGTTTGCCCAGTGATTTGATTGATCGCGTCGTGAAGATCAAGCGTTGTGCGGCCGTGGTTAAAGGCGGTCGCCGATTTAGCTTTGCCGCGATGGTGGTTGTTGGAAATACCAACGGTCAAGTCGGTTGGGGATACGGAAAAGCCAACGAAGTGCCACCGAGTGTTCAGAAAGCGACTAAGCAGGCATCGCGTAGCATGATCCACGTTCCATTGGTTGAAGGTTCGATCCCTCACCAAGTTTGGGGTCACTTCGGTGCGGCCAAGGTTGTCTTGATTCCCGCTGGTGCCGGTACCGGTATCATCGCCGGACAAGCTGTGCGTGCTGTGTGCGAAGCATGTGGTATCCACGACATCCTGACGAAATCCTACGGCACCAACAATCCAGTTACGTTGGTGAAAGCAACGCTCGACGCGATGAGCAAGTTGCGAACCCGTGAGCAGATTGCCGCGCTGCGTGGCATCGCCCCTGAAGACCTCATCGAAGCGTAGTCGCTTTTGGTGAGCCCAACCGTCCAATTTTGAACAACCATCAGAAGGATTGCGAGCGAGAGATTTTCTCGGCCCTGAAGTCCTTTCAAAAGTAGATCTTTTACTATGCAACTCAACGACGTTCATCGCGGCATTACGAAGCACCGCAAACGCAAACGAATTGGTCGGGGTCCTGGTAGCGGCACGGGTAAAACCTCCGGTCGCGGTCACAAGGGACACAAGAGCCGCAGCGGCTACAGCCGGAAGCCAAACTTCCAGGGTGGAGCAATGCCGATGTTCCGCCGCGTGCCGAAACGTGGTTTCAATAACAAGTGGTCAGTCACCGTCTTCGCAGTGAACGTCAGCCGTCTGAACGATGCGTTCAACGATGGTGATACCGTGACACTGCAAACGTTGTCGGACAAGAACCTTGCCAAGGGCACCTTCGATGAAGTGAAGATCCTCGGTGACGGCGAAATCAGCAAGAAGCTGACCGTGCAAGCACACCGTTTCAGCAAGTCGGCTGAGGAAAAGATCACTGCTGCCGGCGGAACGATTGATAAGATCGCCGCGAAGCGAACTCCAGATGAGCGCGTCGCTGATCTGAAGAAGGCAAAAGCCTAATCAAGTTCGATTGCCGGCTTGGCATGGGATGATTTTCCGGCCGAGCTGACATTGATGAGATGAGCAAGGTCGCTCGCGACGGTTGGACATTCGTGTTTGAGCTGTCCTGGCGGTTTGAGCCAAGGCGGTTTCATAACGGATCTCAGCCGCATCGATGGGATAGCGAATGACCGGTGTCGGAGACGCCGAGGAAGCCCCACACGCAAAAGCGTCGTGACGTCGGCGAGGCACTCGTGCCCCAACGATCGCGAACAACCGGACGGCGAGACGGTGCCCAGTCGTCAATCGGCCTAGTCGGTGGTAGTTTCATCCAAACAGTTTATAAATCACTCTCGTGGTGAGGCTCCGGGATCGCTAGACTGCCCGTCTTGCCACTACTGGCCTCACCTTTAACCGATCGACGACGGACAGATCGATGTTGGAAAAGCTTCGAATCATTTTTTCGATTCCTGAATTACGCAAGAAGGTCTTTCTAACGATTGGACTCCTAGCGGTTTATCGAATCGGGTTTCACATCCCGTTGCCGATGATTGCTACCAATCTAGAGGACGCTGCGGGTGGTGGAGCGGCTGACTTCTTCGAGAAGGTCAGTGTTTTTGCCGCCAGCGATTTGCGTCAGGCGACGATCTTCGGCCTCGGAATCATGCCCTACATTTCGGCATCGATTATCTTCCAACTGCTCGGCAGCGTTTACAAGCCGCTCGAAGAGTTGAAGAAGGAAGGTGAAGCCGGACGTAAAAAACTCAATGAGTACACACGGTATCTGACCGTCGTGATCTGCCTCGTGCAGAGTTACATGTATTTGAAATTCATGTTGATGACCGGTGCCGGTGGTCAAAGTAATATCAACCCGTTCTTTATGAACGCGGACCAGCAACTCTACTTCGGCTGGCAAATCGTCGCTGTGTTGACGATGACCACGGGGACGGTGTTCCTCATGTGGCTCGGGGAGCAGATCGACGAATACGGGATCGGCAATGGGATCAGTTTGCTGATCATGGCTGGGATCCTGGCGCAAATGCCGAAGGCACTTTACGAGTTGGTGTTGGGGATGAAGCCCGAATTGACCGGTCTGGCAAAGGGTCAGGTGGGAATTGAAACGCTGATCATCCTGGTGGTCTTGTTCGTCGTTGTGGTGTTCGGAGTGGTGTTCATCACGCTCGGCCAGCGTAAGATTCCAACGCAATCGGCGAAATTTACACGTGGACGCCGCGTTTACGGCGGAACCCGCCAGCACTTGCCGCTGCGTATCAACCAAGCCGGTGTGATGCCGATCATTTTCGCTAGCAGTTTGTTGATGATTCCAGGCGTGTTCTTCGGCTTCCTGGCAGGACAGTTCGATTCGTCGGGACCACTGTTCCGCGGTCTGAATCTGATCAGCCTCACGATGGGCGATCAAACCTCCTACTTTTTTAACCTTCTGTATGTCGGTTTGATTTTCTTCTTCTGCTACTTCTGGACGGCGATCACGTTCAACCCGAAGGAAATGAGCGATAACTTGAAGGAGAGCGGGACGTTCATTCCAGGCTATCGCCCTGGCCGTCGAACGACCGATTACCTTGAGAAGGTGATGGTTCGAATCACTTATGTCGGTGCCGCATTCCTCGGATTGATCGCGATCGTACCAACGATTGTTTACGGATCACTCGGTGTGCCTTACTCCATCGCTGGATTTTACGGTGGTACGGGGCTGTTGATCGCAGTGAGCGTTGCATTCGATTTGGTGCAGAAAATTGATAGCCACCTGGTGATGCGAAATTACCGTGGGCTGCTCGAAGGTGCCGGCGGCGGCACCGCTCCTGTGGTTTAGTGTCGGAGTTGGTCCTAGGTCCTTAATCTGCGGTGCAATTGGGCTTGCAGATATCAGGGACGTAGGAAAACATTCAGTACAATCTGCTGATTGATTGTCCGCAACGGAACGTTGGATGAGCCGAGTCGGCTCGCCCTGTTCCATTGGCTTTTTGAGCGGCGGACTGAGAATGCTCAGGTTGGATTAGCCTGGACGTTTTAGTTAAAGAAGGTACCAGGGCGTGATCGATGTCTGATTACTTGAGCGTCTTGGTAAGATTCGTTTCGTCCAGCGGTCCTGAGCAGTGAAGATCGTCTTTATCGGTCCACCCGGAGCTGGAAAAGGGACGCAGTGTAATTTGCTGAGCAAGCATCTCGGCGTTCCGCATATCAGTACGGGAGAGATGTTACGGTCTCTCGATGCGGAGACAGGCGGGGAGATTCATCTCCGTATCGATCGCGGGCATTTCGCGCCCGACGACTTTATCCTCAAAATGGTAGCCGAACGGTTATCGAAAGATGACTGTCGACGTGGCTTCCTTCTTGACGGGTTCCCACGGACTCTCGTGCAGGCGAAGGCATTTGATGAGGCAATGAGCGAGCCATCGCAGAAGATCGATCATGTGGTACATCTGATCGTTGATGCGAATGAATTGGTGTATCGCCTAGCCCAGCGGTCAAAGACTGGCGCTCGATCGGATGATTCCGCGGAGTTCATCCAAGAGCGATTTCGGATTTATGAAGAGCGAACTGCACCGCTGCTCGAGCACTACGGCGCTCAGGGGCTCGTCCGGGCGGTCGATGCGATGTCGATGCCGGAAGTCGTTTTCGACCGCGTCTGTGATGCCATCAACGTTGGTCGGTGAGCGATCTGGCGACGTGCGGCGATAATCGTGGGTTCGGCTCGGCACGTGTCTGTTAAGAATCGGTCAGTAAACGCTTGCGATTCAAGGGACCGCAGAGTCAGCGCTGGGTGTTGATGACCGATTCGTGAGTCATTTGCCGCCGGATCCCACAACGTCATGGAATCCAACGGCATGATCTGATTGGCGGTCAAGCCAGCGGTTATTGCGATTCGGTTTTCTTGGCGACGAATCGGTAAATTCTTCCTCCGCCCATCATGGTGCTCATGAGGGCTTCTCCGGATTCGGTTTGACCGAATGTGAATACGGGAAGTTGTTGCCACGCGATCGGTCGGTTCTCAGTAACTGCTTTCGTTTCTGGATCGATTTTCATCGCCCACAGTCGACCGCTGACGTAGTCACCATACAGGTAGTAACCTTGAAGATCTGGTGTTTGCTTGCCTCGATAAACGAGTCCACCTGTTACCGATTTACCCCAATCGTCCGTGTGTGGGTATTCGATCAATGGTTCGATCAATCGATCGCTGGGGCCGGACCCCTTGCCGCCTTGCGTAAACGAATGAGCAGCCTCGCGTAGGCTCCAACCGTAGTTGCCGCCTTTGCGAATGATGTTGATTTCTTCCCATTCGTTTTGTCCAACGTCGGCGGCCCAGAGTTCGTTGGTCACGGGGTCGAATGCCATCCGCCAAATGTTGCGAATTCCCCACGCGTAAATTTCCGGCCAAACGTTCGACCGACCGACCAGAGGGTTGTCCTTAGGAATTCCATAGGGAAGGTTTTCATCGCGCGAGTCGACATCGATTCGCAGGACAGATCCGAGAACCTTGCTCATGTCTTGAGCCGAATTCAGTGGGTCGTTTGCTTTGCCGCCATCGCCCAAGGCGATATACAAATAGCCATCAGGTCCGAAGGTGACGGTGCCTCCATTGTGGTTCCAAAACGGCTGTTGGATTTCCATCAATATCCGTTCGCTTTTGGGGTCACCCATTCGGTTTTGTGATCCGTCGGTGGTGTGGAATTCACTCAGGACGGAAACGTGCGGACGTGCGGAAGTGGTGTAGTAGACGTAGAGTCGACCGTTTTGGCTGAATTGCGGATGGAACGTGAGGCCGAGAAAGCCTTCTTCATTCTCGCGGTCTTTGTAGATGACCCGGTCGCTTAGGTCGAGGAACAGATTCGGTTCTTCGACCTGCGTATCGTCCTGATCGAAATAGTAAATCTCACCTGTTTGGCTGGCGACGAACAGTCGCCCGCTACCATCGCCTGCACCGGTCATCATGATTGGGCGACTGATGCGAAGGTTGGGATAGGCTTCAACGACTTCGATCGGCATCGGCTCGGTATTCAAATGAGCAGGTGGATCGGCCAGGTTGATGGTTTGAGTGGACGGTTGGACATCTTCGGCACAGGCATTGTTGTTTGCATGTTCTGTGGTGAGGGTTGTACCGGTGGTTATACAAACGATCACCGCCGTGCGGGTCGACGAGATGATTGAGCGGTAGATTGATGTATTCATGCTGAATTAAAAGTGTTTCTTTAACGGGGGATTGGTTGGGTTCGGGCGTATTTTAACTGACTGAGTTAATCGAATGCGAAAGGGGGCGGTAATACGAATTCGATTTCGCGTCCTTTGGATTGAGGCGTTATCTTCCTTTCTTTATGAGTACTTTTCACTATGTCTACTATGCACTCTGAATCTGAACCCTGCGAGGTTGCGACTAATGTCAGTTTCGCTGATTTTCCGCTCGATAAATTGGTCGAGGATGTTGGTCGTGAATCAAGATTGAGCCGCTGTGAAGACTACTGGCCTGCGGGGGCCTGGTACCACTGCATGCAAGCGGGGGTGCCACGCTGGTTTACTCCGGCGTCGAAGGGCGAGATCGGACTTGGCGGTTGGGGCTGGACTCCTGCGGAGCGACTCAAGGGATTGATGGCGATTGCATCGGCGGATTTGACGACCGCTTTTGTGCTGACTCAGTTCGTGGCGGCGATCAGCCGGATGGTCGAGAGCGACAATACTTTACTGCATGAACAAGTGTTACCGGAACTGATGACCGGCGAACAATTTGCAACGGTTGGTATTAGTCATTTAGCGACGAGCCGGCAGCATTTGAGCCGTCCCGTTTTGCGGGCGGAACCGGTTCACGCGACATCGGAAGAGTGGGCGGGTGAGCCTCACGCATACCAACTCGACGGAATCGCTCCGTGGGTGACCGGAGTCGGTGTTGCCGATGTCGTCGTCGTGGGAGCGGTTTGTGATGATGGCCAGGAAATCTTGTTCGCCGTTCCGGTCGACTTACCGGGGATCCAGTGCGGTGAGGGCGCTTCGTTGGTGGCGCTCTCTGGCAGTGGTACTGATCAATTGGAGTTCAATCGCGTTACGATCGGCAGCGAGTGGATCGTTTCGGGGCCTCGCGATCCGGCGAATCGTGTGAGCAGCAGTGCAGCACCCAACGGCGGGACCGGGTCTCTGCAGACGTCAGCATTGGCGATCGGTTTGTCTCGTTCAGCGATAGGTTATCTACGCCGAAATGCAGAGCAGCGGGCCTCGTTGCTGGGACCTACCGAAGCTTTCGAAGCTGAATTGCAGGACCTCGAACGGCAACTGTTGTCAGCGGCCGAGGGAGAACCTGGTTTAGATGCCACGCAGATTCGTAGCCATGCCAACGATTTGGTCATTCGTTCGACGCAGGCTGCGTTGGTTGCCGCTAAGGGGACGGGATATGTGCAGAATCACAGCGTCGGACGCTGGTGCCGCGAGGCGTTGTTCTTTCTGGTATGGTCTTGTCCGAATGAGTTGACTATGTCGCATGTATGTGAATTATCAGGAATGGCTTCGTGAAAAAAGTGACGTCGCCGGCGATCGAGTGGCTGCAAACGCAATGGGAAAGCCCGGTGGGCTTGTTGAGGATCAGCGTCAGCGAAAATCCCGATGGTCATGCCCGGTGCATTGGTTTGTACTTTTGCGACCATCATCCGGAGCCGAAGAATTGGCGATCCGAGATGAGCAGCCTCGAGTGGGATCAACGCGACGCCACAAGACGAATTGTTGAGCAGTTGCAGGCGTATTTCGATGGTGCGAGTAGCACCTTTCGCACGCATTGCGAATTTTCAGGGACCGAGTTTCAGTTGCAAGTTTGGAGGCAGCTCCAATTGATTCCTCCGGGAGAAACTCGCAGCTACAGCCAAATCGCGGAATCGATCGGGCGACCAGCGGCGGTTCGAGCCGTTGGGGCGGCAATCGCCCGAAATCCGATTTCGATCATGGTTCCCTGTCACCGCGTGGTATCGCGGGGGGGCGGGTTGGCTGGATTTGCCGGGGGATTGGACCGCAAGCGTTTCTTGTTGGACCATGAAGCGGTCGCATTTGGCCAAGACTCGCTGCTATCGCACGCGAGCGTTTGATTAGGACAGGTCGCGTCCCATGCGTCGTTGCAACCACCGCCGTGCTGATGCGGTGGGGCCGTTTGAGACGCCTAAGCTCGATTTTGATGTCCCGACGGAATGCTCGATAATCCGTTGCCGTGTTTTGGCGAGAATGCGATCACACTTGGGGCACGTCGCCGGTGGGCTGGCCACACGGACGTCTTCGCAGTGCGGGCAGTAGTGTTCGATGGTCGGGCGTCTCGCCGCCTCAAAAAGGCCACCGACTTCGCTCGCAGCGAACCACGGCGAGTCATCTTTGCGGACCATCGTTTCTGCCAAAACGTTGCCGTCACGTACTAACGAAAGCAACTCGGCCGGTTTGAGCGGGCCGAGTTCCTCGTGTTCTCGTTGTACGTACCAAGCGGTCATCGGGATGATCGGGGCAATTGAAAAAAGGACGTCAGATGGATTCGATATGGAGGCTACGTCGACGGCGTTCGGTTCGACGCACATCATCGATCAATCCAGAAACCTCACTCACCTTATCGATACCGATGAGACGCAATTCGGGATCCGAACGGTCCGAACTCGTGATGTTGATGGAGCCAACACCGAAGAGCCTCTGGACGGGGCCCTGTTCGTAGCTGACATCGTCAATATCGATGACTTCGATACGGTCGGTACGCCGGGTTAGCAATCCCGTTTTATGAATGAAACGCTGGCTGGTCAATTCGTAGTGGAACCCCAAACGCATACGAGCGTAATTTGCCGCGACCAAAAGCCACAGAATTACGATAATACCCAACGCGACGGAGAGGGACAGTTGGGGGACCATGAAGGCCCCAATTAGCAGGCCGACGGAGACTACGGTTAGCCCGATCCACCATCCAACCATGGCTTTGGGGCTGTATCCGCCACTCCAAAGGGATTCTTCGGGATCGTGATCTTCGAGGGATTCACGTCGGCTGGCGACTTCCTGTTCGAATCGTTCCCGTGGTGAGCGGTTTCGATTTAGGCTCGGATCCACCGTACCCTTGCCTGTCGTCTCGGGGCGTTTTTCGGTCGAGGACGTTTCCGCGTGGGGGGACTTCTCCGCGGTGCCTGTGGGATCCGCCATGGGGCGTTGATCGTTAGCAGGGGCGTCGTCGGGATGCTCAGATTCGCTCATGGGAGGGTGCTTGGGGCGTCAGGATGATCGAAAAAGTGACCGACTCCGCGAACAACGCGGAGGGGCGTTGGCGAGTCAGGGACCGAATTGTGTCAGGGAACGCATCGGTTGCCATGGGGTAATAGGGCCCGATGGAATATAACACAGGGCTCAGAATCTCGTGAGAGTCTTGTATTTTCTCCCGATCCGTCGTCCCCGTTCGCTTTTTTGGAATCAAACCCCCGTCATGCGTTGTCCGTTCTGTCATTCCGATAACGACAAAGTGCTCGATTCGCGATCTGCCCAGGCCGGATATCGGGTGCGTCGCAAACGGGTTTGCCAAGAATGCGGGCGTCGGTTTGTGACGATGGAGCACATCGAGGCGTTGAATGTTCGCGTGGTGAAGAGTGACGAAACCCGGGAACCGTTCGATCGAGAGAAGATTCGACGGGGGATCGAACGAGCCTGTTCGAAGCGGTCGGTGCCGAGCGAGACGATCGAAGCCACCGTTCAAAGTATCGAAGCGGCGATTTATGCCGAGTTCGATTTTGAGATCCCGGCGGAAAAGATTGGTGAGGTCGTTCTGCGATTTCTCGCGACTGTCGACGAAGTTGCTTACATTCGGTTCGCGAGTGTTTATCGTGAGTTTTCTGATGCGAAGGATTTCTTGAGAATCATTTCCGTTTTGGACAAGAGTCGGGAAGAGAGCAGGGAACCGATCGCGACGTCAAAATCACCCTCCGTGTCTGGCACGTCAGTCCCGTCTGAACGTTCTCGGGCTACCGCGACGAAGGCCAGCGGAGGTGATTCGGGAAATAACAAATCGCCTGACAAAGAGAAGCGATCGAAATTGAAGAAGAAATCACGTGCCGCCGGGGAACGTTCATGAGACGTACACCGCTGGCTTGGAAGAATCTCGTCAACGAACCCCGACGACTCTTTTTAGCTGCAGCCGGCGTCGGCTTTGCCGCCGTTTTGATGTTCACGCAGAACGGTTTCCGAAACGCGTTGCTCGACAGTCCGGTCCAGTTGATCGAATTGATGGAGTGCGACTTGGTTGCGATCAGTCCCGCGAGATACATGTTGCCGGTGGATCAGCGGTTTCCAAAAGATCTACTGCGTCGAGCAATGTCGGATCCCGCGGTCAGTGAGGTCGAACCGTTATTGATCGAGTTGTGGTTGGCACAGGTCCGTGTCGCGGGCAAAAAATCCAGGCCGATTCGCGTTGTCTCGGTGCCCGAACCGGGGTGGTTGAAAATCCGAGGATTGAGCGAGGTCCGGCATAAATTGCAGCCGCCTGGTGCAACGTTGATCGATAGCAAGACGCGCAGCGAATATGGGTTCGCCAACGATGACGCTGAACTCGCCTCACAGGTTATTGAGTTGGCGGGCAAACGGATTCATGTTGTCGGCAGGGTCACGATCGGGACCGACTTTGCCAACGAAGGCACGTTGATGGTTCAAGAACGCGAGTTCGCGGAGTACTTTCCGATTCGTGGCAATGGAAGGCCGCTCGAAGTCGTGGACGTCGGAATGATTCGCATTCATGAGGGTGAGGACCCAGCCAAGGTTGCGGCCCGTTTGACGGAGCTAGCACCGCGGATGTGGCGGGTTCTGAGTCGAGAAGATTTGCAGCGGCAAGAGACCGATTTCTGGAAAGGACAAACGCCCGTCGGAAAGATTTTTTTGATTGGAACAGTGATGGGATTCGTCGTCGGCGTGATCATTTGCTACCAGATTTTGTTTACCAGCTTGCAGGATGCGATGCCGGAGTTTGCGACTCTCAAGGCGATGGGATATCCGAACCGTTATTTCATCGGTCTGGTGACGCAGCAGTCAGTCTACTTGTCTTTGTTTGGCTTTATCCCCGCCGTCATTGTGACATGGGGATTGTTTTGGGGACTGGAGCATTTTTCGGGTCTGCCGATGCGATTGACCATACCGCGAGGGTTGTTGGTTCTCGGGCTGACGACATCGATGTGTCTGATCAGCGGTCTGTTGGCACTTCGTAAATTGCTGCGTGCCGATCCGGCGAGTCTCTTTTGACGCAGTGCTCGTGCACGTCTACCGAGCGAGGTGATAACGCTCAGGCGGGGGCGCCGACCCGACGGACCGAAAAAAGCACTCCGGAATTGCTTTTCGTTCTGAAACAAACCCTACAATTAATATCATTTCCGCTCTGAAACGCTGATTCGTTGTTCAAAGGCATTGATGTGAAACGTTCTGTGAATTTGGCAGTGCCAACGCTACTGGTGGAGCTTGTGCTTCTGTCGTGGATCGGTCTATCGATCGGCGTGACGGACTGCAACGCCCAGGGGTTGTTTCGCGCGACGATTGACACTGGCGCATCTGAGTTATTGCCGCCTCCGCGAAGCGTGCGTCAACAAATTCGCGAAGCGAAGGAAGCACTCGACCAAGAGCGATACAGCGACGCGGTTGTTCGGTTGGGTGATCTGATGCGGCGAGTTGCCAACGATGACCTATCGGAGAGCACGCAGGACTACTTCTTGCGTCCGGCCCGTTCGGTGCAGCAGTTGCGAAACGGAATGATAGAGCAGCGTATCGAACGGCTTCTCGATGAAGATGAGGACAACGATGAATTTGATGAGGACGGGCCGACTACGGTTTTTCGTCAAGTCCGTGAGATGATCGGGAATTTGCCGGAGCGGGCGTTCGAGATTTATGAACTTCGTTACGGTCCGCTCGCGTCGAAGCTCCTCCAGGATGCCCAACCGAGCCGCGATTGGAATGCGGTGGAACAGGTCCGGCGCGAGTTTTTTCACACCGAGGCTGGTTATCGGGCGACGTATCTGCTCGCGATGCGTGAGTGGTTACTGGGAAACCCATTGACGGTTTCGTTGTTGCTCGATGATGTGGTTGATTTGCCGCGTGCGATCGACCAACTTGGCGACGAAGTGATTTGGTTACACGCCGGTGCCTGCGCGATGTCGGGGCGTTCATTGCCGCAACCGACTCGGCTTCCGTCGGATTTTCGAACTACCGCAACAACCCAAGCCAGCGACTTCGATGCTGTGGCTTGGGAAGTGGCGGTCCGATCGCGTTTCGCGTCGATGGCGTTCACGATCGACGCCGAGGCTGATGACTATGCTTATTTGGGCGGTCGTCCTAACCGCAGCGGAAATTCCGGTGGCCAAATGCCGTTGAGTAACCCGAGATGGGTTGTGGAGTCTTCCGGAAGTCCGCGACAGGAACGCATGCTCGAAGCGGAAACGGCTCAACTCAAAGCAACCAGTCAGTTGCCGCCGCCTTCATGGATGCCGCTGCGTGTGGGTGAGCAATTGTTGATGCGAACGACGGAACGATTGCTCGGCGTCGATTACCGAACCGGTAAACGAGTTTGGCAATATCCATGGTTCGCGCCACCGGAAGCCATTCCGACGTCGGATGATGATTCAATGGATCGTCGCGGCGAAGAAGACCCCAAAGACATTTTGGTGCAAAGGGTTTGGAATGACGTGCCGTACGGCCAGATCGCCAGCGATGGCGAACGCGTCTACATGATCGACGATCTTAGGTTGGTCGAAGTCGAGCGGTTTAACCCGTTCGGGATGCGTGGAATGCGATCGGTCAAAGCGAGCAAGAATACCCTCGTGGCGTTGGACCTCGCCACCGAAGGAAAGTTGCTCTGGCGATTGGGATCGAACGAAACGACACCGTCTCGTTTTTCGGAGGCTTTCTTTTTGGGCCCTCCGTTACCGTTTCGAGGTCGGTTGTACGTCATGGCAGAGATGTCTGGCGAGATCGTACTGGTTTGCTTGAATCCGCAGGACGGCAGCGAAGAGTGGAGGCAGGTTCTGGTTTCGATTGAATCCAGCGGAATCACAACCGATCCGGTTCGCCGTGTTGCGGGCGCGATGCCGACGTATCACGAGGGGTTGTTGATTTGTCCAACGGGAACAGGTGTCACGATCGCCGTTGACTTGATCGACCGCACGTTGCGTTGGGCCAAGCATCATCAACGAAACGCGAACTTTGCTCAGAACGCACTGCGACAACCGTCCGACATGTCGATGAACCAATTGAGTCAGCGTTGGATGACTTCCGTCGCGATCGGTCACGGAACCAGCGTTGCACTGACGCCTGTCGAATCCGATCGCATGATTGTGGCGGATGTGGTCACCGGGGAGGATCGGTTTCGCCCTCAACCGCGAGGGAAGAATTTTTATCTCGCGGGTATTCGGGACAACCAATACTACATCGTGCGTGCTGATCGCATGATGGCCTACGATTTGAATACGGGGTCGGAACTATGGGCAACACCTGGTGACATGATGCATCCGGGGCAACGGGTTTCCGGACGCGGTGTGTTTGGGGACTCAAGTTATTTCTTGCCCACGACCAGCGATGAATTGATTGAGATCGGTTTGGCGTCGGGAC
This sequence comes from Aporhodopirellula rubra, assembly GCF_014192335.1. GTDB lineage: Bacteria > Planctomycetota > Planctomycetia > Pirellulales > Pirellulaceae > Rhodopirellula > Rhodopirellula rubra. The sequence continues at coordinate 194,934 of NZ_JACHXU010000015.1, read as the reverse complement.
GTGTTCTCTCGCGACGAAATGTACGCTATCCGCTCGGTAATCTGATTGCAGTCGATGGCGAGATTATTTCTCAAGCGACCACGACGATTGCGGTTGCCTACGGGGAAGAATCATTGCGTCCGCAAGTCGATCGTATCTTGGCCGATGACCCCGACGACTTGGTCGCGATCGTTCACAAGGCGGAACTCTTGATGGAGGAGAACCGTCGTGCCGAAGCGTTGGCGCTGCTCGGCAAGGCCCGCGAAATCGATCCCGATAACGACGATGTCATTTCGTTGTCGGTCGAAGCAATGTTGGGCAGCCTGCGTGAGCAACATGAGATCTCTCAAACCGACCTTGATACGCTGCGTCGATTGATTGATCGACCCGAACAGCAGGCGGAATTGCTGGTGCTGCAAATTCTAAGGCAATTGGAGGCCGACGACGCAGTAGAGGTTGAAACTACCGCGACTCAGGACGACTTGCTTGCCGCGTTTGATCTCTTGTTGGAGTTGTCCGCTTTGATGATTGAGCGTCCGACAATCGCGAGCCAGCAATCGATGATTTTTCCTGGTGCGTCGCGTCAGTTTACTTTGTCGGCGTGGGTCACCGCTCGTGTTGCCGAAATCTCCGACGAAGCCGATGAATCCACGCGTGCGGTCGTTGCTGACAAGTTACTCGATTATCTGGTGAACCGAGTTCGACCGAACCGAATGACGCTCGACCAAATTGTGGAGCACTTCTCACCACTGGAAGACGTTATCGCGTCTTCGAGACAAAGTCTCTTAAAACAGTATCAGGGACAAGGCGATGCGTTGGCGACGGAGCGTTTGACATGGGGGATTCGGTTGCCTTCGGATGATGCAGTGGAAGGACTCGATACATCCAGCCTCATGTCGCTCGCGCAGGTCTACAGTGTTTCGGGTTGGAATCAAGACCGGCGTCGTGTCGGTGAAGTTCTGCAGACGCGAATCCAGGAACCTGACGCGACACCGGAAACAATTGAGGAAATCGCGAAGACCCTCGATGACTATCAGGTTCTAGGCGTGGGACGTATTTCGCCGGACATGTGGCCAAGCGAAGTTGATTTGCAATGGCAATCGACGCGGTTGCCGCAGACACAACCCTTGATATCAGATCGCCGGTACGCTCGGACAACCCGGTTGATGGGGCGGCAATTGTTGGGTTGGCAAGCGATCAGCGACAACAACCCGTTAGCTCTCTTAGATCATGACGGAATTTCGAGGCCGGTTGTTGTGGAAGGCCTCACCAATCGCAACTCGAGTGACAAAGAAGTCACGATCAGTGGCGGTTTGATGTTGGTTTTGACACCATCGGAATTGATCGCGATCGATCTGTTCCGAGTGTTTACCGGCGGTGTCAATGAGATCGTACGCTGGCGGCAGAGTTTGCATCCGGACGGGCAACCTGTTGCGAAACGACGCAGTGAAACATCCAAGTTCGGCGATCAGGTATACCGGTACGTTTCCAACTCGCCGACTGCGAATGCTGATGATGCACAGTTGCGACTCGGGCCGGTTTTGGGTGATCGATTGTTTTTGCTGCAAGGCGAAGACCTGATTTGTTATCACGCTGTGACCGGCGAGCAATTGTGGCGAAGTAACACGGGGATCGCGGGCAGTGGCGTGATCGCCGGTGACAGCCGTGTCGGAGTGCTCAGTGAACGGGCGGATCAGATTGTGTACTTCGATACGTTTGACGGTGGCCTTGTGGAAACGAAATCGATGCCGATCGATTCTGTTTTAGCGACGCTCGGCAGGCATGCATTGTTAGTGTCGGACTACGACGAACGTGAGGGGCAGGTCGATTTGTTTGATCCTCACATCGTCGAGATCGTTGATTGTTTGTCGATGGAGCGAGTCCAAAGCCGAGTCGCTTCGCCGGTGAACTTGACTGATCAAGATCGCTCGGCGGCCTATGGCGAGCTAGTGAATGGTCGATATTTCGTGCTACTCGATAATGTTGGTCGTACTACGATTTGGGATGTGTTCTCAGGTCATGAACTCGCCGACGTCTCGGTTCCGGTGCGTCCGAACCTTTTTGGATTGTCGGTCGTGCAGGTGAAGAATCGATTTCTCTTGATGCCACGTTGTCGATTGCCGCAACCGACCGTGAGCACGACGAGTACGGTCACGGTCGCGAGTGGTTTGTCGGTGCAAGGTGCCACGAGTGTGCAATGCATCGAATGGCAGGAACCACACGAACGAGAGGTTGTGTCTTCAGCGGATGCTGTGTCTGCTGAATTTGAAGATGCTGGTTCCGATTCAGATGCTGCTGAAGCCGATGATGAGAAATTGGCAGCGTCTGAGGACGATACCGGCGACACTGCGAGCGACGGTGAGGCGACGGAATCTCAAAACGAAAGCGGAGCTAAGTTGGCTTGGTCGGTTTCGTTTGATCAGGCGAGAGGTGTGACGACCTATCAACCATGGTTGACCCCAATGTTGATGTTGGTTCGTGGTCATTCCCATTTTGAGAGTCAAAGTGGTGCTTCGCGACGCCGTGAACTCGATGTTTGGGGGCTGGATATTGCGGACGGTCACGTTTTGCATGAATTGTTGGGCAAGAATATCGGCAGCCGAAACAATCGAATCGAAACGCACGTGCGATTATTGCCGCACCGGGATCAGATCATTGCAACGATTCAGAGTGAGTTGTTGACCTACACGTTTTCTGACGAAATCAAGGCAGATGCCGAAGTCGAAACGCCGTGACCTGTTCGATCGAGGCAACCATTTTTGAAGAACACGCTGAAGTGCTCGCACACTGGATCGGACGCGGTGTGAAGGAGGCAGTCGTGGTTTGTTTCGATGCCCATCTTGATGTGCAGTATATCTCTGACCAGCGTCTCGCTCGGTTGCGACAGTGCCGAACCTCCAGCGATGTCCTCGCTCGGATGAAGCCGCATCATCTGATGCCCGATCGTAATAATGCGACTTCGGCGGAGTTGAGTTTCGGTATCGAGGATTTTCTGTTTGCAGCGTCTCGCCTCGGCGTAATTCGTCGATTGGTTTGGGTCGCACCTGCTCACATCCCTATCTTCGATATGGAGGTTGCCACGGACCAGTTGCGACAATCCGAAGGCGTCACGGTGGAAGATCTCGCGAGTTTGAAGGTGTGTGGTGAACCTGCGGGGGCGGTTCGTTGGATCCGTGGCAGTTTGTTGGGGATCGATCTGACGGTCTGTCATCGTGAGGCGTTGCCGTTTCTGGAACTGCCGTCGGAGACGTTGGTCGACATTGATATCGATTATTTCGTTGAGTTGCCGAGTGAACAGATCGGCGTTTCCCCTGCGGATGTCGTCAACGATCTTGTTAACTTGCCTCTCGATCTAACGGAGGTGACGATTTCCCGTTCGGTGGAGAGCGGCTTCACACCCTTGCGTTTTCGGCAGATCGCGGAAGAGTTGGCGAGCTGTTTTCGCGGTTTGACGTTGGACGATGTAAATCAAACTTCGCGAGTAAACGCAAGCTCGGTGTGTCGGGAATCACAACGTGATGACTTACTGCGTCGCGCCTGTGAATATCCCGCACGCGGATTGGAAATTGATGGACAACAGATTATCCAATTGCACAGCGAACTCGCCTCGTTTGAACCACTCGATCAGAAGCGAGGGTTGATCGAGGCCGCTTTGGGGATCCTCTGGTGTCATGTCGGTGACATTGATGCAGCAGCGAGATGTTATCAGACGGCCGTCGAAGTCTTCGGTGGTCACCCGGAGTTGGCACTGGAGTTGGCAAGGGGATGCATGGAGATGAGGCGATTCGGAGAGGCGAGGGGATATCTTCTGGATGCTCTTCACGATGACAAGACACGTGCGTCAGCTCACTTTTATCTCGGTCAACTCGCGATTGAGTTTGCTCGTTCGTCGGGGGATGGCGGCTTCGTTGAGGAAGCGATTACGCACTTGCAGAATGCACGCGATCGAACTCCCGCGTGGGAACCTGTCGTCGAAAGTCTCGTGCATGTTCATTGCCTACGCGGAGATCATGTGGCCGCCGATCGGTATCGGGCGTGTTTGGCGGAAATCACGGATGCCAAAGTTGGGAACGTTGATCCGAGCGTGACCGATGGGAGAATGTTTGGAGTGATTGGAGAGTGGTTTGAGTAATGCGATTGGAATCTACGGCGGTTCGTTTGACCCTGTCCATCTCGGGCATCTTTGGATCGCCGAGTCAGCGCTGGAGCAATTGCCGATCGAAGAGGTTCGGTGGATTCCTGCCGCGACCAGTCCGCTCAAAGAATCAGGTGCGGTGGCGAGTGACTCTCAGCGATTGCGAATGTTGAGATTGGCTTTGTCAGGTCAGACGGGGCACGTGATTGATACGCGTGAACTCGATCGCGACGGGATTAGTTTTACCGTCGATACCCTCGAACAACTCAGCAAACAGTTTGCTGAGCAGAGATTGTTTTTGATTATCGGTGCAGATTCACTCGCTTCATTTGATCGTTGGAAAACTCCCGCGAGAATTCTGGAACTTTGCACGTTGGCGGTGGTCGCACGAGGTGGAATGGCACCGCCGGACTACCGCATTCTGGACGGCTTTGCTTCCGAAGAAAAAGTTCGCCAGTGTGCCGACGCTGAAATCGCAATGCCCGTGATTGAGATTAGTAGTCGCGACATGCGAGATCGCGTGAAACGTTCCCGATCAATTCGGTTTCGGGTGCCGCACGCTGTCGCAGCATACATTCGGCAGGAATCGCTTTACCGTTCGTCTGAAGAACGCAAGTCGTCGTAACGCGGCGGATCAAGCATTACGCGTGAACGACACCCGAGTTTTGCATCAGTTCATCGAGTTGTTGCGCGATTGATTCGGCCGCGGGCGACTGAAGCATATGGGCGTGATCGCCCGGGACTTCGAGGACGTGAACATGTTCGGTGACTTCACGCCATCCAAGCACCGGGTCGTCGAAGAGAGAGTTGGTTTTTCCTTGGTCGGCGGGTCGAAATAGATGCACCTCGCCTTCGAAAGGCTCGGCAACGTATTCGTGCACGGCTTTGACGTTGGATTGAAACACGCCGAAAACGTGTGCCGCGTTTGGTGTGTCTTTGGTCGCGACAATGTCGTTGAGTTCGTCGGGAACGATGCCTGCCTGAGAGGCTCGGTCAACGAAAAACTGCAATTGATCGGCGGGACTTTTTTGTCGAATCTGTTCTAGATCGAGATTCATGGCTCCTGGGAACAAAGCAGTCAGGAGAGGCAAGAAGTCTTCTTCACGGAGTTGCGTGTCCGGGGAGAGCAATCCGGAATCTAACAACGCCACGACTCCGACACGAGTGCCCCGCGATTGCAATTGGCGGGCAACCTCGAAGGCGATGTTTCCGCCGAGCGACCACCCGGCCAAGTGTACTGTGCCCTCGGGTTGGATCTCGCGGATTGCTCTGGCGTAATGCGCCGCCATTTCGGCGAGCGTTTCATGAGGTGGTTGGGTTCCGTCGACGCCGTTGGCTTGAATGCCGTAGACTGCGCGACCACCACTCAAATGCGATGCCATTTCCATGTAACAGAAAACGGTTCCGCCGGCGGGATGGATGCAAAACAGTGGGGGACGGGAGTCCGCTGATTCTTTGCTCCGCTCAACCGTTTTCAGTGGAACGAGCGTCGAGCCGATCGTGGACAATTCACCTTCATCAATCCGCTCTGCAAGGTGTGCGACGGTCGCGTTTTGAAACAGTGCGACCAGCGGAAGGCGTTTGCCTAATACGCGTTCGATATCACTCGTCATCCGAACCGCTAACATGGAGTGGCCGCCGAGTTCGAAAAAGTCGTCCTGGATGCCGATCGGACGCGTGTCGAGCAGGTCTTCCCAAATTTTGACAAGTGCTTTCTGCGTGGGTGTGGTGGGGGCTTCGAAATTTCCCGCCCAAGCAGGACGTCCGGCGGGACGCGGCAGACGCGACCGATCGATTTTGCCGTTGATGGTGCGTGGCAGTTCGTCGAGTACCACGAACGCGGAGGGGATCATGTAAGCGGGCAGACGAGCGGTGAGTTCATCGCGAAGTTGTTTCGTGAATTCTCGAACGCGTTCGGTGCCGATGGGGTCATTGGCCAAACGGCTGATGTCGGTCGGGACTTGTTCGGTGGCTGCCGGGTTATCAACTGAAACGTTTCGGATGTTTGCGCCTTGTGGCTCGGTGGAGGAATCGCAGAATTCGATGATGTCGAATTTGCTAGGGTCCTGGTCGTTCCATGTGGCAACGGTTGCGCCGGGGCGAGTCAGTGTGAAGTCGTTGGGGTCTCGCATCGCGAGAGATGGTTTGATCGAATCGAGTTGATCGTTGAGATCGGCAACCGTGTCAGTATCCGCCATCGAATCGGCTAATCGTGTTGCATGACAATCCAATGCAACGCGAGCGTTTGTGATCCCGGTGTATCGAACCGGCGTGTCATCGGCTTTGTCTCGTTCTTCATCGGCGGAGTACCCGACTTCGCGGCAGTGACCAGGCGATGTTTGACCGTCGACGTCGATCACCACATCATAGCGAAAACGCCCGAGTTCGTTGTTCTCGGCAGTGTCTTTCAGCAAGACCCGGATGTTCGTAATTCGCGGTTGACTGGATTTTAGATGCACGAACAAAGCGGGATCGAGCAGCAATTCTTCCTCGTGTTCGATCCGAGCGGCAACACGGTGCTTCAACTCGCCAATCGACAAGTCAGTATCCGCATTCGCCAGTTCCACTGAGGTTGCCATTGCCGATTGCAACTTCAGATTGCGTACGTCGCCGATAAAGAGCAAACCGCCTGGCGCAAGGTGGGCAATCGCTCCTTCGAGCACGCGAAGCAGGTAGTCGACACCGGGGAAGTATTGCACGACGGAGTTCAGCACGATGCAATCAAACATCTCATCACCGAGGTGATCGAATTGGTCAGCGTCGGCCTGAGCGAGAGACACGATGTTCTTTAATTCGGGACGTCGTTGCAATTCGCTTTCGATGTTTTGCAATGACGATACGAGTAGATCCGATCCAACGTATCGATCGCAATGTTCGGCGATTCGCAGCAGCAACAGTCCCGTCCCGCAGCCGATCTCCAAGACGTTTCGAGGTTGCAAATCAAGGATTCGTTGGACTGCACCGTCGGTCCATTGACGCATTTCTTCGCTCGGAATCGGCTTTCCGGTGTAAGTGCTGATCCATCCTGTGATGTTGAACGAGGGATCCAGGACAGGGGGAGCAATCCGATGGGTTTGTTCGAAAAGGTTTCGCCACTGTGTAACGTGGTTGGATTCGAGATGTGATGAAAGTGCCGTAGTCTCGTTTTCGTTTTGGGGAACCACGTAGGCAACGAGTTGTGATGTTTCGTTTTCGGTACGCTCGATCACTGTGGCTTGTCGGACGCCGCCAAGTGTTTCCAGCGTTGCGGCGATTTCACCGGGTTCGATACGAAATCCGCGGAGGCTGACTTGATCATCGACACGGCCGACGAACTCAACCACACCGTTGGCGAGCCATCGTCCGAGGTCACCGGTGCGATACATCCGTGGAGCAGCAGCGTCTGAAGTTGTGTCTTGGGGTGCGAATGGGTCAGGTAAGAAGACCGAATCGGACAACTCGGGCTGTCCGAGGTAGCCCCGGCCTACGCCTTTTCCTCCGACGTAGATTTCGCCTGCGGCGCCGATCGGCAATGGTTCGCGGTGCTCGTCAAGAACGTACATTCGCATGTTGTTCATTGGCGGTCCGATGGGTGGCTTGTCGCCGGTCCATTCGTTGTTGAGCAGCATCATGCTGCAGCCGACTGAAACTTCGGTGGGCCCATATCCGTTGAACATCCGGCGCTCTCCGGTAAGCCATCTTCGAGCGAGTTCGCCGGTCAGTTTGTCGCCTGCCGAAGCCACTGTGCGTAAATTTGGTAGCGTCGACGGATCGAGCGTGGACAACAGTGCGGGCGGGAATTTTCCGACCGTAACGTGATGTTTGTTGAGGAGGTGCGTCAGTTCCTCGGGGACAAGGAGTGTTGGTTTGTCAACAACGACGCTCGTTCCACCGCTGCCCAAAGCGTAGAAGATTTCGGAGATGGCTCCATCGAACGAGGGTGAGAAACTGAAGCTGAATCGGTCCTCGGCCGAGACTTGCATGCGATCGATCTGAGCCCGCACAAAATTGACGATCCCTCGATGTTCGATTTCAACGCCTTTGGCGGTTCCAGTCGATCCCGATGTGAAGATCACGTAGGCGCGATCGTGTGGGGCGACGGTCGGAAACGAGATGTCGGCGGGAGAGGTTTGGTGGTTCGCGATCCATTGTGGATCAACCATGATCTTTGCACCGGTGTCCGATACGATACGTTCGATGCGGGCGTCAGGAAATTCCGGGTCGACCGGAACGAAGGATCCACCTGCTTTGAGGACGCCGAGTATGGTCGCGATGAGATCGATGGAACGAGGAAGTTTGATGACAACCGCGGATTCGCGGTCGATACCTGCGTCGATCAGGTTGGCGGCGATGCCTTCGGCTCGCTGGATTAATTCGTGGTAGCTGACTTCGCTGTCGCCGTGCACCACGGCGGTTTTGTTGGGTGTTCGCGTCGCGTTTTCTTCAACCAGTTCGTGCAACAAAAACGGTGCCGGATTCGTGACAGATGTTTGGTTGAAATTGTCAACGACTTGTGACCTTTGCTCGGCTGAAAGAATCGGCAACCGATCAATCAGTAATTGAGGATCGTTGGTAGCGGCAGTAAGCAGCGTACGATAAGAGTCGATCAGTCGTTCGATTGTGTCTCGATTGAACAGCGTTGAACGATACTCGATATGGCCGATCAGCCTTTCCGATTCTTCCCATAGGAAAAACGTCAGGTCATATTTGGCGGTGCCGTTGTCGACAAGGATCGGATCGACTTGGATGCTGCCTTTTTCACTGATGTCGCGAGGCAAGTTTTGCATAACGAGGGCGGATTGGAAGATCGGCGAGAAACTGCGGTCACGCGTTGGCGCGAGCTCTTCGACCAATCGCTCAAACGGGACGTCCGCGTGTTCGTGGGCTTCCGTCGTGGTTTGGTGTACCTGGCGGACGAGATCTTCGAACGTCAAGTTGTCTTCTAACCGAACTCGTAAAGCGAGTGTATTAACGAAGAAACCGATCAGCGGTTCGATCTCGGGGTGGACGCGTCCGGCGGAGGCGGTGCCGAGTACGAGGTCGTTTTGTCGTGAAAACCGGCCCAGCAAGATCGCTTCGGCGGCCATCAATACGGCGAACGGCGTCGTATGCAATGTCGACGCGAGTCGATTGATGGCGGACGTTAGATCTGCGGGCAATTCCATTTCGACTGTCGCACCAATGAAGTCCTGGATCGCGGGTCGAGGACGATCGGTGGGCAGGTCGAGTACGGCGGGCGCGTTCTCGAGTGATCGCCGCCAATACTCCATTTGTTTCTCGACGCGTTGATCGGACATCTGTTCGTTCTGCCAATGCGCGAAATCAGCGTACTGGATTGGCAGTGGTGGCAACGCGTTTGAATCCCCATTGAGCGATGAGTCTCGGGATCGATTCATTTCGTATGCGAGCGTGAGTTCTCGCAACATGACAATCATGGACCAACCGTCGGAGATGATGTGATGCATCACCAGCAAGATCACGTGTTCGTTATCGCTAATGCGGTAGACCGTGATCCGCAGCAGAGGTCCGTTTTCTAGATCGAACGGTGCTCGGCTCGCGACACGCATTCGGCGGCGCAGGTCTGACTCTACGTCTCGGCTCGCTGAAACGTCGATCCATGCACAATGAATCGGTTGTGATTCGTGAATCGTGCGGCGAGGTTCTCCGTCGACGAGATGATAAGTCGTTCGGAGTGATTCATGTCGGTGGACCAGTTGTTCGACCGCGACATCGAGTGATTCACGATCCAAGGGGCCATGCAACCGCGCAGCGAGCGGCATGTTGTAGAACGGATCGTCTTTTGCGATCTGATCGACAAACCATAAACGTCGTTCGGCACCCGAGAGATCATCATCGCAATCGGAAGGACGAACGGGAATCTTCGAGCCTCGAGTCTCCGCACGTTCCAGCAACATTCTTTCTAAGAGCGCGCGTTTGGCGGGCGAAAGAGAGGCTAGCCGTTTCTCGAGATCGGACATGAGTTTCCTGTCGAATGTATGGCCGATGGGAGACTGGCCGAAGCGTTTGAGGAGGAAGAGGGGCAGACGATAGCAGGCATCTCTGATTCTGACGGTGATCCGACGGCGAGCTGTTCGCTGAGAAAGCGAAGCAATTGATCGCGGTGCGTTTGCTGATAGCGAGTCGCGTCGGTTTGGCCGATGAAGTCAATCGCTCGAATCAGAGGACGTTCGCCGGGATGTTCGTTTACACGCCAATCGTTTTCGAGAGACTCCGAAATGTGATGTTCCGAAATCAGTTGTCCACGACACATTCGCCGTATGCGTGGATGCAGGTAGGCATCGTCGTAGCCCTTTGCAGCATCAGGAATGCGGTGTTTGTTAAAGATGTCGCCTTCAAACTCGCCATATTCCATCGTGATGATGTAGTAATGTGGGTTGTCAGCGAAATGACTGTCTTGGATGTAATCGACGGCGAGATTGGCGTGATAGTTCGCAGTGCCGGTTTCGTCGTCAACGACGAGGCAATCGCCGAGGAAACCGGGTTGATGCATCAATCCGGCGGCGGAGCTGACTTGAGCGGTAATCTTGTCGGCGATGTTTTCTGGCGTGGACTCGAACGAATCCGCCGGCCAAGGGACATCCATGTAACGTTCGGCCAGCAGGTTGAACAATGCGGCGGTGTTGAATCGAAATCCGTGCAGTACGCTCGACATGGTTTTCTTGAGGTCACGGATCTGCGTGATCGTTCCGGCGTAGAAAACGCCGGGCAAGTTGGTTGATTCCCATCCGCTCGTCATTGCGGGCAAACGATCTTCGCATGCCATGTCTGGGCGGCAGTTGTCGGAAAAGAAGGTTGGATCCCAACTGAATCCGGTGCAGCACAGCACGCGGTCATAGGCTAACGAAGCGCGTTGGCCTTCAGCGTGAGTGAACGTGATCTCGACGTGATACTCTCCGTCCACTTTCTTGATGCTGTCCACGGTAGCGTCGAGGACGGAGTTCTGACCCTTGAGGATATAGGTGTCGAGGAAGTCATTGTTAACGGCGCGGAGGTGCCCGAAAAAGTGAGTTTGCCAGGCCATCTTGATCGGACTGGGACTACACAAGTGAGTGACACGGGTCGCCGAAATGAGATGGTTTGCGGTTTCGAACGCCGAGTTGCCTTTGCCCAAAATCAGCACCCGTTGGCCCGCGAAGTCGTCGGGATCGATCGACATTTCCGCGTAGTTTTCGGTCAGTTCGATGCCGGGAATTTCGGGGATGTACGGCTTCTGCACGCCGACGGCAACGACAAGACATCGCACGTGATACACGGTGCCGTGATTGTCGCGAACGACATATCCTTCCGCTCCGTTGTCCTTCTTTTCGACCGACTCGACGCGGGTGTTGAATTGAATGTCGAGATCGAATCGTTCAACGAAGTCTCGAGTGTAGCGGGCGTAGTCTTCCGTGCTGGGGAAATACTCTTTGGAGTATTTTCCGAATGCCATCTCGTCATCGTCGCATAACAGCGAATTCCAGTCGTAGCGGAGTTGTGACTCGCGGTCGCTGTAGCCGGTGTGGATCTTGTTGATTGATAACAGTTTGCCGTGACGCGGGTACTTTTCCAGAAAGGTGCCCGGTCGATCATGAGCCTCGAGTATCAAATGATCGTATCCGGCACGCTTCATGAAATAGCCCAACTGCACCCCGGCCGGTCCGGCGCCGATGATGAGGAAGTCGATTTCGCGTTCTTTACAAGGCGTGATCATGACACAGGTCGAGTTTAAGAATCAGGATTGGTTATTGCCGTCGAGTGCCCGCATCACCTCGTCATCCGAAAGTGAGTCAATCGTTGCGAGCATGTCCGATAGGTCATCAGCGTCCGTTTCTGCTTGATGCATGACGATAGCGCTGGCCATCATCGCAATTGTCGGTCGTGTGTAAATTTCTCGAAGTGGTAAGTTAATGTCCAACCGCTGGCGAAGCCGTGCGAACAACTGTGCCGCCATCAATGAGTTCCCACCGAGGTCGAAAAAGTGGTCATCGCGACCAATCGCTTCGCATTCGAGGACTTCGCACCACACTTCGGCCAAGGCGGATTCCAATGGCGTCTGGGGTGGAGATGTTTGGGATTCGAGTGGTTCGATCGAATTCGTTGGGAGTGATCGGTAGTCCGTTTTCCCGGCGGGCGTTTGCGGTAACTCATCGAGCCACTGGATCGTCGCCGGGATCATGTAGTCAGGTAGTCGATCTGCCAGTTCGGAACGTACGGCCGCGTCATCGCTCGAGCCCGAGCAAAACGCGATCAGTCGATCACCACCGGTAGAATCGTTACAACAGAGCACCACGGCAGCTCGATCGATCCCATGGCACCGCTGAAGTGCGGATTCGATTTCGTCTAGCTCAACCCGGAACCCACGGAGTTTGACCTGTCGATCATTCCTCGCGAGAAACTCTAGGTTACCGTTGAGTGAACGTCGGACTTGGTCGCCAGTTTGGTAAAAACGTTCCTCGTCGATACTGATGAATCGGGAACGCGTTTGCTCTGCATCCCCGAAGTAACCACGAGCGACCCCGAGTCCGCCAATTTGCAGTTCACCCGCAACCCCGATCGGAACTACGTTTCCGTCGCGGTCAACGACGCGGCAGGTTGTGCCCGCGATCGGACGCCCGATGCTGATTTCGTCGGGGGACTCGATACGAGTAATTGTTGACCAAACGGTCGTTTCGGTCGGTCCGTAGACGTTCCAAAGCTCGCAACCCGTCGAGAGCAAATCGAAAGCCAGATCGGGCATTAACGGTTCGCCGCCACACAACAATCGTGTCATCGGATCGGGACGCCAACCGGCCGACATCAGCATCCGAAATGCGGAAGGCGTCGACTGAATGACCGAAGGTCGAGTCGTTGTGATCGTGCGAATGACCGATTCGGGATCTTCGCCGATTCGGTTTGCAGTGATATCGACCTTCCCGCCGCACCAGATCGGAAGGAACATCTCAAGGACCGAGATGTCGAATGACATTGTCGTCACCGCCAACATCGAATCTGCCGATGTGAATCCCGGTTCATCCGCGAACGAGGCGAGTAGGTTTGCGACGCTGCCGTGTTCGATCGCGACCCCTTTGGGCGTGCCCGTCGAACCGGATGTGAACATCACGTATGCGAGATCGCTCGGGGCGGGCTGCCGTTCGCTGATCGACGTTGATGGTTTAAGTGACGATTTCGCGAGTCGTTCGAAGGTTGTGTCGTCAATGATGAAGGTAAGATCGGCGCCTGATTTGATTTGTTCACGTCGATGGATCGGCAGCGAAGGATCCACCGGCACGTATCCGGCACCCGCTTTCCAAATCCCAAGAATCGCGGTGATGGCGTCCGCACTGCGAGACATTCCAACGCCGACGAGGGATCCGGTCTCTAGGCCGTCCGCGATCAACGCCATTGCGATGTGGTCGCTTTTACGATCAATCTCTCGATAGCTGAACGAGGCGTGATCGTCGCTGATGGCGATGCGATCGGGAGTGCGTTCAGCGTGCGAGCGGAGTCGCTGGATCAGATTGTCCGTCGTCGCCTCGGTGAGTGCCTTTGCGTGCGAGGCAGCCTCGATCAAATCACGTTCGGTGCTCGAAGGAATTGTTAGGCCGGCAATCGATTGTTTGGCGAGCGAAGCGTCGGTGATCTGTTCGAGAACTTCGTTGAGTGAAGTGAGCATCCGTTGCACGAGGTCCGTCGATACGTTCTCTCCGGCAACCATCGACATTTCGGTTTCGTCGCCTGGATGAACGACTAGCGACACATCATAAGCGGTCACCGCGGAGTAGCCGGGACGAACCGAGGCAACGGCAGCGTCACCCAAACGTTCGATCGAATCAAAAGGCGGTTGATAGAGGAACATCACCTGCGACAGCGGCATCCGCGATATGTCGCGGACTTGATCGATAGCCGAGACAACGTCTTGAAACGGCACGTCAGCGTGCTCGAGATCGGACAACAGGTGTTCGCGAGTTTGCTCCAGTGCGTTCGCTACAGACTCGTTCTGGTCGACCTGGGCACGATAGATGATCGGATTGACGAAGCATCCGACAATCTCGTTGAGACGTGAAGACGGACGATTGGATGTTGGGATCGTAATCCCAAAATCGTTGCTTCCGCCATATCGAGCGAGCACTGATTGAAACGCAGTGAGATAGACCATCGACGGCGTCAGTCCGCGTTCAATCGCAATCTGTTCGATTTTGGCGGCGACCGATGCGGCGACTTTGGTTGATGCGGGTGACGCGGTTGTTGATCGTTCATCGCTGTGACGTGTTTCTGCACGCGGGAGATTCAACTCCGGGGGCATCGCGGCGAGTCGTTGTTGCCAGTAGGCGACTCGCGTTTGCATCAATTCGCGATGCGCTGAACCGCGATCCCATTCCGCAAAATCCACGTAACGAAGAGCCGTATCGTCGGTCTCGCAGGCTACTGATTCGGTGGTCGTGTCAAACGAACGGGCTAGATCACTGATCAGTGTTTGCAGACTGCTCGCGTCACAAACAAGATGGTGCAGCACGAGGTCGATGCGGCTTCGGCCATCCGGACATTGGGACAACGCGACACGCATCAGAGGTGCTTGAGTCAGATCCATCGGCTCACGAATGAAACGATCCAACGCTTCGTCGAATGATTTCAGATCGGATGCGTTGGAGCACATCACATTCAAGTCGTGAATCTCGATACTGTTCGATTCGCCGATGAATTGGGTTGGTTCTTGATCCGAGTCAACGAACCGCATTCTCAGCATCGCGTGTTTACTGATCACACGGTGGCACGCCTCGGCGAGGCGGTCGCGGTCGATCGCTTGCTCGAGATGGATGGTGACCGGGACATGGACGAACGCGTTGGTCTGGCCGAGTTGATCGAGCAACCAGAAACGTTGTTGGGCAGACGAGAGCGAGTGCGGTTCGTCGGGCGCCGTGTTCGTGCGACTGATTTCGAGTGCCGAGCGGTCACGGTCCTCTTCGGCGTCAACAACAGCAGCGAACTCTTTGAGAGTCGGGTTGCGGAAGATCGCTGTCATCGGGATCGAAACGGAGTAGCGTTCGCCGACTTCGGTCAGCATTTGTGCGATCAGCAGCGAGCTTCCACCGAGATGGAAGAAGTCATCGTTGCCGCTGACGGACTCTACTCCAAGGATTGAGGACCAAATCGATGCGATCGTTTTTTCGGATTCGGTCGCGGGTGCCTCAAACGGTTTGGGTGTTGAGGTTGCCGTGTTGCCCGCTTGCCATCGTGCGATCTCAGTCAGTTCCCCTTTAAGGAACATCTCCTTCGTATCGGTGCGTTGAAGCTTGCCGCTGGAGGTTTTGGGTAACGAGCCGCTGCGGACCAAGACGATTGCATGTGGGGTGACTTGCGCCTTTTCAGCGATTGCCGCGACAACGTTCTTGAGGAGCTCTTCGGGAGAGAACTTTCGCGGCCTCCACAGTTCCTGGATGACCACCATTTCTTCGCTGTCGTCGATATCGATACCGATCGCAGTGCCCGTGTCAGGCTTGAACGCTTCACTGGTCGATTGGACGATCTGTTCGATGTCGTGCGGGTAGAAGTTTCTTCCCGCGACAATGATCAGTTCTTTGAGCCGGCCGGTGACGATGAGTTGTCCGTCAACTCGAGCGGCGAGATCTCCGGTTCGGAGGTAACGAGTTTGGCCGACGGCGGAGGGTTTGCCGTGGCAATGCGTGGTCGATGCGAGTTTAGCGTGAAAGGTTCTTTCGGTTGCCTCTGCGTCGTTCCAGTAACCTGCGGCAACCGAACCACCTCGAGCCCATATTTCTCCGATTTGGCCGTCGGGCAGAGCGTGGTAGGTTTCGGGATCGACGATCTCGTATTCCATCCCTTCGACCGGGATTCCCGAGCTGACGAGTTCCTGAGTGAACGGTTTGGATTGGCTGGTGCGATCGGCGGAGACTGGGTTTGTAATGACGTGACCCAAACGCAACGCCTGCGCATCGACATCAAACGTTTTGTAGCGTTCGCCCAACGGTGAACCCGTCATCATCACGGTAGTTTCAGCCATTCCAAACGCGGGGCTGAACGTGGTCGAATCGAATCCGTATCGTGCAAACTTTTCTTCGAAACGACGGAGAGTCGACGCACGCACGGGTTCGGCCCCGGCAACGGCAACCTTCCATGAACTCAGATCGAGACCTTCGCACTCGGAGTGGTCGATTCGTCGAACGCAGAGTTCGTACCCGAAATTAGGAGCGCCGTTACTCGAACCGTTGTAGTAGTCGATGCAGCGAAGCCACAGTAACGGGCTGCGGACGAAATCGGTCGGCGAGATGATCACGGTTTCGACACCGCGATAAATCGGCAACAAGATGCCGCCGATCAGTCCCATATCGTGATAGGGGGGCACCCACTGGACGCTGCGGGCACCCTCAAAGTGAATGTGCTCGACAATCGCATGCAGATTGCTGAGCAGGATTCGATGCGTCAGGACGACGCCGCGAGGGTTTCCCGTCGATCCCGAGGTGTATTGCAATACTGCGACATCATCGGGTTCGGGTAATCGTCCATCCCACAGGGAAGCGGCCTCTGGTGAGATTTCATCGACCGCGATTGCGCCGCTTTCGGGCATTTGCCAAAGGCTGCTGAGCGATTCGCCGATCGTGGCTCGGTCGCTCAACATCAATTTGGCGCCGGTATTTTCGATGACCGCTTTGAGGCGTGGCAGCGTGTGTTGCAGCCGCAGCATTTGTGGAGGGTAGATCGGCACGGCGATCGCGCGGGCGTACATGCATGCGAACAACGACGCGGCATAGTCGGACCCTGGGTCCAGTACGATCAGGACGGGCTTTCCCACTCCGCCTCGAGCCTGAATTTCAGACGCGATCGCGCGGGCACGTTCATCCAGTTGAGCGAAACTCAATCGGTCGTGGTCGCCGGGTTCGCCCAGGACATGCGTGAACGCAGGCGAATCGGCGGATTTACCGCACGCGTGAAATCGGCAGAAATGAATCAGCGTCGACGATTCCGTCGGTGGAGGACCACCACGCGTCCATATTCCGGACACTTGAGTCGACGATTGGATTCCAGTTTCGTAGTCCACGAGCCATTGTTTATTGAGGGGGCTATCCGGTGCGACCAAAACGAGTTCTTAGCCGCAAGCAACCAATTCGTCTAGGTATCAATTCCCCAGACCCCCTAGTGTAGCTCACCGTATAGGATTGTTTTCTCGCTACGATCGACTGTCGCAGGGAGGGGACGACGCCCAGAAGACGTGATGTATCGCTTATATGCTTTTTACAGCCGGCAGGCGGACAGCGAGCCTGGCTCGACCGGCAAATTCAGCATCACCGAACCAGCGAAGAAGCGGAAAATAACGCAAAACACGGTGTTCATCGCTCGACGCGGCAATCATGTCCGGTCCATCGGACGCGTGTTTCCGCTACACGCCGGTTTCCGCAGCGGACTGGCTCTCGACAAGCGGGCTCTCGACGAGCGGGCTGCCCCAAGGGGGTGGAGAGCATTTCGTACGAAGTGCGACCGCGCATGAAAAAACCGTCCGGTCGCTCGAGAGCAACCGGACGGCAAGCGGGTTCTAGAGATCTGCGGATCGATTAGAACAAGAAGATCGTGTCGAATCCGAAGGTGAACTGATCGTCGGCGTCATCTTCCAGAATTCCGGTGGAGTCGCCATCGACCCAATCCCAGCGGATTTCAGGACGCATGATGACGTTCGAGTGAGGCTTGATGTTCAAGCCAGTCGTCAATGCGTAGATGTCGTTGTCGGAGTTGTAGATGCCTTCGTTGGCGTCGTACCATTCGAAACGTCCGCCCAGCGCCAATTTGTCGCTGAGGGTGTAAAGGAGGTACTGGTTGATGCCGAACGTGCTGCGTGAGGTTGCACCAGCGGCGTCTTCGGTGTCGAGGTAGTCGCTTTGGAAGATGTATTCCAAGTTGTCGCTGACGGCATAGTCGAACACGATCGAGTGCATGTAGCCGCGTTCGGAGTCTCCGCCACCAGTCTTGTCTTCGCCGAAGCGACCGAAGACGGTTGCGTAGGTCATCGTCAAACCGTCACACAGACCCATCGACGCACCACCGAGGAACGCGTCGCCGTTGTTTTCGAAGCCGCTGTCCCAGCCAGTGACCCATCCGCCGTAGACCGACAGATCGTCCGATGCGTTGTAGGTTGCCAATGCACCGGTGTGGGTGAAGGGCTCGCTGTTGTACATCGTGTAAGCGTGGCTGTAGAAGAAGTTGTCAGGAGCTCCAACAACTTCCCATCCGATGATGGTGTAGAAGTGTCCGAGTTTGACCGACAGGTCTCCGTAACCGGCTTCGACGTAGGCTTGAGGAAGGGCGTGACCGTAGTCACCACCGTTGTCCCAGCCGTTGTCCCAGTGGTCGTTGTTGATACCGAACGACTGAGTGTCAGGTCCGTCGGTACCATAGATGTAGTCGAGGCGACCACCGATGTCGAAACCGTTCGAGGTGTCGATGGCTTTCTCTGCGTACAACCATGCTTGGTGGAGTTGAACTTCATCTGCACGGCTGTTGAACAAAGGCACTGCTTTGCTGTGATAGCCGATGCTGGCCCATCCACCGACGGTGATTCCGTGTCCGATGTCGCCGAAGAGCGAGCATGGGTCGTCGAGGCAACCGCCTGCGAGGTCATCGAGGCAGCTAGTGGCAGCACAACCGCTGTCACATCCGCCATCGCAGCAGGAGGTGTCGTCGCAGCATGCGATTTCGCAGCCGCATTCTGGTTCGCAGCACGAGCCGTCGTCGCAACCTGGATCGCAGCATACTGGTTCGCACCCGCATACTGGCTCGCCGCAGTCGCAGCTGGTTTCGCAGAAGGAAACCATGTTGATATCGTTTGCAGTCGCAGTGGTCAGGTTGTGTGCGTTGATTCCGCATGCAACGGCTGCGATCAGGGCTAATTTACTAAGCTTCATTGCTTTCTCCGTGTTTGTCCCAATCCAATTGGGTCGATTTTTGTGGCACCAAGGTAAATGTCGGTGTGGCCAGACGATCGAAGCGACACACTCACGTGAGTGCATTACGTTTCGAACCTCCGCAGCCGAAAAAGCATTTTTTCGGACCTGCCGGACTCTCCCACTGCGCCTGCCGCCACTGGCGATCGTGTTTGAGACTAAAAGGCTGTTTCCGGTTCCACACCGGGTCGTCGCAAACTTCATCGGTGTCCTGAGGCGAAATCCCACGGTCTAGCTGCTGTAAAACGAAACGATCGGCCAAATCGTGTTCCTAACATCCACAAGACAACGGTCACAAAAGCTGCGTTGACTTTGACGGTCAGTGGTGGTTTGGCAGATAGGCCGTACAGAGAACGGGATTTGCGGCGGTCCTGTGTACCTAAAGGCCATTTGCAGGTAATTGGAACGCCTATCATGCGGCGCTCCACACCTGGGGTGTTTTAGCTCCCCTTGGTGGAATATTCCCGTCGATCCCACCGACCATGAGGCCGCGCCAGCCGGGGATATCATCCGAAAGCGAATCCTGCTTTCCTTCAAAGCCGAAAGTCGCTATTCTACCGGGCTTCCAAACAAAAAAACTTGCCCCGGTGCGTCTGTTCGCCCGGTGCTTTTCACGATCACATCACATTTATTTACGGCGGCGGAGAATTCGATGGCACGACAATGCGAAG
The DNA here is from genome assembly GCF_014192335.1 of Aporhodopirellula rubra. Lineage (GTDB taxonomy): Bacteria > Planctomycetota > Planctomycetia > Pirellulales > Pirellulaceae > Rhodopirellula > Rhodopirellula rubra. Next base: position 175,243 of record NZ_JACHXU010000015.1, on the reverse strand, counting down.
CGTGCGGCAAAAAAGTACAGGTGGGCAATCGGGTCGAAACACGCGGGAAAGCGAAATATCTCGGTGGTGTCGGTACCAAAATCACCGGTTGTACTCGCCGTAAATTTGTCCCGAACCTGCAACGTGTTCACGTCACCCTGCCCAGTGGCGAAAACAAGACCGTTCGAGTTTGCGTGCAGTGCATCCGCAGCGGTGTCGTTCGCAAAACGGTCAAGACCAAGCCTTTTGACGTCAGCGGCGCGAAGAAATAGTGTCAGGCAACGTCGATATCGATAAACTCGCTCGATTGGCCAAACTCGATCTCACCGAACAGGAGAGAGAGAGTTTCGGCCGCCAAGTGGGCGAGATTTTGACGTTCGTCGAACAACTCTCTCAGCTCGATACCGAGGGTGTCGAGCCGATGACCAGTGCGCTGGATGTCCAAAACCGGTTTCGCGATGACGTCCCCGGTGAGAGTTTTACTCCCGAAGTCGCGACTGCTTCCGCTCCTGCTTCTCAGGACGGCTTCTTTTTAGTCCCACCTGTTCTCGGCGCCGCCGCAACAGGCAAAGACAGCTAGAATTTCCTGGAATGATGTCGCCTTACTTTCGGGCGACTGAATTCTGACGAATCCAGGTTCTGTGTTCGGGCAAGTCCTTCTTTGAAATGCTCTCGAGACGGACGTTTCTTTTGCATCTTGTCGTGTTGAACACGTCTGGGTTGGGTTCGAGAGCCGGCGTGTGAGGATTTCGCTGCTAGTTACTGGTCGTAGCCAATTGTGCCTTCCATCCTGCCTTAAACTGAGCCAATAATTCGGCAACGAGTTCGGGCTGAGCGTCTGCGACGTTGATCGTTTCTGACGGATCCAGTTGGTGATCGTACAATTCGACGTCGACCGGATCTGCCGACGCGTCACGGTAGTCTTGCCACACCACGAGCCGATAGCGATCCGTCCGCATCGTATAACCCATCAAATGCTTCTCGAATAAGTCTCGATCCCACTTGTCGCCTTGTTGACGAATGATGCGGCCTTCGACCTCTTGAATCAGTGGGCCAAAGAACGTTTCACGCATCCCGGCCGACAACGGATTTGCCGCCCATTCGCGGAGTGCGGGGTTGGGGAATTGGCTAAACACGGCTGACTTCCATGATCGATGAGGAGCTTGCAAGAGCGGTAGGAAGCTTTGTCCTTCCAAGTGATCGGGTTGAGCGATGCCAGCCAATTCGCAAAAGGTAGGGTACATGTCGACCAGCTCTACCAACGCATCGGTCTTGGATCCGCGAACGGCCTCGGGCATATCGGGAGTCCAGATCATCAATGGAACGCGTGTTGCAATTTCGTAATTGGTCGCTTTGCCCCAGATTCCCATGTCACCGAGGTGCCAGCCATGGTCTCCCCAGACGATGATGATCGTGTTGTCGCGGACGCCCGCATCCTCCAGAGCGGCAATCATTCGGCCGAGCTGAGCGTCGACGTAGCTGACGCATGCCAGATACGCGTGCTTGAGTGTGCGAGACATCTGTGGGTCAATCGGGCCGCTCTTGGGGATACCGTCGCGAACGCGTAGTTCGAACGAAGGATGCAGGCCCATGGCCGCTCCGTTCTTCGGTGGCGCGGTGTGTGCAGCAAGTGGGATGTCGTTGGGGTCGTAGAGGTCCCAGTATCGTTTGGGTGCAATGAATTCGAGGTGCGGTTTCTTCATTCCAAGGCCGAGGAAAAATGGCTTGGCGTTGTCGGCGACTAACTCTTTCAGCGTGGCGATCGCGGAGTCGGTGTTGTAACCGTCTTCATAGGTGTTGTCAGGAACATCAGCCGCTTCGTAGGCGGGGCCGTGGATCAGCCCGTTGCCGGCGATCGCTCTGCCGTATTTCGCGTCAAGGATTTCTTTGTTCTTACGCCAGATCGCTTGGTTTTCAGGCAGTGCGTAACCGCCTGCCGTTTGGATTCGTTTGACCTTTGGTCTCGTCGGTTGGCGACTCCATGACGTTCCGCGATCGGCAGTCGGATCGTTGTGAAAGATTTTTCCGGCGTAAACGGCTTCGTATCCGTTTGCGATGAAGTGTTGCGGGAGGGTTACGATGTCCGGATTGAGATCCCGGAAGTACGCGTAGTTTTCGACCACGCCGATCGTGTCCGGCCGTGCTCCGGTCATCAGACTCGCGCGGGAAGGGCTGCAGATCGCCTGCTGGCAATAGGCGCGGTTGAATAACAAACCTTGCAATGCCAACTTGTCGAGGTTGGGAGTGATCGCGATCTCAGAACCGTAGCAACCGAGTTCTGGTCGTAAGTCATCGATGGCCAGAAACAGAACATTTGGACGATCAGCAGCTTGGCTGGTTGCGGAGATAAAGAGCAGCAACAGGCACAGTTTGGGGATGATCTTCATCAGCATGATTCCTGAGAGCGTCTTCGCGGATTTCAAAAGGAGTCTGTCGAAAAGGTGCTAACCACGTAGCCGCGTCTCTCCGAAATTCGGAGGAGAAGGATGCGATTGTCATGGTGGCAGTCTTGCAGAGACTGACCTACATGAATGTCTGCGTGGTTCTGGTGGAAGGAACAGCCTGTCAGGCTATTTGGCCCAATAAGCTTTCTTCTCTTTGCCCGATGCGATGCCGTCTTGGTCGGCGTCGATTTGTTGGAAGGTTGCTTCCACTTTTTCCTGGTTCCAATTCCACCCGTTCTTTTTCCACTTCGCTTTTTCCAAAGCGATGAAGTGTTCTAGCGTGCTGTCACCGCGTTTCAGTTTGACGCCCGCTTCGGTTTTCTGGGGAATATTGACAACTGGTTCGGCGACGTCGCTATCCGTCACGTGGGTGACCGGACGAAGCGGTGGTGCACCGACTTCGATCTCAAACGCTTTGTCAAAGTGAGGCATGTCTGATTCATGCCATTTGTCACGAGCGACCGGTGAATCGAAGAATAGAGGCTCCGCGTGCGTTTGGCTCCATTTTTCTGCGGCAGCGACCAACTCTTGGAGTCGTTCGGGATTACTGGAAGCCAAGTCATTGAGTTCCCCAAGGTCTTCCGTAATGTTGAACAGCCGCCAAGGTTGGTTAGAGTATCGGACTGCTTTCCAATCGCCGCGCCGTGCACTGACGTCGCTATAACCGGCGCGATGCCGCATCGCGAAAATTACATCGTTTGGCCGTGGGTTGGTTCCATTGCTCATGTCAGCGAGGATGTTTTTTCCATCTAGTTTTTTGCTGTTCGGTATTTCGGCGTCTGCGAGTGCGGCGAAGGTGGGATAGAAGTCCAGTGCCGAAACGGGATAGTCGAATTTCTGGGCAGGGATTTTATCCGGCCAGTGGAAGAACATTGGAACCCGAAAACCGCCTTCCCATGTATCACCCTTCACTCCACGAAAGGGGGCGTTGGAAGATCCGAAAACCGACTTGCCACCATTGTCGCTCAGGAAAATCACCAGCGTGTTGTCGAATTTGCCTTGCTGTTTCAGCGTTTGAGTGACGAGACCGACTCCACGGTCGACCGCCGTTACCATGCCGGCAACCACCCGTCGTTTTTGATTCTTGATGTGCGAGTTTGCCGCGAGATCTTCCTCCTTCGCTTCCATCGGCGAGTGTGGTGCGTTGTATGCGAGGTACATAAAAAACGGTTTGTCTTTCGCGGATGCTTCGTTGATAAAGCGGACAGCTTGTTTGGAAAGGGCGTCAGTCAGGTATTCGTCTTCCGCGGTTCGTTTGCCGTTGTGTTGGAGTGGCAACAGATAGTCATTGATGCGTACCTTGCCCGCTCGTTTTTGTCGGTCGTAGGCGGCGGAGTATTGCTCAGGGAAATAGTTGTGACCGCCGCCGAGGAATCCGTAGAAGTCGTCGAAGCCACGATTGTTCGGGTGGTAATCAGCTTCTTCTCCTAGGTGCCATTTTCCAATCGCACCGGTGGTATACCCCGCATTTTGAAGCACGGTGCTGATCATCGTTTCTTCTCGGGGAATTCCGAGTTTGTTGTAATCGTCCATCCCGATATGCGTTGGTGGCAAATTGTATTGGCCGCCGAATGCGTGCGGGTATCGTCCCGACATCATCCCCATGCGGCTGGGGCCACAGAACGGATGGGCAACGTAGCCTGACGTGCAAATCGTGCCCGCCTTGGCGAGCGAATCCAAATTGGGAGTGCGAATGTCGGGGGCACCGCTAAAGCCGACGTCCGAATATCCCAAGTCATCGCACATGATGACCACGATGTTTGGGCGAGAAGACGATTCTGCAACGACGTTTGATGCAATGAAAGGAATCAGAATCCAAATCGGTAGCCACGCAGTATTCATTTGATGTGACATTCTTTCGTAGGACGGTGTCGGCAGATCATGCCAGGGATTCATTGATTTCGAAGATTCGCTGCGTTTACGAAGAGTAAGTTGCAATCGTTGGATTCTGAACGGCTACTTCCAGACGACGGGAAGCCAGACCGTCATCTCTGCATTGCCGCGGTTAGACCATGCGTAATACGGAACAAATCGAACCGACGTACTCTTCCATTCGGGGTTGCCAATCGGTCCGTACATCGATGTTCGCTCATCCGTCTTGACCCGCACGTTTCCGACGAGAGTCGTGATTCCATCGAGAACATCGGGATCGTTTTGCTTCCTGAGTAGAATGTCACTGGGGACATAGACATCCAACGTGCGAACACCTTCGGGTAAATCTGGCGACTCGAGGCAGTAAACCAATGGCCCCACTTTGATCGCCGTCTGGTTGCGAGTTTCTTCGATGAAGGGATGCCCTTTCATCAGTTTGACATCCATCGGTAGTTTGAGTTCGATGGTATCACCGGCATGCCATGCACGAAGGATTTTCGCAAAAGTTCCCGGTTTGGTCTCGACACGGGATTCTTTCCCGTTGACGAGCAATGTGCAGTGTTCAGCCCATCCGGGGATTCGTACCAATAATTCAAACGGATCGGGCTTGCACGCATCGATCGTAATTTTGATATCTCCGTCCCATGGAAAACAGGAGTCTTGGTGTAGCTTGATCTCGGTGCCGTCAAGAAGTTTCGTTGTCAAACGATTACCGCCGAATAGATTTACGGTCACACCGTTGGGTGTCAGGCTGTAGGCCCACCCCGAAATTTTAGCGATGGTGCGAACCAAGTTTGGTGGGCAACAGAAGCATTCGATGTATGGTTCTCGGTTGGCCGATTCGGTGCAGTCTCGATTGTCCTGGTATTCGCGTTGCCCGTGGTTGTACCGCAGTGGATTGGCGTAGAAGTAGTGTTTGCCGTCGGCGCTGATACCCACCAACGCGCTGTTGTAGGCCACCAATTCCATGATGTCGGCATATTTGGAATCGCCTTTGATGCCGAGTAACCGGTAATTGAACATGGCATTAGCGATGTTGGCACAGGTCTCGTTGTATGCCGTTGCGTTGGGCATCAGATACGCGTCGAGGAAACCTTCCTCGATTTTGTCGCGGCGAGTTGACGCGCCGAAATGTGCTTGGCCGACTGCACCGGTGACGTACATCTTTTGATTGGCGACGTTGTCCCACAGTCGATCGAGGGCATCGATCAATGCCTGTTCACCGGTTTCGGCATACACATCCGCGGCACCCGCGTAGTAGTAGAGTGCCAACACGGCGTGTCCAACTGCTTCGGTTTCTTCTCGCAGCGGAACGCGTTCCTGGACCATGTCGCCGATCGGATACCCTTCCGTACTGGAGTCTTCGACAACTTCGGATTTGCCGCGGTTGTTAATGAAAATCTCGGCAAGTTCGAGATAGCGTTTGTCTTTGGTCGTGCGATAGAGTTCGGTCAAACCCATGATCTGAGATTGATTGAAACCGAACCGAGAGAGCTCTTTGGGTTGGGGGTGGAATCGTTTGTAAAGCAGGTCGGCGTTCTTGATCGCAATATCGAGAAAGTTGGTCTTGCCTGTCACGCGATGATGGACGCAGGCGCTGGTGTAGAGGTGACCGCAATTGTACATCTCGTGATATTTGCGATTAGAAAAGTGAGCGATACCATCGATCTGGATGTTGGTGTGCAGGTAGCCATCGCCCTCCTGTGCCTTCCCGATGACTTCGATAATTTCGTCAAGTTCGTCGACAATTTTAGAGTCCTGGTTGACGGCGTAGATGTAGACCGCCGCCTCCATCCATTTGAAAAAGTCTCCGTCGTGCCAAGCAAAACCCTGATGTTTGCCCTCTTTTAGACCTGCCGCAATTTTGAAGTTGTTGTAGCCGTGTCCAATATCGCCTTTGAGTAGGGTGCCCATGTGGGGCACCATGATCTCTTCACATTGCCGGAATTTGTCTGCCCAGAATCCCTCCGTCCATTGGCATTCACCGATGCCGATGTTCTTAAGTTTGACGTGAGGACTGTTGGATGTGTCGATCATAACTCTTAACGAATCGTGGAAGTATTGAACGCGACGGGCGTCACTGAAATTCTGAATTACAGCAAGGAAATGATGTTCAGGATGAGTTTACGTGGTTGCTCCGTTCGTTCGCAGTGTTGTTTCGATTTCCTCGATGCTCATGTTCTTGGTTTCTTTTAGTGTGAAGAACAAAATCACCAACCCGGCGAATACGGTTCCGGCGTAAAAAAGGAACACGGACGTCATTCCCATGCTCTCAAGTTGTCGCGGGAAAAAAAACTGAACGAGCCAACTCGTCAGACTGGTCACAATCGTGAAGAAGGGAATCGCGATGCCACGAAGCGAAACGGGGAAGATCTCTGAGAACAGAACCCACATCACCGGGCCGACGGAAAAGTGGAACGCGGCGATGAAGCTGAGGATGCCGAATAGGACCAGTTTTGCGTCGATTTGGATCGAGGCGTCCAGGATCGTTCCCATGTGTTTGTTCGCATCGTCGGGGCCCAATGTGTCGCGAATCGCCTGTTTGAATTCGATGTCGCTGGTATGTTGGACTCCCGCGATGGATTGAAGTCGGCTTACTTCGCTGAGAGCGTTTTGTTCGTCGGCTTCGATGGCAGCAATTGTTTGTTCGCTGACGACGTAGCGAGCGTTGTGGAACGCGTAGGCACAGATGCCCAGGCTCGCAATGATCCAAACCATTCCCCAGATAATCAGCGGGCGACGGCCGAGTCGATCAACGAGTAGTAGCCCCATGACCGTAAATACGATGCTGGTCAGACCAACCCATATGGCTTGCACGAACGCGGCGTCTGAGCCAATACCGAGTTGTTTGAAAATTGTTTGAGCGTAGAACAAGACCGCGTTGATGCCCGTGGATTGTTGTGCAATCGCAATCGTCAATGCTATCACAAACGTCAATCGCATCGGTTTGCCAAAGATCCCCCGTAACTGTGCTTGGATGGAATGGTCATCGGTGGTTTTGTGGATACTTTCACGAACCTCGGCCACGTGGGCATCGATCTCATCCTCGGGCATCAGTTTGCGCAAGGTCTGCTTTGCGTCTTCGTCCCGATGTTGAAACACAAACCACGATGGGCTTTCCGGGATGAACAATAGGAGCCCGAACCAGAGTACGGCGAACGGTACTTCAGACCCCAGCATCCAACGCCACGTGCTGGTGTCGAGTCCCATGTTGACCACCCAGGGTGCACCGGACGTCGCCCAGTGATTGATCAGGTAGTTGACGAAGTAAGCGCCCGATAACCCGATCACGATATTGATTTGGGTCATCGAAACGAGTTTTCCTCGTAGTTTGGGTGGTGCGATCTCGCCGATGTACATGGACGCCAGTGAGATGGAGCTGAATGCGAGACCACCTAAGAAACGAGCGGCAACCAAAGTCCAGTAACTCGGGGCCAGTGACGAACAGATTGCGGAGACCAGGTAGAGGATTGCGATCAAGAGGATCGCTTTTTTGCGCCCGAACTGATTGCAGATGTAGCCCGCAAACGGCAGAGCGACCAGAACACCCAACGCGGGAGCGCTGACGGCGGTTCCGAGTTGCTCGGGCGTTAACGAGAACTCGGCCGTGATGTAATCGATCGTTCCTGAAATGAGAGCTGCATCGAGCCCGAACAGAAAGCCTCCCATCGCGACGATCGTTGAGTAAATCATCGCGTTCGTCTTGTAAGAATTCATGTTGGGCTTCGTCGAACATTTGGGGGTGTTGGCAATCGGAGCAGCGATGATCCGATGAGTACAATTTAGCTGGTTCGAATGGCGTACGGTTACTTCAGCGAAGCCTTCTTTTTGGCAAACCATTTTTGACGTTCGATTCCCGAAGCGACTCCGTCGTTGTTGACATCGATTTCTTCAAAGTTGGATTCCACCTTTTCGCGATTCCATGGCCAGCCGTTGCTTTCCCACTTGGCTTTCTCCATGGCGACAAATTGCGATTTGCTCATTGAATGGCCAGCGACCTCGTTGTCGAGTTGGTTGCCGGATCGGGTTTTCGTTTTTACTTTCGAGCCGTTTGATTGTTTGTTGGGTGTCGATGACTCTGCGATGGTGTTTTTGTTTCTCCAGACACGCACGTAGTCGACCAACATTTCTGTCGGAAAGCCCTCTCGAGTCGTGTTTTCGAGGACCGCTTCGCGTCCACCGTTTTTGTAGGTTTCAAACGGCCGTCGCAAACCCAACGACAAGGTGATGTGCATGGGAAGATGCCAGTAGAGATTGGGTTTGCGTGCTACTTCCTTGCCATCGATGTACCAGATGACAAAGTCTTTGTTGTTCTCAACGCCGTAGACGTGAAAATCCTTGCGAGGGTCAAACGAAGCGTGATATTCGTTTTTGTTCGTTTCCGGGTGTGTGCCAGGACGGATCCACTGTCGCTTGCCATCGCGAATCAAAACGGCGTGAAGGTTGCAGTCGATGATATCAACGCCGTTATTTTGCTTGGTCGTGTCGTTGTATTCCCCCTGCTGAAGTTCGATGACGTCGATCTCGGAATAGGCAACGGTTTCTCCATCCGTTGCCATGAAACGATTCTCAGGTCCCTTGCTGTGCAACCAAAATGCCGGAGAAGCACCCGGGAACAAATCACATCCCTTCACGCGTGCTTCAAAATAGCCATACGTTGCCGTTGTGTATTGGCGGGCAATTCCAGATTTGTAGGCGAGTTTATTGTTACCTCGTTGGTGGTCTTCTTGCACCATTCGCAGATGCATGATGCCGTCGAGTTGAAAAGTATTTTCGGGTTCCCAACTCCATGTTCCCAAATCTTCGGTATTGATGTTCCATTTCGCCGTGTCAACTTGGTCGCTATCAAATTCATCCGATTGGTTTGATACGAACTCCCAATCTCCTGGGCTATTTTGGAAAATTTCCCCTACGGGAGACGGTTCTAACGCCATCAACGGCGAGGCCATCAGTAAGAGGAGAATAGGTGCGAAGAGTGAGTGGCTGGCGATCGGACTTATCGTTTTCATGGCGACGTGGGGGAGATGGTCGATGCGGATATGGCGTTTCATTTTGACGCTTCAGAGCGTTGGATAGCGATCTCATCGAGATAGATAAGATTTTTGCCGCTGGGGGTGTTAACGCGGTCAATGGAGATCTTCAAACGATCTGAATCGGTGGAGGATTGTTCTTTTGTGAACGACTGAGTGACCGTTACCCACTCACCCTTCTCGCACGACGTCAGGTCGATTGCAGGAAGTTCGAAGGTTGGATCCGCGAGAGAAAACTGGATTTTCTCTGCAGTGCTATTGGAATCGACCCAAACTTTCACGGTGAAATCGTAGGTGCCCGCGGCAATATCAACGGACCCTTCGGGGCCTTCAACGAAAACGTCGTTTGCGGAAAGTTCGTCTTCGGTCGTCAACATCAGGCTGCGTGTGCCGGATGCGAATTCCTTGTGCCGGACGATTGAGAAGTGTTTCGCTGATGCATCATTGATGCGCCAGAACTGTTGATAGTCATTGTTGACTGAACTTTCGGGGACCAGATCCAGCGGCCGTGGGTTCTCTTGAAACAGGAACGGACCTTCGAAGCCGAAGAAGGCACGATCGAGGAGGTTGGATTGCGACTGCTGCCAAACCCGAAGATATTCGATTTCAAAATCGGTAGGCAGTTCATCTTCAGTTGGGAGACCGAGCCAAACGAAGATCTCGGAGTCCAACCAAATTTCTAGTGGGTTGGTCAGCACCCAGTTCTTGCCTTCTTGTTCCTGAGTGGTTTCATAAACGAGTTCGCCGTCGATAAAACACTTCAGGTAATCTTCGCCCCATTCGCAACCAAAGACGTGAAAGTCATCTGCGACGCGGTAGGGGAGTTTCTTTTTGTAACCGAACTTTCTCGTCGGGCGCTTCGCCGGTGGCTGCCAGTCGTGCACGCTCATTTTGGTGCTGTCTTCTTGGATATCATTGCCGGCGTTGGGGTTACCCATCTGTTCGTAGATATCGAGTTCTGATTCGTAGCCGATGGCCCAGAACGCGGCGGTCATCGCCGAATCACCCGGCTTGGATTTGACTTCCATGTATCCGTTTAGAAAACGTTTGCGACTGACCACGCCTCCGGTCGTGACGGGGACGTCTTTGCCTTCGTGGGTTCGGTAGGTATTGCCTTCATGTCCTTCGTCTTTGGCAAAATTGAATGCCGGTTCCCATTGTGACCGGATCTTCAGTTTGCCGTCTTCGACGATCACGTTATGGGGAGCAAATTGCGAAGGTGCCCGGCCCTTCCAGATGTAGTAGTCACCATTATTCCCTTCGACAAACCATTTCGACTGGTCAATTTCGTCGCCTTCGAACTCATCACTGATATCTTCGCGAAGGCTCCAGTTGCCTGAGTTGGATGGGTCGGACGCGGGTGACACCGTACCGGGGTGTTTGGGTGCCGGAGCCTTCGAAGTGAGGTGATTGTCTTGTGCCTGCGTGTTGGCGGACGCGAATAGCAGGAGACTGATGCCGAGGAGGTTTCGCGCTACGGAGAAATTTTGGCTAGCGATTCTCATGGTTAGTTCGTTGACTTGGCAAACATGAAATTGAGATAGAAAGCGATCGATATGGTTGGGGATATCAATGAGTTCGTATTAGTATTTTTTGGCGGGTGGCGATCGGAATTGGTCTGTCCGCCGGGATGACCATCCTTCTTCTGCCCGGCGAAGCATAAACAGGGGGCGTTCGAGTTCGAGTTCCCACGCGAACATGCTGCGAAAGAGACGTTTGACGATCTCAGGGTGCTGGCGGGCGAGATCGTGTTGTTCGGCGGGGTCTTTGGCGAGGTCGAACAACTCCGCAGGGCGGTCTGGGAAACGTAGTAACTTCCAATCGCCTTCTCGAATGGCGCCACGCGTTTCCATTTTCCAGTGCAGCGTTTTGTGCGGTAATGTGGAGGTGTCGCCTTGCAGAAAAGGCAACATGTTAGTGCCGTCGAGGTCGTCAATCTTCGAGGGATCACCGCCGCCTGCGGCGATGAATGTGGGCAGGAGATCGAGCGTAATAAGCGGCGAGTCAAAAACCGAATCACCTTTTAACTTGTTCGGCCATGAGACGATTCCCGGGACGCGAATGCCGCCCTCGAGTTGTGTGCCTTTCACTCCGCTCAAGGGATAGTTGCTCGATCCGTTTTTATCCATCGGACCGCCGTTGTCATTGGTGAACACAACGAGAGTGTTTTCGCTGACGCCGAGCGCGTTGAGTTTGTCGAGGATTTTGCCGCATGCACGATCCATCGACAGCATCATTTGGGCGGCGGTTCGGCGAGTCCCATCCAATTGAGGAAACGAGTCTTTGTCATTCGGGTCCGCTTGCATTGGGGTATGCACTGCGGTGAAAGAAACGTAGGCAAAGAAGGGAGAATCCTGGTTGCGCTCAATGAACTCGCATGCTTCATCCGCGATCGCGTTGGTCAGGTAACCGTCGTGTTCTTGATAGTTTTCAAAGTTGCGTTCGATTAGGTTTTCGCGCGCGGTCTGGTTTGGATTTTCATACGCAAAGAAACTCCGGGCGCCACCTCGCATCCCGTAGAACTCGTCAAATCCGCGGCGGAGCGGGTGGTATCGATCGGCGACACCCATGTGCCACTTGCCAAACACGGCCGTGCGATAGCCTAGGTCCTGCAGATGGTTCCCCATCGTCTTTAAATGAGTCGGCAAACCCATTTCATCACCGAGCAGTTTGCTGTGCGAACTCATGATTCCGGGAACGTTGATTTCCTCGTAACCGAATCGCTGTTGATAGCGACCCGAGAGCAATCCTGCACGAGATGGGCCGCACGTTTCTCCCGACACGTAGAACTGGGTTAGCCGGACGCCGGACTTTGCGAGTTTGTCTAAATGGGGCGTTTTGAAATGGCGACTGCCTTGAAAACCGAAGTCGCCGTACCCTGCGTCGTCGGCAAAGAGCAAGACAATATTCGGCTTTTCCGCTGCCAGGCAACATGCCGGTAGAAGCATGGCTGCTGCGATGAACAGGATCCGCGAGGCGTGCATGGTCGATGTCCCACGTTGAGGTGAATTCCGGTAGGTGATATTGTAATACAAAAAGAGGAGGGCGTCGTCAATGGGGTGATGGTATTTAATAGAGGGCGATTAAGCGAATGACGGATCCGTTGGGGACGTCGGCGGATCCGTCGCCATCTTTTCCAGACGGTTTTCGTGCGCTATCGGGGCCGTACGGCGCATGGTTGCTGAGGTCGCGGGGCCGTTGAGAGCTGGTAGAAATCGCGTGCAATTCTCGTGCGCACTCGCGTTAATTGCTGGGAGCGATTGCGGGCTGCTCGTGGGTATTGCTGCTGTTTGGCACTGCTCTATCGTGAACAGGTGACTGTCGGTGAAATGGGGACGTGCCTGGTCGGCATGCTCCAATCAAAACGCGTGCATGTTACGCGCGGTAATTCGAGTGCAGAGCAACCGGAGGTTCGGGTTTGCAAGTTGTGGCGTAGTGTGTTTTCCGGGTTGAGCGAAAGACGCGAGCTAACGCACAACGCGTCCTGACGCTGAGCCTCCCATGAGTGACTCTACTTCAGCGCGGGTGGAGTAGTTGAAGTCGCCCTTGATCGAATGTTTCAAGCAGGATGCGGCGACGGCGTATTTGACTGCTGTTTGTGGCTCGCTCAGTTCTGCGGTGATGAGGGAAAAGATCAGCCCTCCTGCGAACGCGTCGCCACCCCCGACTCGGTCGACGATGTTTTTGATTTCGTAAGGCTGATAGTTACCAGCGTGGTCCACCGGAGCGAATGCCGGTTGGTCCGATGCCGCGTCAAACAGCATCGCGCCCCAGTTATTGTGCGTTGCCGAGAGGCTTTCGCGAAGCGTGATGGCAACTTTGCTGATGTTGGGAAACATCTTGATGACTTGGCGGGCCACGTCAGGGTAACGCGACGTGTCCAAGGATCCGGAATGCACATCAGTGTCGCCGGCTTGGATGCCGAGAACGTCATGGCAGTCTTCTTCGTTCGCGATGACAACGTCGACATAAGGCAAAACGCTCTTCATCGTTTCTTGAGCGAGTTCGCGCGACGATTTCGGTGTCGCCCATTTCCATAGCTTGCCTCGAAAGTTGAGATCGATTGAGACTGTGGCACCCGCTTGTTTGGCTTCTTTCGCGGCAACGAGCGTGGCATTGGCTGAATTTTTTGAAAGTGCCGGTGTGATGCCGCTGAGATGGAGCCACTGAGCATCGTGAAAAATTGTGTTCCAGTCGTATTGATCGGCGGGTGTGATGGCGATCGCGGAGTCGGCGCGATCGTAGATCACATTGCTAGGGCGTTGATTGGCACCGGTTTCGAGAAAGTAGAGGCCGAGGCGTCCGTTGTCGGTCCGCAGGACATAACGGGTGTCGATACCGACGGCGCGAACGGCGTCCATTGTTGCGTCAGCCAATGCGTGTTTGGGCAACGCGGTCACATAGCGTGCTGAACCACCGAAGTTGCAAATCGATGCCGCCACGCTGGCTTCAGCACCGGCGTACGTCACCTCGAGTTCGCGGGTTTGTCGGAGTCGAAGGTTATCCGGAGCGGCGAGTCGTCCCATGATTTCGCCAAAGGTCACGACCGTATTCATTGGCTCATTCCACATGATTGTCGAGTTTGATGGGGAGATGCAATCACCGACGGAAGCATCCGATTGATGGTTTCGTTATTGAAGAACAGGCGGGACGTTCGTGAACGTGAGCGGAAACGATGCGGATTGCAATCGAACGTTGCCGCACGAAATTTCCTGAACGCTATTTCGTGCGCTTGAATACTGCGGCAGCACGTTCGGTGATGCCGGACCAATCTTTGCGATCGACTAATTCCTTTTGCACGATCCAGGATCCGCCGACGGCCGGAACGTTGGGTTCCCGGAGATAGCTCGACATATTGTCGGCGTTGATTCCACCGAGAGGAAAGTACTCGATGCCTAAATGTTGATAGGGGGCCGCCATGCTGCGAAGGTACGTGATTCCTCCGGCCGGTTCGGCCGGGAAGAATTTGACGAATCGACAACCCAGCTCGATCGCGGCTTCGAGGTCCGATGGTGTGGCGATGCCGGGTGCGAAGGGAAGGCCTGCCTCTTGTGCGGCGCGGACGACACGGGGATTCATTCCCGGAGCAACGCCGAAATCGGCGCCCACTGCTTTGACTTCGATAGCGGTCTCCGGCGTCAAAATGGTGCCAACGCCCACTAGCATGTTGGGAACGTTTTCACAGATCGCTTTGACCGACTCGAGTCCCGCGGGCGTTCGCAGTGTCAGTTCGATGGCGTCGATGCCGCCAGCGAGGAGTGCTTTGGCCAGCGGGATTGCGTGCGCGACATTATCTACCGAGAAACCCGCGACGACGCCTGACTTTCTTAGTCGGTCTAAAATTTCGGTCGGGAAGTTCATGAGGAGTGCGGGATGCCGATATGCGGTGATTGTGTTGAACCGGATCGATTCGGTAGGGGCGTCATTACGGACCAACGAGGACAGAAACCCGTTTGAGCGTGAGGTATTCTTGCAAGCTGTAGCGGGAGCAGTCTTTGCCCACGCCGCTTTGTTTCAACCCGCCGTGAGGCAGGTGCACGGCGTAGTGGACTTCGTTGACGCAAACGCTGCCCGCTTCGATCTCGGCGGCTGCTCGGAGCCCTCGGGTGATGTTCGTCGTGTACACGTAAGCGGCTAATCCATATTCGGTATCGTTGGCTAATGCGATTTCGTCGTCATCGTCAGTGAAGGGGATGACGGGCAGGATCGGGCCGAAAATTTCGTCGCATGACAGTGCCATGTCTCGGCTGACATCGCGAAGGATGGTCGGTTCAATGAAAAAGCCTTCCATGGCTGGGTCGGGAGCCTTGCCCCCACAAACGATCGAGGCCCCTTTTTCCTGTGCGGCTGAAATCAATGACAACATTCGGTCACGTGCTTGAGAAGTGAGCACTGGCCCCATTCGTCGTCCGTCACCTCGTCCGGCGCCGAGGGTGATGCCCGACGCGCGAGCGGCCGCGGCGGACAAGAATTCCTCATACACGGATTCGTGGACGAAGCAGCGATTGGGGGAAACGCAGACTTGACCCGAATTAGCGAATTTCAGATCGACAATGCTGTGAGCCGCGGCCTCGATGTCGGCATCGTCGTAAACGAGCACGGGGGCGTTTCCGCCTAACTCGACGGAGAAATGTTTGACGTTCGTGCAGGCCGACTTCATCGCGCCGACACCTGCTCGCGTCGATCCGATCATCGTGAACATCGAAGGAATGCCGCTCTCGAGCAGCGGGGCCGTGACGTCATAATCGGTGCCGCTGAAAATGTTAATGACGCCATCGGGTACGCCTGCATCAATCAGCAATTCTGCACATCGGAGCGTCGCCAGCGGGGTGACCTGAGATGGTTTGATGATCGCGGTGCATCCGGATGCCAATACCGGTCCGAGTTTGTATCCGAGGTTCAGCAGCGGGAAGTTCCACGCGAGATATCCCACCACCACTCCCAGAGGCTGACGTAGGGTGTAGTTCAAAAAACGACCATCGGGGTCAGGAATCACCTGTTGGTCAATGCGAGCGGCTTCATCACAGAAAAAACGAAGGCATGTCGTCAGCATTCCAAAGTCGTATTCGGCATTGTCGTACGGTTTGCCGGTTTCTGTGATCAGCAGTCCGATGATTTCTTCGCGATTGCGTTCGAGCAGTTGGCGGTATTTTTCAATGATCGGTTGTCGCTGAGACAGCGGCATCCGGGACCAGATTTGAAAGGCGTCGTGCGCCGAAGTTAGTGCCAGTTGGATCGATGCATCGTCCACCTCGGGGACTTCCGCGACGACTTTGCCGGTAGCCGGATTGGTTACCGGGAATGTTTTGTCCGTGTGAATCAACTTGCCATTGATCAACATCGAAAAACGATGGTTCAGCATCCCTTCAAGCCTTGATTTCGGTTTGGTTCACGACGAAAGACTGCATCTTTTCTTCATTCACAATCACGCCGAGTCCCGGTCCCGTTGGGACTTGGGCGATGCCATCGCGAACGACCACGGGAACTTCAAAAAGTTCATCACGAAGTGCGTTGGGGGTGCGATCGTATTCAAGCAGTGGCGACGGAGTTTCTTTTCGACCGGGTTCGCGATATCCCGATGCAATGAAGTGAGTCGCTGATGCTAGGTTGAGCATGGTACCCCAGCAATGCGGCACCACGTTGATCCCCATCGAGGAGGCTAGATTGCGGATCTTCAATGCTTCGGAAGGACCGCCGCAATAGGCAAGGTCGGGTTGCGCGATTTGTACGCCGCCGGTCGATAACATTCGTTGGAAGCCATATCGCGTTTGTTCGCATTCGCCGGTCGCGATGGGAATGTCAAGTTTGTCTTGGAGTTGTCGAAACTGTCCTTCGAATTCAGGTGACAGCGGTTCTTCGAACCAACTGAAGTCATTCTCTTCGAGAATACGTCCGATTTGAATCGCTTCGGGTAGATCGAACGCGTGATTCGAATCGGCCATCATGGTCATGTTCGGTAATGCATCTCGGAGGGCTTCGATTTGTTTTGCGTCGAAGGCCAGGTTCTTGCCCACCTTGATCTTGAGTGCTTGGAAACCTTGTTGTTGGTAACTCGATGCCTCCGCGACGATTGACGAAATTAGGTCTGCTTCGGGCATCTCTTTAAAGTACATGCCGGTGGCATAGCAGGGAATCTCGTCGGCGTATCGACCACCCATCAGATCGGAAACCGACTGTCCAAGCGCCTTTCCACGGAGATCCCAAAGAGCCATGTCGATTCCCGACATCGCACCCATCATCACTCCGCCGCGTGCGAAGTCGAGCGAGGAACGCCACATCAAATGCCATAAGACATCCGTTGCTAAGGCGTTTTGATTAAGCAGTCTCGGCGCATAGAAACTGTTGATCGCGGATTGATAAATTTCTGACGGCCCATAGCACTCGCCCCAACCGGTCGTACCATCCTCGGCAACAATCTCAACCCACAAAGTGTTTCGCGTGTCGTAATACCATTGTGAAAAACCGAATGGCACATCGAGGTGGTCACGCAGGTGGTGTGTTCGGATGCATTGGATCTTCATGCCAGACGAGCCGATTTGATTTGAGTTTTCGCTCGTGGTTGCGCGAGGCGAGATAACTCGACTGGGTGCTGATGACATCGAAACTGGCGAGGTCGTGGGGCACCAATCCTGATTATCCATGTCTTCAATCATTTGTTTGCGAGGATGTCTCTTGTCGTCCACAGCGTCTGCCGATGCACTCCCCGTGTCAAAACAAAAAACGTTGTCTTGTTGAGTCTGGGGCGTCGCAGTCCCGCATTTACAACGGATCCTTGTCGCCTTTTGAATCACTCTCGTTGCACCGTGGGCGAACGCTTGCGGTGAATGTGGTATTGTAATACAAATAGACTTTGGCAATCAAGTGGTGTGAGGAAAAATGTCTCGAACTCGTCATAATCTTTGTGAGCAGGTCGTGCACGATCTCGGTGTTCGTATCGTGTCAGGCGGAATCGAGCCGGGCGATGCGATTCCGCAGGAATGGATGTTGTGCGAACAGATGGGCGTCAGTCGCACGGTGATTCGGGAGGCGATCAAATCGCTCGCGGCGAAAGGGTTGATCGAGTCGCGTGCGAAGCGCGGGACGATTGTGCGTCCGTCGTGTGTTTGGAATCACCTCGATCAAGACGTGATCGCTTGGCGTGCTCGCTCGGACGAGAGTGGTCAGAATCTCATTTGTTTGACTGAATTTCGCCAAGCCGTTGAACCGAAGGCGGCCGCTATGGCTGCCGAGCGCGCGTCGACGCCTGAGTTGGATCGGATCCGTGAGGCATGGGAAGAGATGGATCGAACGGCTGGCAATGACGTTGAGGCGTTTCTCGCCGCGGATATTCGGTTCCATACCGAGATCATGCAAGCGACCTGCAATCCATTTTTTTCACCCGTCGCGAACGTGATTGGTGCGTCGCTCGAGTCCAGCCTGCGGGTCACCAATTGCCTGCCGCCTGACAACATTCCATCGGTACCACTGCATGAAAAAGTGTTGCGGGCGATCGTTGAACACCGGCCAATGGCAGCCCACGACGCGATGCTGTCGATGCTAATGGACGCTGCGAAACGGATTGAAAGAGCGATCCAAAAAACGTCAGATGCCAGTCCAAAATAGCGGCTGTACCGTGCCAGATGGATGAACCCTTGCGAGCAGAATGCGCCGCCTGTCCGGCCAAACTGCCTCGCCGAATCTGCTCCCCCCAAACGCGATCTTGAAGATCCAGTTCAGCCGTATTGAGTAGGAACTGAGTGAGATTTGAGCAGTGGTCTACCCACCTGTCTCGTGAAAACGCAGAATTGTGCGGCGGATGAGGCGAGGTTGGTAGCAAACTGAATGTGGCAAATTGTTCGGTTGATGGGACGTAGTCGATCGGATTCGCTGCCGATCGCAAAATTGCGGGACCGGATTGTGCTAGGCGAGTTCTTGCCTCACCACAAAACCACGCGAAAATGCAACGATCGATTAGGAAACCGCTGTTCATCTTATCTTGGCAGCAGAAGAACCTCTGAGTGAAGTCAATAGACTTTGTTGGGCGAGGAGTCTACGATAGCTCGTGTTTTCCTGCAGATTCGGTGTGGAGTCATTCCCCCCGATTGTCCGTAAGGCGACGTTGTGCCGTTTTTTCGCGCAAAACAACAAAAATGCGTATTCGTTGCGCGTTATTGTCGGCGTATCTCGGTAATCTCTGTATCTGTTGGAGGAAGTTCGAATCATACTGATACGCTTCGCAGGCCCTCTTTTAATTGTCATCCAAGCATCGGTATTGATTGCCTAAACTACATGGAAAACATGCGTTCTCGTCGAAATCTTTGTGGCCAAGTCGTTCACGATCTGGGATGTCAGATTTTGGCGGGAGATGTGAAGCCAGGCGACCCGTTACCCCAGGAAGCTGTGCTTTGTGACAAGATGGGCGTCAGCCGAACGGTCATTCGCGAAGCTATCAAATCGCTGGCGGCGAAGGGCTTGGTTGACTCCAGGGCCAAGCGTGGCACGATTGTGCTACCAGCGAGGTCGTGGAACTATCTCGATCCGGAAGTTCTTGATTGGCAGTCGCGGGCAGATACCGGTGATTCGCAACTGTTTTTTCTGACGGAGTTTCGGCAGACGATCGAACCAGCGGCCGCGGCGCTTGCTGCGGAGCGGGCGAGCGACGAACAGTTGCAGGCCATCCGAGAAGCGTTCGAACAGATGGAAGAGAATACTGACAAGCTTGATGAATTCCTGAAGGCTGATCTCCAATTTCATACTGAGATCTTGCACGCGACGGGGAATTTGTTTTTCTCGCCGGTCGCGAACGTGATTCACGTTTCGCTAGCATCGAGTTTGCGAGTCACCAACCGTCAGGCGTCCGACAATCGCACGTCCATTCCGCCGCACCGTAACGTGCTCGATGCGATTTGCGCTCGCGATCCTGAGGCGGCCCGCGAAGCGATGCGGTTGTTGCTCAAGGATGCGAACGAACGGATTCAAAAGGCGACTCAGGTTTCTTAACCAGGTTGTCTGCCGGATTGATCCGCGAGCTGAACGACTCCGTTAGTTGAGACTCGCAACACGGTCTGCCGGTCACTGCGTCAGAGGCGCCCGCGAATTAACGAGGCGTTCAGAGAGCCCACCGGCATGATTGAGTTGGATTGTACCGGTTAGGTTGGTTTTGACGTGTTCGTCGGCGAAGTGAATGATCTTTTCGTTCTCGCAGGCCGCCTGAATTGGGAACACGAACTATTTTGGGTCACATGAAACGTGTCACCCTCCTCCCATTGTTCGCATGCGTCTGTGCCGTGTTCGCAGGCAGTGTTTTCGAATCGGTGTCTGCCGATTGGTTGACTTTGCCGAGCCGTTTCACGCATGACGTTCTTACCGGTGAACGTGTGGCGCAGTTCGCGCCGGTGGAGCCCCCTTCGACGGCAGTCATGCCGCCTCTGAGAACGAGCGGTTACACGCACTACCGTAGTTCGCTGGCATACGGTCAATCGGCCGACAACTACCACCAGGTCGAGCAATGGGGAGATCCCGTGCGTCCCTATGGTGAGTGGCGTTTTCCATACCGACCTTACAGCACGCCCTATCCGAACTGGGGTGCACCGTATGCGGGTTTGAGTTTCAACAACATCTACCCCGGCTTCGGCCAAGGTTATGGTGGCGGGATCGCTCCGGTAGGTCCAGGAGGCGGCGGAAACCCTGGCAATCCTGGCAACGGCGGTGGAGCCGGGAACCCGTATGGTCCGCAGCGGCCAGGGCAGCAGTGGCGTCGCCCGAATCCGGCGGCGGGAACCGACGGTTTTGCACCCTATCCCTCTGGGCGGGGCACACCGTATCCGGTCGCTCCTTACTATGACGGCTACCATCCGAATTATCGCGATTAACAAGGCGATTGAGGCGGTTTAGTAGTGCGGCGGTTTCTCGTCTTCGAGCGATCCGCCGCCATCATCGAGTTTGTTCTTGAAGTCTTTGACTTGGTCCATCAATCGCTGCAACATGCGATCACGCGTTTGGGCGTCGAGCGATAGTTTCGTGACGACTTCGTTGAGTTGGTCACAGGTTCGCTGAGTGTGTGCGAGCTGGATTTCGAGTTGCGTGATGCGCTCGTTGAGGGTGTCCGACATAGAACGATGCGGGCAGGGGGACGAAGGGTTGCGAGACAGGCCCGGGGGCTGGATTGAGGTCTGAATCTGGACGCCTAAATCCGGATGCCTCAATCCGGATGAAGGTCCGGTACAAACTCCATCGTCGTGTTCACGACGGAGGATCGCTTCGTTTTAGAGCAACGGAGGCGTGGCGCCGATGGCCGGAGACGTCTGGGAGCTGGGGATGCGGAGCCAGTCGGTGATCAACACCCTTTGGACGAGAGGTTCATCGAGATTTTGCAGGACGACGTCCATTAACCGCTCGCGAATCTCTTTCTGAGCGGGGTCCGCCAACCAGGCCGGTTCGACTTGACGGAGCATTTGTTCGGCCGACTCGATGATTTCCATTCTGGTTTGAGTCAGTCGCTGTTCACCACGGAAATGGCGTGTCGGATCGACAACCGCATGAAGTACCAACTGGTAAACCATGTCGGGCTCGTTCACGTTCTGGAACCGCAATCGACCGATTTCAACGGCGGAACTTTCGAGATTGCTCAGCCGGGCAACGCGGCTGCGCACGTATCCGATCACGGCTGCGTGAATCGCAACCATGAGTAGGATCAGAGCAGGAGCCCAAAAGCGTCGGAGCAAAGCCACGAGGTGAACCGTTTGAAAAAGGAGAAAGCGGAGTGGCCGGAGTCAAAAGAGAGTCCGGAAGTCAATCGCTCAATGAATAGGTTGCGATTTGCACCCATGCAAATGGAATGCGTACTCCCGCGGTCCGGTTGTAACGATTGGCATTCACGGTCTCAAACGACGGGCCGGTTTTTCCGACAATGTCAGTGATGCCATCTTTGTTGGACGCAATCTCATTGCCGGTGCTGATGCTCGAGTCGACATGAATTTAACGGACAGTCCGAAGATCGCACGCGGTTCGTCGCCGGTTGAATGGACGCGTCGATGGCTCATATCGATGGCTCCTGTCATGGGATGGACACTCGTTGGTGTGTTGATGGCGTTTGGTAATTCCGTTTGCGCTCAGGACGGCAGCGTGACCCTGTCTGATCAATTGATGGTCGGCGAGGTAGCAGGTGCGCTCGATACAGGTTTAGCTGATTCGGATCGCGAATCGGTCGCCGCGGAACTCGCTGACTTACAGCGTCAGATTGATGAGTTGTGGTCGCAGCGATTTGTTGATGAGTCGGCCATGCAACAACCTGAGGACGCGATCCAACCCGTCGCGATCGCGGCACCGGCGCAAGCCACGACCGACAAACCGAAGTATCCCACGGTGCGGTTGTCGGGTTTGTTGCAAACTGACGCGGCATGGTTCAGTCAAGATGCGGCCAACCGTGATTTGGTCGGTGACGTGCAGGATGGGGCTGATTTCCGGCGGACGCGTTTGTCGGCGGTGGGAAAGGCGTGGGACAATGTCGGGTTCTGCATCGACATGGATTTCGGTTTTGGGGGCCGGCCCAGTTTCGCCGATGTGCGATTGGATGTTGAAGATGTGATCGGACGTTGCGATTTACGTGTCGGTTTTTTCCGACAACCGATCGGCATGGACGTGATGACGAGCGCACGCGAGATGACATTTCTCGAACGAGGATTGCCTGCCACGTTTTTGCCGTTTCGGCAAACCGGAGTGATGCTGTCGGGGGCGCGTGAAGACGAACTCGCGGCATGGGCGTTGTCGGCGTATCGGTTCCCGTCGGACTTTTATGGAGGCAACGTCGGTGACAACGGCGGCTATGCGTTGGCGACTCGGGCGACCGCAGTGGTATTGAGTCAAGATGACGGACGGGGGCTCGTTCATATCGGAGGTGCTTACAGCCTGATCGATCCCGCAAATGATGTGCTCCAATATCGGAGCACGCCGGAGGTCTTCATAGGTGAGACCGGCGGGGGTGTACCGGTGGGCGTGCCGAATAACCTGCCGCCGTTTGTTGATACCGGTTTGATTGCGACGGAGCACACGCAATTGTTTGGCGCCGAGTTGGCAATGGTATGCGGTTCACTCTACGCGCAGTCCGAAGCGATCTACAGTGTCGTTGATCAAACGGATGGGCCAACGTTGTTCTTGCCGGGCGCCTACGTCCACGCCGGATACTTTTTGACCGGCGAGACGCGAGTCTACAACGGCAAGGGCGGCGTTTTTGGTCGTGTGATCCCTAAACAAAGCGTCGGAAAAGATGGGGGCATCGGTGCTTGGGAAATTGCCGCACGCTGTTCCTATATCGATTTGAGCGACGAGAACATTACGGGTGGTCGGATGAGCAATTTCACCGCCGGGCTGAATTGGTATCTCAACCCTCGAACCAAATTCCAACTCAACTACATTCACGCCAATGTTTGGCGTGAGGGAGAGAGCGAGGCGGGCATCTTTGCTACACGTGCGCAGATTGATTTTTAACGACTGGCGTAGACGTCCGATCGCGTTCGCCTGAACTCACCATCGATATGATTTTGGAAAATCGCACCGACGGCGAGTGGCTGGGCGAACGCGTCGAGCGTCGACTGAGAGAGCTGGTGTTGCTACTCATCATCGTCGTCGGCAACGGCTTCGGTCTTTCCGGCTTTGAGTCGCAGGAAGGCGTCGAAGAACCCCTGCAGTTCACTCCCGTTGAGGACGCTTTCGAAGTTGCCGACGTAGTGCCCGGTTCGAGAGTCTTTGACTCGCTGGTCGGGGTGCAAGAAGTAGTTTCGGATTTGGCTTCCGAATCCGGTCTTGGCCTGCGTCGCATATTTTGACGCGTCTTCGGCTTCGCGTTTTTCCTCTTCGATTCGTGCCATTTTCGCTCGCAGCATCTTCCACGCCGTGTCACGGTTCTGGTGTTGGCTGCGTTCGTTCTGGCACTGCACGACGGTGTTTGTCGGGATGTGCGTCAACCGAACCGCACTGTCGGTTTTGTTGACGTGTTGCCCACCGGCACCACCGGCGCGGTAGGTGTCTTCGCGAACATCCTTTTTCTCGATGTCGATCTTGATCGAATCGTCAATTTCGGGGGACACGTTCACCGCCGCGAAGCTGGTCTGGCGTTTCCCTTCGCTGTTGAAAGGACTGATCCGAACGAGTCGGTGCATCCCTTGTTCGCCTTTGAGATACCCGTAGGCCATCGGTCCACGGACGGCGATCGAGGCGTTGTTGATGCCTGCTTCTTCGTTCTCTTGTCGGTCGAGGAGTTCGATCTTGAAACCCTGTCCGACCGCCCAAGCGGAATACATCCGCAGCATCATGTCGGCCCAGTCGTTGGCATCGGTTCCGCCGTCGCGTGCGTTGATCGTGACGATCGCGCCGGCCGAATCGTGAGGCCCGTTGAGGAGGGCTTTCAATTCCAAATCGTCGAGGACTTCCTCGAGTCGTTCGATTTCGGTACGTACCTCTTGTTCGATCGATTCGTCTTCCTCAGCCATTTCAAAAAGGGCGTCGAGGTCACCCGCCGATTCGGTGAGGTCGTCGAGGGGACCGACAATCCCTTTGAGGGTTTTTAGCTGCATGACGACTTTTTGAGCCGTTTCGCTGTTGTCCCAAAAATCGGGGGCCGACATTTTGGCTTCGATTGCCTTGATTTTGTCGTTCTTGGCAGCGTGGTCAAAGAGAGTCCTGTAGTTGGATCAGGCGAGCACGGATCGATTTACTGCGGGTGGTTAGTTCAGCGTCCATGACGGATTGGACTCCATAGGTATGATAAGGGAAGTAATCTTTTGTAGCTCAGTGCTTTTTTACCAAGTTGTTTATACATGTCACGTGTCGTTCTCGCGATGAGTGGTGGAGTTGATTCCAGCGTCGCGGCCCACCTGCTTACCCAAGCTGGTCATGAGGTGATCGGTGTCTTCATGCGGCACGGAGAGGCGTCTGCTTCGGCGTGTCGGATTCAAACCGATGACGCGGCGGACCCGAATCCGTTGGGGCTGCCCGTCTTGGGAGGAGTTTCGACGTCGGCCTCGCAGGGAAAACGGGCTGACCACAAACAGGGGTGTTGCAGCGCGACCGATGCGGCCGACGCACGCCGCGTGGCGATGTCGATGGACATTCCCTTCTATTCGCTCGATTTGCAGGAAGACTTTCGCAAAATCGTGGACTATTTCGTCGACGACTATCTGAACGCTCGGACACCGAACCCGTGTGTGAAGTGCAACCACTGGATCAAATTTGGCAAACTGTTTGACTACGCAGACGGTGTCGATGCGGATTACGTCGCGACCGGGCATTATGCTCGAATGAGCGAAAATTCGGAGGGACGGCAACTCCGCCGCGGGCTCGATGATTCGAAGGATCAGTCCTACGCGTTGTTCGGGATCGGTCACGAGCGGTTGTCGCGAATGATGCTGCCGGTGGGCGACTTCGAAAAGTCTCAAATCCGCGAAATTGCCGCTTCTCTCGGCCTAGGTGTCTCGGAAAAGAAAGATAGCCAGGAGATTTGTTTTGTGACGGAGGGGCACCACAGTGATTTCGTGAAATCGCGGCGTCCCGAGATGGTCGGTGCCACGGCGGGAGAAATCGTGACGATCGATGGTCGCGTGGTTGGCAAACATGACGGATTTGAAGCGTACACCGTCGGCCAGAGGAAAGGACTCGGGGTGGCGCTCGGCAAGCCACAGTTTGTCGTCCGGATCGAGCCCGACACGCGGCGGGTCGT
Source organism: Aporhodopirellula rubra (assembly GCF_014192335.1). Lineage (GTDB taxonomy): Bacteria > Planctomycetota > Planctomycetia > Pirellulales > Pirellulaceae > Rhodopirellula > Rhodopirellula rubra. Next base: position 149,726 of record NZ_JACHXU010000015.1, on the reverse strand, counting down.
GCTCGGAGACGCGGCCGATTTGTTGGCTCCGGGACTCGAGGCTGACCAAGCGAACTGGCTGATCGATCCGAGTGATTTGCCGGAACACGTTAGTGTTCAGATTCGCTACAACGGCCGCCCTCATGCGGCCCACGTCCGGTTTGATGCTGCCGATGCGAGTCGTTTCGCGGTGAGATTTGCCGAGCCACAGAAAGCGGTCGCCCCAGGACAAGCCGCCGTCGTTTACGATGGAGATCGCGTGTTGGGTGGGGGATGGATCGTTCGCCCCACGGTCGACTGATCTCAAAACTCGCTCCGAATCGTTTGGCGTGGTCGTCTTTCATGGATGACGTTTCGCGATGAATGGATGTCAGAGATTGAATCCCCATTGAAGGTCCTCGCGTGAGTGGACGGCAAACGTCAACTAGCAGCATCGGGGCGCGAGGCAGGCGGCCTACGCGTGATCGTGAATTCGCGATCGGACGCAAATGGTGGGTGATGCCGATCGCGTATCTCATCGGCCAGTTCATCGCGTTTTTGGTGATTGAACGGACAACCAGCTTTAGTGGCGATAGCCCGTGGGACTGGGTGTTGTTCGTTTCTTTAATGATCGGATCACCAACCCTCGCGGCCATTTTGCTTTCGCCCGGATTTAGTCGCTATCACTTCGCGGTGGCGACGGGGGCGGTGTTGATTGGCGGTGTCATTTTTTCTTTACAGAGCAACGGAGTCTTTGAGCTATTTGTCGTCAGCACGATTGTGACGGCAATTCAGGTGTTTGTATTACGGATGACTCGAGTGCCGCCCTGGGTCATCCGTCCGGTGCGATCCGGTCGGGACCAAAAAGCGTCAATCGGTTGGCTGTTGATGATGACAGTGATCGCGGCCGTGTTGATCGCGATCATTCGAGTCGCCGAAGACGGCGGTCAGTATCTCGTTGTCCTGGCGTATTTAGGTTTGGCGATGATGTCCGCGTTGGTGGGAAACACGATTGCGGGGTTGCGTTCGGGAAAAGTGCGATGGTTGATTGTCGTGGTGGTCGGAGCCCTGGGGTGGGCAAGCATGGTGGCCGCGGAATCGGGTGTTCTTTCGCTCGAAAACTGGAAAAATCTTGTCGAAATTGATTTCGACTATGCCTCCAAAATCGTTTGTTTGGCACCTGCCGCTTCGTTAATCATTGTTGTGTTGGTACATCGCATGATGGCTCTCCGAATTGGCAATGTCGGAACCCGAAAAGTCCGTCCAGTGGGGGCCGGTACGTCAGAGCCCCCTGTCTGATCGATTTCAGTTCATCGTCAAAGCGGCGGCAGGTCTCCTTTTCTGTGCAATCCGATCACCTCGAGGTCCAATTGGGGTGGCACCGATGCGGTTTGCGATTGTCCAGAGAGTCTCATTCGTTACATTCAAACGCATGAGCGCTACCTCCACCCCCGCACCGTCTGAATCCGCCTCCACCGAATCAGCGGGGGCGGCGTCGCAGCCTCCTGCCGGACCGCGGATTATCCGTCAATTGCCGCCTCAATTGGTCAATCAGATTGCCGCGGGGGAGGTGATCGAGCGACCCGCTTCGGTCGTCAAAGAGCTGCTCGAAAACAGCATTGATGCGGGCGCGTCCCGCGTTGAACTGGCGATCGCCGGTGGCGGCGTCGAGATGATCCGGATCAGCGACGACGGTTGTGGCATGACGGCCGAGCAATTGCCACTCGCGGTGACCAGTCACGCGACCAGCAAACTGCCGGAGGACGATTCCCTGTTTCATGTCGGTACGCTCGGGTTTCGTGGCGAGGCGCTCGCTTCGATCGCGAGTGTTTCGCAGATGACGATCCGCAGTCGGGCAGAAGGTTCGCAGAGCGGAAGTCAGATCGATATTCGCGGCGGCGTGATTGAGTCGCCGGGACCGTGCGGTTGCCCGGTCGGGACGACGATTGAAGTCCGCAATCTGTTCTTCAACACACCGGTCCGACGCAAGTTTCTCAAGACACCGCAAACCGAACGTGGGCATATTGTCGAAGCGTTCACGCGGTTGGCACTTGCTAACCCGAAAGTTCATTTCGTGTTGCGAAACGGTGACAAGGAGATGTTCGATTTGCTGCCCACGCCACGTTGGGCAGATCGTATCGAAGCGTTCTTCGGGGCTGAAATTGCGGAGTCGTTGATTCTGATTGAGAGCGACGACGCGCAAGTCAAAATCTTTGGGTTCGCCTGCGACCCGTCCGTCAATCGAGGCAACAATCGCATGCAGTACCTGTTTCTTAACGGGCGACACATTCGTGACCGCGCGTTGCAGCATGCTCTTGGCGAAGCCTACCGAGGGCTATTGATGGTGGGGCGGCACCCGGTGTGTTTCTTGCGGATGACGATGCCACCGGAGATGATCGATGTGAATGTTCACCCGGCAAAGTTGGAGGTGCGGTTCACCGACAGTGGCCGGGTTTACAGTCGGTTATTGCAAACGCTGCGTCAACGATTTCTGTCAACCGACATGACGCACCGCGTCGGATCGGCTCCTGCACCCGAACCGATGACGGGTGATGCATTGCGATCGCGAGGCGAGTCCGTCATGGGGATGCCCGCTCGCGAGGTTGATGAGCAACGTCAATCGGTGATCGAGTGGGCCCGAACGGGACAAGAATCATCGGCCAGCAATGGGCCTACGGTTGCCTCGTCTTCGTCGAGCGTGAACCGCATCGACGGGTCACCGATTCACTCTTCCCCTATCCATACGCCGTCGGCCAACACGATGCCGACGGGGTTCGGCGGTGTGCCTGACTTCCAGCCTTTTCCCAATGGTGCGAGTTCCCCGGTTTCGCCGTCTGTCGGTTCGCAGCCGGATGGCTCCTCGGCGTCGCAAGCGGTCGTTCCCGGAGATATCGCTCCCTGGGATCTGGAACCCGAGCCCACATCCGGCTCAAACGCGTCCGTCGGTGCCGACGGCTCCGGTGCATTGGGTGGTACCTCTCCTTCGCCGAGTGTTTGTTATCTCGGATTTCAGGTGCACAATCGGTATTTGGTCACGCAGGACGAAAAAGGCATGGTCGTCATCGACCAGCATGCCCTTCACGAACGCGTGCTTTACGAACGGGTCTGCAAGAAAGTCCTCGGCGAGAACGCGTCCCTCGAGGCGCAGCGATTGCTCGTTCCAGAGCCGGTGTCGTTGACGCCATCAGAACGAGCGGCGGCCCTCGATGTCAAAGACACGCTCGCCCGCATTGGTTTGGAAATCGAAGAATTCGGTGGGGAGACGATTCTGATTCAATCGTATCCGGCGATCATGCCGAGCAAAGATCCGGCGGAGATGTTGCGAACCATTTTAGAATCCGTGATGGGCGCCGGTCGCGATCCGAATCCGAAAGACCTTCTCAATCACCTGCTTAGTACGGTGGCGTGTAAAGCGGCAGTGAAAGCCGGCGATCCACTATCGCCGGAAGAGATCACGAGTCTGCTCGAGCAGAAAGACCTCTACCAAGACACGCATCACTGTCCCCATGGACGACCAACGGCGCTGTTCTTCAGTCGCGACGAACTCGACCGCATGTTTGGACGTTTGGGGCCACGCGGCCGCGTGACGTCTTAAGCGTCAGTCGTGTTCTCAACCGAACGACCCCACACGGTTTCGCGGAAGAGTGGCTGCATCCCGATTGCCCGATAGGCGGCGATCGCGGGGAGGTTGTCGCGGTCCACGGCGAGAATCAGTCGTTCGGCCGACAGTCGTTGGCAAATCTCGGTGATCCTTTGCATGATCTGCTGTCCGTAGCCTCGCCCGCGGTACTCCGGCGCGATTCCCATGTAAACGAGTTCGATGACAGCGGCTGGATTCTCGGGTTCGTCGTCCAGCGGAGATGAGCCTGGGTGCTGAGCGAGGATCAGGCAGCCAACACCCGGACGGGCATCCTGATGATGTGGGGCTGAATCGCCGGTGTTTTTTTCGTGAATGATGTACCACTGATCGGGCGCGTAGGCGGCGGCGGTCTGATATCCGGAGATGATATCGCCGACCGTTCGGAATCGTTCGAGAGGTGGGCAGTCGAGTGAATCGATGTAGGTTCGCTTCACCAGCTTTTCAAAGATCTCTCGCTGGGAAGGATCGTCATGATCGAGTGGTTCGAGGTCGATGGAAAATTGATCCGCCGATGGTGAGTTGGACTGTTGCGACTCGTCCGGGTGTCCGGTGGGCAGGCTTGTTTCATGCCGGTTGGTTTGAGGCCATTGGCCGTGTCCATCGCAATCGAGCGCCAGGTATTCGAGGGTTCCGATTTGTGAGAATTGGAGCGATTGTGGCCAACGGTTTGCAGCGTCCATGGCACCCGAATCGAGTGTCTCGGTAGGAGGCAAAACGGGGTCGGTCGCCCATTGAATGAAGTGCATTCCACGGTTGGCGAGGATCGTGGAGAGTTCTTGCCATAGCGATTCACCGAGCCGGCGTTTCAGAGTCGCGTAGTGAGAGTTCGTGTCGTCTTGCCCAACTGTCGACTCGCCGTCGGAATTCGTGTGAGTCGACGGGATCGATGGGAGACTGGATTTTTGGGGGTGGATCCAGTCGACATGCAAAATGGTGGCCGTGTCGCCGGATTCCGGGAGGAGCGTGATCGCGAGAAGAGCGTTTTGCAGTTTCTGTGGGGCGGGGGACGCGGCCTGCACGACGAGCCGTCCGGTTGACTGAGATTTCAGGACGGCACGGAGTTGGTCCGTGACAATCCCCGCACGAGCGGGCGAAATTCGGACGAAGGTGGTCGACAGAGCGGTTGCTAATTCCGCGGTCGACAATGTCCAGACGACGACCGCAGGGGCCTCCGCCGAAGCTTTGCCCATTGTGGAGGAGGTCGCGGGCACGGATGGGGCGTTGGACTCGCGTGGCATCGAGGCGAATCTGCTAACCGACGCGGATTCCCGCGCCGTGGGAGGACGGCGAACCAATTGTAAGAAAGACGTTCCGACAACTTAGCGTCTTTTGCCGAAATCGTCTGGAGCGGATGGACTGTGCAGATGATCCCTCTATGATTGGGGGGTGTCTTGTCGGCGTGATTCAATGGATTGTTTCCTCTCAAGCCGTATTCTGCTGGCCTGTCGTTTTCATCGCGAAAACTAATTTCCTGCTGGTGGTTCGCCAAAATATCTAGGTTGATTGAATGTTAGTGTCGGTGTGTCTGAAGAAATCTCGATCGGTTTGCCTGTCGCTCGCGAGCGTGTTTTTGTTTGTGATGATGCAAGGCGTTTTTTGCCAGCCTGCGTCGGCGCAGCGATTATTGGATCGTTGGCGTGCACGGATTGAAGCACGACGAATTCCTCAACCGCCCGTCACGCCGCCCTATCAATCGCCCGCCAATTCGGGTTCTCCTCGAGTGCTCGCGACACCCGTCCCGGGGCAGGGCGGCCAATCCCAGGGAGCGTCCGGTTCCGCGTCCGCTGAAGATGCGGAACAGGATGAGACATCGTCGCCGACGTTCGGAATTGAAGTGTCCCCGGTCGCCTCGGGCAGGTACCGCGGTTTGCAAGTTCTCGGCTTTACCGCTGAATCGAACGCTCCGAAGATGGGGATTCGGCTTGGCGACGTGATCGTTTCGATCGATGGCGTGCGAACCGATTCGATGGAAGCCGTTGCTGCGGCTCAGCGCCGGGTCGCGTCGGGGACGCAGGCCGTCGTCCACATCCTTCGTGGCGGTCGGCTGTATCAGACAAAATTGGCGACGATTGATGGAGATGATTCAGCGTCCGATGACGCCCGATTATCCGCGAAACCTCCCGTCGACCGTTCGAAGACCGGACCGACACTGGCTCGTCCGCGAGGGTCGTTGGGGCTCGAAGCTCGTGACGCGAGCCCTCAGCGAGGTGTGTTGGTCGTGACCGTCAAAGAAGGCAGTGCAGGTGAGCGATCGGGGATCAAACCCGATGACCGAATCGTTTCGGCGGCAGGACGATTGGTTCGTGATACGAGTGGATTGGTTCGCGAACTTGCGTTGCTCAATCCGGGTGAGTCGGTCACCCTCGGGATTGTTCGCGGAGATTCGATGCGAGAAATCGAAGCCGAAATGGGCGGTCCCGGAGGAGTGCCCGCTCAATCGGCGACCGACCTTAAGAAGACTGTTGAAGGGAAATCGGTCTTAGATACGTCGGAACCGAATCAAGAGTCAGTCGCTGAAACGCCAGCCGATCAGCCGTCGGCTGGTGAGAGTCTGCTCGGTGGTGTCGGTTCGGCTCTCGGAAGCTTCTTCTCTGGTCAGTCGACGGCATCGGAAGCGGACGCGTCGGGCAACCTAACTCCGGCGAGCCCCGGCAATGACAGCGAGCTCCCCGCACCGAACCGTCGTGAGGTATCTCCGCCGACTGACCCGCTCGCGTTGCCCGAAGACCGATTTGGGGACGAGACGTTGCCGCCCCCGGCGCAAAACTAGTTGCCGTCGACTTTTGACTTTGCCGAGCGAGGCTTGACACTCGCGGGTGAAGGGGATGACAATCGGAATTGACTTTTATTTCTTTCTTCGAATTGTGCTGAGCTTGCATCGACAAGCTCCTTGAATGTCTTCGAAAAAACTGCGTCGCCAAATCGCTTGGGAAGCGGCACGCTTGATGTACTCGCGAGAAGTGAGCGAGTACTACACCGCCAAACAAAAAGCGGCGCGGCGAATCTACAAGGGCTGGGTCAAGCCAGCCGATTTGCCCAGTAACGCCGAGATCCGGGAACAAGTCATGTACTTCACTCGGCTGAGTGAGGGTGCCGAGGGTGTTCCGCAGCGACTACTGGAAATGCGATTGCGGGCGGCATGGTGGTTGAGGAAGCTTGCGCAGTTCCACCCAAAGTTGATCGGTAGTGTGCTTAAGGGAAGCATCCGCGAGGGCTCGGATATCGATATCCACGTTTTTGCAGCGAACGTTCATTCGATCACCATCGTGTTGGATGATTTGGGTGTTGCGTATGACCTCGAACGCAAGCGGATTCGAAAAGATGGCGAGGCTCGGGTGTTCACTCATTTGCATGTGAAGGACCATTTTCCGATCGAATTGACCGTGTATGCTCCGTCGTTGATGGGGTTCCGGTTTCGTTGCTCGATTACCGGCAAAACGATCGATCGCGCAGGACTGAATGAACTCGAACGATTGATCGCGATCGAACACGACGTCGAACCACGCGAGCAAGTCAGTCGTATGGCAGACATGGATACGTGTCCGGATCGAGCGAATGTGTTCTTGTCGTTGCTGATGCCGCTGGAGAAGGTTAAGCAAAACCTGCGTTGGCATCCCGAAGGCGATGCACTCTTCCACAGCATGCAGGTGTACGCGTTGGCGAAAGAGGCGATGCCGTACGACGAGGAATTTTTATTGGCCGCCTTGTTGCATGACGTCGGCAAAGCGATCGATCCCAGTGATCATGTTTCTGCGGGGCTGGAGGCTCTCGAAGGATTCATCACACCGCGAACATCGTGGCTGATCGCGCATCACATGGATGTTCACAAAATCATCGATCATTCGATCGGTGCCCGGCATCGAAAACGACTCACCGCTCATCCTCTCTATGAGGATCTCTTGTTGCTCGGTGAGTGCGATCGTCACGGCAGGGTCCCCGGTGCTGAGGTAGAGGAGCCTGAGGAGGCACTCGACTACATCGAGCAAATCGAAGAGATGTTTTCGTGATCCTCAGTGCGACGGAGAAACGCGAGAGGCGTGCTATGAGAGAATGCATGGCCCCTTTTGGGAATCGTCCCGGTTGATCGGGAATTCGCAGGCTGGCAGGCGATCGCGTGCATGGGAGCTGCTCTCGTCGCGGCTGAGTCTTTTTAGAACCGGTGTTCTATAAAATCTTCATTGAGCCGGTTGAGGTTGCGGTCGCTTAGAAGAGCGGAGGTGAGTGACATCAGATTAGGTTCTGCAATGTCGTGCTTGAGCTTGGCGTGTCCCGATGTCACTCCTACCGCCGCGGGGCGACCGGAATCTGGATCCGTAACAATCCATGGGCATCCGCTCGCGCCGCCTCCGAAGTCGGTTGCGAATGTGGGTGCGTACTCGTCGCCGCCACCACCGCTGACGCCAAACAGAAATCGGCCGCGGCTGCACCACAATTGTTTACCAAAATCGAATCCGCTTCCCGCGGGGTAGCCCATGATATCGACGCGAGCCGAATCGAAGAATTCAATGTTCTCTACTGTTTGAATTGCCAGTTCCGCGCCGACTTGATCGCCAATGTTGGAATCGACCCTGCAGATCGCAAGGTCATGATTGCTGAGTGGATTATTGAGATAGGCTTTCGGGATGACCGCCGTTACGACCCGGCAGACGGGTTGTGGTTCGTTCGAATAGAAATCGTAGCCGGGGTAAAACTCGAGAGCTTGCGACCACGTGCGTTCGTTGGAATCGAACAAGTTGTGGGCACACGTCATCAGCGTATTGGGACCGGTGATGAACGCTGACCCGCTCGCGAATTGTCCTGCATGGCTTCCGGGCAGTCGGATCACCAGTTTGCCGATGGCCCTGGCGATGTTTTGTCGTTGCATGGCCAGTGAGTTTTCATTGTCCGCAGCGTGCTCTTGGGATTGGCCCCGGGTAGAGGTTTCTTTAGTCCAGAGAACGTCCGTTGCCAGTGCAGAGCGGAATAGTGAGGTGAGCGGTCGGCGACGCAGTTCGGTAAGGTCGGGAAAACGTTTGGCGGGGCGAAGGTTTTGCAGCGAACCTGACTCCAAGGGCGAGTCATCGAATCGGCCTAGCAGCGGTGGTTTCGTTGGGGATTGCCACGGCATCGATGGATCGATTCGGCGTTCCGTCTCCGCATCGCCAGGGCTGCGGTGGTGTTGCCCGCGTCCTGGGGCCGTCGAAGGCAGCGGGATGCCATCGGGAAGATTCACTCTCGCGTTCTGTTGTAGCCACAGCCCGCGTGAGGTTAGAAACGGATGGGCCTCGCCGGTGAGCGAGGAGTCGTGTTGATGGGACGCGTTTCGTCGAGGCTCACTCATCTTTTACCCGTCTCTAAGCTGCTGGTGACTTCCGTTCGGCGAGACATTCTGGGTGCAAGATCAGTGCCGCGTTTGATGCGTCAGCCTCGTCGTGCTAGCCGGCCACTAGGTATCGCGAATTTGCTTTAGCAAAGCCGTAAACACCAATTCGTTTGCGTCGAAGTCGCGGCTTTCAGCTTGGAACTGAATCAACAGTCGTCCGGCGATTGGCATTTGGTCGCGGGTCGATGCGGGGGCGTCGAGTAGCACGATTCGGGAAAACACGACCAAATCGAGATGGTAGAAGCTCATGTCGACGGTGCGTTCGTCCTCGTCTGCACCTTCGAGTTGAACCTCATGGCTTTCGATGCTGCCGTACTGTTCTCGCAGCATTTCATCGATTTCGCTGAGGATTTCGTCATCCCCTCGCGTAATCGGAAGCGTTTCGATCGAAAGGAATCCGCCGCTGGGGAGTTCCAGCGTCAAGCCTTGGTCTCCTTCGTCCTCGCCGCGGGGCGTGAGGGTCCAGTTATCCGGATACAGAAGTTTGAGTCCGAAGCCTTCAAAGGTTGCGGGCATGGTCTGGATTTTGAGAGGGCGTTGGGGCGGGATCGGGTGGGCGTCAGTCGTTCGCCAGGAGAGCGGACCGAATCGAATCCGGCACCGGCTTTTTGGTGAGTTTGCCGCCGGAGCCGAGTTGGCAGCAGACTACGGAAATCCGGCCGATCGCCACTGGTTTGGTCTCGCAATCGATTTCGTATCGGTAGTGCACGCTGCTGGTGCCGACCCGTTCGACGATTAGCGAGATATCGAGGATGTCCTCGAATCGAGCGGGTCCGAGATATTCGCAGGCGGCGGAGACTCGCGGCCACGTGAGTGAATCGGGGCTGTCGTGGCTGGGCATGACAACGACGCCGATGGATCGCAAAAATTCGTGCTCGACCGACTCCATGATTGGAAAGAAGGCCGAAAAATGCACGATTCCTGCTGCGTCGGTGTCTCTAAATTCCACACGACGCTTCGTCCGATAGCGAGCTGGTGTATCGCTCACTGGGCGAGATTACTCGCCGACATAGGGGAGCAGAGCCATGAAGCGGGCTCGTTTGACCGCAGCGGTCACGGCGTGCTGACTCGCGGCGGTGCAACCGCTCTTGCGACGACCCATGATGCGGCCTTGGCGGTTCACCATTTTCGACAGCAGATCGATGTCCTTGTAGTCAACGTACATCGGACGAGGGCGATGGCCATCGACGAAGATCGGATCTTTTTTGCGGGTACGGCTGCGGACGCGTGATCGTTTGCGGGCACGGCTACGCGTGCTCATGGGACGTGGGGGCATGTTTTTCCTATAACAGAAAGGCGAATGGTCTATGTCGGTCGGCTCGAAGGTTGCGAACACGCATGCATCAGCCGACTCGCCGAAGGGCCGCACAGTGTGACGATCTGACGGCTGCTTTGCAATGCGTATTCGGGCTAAAAACACGATTGTAGGCTGTGAAAAACGACGGTTTGTCGGAGAGGTCAGGTCAGGTCAGGTCAGGTCAGGGCAGGGCAGGGCAGGGCAGGGCGACAGCAGGCTGAGGCTGAGGCGGGGTTTGCCTGAGAAGGTTCCGCGGGGCCGGCGGGTCGGAAGAGATCGGGGGCGTTGTGAACGCAGCCCGATGGTGCTCGATCGCGGAGATGGCCTGCGCGGGCAGAATTGCCGTGGCGCTGGGCAGGCTGTGTCGCGCTGCCGGCCATGCTGGCGATGCCAGGGCATCCGGGTTGGCTGAGCCCGGTTAGGGAGAGTCGTACGGTTTGGCTATCGTGCGATTGGCGAAACGCATCCGCAGGGAGACTTTCTGCCAGGCAGCTTCCGCGAAGGTGTCTGCATTTCGGGGCGTGACTCAAGCGTGGGCAAGACTTGAGGTTGGTCCCTTAATGCGGTTCTCTTCGAGGGGGCTGGCGACGTCGAGGTATCCCGCGGCGCGATCAGGTCGACTTACCAAGCCGCGGTATCTTCCGACGATTCGTCTTCCACACCGAGTCGTGTTTGCAGCTGGAGGAATCGGTCGTACATCCGTTCGCTGCTGCTGTGGACATGTTCGGCTTCGGTGATGAACCGGATGGATTTGTCCGGATAAATGTCCGCACCGATCAGCGTTTCGCGGAACGGATCCAGCGGGGCACCGTAAGCGATCAGCAGTTTGTGTTCATCGAGTTGAACTTCCTGCTTTTTCGTCGGGTTGATGATTGCGATTCCGGTGCAACCGTCATCCGTCAGCACGTCTTCGAATTCCATCAAGATGCTCTTGAGGACAGGAACGTCGATGTGCTCGCGATAAAGGTCTTCGTGATGCGAACTGCTGTGATGGCTCGTTTCGAGAACCACGTCCACTACGTTTCCGAGGTGATCGATTAATTCGAGAAACGTATCGAGCAGGATCGATTTGGTCGCCGCTGCCATGATGACGGGCGTTGTCGCACCGGAGGCTTCGTCGACGTATTTGTCGTAACGGAACCCTTGGCGGGGAGCGATTTGCACGTCGTAGGACGGACGGATCGCGTCGGTGAGTTCGAAGGCTCCATAGGTTTTAATGCCCATGTGAACCTGGAGTTCTTCATCGCTGAGGCGTTCGAAACTGCCTGGAGCCACGGGGGCGTCGGCGGTGTCTTGCGGGGTCGGACGAAGAATGCGTTTGAGGAAGCCCATCTTGTTGATCAAATCATGAAACGCGGTTTGAGATCGTTTCGAAAAGCAAGCAAGCCGGCTTTTTGAGACGGTCCACCGGTGCGTCAGGTGAACAACCAAAATTAGGTCACACAGCGGTTGAGGCGTCCGGAGCCTGATCCAACGATAAAAAACGTGCAGAATGAACAGAATGCTGTGTTATCTCTTCGGTACAGCCGGCACTATCGATCCAGAGCGTTCAATCGGCCCTCAAAATGCGATCAAATTGATCAGGATTCGTGTTGAGAAAACACCACATCTGTGCTTAAACGAGCACCACCTTTGCGGAAACGCAACGGCCCTGAGTCGTCACTTTGACGTGGTGGTTTTGGTCGCACCTTTTGGCGGCTCTCGAAAATGTTCGCGAGGCTCGTTTAATCACGGCTCCACAGTCAGGTTTCGAAAGATTGAGTCGGGAGAAACTCAGGGTTGGATTTCACAGTGCGAAGTTCCGTGGTTGAACCTTTGCGATAGGCTCCTCCCTGGTATCGCAGATCCACCTTTCGATGCAGATCCCTCACGCGCCGCAGATCAACGGTGCCAGAAAAGTACGTGTCAGGGTATCATCAAGGATGGCGAGGTCGGGCGGTGGTGGGCCGGGCGGCAGGTAATCTGGTGAAGTTAAGGATGGATCGATGGTAACCGAGACGAATGACCTGTTAGACGCAGTCCGAATGCGTGCTTCCCGCTGGGGATGTGGCGTGCTAACGGGGCTGGTCGTTGGGCTGATGCTATGCGGTTGTGATTTGCCCGATCGGCACGACATCGCGATGTTTCGCAAGCCAGCGGTTTGGGAGGTTGAACCGCCCAGGGACCCTACCAACGACGTCAACGTTCAGCCGGCGAGTCTCGTACCAGAGAACTCAAACGCCACGGCACCTCGAGCAGATTGGCAGTTTTGGTATTTGCACCATGTCGATCCCGACGGCGTGATCGGTGGTGGTGTGATGCAATCGCAACGCACTGATTCCGGCCAGATCAAATTGGAATTGAGCGAGCGAACGCTGGAGAAATTCGGTGGCAGCGACGGTGCGTCGCCGGACGCCAGTTGGCAGTTCAACGCGATCGCGTGCTTGCATTCGAATGAGCAGGTGTTCTGGCATTCCGACGACGGGCAGTTATCGCGGATCGAGTGTCGCGTCCGTCGTGGACCCTTGCAGACATCAAAGTACATTGAGATCTCTGGTGACGAGGTTCGTTTCGATGTCGACCATTTGACGTCCCAATCAAAGAAGCGAGTGATTCATCATGGAGCACTCGGGGGACCGCTCGCTGTTTACCAGTCGTTGCTCGGAAATCCGCTGCGACCGCGAGAGGTGCGTGAATCGAAAGTGTTGTTGCCGATTCAGGAGACTCTCGCGACGTTGCAGATTCGTGGCCGCAGCGATGCGTTGGCAAAGCGGATGACCGAACAAGGATTGGTTTTGGATTCGTTACACGAGGCCGTGGCAATGGTTTCGATCGATGAAGTTCGACGGCGCGAACGTTACTACTGGTACGACGACGACGGCGTGGTGCAAGCGACCAACATTACAGGCGAAAGTCGATTCACGTATCGTTGCGACGAGGATCAGTACCGCGAACGTGTTCAAGGCTTACTGCAAGATATTTATCCGATCTCCATCGAAGTGCCGGGCAAACCGATTCCGCCGGGACAAATCAGGCAGCTCGCGCTCAATATCGAGTTCAAGCCCCAGCGTGAAGTTTCTAGCGAGGCGTCAGAGGCTCCACCCATCAGCAAGGCGAGCCAACTCATTGCGGCCCCTCGGCAATATGTGCAGGACATTGATGAAACGCATCAACGAGTGATCACCGCGAATCGTCCGGTGTCTGCCAAGAAGTTGGCCGGCCGCTTTGACGTCTACAACACGCGCTCGTTCGCTGCCGATTCTGCGGTAACTCAATTGGTCGATTTCCGCTCGGCCGGTGTGCGTAAGGTGTTGAATGTCGCGACGTCCATGACGGGGATGAGCGATCAAGAAAAAGCCATTGAACTCAATCGCACCGTTCACTCGTTGTTATCGTTTGACCCTTTGTCCGTTGGGTTGCGATCCGCGAGTGCGGTAGCCGGTGCGAATATTGCTGACAGTACCGAGCATGCGATTTTGCTGATCGCGATGTTGCGAGCGAAAGGGGTTCCTGCCCGCATGTGTCTCGGGATGCGATACTTGCCTAGGAAGGTGCAACCGGATGTGGCGAGTCCCGAAACGAACCGATTCGTTTATCACGCGTGGGTGATTGCGAAGGCCGAGGACGACTGGATTTCACTGGACGCGACCACGGGAGCGGAGACAGCCGCGGACTGCATCGCGTTGGCGATCGATGACCTTTCCAATATCGATACCAAGACTTTCGTCAATCGCTACTTGTCGATTCTAAAATCGATGAGCATGTCGGTGTCCGCAGCGGTGGTAGAGAAAGCGGACTGATGCGATCGTCTCGCTGGATGTTCCAGCGAATGGGACGTTCCAATATTAGCGACGTGAAGAAACGAGACCGATTCAACAAAAAACGCCCCAGGAGAAGTTTCCTTCCTCTGGGGCGTTGTTGTGTCACGTCTGTTTGACGCAGTGTTGCATAAGCAAGTCAGTGAACGAATTCACTAGCGAGCGTAGCTGGCACTGGCCTGAATGACGCGACGAGTGCGGGAGATGCTAGCACTTGGATCGACGATCGGTGCTGGTGGCATCGGTGCGGCTTGCTCGTAGACAGGAGCTTCGACTGGTGCTGCGTAAGGAGCAGCGGCAGGTGCGCCACATCCGCAGCCGGTGCTGCAAGTGTCGCAACCCATGTCGCAGCAGCTGCTGCTCTTCTTGCCACACGACAGGTTGCCGAACAATTTGCTCAGCAGGCCGCCGCTCTTCTTGCTTCCGCAGCAGCTGTCGCAGCTAGGAGCTTCGCAGCATGAAGGTGCTTCGCAGCAAGTTGGCTCGCAGCAGGTGCTTTCGCAACCGCAAGCTGGTTCGCAGCATGCAGGAGCTTCGCAGCATGCAGGTGCTTCGCAGCAAGAGCTTTTCTTCTTACCGAAGAGCTTGCCGAGGAGACCACCACAAGCTGGTTTGCTTCCGCAGCAGCTGTCGCAGCTAGGAGCTTCGCAGCACGTAGGTGCTTCGCAGCAAGTTGGCTCGCAGCAGGTGCTTTCGCAACCGCAAGCTGGCTCACAGCAAGTAGGCTCGCAGCAGGTGCTTTCGCATCCGCAAGCTGGTTCGCAGCACGAAGGTGCTTCGCAGCATGCAGGAGCTTCGCAGCAAGTAGGCTCGCAGCAGGTCGACTCAGCGCCGCAGGCCGGTTCGCAGCAGGTCGGTTCGCAGCAAGTAGTTTCGCAACCGCAAGCTGGTTCGCAGCAAGGGTCGTCACAACAAGGGGCTTCGCAACACGAGCTCGAGCTGCCGCAGCCCTTCATGCCGAGCATACGGTCAAGCAAGTCAAAGCCAAAACTTTGGCTACAAACTGAACTCGCCAAAACCATCGTTAATGTTAGGATTGTCCGCTTCATGGAGATCAATCTCCCTCTCTAGAATTTTGCGGGATTGGAAAGACAGCTTTCCAATGAGGCCAGCGGATTGTTTTGATCAGACCGTTTGGTGACTGGGGGACGCGGTCGTCGGACGAAGTCGCCGACGATCATTTCCCGAAGTCGTTTTGTAAACACTCACGAACCAGGTGCGGACACCCGGCCCGCTGACTTCGTTCAGTTCACGTTTACCAAAAAGCCTCGGAGACAAGAGTCTCCGAGTTAACATCGCACTCTCTACTTTTCCTCTTGGAATCTGTCAGATACCGACATCCGCTGTCGGCATTTCTGGGTCTGTCACAGGAGCGTTCCCTGTCGTCCCACCAACTTGGTGAAGTTGGGTGAAGTGCGGGGTCGTCCTTGGACACAGAGAGGTATCGGCGACGTTGACGCTCAGGAATAGCCGAAGGATTGCTTTTTTGTGGCTTGTTAAGCTTTTAGGTTTATGCGGTTTTGGCTTGAATTGCCGGTGAATTCCGTTGCATTGAACAAACCGCCCTCGCAACGCGTTTAAACGGTGTAGACTACCACTCTCGCCGTTTCACGCCCTGTGAAACTGAATCTCCCGCCTGTTTCCCTCTCCGTCGCCTTTCACCATGGCTGAACCTCAGATCGTCGATCTGACCGCGATCGAGCCGATTGCCTGCCCGTGCGGGTTGGCTCGACGTGCGTTTGCGGATTTCGCGGCGTTCCCCGGAACCGTGCATTTGACGGAAATCCAGGCGACTGCCCAGTCACATTCGCACCGCGACCACACTGAAATCTATGTGATCCTGGACTGTGACGGCGATGCGGCGATCGAGCTCGATGGGATACGGACGCCCGTCGCACCCCTAACGGCGATCGCAATCCCGCCTGGAGTCGTCCACCGGGCGATCGGGCGAATCAGGACGCTGATCATTTGCCATCCCGAGTTTGATCCGCTTGATGAAGTGCTCACTGAAAATTGATCCGCTATTTAGATGTCACGCCTAACGGCGTGTTTGAACCGTGTTTTGATCGTGGACGCCCTACTAAACGAGATGACCCTTCCAATCGATTACATACTCAAATGGCCAAATCGATATACTGTGTCGATTCGGCGCCTCCCGAAAATTTTGACTGACTGTTAAAGTGCAGGGGTGTCACTCGGCACTCTCCTTCCATCTTCCCACCTCTCCCTTCCAATCCGGTTCGCTAGATGTCCCCCACGACCTCGACAATCTGCCGCACTGTATGTGCTGACAATGTCTTCTCCCGATCAAAGTTCGGTTCGGTGATGACCGCGACGGTCCTTGTTTTGTCCACGTTGATGACGCTTTCAGCCTCCGCGGACGATGGGGCCGATTGGACTTACTGGCGTGGACCAATGTTCAACGGCACCGCCGAAGCCGAAGGACTGGTCGACGATTGGGATGCCGAAGGTGGCGAGGGCAGCAATCTGTTGTGGAAACGCGACGACTTGGGTGCCCGCAGCACTCCGGTTGTGATGGATGGGCGACTGTACACCATCACGCGTGCCGACCGGGGAACACCGATCGAGGGCGAAAAGGTGGTTTGCCTGGATGCCGAAACGGGAGAGACCCTTTGGGAAAACCGCTTCAACGTTTGGATGTCGGATGTTCCAGACACCCGCGTCGGTTGGAGCAGCGTGGTGGCGGACCCGGAATCGGGGAATGTCTATGCACTCGGCGTCTGTGATTTGTTCCTGTGCATTAATGGGAAAACGGGCCAAACGATTTGGAGTAAACCGCTCCACGAACAGTTCGGATTGCTGAGCACCTACGGCGGTCGGACGAACTTTCCCGTCGTTCATGAAGACCTCGTGATCATCAGTGGGATCGTCATCAACTGGGGCGATGCTGCGAAACCGAACCATCGCCTGATCGCGATGGACAAACTCACCGGAGAGGTGGTTTGGTTCTCCGGTACGCGAGACCTGCCTTATGATACGACGTACTCGGCGCCGACCCTGACGACGATTGATGGTCAGCGTCAGATGATTTTGGGCACCGGTGACGGAGCGATTTGGGGTTTCCAACCACGCACTGGCAAACCGTTGTGGCATCACAATCTGTCGCGACGTGGCATTTTCGCGACGCCTCTGGTCGACGGAAATCGTGTTTACGGCAGTCACAGCGAAGAAAACGTGACGGGAAGCGCGATGGGTACCGTTGCGGCGATGGAGATATCCGGCACCGGTGACGACACGACCGTCAAAGAGATCTGGAAACTCGATGAACTCGTTGTTGGGCGAAGTGCCCCGATCGTGATCGACGGCCGTTTGTATGTCGTCGATGACCGTTGCAAGCTGTGGGTGATCGATGCCGAATCGGGAGACATGATTGCTGAACGAATCGCGATCGGCGACCGCAAGCAATGGCCGAGTCTCCTATATGCGGACGAGAAAATTTATGTGCTGACCGAGAACGGCCGGTGGGCGATTCTTGAGATTACCGAAGACGGCGTCGACTTCATCAATAAGGGACGCCTTCGCGATGAAGCGTTCTATGCCTCGCCAATTCTCGCAGGCGGAAAACTTTACTTCCAAGGCACGTCGGCACTTTACTGCGTCGGCACCGAAGACGGGAAGCAAACCCCGGTCAGCCTCGCCGAGCAACTCGTTGGTGAGACTCCGATCGATGAAAACCCGAGCATTTCGCAGTTGTTGGTTGTGCCAGCGGAATTGTTGCTCGAGCCCGGTGAGTCGGTGGATTTGTCGGTCCGCGTCTTCAACAAGTTAGGCCAGCAGCTCGCCACACCCGCCGAAGGTGACGTCACTTACTCGGTGGCAGGCCCGGGCAAAATCGAAAATGCGACTTTCACGGCCAACGAAGACGCGTCCCATCAAGCGGCGACAATTACAGCAACGGTGGATGGTGTTTCCGGTTCAGCGCGTGTGCGAATCGTGCCGCCACTGCCTTGGAAATTCACGTTCGATGATCTCAGTGACCCACCGGTGACTTGGGTCGGAGCACGCTACCGCCATCAAATTCGCCCGGTCGATGGTTCACCCGCGTTGGTGAAGGTCAGCACGATTCCCAAGGGTGCTCGTAGCCGCGCTTGGATGGGATCGAGCGACCTGAAGAACTACACCATCGCAGCGGACGTTCAGGGCAAACGTAGCAACGGGCAGATGCCGGACATCGGTCTGACGGCTCATGGCTACGTGCTCGATTTGATGGGCAATAGTCAACAACTTCAGATCCGCACCTGGTCGCCACAGCTCCGAATGGCTGAGACGGTCGATTTCCCTTGGGAACCGGATCGATGGTACCGCATGAAATTGCGAGCCCAAATCGAAGGCAGCGGCGAGAACGCGGTTGCCGTGTTGCAAGGCAAAATCTGGCCTCGCGACGAAGCTGAACCGGAGTCATGGACGGTGACCGCGCGAGATCAATCGCCCGTCATGACCGCGAGTCCTGGTTTGTACGGCAACGCCAAGGTTGCTGAGATCGCGATCGACAACCTCGAAGTCACTGAGAACTAGTCGTCGCGTTTCGTAACCTGCGTTCCAACCTCCCCCAATTTTACCCCCCCCTCTGCAATCTACCCTCCGCCATGGCTCGTACAGAATTAACCGCATTGTTTTTGATGTTCGTCTCGTCCGTTTTAGGTGCGATCACGACAGTCCTCGTCGCTGGATGCCAACCACCGGTCAGCATGGTTTTGCCGGCGAGCGTTGTCAGTGCCGCTGCGATCGCCCCGGATGTCGTCGCTGAATCAGCTCCCAAGGCGTCTGCGACCAATTCGTCCAAAATCACCATCGACGAATTCGTAAAACCTGAAACGATCCTCAACGAAGGCAAGGAATGGCCGCAGTGGGGCGGAACGCGGGTTCGCAATAACGTTCCGAACGTCAAGAATTTGCCTGAGGTTTGGGACATCGGAAAATTTGATCGTCGGACGGGCGATTGGGACAACACCAAGGCCGAGAATCTTCGCTGGTACGCTGAGCTCGGCAGCCAAACTTACGGCAACCCCGTTGTTGCAGGTGGCAAGGTCTTCGTGGGTACCAATAACGGCGCCGGATACCTAGCTCGTTATCCTTCCAAAGTTGACTTGGGTTGTTTGCTCGCGTTCGATCAAAAGACCGGCGACTTTCTGTGGCAACACAGCAGCGAGAAATTGATCACCGGTCGTGTGCACGACTGGCCCCTTCAAGGGATCTGCTGTGCTCCTTTGGTCGAAGGCGAACGTTTGTGGTTCGTGACCAGTCGTGGCGAAGTCCGTTGTCTCGACACGGAAGGGTTTCTCGATAACGAAGACGATGGAGTTGTCCAGAACGAACCAGCCCGCGTTGCCGACCTCATGGACAGCGGCGAAGGCAGCGAATTCGAAGAGTCACTCGGCCAACTCAACGACGGAAAGCTCACCGATGCTCTCCGAACAGTACTCGCCGATGCAGGCAGCGAAGCGGGTGACGACATCTCGATCGAAACGCTCGCCCCGAACAAGTCTTGGAAAGCAAAGGGCACCTTCGGCGGCGTCGAACGCGAACTCGCGATCAAGCAGATCGGGCCTCGGATCTCGATCTTCAAATCACTCGGCGTCAACGACAAACAAGACGCTGACGTCATTTGGGTTTTCAACATGATGGACGAACTCGGTGTCAGCCAACACAACATGTGTTCGTGCAGCGTGACCACGTACGGAGATCTGTTGTTCGTCAACACCAGCAACGGTTTGGACGAATCGCACATCAACTTGCCCGCGCCTGAAGCACCTAGTTTCATCTGCATGAACAAGAATACCGGCGAAGTGCTTTGGACCGATCAGTCTCCAGGTAACAACATCCTTCACGGACAATGGTCGAGCCCTTCAATTGAAGTCCTCGGCGGTGTTCCGCAGGTTATGTTCTGTGGCGGCAACGGCATCCTCTACAGTTTCCGTGCCGACGCAGGGAAAGATGGAAAGCCCGAGTTGTTGTGGCAATTCGACTGCAACCCCAAGACCTCGAAATGGGTACTCGGCGGTGAAGGTACACGGAACAACTTGATTGCGACTCCGGTTGCCTATGACGGACTTGTCTACATTGCGGTCGGTCAGGACCCCGAGCACGGCGAAGGTGAAGGTCACCTGTGGTGCATCGATCCGACGAAGCGAGGCGACGTTTCACCTCAACTCGCCGTCAAGATGGAAGGCAACCAACGCGTGCCGATCGAACACAAACGCATCCAAGCCGTCGAACCCGAAAAGGGCGAAGCAGCGATCGATAACCCGAATTCCGCGGTCGTTTGGCACTACTCACTCGCCGATCAAAACGATGACGGTGAGATTGATTTCGAAGAAGAAATGCACCGCAGTTGCGGTACCGTCGCGATCAAAGACGATGTGCTCTACATCGCTGACTTCTCCGGTCTGCTTCACTGCCTCGATGCGAAAGGCACTCCGGACGGGATGGCGATCGTGCACTTCACCTACGACATGTTCGCTCAGAGCTGGGGCAGTCCATTGATCGCCGACGGCAAGGTTTACATCGGTGACGAAGACGGCGACGTTTGCGTTTTCGAGTTCGGTGCCGACAACAAGGAACCGATCGAGGAAATTAACATGGGCAGCAGCGTTTACAGCACCCCTGTTGCCGCCGATGAAACGATCTTTATTAGCACGAAAGACAAGCTGTTTGCGATCGGTAAATCGGACGAATAAGTCTTACTCGCTAAATCAACCGCTGATTGAGTCTCAGACGAACATCATTGCCGTCTGGCGTGCAAACGCCAGACGGTTTTTTAATGCGCGGTCGTTCAGTTGGCTCGATGCTTGCCAAATTGTCCATGGCGAGAATGAGACCGGCCTACATGCAGAAGAATTGTTTCCCCGCGGCAACCGCGCTCAGTGCCGTCGCACCTTTGTCATCAAAATCGTCCCAATGCCGGCCAGGACGACGTTCCCGGTCCACACACCATACGGTGGCAGGTCACCCGACTTGGCTTGGTCCAGCCCAAAGAGGAACAGTGGGTAATAGATCAGGATGATGGGCAGGAAACACATTCCGAACGTGGTCCAGTAGTCACTCGTTTTAGCGAGAATCGCCAGTGGTGCACCCACGAAGACGAAGAAGAAACATGTGAACCCTTCCGCCCAACGACGCCACGGCTCGGTTCGGAGTCTCGTCAGTCGATAGCGGCTCGATTCGAGCGAGTTGTGAATTCCTCGGGCCTCAGGACCACCGATTGTCTCTGGACGTGATTGCAGAAGGGCGAATCCGGTGAAGGCGGCCAGTTGTCCGATCGTCGCGTGCGTGTCTTCACGTTGTCGTGATTTTTCGCGGCTGATCAAACGCAGTGGTAATTCGCTCGGACTTTTTGAGGCCGTGTCGTCTTCGTCGAGAGCGTTGCCCAGTGGGATTTCGAATGTTGATTCGCCAGGAAGTGTGCCACCAAATCCACGGCCTCGAACGACTTTGCTGTCGACGAGTTTGAGCACGAGGGCCTGACGTTCTTCGTCCATGACGAGTTGGCCTTCACTCGCGGTAACCTCAAACGCTTCGTCACCTCTCCCGCGAATCACGACGGTCGGCGAGATCATCCGGCGGTCTTTGATTTCTCGAACGTGGATCGAGAATCCATGATCGGATGTGAATGAGTGTTGGGCTTCGAGCACCTTGTACGCGATGTCTTCCACCGATAGCAGGACAACGCGTTTGACGCCGGGTTTGCCCCATGAGACCGCCATGTCACTGCAGTAGACCGCGATCGGGCTGAGTAGGGCCGCGAAGATGATGGCTGGTTGCAGGAGCCTCAGTGGAGAGATGCCTGATGACTTGACCGTGCTGATCTCGCCATCGGCTGCCATCCGGCCGTAGACGCAGCAGACGGAGAATAACGCCGTTGCAGGAACCGCATGCTGCAGCGAGATCGGCATCGCGAACGGCAGCAGGTGCAAAACAGCCATCGGGCCGAGACCCTTGCGAATTAGTTCTCGGGCAACCGCGATCAGCAGTATGATGGTCGTCAGCACGACCAACGCGACTACGAAGATCCGAAGAATCTCCCACAAAATCGTTCGCGTTAATCGGGTAGGAATCACGTGTGGGGGCGCAAGAAATGAAGGGAAATGGCAGTGCGTAACCAAGGCCCGTCGCGCGTTCTCGTGTTTCACGCCCGTGAAACGTGGCGTCACGATCGTCCAAACGCGACTGGACAAGGCGACGTATTAGCAAAACTCACCGGCGAGTGAATAGAGCGTTACTTACGTATCTTCCAATTCGTCGATCATCGAGGACGACGAGCACCTACCAGAGTTGACTCGGCCGCGAGAGCGATCGCTGAGCAAGCTTCTGAGCGAGAGAGTGCCGATATGGCGTGCTGTCTGGGAATCCAGATGAGACCCAAGCGTTTCGGTCCGCATCCCGTCTGATAGATCATCCTGCGTCGGTCGATCGTGACATTCCGCGATGGTGATCCGGCGGGAATGCTCCACATGTGCCGGTTCGCCGTCGGACCGATCCGCTTTAGACCATTGCGGGGATGGAGACTTCTTGCGGTGGAAACGCGAACCGTCCATAGGACGCACTTGAGATGTCCCACTTTTCGAGATGAGCGTGGTGCAATGTATCCGCCATGCATCGCTCGCTGTAGTGAATCACATCACGCCATTCATTAGGTTCGAGCAAGACCATCTTGGTTCGACGTTTTTCCGCGATCTCGGCAGCAACCTCGAGGTGCTTGGTAACCAATTTCGCGGTCTTGCCGGTGGCATGCATTCGCAAACTGGATGTGTCACCATCGGTTGTGTCGGTCAATCGTTCGTCGGCACCGTTGCCGCTGATGACGACATGCCCGTCTTCGAGAATACTGACCATTCGCAGTCGCAGGTTTTCGTCGAGGCAATCGGTCATCGCCAAAACGAGGTTGCGGCATCCTACCTGGACGGTCGCTTCGATAGTGTCTTCGCCGCGTGCGATTTCAATAATCAACGGGCTGTCGAACTGCAGCCGTTCAAGACTCGCGGTTTGCTTTTGAACGTCTGCGGCCGTTTCCAAGTTGACGGAAACGTTCAGTCGTGGATCCAGATAACGCCGTGTGTAGTCATTGGTAGAGATCATCGATTGCAGTGCCGCAGGACGCGGTTCTGTCGAAGACTCTTCGTTTTCTGTGTTGCGGCGGTTCTTCTTGGTGCTACTCGAGGTGACGGAGGGGACCATCGTCGCCAACGCGTCATGATTGTCGTCGCCAATTCTACGTTTCGCTCGGATGCTCAACAGGGTGCCCACGATCGCCGCCAGGCCGAATGACGCTGACAATAGTCCTGCCGATTGCCACAGCCAAATGCCACCGGCTTGTCCAAGCCGACCCATTTCAAACGCGAGGTGATAGCCTGCAGCCAAAGCTGTGCCGCCCGCAAGCAAGCTCATAATCCAAGTGATCAATCCGCCACGTCCGTTACGCAGGATCACACCCGGGAGTCCGATGAGTGCGGAGATTGGCGAGACCACTGCCCACCATCCGATCGGCGAACTGCCGCACAGGATGAGTCCGAATGCAATCGACAATCCACCGCCAACGCACCACAGCAAGGCCTCACGCTGAGTTGCGATCAAACTAGCCGGTTTAAGCGAGAAGGAAGGAATCTCTGCGGCCTGTCGTATGCCTTCGGGGATCGGCAGGCTGAGGCGATCGGCAATTTTGCAGATCAGCTTGGCCGTTGGGTCTTCGCTGACATGTACCGTCAACGAACCTGTCTCTTTGGTTTCGTTCAGTGCGGCTTCTGCAGTCTCTCGTCCGGGCGTCAACCGCAGCGGCTGTGGGCCGGGACGCTTTGTCATTCCGCGAGGCAGAACGTCACCGCGAACCAGTCGATCGACCAGCACCGCGGCGCGGGGGTGTGCTAAAACCGCTTGCACTTTTCCAAGCATCGGGGATGCTGCGCCGCCATCGACGTTCAGTTCCAGTTCGCCTGGCGGGTGAACCTGCGCATCACGCAAAACGACAATCGATGTGTTGTCGGGGAGGCCACCACGTAACAGTTCGACGCAACTCAGCTGCACCGGAGTTTGGGTTATTGTCAACGACTGATGTAGCATCGGTACTCCTGCAAAGACCGCTGCTGCGATTCCGCAGACGATCAAAAGTGTACCGAACGAGGCACGACGAAAACCGCCGCGAGTCGATTGTAACGAGCGAAACAGCCCCATGAGCATGTTCCTACCAAATGTGAGCAAAGGAAAAGTGAAGGAGATTCAATTCAAAAGTAGGTCACGTTTGAACATCGCGCACACATTCGGGGGGCCCAAAAGGGTATTTTGTTAGCTTTGCCGCCCATGCCATGATGGCAATCAGGGCAGGGTTTGTTATGAACCTCCGATTGATGTCCCCGTGTTTTCAAGCATTTTCGAAGGACCATGAAGATGACCGAGCATTCAAAACCGCCAAAACACAGCAACTCGCTGACGTACTGGATCGCCGGTGCGATTGTGGCGGCAATCGCGATTGCATTGATGTTTCCAAATATCGCGGTTCATTTTGATCTCGGCGGCGAGTTGTTCTTGCGTGCGCTCAAGATGATTGTCGTTCCACTGGTATTTACCTCAGTGATGTGTGGTGTCCTGGGGCTCGGAGACGTTCGGCGACTTGGAAAACCAGGGGCCGCGGCCGTGGGGTATTACCTATGTACGACAGTGATCGCCGTGATTGTCGGGTTGGTCGTTGTCAATATCGTGCGCCCAGGCGTCGGCACGATTGACCAGGCTCAGTTGGAACGGTTTTCGAAGGCAACTGAAAAGCCTGATCAGATTCTTCGTCGCACACTGGCCGACGAAAGTGGATTGAGCGAAACGCAGGTCGCGAGCGTGTTCACCGATCTGCCCGCGGACAACGATGAGGCTCCGACTACCGATGTCATATTGAAAAACCTCGCATTGATGCTTGTCACGGATAACCTGTTTGGTGCCGCGGTCGAAACTCAGCTCTTGCCGATCATCGTTTTCACGATCTGCTTCGGTGCCCTGTTGACGACCATGCCCGATGAAACTCGCACGATCAGCAAATTTGTCACCGAGGCGAACCATGCATTACTATCGTTTGTGATGGCGCTGATGAAGATCGCGCCGCTGGGCATCTTTTGTTTGGTAGCCGCACGGTTTGGCAAGGCGCAGGCGGACGGGCGCTTTTTCGAAGAACTCGGACAGATCGGTTGGTACTTTGCCGCAGTTTTGATCGGGTTGGCCATTCATGCCTTCATCGTTCTCCCGTTGATCTTTTGGATCGTTCGTCGGGAGAACCCATATCGTTTCGCTGCCTCAATGAGTCAAGCGCTTTTGACGGCGTTCTCGACGGCGAGTTCTTCTGCGACGTTGCCCGTCACGCTCGAGTGCGCCGAGTCGGCGGGAATCCCCAAACGATCTACCGAGTTTGTGATCCCTTTAGGGGCGACGATCAACATGGACGGAACGGCGCTGTACGAAGCCGCAGCTGCCATTTTCATCGCTCAGGCGATCGGGATCGAACTCACGATGGGGGAACAGGCGATTGTTGCCGTCACCGCAACTCTTGCTGCCATCGGAGCGGCCGGTATTCCCGAAGCTGGGCTGGTGACGATGCTGATTGTCCTCGGTGCCGTTGGACTGCCCCTGGAATACATCGGACTGATTCTTGCGGTTGACTGGCTTCTCGATCGATTCCGCACGACTGTCAACGTTTTCGGCGACAGCGTCGGAGCCGCTGTGGTCGGAGTAACGATCCCTGATGAGGAACCTGCGGCCAAGCCCAGCTGAGTGCCGACGGCTCATTCAGCTAGCAAATCAAGGGTATACCGATGGTCTCCCTCTGGTAGCGGAGGCCAGTCGGGAAACAAGTGTCCCATTTCTCTTCCTGGATTGGTCTACGGATAACACGGCAACGCGGAGGTTGATTTTAGGATCCGTGACGAGCGAACGGACTTTCCTGCTGGGACGAGGACCGCCGAACCCATTGTCGAGTGGTGGGTGCAGAATACCGTGATTTTGAGTTATTAAAGCCGTTTTGAGGGCGCAGTTGAGCCTTGTTGGCTATAGCGTCTCAGGCGGACAAACTACTAAGGATGTATGTGTGCAGACGTTTACAGGTGCGTGTTTGGGCACGTGCGAGCCCGTTCCCCCCGTTTAATCGCCAGAATTGACAAAATAGGGGCAATAGGGGGTTGATTCGGCCTGCTTCCGGCCCTATTATCCAATCGAACTTGTAGGAGGATGCTGTGTCGGTACCACTCGCGAGTCTGATTTGGTCACCAAACCAAGGGTATACATCATGATGAAGACATTCGGAAAATTGGCGATTGCAGGCATCTGTATCGCGGGTCTCGGTGTCCAGGCGTTCGCAGTGAGCAGTGAAGCCGTGGTCTCTGACACAAAATCAACGCAGGAAAACCGCGAGACACTCGTCTCCAAGATCTTGGCCGAAGGCAAAGAAAATAACCTGGATTGCAAGCAACTCGTAACCAAGCTCGACATCGAGATCATCGAACTCGATCTCAAGCTTGACCAAGGTGCCAAGAACGAGGAAGAACTTCTCGCCGAACGCGAGTCGCTCGTTGGCTGCCGTCTCAGCCAGCCTTGTCACGCAGAAGTTGTTACGCCAGTGGCACCTTGCTGTGGTCACGCAGTCGAAATCTGCACTTGTGAGCAGCCGATCGAAATCATCGAAGAGACGATCCTCTGCGAAGAAGAAATCCTCGTCGAAGAACCTCTTGCTGCGGCCCCGATGATGGGTTGTGGGTACGGTAGTTCTTGCGGTATGGGTGGCGGCGGTGGTGGTGGATTCGGCGGTGGTGGTTTGGCCCTTGCCGGTCTCGCTGGTCTCGCCGGTCTTGCTGGGTTGGATGACGATGACAACGTTGTTTACGTCCGGCCGTAGTTCGCATCTAGAATCATATTGAATACGAAAACGCCGTTCACATGAACGGCGTTTTTTATTTGCGTTACTGGCAAAAGCATTCTGTGAAATTTCAGGTTCATGGATGGTGGTATCAGGAGTTTTATTTAGACTTAAACACGCTCATCATCCCCTTAGATGATCGTATGGACGCGGCGCTACACTTCACCTCGTCAACTGCTTTATGCCCCACCACGCTTCTCTTGCCAAACATAAAAGGCGGCACGCCGGACGCACCGCGACGGGGCAAGTAGGGATTTGGGGCCAGACACCTTTTTTAGACGCTTCACGCGTTGTTTTGATGGCGACGATTTGGATGGCCGTGTGGCTTATTGGTGGTTTCTATCACCTGCCACGCTTTCTAATCCTCAGTTCATTGGCTGCCGCCCTGGTCCTCGCGTGGCTCGATCTACGCCACGTGACACCGATGCTCCGCGCTACGGGGTGGTTGTGGGGGCTCTGTCTTGGGTTGCTGGCCATCGGTGTCGTGCAACTCATTCCAACGCCTCCTTGGTTGGCGGCCATTGCGAGTGGCACGTTCTCGCTGCGAGAGCAGTATGCTGGGCTTGATGCATCGAGTTGGTCAATGATTTCGTTGGTCCCTTGGGAGACCTTCAACTGGATCGCGATGGCGTTGATTGGCATCGTTGGATTGTTTCTCGGGGCTGGGCTTTTTCAGACTCCAAAGACCAAGCTGTTCCTCCTCGGGGCCATCGCAGCTTGTGGTGCTGCGCAAGTTTTCTGGGGCATTGTTCAGATTGTGGTGCATCCCAATGAAATCTTTTGGGGTGTTCCCAACGAAGGTGGAACAACACCCTTTGGCACCTTTTTAGTTCGAAATCACGGTGCGGATTTCGTCGGCATGTCATTGTTCTGTGCGATCGGTTTGCTGCATTTCATGTTGAAGCAAAATGGCTCATCGAAAGAGGGCGGTTATGGCGTTAGCGGCGGTTGGTCATCCGTGTTAAGCCATCCGGGCATCCTTGCAGTGGGAGCGTTGGTCGTTTGGCTCGCCGTTGGTCTGATCTGCAGTAACTCGCGTGGTGGTTGGACCTCGTTTGTAATCACGGCGGTTGCGATCGTGCTGATTTGGAAGCACGTCGGTGCGCCACGTCGAGTTGGGCGTTTCGCGGGATTCCTCGTCGTCGCGTTGCTGAGCATGGTGGTGATACAAGCGATTGGCCTTTTGGATCGATTCGAGGATCGCGTCGGTGATCTAGACGTTGATCGTGTGATGGCAGACGGACGCTGGCAGCTATGGCGTGACTCTTTGCCGGCGCTATCGCATTTCTTGCCGCTTGGTTCAGGTCTTGGAACGTACGGCTATGCAATATTACCGTTTGAGCCGACGACCAGTCGTGGTTGGCTACCGAACGCACACAATCAATATCTGGAAACGATCGTCGAAGCTGGTGTCCCAGGAATTTTGTTAGTCGTTGGGTTTATATTCGTATCCGGTCGAGCAGCAATTTCGTTGTGTCAGTCCAGTCGCACGCGAGAGAAGCAGGCCCTGGGGATCGCAGGGTTAGGCGCGTTGCTTTTTCAGTCGCTCCATGCGGTTACTGAGTTCGGTTTATTGATGCCCGCGAACCTGCTCACCGCATCGGTGCTGATAGGTGCATCGGTTGCAGCATCGCCTTCAGGACGAATCCGGGTTTCAAAGAGCCGATCGTCTGAAGCTGGCGATGCGACGTCGTTAGGTTCGTTTCGGTTGTCTGTGAGTTCAGCGACCAAGGGGCCAATGATCATTACCGGTTCTCTGATTGTGTTCCTCGGCGGCGGGCTGTCCTGGGCAATCTGGCATCAAGCACGCTGTGTGAGAGCGGATCGTTTGTTGGCGTCCACGACGTTTGCTCCCCGCACACCGTCACCAACTGTCGCGACCGCGGACGAATGGATCGAAGAACTTCAGCAAGAATTAGGAAACAGTTCGCTTAATGAACGTTTGCATCGGCGTTTGATTCAATTGCTGATGCATCGTGCCCAACGAGCGACCTATGACCAGATCCGTGCCGGCCAAATTGCACGGGCTCGTCCTACCAATCCGATCGCAGATTGGGACCGAACGTCGCTGAATTCCATCATCATGCAGTTGTACGACGACAGTGATACGGGGCCCACCGAGTTGCAGAAACAGCGCATTAATCAACAGATTGCGATAGAGCCGTCTCTCGCTGCCGCGTGGAAGCAGTTCAGCCTTTCGCTCGCGGCCAACCCGGTCCAGCCGAAAACGCAGATGCGAATGGCCCAGCTCGGCGCCGCATCGGGCCGTCCATGGAAGGATATTTTCGCGAATTCAATGCGGCTTTCCGCGGTGGATTCGCGTCAGACATTGGGCAACGGCCTGCTCGCATGGGCGGCCGGCGACATCGAAGCGATGACAGGTCAGTGGCGACAAACGCTTTCGGTTGATCTGACGCATTTGGAATTGATCTATCGCCTGTCCAGACTAAAGTTGACGGACGAAGTAATCACTGAACGCCTGATGCCCGACATGTGGGTGGCACCTTATCGACTGGCGTTGGTGATTCGAAGCGAGCCGGGGACAGATGATTTGCGGCGATCGCTATTCGACAAAGCCAGTTCAATTGCGTCGACTGCAGAGATGGAGCCAATACCGAAGCAATCAGCCTTAGCGGCAATTGCTTCGGCGAAGGGCGACTTCCGCGTCGCAGCTAACCATTATTCACAAGCGGTACAAGCAGACCCCAAAGACCCCGAATTAAGATATCGCTACGCTCGATCGCTTTACCAATCCGGCGACGCAGAGGAAGCTGCATCCCAGGCAAGGGTTGCCATGAATTTGGAACCGAGCAACGACCGTTATAAGAATCTTTTCGATCAGTCCAAGCGACTGCATCACCGACAATCGACCACACTTCTCCCCACCGAGACGCCGTAAATGAACGACACCGCAGCACTCGCTCCAGCTCAAGCAAATCAAGAAACGGACTTGCTAGACCTGCTCGGTATCCTCCGCCGCCGCAAAGGCCTCATCGCCCTCGGCCTTTTCCTCGGCGTCGCCGCAGCGGCACTCTACTACTTCCTAACGCCACCCACGTTCCGCGCCGAAATGGAAATCTTAGTTGGCCAAAAATCAGGCGACTTGGTCAAAGGAGCGAGTTCAGGATCGTCTGTAGAAGGCGTTGACACCGAAGAAGATGTGCTTTCCACGCACATCCAATTAATGACAAGTCGGCGGATTGTTGCAGCAGCGATCAAAGAGCATCAGCTCGATAAGATTTCGAGTGTCGTCGAGGCGGTCAATAAAAGTGACAGTGTTACTCCATTGGTTTACATCTTGGATAACCTTGATGTGACGAAAGGCGGCGACGGTGTTGCTCGCGATGCGCATACCCTCAAGGCAACTTACGATGATCCGTCCCCTATGGACTGTGCGACGATTTTGCGCGCGATATTCGATGAGTATTCAACCTACTTGAAGCAACACTTCGAGGGCACTAGCACCCAAGCTGTCGACCTCTTAACGCAGCTTGCTAACGAAACCGGGCGTGATGTCCGCGAAGCTGAAAAACAACTCGCAGATCAATTAGCAAATTCGGCGATCATGTGGGACGGGGAGAAGACCAGGAACATCCATAAGGAGCGACTCGACAAGATTGAGGAAGATCTTCACGATCTCACCGAAACTGAAGCAGAAACCGCTTCTCGTTTGGCGGTGATCACCAGCTTTCTCAGTAATAACGCTCCCAATACTGTTTCGGATTTCGACAGGTTGGCACTTCTAAGTGAGAAAGAGGTAAACCGACTGAAGTTGATGTATGAGGTGACTCGAGGAGATGTCGCGAGCGAAGCATTCCAGGCGGAGCAGCCTATACGTCAGGCAACTGCTCAAGCGGAGTACGATGAGTACCTTTCTTTGGTAATGAAGGAAAAAAAGCTTCGTGAGAAGTTCAGCGATGGTCATCCGCAGATTGTGTCGCTGCGGGAGCAAATTGCGATGATGCGAAAATTTATCGATGATAACTCCGCGAAAATTACGGCGAGTGATACACGTGAACGAATGCAACCTGCCGAGATGTTGCAAACCTATGTTGGCTTGTTAAGGAATGACTTGGCGGGCTTAGTACAGCAACGTGAAGTGCTTCAGCGTCGAAGCGATGTTGAGCTTGCTAAGGCGAAAGAACTTGAGCAAGTGGAGATGCAGGCGGAATCTCTTCGACGCGAGATGCTGCGTCGTCAAGAGGTTTTTGAAGATACTCAAGACACCCTTAAAGAACTCAACTTTGTCCGTGACTACGCGGGATTCTCTACCGACGTCATCGGTGATGCAGAACCTCAGGAGCGTCCAAGTTGGCCGAAGCCAATCATCGTGCTGGCGTTAGGGCTCTTTGCAGGTGGATTGCTCGGATTCGGGATGGCCTTGCTGTCGGATTTGATGGATACAACTTTTGTTGACCCGGATGATGTGCAGCGTACTCTAGGTGCTCCGGTCTTGGCTCATGTGCCGCGTTTTGAACCTATCAAACGCAAAAGAAAAGATGCGCCATTTGCAATTGATAGTTCAGTTCGAGTGCATCATCAGCCTCGGACACCCGCTGCAGAGGTGTTCCGGGTTCTACGCACGGGACTGTTGGTAGAGGCTCGGAAAAATGGGCATCAAGTTATACAAGTAACGTCGCCATTGCCCGGCGATGGTAAGAGCACGACGAGTGTGAACCTCGCGATGGCATTTGCGCAAACTGGCAAACGGACCCTGATTGTTGACGCTGATTTGCGAAAACCTCGCGTAGCGCGTTTGTTGCACCTTGATGGTGAACTTGGTTTTGCTGAGGCACTCATGGATCAGTGTGATCCTGTTGATGTGGTTCAAACGACAGTCAATGAAAACTTGTTTGCAGTAGGTGCAGGTTCGATCCCGCCAAACCCGTCTGAACTTCTGCAGTCAGATCGTTTTTCACAGTTGCTGAACGTATGGCGAGACAAGTTTGATTTTATCATCGTCGACACCCCCCCGGTACTCGCTGTGTCCGACGCTGCTGTTGTCTCTGAGGAGATGGATAATGTGCTCTTAGCGGTCCGAATTATCAAGAATGGACGCAAGGCGGCAGTTCGTGCCGCTGACATTCTGCGTCGTAGTGGCAGTGAAGTCGGTGCGATTATCGTCAACGGCTATCAAACCAAAGATAAGAGTTACGGCTACTCAGGCGGTTACGACGCAGACGCCTATGGCTATGGTTACGGCGAATCCCACAAGGCGTACTACGGTGACAATGTCAATACTCTCCAGTCGGTGTAGCGTAAGTAGCAACTTCGCCGCCTAACTCTCGCTCGCCTTGATCAATCGCCTAAATAATCCGTGAATATAATGTCCCCCGAATCGGGAATCCAAACAGAGCCGTCCGAGATTCCGTCATCTTTTGGGTTGAAAGGAAGGTTGTTTTCGTGGCTAGATAAGGTGCGATATCCCGCTGTCCGTCTGCCTGTCCTGCTGAGTTTGCACCTCGTGCTCTTCAGCGCCATCTATGCGTTTGCATTCTTCGCAAGATTTAATTTTCAGCCACTCGATAGCCATCGGCAGTTGTTTTGGTCAACACTCGGTCCTGTGGTCATTTCCAAACTTGCCGTTTTCTACTTTGGCTCACACTTTCATGGTTGGTGGCGATATGTCACCTTTGCTGACCTGAAATCCCTGTTGAAAGTGACGATGGTGTCGATGTTCGTGGTCGCATTTGTCGACTACTTTTTGTTGCCATTTGCTTGGGCGATTCCTCGCTTAAGCATCCTACTCGACGCTCTGGCGACGGTAGTGGTGATTGGTGGTCTGCGATGTACATGGCGTTTTGTGGATGAGGTTTTCGGGATAGCCCTCCCCAGTCGGAGAAAACGCTCAGCGATCCTCGTTGGGACTGATCGTAGCATTGGTCAGCTTGCGGCGCAGATCAATTCGAACCAGTCAATGCCTTGCCGCATCACGGCGCTACTTGCAGTCGAGCCTGGCTATCGCCGTCGTGCCGTACTCGGTGGTGTCCCTGTGCTCGGTCACCTGGGTGAGTTAACTGAAGTCGCCGCGAAGCTTGGCACTAAGGATGTTTTGGTCCCGGCAGGCGTCTTGGATGGATTGACCTTGAGGCAGCTCACCAACCAGTGCAATGCCGTCGATCTTAGCATTCGCGTGCTTCCGCGGTTCGAAGACGCGATGGATGGGAATGAGCAGATTCCACTGCGTCCGCTCAATATTGAAGACTTGCTACGACGCGATCCGATTCAGCTCGACACCGAGGAAGTGGAGAATTTGCTGCAAGGCAAGCGAGTTCTGATTACTGGTGCTGGAGGAAGCATCGGCAGTGAGATCTGTCGACAAACGATGCGATTTGGTCCGAGTGAAGTGATTTTGCTTGGCCGGGGGGAAAATCGTATCCATGCGATCCATGGGGAACTGAAGGCGGTCGCAGGCGAGCTTGGTATCACGCTTCACATAGAGATCGGCGACATCACAGACCAGTCGAGGATGCAACGGCTCTTTGAAACGCGGCGGCCTCAAATTATCTTTCACGCCGCAGCCCACAAGCATGTTCCGCTGATGGAGCTGCATCCCGGTGAGGCGGTCAAAAATAACATTCTTGGAACAAGGACGATTGCGTCGCTAGCCGACCGACACGACGCGGAGCATTTCGTAATGGTTAGCACCGACAAGGCCGTTAATCCGACGAGCATCATGGGCTGTTCGAAGTATCTTGCCGAACGCATCGTGTATGAATTCGCACAGAAGAGTCAGGCTAAGTTCGCTGTTGTTCGGTTTGGCAATGTTTTGGGCAGTGCAGGCAGCGTAATTCCCATCTTTCAAGAGCAGATTCGAAGGGGGGGGCCGATTACGATTACTGATGAGCGAATGACGCGCTACTTCATGTCAATCCCGGAGGCATCACAGCTCGTTATTCAGGCGGCCGCGCAGTGTCGGGGAGGTGAAATTTTTGTTCTGGACATGGGTGAACCCATTAGGATTGTCCAGCTTGCCAGTGATCTCGTCGCACTTAGTGGTCTCCCAAAGGGCAGCATCGAGTTCGTGTTCACGGGCGTTCGTCCTGGCGAAAAGCTTTACGAGGAGCTTTACTTTGACGACGAAACCACAATTCCGACGCCTCATCCCAAGGTACGCGCAGCGTACGCCAGTGATTTTCAGGATTTTTCAATTCAATCGGGTCTCGATACGCTGATAAAAATGTCGGATGCGGCACCTGCGGAAGTACGTGCAGCCGTCACTCGTTTAATCCCTTCTTATTTGCCCAGCCATTCGTTGTCGACCACTGGTAATGACGTCAAATCGCTAGATAGAAAAAGTCAAGAGCCAGCTGGAACTTCCATATAGACGTTACTAGCTAGGTTTCTTGGCTCTTCTTCAAAACATGGTAGTCCCCATTCATTGGTTAACGGATACTGGACTACCACGCCTATGCCGATCCGATTACAAGGCGATGTCAT
Source organism: Aporhodopirellula rubra (assembly GCF_014192335.1). GTDB lineage: Bacteria > Planctomycetota > Planctomycetia > Pirellulales > Pirellulaceae > Rhodopirellula > Rhodopirellula rubra. The sequence continues at coordinate 115,331 of NZ_JACHXU010000015.1, read as the reverse complement.
GAGAAGTCGCCTTCAACTGGTGAGTGTCTTCACACTGCGTTTCTTTTACCTGTTCAGTTCGTTCGCGCTGTCATCTATTCTAGCGAGGTCCTTGTCGCAGGTTGATTTTGGTGTTTTTATTGTTAGTCAATCAATTGTGCTCTTGATGTACAGTATTGCTGTAGCTGGTGTGCCGAATTATATCGTTCGCGAAGTTGCAATTCTAGATCCAGTTGAACGCTGTAAGCCAATACGATTTGCCGCAACCTGGTCGATGACGATCTTGTTGGCTTCTGTAGTTTGTTTCATCGTAATCGCTGCTCTGATCAAGCTGGACTACAGTGTGCTTAGTGGTGTCTTGGTCGGTATTCCAGCAGCTGGAATCCTAGTCTTGACTGTTGTCTCCAACGCCACCTTGCGAGGAACTGGTCAGGTAGCAGGATCGCAGATTTCAGACATGTTGCTGCGGCCCGGCTTGTTTCTGCTTATAACCTCGGTTTTTTGGCTGAGCCCAGATTTAATCATGACGCCAGTCGTTGCGATGACAGCGTTTCTTTCGGCTGTCACTGTTGGGTTTGTATTTTCAATCTTCCTGTTTAGGAAGATTTCGTTGTCGCCATCTCCAGCGTATTCCAGTATTGAACACCGGCGTGCAATGAGTTCCGTAAAGAGGCTAGCAGGTGTGGATTGGGTTCATGCAGTTTCTCTATATTCGACGCCGTTGTTAATTAGTGCCTTTGCGTCGGAGGCTGACGTTTCTCACTTCCGTGTGGCGTTTCAAGTTTCCCTGTTGCTTCCTACCGGATTATACGTTGCAAACGCAATTTTTTACCCTCGTCTCTGTCGTGCTTTTCATGACGGAAGGTCTTGTGATGTCAAGCGGGTGTTTGCACGATGCTGCCTAATTGGCTCGGGGTTTTCTTGGGCGGCAGCGACCATGCTGTGGTTCTTCGGAGAAAAATTTATATTGCTGTTCTATGGAGAAATCTATCTCGAGGCGATGAGTGCGATTCTAATTCTGGCGGTTGCTCAGTTGTTCAATACCGCCACGGGGCCTCTTGATTTATTGCTGACGGCTGCTGGTTTAGAAAACGTGGTGCTTAAGGCTCGCTCGTTCGCTCTCGTTGGGCAGCTCGTTGTTGTGCCAATTCTGTCGCATTTTTTGGGCGCAACAGGTGCCGCGATCGGTTATGCGTTTATTTCGATACTGTGGAACGCGTTCTTGGCTATTTTTGGCTATTATCGCTTTGGAGGATTGTTGGTCGTAAAGAGTGGATTTCATGGCAATAATGAGGTGCGAGAATGAGAGGGCGTGAAAAGTTTGGGAGATATGCCTTCTTGCTGAAGGCCTTTTCTTCCTGCCTGTCCATCGTTCCGGTCAAACTTCGTGAGTTCCTTTGGTCGTCTTCAGGGATCTTCGATGGCCCTTTTGCTATTGCATTGAGGTATTGTATCCTGAAGTCACTGATAAAGGATTGTGGTGACAATGTGTACGTTGGGAAATTTGTTTGTGTTCGGAATTGGAGCGGGTTGAGCATCGGATCAAACGTAAGTATCCACGCGATGTGCTATATCGATGCAGCGGGTGGTGTCTCAGTCGGCGACAATGTTTCAATTGCCCATCAAGTGTCGTTGATTAGTTTTAATCATTCGTACCAAAATATTTTGCTTCCCATTAAGTACAATCCGAATAAGCTGGCTCCTATCGCAATCCATGAAGATGTTTGGGTTGGCTGCGGAGTACGGTTGCTAGCCGGAGTTGTTGTTGAGCAACGCTCAATCGTTGCCGCAGGGGCGGTCGTCAACCGCGCAGTTGAGCGAGGTTCCATTGTCGGTGGTGTGCCAGCTAAGAAGATCGGTATGGTTTCGCAGTTACAAACAATTGAGAAATGACATGTGTCTTCCCTTGCGAAGTGTTATTACCTGTGCTCACTGAGTTATTCGCAATCGGGGCATTCGCGGTCATGCTTTGGGTCATGGTGTGGCAGGCGTTTCGTGTCTGTCGTAAAGAGCAATCACTTCGAAGAGTGGCTCCTTTTGTCGTTGCCTCCGCATTTGTCTGGTCGATAGCGACTCTCTGTGGGATGTACGCGGGCATTAATGATGCCGACTTTAATGACGGGACAATCCATGAAATCGAAGCGAGGGTCGTTGCCGCGCGATTGCTTGATGGTGGGTTCAAGCCAACGGAGTTTCTGGTGGTCGGTAATAAAGGCTACCGCTTGTTACTTGGAATGTTCTACGCATTAACCAACGCTAGTCCATGGATTATCTATGGTTTTAATGGGATGGTTGGATTCACTGGGATGTTGCTGACTTTGAGTTCTGTCTGTCGTTACTTCGAGGGGCGACGCTGTCCAGTCTGGCTAGTTGTGCTGTCTCTTTTGTTGCCGTCTTGTCTGGCATGGGCGCCCCTGAACTTGAAGGAGGGAATGTTGCTTTTCGGGATCGGCTTGATCTTGAATGGCGTTTTGTATCCACCTGGTCGCACGCGTACAGTGGGTTCAAAGGCGGGTTTGTTTTTCGGGTCGGCTTTGGTGTTTTTTTTACGCCCGCACATCGCAGCGGCGTGGTTAGGCGGCCTCGTCTTTGGTTTCGTTCAACCTACCCAGAGTGTGGGTAAGGCAATTAGTGCTTGTTTGGCATTTAGCATTGTCGGAATTGGAGCTTTTTACGCGATCGAATTAGCGAGGCCAGGATTCATGCAAGGCGTTAGAGATGAAGGCTTGACAGGGTCGCTTGATGCAAGTTTCCAAAGCCGGAAGTCAATTGGTTCGACCGCAATCTATCAACAAAGTAATCCGATTCCAGTTGTGACGGGATTGTTCATTCTCGCATTGTCACCGCCCCCTCAGTTTTGGGGGACGCCGGCATGGCTGATTCTTGGAATGGAGTCATTTGTATTGACATTCCTACTCGTTCATGGTTGGTTCGTACGTCGCTTGCCATCAAAGCTGCAGTTGCTAAGGAAGCCGATGGTAGTCGGTTCGATCTATGTTTTGATCTTTCTCGCGTTTCACCTTAGCTATTCCTATAATATGGGGCTTGCGGTCCGTCAGAAAATGATGGCGATTCCGGCGATTCTACTTCTGATATCAGGGCCGGTCCTGCAAACGCAGAAAGTTGTTAGGGAACGTGCTGCTAGTGGCTAGTGAAGCCGGATTTTCCTTGCTAGATCTGGCTCTGGTAGGATTGTTGGATTGCAGGGGTCGGTGTTTTTTCGAGAGTTTAATGTGCATGAGAATGTTCGATGAGTAATTTACGCGTACTGGCGGCAAAGGAAGCACGCGATATTGGATTAGAGTACCCGGATTTTTATTTTACCGATGGATATGGTCTCGCGTCGGAAGCATCGGATAACGCGGTCTGGCAAATCGCGGTTTGGGAGGATGGTCCGATCATCTATCCTTTTTTGAAGCGAGGGATCGATGGGCATGATGGGTGTTTTGATGTTGCGTCGCCCTATGGATATTCGGGGGTTTACGGGCCGAAGAGCGTGCCTGAGCGAGAGTGGTTGGCGTTTCGCACCGCCTGCAAAATGTATTTTCGTGACACAGGCATCGTCAGCGAATTTCTGAGATTGAGCGGGCTCGTTCCCGGCCGGGATGAATTTCTTGCATGTGACCCGTCAATTTCTAGTCGGGTTCACAATCAAACGCTTGCGATTGCAACGCATGATGGTTACGACTGCTGTTGGAGCCGATTCGACTCACGAGCTCGTACCAAAGTTCGAAAAGCCCGTAAGAACGGTGTCGAGGGCCGATGGTTTCAGGCGAACCCTCAAGATGTCGCGAGTGACTCGGTTTTTCGTCGCCTGTACACCGAGACGATGGATCGCATTGAGGCTTCGTCGTATTACTACTTCCCGGATGCCTACTTTGACGTGCTAGCGAGATATCTCGATCTTTATATTTTCGAAGTTGCTAAAGGGAACGAAGTAATTGCGTCAGCGATGATGTTGCCATGTGGGGAAATATGTCATTTGCATTTAGTCGGGACTGCATCGGGCGCGAATCGATTGGGTGTGAGTAATTTCCTTTATGATGAGTCATGCCGTTGGGCGGCTGAGCGCTCATATAGGTATCTGCATATTGGTGGTGGCCTGAAGCCAGACGATTCGCTTTTCTATTTTAAGAAAGGCTTCGGCGGAGAGCCTATTCCATTCAAGGTGGCTGAATCGGTTATCAATCCCAGTTTATATGAGCGATTGGTCAATCAACGATCCGCGGAATTGTCGGTAACGACTGATTCGCTGTTGGCGAGTGGCTATTTTCCAGCATATCGAGCAACAGTGTCTCCTGTCTGCGAGTCAAAAGAATGACCATGGTTTCGCAATCGGACTCAATGGTCGGTTCTTCGCGACCGCTTGTAGTGCAGATTACCACGGTCCCGCAGACTCTGTACCGGTTGTTTCCTGCTGTCGTGGCCCATCTAAAGCAAAAGGGATTCGCAATTAAGGCCATTAGCTCTACCGGAAGCTGGAAGAAGAGCGATGAGGTCGCTGAGTATCTTAACATTGAGATTGGTAGTGTTAATCTTTCGAGGAGTTTTAGCCCTGTTCAGGACTTCATCGCGCTTGTGCAAACCACAAGAATCCTCCGCCGTTGGCGCCCTGAAATCGTCCATTGCCACACTCCAAAGGGTGGGCTCGTTGGAGGGATTGCGTCTTGGTTAGCCCGAGTTCCCTGCCGCGTCTATACGGTGCGCGGGCTTCCACACATGACAGCGACCGGCGTTTTGAAGTTCTTGTTGCTCACTAGTGAACGCGTCTCTTGCGCATTAGCTCATCGAATTATCTTGGTGAGCCCGTCTGTTCGCGACGAGTTGATCTCGCTCGGTATTGGTGATCAAGCGAAAATGGTTGTACCTGGAAGCGGGTCAGCTCAAGGCGTTGATGCGGACGGACGTTTCAATCCAGAACACGTTCGGTCGAATTATGCGACGTCATCTCGAAGCGAGCTTGGGATTGCCGAGTCTGACTTCGTCGTCGGGTTTGTAGGACGTCTTACTCGCGACAAAGGCGTCAAAGAGCTCTGGGAGACGTGGCAACGCGTTCGTGAATTCTCGCCAGCTAGCCATTTGATTATTGCGGGCGCAAGTAACGAACCACGACGAGGTGATGTCGACGAAATTTTGCAGGCGCTCAATTTAGATTCGCGAGTTCACATCGTCGGAAACGTGGAGGCGATTGAGAAATACTACGCCGCCATGGATCTTCTATTGTTTCCCTCTTATCGCGAGGGTTTCTCGAACGCGGTGCTCGAAGCGTCGGCAATGTCAATTCCGACTGTCGCTTTCGATACCGTCGGATGTCGCGATGGAGTTCGGGACGGTATCACCGGATTTTTAGTTCCTGTTCATGACAGCAACGCGATGGCGGATTGTGTCATCCGCCTTTGTCACGATGACAACATGCGTCGCCAATTCGGACGCGATGCCAGAGAATGGGTGCTTCGGGAATTCCAGCCATCAGACCGCCACGTGATGCTCGAACACGAGTATTCAGAGCTTCTTTCCAAGAGAATTTGTTCATGAAGAGAACTGACCCTGAAATGGTTGGAAAGTACCAAAAGGACGATGAAGAGGAGTCGTTCTTGGAGCGGCTCAACGCAAGTTTGAGATCTTTCGACCAAAGCCTTCACGTCAACGACTCATCAGATCATCCGAGCGTTTACGTATTCGGAGTGCCGCGTAGTGGTACGACATTGCTCTATCAATCCATTGCAGCTCACTTGCCAGTTGACTACATCAGCAACTTGACGGCGGCATTTTGGGAAGCGCCAGTCGTAGGCTTGAAGCTTTCGAAAAAACTGTTGGATTCCGAGCGGCCAACGGAAATTAACTCCCATTACGGCCAGACGAAGGTTCCAGCAGGAGCACATGAATTCGGATACTTCTGGGCAAAGCATCTTCGCTACTCATCGCTCAGGGAACCGACCGATGATGATCGAAACTCGGTTGATTGGGCATCGCTCCGCCTGACCATCAGTCGAATGTCGCAGGTCAATCTTCGTCCGATTGCATTCAAACCCTTGATGGCGGGGTGGTATGCTGAGCGAATGCAAGCAGAGATTCCCAAAAGCATTTTCGTTTGGATTCGTCGTGATCGGATCCAAAACGCGATGTCGATCTTTCAAATGCGACGAGAGATGTTAGGGTCGGAGGATAAATGGATGTCGCTGATTCCATGTGCCTATGATCAGTTGAAAAAACTACCAGCCTGGGACCAAGTTGCAGGACAAGTGTGGCATATTGAGAATGGATTCCAGCAACAGTTTGACCGATTGTCCGACGACCGAAAGCTATGCGTCCAGTACGAAGACTTTTGCTCCGATCCGGCAACGACGATCAAGGAAATTTCTGGGTTGCTCGAACGACAGGGCGCCAGGCTAGAAAACATCGAAATGATGCCAATGGCATTGCAAGCGAATAAACGAGACGCCAACTCAGATCCGATCTACGGAAAAGTCGCAGAAGCGTTCGAGCGACTCGATCAGACACCGTTTGGTCACGGTCTCGCTTGATCCGGATTTCGATCCATGCTCATTCCCGTTCCACAAAGAACCACTGTGGTTGTTTGCAATAGAATTCGCAAATCGAGCCAGAGTGACCATTCGCGGACATATTGGCAGTCCAGTTCAAAACGTTTCGTCCATGTGATCTCATTACGACCAGAGACCTGGGCCAGCCCCGTGATTCCAGGTCTCACTGCGAATCGCGGATCGAACTGAACGTCGATCTCCTCGGCATCGGAAATCTGAATCGGACGCGGTCCTACGATCGACATCGTGCCCACCATCACACTGAAGAGCTGCGGAAGCTCATCCAAGCTGAACCGGCGTAAAAAACGGCCGACGCGTGTGATTCGGTTCTTCGTAGGCCGTCCAGCGGAATCGAGAAACGCATCCGCATCCACGATCATGCTACGGAACTTGGGGATCGAAATGGGTTTTTTGTCCCGACCCGCACGAACGGCTCGGAAAAAAATGGGGCCACCATCGGTGCGTACCAATACCGCGACGACGATTAGCAGAGGTGCCAGCAAGATCAGGAGCAACGATGCCACCACGATATCGAATACTCGTTTTGTCATGGGGGAGGCATGAAAGTAGGAGAAGCAGCAGAGTATTGTTGGCGAGTGCCCCAGAGAGGATTCACAACCTCCTGAATATTGTAGTTCTCAGTCGATATTTTGCCATACACGAACAGCAATGGCAGCTGTTTTCCTAACGAAAACCAGGATGCGTTGGGACGCTGAAGGCCCTCTCAATGACGGCTGAGTCGATTCCTGATTAGTCGTCTTCACTGGGTGATCGTCGGTGATCAGTGAATACAAAGAAGGGCCAAAGATGGAATGTGATAATGAGGCTGGGCAAAGTAGAATAGGATCCCAATTGATACTCATTCGATAACTCCTTCCAATTTTTGACTTGTTGCTACCATGAGCTTTTCATCTCAGCGACTATTTCTTTCCCCGCCTCACATGGGAGCTCGGGAACGTGAATTGCTATTAGACGCGTTTGATTCCAATTGGATCGCACCGTTGGGCCCCCACGTTGATGCGTTCGAGCAAGAGTTCGCAGGCGTTGTTGGGCGCAAACATGCCGTCGCGGTCGCGAGCGGTACCGCGGCCCTGCATCTGTCGCTTCGATTGTTGGATGTGCAGCCAGAACAAGAGGTGTTCACGTCAACAATGACCTTTGTGGCGACAGCAAATTCCATTCGGTACGCGAATGCCAAGCCGGTCTTTATTGATAGTGAGGAATCGACCTGGAACATGGATCCCATGCTGCTCGCAGAGGAACTGGATCGATGCTCGCAAGTTGGCAAGTTACCGGCCGCTGTGATGGTGGTCGACGTCAATGGACAGTGCGCGAACTACGCCATGATTAGTGAGATTTGTGAATCGTTCGGTGTGCCCATCATTGAAGATGCCGCCGAATCGCTTGGAGCAAAATTGAGTGGTAAACCAGCTGGCAGTTTTGGCCAATTGGGCTGTTTTTCGTTTAATGGCAATAAAATCATTACCACTTCGGGTGGTGGGATGCTGGTCACTGACGATGAATCTTGGGCGAAGCAGGCTCGATATCTTGCGACGCAGGCACGAGATCCGGCTCCCCACTACGAGCATACCGTGATGGGTTACAATTACCGCATGAGCAACCTTCTCGCTGCAATTGGCCGAGGGCAATTGCAGGTATTGGAAGATCGAGTAAATCGTCGTCGTGAGATCTTTCAGGTTTATCAGCGGCATCTGAGCAACCTACCCGGCATCTGTTTTATGCCAGAACCAGATGGATTCCATTCCACTCGCTGGTTGACTGCGATGACAATCGATCCGAACGCATTGGGGTGTGATCGTGAACAAATTCGCTTGGCATTAGAAGCTGAAAATATTGAGGCGCGTCCGGTGTGGAAGCCGATGCACCTTCAACCAGCATATCGCGACTGTCGTCATGTCGGCGGCGAAGTCGCTGAGCGTCTTTTTCGTGACGGGCTGTGCTTGCCCAGTGGTTCGTCGATGAGCGAAGCTGATCAAAGTCGGGTCATCAACGTTATTTCGCAACTGCGACGAACTGCCTCCGTAGAGGCATTGACTTGCCCAACGCGTGTCTAGGTCGAAGTTGTAATTTGTGTTATTCGATTAGGTGCTCTGCGTTGATGCTTCAGAACAGAAGATCTTCCAGGGCACTCTCTTCGCTGGCAAGTGCATCGTCATCCCATTTAGCGAAGGCGGCGTCGTAGAGTTCGACTGTGCTGATTCCCTTGGATGGCGAATCATTCTCGTTCACACGATTGATGATCACGAGGGCGTCCAATGCAGTTACCCGTCCATCACCGTTGACGTCGCGGCTAGCTCCCGAATCGTCTGCTGATTTCGCCTGTTGTGCATCTTTTGCGTTCAACGCATTGATAACCAATAAAGCATCGATCGCCGTAATGCTTCCATTTCGATTAACATCCAGCGGGTCATGCGCGGCCGCTGGTGTTGGCGAAAGTGCGGCGAGTGGTTCGCTACTGCCGCCACTTCCGAAGGCGATCAGCACTGCTGAACTGAACTCGCTCGTATTGCCCGCCGCATCGGTAACCGTCGCGCTACCGTATTCAGGAGTAAAGGGGAATGAACTGACCAAGAAACTTTGGCTGAATGGCTTCAGTCCCACCGTTTGATCGGTGGTGCTGTAAAGATTGTCAGTGAGATAGTGGATTCCCTGGCCATTGGAATCGGATAAGAAGAACTCCACCGTCAGCGGGAAGGTCGCATTGTCTGGTAGCGTATCAACTTGGTACTCAAAATCGATCAACGCGGTGGTCCCAGTCTCGGTGACTTCGATTTCTAACGTGGTTGCCGTGTTTTGTAGGCGGTTGGGTCCCATGTCTGCGTCGTTAGTATCATTAACGGTTGCGCCGTCACCGGCTAGATCGATTCCTAGGCCAATATTCGATACGATCGAATTGCGATGAATCGCATTGTCGATTGCTTGATTGTCAAGCACGCGTATGCCGCTCAATCCGTTGTTGGCGATTGTATTACCTGTGCCAGACACTGTGCCGCCGATCGTGTTGTTTGCGGCACCCTGGATGACAACACCGCTGAGTCGGTTTCCTAGGTCCTTCGTGCCAGTGGCGTTGGTGCCAATGTAATTTCCTTCGACCCGGTTAGCGGTTGCACCGTCACGGATCAGGTACACCCCAGACCTGAGGTTACCGGAAATCACGTTTCGGGATTCTGGAGTCGTTCCGCCAATGAGATTCTGGGACGCGTTACTGATCACGACTCCACTTCCGGCGTTACCAACCGGGTTGAGACCGGTCGCGTCCGTGCCGATGTGGTTTCCTTGAACCGTGTTGCCTGTGGAGTCGACGCCGAGCAGGTAGACTCCAAATTCATCGTTGCCTGAGATTACGTTGCCATCGATATTGTTGTTGGGTGAATTGGATAGCAGCACACCGCTGAGAGAGTTTCCAAGATCGGAGGCTCCGTCGAGAGCAGTGCCGATGTAGTTGCTCGCGATGATGTTGGCTCCAGATCCGGTTTCAAATATCCGCACGCCAAATTCATCGTTGCCAGAAATGATGTTTCGCGCCGTTGCGGTGGTGCCGCCGATCGTGTTGTTTGCGGCACCCTGGATGACAACACCGCTGAGTCGGTTTCCTAGGTCCTTCGTGCCAGTGGCGTTGGTGCCAATGTAATTT
>NZ_JACHXU010000015.1:87500-105059 GCF_014192335.1 Aporhodopirellula rubra | reverse complement strand
ACCAACCGGGTTGAGACCGGTCGCGTCCGTGCCGATGTGGTTTCCTTGAACCGTGTTGCCTGTGGAGTCGACGCCGAGCAGGTAGACTCCAAATTGATCGTTGCCTGAGATTACGTTGTGGCCTTCCGTGCCGAGTCCTCCAATGAGATTTCCCGAAGCGTTATTGACGAAAATTCCATTCTGTCCGTTGCCTGCATCGACCGCCCCCGAGGTGTCGGTACCGATGTAGTTTCCTTCAATGGTATTGTTGTCCGACAAGACAAGGATCCCGTTACTGGGGAAGTTGGTGATGGCGAGTCCTTTAATGGTGCTATCACCGGCGGCAAGTCGCAGACCGTCGGTCACAGCCGAACTTCCGTCTATCTGGACCACCGGTGTGCCGGAATAATCGGGTTCGGTGGTACCATCGATGATCACGGCATCGGTGATGGTTGGCAAATCGCTGGCAAGGCTGATCACATGCGGGCCAGGGCCGGGAATCGCAAAGTTAATGCGTTTGATTCCGGGGTTTGCATTCGCCTCGAGAATTGCTTCACGCAACGTGCAGTTTCCGAGGCCGTCATCGCATGTGCCATCAACCACAATAGTTGACGTATCTAGATCGCCCTCTGAGTTGATTACGTAGTCGGGAGCAAGCAATGTGATCAATGAACGAGATTCAATTTCGGTAGAATAGTTGAACGACTGGCCGCTTGGCAGAACGACTTTGATTTCGGCACTTGTTGCTTGATTGCGGAACTCGCTTTCACCAACCGAGTTGGTGGTTGCAGATGTCGGATGTTTGCTCGTGTTGAGAGATTCCAACAACCACTGGCCGTTGGGGCGGGGGGTGAAGTTGGTGTTGAAGAGGGCGGCGGATTCTGGGTTGGTTGGGGTTTCTCGCCAGTGGTCGCCGGACCAGATGCCCCAGAGGGTGGCGGCGGTTAGGTTGGGGGTGGCTGATAGGGTTTGGTAGAAGTCGCGGGTGAAGTCGGCTTGGGTTTGTTGGTCGATGTCGACCGCGTCGACGTCGAATTCGGTGATCTGCATGTTTCGATCGAAGACTTCGTAGCGATCGAGTTCTTCCATGATGCGATCAATGCTCGGAAGTCGGTTACTGACGAAGTGGCCTTGGAATCCGATTGCGTCGTATTGGGCGTTCTCTCCGGTTGCCACGTTTGCGGTTGTGTCGAGCAGTGTGAGCAGGTCAAAGAATGCGTCGCTTTGTCCGTTGTCGGGGTTCGACAAGATGTCGAATTCGTTGATAATCAATTCCGTGTCGCTGTCGACGGTGTTCCGTGTGGCTTGAAGGATGTCGACGATAAAGTCGTATCCGACAATGTCCCAGATCTCAGGGGCGAAGATGGGGTGGTTGATGACGTCCCACCATGTGACGCGAGGTTTGGATGAATCCTCGCGTGATCCGCTGAAGTCGTTCGCGGGACCGGTGGTCGAAACGTGCGTCAGGATTTCGTTCTCCAGCCACGTTTCGGCGGCGGCAGCTCCGTTGGTGCTAAGTTGATGGTTGTACCCATCTAGAAGGCTGACAGGAGTCGGAAAGTTGTCGCTCGGGTCGTCGGCAAAGTCGCCCCATACGAGAGCGTGGCCGTGGTACGGAAGTTCGCGTTCGATGACCCAATTCAGGAAGTCACGTGGAACTGGGGGATCGAGCGACCAAGGGCCCCACTGCGCCGTTCCTCCATCGGTGATGGTGTCGAACATTTCGAGGATGGCTTGGTAACGCTGTGCCTCAGGTGTGAGGGAATCAGGATTGCTCGCGACAATCAGTTCGGGTGAGACTGCCGTTCCGATCGGCAGACTCGGCGTTGTTGGAGTGATCGTGACGACGGCACCTTCGATCGGGTTGCCGGAGGCGTCGACGATTTTGATTTGGATCGGGTTGGTTCGATGAGTTGCTGCTTCAATCGCAGCCTGTTCCCTCCATTCAGCGTCCCACTCGCGACCTCCGTACGTGAAGATCGGTTTTGGGGCTGCATCCAAGTCGGTTTGCAAATCTAGCTTTACCAAACTGAAGCCGCCGAGTTCCACAATTTGTTCTTGGTATCCCATGCGAACGTCGACGGTTCGGTCGGAGGTGCCGTTGCCGAAGTCCGGTGTCATCGGCAGCAGGAGCAGTGTCCACTCGGGACCAACTTGCCAGACTTTCTCTTCGCCGGCGTAGTCTCCGCTGCTCTTTTGCAATCGCAATCCAACGGTTGCGTTGGACCCGTCGATGTTGCCGCTGCGAGCCCACACGCTCGCGAAAAATGGGGTGCCGGCGGGGTAGGGGCTGCCGTCAAAGCCGTAGCCGACGAGGGTGTCCCATGGGGAGTCGGGCGTGGCGGTGGTGACAACAGCGCGGATCGCGTTGTTGCTTGGCGACCCATCCACAAACGGTAGGTTGGTGTCATCGACGTGAAACGTGGTGATTTGATTGCTGCCAGCCGTCGAGGTAAAGCCTGTGTTTATTAGCGTCGGGATATCTTGTGGGAGCAACTGCGTTTCGTTTTGTAGCTCACCGGCGATGGTGATCTGAATCTGTCGTTGGCTCTCAACACCTAGTTGATAACGGGGGTCCGATGCCAAGCGGATGATTGCGACTTCGGAGCCTTCCAGTGTCGCGTCATCTACTGGATCGAGTTCAACAAACACATGGTCTTGGCCGGCTGGGATCGTGGCGATGCCTGAGAGTTGGGAGTAGTCGACACCGTTGATTGCCGAGCCACCGAGCGTGTAGGCAACGTCGAGGTCTCGTCCCAAGTCGTCGCTGCGTGCGATCACAAAGCGGGCGTTTCGGGAGACAACGTCTGCCTCGTGCGTTTGCGACACGTCGGCGTGCAGGGTTACTTCAGGGACGATTGGTCGTAAGAACGCAGTGTCGATCAGTTGCGGTCCCAATTCAGGTTGGTCGGGACGCGTCCAAGCAACGGCCAGATGGCCAGCAGTGGAGGCGTTGTCGTGAGCATGCAGCGTTTCGATGTAGTAGTCTTGACCGGCGACGAGGTAGATCGGCGTCGAAGCGTTCGCGTTTGGCGAAGTGAAATCCTCCGGTGGAGCCGCGTTAGCGACCGACATGATGACTCGCGACGTGTCGGACGCTACTTCTTGTGAAAGGTAAACTTCGGCCGTGTCGCTGGCAGCGACGTGAAAGGTATACGCTCCACTGACGGGAACCGACACGATCGATCGTGTTCGCGTCGCGTGAGTTCCTGCGGGTTGGGAATATGTTAAACCGGCGAGATCGTTGGCAGCAGCGGGGGAGTTCGCAATGAATGATTCACTCGATTGAAGGTCCTCGACGCTGGTGATCAATGTCGCCGCTTCGAACGTTTCGATGAGTGCGCCGCTGCGGAGTTGTTCGGCCGAGATGATCGGGCGTAGCTGGTGGCTCGGGAGAGCTGTCCTGAAGCTCGAGTCGGTTTCGCTGCCGACGCGGATGTGTGATTGCCCTAACCCGGCGACGTAGTCAATTCTCAGTTCAACGCTTTCGCCGGCGGTTAATGGGATTGAGGCCGATTGTTCGTTGCCAGTTGCCGTGAATAAGAGTTGGTTATCGACGTAGATCGAGGCAACATCATTCGTGCCAACATCGGCGAAAAAAGCGTAAGAAGCTGTTTCGTCCGGCGTGAAGAAACCGTGCCAGAGAATCGAGAAGGGAGCGGTTGAGATGTTGAGATTGGGATCGGGACCATCGATGCCAAAGTCGAATGCGATTGTTGGGTCAGTTCGCAGACGAACGGATGGGCCCGTGAAAGTAGCGTTGTCGAAAATTTCAGCCGTTAGTCCTTCATCGACGCGATCGACAATTGAAGGCGAGTTTGCGACTGTTTCTATTTGCGAGTTGGCGAGTGAAATTGCGGAGCCATCGTGAGTGACCGCTCTTACTTCAACATTCTGGGGGCCTGGCGATACGAAGTAGGAATGGAGCCGCGTCTGCGGAGCAGATATCTCGTGTTTGGGGATTGTAGTAATCCGGTCGTCGCCCCAGTCGATCTCTATCCGATCGATCAACGATAGGTCGAGATCCGAAAACGAATCGATCGTTAGTTCAGCGACATCACGGCTTCGAATTTGAGCAGGGAGTGAAACTGATGCGGCGGGGTTGGGCTCGCTTTGGATCGACGACGAGCTTTCGGAACCGGGAGTTTCGTTAAGGAAGTTGATGATCTGCAGTGCATCGACTGACGTGACGTTGCCGTCCCGGTTCACGTCATGGGTAGGCGGGACAGTTGTCAGGGCTTGAAACGACGCGTCCACGTCTTGGCTAAGGAAGTTAATAACCTGCAGTGCGTCCACGGCTGTGACATGGCCGTCTTGGTTGACGTCAAACTTGGCAGCTTCGCCCGCCGGTGCGGCGGTGAGGAGACGTCGGTCTTCGAGTAGTTCGAAGTGAAGACGATTTCTTTTGTGAGTGTGGCGTTTGAGTTGGGAACGCTTGACGGGATTCATGCGAGGCATCAGTCGGAGGAGCAGCGTTTGTGCAAAACAGCGTGTTGAAGCTGGGTAAGATACCCCGAATGGGAGGGTCGCGAAATGCTTTTTCGGCCACCTCTTCGATGATTTAACCCGCGTGTTGAATCAAAAACGCACGCATCTGCCCGGTATAGACTGCGTCGATTTGCTCGGCATAGCTCGTGGAGACGCCTTGGCCGGACTAACGGTGCTCCGCGGTAGGCACCGTTGCGTGTGAGATTGTCGAGGCGTCACACGCGATTTCGCCGAAACACTCGGACGTGCTGCATGAGTGGCATTACGATGTTTAAGGGGCAGTTGTAGACAGCAGTGTGATGCTGCCTTATCGAGCCGGAGGGCTCGCGTTTTTGTCGCTCAATAGCGAACCGGAACGGCGCGATCCGTCTGCTCTTGCTCTGGCTTTCGAACAACGCACGCCCGCGGACGCGTTGGCGGTAATGCTTTGCGAGGGATGATGACGGCTGCTTTAGTGATAGAGGCCGGGGTTGTTTCTTCGCTTCCAGATTGGCAAACCAGCGATCGTCAGTCTTGCTCTAGAGACTCCGCGTATTCTGTCAGTAATTTTGCGTCGAATTGGAAGTCGTCGACGGTGATGTGACCCCATCCGTTTGTCGAGTGATCTACGATTTTGATGAACATCCGTTGGCCAGGGTATGGCGATAGATCCCAAGTCACTTCCTGCATAACTTGATCGTTGATACCTCGGGCGGATTGAACCTCTTTGCCGTCGACAGTACACAGGGTAGCGTAAGTTGAATTCCCACGGCCACCGCCGACACGAAAGGTCATCGGCCCGGCTTCGGGAATGAACAACGGTGAGACAATCACGCCGGTTTGGAGGTCCATGCCGCGATCCGCTTCGGGGGTGGATTCAAGCGTCGTTAGGTAGTACGTGCCTTGTTTGTTGTACTCTCGGTTGTTCCTGAAAAACTCTGAACGGCTTCCGATGATGTGGCCGAAATTCCCTTCGACAACTTTCCAAGGCTCCAGCTTTCCGGATTCAAAGTCGAACGAGGTGCTGCGGTCATTCGGCGTGACTTCCTTTTTCTTGGCTGGCTTGCCTTGCGAACGCGGAGTCTTCTTCTCTGATTGATTGCTGGGGGCCCGTTCAGCAGAGTTGGACTTGGGTTTGTAATCCGCCAACAGAGACTTCAGTTGCTGGACCACCTCGGGGTACTCGTTGTGAACATTGTGAGTCTGGTTCACGTCTGATTCCAAATCATAGAGCTGCGCCGGCGGCGCGTCCTTTTTGATCTGGCCGTCTTCGATGTCGCTATTGATGGAGCCCACGTAGGTGGCTGCTACGGGGCCAGCAAACGTGTGATCGCCAGGCTTCTTGCCCCCAAATCCACCGCTGCCACGGGCGGGGATATACATCCACTTTCCTCTGCGAATCGATAGATGCGTGCCTTTGTGCGGGGCCAGCAGGAGATGGTCGCGGATTGGTTTTTCCGGTTCGTCGATAAAGGCAGGAAGTGCGTTGACGCTATCGATCGGTTGAGCCTTATCAAGCTTTTGGCCGGTTAATGCAGCAAACGTTGCCAGCATGTCGACGTTGCCGATCAGTTGATTCGACGTCGTGCCAGCTTTCACCATTCCCGGCCAGCGGACGATCAGCGGCACGCGGTGACCGCCTTCCCAGACACCGAACTTGAACCCCAGAAGATCGCCGTTTTGCCGATGCCCATCCTTGAAAGCCGCTTGTCCGCCGCGGTTGAACATGCCACCGTTATCGCTGGTAAAGATCACCAGAGTGTTGTCACTCAAACCGTTCTCTTCCAGACACGCGAGAACCTCGCCGACAATCCAGTCGAGTTCGTGAATGAAGTCACCGTAGAGTCCACACTGGCTGGTGCCTTGAAAACGCTTGGCGGGAGTGAAGGGGTGATGGATATTGGTTGTCGCGAGATACAAGAAAAACGGTTTGTCTTTTCGCTGCGTGATCCATTCAACGGATTTCTTCGCCAATGTCGTTCCGACTTGGTAATCGTTGAATTGCTTGTGCGCTTCTTTCGCGCCACCAAATTGATTGGCAGTGCGCTGAGCGGCTTCGGGCGGAATGGGGGTGATGGGCGTGATGCCCTTCGCATTTCGGCCGAGGAGAACTAGGGGATCGTCAGGATCGCTGCCCACGATGCGATCGTTTTCTACAAAAATATAAGGGGGCGCGCTGTTTACGACAGGCATCCCAAAGTAGTAATCAAAACCGAGGTCCTGTGGTCCAGGACGCAACGGCTCCTGCCACTTGTTGGGCCCCTTACCAAAACCCAAATGCCATTTTCCAACGACAGCCGTGTCGTAGCCGCTGGTTTTGAAAACATCGGCGATCGTCGTTTGCTCAGTGTCGACCAGCAGTGGCGAAGTAATGGGAGCCGGCCCCCAAACGCCTCTGCCTTGATTGCCTCGCACCGGATATTGTCCCGTCAGCAGTGCGTAGCGTGACGGCGTACAAACCGCCGATGCCGAATGAGCATCCGTAAAGCGGCGTCCTTCCGCTGCAAGGCTGTCGATGTTGGGCGTTTGTACTTTCGTGGCGCCGTAACATCCGACATCGCCGTAGCCGAGATCGTCGGCAAAGATCAGAACGACATTGGGCGGTTGCTCGGCTGCCGACGCCGTGCAGGTCGATAGCAACAAAAGAAGTGCGGATCGAATAATTGAATTAGGTTCCATGATCTATTTCTTCTTTTTGGGTTTATTGGAGCCAGAGGGGTCTTTGAACTTCGCAAGATACGCAGTGAGAGTATTTTGAAGCTGGTTCGCCTTGTCAGGCAATGTCGAGGCTAGGTCATTCGTTTCACTGACATCCGTTTGCACGTTAAACAGTTGCCCTGATGCTGGATTCAGTTTGTCGTCGTTTACGCTGCAAAGAAGCTTGAAGTCGCCTTGACGAATGGCGGCTTGTCGACGCCGGGGGCGGGAAAAGATCACGCCGTCGACAGGGCGTTTAACGGTGCCGCTTTGTGGGCTGGCTAACAATGAAACGAAGCTCCCGCCATCGATTTCGTTTGAAGGCGAATCCTTGCCGCCCGCGAGTTCGAAGAAGGTTGGCAAAAGGTCGTAACCGACAACCGGAACATGGCAGACCGAACCGGCTTGAATCGATGGGCCGCGAACGAGGAACGGAACGCGGATTCCGCCTTCTTGCAGGCTGTGTTTCGCACCGGACAGTGGCGAGTTGGTTGGCGGTGACTTCTCATTGCCACCGGGCACGGTTCCGCGACCGCCGTTGTCGGACATGAAAACCACATACGTATTCTGAGAGATATCCAGTTCGTCCAACGCGTCAAGCAGATCCCCAATGCCGCGATCGAGTTCTTCTAACATGCCCGCCCAACCGTGAGAATACCCGCGATCTGGAACGCCTTTTTCTTGGTACTTTTCGAGCGTGGCTTGCAACAGTTCGGTGCGAAGATGGACCGCGTAGTAGCTGACCTGAAGGTAAAACGGCTTGTTCGCTTTAACTTGCCCACGCATGAATTGGATCGAACGTTTGGTGACCGAATCGGTACGCTTGGGGTCATCGACGATATGAAACGGATCATCCTTGTTCGCCATTCCGCCCGTGGCATTTCCGGTGTGCCCGTCGCTCTCGTCGTAGCCGCATTCTTCGGGCGATGAGATCATCTTTTCTCCCCATTTGCCAAAGTGGGCGCATTGATAGGCGGCATCAGCTTGTTTGATCGCCTTCGGGATTGTTATGTGTTCGGAAGGCACCCAAGTGCTGCTGAATTCCGAACCACTGCGTGCGGCACTGGTTCCGTTAACAATGCTGCGGCGAGTTGGAGTACACAGCGGTGCGGGCGAATAGCCGCTAGTGAATCGCATGCCGGTCGTCGCAATGCGATCCATGTTCGGTGTATGTAGGTAGTTCGATTTCGAGAAGTCTAGGTCGGGGTGCATTGCGCCCGATCGTTGACTCCAGCCCTGATCATCGGTCAAGATCAACACAATGTTTGGGCGGTCCGCGGCAAAAGAGCTTCCCCCGAAAAACAGAAGGATTACGACTGCAAGAGAGGACTTAGTCATTCGAATTCTTTGCTGAAGGGAAGTTTTATCGAGACGGGTTGAACTGAAAGGCTGGCTTGACCGCAGGCGGTAGCGGCCCATTGGCCTTGATACGATACTTCGAGAAACACTCGGGGTTGGGTTTCTCGGGAAGCGTCGCATGCCAGCCCTGAAGTTTCTCTCGTAGTTCGTCGGCGATCTCCGGATGCGATGATTTTAAATCGTTCTTTTCCAACGGATCTTGATTCACGTCGAAAAGCTCAAGTACCTCGAAGTCCGTGCTGGTCAACAGTCGCCATCGTCCATCCAGGATCGAGTAGACTGGACCCTTGCGACTGGGAAGTCCCTTCCAAAACAGCGGTTTGTCGCGGATTGGGAGTTCGGTGCCCTGCAACGTTGCAAGTTGGCTCTTTCCGTCGGGGTGATATCCTGTGGGCATCTCCGCACCGGCGATCTCACAGAACGTTGGCAGCAAGTCGACTGCGGAGATCCACGAGACTTCATCGATGGCATCGGCCTTGATCTTTCCTGGCCAGCGAGCGATGAAGGGGACACCAATGCCGCCCTGTCGTATCGATTTCTTTCGGCCGTTTCGGCCTCCGGTAGTCCCGACGCTGCAGCCGGTTCCAAAACCTTCACCTGTCGCGGAGTCGTACATCGTGTTCAGCTTTCCTCCTCGACCGCCGCCAGCGGGGCCGTTGTCGGAACTGAAAACGACAAGTGTGTTGTCAGTCAGTTTTAGTCGGTCCAATGCCGCGAGCAGTTCGCCGATCCGGTCGTCGGCGTGAGAGAGTACAGACGCGTAGACGTTGTCTGTATCGTCCAGTTCTGGAAATCGATTTCGATATTCCGGCAGAGTGTGAAAGGGTGTGTGTGGTTCGTGCATCCACAAATTGATGAAGAATGGCCTTTTCGCGACGGCGTTCTTTTCGATGAAGGCGATCGCGCGAGCGGCGTCCTCGTGCACCGGCATTTGTTCGCCCGCGCAGTTGAAGGCTCCGTACTCGTCATATCCGTAGTCCTTTGGCAGTGGCGAATCCGGGATCATGTTGTTGGAGAGATGCCATTTGCCGAAGTGGGCGGTCGCGTAGCCAGCCGACCGCAACATCTTCGGAAGAGTTGGCGTCAGCGGGTCGAGCCAGTCCGGCATGCCACGATTTGCGTTGCTGTTCACTGTCGCGAAGTGACCGTCGATGTTGTGACGAGCAGGGAAATGCCCCGTCATCACTGCCGTTCGGCTCGGGGAGCAGACGCCACTGGCGACCGTGAAGCGATGGAAGTCAGTGCCTTCTTTCGCGAGACGGTCAATGTTCGGCGTTTTCAGATATGGGTGCCCGTGACAGCTAAGATCTCCCCATCCCCAGTCGTCGGTAAAGATGAACAAAATGTTTGGCCGGGCGGCATCATTAGGCTGTTCCGCGGCAATCGTCGTCGAAGTCGCGAGAAGAAAATAAGCCAGCAGTAGGATACACGTTTTCATGAGTTGTCGATGTCCATTGGGGGGGCGGTTTGGGTGTTGGGGTATTCGCGAGAATGCCCTTTTGGTAAGGCACGTTCGGGACTTCGGGCGAAGCTCACTCTGTTTCGGTATTGGTCTCAACGATCCAGATATTTCTGAATTTCACTTTGGAACCATGTTCTTGTAGAACGATGGGTGAGGTCGGTTCCTCGGGATAAGCGGCGTACTTGTTCCGTCGCTGCGACAGTTTGATGTCGTCGTGGATCAATTGATCATTAAGCCGGATAGTGACACGGGCGGCGTCTTTTTCGGCCATGAATCCGTTCTTGCCGATTTTTGCCGACTGGTAATTCAAATCGATCGTTTGCCACAAACCTGGACCGAGTGCAGCGTTCACGTCGGGGGCGCGGATTTGATAGATCGAGCCGCAGTCGCCAAGCCCGAGTGTCTCTTTATTGGAGCTATCTAGGATTTGCAATTCGTATAGCGGTCCGAAGAAAACGCCACTGTTGCCGCTATCGCCGCCGGGTAACTGAAACTCTAGGTGCAGTCGGTAGTTGCCGAACTTCTCCTTTGTGCAAAGAAACTGTTTGCGTCGCTTCCCTTCGAATTCGAAAGAGATCTCCATCGCATCACCGTCAATGATGTTCCATTGCACTTCGTTCTGGTCATCGTTTGGGTTGACCCACTGCCAGGAAAATGGTTTCCAGGCATCGAAGTTCGAGCCATCGAACAGTACCACGGCATCATTTGGTGGTGCGAGTCCACGGGTTGATACTGGGGCGTCTTCGGCTGAAACAGGCGGCGCAGTGACAGTTCGAAGGAAGGTCATTAACACAAACAGACCACGTAGCGTATTTCTTTGATTCATGTTTATTCGTTGATAGGTTTGATTTCTAAATTGGTTTTCACTCGCGAAGCAGCGCTGATCCGTTTTCACTTGTGTTGACCCGACACGTGCATCAGGCCATTGCTTGGGTTATCTGTCCGTCATGAGGTCGCTTGTTGCGATCATGTAGATGATGCGTTTGAGTTTAAAACTGTCTTTCTGGGACTCCGACAAAATTTCCTCGACTGTCGCGTAGTCCGCTGGCACTAGTTTTCTACCCTTGGCGTATTCTGCGAGACGGACGATCAGGTTTCGCGCAAATAGACGCACGTCTTTCGAGAGGATCTGTTTGAGTCCGGTGATGTCTTCGAAGTTTTGTCCCATGTAGCGACCCTGTGTACTTACCTTTGCACGCTTGGAATACTTCGTGCGAAAGCGACCGACCGGGTCAAAGGCTTCGAGGGCAAACCCCAGTGGGTCCATCCTCCGGTGGCAGTTCATGCAGGCGGGATCGCTGCGATGCATTTCCAGCAGTTCCCGTACGGTTTTCGCTCCATTCAAATCGGGAACGAGCGCCGGCACCTCGGCGGGCGGCGGAGGGGGAGGTGTGCCCATGAAGTTTGCCAATACCCAAACGCCACGCGTTACCGGTGACGTTTCGACTCCGTTGGACGTCAGTGTTAGTACGCTGGCGTGCCCCAGAATCCCGCCACGCGCCGAACTCTTTGGGAGGCGCGAGAGCACTAATTTGCCGCTGCCGATTGAGGCGTCGCCACCTTCGTAAGGAATACCGTAGAGGGCCGCAAGCTGCGGGTTCAAAAACGTGTATTCTGAATCAATGAAATCTCGGACGCTGTGATTTTCCTGCAGCACGTGGTTGAAGAACTCGCGAGTCTCGGCCAGCATCGCCGCTTCCACCGAGGCGTTGTAAGAGCGGAAGAGCTTGCTGTCTGGAGGCATGGAGCCGAGCGTATCGAGCGCGAGCCACTGATCTACAAAGCTATCGCTGAATCGTCTCGATCGTGGGTCGTCGATCAGTCTAATGACTTGCTGTTGTAGAACATCCGGTTCGGTCAGTTTTCCAGAGTCGGCGAGCAAGAACAGTTCGCGGTCTGGCATCGTGCTCCAAAAGAAATAGGACAGGCGATTGGCTAGTTGAAACGCATCGAGTTCATCCTCGTCTTCTTGCAGATAGAGGAAATCAGGCGACGCCATCATCACGGTCATTGTTTTGATAAAAGCCTCACGCCAATCACGCGTTGCGGTGTACCGGGTATTGAGATACTTCACCCAAAGCGACATCTCTTCACGACTCACTCGGCGTCGAAACGTTCGTCTGGCAAACCGGCCCAGTAAGTAGAGACGCGCCGTTGCGTTTTCGAGTTTCGGGACCGTGTCGCTGCCAATGGTCGTACGCACTGATTCGGGAGGCCACGCGTCGTAAAAGGGGCCTTCGATTTTGAATTCGGTGACCCGGATGGCTGGCCCGACGAAAGGCCCTTTTGCGTCGGCCTTTGTGATCTTTCCGCGTCGCAGGTTCGCACGAATCTGTGTAATCGGTTTTCCTGGTCCGTTGGCAAATCGCAGGTACGGATGAAAGCCTTGGTCAATCCATCTTTCAACCTGGATCGTTTGTTTCTGGTTGTACGTCAGAGAAAACTTTTCTTCGTGTCGATCGAACTCGGACACGCCGGAGCGATTTCCTGAGGCGATGCCGATTCCCAAAACAGGTGGAGTGTTCACAGGGACGAAGGGAACCGGATAGCGATCTTTGTCGATCGCCGACGCGGTGACCGTGATTCGATATCTCCCAGGCATCTTCATCAGTTGCGTTGGACCACTGCCGTGAATTTTCGCTTTGCCGACTCGAAAGACATATGCCTGACTATCTTTGGTTTCATACCGCCGCGACGCGCCCGTCATCTTCGCGGTGTTGACGTTGATGACGTTCGGCTTCGGTGCATCCGAGGCCAGCGTGAAGAGTGCTTGGCGTAGACTCATCTGGGCCGCTTCTAGGTACTCCAGCAACAATTCGTTCGATGTCACCAGAGCCTCGCCTTCGGTATCAAAACCCTCCGATACCTCGTCTTTGTAAATGAATTTTCCGGGATCGAAGATTCCACCGCGTATGCCGAGCAGGTCACGCACGGTGTTGCTGTACTCTCGTTTATTGAGTCGCCGCATCGCCGCGGTCTCCGGCACGGCTGTCTTTTTCGCGAGCTGCAGAAATTGACTTGCCAACCGTTCGCGTTCTTCGCGTGTCGGTTGAGGCTCGTCATCGGGAGGCATTTGTTGGCTGGAAAGCTGTTCGTAGATTCGCCCGAATAGATCGACGTCCTCTTTAGTGAGTTGGTCTAGAGAGACATCGCCCTCGTTTTCGTCTGCGTTGTGACAGCGAACACAATATTTCTGCAGCAGCGACGGTGTGTTCGACGGCTCCCCTGCTCGTGTGTTGCTAAACACGGAAAAGAAGCAGAGACTCGTGGCCAGTAGTTTCAGAGGCTTCATGGCTCGGTATCGACACCTCGATCGATGAGCCTCCGTCGGAGGAGAGTGAAGATGTGCCATGCTTCAACTTAAATCCAGGGTGCCGGTCGCGTTGTTGAATCGTTCGATCTGAACGCCGAATTTTTGCAACATGCTCGTGTACAGATTGTTCAGTGGCGTGCGCTGTCCTGACGCTAACTTTGCGTTGACGTGGCCGCGGTGTTTGAAACCTCCGCCGGCAATCACTGTAGGCAAATCGCGGTTGCTATGTCGTGCGGCATCGCCAAGTCCGGTACCGAATAGCACCATCGTCTTGTCGAGCAGCGTTCCGTTTCCGCGATCACCCAGTGACGTGTCAGCAAGTCGATTCATGAAGCGAGCCATCTGCTCGATGTAGAATTTGTCGATGATTTGCAATTGACGAAGCTGAGCGGGAACGTTGCCATGATGCGATAGACCGTGGTAGCCACCGGTGACGCCGTCGAGTTCAATCGTGCGATTGTGCATCCCAAATCCGGCTGTGAAGACCCGGCTGGAATCCGATTGGATGGCTAAGAACAACAGGTCAAACATCAGCGGCGCGAGGAATCCGTAGTCCGTGTCCGAATGGGGATGGCCGGTCGCGTCGTAGTCAACGGTCGGTTTGGAGTGGTTCAGCCATCGCTGCATGCCCTGCAGTTTGATTTCTGCTTCTCGAATCGCGGTCAGGTATTCGTCCAGCTTTGCTTTGTCCGACGGGTTTGTGCGTCGCTCGAATTGTTTTGCCCGTGCTCGAAGCAGATCGAGAATGCTGCCCTGTTCTCGTAAATCGTTCTCCCTTGATTTGATTGCGGCCTCGGAATCCTGGACGAATAACAGCTTGAACAAGTCTCGAGGATCTCTGTGCTCGCGCACCTTGATACCCGATCTCGTCCACGACGCACCAAGCGTTCCGCCGACACTGACATGTAGCGACGGGAATCGCGTTTGATAGCCCACGTGATCGGCGGCAACCTGGTCCATGGATACCGCGGTTCCTGTCGGTGCGCCACCGGGGTCGACTCCACTGAGAACGGACTTCATCGCACCGTGTTTCGAAAAGATGCCGGGGTGATCCATGTGCGAAAACACCGTGAACTGATTTCGCATTTTTGCCAATGGCTGAAGCGTTGGCGAGAGTTCGTAGTCGTCGCTGAATGACTTGGGAAAGAACGCCCCCGGATACAACCCCAATGCGCTGCTAATGCAGACCATTCGTGTTGGTTCGCCGATTTCCGTTCGCGCAGGGGCGGCGATGGAATGCAGCGTTGGTAACGCGATTGACACCCCTGCTGCCTTGAGGAATAGGCGGCGTCTATTCTCCGGTTCAGTCGACCTGTACGTCATGGTTTGTCGCTCTAGCCCCCGTGTTCATTGTGAGTGAGGTAGATTTCTACAGGTGTTCGACAAAGAACTGCACGGTGCGATCAATGATCGCGTCGCGAGAGGGGGCAATATCCGCATCCACCTTTCGCCAGTTGTGTCCGGCGTTCTTGATAATCATGACCTCCACTGGTGCCTGGATCGCGTCGGCTTTTTGTTGCATGTAGTACGCATGCTTCACCGGAATGGTCGTATCCTTGTCCCCTTGGATCATCAGCAATGGTGGACTGTCTTTGCTCAGGTAATTGATCGGGCTGACTTCTCGATAGCGTTTCAGTTTGTCAGAAGGTTCGGTGTCTGACCCCAAAATGCGAGGGCCAAAGCGGTCCCGGAAGTCGGTTCGGTCGTCGTGGTTGAACAGGTCCATCTTTTCAAAGTCACACGGGCCGTACCATGAAACGCCGGCTAGCATGGTGTAGGAAGCAGACGCGAGTTCCTCGTCACCGGGCAATTGTTCAGGCGATGCGAGTAGCAGCATCTGCGTGATGTGGCCGCCCGCTGAGTCCCCCATCACGCAGATCCGGTTCGGATCGATGCCCAGGGATTCGCTGTTTTTGGCGAGATAACGGATCGCATCTTTGCAATCGATGACACAGTCTCGCATCGTCACGCCGCTGTCTTTTCTCGCCAGTCGGTAGGTCACGGGGGCCACAGCGAAGCCGGCTTTGATTAACCGTTGGAATACTTTTTCAAAGGACCCGCTCGCTGCCTTGTATCGATTGCCGGCGGCCCAGCCTCCACCATGAGTGAAGACAATGACGGGGCACTTTTCGCTACGTTTTTCAGTGGGGTAGTACAAATCGAGCGACAGTTCTCTTCCAGAAACGTTCTTGTAAACGACTTCGAGTTTTCGTTCTCCGCCCGTTTCCAGATACTTGGCTTGCGAGGGTTTGCGAGAACGATTGCCTTGACGGCCTGGTTCCTGAGCCATGACTCCGCTGGTTGCTACTACAGCGAGAACAAGGGCGGTGATCGCGTGATTCTTCATTCTTTTGATGTCCAAGAGGGATCTGGCTGGCTCGTGTTCGGCGGTCGAGACAGCAGTTATTGTTCGATAGTAATTGTTCGTTAGGATCAAACTTGCTGACGTAAATGGCGGCACCGGTTTTCGCGACGTCCGGAACAACGCCGATCATTCGCGGCGGTGCTTTCGGCAACCGGTTTAAGCACTCAAAACCATGGATTGCGGTTCAACCGAACTGGTGCTGAGTGAATCAGAGAGTCGGTGTCGTGTCCCTGTTCCACGGTCCCGGCATCTCACTGAAACGAGCATTCTGTTCGTCCGAACGAACTGCGACACGTGAGTGAGGGAGCCGTCGATGTCGCCGCAAGGTTGCTATCTTCGCCGTCGTGGGTGGTTTTTCGAGGGCAAAACACGCCATGTCGCTAATCTTTTACGACATACGAAGCGTGGCATGCTGTTGATTCGTCCAGGAAGGAATCGTCCAATGGGGCCGTTTGCTCGTCGAAACGTCTTGTTCCCGTAAGTGAGACCTGACGCGCAGCACGATGAGCCGGTCGTGCTTTCCTATTCGCGAAATGACGTGTAAGACGTTTGGGGATAGGTGCGGTTCAGCGTGGTTGCGTCGGCAATGCAGCGATTTGAGGCGCGCGTATTGGACCGCTGATGTGTTTCGGCAGCGAGTCAGTCGCTGCGCCGCTGGTGGGAGCGAACGGAGTTCGTGCGTCTTCCCGAGTCATGTTTCCCCTGGATCGGCCTGCGAAGTTCAAGCCACTGAGAAACCTGGAACGAGATTCCTCAAAGGGAAGGTGCGTGTGGCGGCGGGAGATGCGATTTGGCCGCGACGCGAACAGATGAAGCTTCGCGTAAGTGATGTCGATTGAAATCGACCACGCATCGGTGCGGACTCAAGTCGCCTCGTCTTTGGGGTGAAATCAGAACATCACGCGTGCGGCGTGCGCAGCGACATCAAGTGGTGCATCAGGGTGTATTCGGTTTTTAAGATCACGCACTCATGAGCGTCGAGGTCATCAAAGATCTGCGGACCTTTTAGTGAGTATCAAAGGAGACGTGTTGGATGACGCTTGTTGGTTATGATCACGTGAGTTGTCTGTGACGTTGGGTCGCCATGGGGATTTACTCACATAAGTGTTGAGGCCGATGGCGCTGAGCCTCATCACCGCGGATTGATCGCATGAATGCATTGACACAACTACGCTTGAGCAGCGTTGACGCAGTCCGGAGTCTCGATATCGCGAGCCTTGACGCTTGCTGTCGGGCTTGATTGGAGCACGACTCAATCGCGGATTAGGCCACTACATGACCGAGAAATAGTTGTCGCACGCGAAATCGAAATACTCATTTTTGAGTTGGACTTCGAGGTCGTTGTAGAGGCAATAGTTGCGTACTTGGAGCAACAGGTCCCGCGGTTGGCAATTGCGAAATGGTCGGTTGACCGGCAGGTAGTGAGTCTTGATGAGGTAGTCGACGGCGTCGGCGTTATAAGGAATTTTTGTAACGCGGCACATGATTTCAAATAGCTTGCGGAAGTCCGACTCCGGCGGGTTTTCGACTTCAATTTTATACGGTATCCGTCTTAAGAATGCGTCGTCGACGAGGTCTTTCGGTTCGAGGTTGGTACTAAATATAACTAGTTGGTCAAACGGAACTTGGATCTTTTTACCGCTCGCCATGTTGAGGAAGTCATAGCGTTTCTCGAGTGGGATGATCCAGCGGTTGAGTAGTTGGTCAACCGACATTTTTTGTCGTCCGAAGTCATCGATGACCAATGTGCCGCAGTTGCTTTTCATTTGCAGCGGGGCTTCGCTGATGTTGCTTGTTGGGTTGTTGAGCACCTCGAGCATCTCCATCGTGAGTTCGCCACCGGCGATGATGGTCGGGCGTTCGATGCGCACCCAGCGTTTGTCAAATCCGCCGGCGTCGAGCAATCCCGTGGAGGAT
>NZ_JACHXU010000015.1:0-82500 GCF_014192335.1 Aporhodopirellula rubra | reverse complement strand
ATTGCAAATTGAATCGACGCGATTTCGTACCAGGAATATCGTTTCAGACACCAACATCGATGTTGTTCGGTGTAATTGGAGCAGGTGACAGGTTGTTGTTGGGTCAGCTGTGGACGAGTGGGTTTGATTTCGGAACCGGAGGTTAGGGCGTTGAGGTGGGGGCGAATGATTGAGCTGGGAAATAGCTGGCAGGTCGGGGCAGGGAAGGGCAGGGCGGTTTAAAACTTGGTTCGGTAGTTCAATCGTGTTCCCGAGTTGGTTTGGATTCGGAGCGATTGGGTTGTTGGTGCTGTGGATGCAAAGAAAAACCCTGGACATGAATTCATGTCCAGGGTCAGGTGCGTTGTGCATGGTTCGCCGCGGTTAGGGTCGCGGTCGTCTCATCGCCGTGTGCGAATGAGTCTTACTTTGCGGCGGCGAAACGAGCGGCGACTGCGTCCCAGTCGACGACATTCCAAAACGCGCTAATGTAATCGGGGCGGCGGTTTTGGTAGTGCAGATAATAGGCGTGTTCCCAAACGTCGAGACCGAGGATTGGGGTGCCGCCGATACCGGCGACAGCTTCGCCCATCAGGGGGCTGTCTTGGTTGGCAGTGCTGCCAACTTTCAGAGCGCCGCCGGAAACGTAGAGCCAAGCCCATCCGCTACCGAAACGCGTTGCGCCGGCGTTGGCGAATTGTTCTTTGAATGCATCGAGCGAGCCGAATGCGGAGTCAATCGCGGCGGCCAATTCGCCGCTCGGGGCACCGCCTTTGCCTGGGCCCATGACGGTCCAGAACAGGGAGTGGTTTGCGTGACCGCCGCCGTTATTGCGGACGGCACCACGTTTGGCTTCAGGAACGGCAGACAGATCTGCGATGACTTCTTCGATCGGTTTGGACGCCAAATCGCTGCCAGCGAGCGCATCGTTGACTTTGGTGATATAAGCGTTGTGGTGCTTGGTGTGATGGATTTCCATCGTCCGAGCGTCAACGTGTGGCTCCAAAGCGTCGTAGGCGTATGGCAATTCGGGAAGTGTGTAGGCCATGATGTTTCGGGAGAGTTTGAGGTGAAGAAATTGACAGTTCCAATCTTCAGAAACGATAGCAGGCTGTCCAGCGGTAGGGTATCCGGGGGCACCACACACGTTTGGCGGCTGAAAATACAGGAAATTGGGCTCTTTGTCGCTGAACGGTTTGGGGAAGCTAGAATGCGGCCAGATCCGCGTTGAGGGGAATTTGCGGTCAATTTGGTGCCGTGAGGCGGTCTTTGGGAATCAGTGTGAGTGAGGACTGGCTTCGACGAGCTCCGTCTCTGGCGAGGCCTGTCTTTCACGACCTCGGGTCCCCATGGAATCCGTTCCTCGGGAATTTCGATCAGGATGGATTTTGGGCCCAATCTATTCAGGCTCCCTCGCAATTCAGTTTCCCGCCAACCGTGTCGGCTGCTGGAGGCATCTGGGCGACTTTGGTGCCACCGCGACGGGATTTTTCAACGGGCGAGGAATAAACGCTTCGAGAGAATTCGTGGTGGAGTCACCGAGACGCTCGTTTGATCATCTTCGGTTGGAACGTTATTCCCCGCGGTGCTGTCGATATCGAACTCTTCCGTTTCGACGACTTCGATCAAAAACGTTTTGAGACTTTGGACGTCGACTCGGAAGTTGAGCGTGAGTTGTCGAGCGGTGCCGGCGGCAAGGTTTCCGATCTGCCATTGCCCGGTTTGTGGGTTGAACTCACCTGCGGGATCGGCGCTGAGCAGTGTCAAACCCTCGGGAATTTCGATACCGACAACGACTCCGGACGCATCTGAGATAACGCGATCGGTGGTGGCGGCCAGAGCAGCGATCGAGGCGGCAGTTGTGACTTGCCCGTTTTGTGCGGTGACTGTGAGTTGAATCGTGTCTCCCACACTCGCCTGCGTCGGGGTTACGGTCGCCGACACGCTGACGTCGACAACCTTGGGAGAAACAACGACCGAGGCGATGTCGTCTTCGTCTAGATTCCCGTTACCAGGAACACTGTTGGGATCGAATTGATCGACCGAAATGATTTCCGCCGTGTTGGTTACGATGTCAGCGGTTGAGACGCGAGCGCGAATTTGTAAGACGGAAAAGTCGTTGATTCCGAGTTGATCGATGGTCCAGCGTCCCGTCGAGGAAGTGTATTCCCCATCCGCCGTGCTGACTTCGATGTCAATTAAACCGGATGGCAAGATGTCTTGGATGACGATGTTCGACGCAGCGTCAGGGCCCGCGTTGTTCGCAGTCACCGTGAAGGTAACGAGGTCGCCTTGATCAGGGTTGGCGATATCGACTGTTTTTGAGAGCGACAAATTGGCTCGCGCGATAGTGAGAGCGACAGATTGATAGTCGTCTTCGCCTTCCCCATTGTTCGGAGTACTGTCGCGGTCCGGTTGGTCCGCGGCGATCACTTCGGCGATGTTGGTAATGCCCTCGGTGAGAATCG
Source organism: Aporhodopirellula rubra (assembly GCF_014192335.1). Classification (GTDB taxonomy): domain Bacteria; phylum Planctomycetota; class Planctomycetia; order Pirellulales; family Pirellulaceae; genus Rhodopirellula; species Rhodopirellula rubra. The sequence goes on along the minus strand of NZ_JACHXU010000015.1, from coordinate 80,053 downwards.
TGTCGATGTTATTGGTGTTCGGAGACACGGTTGCGCGGATGGTCAGTTCCCTCGATTCACCCGCGGGGATCAAAGGAATGGTCCATCGTCCTGACGTTGGATTGTATGCGCCGCCAGCCGATGAGGAGGCGGAGACAAAGCTGAGACCGCTGGGCAGTTCGTCTTCCACGATGACGCCGGTTGCATCGCTCGGGCCTTCATTGGTTGCGGTCAGTAGGTATTCCACTGTGTCGCCCACATTGGGACGGCTTTCGTCGATGGTCTTGGTCAACGCGAGGTCGATCAGTTGCGGGGTAAAATCAACCGAAGCGTCGTCGTCTTCATCATTACTGTTGTTGTTCGGTGTGCTGTCGGGATCGAATTGGGAGGACGCAGTGATTTCGGCATAGTTGGTACGAGTGATTGGCTGCGTACTATTGTTCGATTCGAAATCGACGGTCGCGGTGAGGGTGAGCGTCGCCGAGGAATTGGGGCGGAGTTCGGGAACTCGCCAGATGTTGTCAGACGTGGTGAATGTGCCAGCGGTTGTTGAAGAACGGACATTCGTGAGTCCGGCGGGCAGTGAGTCGCGTACCTCGATCTCTTCGGCGGTGTCGGAACCATCGTTGCGAAGCGTTAGTGTGAAAGTCACGTCTTCGCCAACATTGGGCGTGTCGTCGTTGATCGTTTTTTCGAGCGACAAGTCGGCGTTGGCGGGCGTTACGGTGACGGATGCGATGTCGTCTTCGTTGTTTTGGAACCCATTGTCGGGTGTGCTATCGCGGTCGAATTGGTCCGCGAAAATGACTTCCGCTTGGTTGGTGAATGTTTCAGTCGTGTTTGCGATCCCGCGAATTTCGAGTTCGGTCGATGCACCTGCGGCGAGGGTTTCAACGTTCCAGATTCCGGTCGACGCATTGAAGGTAGCCGAGGGAATTGATGAGGTGAACTGAAATCCGCTTGGTAGAGTGTCACGAACTTGAATGCCGGAAGCGTCATCTGGACCCGTGTTGTCGAGTCGGAGAGTGAAGGTGATTTCACTGCCAACGGGAGGGCGTTCGGGTGAAGATGATTTGGTGAGTTCAAGGTCGATAACGGGTGTGGTGAGCGAGTCGCTCGATTGATCGTCCTCGTTCGGAACCACGTTGTCGGGTGTCGAATCAGGGTCGTCCTGGTCCGCAGCGATTAATTCGGCGGAGTTTGTGAACGTCCCCGATGCGGTGACATCGGCGTTGATTTGTAGGGTTGTGGATTGGCCAACGCCGAGTGATGGAATGGTCCACAAACCGTTGGAGGAAACATAGGTATTGCCGGCATCACTTTGGCTATCGGATCGGTAGGTTAAACCGTTAGGCAATAGGTCTCGAACGACGAGATTGGTTGCGGGATCGGGGCCCGCGTTTCGAACGATGATTTCGAATCGAGCGATGTCACCGATGTTTGGGGCAGGGGTGAGTGTGTTCTTTTCGACGGAGATGTCTGCGATCGGGATGCGTACCGTCGCGGAGTCTTGATCGTCTTCGTCTTCCACGTTGTTGCCGGGTGTGCTGTTGGCATCCACTTGGTCGACGGAGAGGATTTCTGCAGTGTTGACGAGTCCCGTGTTGATCGGGTCACCGTCGGGCAAGTTTGCGATCGATGAGATGCGTGCGTCGAGACGGAGTGTCGTGGAAGATCCGGCCGCAAGCGATGGGATCGTCCATCGTCGAGTCGAGGTGACAAACGAACCGGTTTCGGGATCATTGTCGACGAGAGTGATCGACGAAGGAAGCGTATCGCCGACGACGATGTTAGTAGCGGTATCGGGACCGGAGTTACTGACGACGATGGTATAGCTGTATGTTTCGCCCACGCGTGGTGTGGGATCACTGACGCCTTTGGTCAGAGACAAATTGATTTGTTCTGCTACGATTGATGCGTCGTCTTGGTCATCCTCGGTCGCGATCGAGTTGTTCGGTGAGCTGTCGGGATCGGGCAATGCGGCGGAGGTGATCTGCGCGACGTTGTTGATCGTCCCGCTCGCGGTGCTGCGTAGGACGAGCGAGAAGGTTACCGATTGATTGTTCTGCAGCCCGTCGATAATCCATTGCCGATTTACAGCGTCATAGGACGTGCCGCTGGGTTCGGTCGCGCTGACGAAGGCGGCGTTGTTGGGGATCGGGTCCGCAACAATCAGCCTGCCCGATGGGTCGGGACCGTCGTTGCGAACTGTAATAGTGAACGCGGCTTCTTCTCCGACGTTTATCTTTGAGCTTGATGTCGTTTTGGTGAGTGACACGTCGGCGCGTGCGGGCGTGATGGCAACGCTCGCTTGATCATCTTCGTTGGCAATGTTGTTGCCAGGTGTGCTGTCGGTATCGAATTGATCTGCGGCTGTGATCTGAGCGGTGTTGGTGATCGCATCGAGAAGGTCGGTTCGCGATTGGTCAAGAATGACATTAATAGCGAGCGTTCGCGAGGTGCCCGCGGGTACGTTTCCTACGTTCCATACGCCGGTGCTGGGTGAGTAAATTTCGCCATCGGTGGCGGACTGAAAAATGAGTCCGGTAGGAATGGCGTCTTCGACAAACACGCCACTGGCGTCATCGTTGCTGGTGTTGCGAACGGTCACATTGTAGGTGAACGTTTCACCTGGAGTCGGCCGCGTTGAGGTGACGCTTTTTTCGAGTTCGAGATCGATCGTGACTGGGGTGATTAGTACCGAATCGATGTCATCTTCTTGTCCGGCGGCACCACCGGAGCCGTTGCCGGGCGTGCTATCGGGGTCAGATTGATCCGAAGCGATGATTTCGGCAACGTTTGTTTTGGTGCCTGCATTGTTCACTTCGGCAATGAGCGTGAGTGTGACAGGGGCGGATCCAGCGGTGGTGACCGGCAGATCGGGCAGTGTCCAAATGCCGGTCGATGGGTTGTATTCGCCGAGGCTCGTTGTGTCGGAGACGTACGTCAGTCCTGCGGGAAGGACTTCGCGAATACTGACGTTGGTTGCTGGGTCGGGGCCCGCGTTGTTGACGGTGATCGCGAAGGTCACATTGTCCCCGATGCTGGCGACTTGACCGACGATGGTTTTGTCGAGCGAGAGGTCAGCGATCGGAGTTTGAAAATTGATTTCGTCTTGATCGTCTTCGGATAAGACGTTGTTACCTGGCGTGCTATTGATATCGAACTGATCGACCGAGATGACTTCGGCGACGTTCGTGAAGTCGCCCGCGGTATTAACGGTGCTGGTGAGTGTCAGGCTGGTCGACAGTCCCGCAGCGAGTTGCGGGATGGTCCACCGCGAGTTCGATACGCTGAAAGAACCGCTATCCGGATCGTTTGCCGTGATCGAAAAGCCCGGCGGCAGTGTGTCTTGTACGACGATGTTGGTAGCGTCGTTGATGCCTGAGTTGGTGAGCGTCAACGTGAAGGTGATTGCATCGCCGACGTTCGGACGTGCATTCGATACTGCTTTGTCGAGAGATAGATTGATCTGAGCTGCGGTGACGTCGGCGGAGGCTTGATCATCCTCGCTTGCATCCGCATTGTTCGGGCTGCTGTCGATGTCGAACTGATCCGCGGCGGTGACTTCGGCGGTGTTGGTTTGTGTTGTGCTCGTCGTCAGTAATCCCGTGAGGATGACGTTCACGGTGACGCCGGGCGCGAGAGTCGGAATCGTCCACCGACCGGTTGATGATTCAAAAGCGGTGCCGGCATCGGGTTGATCGCTGCGGTAGGAGATTCCCGCTGGCAGGGTGTCGGTGACGACGACGTTGGTAGCCGTGTCGTCGCCTTCGTTGGTTAGCGACAAACGGAATGAAACCAAATCGTCGACGTTCGCGTTTGCGGTGATCAATTCTTTGGATAGGTTCAGATCGATTGATTCAAAGTTGTCGAAGTCGGCGACGGGAATGATGTTCGGCCCGATCGTTCCGATCAAATCCGCGAGCGCGTCATAGTTGGGGCCCGCGATGACTTCGAATTCGATCGCACCGATGTCGGTGAGGTCGGCTGGACCGCTGGCGCCGGTTGCGGTTGAAAATTCACTGAATGGAAGAAACTCAACCGAGGTCGGTTGAGTGGTCAGCGGGGGAATGTCGAGTTCGGCGGAGCTGATTCGGGTGAGTGAGCCGTCCACGCCGTCATTGGTATAGAGCCGAATGACGGCGGTTCCCGCGGGGAGGTCGGCGCCGATCACGAGTCTTAATCCCGCTGCGTCCCCACCACTGGTCAGATCGACCGATCCGAGTCCGTCGTCGTCAACGATCTCAGGATTGTCGCCCGCTCCATCCCAAATGACTGCCCGTCGACCACCGCCAAAAGCGTCTGAACTTACCTGCAGCAAATCTGGGGATGCGGGGTCGTTAACGATAAGGCTGACGGACCCGATGTCACTGGTTTTTTCAACGAGCAGATCTCGCGATCCGCCGATCGCCTCTGGTGCCGACGCTGTGGATGTAACGGGGCCGTCGTTTTGCGTTTCGTCTTCGACGGTTTGGAAGTTGCCATCGAAGCCGTCGATGGTTTGGATCAGGCGACCGGAAACCTGTTCACTCGAAATTGTTACCAGGGGCGATACCGAGCGCAGGAGTGTGTTGCCTGACGCGGTTTGGGCGGGTTGAAGAACGAAGTAGTCGCCCGCGGAAAGACGTTCAAAAACGTAACGGCCGTCGGAATCCGTGGTGACCGTCGCGATTTCGGCGTCGCCGGCACCCGGTTCGAATTGATCGTCGCCGTCGTCGCGGTAGAGCGTTAGGCTCGCGCCGGCAACTTCTTCTCCTGCCGAATATCCATCACCTGTGAAGTCGTCGTAGACCCGACCTGAAAGATTGGCGAGATCCGTCGCAACGGCCAATAGTCTGCGGCTCTCGAGAGCCTCGTAACTTGGTCGGCGACGGACGGATCGAGCGTCCTTTCCGCGTCGACCAATCAGTTTCTTGTTGCGGTTGGATGCCTTCTTCCGCCTCGGCTGTTCCGTCATCGCCCTGATTTCCCAAAAACGCGGCCTGAGTATCTGTCCTAGGTAGGAAGGATACGCAGGCCGCGAGCGGTGGGGAAGATGGTGGGGCGAGGTAGCGAGCGTCCTTTCAGACGTGATCGCGGGCTCGGTTTCCGAATCAGATTTTTATCGTAGTAGCGACAGCACGTTTTGTGGGTTTTGGTTTGCGAGCGACAGCACGTTCGTACCCGATTGAACGAGGATTTGTGCCCGTGTCAGGTTTGCGGATTCTTGAGCGAAGTCGGCGTCACGGATCGAGCTTTCGGCCTCTTCGAGGTTGGAAAGCGTTTCATTGAGGCTGACCAGGTTGCTTTCCAAACTCGTTGCTTGGAACGCACCGAGACGACCGCGAAGGCTGGTGACTTTGTCGACGACTTCGTCGATGATCCGAGCGGCACCGTTGACGTCATTGGTCAAACTCTTGGCTTGGCCGCTACCTAGTTCGTACAAACGACCCGAGACACCCCCGAGTTGACCGGTGCTGACGCTGCCGATGCCCAAACGAGCTTGTTGGTTACTGGTTACGTCAGGGCCGAGTTGGAAGAGGGCACCGCCACCGGTGATGCTAAACGTGAAGTCAGTCGTGCTGCCTTTGTCCACGGTCAGGCTGAGGTCGAGGGTGGATGTGTTGATCGAGAATGTATTCCCCTTGGCACTCGCTTCGACGCCGTTAATGGTGGCTTCGATATCGGACCCGGTTTGCCGTGTACTCGAGAGGCTGGATTCGAATTCACCGAGAGTTCCCTCGCTGATGATTTCGATATTCACCAACGCGTCCGATCCGTAGGCGTCACTGGTGAAGGAAAGTCCTCCGGTATCGTCAGCGGTAACGCCGGTGGAGTCACTCACCAGGTTCACAGCAGCCTTGATTTGTGCGAGGGAAGTTCCGGCTCCGAAGTTAAACGTTTCCGCACCGTCGGCACCATTGAGTTGGAAGACGAGCGTGTCTTTCAGCCCGGCAGTGATTTTCGTTCCCGTGGCTTCCGCGGGAAGATCCGCGGTCGAAACGGTCAGGTCATCGAATCCGGTCAGGGCATCGCCTGCATCGTCAACGATAGTAGAGGAAAGATCCGTGAGTGCATCGATTTTGGATTTGATGTTGGTCAGTGTATTGTTGCTGGTGGTGGTACCCAGAGCGACATTCAGTGTGTTGGTGTCTGCATCGAACGTCGCGACAACGTCAGCGTCGGTACCAGCTGTGTAGTTCACAGTCAGGTCATCGAGTCCGGTACCGGTCACTTCGAGTCCCACGTCAGTTCCGTCGGCGGTGTTGGCACTCGCGGCGGCATCACCACCGACCACGGTACCTGTTCCGGGGCCGTCGCTGGTTGCGACGAGACCTTCAATGCCATTGAGGGCATCTAAGACATCTTGAACGTCAGAGGGGTTTGAGTCGCTGTCGAAGGTGATTTCGACTGCACCAGCGGTGTTGACTGCCGTTGCGGTCGCGTTCGACGCGGTGTCATCGGTGATCGTGACGCTGGCAAAATCAGCGTTGCCGGTGATCGTCACGGTTTCGCCGCCGACAACGATATCGATGGTTTTCGTCGCGACGGTGTTTGTTGCCGAAGGGTCGACGTCGGCTGCGTTGAACGCAGAGTCACTGACGGAAACGCTCGCTTGTTGGGCGGCGGATTTGATATCGATTGCGACGTCAATTCGTCCGGTCGTGCCCAGGTTAGCTTGATCGATATTAACGTCGTTCAGGGATGCGATGGTACCGGCGGAGCTGACGAAATCGAGCGAGCCGTCGAGGAGCTTTCGACCTTGGAACGTCGTGGTTTGCGCGATCCGGTTGATCGCTTCGAGTGAGCTGTCGATCTGCAACTGGTTAGCGGCGATCTCTTCATCACTCAATGCACCACTGTTAGCCGCTTCAACGACGAGGCCCCGAATGTCGTTGAGTAGGTTACTGGTCTGTCCCAAGGCGCTGTCGGCGGTGCTGATGATTTGGCTCGCCCGTCGTGTGTTCGAGATCGCGCGACCGAGGCTGGTTACCTCACTACGCAGGGCCTCACTCGCAATCAAACCTGCCGGGTCGTCGGCTCCGCTGTTGATCCGCAAACCGGTGCTCAATCGCGTCAACGCCTGCTGCAAGTCCGCGTTGCTGGCTTGCAAACGGTTTTGGGCGACGAGCGAAGGAACATTAGTGTTGATACGTGTCATAGCGAAAATCTCTGGGTATGGCTGTGGTTGTTACGACGGTCGCCGTCATAACGACTCACGGCGCCACTTCGAATATTGAGTCTCAATCGTCTGGTGGTATCAGCGATGTTGAGATGCGAGAGTGATCTGTCAAAAGTCATCGGCACACTTTCGGGGAAATGCAAATGATCACCATCAGTTTTTTCCGAAGGTTCATGCGTTTTGCCGGTTTAACATGCATTACACTCACGGATTGCCTTTCCGCTGAAGTCTTCTGAACCAGGGAATCTTGCCTATTTGGCGTAGCTTATGGATGTTTCACCCAGTCGCCGTCCCCTTAGCCGTTCATTGGGGTGGACGAGAGGCCCCAGGATTGCAGGGCTGTTCATTTTGATTCAGGCGTTCTTGGCCGGATCAGGGACGTTGAGAGCCCACGATCCCTCGGTGCGAACGTTCTCGGCCGAGGAAATCCGTGATGCATTCGCGAAGACACATGACGGTTACAGCAGCGACGAATTAATCGTCAGCGATCTTCTCCGCAATGCATTCCTGAAAGAACTTGGGATCGATCCTTCGGACCCCGCGGATGATGATGTGCAAACCTCTGCGCTCCACTCGTTATTCAAGGTTCGAAAGGCGGGCAAACTCAAGGTTCGTGCGACTCGGCGCAGTCATGCTGAGGTCGGCCCATGGACCGACACCGCCGAGATCGCGATCCGCACGGTTTTGGATCGTTACCAAGTCAGTATCGACGACGTGATGTGTGACCCCAGGTTGCGGTCGGAGTTGCAAGCCGAAGCGGTTGCGATCGGTTCCGATGCGCCGGCCGATTTGATTCGCAAGGCGGTGTTGCGTTTGCGGAAGGTGCGTCGTCTGAGGCCGGAACTGGTGTTAAGAGTGGCCGATTGGCAAACGCGGGTCGTGACGCTGGCGTTTGATAAAATTGACCTCGATGCGATCCCCAGTTCGCCGGGCGTTTATATCTTTCGCAGCGAGGAAGGATATTTGTATATCGGCGAGGCAGAAAACCTGTCCACGAGAATCAGTCAACATCTCGGCGGCAGCCACAACCGAGGGTTGGCCAAACGCTTGAGCCTTGCCGAGAGTGACAGTCATCCGCCGTTGACGCTCGAGTTGCACGTCTTCGCAAAGGATTCTCCGGGGAATCGTGCGATCATGCGACGAGCCTATGAAAGCGAATTGATTCGAAGCCGGGAGCCGAAATACAACCTGCGACCGTAAACGGAACGACGGTCGCTAGGCTGAGAACGATGAATTTCCAGCCGTCGCAGCAGTTTCGGCTCCGGCGGCCTCATTTCCGGTGGCATCGTGATGCGACCGTTATTTCGCGGCTTGCAGTTTTGCTGCCAACAGGGTGTTGTGCAGTAACATGGCAATCGTCAGTGGACCAACGCCACCGGGAACCGGCGTGATCGCCGACGCGACTTCTGCCGCTTCGTCAAATGCGACGTCGCCGACCAAGCGATCTTCGACGCGATTGATTCCGACGTCAACAACGACGGCGCCGGGCTGGATCATGTCGCCGCGGATCATTTCGGGGCGACCGACTGCGGCGATCAGAATATCGGCCGAAAGACAGATCTCTTTCAGGTTCTTGGTCCGGCTGTGAGCGATCGTGACGGTGGCGTTGGCCGTTTCGGGCCCGCAGGAACCGTCTTTTTGGGCCAGCATCATGGCCATCGGTTTGCCAACGATTTCGCTGCGTCCGACCACGACGACGTGTTTCGCGGCGGTTGCGATATTGCACCGATGAAGCATTTGCACGATGCCGTGTGGGGTGCATGGCAGGAAACGAGGCCGACCCTGCATTAACAATCCGACGTTGATTGGCGAAAAGGCATCGACATCCTTGATCGGGTCGACGGCGTCGAGAACCGCCCGCTCATCCAGGGCCGGGCCGTCGCCGGTGGGTTGGGGGAGGGGAAGCTGGACGAGGATCCCGTTGACCGAGGGATCACGGTTGAGTTGGTCGATTCGTTCTAGAAGTTCGGTCGGTGACGTCGACGCGGGCAGCCGATCGAGTTGGCTGGCGATGCCGGTTTTTTCGCACGCCCGCTCTTTATTGCGAACATACACCTGGCTGGCTGGGTCTTCTCCTACAAGGACGGCGGCCAGTTTTGGCGGTGCGTTCCCCTCGGCGACAAACTGCTCCACCGCCTTAGCGACTTCTGCTCGGATTTCGAGTGCGATTTTCTTGCCATCGAGCCGTGTTGCGGGCATGATCAATCTTTCAGTTTGGGAAAACTAGGGAGTTTTGAGTTCGACGTAGTGAGATCTTCGCCCAATCGTTATAACTAGACGCCCAGTCGCACCGTCGCAGGTGGACGACTGCACACGTTTCGCTCAAAAACGGTCGAACGACCGGACGCAAAATACACAGGATTTTCCTCTCGATGTCTACCGACGCTCCCGATTCCAGCACCCCTGTTGAGGCTCCGATCAAACTCAGCGCGGTCGAAAAGATCAAGCAGGAGAGCAATTATTTGATGGGGACGATCGATCAAGAACTTCAGGATCCGGTCGACCATTTCAATAACGACAACCTGCAACTGCTGAAATTTCACGGCAGTTATCAGCAAGATGACCGCGATATGCGGATCAAACTGAAAAAGAGTGGCGGCGGCAAAGCGTATTCGATGATGCTGCGTTGTCGTATCCCGGGTGGTCGATTGACGTCGGACCAACTCGTTGCCCATCTCGATATGTGTGACGAACTCGGCAACTCAACGCTGAAAATCACGACCCGCCAGACACTGCAACTCCACGGGATTCTTAAATCGGATCTTCGGGAAGTCATCAAGCGGGTCAATGAATGCGGATTGTCATCGCTCGCCGCCTGCGGTGACGTCAACCGAAACATCATGTGCTGCCCGGCCAAACGGGTAGGACCGATCCATGCTCAATTGGAACAGTTCACTGACGAACTGACGACCGCATTGGCCCCACAAACGCCTGCGTATCACGAATTGTGGATCACCGACCCGGATACCGGCGAAAAATCGCTGGCCGACGGTGGCGAACCGAATTCGAGCAGCAACCCCGTCATCGACGAACCGTTGTACGGCCCGACCTATTTGCCACGCAAATTCAAAGTCGGTATCGCTCTGCCCGAAGACAACTGCATCGACATCTATACTCAGGATCTCGGTTTCATCGCCGTCGTCCGTGATGAAAAGATCATCGGTTACAACGTGACCGTTGGCGGTGGCATGGGACGTACACCGAGTGCGAAAAAGACTTTCCCGGCGTTGGCCAAGCGGATGGCGTTTGTGACGCCCGAGCAAGCAATCGATGTTGCCAAAGCGGTGATCATTGTTCAACGCGACAATGGAAATCGAAGCGATCGAAAGGTTGCCCGGATGAAATACCTCATCGCTGATTGGGGAATCGAGCGTTTTCGATCGGAAGTTGAAACCGTCTTCGGCGAAAAACTCGCTGATTGCACGGAAGACGACGTACACGGATTCGACGACCACATGGGCTGGCAAGCTCAAGGTGATGGGAAATGGTCGTACGGCCTCAACGTCGAAAACGGCCGACTCTACGACAACGAAAAGACTCAGTTCAAAACCGCGTTCCGGAAGATTTGCGCCGAATTCAATCGTGAAATCCGGTTTACCGGCCATCAAAGCATCATCTTTTGTGACATCGAAGAGGGTGAGAAAGATCGGCTGATCGAAATCATTCGGGAACACGGAATCCCAACGACCGAGCAAACCAGCACGGTGCGTCGTTGGTCCATGTCCTGCGTAGCGTTGCCGACGTGCGGACTCGCGATTACCGAGAGTGAGCGACGATTGCCCAGCCTGATCGATTCGATCGAAGAACCGTTGGCCAAGTTAGGGCTGTCGGGCGAGCGGTTTACGATTCGCATGACCGGCTGTCCCAACGGATGTGCTCGTCCCTACAACGCCGACCTCGCGTTGGTTGGAAAAGCGGTCGGGAAGTACACCTTGTTCACCGGCGGCGGTTGGCTCGGAAACCGATTGGCCGAAATTTACAAAGACGCGGTGAAGGACGACGAAGTTGTGGACGAAATGATCGGCCTCTTCGCTGCGTTCAAAGCCAATCGAGAAGGCACGGAATCGTTCGGCGATTTTTGCGCCCGCGTCGGTGTCGAGAAGCTCGCTGAATTGGCCGAAGCCGCTCCGCGTCCTTAGGACGTCGGCTGATCAGCATCGTTTGACGTAGTAAAGATTCTGATATGCGTGATGAATGAAATCACGCAATTTGAAATCGAACGCATGGGATGTTTCCGCGGTCTTCCTTATGGGAAACGGCGGCTGATTTCATTGTTGTATTGGCACCGCACGGCAGGTCCTGCTGCCAAAAGCGCTAGTTCATGCGAGCGTTGATGACCTCAAATTTCTCTAGCAGTTTGCGTTCGCTCTCACGCAAACGCATGTCGAAAAGGTACAGCTTTTTCAGATTCTTCATCTCCGCGATCGACTGCAGCATCGTTTTACGGACTTCCAGGTTTCGATAGAGACTATCTGAATCCAGTTTGGGATCCGGCCATCCGACCCAAAGTTCGGTGACGCTGTCTAACTGTCTGAATCCTTGCAACTCGGCATACTCGATGGGGTTGTTGAGGATCTTGAGGATGTGAACATTCTTCATGTTCTGAATCGGAGCCAATTCGGTAACGTCGCAATGCGAAACGTCGAGGTATTCCACATTGGGGAAGTTTCTCGCGATGACTTTGAGGACGTTACCGTCAACGATTCCCGCTCCGACCTTGTTGGCGCCGAGAGGGGCAAAATCGAGTTGGCGAATATCGCCAAAACTGCCGCCACAGAAGATCGCCTGTTGGAGACGGTATCGGCTTTCGATTGCGTAAAAGCCGAGTTTGCTAATGACGGGAAGTCCTTCGTCGGAAACCGAGTCGGGCTGGCGAATGATTTCACCGCCGAGTTTGATGAAGTGATCCATCGAGCTCGACACCATCTGACGTTGGGCTGATTGTTCTTGTTTGGAGATAGCGGCTGTGGAGGCTGCGTATCCCCCGAAGAGAGCGCCTGCGAAACAGGCGACAACCATTTGGATCCAAGCTGGCCACGACGCTAGCGAGAATTTGCCAGGTAGATATTTGGCAGGAATTTTTGACATCGGTCGCCTACAATTTTTCTAATAAGGGAAACTATAGAAGGAAAACCTGCTAGAAAACGTACAAAATGACAGGTTCGGTGGTAATCGTTTTATACGAACGTTCTTGTTATTGCGAGCAAAACAGAGTGCCTGATCCGTGTTTGAAGCAAAGTACGTCATGTTTCAACGGCGTCGCGTTTTTGCACCGCCTGTTTGGGTGGTTTGTTTGGTGTGATATTGTGCGTAGGTACCTTGTCTTTAGAGGGGTGATATATGAGCGTTTGTACTGGCGGGCAAAACTCACGCAGGTGTACACGGGTGCAACCAAATTCAGGCGGTGACATTCCTCTCCACGTTACCGACCTCTCCACGTTACCGAGGTATTTTGGTCGGTTTTGAGAATGACCTGCCGTCGGTAAAAGTTGTCGCGTTTCGGCGCAATAAACAATGGAGCGATCATGACGCGATGGTATTGTTTCCTGTTCCTATTTTGCGTAATCGGCCAGAGAGCTTTTTCTGCCGAGGCTGCGGTTCTGCCGTTGGCAGCGTTTGCCGATGCCGATGGGATTCAGCAGTCAGAGGCGAGGATTGCGGATTCCACAGAAAGTGGTGCGATTGACTCACCGGGGCAGGTTGTTGCTGTTTATTTCACTCCGGCGGATCGGCAACCGGCAACTAACCATGTGGCGCGGATCCGTCGCATCGTCGAAGAGACCGCTGGATTCTACGAACGCGAACTCCGTCGACATGGGTTTCGTGAACGAGCGATGGCCGTGCTGCGAAACGATCGTGACGAGGTAGAGGTCATCGACGTCGTCGGGGCAGGGCAGGGCGGTGATTATGGAAAAAGTGATGGTGGTCGGATCCGTGACGAAGTCGTGCCGGTGCTACGAGAAAGAGGAATTGCGCCGAACGAATCGGTGATTTTGCTGTTCTGCAATCTGATGGACTACGATCCCGTTGGTGGCACGATCTCACATCACAGTCCTTACTATGGTGGCGGGTCTCATTTATCAGGAACGGCGTGGCAATGTGATTCAGAAATTCTCGACCCGCTTCGGTTTCGAGATCTCACTCCGATACGCGACGGTGAGTATGGCGATATCACGATCGGTCGCCATAACAGCATCTTCATTGGCGGTGTGATTCACGAACTCGGTCATGCGTTGTCGCTGCCCCATTGTCGCCAGCGGAGAGACGAATCGGTTCGAGGAACCGCGTTAATGGGGGCGGGGAACCGAACGTACGCGCAGGAGTTGCGTGGCGAAGGGCGAGGGACGTTTTTAACTCAGGCACATGCCCTGCGTTTGGCTGCCCATCCGGTGTTTAATCGGCGAATGACCGGAGACGTGAAAAAGCGTCCGGCAACGCGATGGCCGAAGCTTCGTATTGTCGCCGGTGAGAAGAGCCAAATTCGGGTCCACGGCATGGTGCAAGCGGATGTCCCGGTTCATGGCGTGGTGGCCTATTTCGATCCGCGCGGTGGAGGCGACTATGATGCGACCACCGCCACGGCGGTTCCCGATGACCGTGGGAGATTCGCGATGCAATCGGGGAACTTGCGTGTTGGTGACGGGGAGTTGCGGTTGACCGTTTGTCATGTGAATGGAGCGACAAGTGTGCGCTCCTTTTTTTACCGTGTCGAGCGGAGTGGTCAGCCCGATCTTTCAGCGATTCGGGTTGAGTTGGAGTTGGCGGCGATGGTTGATTCCATACGGAGATCGAAGCTTGAAGAGGCGGAGGTTGACTTGGCGACGGCGGCATCTGGCGATGAATCGCTGATGAAGATCGGACGCCAAGTCCTCGATCGTTTTCGCGACGTCGAGAAGCCGACCTCAGTGAGTGTTGATGATCTTGATTCGGGGGTCTCATCGATCGGGTTATCAAAACTGATACCGATCTCCGAGAGTGTCGGTTGGTTGAGTCCCACCTATGATTCGGTGCCAGAGCCATCGAGGCTATTGTCGATCGGTGGGCAATATTATGCAGAGGGAATCTACGCTCACGCGCCATCGTCACACGTCTACCGAATCGATCGACAATGGAAACGCTTGTCAGGAAAATTTGGCATGCAGAACGGGCACTCTGGGAAAGTCGACTTTCAAATTGTTGGCGATGGCCAAATGATATGGAGTTCACGTGGTGTCGGGGCAGGGCAGGGCGGTACGTTTGATTTGGACGTCAGCGATGTGAGCACCCTGTCGTTGATGGTCACCGATGGTGGCAATGGCGGGGGCGGTGATTGGGGTGTTTGGGTTGAGCCGTTGTTGTCGAGAACGCCACGAGACGACTCCGACCGGTGATTTCACCGCTGAGATTGCTTCCACACGCGTGTGTTTTGCTTTGGTATTCTGCAGGCGGATTTTCGTGTCGATCGACGTTACTGGTTGACTATGATCGGGCGTTCGTCGGTTTAAATTCGTCTTGTTTAGGATTCGGTGAAGATGCGTTCTAGGAATGACCGTTTTCGTTTCGTTTGTGTGCTCCACGGAACCTTGATGCTCGCGGTGCTCTGCCTCGGTTGGTCATCAAACGGTGTGTCCGAGGACCGTCGGAACGTGCTGTTGATTTGCGTGGATGATTTGCGTCCGGAATTGAATTGCTACGGGGTGGACTACATACAGTCTCCGAACATTGATCGGTTAGCGGGGCAGGGCTGTCGATTCGACAGGCACTATGTTCAGGCACCTACGTGCGGTGCATCCCGTTATGCGATGTTGACCGGGCAGTACGGTGACGCCGGTAATGATGCGCTGTTCAAGCGGGCTGAACGCATCGAAAAGACGCCTGAGTCCGTCGCGTCAAGCATGCCGCGTTGGTTTCGTGACCGTGGGTACACGACGGTGTCTATAGGCAAGGTTTCGCATCATCCCGGTGGTCGTGGTGGGAAAGATTGGGATGATGACCAAGTCATTGAAATGCCTGGTGATTGGGATCGGCATTTGATGCCAACGGGACCTTGGCAGCATCCACGCGGGGCGATGCACGGGCTGGCCAATGGTGAGATCCGCGTTGAACCGACTGAAATGGATGTGTTTCAGTCTGCGCCCAATGAGAGTGACCGTTATCCGGATGATCTCGTCGCCGAGACTTCGTTGGAACAACTCAACATTTTGGCATCCGACGCCGAGAGTAAACCGTTCTTTCTCGCCGTCGGTTTTATTCGTCCGCATTTACCATTCGGTGCGCCGGAGCGAGATATGGAACCCTATCGTGACGCGGTGTTGCCCCTGATCAGCAACGTCGCAAAACCAGATGGGAGAACGACGTGGCATCGATCGGGTGAATTCATGAGATACCACCGATGGGGCAAGGATCCGAACCAAGATAGTGAATTCGCTATCGCCGTTCGTAAACACTATGCCGCGTGCGTGACCTACGCTGATCGCAACGTTGGTTGTGTTCTCGACGAGCTCGATCGGCTCGGGTTGAGTGAGTCGACGATTGTCGTGTTGTGGGGGGATCACGGTTGGCACTTGGGTGAGCACGCGATTTGGGGCAAGCACGCTTTGTTTGAAGACGACCTGCGATCGCCTCTCATCATTCGTGCTCCCGGGCAGGTAGAGGAAGGGATCTCTACCAACGCGGTGGTGGAGTCGATTGATCTATTTCCGACTCTCTGTGAGCTGGCGGTGTCTCAATCGGCCCCGGAGGCCACGAGTGGCGTTTCTCTGGGTGAGATTTTGCGAAACCCAAGTCGGGACGGACACGTAGCGATTTCTTATGGCAAGGCAAATACGATTCGCACCGACGCGTACCGATTGGTTGTCCACAAAGATGGTTTTGCGGAGCTATACGACCACCGGGTCGACCCATTGGAATTGTCGAACGTGGCGAAAGAGAATCCCGATGTCGTGAGTCGGCTCAATGCAGTGCTGCAGGAACGGCTGGTAAGGAAAAACTAGCCTCGAGGTTGCTGATGCGAGGCGACGCGCGGGGGAGGGCAGGGCGGTCGGGATGCGAGTGGCCGCTCACGTTGGTTATCGCGGGTTTGCTTTTCGAGTCCGGCGGCCGGGTTATTCGATTTCGGCGAGCAGTTGTGGAAGGATTTCGCCCGCTTTTCCGTGACGGCATTCATCAAATGCGTCGGATGCGGGAGTGTCGCCGAGATTGACTTCGATCTTGCGGCAGGTTGGTTTGGTCAGTTGGACGATCCCGGCAGCGGGATAGACGAGTCCTGAGGTTCCGACGGCAATAAAGACGTCCGCGTTGGAGGCGGCGTTTTCGATCCTGTCCAATCCGATCGGGACTTCGCCGAACCAGACCACATGGGGACGGAGGCAGCCACGCAGTTCTTCATTGGCTGGATCATCGGGATGGAGCGTTTCGGTGCTGAGGTCGTATTTCCAATCGAAGATTTTGTTTGAGTAGAGACAGCGCACCTTGAAGAGTTCGCCGTGCATCGGCAGGACATTGCGACTGCCCGCCCGAAAGTGCAGGTCATCAATGTTTTGAGTGACGATGAGGAAGTCGCCCGCGGATCGAGCGGTGTGTTTTTGTTCGAATTCCGCCAATGCAATGTGGGCCGCGTTGGGCTGAATTTCAGCGGATCGCAATGCCCGCCGTCGTTCGTTGTAGAACTGATGGACGAGCACTGGGTTACTGGCAAACCCTTGGGGCGTCGCGACTTCTTCGACCGCGTGACCTTCCCACAGGCCGTTGGCGTCTCGGAAGGTAGGGATTCCTGATTCGGCAGAAATACCAGCACCGGTGAGGACGAGAATGTTCATTTGGCGTGCCGCAGGAGGCAAAAGTCGGGGCAGGGTAGGGTGGTCAAAAATTGATTTTGGTGGACGAAATCCAGTCTAACGATTCATGGCCACGAGGATAAAACGCGAGTGCGGCGAGGGCCGTCTGCGAAATACGGAGGCGATCGACAAGGACAGAGGCGACTTGGGAGCCTAGGTTCGCGACTGTTTTCACCGGTGGTGTGGGGGGCGTGGTCTCTTCCCTTTCGTTAGCGGGGGCAGTTGAGCTATCATGCAGCGGCAAATTCTGCCTAATCCGCGTTTTCCGACTTCTCTCCCGCGTAGCTGCCTAATGTCCAAATCCCGCGATTTTCTCGGTCCGTACCGACTCGCCCGATTGATCCGGGTGGGGTCTACCGCTGAAGTTTGGGAGGCGATCGATGAAACGAGTTCGGATAACAAGCGGTACGCGTTGAAGGTGTTGCGGGCGAGTTGCGCTGAGGACAAGAGTGAATTGGCGTTGCTCAAGCACGAGTACAACGTGGGCAAGGCACTCGCGAGTCCACGAATCATCAAAGTGCTCGACCATCAAACCGACAAGGGGCGACCTTATTTGGTGCTGGAATTGTTCAGCGAATTGAACATGAAGCAGGCGCTTCGCAAGGGGCCGGATTCGCTCGCGTTCATGTTGGACAAGATTATCGAGCAGGCCGCCGAAGGCCTCTATTACATGCACACCAAGAATTGGATTCACCGCGATATCAAGCCGGACAATTATCTCGTTGCCCGCGACGGTGAAACCAAACTCATTGACTTCACGATCGCCGAGCCCAAACGCACGGGATTGAAGAAGATGTTCTACAAGGCAAAGACCGTGCAGGGCACACGGAGTTACATGTCGCCCGAACAAATTCGAGGCAAGTTGTGCGACGAACGGAGTGACATTTATTCGTTCGGTTGCGTGCTGTTCGAATTGGTTACCGGCAAACCGCCGTTCACCGGACAAACGCCGAACGATTTGTTATCGAAGCACCTCACAGCGTCGATCCCGAGTCCGATCGTTTACAACGACAACGTGACGACCGAGTTTGCGTCGATGACCAAGCGATTGATGGCGAAGAAACCTGACGATCGTCCTGATTCGGTGTGGGAGTTCTTGAAGGAGTTCCGTGCTATCCAGGTTTGGAAGAAGCGGCCGAGAGTGCCGGAGGAGAGCGTGTTCGATGACATGGGCGGAATGAAGTCAGCCGAGGACATGATTAAACGTCCCGACGGAAACTACGACATTGAAGACAAAGACAAGAAAGAGAAAGGCTAAACGATGGCTGGCCCAGGATTAGAATTTGAATATGAGATCGCGGATCTTGAAGACAAGATCGCGTCGTTGGAGCGGACAACCGATCGCAATGGTGAGATCGAGTCGGCGATCCGTTCGCTCCGTCTCGCTCGCGTTACCAAGCTGAAAGAAACTTACGGTTCGCTCGATTCGTGGCAGACCGTGCAAGTTGCGCGGCACAAGAATCGTCCCTACACGCGAGATTACCTGAACCTTGCATTCGACGAATTCGTTGAGCTGCATGGTGACCGGACTTATGGTGATGATCGCGCCATGTTGTCAGGCTTCGCGAAGCTGGACCGTTTTAAGGTGATGGTGATCGGGCATCAAAAAGGTCGGACGTACAAAGAACGCGCCGCCTGTCATTTCGGTTGCGCTCATCCGGAGGGATACCGGAAGGCGATGCTGAGGATGAAACTCGCCGAAAAGTACAAACTCCCCGTGATCTGTTTCATCGATACACCCGGTGCGTATCCCGGAATCGGCGCCGAGGAACGTGGGCAGGCCCAGGTCATCGCTGAGAGCATGTTTTTGATGAGTCGACTCAAGACTCCAATTATTTGCGTTGTAATCGGAGAAGGCGGCTCAGGTGGCGCATTGGGCATCGGAGTCGGCGATCGCGTCGCCGTGATGCAACACGCTTACTACAGCGTGATCAGCCCGGAGGGCTGTGCCGGCATTCTGTGGAAGAGTCACGAGCACGCTCCCAAGGCGGCGGCCGCGTTGCGGTTCACCAGCGATCATTTGAAGCGGCTCGGGATCGTCGACGATGTGCTCGAAGAACCGCTCGGCGGCGCTCATCGTGACCACCATCAAATGGCGACTCGGATGAAGACTTATCTGTCGAATCAGCTCGCCGAGTTGGACGCTCAGCCGATCGATGAATTGGTCGAAGCTCGCTATGAAAAGTTCCGCCGAATCGGCGTCTTCTTAGAAGGCGGCGAGCCGCAGTGACGGAGGCTCAGGCGATGGCTCAATCGCGTCGTGATCTCGAGCGGCTTGCGAGCCAACGCTCGCTCGAGATGGCTCTTCGAGCGAGCGGTCGCGGGGCCATGGGAGCAGGTTTCTAAGCGGATTCTTACCGCCCCGCAACGTCCGATAATGCCTCTTATGTTGTATTCGATCCGTCTAAAACGATGGTTTTAGGCGTTTCGTGGATCTCGCTTCCCTGTCTGCGACTCGCTGTCGTGTCGTTGTGGGAGTTGCTTCTCGGTACGGTTTGGCGTGGGCTCAGTGGCGATCTTGTTTCGGTCCGTCGAGTGTCGATTGAGCTTGGCCGTGTGCCGAAGTGGTGAGCGGTGTTGCTGCTGCCCTGTTGAGTTTCGGTCGGTTGGTGGCGGGCGTTATTGTTGCCACGGGGCGGCGCCGGATGCTTGTTGCCACTGTGGTGTTGGGGCGAAATTTTGGATCGAGTTCGAGGCTGCGTTTTGGCCTGCCGCCCAGGCCGGATTTGGTTCCGGTTGCCATGCGGGAAATCGAGTCGTTGGGGGTGGGCTTTGGGCTTCGCCCAGCCACGGTTGGAGTGGACCGGCGGGATTGAATTTCGATTCGAATTGATCGAGGTAAGGGCGGACGACCGAGGCGAGTTCCTCAGGCATGATCGCATCGGATTGATCGAGCAGCTGCGCGATCCAGTGGCCGCTGCGGCTTTCGATGATCGCCGATCGAGTGCGGTCGCCGAGCAGCGTCACGGCGAACAGCGTGATCAGCGTGCAGTAAATCGCGCCTTTGCCGAGCCCGAAAAGTGCGCCGATCTGACGGTCAAATTCCTTCAATTTCATCCGATCAATCGTTCCGCCGATCATCCGGAAAGCGACCCAAATCACTAAGGATGTCCCAACGTACAAAATCAGCATTGCCAGAAAACGGTTCCACGGCGGTTCGGCATGGATGTTCTGGCTGAATGGTTCGCGGTAGTGATACGCGACGGCGTAACTGACAACGATCGAAGCGATCGAGGCGAGTTGCCAAGCGAATCCTTTAATGGCGCCAAACAGCATCGCGCCGATCAAAACGATCGCCATCAAGATGTCGTAAGTTTGCACTGGACCGGATCTGCCGATGAAATAAGCGTGATGGACAGGCGTTATTAATTTGTCGCTTGTAGCAAAGTCAGCGGAGTAGGGCGAAGAGCAAAAAAATTGCTGTTGAATTGTGCTGATTCTGGGCGTTGATATTGACGCGATATTTCCGAGGTGGCGTCGATGGGAGCGTTTTTGCTATGTCGAAGTGTGGCTGATCGGGGAAAAGTTTTTCGACCGCCCTTCCCTGCTCCGCTCGCTCGCTGCCTGTGCAGGCGCGGCCTTCACTGTCTCAATTTTTCCCTCATCCCCGTCGTCTCCCTTGGCTGGCTTCAAAACCCATATCTCGACGAGCACGATGGTGGGTGTTGCCTACGGTTATTGGGGCGTGGCCACTCAGGGAATGTCACTCGAAAGTGGGTTGCTGGCGGGTGGCTTGTGCAGTGTTGCGGGGATGCTTCCGGATCTCGATTCAGATTCGGGCGTTCCGCTGCGAGAGACGAGTCTCTTCATGGCTGCGATCGCGCCGATGTTGATGATCGATCGGTTTCGCGACATGGGGCTCTCGCATGAATCGATGGCGTTGGCGGCGATGTTGGTTTACGTCGGAATCCGTTTTGTCGCTGTCGAATTCTTTCGGCGTTACACGGTGCATCGCGGGATGTGGCATAGTATCCCGGCGGCGCTGGTCGCTGGATTGGGCGCCTATTTAATCATGCCGTGTCCGAGCGAGGCGATTCGTGTTTACAAATCGCTCGCGGTGTTAATCGGTTTTCTGACTCATTTGATTTTGGATGAAATTTGGAGCTTGGATTTCAGCCGTGGACGAATGCGCGTCAAAAAATCATTCGGAACGGCATTGAAATTTTTCGGGAAGGATTGGTGGGCGAATGTGTCCGTGTGGGGCAAGCTCGTTTTGCTGTGTTATCTCGCTTGGGGTGATCACGGGATTCTTGACCGACTCCGTCAGCGTGTGCGACTGGATCGTGAGCGATATATGATTCCGGGGCCGTCGCTGTTTCCTGAATCGCAAGCCCCCGTTTATCCCCAACCAGGCGGTTCCTATTCCGTGCCGCCCTACCCTGCCCCAACGCAGCAGGCTCCTGGCTATGCTCCGAACAACTATTGGGAAGCGGCGCCGTCGGATTCGCAGCGTGTTGCGGTTCCGCCAGCCCACCCTGCTCTGCCCTGGTCTAGCGATGCTGGCGCTTTTTAAGCTCGGTCTCGGCAGACGCTGGCACGAAGCCTAGTAATCAGCGAATGCGAATGGTGATCGAAGCAGCTCTAGTGCAGAGCAATGTTGCTCGTGCGGAAAGGCAGTGGCAGTTTAATGGTCCCAATTCGGATATCAGATTGTGGGCCGATGGCATGGATGCGGTCAGTGACGAAACACTATCGATTATTGGTCGGAAGTTTGATTCCAGACGCGGCGATTTCGCAATCTTTTCGAGCGATCGCTAATGCGTCGCATCGGATGCGGGGGCTTTGCCTGAAGTCGTGGGTAGCCAAATGGATGGGAGCGCGTTTTTAAAAGAAAGCGTTGCTAGCCTCGTTGTGGACATTCGCCGCGTGTATCGCAATCGGCCGCTTGTCGAGCGGTTGTCTCGCGCATCGCAGCGGTATTATCAGTATTTTTTTGCAAGGCAATGGTGTTAGCGAGTTGAAGGGAGGTTTCCCAGCGTGCCCGCCCAGAGATGCTGAATTGATAGGAGTATCTGGCGACTTGCTTTCTTAGCGATGAGCAGTTGGAGATTTGTCGGCGTATTTATGGAACCGCCCTGCCCTGCCCCGCGAATTTGTCGCTGTCCCCGTGAATTTGTGGTGATGGTGTGGTAGGTGACTCGTCGTCCGTTTTCACAGCAGCATGAAAGTTGTGCCGACAATCGTTCACGCTCAATTTTCACACGCAGCGTTTTGAGGCTGGAAGTGTCGCTATTTCGTTATCGAGTCACAAAACGTTGAGTGCTATTTGCGGCCCAATTACTATGCCGGCTGTGATGGATTTCGGAACACGGTATGCTGAAAATTCGAAGGGTTCGATATTTCGGTTGGCGGTGCTGTTTGTTGACAATCGACTGTTTGTTTTGCGGTCGCTGAAGTTGCCAGAGTTTCCGGTCCGAAAGGCGGTCGCGCCTTGTCTGATACACGCTGTCCGATACATATTTTTTGACTTTGAACTGTAAGGTTGATTCATGTCCACCCCGCTAAAATCTCTAATCGACACTGGCACGAAACTCTATCTCGACTCAGTCGAACCGGCGGAGGTCGACAAAAACCTGGCGTATGGCGCGGTTGGAGCGACGAGTAATCCGGCCATTATTTCCGGCATCATTGCCGCCGGTGGTCGCGATTCGCAGATCGAGTCGATGTTGGCTGAGGGCAAAACAGACGAAGAGATTGCGTGGACGCTGACCGACCAATTGGTCAGTGAAGCGGAAGCGAAATTTGCCGATATTCACCAATCGACCAACGGAAACGCGGGTTGGGTCAGTTTCGAACTCGATCCGCTGTTGGAGGATCCGTCGCTCAACCTGAAGGAAGACGATGTTGTGGCCAAGTATGTCGAACTGGGGCTGAAGTGGTCCGCCGGTCATACCAATCGGATGATCAAGGTGCCAGCTACTCCTGCTGGGTTGCGTGCCCTTGAGCCGCTCGCCGCCGCGGGCGTGACGCTCAACGTGACATTGATTTTCACGGACGACCAATATCGCACTGCTCGGGAAGCGATTTGGCGTGGCGTCAACGGAAAAGTTGACCCGGCGCGCTTTAAATCGGTTTACAGCATCTTCATTTCGCGAATCGATGTTTATACCAGCAAGAACGTTTCGCTCTCAGACAAGACGCAAGGTCTCGTTGGCATTGTCAACGCGAAACGCATTTGGAAAGAAAACCGCGAGTTCTGGGCAGAAAAAGGCTTACCGCTCGAGCAGGAATTAATCTTTGCCAGTACAGGGACGAAGGATCCTAAGGATCCGGCATGGAAGTATGTTGCCGCACTCGCCGGAAGTGACATTCAAACCAACCCGCCGGAAACCAACGCAGCTATTGCTGAAAGCGATGTGACGTTTACGCGAACTGTTGAGGACATGCCCGCCGATGACCTCCTCAGCGAAATTGACGCTGCGGTTGATACGCAGAAACTGCACGAATTTCTGATGGCGGAAGGCGTTGATAAGTTTGTGAAACCGCAGCGGGCTTTGTTGAAGCTGATCTCGGACAAACGTCGCGAGTTGTCACCAACCGCCTAGACCGTTTCAGCATGCGTTCGTGCGTCGGCATGCGTTGATATGCCGGCGTTCGTTCGTGTCACGCATCCGTGAAAGGTGAATGTCTTTCGCCTACGCGCCAAAGGCTTGTTGCAGGTCGTTCTTTAGGTCGTCGATGTTTTCGAGTCCGACCGATAGTCGGATTAATGAATCGGTGATCCCGTGTTTGGCGCGGTCTTCCGGTGCGTACGATGCATGTGACATCGTCGCGGGTTGTTCGATTAGCGATTCCACAGCGCCCAAGCTAACAGCGAGATGGAAGAGGCGAGTGTTTTGGCAGGCGTCTCGAACCGTCTCAAGGGATCCATCTAGTTCGAAGGTGATCATCGCGCCAAAACGTTTGTGATCATTTGGTGTGCCTTGGTCGAATAGACGGTGGGCCAATTCTGATTGTGGATGTGATACCAGGCCTGGGTAGATGACGGTGCGAACCCGCTCGTGTGATTCCAGCCAGGTGGCCAGTTGCATCGCGGTAGCGGATTGTTCACGGACGCGGAGGTCCAATGTTTTGAGGCCTCGTGAGACGAGGAAGCAGCTCATCGGGTCCAGCACCGCGCCGGTTGCATTTTGGATGAAGTACAGTCGATCGAGTAGATCGCGATCGGCGACCGCGAGTGTCCCGCCAAGGCAATCGCTGTGTCCGCCGAGGTACTTCGTCGCCGAGTGCATGACGATATCGATTCCCCATGACAACGGACGCATCAGCGCGGGTGTGCCGAAGGTGTTGTCAACGCCGGTCATGACTCCGTGGCGTTTCGCGATGTTCGCGATTGCGGGTAGATCGGGGACGGTCAGGCGTGGGTTGCCGACAGTTTCGCCCCAAATGAGTTTTGTCTCTGGCTGTATCGCTGCTTCCACCGCATCGAGATCGGTCATGTCGACCAACGTGACACGAATGCCGCTGGCGTCGCAGATTTGATGTAGCAACCGATACGCACCACCGTAGATATCGGTGCCCGCGACGACATGGTCGCCCGACCGCAGTAGCATGGTCACGGCATGGATTGCGGCCATGCCTGTGGAGAATGCCAGGGCTCCGGCGCAGTGCTGGGTACCTTCGCTTTCCAGCGATGCGAGGGTTGATTGCAGTGCTGTGCGCGTCGGGTTGCCGCTCCGCGAGTAATCGTATTGGCCCCACTGCCCTGCCCCAGGCTGGCGAAACGTGCTGGCGAAATGTATCGGTGGAACGACAGCACCCGTTGCCGGGTCGACTTCACCGCCGACATGGATGGCCCTTGTGCGGAATCCTGGAGCAAGCGGCTCGCGGTCGGAGTCGCCCTGCGCTTTCTTGGTCATACGTCGCACGCCGCGAGAGCTTGGTCCAGATCGGCGATCAGATCGGCGGAATCTTCGATTCCACATGAGAATCGGATCATGTTATCGGCGATCCCAAACGACTCGCGTTGTTCGGGTGAGTAGCCGAAGTAGCTCATAACCAGCGGTTGCTCGATCAGCGATTCGACACCACCGAGGCTCGGTGCGATTCGAGCGAGTTTGGCCGCATCGACGACGCGAGACGTCGCACGCCAGTCGGCGTCTTTGACCGTGAAGGTGATCAAGCCGCCAAAGCCTTTCATCTGCTCACGAGCGATCGCGTGTGTCGGATGCGATTCTAAGCCGGGGTAGTAAACGCGGTCAACGCGTGGGTGACTCTCGAGGAATTGTGCGACGGCGAGGCCGTTTTCGTTATGTCGTGCCATACGAAGCGCGAACGTTTTCAGGCCTCGTTCGAGCAGGTAGAGGCTGTGCGGCGAACTCACACTTCCCAGGCAACCACGTAGTGCGCGAACCGGATCGAGGAGTTCACGTCGACCACAAATCACGCCGGCGAGCAAGTCGTTATGCCCTCCGAGATACTTGGTTGCTGAATGCAGTACGTAATCCACACCGTAGTCAATCGGTTTTAGGTTGTACGGTGTCGCGAGCGTTGCATCGATCAACGTTTCAATCTCGTGTGCCTTGCCGATCGCCGCAAACTGTTCCAGGTCCACGCACGTCAAGTGCGGGTTGGTGGGAGATTCCGAGACGAGCATCTTCGTCTTCGGGGAAATTGCAGCTTCCATGGCGGCAAAGTCGCCCGTGGGAACTTGCCGGGTCACGACACCGAATCGAGCGAGGTGTTTCGAGCAAAATTCTCGACTGCGGTGATAGCATTGGTCGAAAAATACAATCTCGTCGCCCGCCGACAATCGGCTCATGAGAAGGCCGACGATGGCTGCCATGCCGCTGGAGTACAGGATCGCGTCCTCGGCGCCCTCGAGGGCAGCGAGTTTGGCTTCGACGACCCGTTCGTTAGGGTTGCCGTAGCGGCCGTACTCTTCGCGTTGTTCGCGTCCTTCGACAAAATCCAGCAGTTGGTCAGTCGATTCGAACGTGAAAGTCGATGCAGAGTAAATCGGGGTCGCGATTGCCCCCTCGGATTTCTGTCGAAGCTCTCCTCCGTGAACACACTGAGTCGAGGTGCCAGTGGATGGAGGACCCGAAAAAGCGGTTTCGGATGCAGAAGTGACCGGTGAAGAACACGGGTCAGTGTTGACGCACGTCAGCAAATCGGTGGTACCCACCGATTCAATCGAATTGGTTTTCATTTCAATGGCTTTTTAGCAGTGAGGCTGCAAGCGGCCGCAAATCCCTACATGTTTGCGAGCCGGGTTTCCAAAGAATCCCGACTAGAGTGTTGGTCAGGTTAGCTACTTGCCAGCGTTTGGGCAAGCGATTTTCTGAGGGAAGTTTTGGAGGGATTCGCGAGAGATTTGTGCGATGTTCACCACCTCTTACGCTTTGCCGAGACTAGCGATGGCCTACAATGACGGCGGTCCGATTGAAACCATTCGGACGTGACTGACGTGCGGGATCCGCGTGGGATTCGCCCGTCGAGATCCCGGCAAACGCCTGCAATCAGCCCCCAGGCCTTTCGCCCATCCGTCGATGCGTCGGCGAAAATAGAACGATCACCGCAAATAGCAACGGTTCGCCTTGATGAATAAACGTGAGACAGATCCGAACGAAGCGTCTCGATGGAACAGCCACCGTTTTCGCGGAATGGTGCGCCGCGTGTTGTGCCTGTTTGTGTTGACTTGGGGCGTCACGGATACGAGATCAAGTGCACAGGATGCGGAGACCGAGCCGACTGCCGAGTCGGCGGAAACCACCGAAGCGGACGCTTCCACGTCTCGCGCGAGTTACTCCCGGCCGTTTCTGACCAGTGACAAAATCGCCGAGGTCTTCCGCGTTTCTGAAAATAGTGAGACTTCGGGCGGTGACACCGAAAAGGATAGCCAAAGTGGTGCACCGGAGAATGGTGCTGCCGCGAGTGGCGGTGATCAGGACGCCGTAGCTCAGGAGGCACGTTCTCAGGTGGCCGAGGAATCCGAGGCGACGCTGGAGGAGATCGAGTTGTGGGTTGATCAACTCGGCTCGGTTGAATTCGCCGCGCGGGAGCAAGCGACTGCCAGGCTGCGCGGCGTTGGAAAACGTGCTCTACCCGTATTGGAACGAACTTCGCAGGATCACCCTGATCTCGAAGTCAGGATGCGGGCGAGCGATGTCGCAAAAGGGATCACCGGTGGTGAAACGGCCGGCCGCATTGATGCCTTTCTTGCGGGCAATGATGTTTCGCTAGATGGTTGGGAAGTCTTTCAAACCATCTTGGGAGACGGGGTCCGGATCCGAGAGCTGTTTGTGGATTTCCTCATGCGGCATGAAAAAGTGGCCGCATCGCTCGAGGGGACGTCAAAGGATCGCGAGTCCGCATTCCAACAAACGATCGTGAGTGTGCAGCGAGGCATGTTTGTCGAACAGCGAACACCAACGGAAGCAGATTTGATCGCATTGATCTTGCTCGCCAACGATCATGATATGCCGATAACACGCGTTGAGGAAAACGCTGTTTTCACGGTTTTGCGTCGCGATGCGACGGCTAAGTTATTGGCGGATGCTCAATTGGCGGGACCGTTTCGAGCGATGTTGGGCGGTTGGATATCACGTGACGACGTGGTCAATCGTCAGGAGATTCTTTGGTTCGCGTTGAGTTGGGATCTTGCCGAAACGTTGCCGCTGGCGATGAACACGCTCGAGAAAGAGACCGACCCGATCACCCTCGGGATGGCTTTGCAGGCGATCGCACGTTTTGGCGAGAAGTCTGATGTGCCCAAGGTCGCGAAGTTTCTCGACGATAGCCGCCCGGCGAGCGAACAGCAGTATGCCGGTGGGAAGTTAGTGCAGGCGTTCGTGTGTGATGCCGCTGCGGCTGCGATCATTTTGTTGAACGACCGCTCACTCGCTGAGTTTGGATTGAATGAAGCCGCAGAGCATCCAAAGTATGGCTTCATTGTTCAAGAAATCGGGTTTCCGATCGAGGATCCAAAGCCTCGCCAGGAGGCGATCGAGAAGCTTAAGAAAGAGTTGCTTCCCGAGTGATCGGGCGATCTGTTTTGCTCAAACCGCAACCGGCGCCTTGATGTGTGGGTGCGGGTCATAGTCCGCGAGTTCGAAATCGTCGAACCGGAAATCGCTCATCGAAGTGACTTCTCGTTTGATAGTCATTTTCGGCAGAGGGCGAGGCGTCCGCGTGAGTTGCTCACGAGCCTGTGCGTAGTGGTTGGAGTACAGGTGCACGTCGCCGAGGGTGTGAACGAATTCGCCCGGTTCGAGCCCGGTTACTTTTGCCATCATCGATGTCAGTAACGCGTAGCTGGCGATGTTGAACGGGACACCGAGGAAGAGGTCGGCGCTACGTTGATATAGTTGGCACGACAGACGGCCGTTGGCGACATAAAACTGAAACAGCAGATGGCAAGGAGGCAAAGCCATGTGCGGTACGTCGGCAACGTTCCACGCCGAGACGATTAGACGCCGTGATTTTGGATTGGTGCGGATTTCGTTTTCCACCCACGAGATTTGGTCGATCACCCCGCCGTCGCTTTCTCGCGCCGGCCAGCTTCGCCATTGTTGACCGTAGACCGGTCCGAGTTCGCCGTCGTCGTCGGCCCACTCGTCCCAAATCGAAACGCCATTCTCCTTTAGCCAACGGATGTTGGTTTCGCCACGAAGGAACCAAAGCAGTTCGTAGATGATCGAGCGAACGTGAAGTTTTTTCGTCGTCAGCAGCGGAAAGCCGTCGGCTAAATCAAACCGCATTTGTCTGCCGAAGAGGCTGCGGGTGCCGACTCCGGTGCGATCGTCGCGGTCGAGTCCTTGATGGAGAACTTCGTCGAGGAGTTCTAGGTATCCGTGCATGTATCGGGTTCTTTGATGGCGTTCGATGCGTTCAGTAGGACGCGTGCAATGAATGAAGTTTGAAGCCGGCGTTAGTTCTCAATCTCAGGCCGAGTGCAATCCAAGGTCCAGTGTCGATCACTGGTCATTTTGACTCGGTCGGTTTCGATGCCGAGCGATTTCAGGATCTCTTGAATTTCGCTCAGCGTCAGTGCCGCATGAAGAGACTGGCGAAGCAACTGCCGCGGGCCGACTGGTGATTCCGCGTCGGTCGAGGGGCCACCGTGAAGATCCACCAACCGCTCGACTTCCTCGTCTGATTCAGGTCGGCAAAGGTCTCGAATGAATAGCCGTCCGCCTGGTCGGAGCGTCTTTACGGCGAGACGCATTGCATTGGTTGGGTTATCGAGATGGTGGAGCACCGTGTTGCTGATCACCGTCTCAGCGAGTTCGCTTTGCAGAGCGTCGAGGTCGTTCAGATCAACTTGTTCGAGTTGAATCTGTCCCACCCGGCCTGAAAACTCCAATTCGACGCGTGCGAGTTCTAGCATTTCGATGCACTGATCCACTCCCATCACTTCCAGGTTGCTCAGATCGGATCCGTGGTCAGCGCAGTCAAGGTTTCCATTGGCAACCTGTTCGGCGAGTTCGCAAAGTGCGATCGGAATCAAAGCGGGGCCGCAACCCAGGTCGATGACGCGTGGGCCAACGGGGCCGGATTCGAGCAAATCCAGGACGAATCGTCGGTTCACCTCCTCGTGATCCATTTCACGGTAGGCGTCGGCTTCGAGTTTGGGGTCGACCGGCGGAGGTTCGCAGACACGGGGCAACATTGAGAGGCGATTCGTTCTCGAGGGAGGTTGAGATTGGTTCGGGGTTTATATCGCCAAGCGGATATGAACGCCAGCGTTTGTGGGGATCGGCGGCGTCGATGAGTAGGCAAGCATCCAGCCCCGATTACCGCCCTGCCCTGCCCCGATTTGGCATAGAGGCGGGATTTCGTCACTTTCCATTCGGTATGGCGATCTCAAAATGAATTGGCGATCAGTGCGATCGCCGAATCGGGGTGAGCGGTCATTATCGCGGGGTGAATGTCGATCGCGAGGTAGCGGTCGTTCGCTCTGGTTGACGGAAATGCTTAAAAATCGCCCCTCTTGTGGGCCGCTTGGTGCTGTCTCTGCTGGCTGAGAGGTTATAACAGTTAGGAGGTGTGGGTATGGGTTGGTTCATTTCCCGCAAAGGCGTTTGCGGGGGAGGTTCTATGCAAAGAAGCTTCCCTTTTGGGGGGGGTGAGATGGAGCGATTATGACGATTCCGTTTGGGACGGATTCTCACCAAAAGCGGAGCGATGGCGATTTTGAGGGTCTTTACCCAATTTTTTCAAAAATCCACCCCACAAAAATCTGTTCACCAACTAAAACGTAGATCTTAAGCCTGCGGACTTTGGCGGTCACAAGAGATAGGGAAGTTTCGCCGCGAAGAAGAAAGGCTTGGGTTTTACGGCCTCAGACGCTCGTTTGACGAATCTGAAACCTTCCATTTAGGCGAGATCCATGACACGACCAAAACCCGGTCCCGGTGCCAAGCGTTCACTATCGAAATCGGAGCAATCGGCGGGCTGGAATGGGGCTTCGACGGCCGAATCGTGGGCGATGGTGACACCCGGTGATGTCTTGCGATCGATCGGTCGACGTCTGCCATCCGTTTTCTTCACGACCGTTTTGGTGACTGCTGCAGTCATCGCCTTGTTGATCGTTTGGCCGAACCAGTATCGCAGCGAGGGGATGATGTACGTCCGCTTGGGGCGTGGCGCGATGGGCGGCGATCCAACGACCAAGACGA
The DNA here is from genome assembly GCF_014192335.1 of Aporhodopirellula rubra. Taxonomy (GTDB): domain Bacteria; phylum Planctomycetota; class Planctomycetia; order Pirellulales; family Pirellulaceae; genus Rhodopirellula; species Rhodopirellula rubra. The sequence continues at coordinate 49,472 of NZ_JACHXU010000015.1, read as the reverse complement.
CGAATTCGGTTTCGATGCAAGAGAGTCGCACTGCCGAGGTCGTCAGCATCGGTGAGATGATCAGCAGTCGCGAAATTGCTGAACGCGCCGTCGAGCGAGTCGGCGTCGACAAGATTAACCAGCCTCGCAATTGGATCGAGCGGGCCGTTGAGCAGACGACGGCGTTTCTGGAGTCGGACAGCAAATGGGTGAGCTGGCTTCCGAATCGTGGCGGCAAAACCGCAGGGGATATGACCCCAGAAGAATATGCTGCTCAGATTGAGCGTGAAAGGGCGATCAAGACGGTCACAAAGGCAATTGATGTCGAGGTGGCCAAGAACGGTTACACGGTCGCGGTTGCGGGCAAAGAAGATGATCCCGTGTTGGTGCAATCGATCGTTCAAGCGGTGATGGATGAGTTCGGCAGCTTCCACGTCGAAGCGCATCAGGTAAAAGGGTCAGAGTCGTTCTTTGATGTTCAGGCCTCTGAGAGTCGAAGGCTCGCCATCGCTGCACGCAAGAAATTGCAAGAGACTCGCAACGAGATGGGATGGATCAGCGCTGAGTCGGCCGAACGCACGCTGAGTGAACGCATCATCGATTTGGAAATGAAGCTGAGTACCGCGGACAGCGAACTGGCCGAAGCAATTAGCCAAGCCGAAGAACTCCGTCGGCAACTCGCCACGACTGACCAATGGGTTCCGGTTGAGGTCACGCTTGGGATTGCCAACGCGGCCGGCGATCAGATGCGCAGTCAGTTATACGATGTGCAGGTTCAAGACGGAGATGAACTCGCACGGCTGAGCCCCTCCCACCCGCGATACAAACGCATCAGGTCCAAAATGGACCAGAGCGAGCGATTGGCCGGTAGCGAGCGTGAAGAACGTCAAGAAACTCGCGAAGCGATCAACCCGGTCTATCAGGAACTCGAGACACAATTCCAAACCGTTCGGGCGAAAGCGGTTGGTTTAGAAAGCCGTCGAGATTCGATTGCGGAACGCTTGGTGGCAACGCAGTCGGACCTTCGACGCCTCAATAGCGATGTGACGACGATGGCCCAATTAACATGGGAAGCGGAACTCGCAGAAGAAACTTTTCGAGACCATGCGCGATCGCTCGAAGAAGCACGCGTAAACACTGAGTTAGACAAAAGTCAGATGTCAGACGTGAGCGTCATTCAAGCCGCAACGTTGAATCTGAAGAAGTCTGGTCCGATGAGAGGTTTATTATCGATCGTCGGTGCAATGCTCGGACTGTCGCTTGGTTTACTGCAAGCGATTCTTCGGGATTCTCCTGTTGACCCAAGATCATCCCGTATCGAGTCTCAAGTTCGAGATGAAATTGATTCTGATTCCGACAATGACCTCAAGGACGAAAGTTCCATTGACCCTGATGGAGATATTGATTCAGTCGACGGTCATGTTATGGAAGAAGACGTGGAGCGAGAACGCACCAGCACTCAGATCGTTTCGTTACCCGGTTCGGGAACGGGCTCGTCTATCTCGATTCCTCGCTGATGTTGCGACGGATCGTTGGCGGTGATGTTCGGGATGCAAAGTTATCCTCCCGGTTCGTCGCACGCCCCGTATTGTAAGTTAGTTATCACCTAGGACGACACCGTGTTTCCATTTCTCAAACGAAGAGCCCGCGATCGCGGCTGGTTGGCATGGCCGACTGCATCCGCTCTAGGGAGCCGCCGCGCCCTGTTGCTGTCGCCACGACAGTTTGATCGTGAGATCGCGAGAGAGCGAGTCCGATCGACCCGTCGCTCGATTCCGTTTTGCGTGCTCACCATTGAGTTGGTTTCTATCGTTGCGATGAACAAGGCGACCAAGGGCAATCCAGACGCGATTTCAGAGAAGAACAAAAAAGGGGCCACTCCGTCACTCGTTAAGAAGCAATCACGCAAGCTCGTCGATTTGATGCATCGAAATTTGCGGATGACGGATGAGAAAGGCGTGCTTTCATCGACGCGTTACGGAGTGTTGCTGGTCGATACGCCGGAAATGGGGGGCCGCGCCGTCCTCGATCGAATGACGCTCTTGTTTGTCGGCGCGGGGCTCGATGTGAAGTTGAGCCTGCAGGTTTATGATCCCGAAGGCTTCGGCGATCAAGAGGACGAAAAGGTAGTATCCGAAGGTCGGCGTCGTGACGACAGCGATCAGGGTGATTGGGTCCGACGTCCGTCGGGGATGATGGACGTGACGACGGCGGTGCTCGAGAAGCCAAGCGTCCAGGTTGACGTGGCGGGCAGCGTTCCTGTTCATGTACCTGGGGAAGCAACCGGATCGGTAAAACAAACCAATCGCCCGTTTACCTCCATGCCCCGCGACGCCGTCTCAGGTGCTGCTGTGTCGCCGGCCGACGTCAGTGCCGAAACCCGCGTGAGCATCGCCAGCGAAGATTCGACGCACCACTGGCCTTGGGCATCGCGTGTTGCCAAACGAGTCGTCGACGTGGTTGGGGCCAGTGTTGGATTGGTCTTAACCGGTCCGTTTATTGTTCTAGCGATGGCCGTGATTAAATGGAGCGACGGCGGGCCGGCCTTGTTCTGTCAAACTCGCGAAGGCCGATACGGTCGACCGTTTACGATCTTCAAACTGCGAACGATGGTCGTTGACGCTGAGAAAGCGCAGGCGGCGCTGCGGGCATCGAGTCATCGAGACGGTCCAGCCTTCAAAATCAGTAGAGACCCTCGCGTCACCAAAGTAGGGCACTTTTTGCGAGCAACTTGCCTGGATGAACTGCCGCAACTGATTAATGTACTTAAGGGTGATATGTCCCTCGTTGGCCCTCGGCCTCTGCCCTGGCATGAGAGTCGAGCGTGTGAACGATGGCATCGACGCCGTTTGGATGTCCGCCCAGGATTGACCTGCATTTGGCAGATCGACAAGTCAAAGGCTGAGAGCTTTGACGATTGGATGCGAATGGACTTGCAATACATCGATCGGTTGGGATTTTTCAGAGATCTGCAACTGATTGCTCGAACGGTGATCGTTCCCGTTACCGGACGGGGCGGTGAATAATATGTACCCCAAATGTGTTGCGAATCGTCGTGTTGAAAAAAAACGCCCTCTCAACTTCAACACCACCGTCGTCTTTTCAGGTTGACGTGCAGCGTTCTGGGTATGTCAAAGACGCAATGCCAGAGTATTGTTCTCAAAACGCTGCTTCGGCGTCCCGTGATCCCTCGTCTCGGCACGCAGACGAGGGTTGTTGCGATTCTCGCGTCGTCGGGCGATTCGCCCCCAGTTATGATAGGGTTGTGAATACGAGTGCAACCAAGATTGAACACCACCCGCCGACCAGTTGTGTCGACGCCCGTGTCGTGTTTTTGACGCACTACATTCCTCTGTATCAGGTTCGGGTGCTCCAGGAAATCACGCGGTCGTTGCGGGAGTTCAAGGTGTTGCTGAGCACGCCGATTGAGCCGAATCGGGATTTTCGTCCCGATTGGACGGGGCTCGATGTCGAGGTGCAGAAAGCGGTAACCATTCGTCGTCGGTGGCGGCATCGCGATGCCGGGTTTGAGGACCCGCTCTACGTCCACGTTCCCTACGACACCCTCGGTCGTTTAAGATCCTTGCGTCCCGATGTCGTGTTTTCTCACGAACTCGGGGCCCGGTCACTCGCCGCCGCCCGCTATTGTCATCGCAGTGGCGCGAAGTTGGTGTTGGCGACATTCATGAGTGAACACACCGAGCAGGGTCGCGGTTGGCTACGGCAACGCGTTCGCAGATATCTTATTTCGAAGGCGGATGCGATTACCTACAACGGTCCTTCCTGTCGACGATACCTGCTTTCGCTCGGTGCCCGTGAGGAGCAGTTGTTTCACCTGCCCTACGCCGCCGACGATCGGAACGTTTTTGACGAAATGCCCGTGCGTGATGAATCGCAGGTGCGTCGGCGTCTGCTCTGTATCGGGCAACTGAGCGATCGAAAAGGCGTTTTGCCGATGATCGATCAATTGAGTGAATTCTGCGCCCGGCACGATGAGAAACTGGAACTCACGCTGGTGGGAGACGGGCCGTTGCGTTCATCGATCGATGTACTCGCGTCGGGGGACTCGATCGCGGATCACCAGGCTCCCGACAGTCGTCTCAAAATTAACGTGCTCGGCAATCGCCCCGCAGCGGAACTTCCATCACTAATGATAGAGCATGGAGCGTTAGTCGCACCGACGCTAGCCGATGAATGGTTGCTAGTCGTCAATGAGGCGATGCATGCGGGATTGCCGGTCATCGGGAGTGTTTATGCGCAGGCGGTGACGTCGATGGTGGAGGATCGTCTCAACGGTTGGCAGTACGATCCTCTGCACCGGAGTTGTGACTCGCCGTCGGGGCAGTCGGTATCGCATCTTAGCGAGGTGTTGCGTAGTTATCTTTCATTGGGTAGCGAGCAGATCGAGGCGATGCGTGATCACGCCGTCCAGACTGCTTCGAAGTACACGCCTGAGCGGAGTGCTTCCGGTGCGATCCAAGCGATTCAGTCGGTCTTGAATTTGAACGATTCGTCACGCCCAGGCACTTCAGTATGAGTGATCGACCTCCCGCGAGTTTGTCGCTCGATCTCGATAACAAATGGGCCTACCTTCGTGCCGCCGGTCGTGAAGATTGGGAGTCCTCGGACAGCTATTTTCCGTTGGCGATTTCCAACATCGTTGACGTTCTCGGTCCTCTTGGGCTGCCGTTGACCGTTTTCCTGGTCGGACGCGATTTACAACGCGACGAGGATGTTGAATCGATCGCTAAGTTTGCATCGCTCCCGAACTGGGAGGCGGCCAATCATTCGCTCAATCATCTGCCGTGGATGCATACGATGAGTGACGAAGAAATCGAGACGGAGATTCGTGTCACGCATGACGCCATTTTCGCTTCGACCAAACAAACGCCAGTGGGATTTCGAGGGCCGGGGTTCAGTTGTCCCGATGAGGTTCTTCGTGTGCTCGGTAGGCTTGGGTATCAGTACGACGCATCGATCTTCCCCACGTCGATGGCGCCGATCGCGCGAGCGGTGTTTCTTGCACGGACGAAGTTGAAAGGCGAGCAGCGAGAGAAAGCCAAGAAACTCTACGGAGGTTTTGCGGCGATGCGGAGTCCGAATTGGCCTCATCGGCGTGCCCTGCCCTGCCCCGATGCCTCCGCAAGCGACGATTCTGGCTTAGGCAGTATTTGGGAGGTTCCCGTCACAGTCTTGCCCGTGTTGCGGACTCCGATTCACTTTAGCTATCTCACTTTTGTTGCGGGGTACAGTGTCACGGTCGCGAAGACCTATTTTCGGGCGGCGTTGACGGCATGTCGTCTTTTCGGCACAACGCCCTCGCTCTTGTTGCATCCGCCTGATTTTCTGGGGAGCGAGGACGACGCTGATATGTCGTATTTTCCAGGCATGAAGATGAAACGTGATGCCAAGCTCGAATTCATGACATGGGCGTTGTCGATGTATAGCCAACAATTCACCGTCAGTACGATGCTCGACCAAGTCCATCAGCTCAGTCCCTATTCTACGACCTGTCATGCTTGATTACGGCAAACACAGTATCCTCGGTATCGGTGTTAACGCGATTGATTACGAGTCCGCGGTCGATAGGATCATTGACTCGGCGAAGCAGAAGCGTTCGATGGCGGTTACCGCTCTCGCCGTGCATGGAGTGATGACGGGCGTGCTCGACCGTGAGCATCAGTATCGGCTGAACCAGTTCGATCTGGTTTGTCCCGATGGCCAACCCGTCCGCTGGGCGCTCAATTCACTACACGGTGGTCGGTTCCCCGGCGAAAAACTATCCGATCGCGTTTACGGTCCCGAGCTAACGCTGCGTCTTTGTGAAGCGGCGTCGAAACAAGACGTGCCGATCTATCTTTTTGGTGCGACCGAGGAAATGCTGTCTCAGTTCGCAGCCAAGTTGGGTGAACGTTTTGCAGGGCTACGCATTGTTGGCAAGCGGGCGTCCGCGTTCCGCCAAATCACTCCGCATGAGCGAGACGAACTGGCTGCAGAAATCATCGCGAGCGGTGCCCAGATGTGTTTTGTCGGGCTTGGTTGCCCTCGACAAGAGATCTTCGCTTACGAGATGAAGGAGCGATTGCCGATGCCGCTGATTGCGGTCGGTGCTGCGTTCGCTTTCCATGCTGGAGCCCTGGAGCAAGCACCACCGTGGATGCAACGTGCCGGGCTCGAGTGGTTGTTCCGTCTGACACGCGAACCGGGGCGTCTTTGGCGTCGCTATCTGTATTTAAATCCGACCTACGTGACTTTACTCGCACTGCAAAAAATCGGTTTGTATCGCAAGAGTACCGGTGGTGATCCGCCACAGGAAGACTTGCTGTTCGGTTAACGCAACGCCGTCGGGCTGAGATCGTGTTTGGGTACCACACGAAGTTTGTATCCGGCCCAAGTCCAAACGCTAAAAGCGACCCACTGCATGACGAGCGTCGTGGAGATGCCGACAGAGATTGATAATAGGTAGTCCGACAACTCCGGACGTGCATAAAACGTCGGCAGCAGCTCAGCAGTGATTTGCGAGATTACCCAGCGAATGATGGCTGACCCGATTATCAGAGCCATCGGGATGGCGGCGTGACGACGAGCAGCGATCGCAGCGGCTGCGTAGACCAATACGAGCGTATTGAGAAGGTCTCCCGTCTCGGAAGCGAGGTTGATCCATATCGAGTAGCCCGCGGTGGAGAACGGATCGGTATCGATGAAGTAGTTGTTGATCCACCGTTTGATCACGATCGTAATAGCGACGAGAGTGGCGGCAAGAAGCATTCCTCCGAGCGTCCATCCGCGGAACGAGCTTGATGTTGGTGGCCCACCGCCGATCGGTGTCAATTCAAACCGGCCCCATGCCGACATCGCACGAAACAGCATCAAGAACCAAGCGATCGTGAGCAGGTAGTTTGCGAACGCCCGTATCCAAAGGTTGTGGTCAATGGTGGTGAGGAGCGGTTGATATTGCATGGTCGAGCAGTAAACGCTTATCAGGATCGAACCGATCAAAAAGTGTTTTAGGGAAGGTTGTGGGGATCGCCACAGATACCACAGGACAATGTGCACCATTCCTACCAAGGTGAAGCCGCGTTGCAGCATGTATGTCAACAGCGAGATCAACATGCTGGTCCTGCCCACCATTAACGTCGAGGGGACCCATCCCGCAGAGTTGGCATAGAACCACAGATAGACGAGCGACGCGAGCAGTAGACCCGTCAGCATCCAACCGAGTATCGCGACCCATAGACGCCGGTTTCGTTGGAATCCGCTGCGTATCAAGATGCCGCGAATTTGCTCGGGGAGTGTCTGAGGTCGGAATTCGTCTTCGGGGGCTGTCATGATTTACCCGGTCGCGGTGCATCGCGGTTGAATTGCTCTCTCGAATGCGGGGATTGTACCGGAGATGCCTACGGAGTGTTTTTGGCGAGTACGTCGTGTTCGAATTCCTCGCCGTGTTCCTCCGCGTATTCCAGACTTTCCTGGACGTCTTTGCCGGCGGTCCAATAGAAAATGGTGCCGATGATTGCGAGTACCAGCTTAACCAATTCAAAGACCAGTGCGACAAGAGTTCCCGACGCGTCAGTCGGTTGCGCCGGAACGAGGTGATACAGCGTTTCAATCGTAGCCTCGAGCACGCCGATCCCGGCAGGCGTCAGTGGGAGTGCCGATGCCAACATCCCGATCGGGACGATCACAAAATGTTCCGCGAGCGTAGGGGGAGCCCCGTACATGGATGTTGCGATCAGGAACATGCTCACGACGAGCAGGCCTTGGACACCCACGCTCATGATTAACGACAATGCGAACGTCCATGGATGATCGTGGAAGGTGCGAAGAGGCGGCCCAATTTTTTCGACGATAGGGCCAATGACGGAAACCTCTGACAGTCGAGTGATGAGCCGGTCCACGATCTTGCCGCCGAAGACGAGCATTACGAGAATCGCAGTTCCGACGCCCAGTAACACACCGACCATCCACTTGATGTCGTCGAGTCCGACGCCGTTGAACTCAAACGGATCGGTCGATTTACGAATTAGCAAACCCATCGAAACGAGCAGCAATAAACCATACAGTCCTGCACCGCGGTCGACCAAAACGGAGGCGACCGCCGCGATTCGTTTTCCGGGGCTCCGTCGGGCTAGAAAGACCGCTTTGAAGACATCGCCTCCGACGCTACCCGCCGAAACGAAGCTTAAGAGGAAGCAGATCGAACTGAGTCGCATCGCCTCCATCAAACTCAGTGGAATGCCCTGACTCCGTACCAGCAACCACCATCGCACGAACGAGAGGATGATCGCCGCAAGGGCGACGCCCAAAGCGGCAAACAACACCGGGTAGGCGATCGAACGTTCCGATAGTTTCGCCCAATCTGAGGCGGGCATCCGCCAAAGAAGGTAACCAATAATGACTACCGGGACGAGAAATTTGATCAGCGTGATCGCGATCGTTTTGGGTTTGTCTGACATGGAGGAACAGAATAGTTCCTTCACGGCGACTCTGTAAGCCTTCCGCTCAGCGGATCACCCACTCTCGAAAGCCCTCGACGAGCAGCGCCGGTTCAGAGGCGACGTAACGAACCAGCATGTACGCCATCGCGAGGGCAACGCCCATCAAGGCCCACCCGCGTCGGGGGCGCGGCGGAGACGTGGCACGCAGTTCGGTGCGCAACTGCGTGCGGAACGACATCCAGAAGTTCGGAGACAAATTGGGCTCAAACGCCAGCACACTCACGCAGTCGTGTCCCGGAGAATTTTCCAGGCGTAGGTGGGCAGCAAACGCGGGGAGATGAACCTGCAATTGTTCGTTGTTTACGGTTGAGCCGGCGTCCAGTGACCGAGCCGCGCGGATCATGGCCGGGTAGACGTCTTCGGCGGTTCGCCCATAGCTGACCAATTTGGTTCGCGCTCCGAGAACCAGCAAACAGGCGAACAAGAAATACAGCAACAGCAGCGGGATCCAAACCCAAACGCCTAGAAACGAGGCGGTCGCGTTCGGGAAGAACAATTCCATCGGTCCCACCACGATCAATCCTGAGACGGCGGCCAGAACCGCGGCGAGGTCTCGCCCACCCGTGGTCACCCAAGCGAAGCCGCCAATGCGAACGATCGCCAGAAAGAACAGGTAAAGGATCAACGGTGTGAACGCGATCAATGCGGGGAAAGGATCAAACATCTGCGGTTTCTTCACCGTTGTCTTGAGAGGCATGTTCATCGGGGACCGGTGTGACGCTGACCAACGCGACGACGGTCTGCCCGGCCGTGGGGACAAGGGGATCGTCGATCGTGTTGACTTTCAACGCACCGTCTTGATCGATCAAACACATCACGACGGTGTGCTCGCCATACTTGTCCAGGAAATCCTGGTAAGAAAATTCCGCGGTCAGCTTGGTGGACTTCATCATCGCCCCGGCGGTGTGAAGTTCGCGAAGACGAGTGTACGTCATGCCTTCGCCAAATAGTTCACGGCCCATTAGGTTTTTAGTCAACCCACGCCGGCCTGCCATGTTCTTTGATTTAAACGTGAGTTGATACAAACGCGAGGAATCAAAAAGGTGTTTGCATTCACGCAGTGCCAACGAGTTGACTTCATCGTTGGGGGTCAGGGCGAGGAAGCGTCCGATTCCGGCGAGATCCAGTTCTTCTCGAACATGCTCGTTGAGAATGTTGACGCATTCGGCGCGGATCCCATCCATGCGGGCCTGGGCTATCTTGTTGTAGTTCGTGTCGACGAGTAACAGCGGGATCTTGGATTCCTTCAGTTCGTGTGCGAAGTCTCGAACCCACGGGTCCGCCCCAGCGATCAAGACACCATGGGACGATTCATCGGCGAGGCGGAGGAAGCGTGCCAGAGGGCCAGCCGAAATGCCGTAGATCGCTACGGTGCCAATGATCACGAGAAATGTGACCGTCGCGAGTTGTTCCGAACCCGGGATCACGAGGTCGCTACGGCTTTCCATGCCGAGTGCGAACACACTGCTGACCGCCGCGGCCACGATCCCGCGTGGTGCGAGGCCGGCGATGAACGTTCGTTCGCGATAGTTCAGCGGGCTGTAAAGGAGCGACAAGTAAACCGACAGAGGACGAACAATCAAGACTAGCGCCAGGACGAGCATCAGCCCAGGAATGCCGATCGCCCCAATGTCTGCAAGGTTCACTCGCGACCCGAGCACAATGAAGAGACAACCGATCAAAAGAGTTCGTAGGTTCTCTTTCAGTTCGACGATGTGTTCGACGTCAAAGTGTTTTTGATTGGTCAGCCAGATGCCCAGGACGGTCACCGTGATGAGGCCCGACTCGTGAGCCAATTTGTTGCTGATCGCAAACAGCAGCAGCGCCAGCGTCAGGGCGCTCACCCCGTGCAAATGATCAGGCACCCAAAAACGCCGTAGCGCCTGAGTCAGCAGCGCTCCGCCCGCACACCCGAGTGCTAGGCCGACGGTCAGCGTCCAAGCTAGTGAAGCGGCGACGCTCGACCATTCCGGGACCGAGTGCTGTAGCAGCACCTCCTCATAGACCAACACCGCGAGTACGGCACCGATCGGGTCGATCACGATGCCTTCCCATTTCAGCGTCGAGGCGACCCGCCGGCTCGGTCGAACCTGCCGCAGCAACGGTCCGATCACCGTCGGGCCGGTCACCACTAAAATCGCCCCCAGCAATGCGCTCAGTTGCCAGCCCCATTGCAGCAGGTAGTGGGCCGCGATCGTGTTTCCGCCAAAGGACAGCAGCGCGCCGATGGTAACCAATCTCAGCGATGCCGAACCGGATTCGCCCAGTTCAGCGAATTTGAGCGTCAGGCCGCCCTCGAACATGATCACGCCGACGGATAACGCGACCAAGGGAAAAAGCAGGTTCGGCCCCGCGGTTTGGTCGCCTTCGGTCAGGTCGGCCAAAAACGCATCCGGTTGGACGAACCAGCCCAGTAGCACCCCAAACACGAGCAGCACCAGAATGCTGGGAAAGCCCGTCCGCCACGCTAGCCACTGGGCGGTCACACCCAATGCAGGCACGAGGGCGAGGTAAAGCAGAAAGTCCATAGCGGGGCATCAGTTCATCAGAGGGAAACGGGCTTTCACTTCGGCGTCAGGATAATCTGCTGACAATGGGTTTCCCATCCCTGAGCTGGTGGGACCAATCGGCGGGCAGAGACCGGGACCGTTACAGCGTTTGTCGTGCCAATGAGTTCCCAACACGATTTCTCCCGGTCTTACTCATTTTTTCCGGACAAATCACTCAATCGTGTCTTGCTGTTGAGACTGATTCGCATTAACGTTTGGACACTACCTGAGCTAGCCAGCCATTTGCGTGGAAACGGCCCGTGCTTTTTACCGAGCACCGGGGGCATTTTCTCGCCGCCAGCCATGCTTGATCCCGTTTCTCTGCGCCCGCTCGGCAACGTCGCCGCGTCGGTCTGAGATTGCATCTTTGCCACTGGACAAGCCCTAATGCGCTGCGCCGTTTCCGCTCCCTGTTTGCCCCTCGCTCACAGCCCATCTCTTAAAAATACTCGCCGTCACGGCCGATCTGCTTTCACGCTCGTCGAACTGCTGGTCGTTATCGCGATCATCGGCATTTTGGTCGGTCTCCTGTTGCCCGCTGTTCAGGCCGCTCGCGAAGCCGCCCGGCGAATGAGTTGCAGCAATAACCTCAAACAGATCAGTTTGGCGATTCACAACTACGAGTCCGCTTACAAGAAATTGCCACCGTCGTGGACCAACACGGTTTCTGGAAAAGGCTGGTCCATGCAGGCACGCATTCTGCCTTTCATTGAGCAAGGTGGGCTCGCCGACGGGGTCGATTTTTCACAGGGGTATGGGGCGTCCATGCTGACGGTCGATGGCGAAGATATCCCCGTGTCTTCCTACCGTGTCCCGACCTATCAGTGCCCCAGCGATCCGTTGGATCAACCACGCTACGGTGATGACGGACCGGAGTACTACAAACTCAACTACGCATCCAACGGTGGCGTTTGGTTCGTTTTCGATCCTGCGAATGATGACATCGGCGAAGGCATGTTTGGCCCTAATCGTTACATGGGGTTCCGGGATTGTCTCGACGGTCTCAGCAACACTTTGGCACTCGCTGAGGTGAAAGGTTGGACACCTTACTACCGCGATTTGGCGACCGCAGGTGACATGGCGATGCCCGACCAAACGGACCTAATCTGCACACTCGGTGGCAGTTTCAAAACTGAGACTGGCCACACCGAATGGGTTGACGGTCGCGTGCACCAGGGCGGCTTCACCACCACCTTCACACCGAACACCAAGGTTTTGTGTCCGGCGTCGGGAGTCGAATATGACGTTGACTGGACGAACATGCGAGAAGGCAAAGACATCACGGACCCTGCTCGAACCTACGCCGCCGTTACCTCACGCAGCTACCACGTCGGTGGAGTGCAGGTGGGCGTTCTCGACGGTTCGGTTCGCTTCGTAACTGACTCGGTCGAACGCAAGTTGTGGCAAAGCCTTTCGACTCGCAACGGTCGTGAAGTCGTTACCTGGCCGTAGTTGATATTCGGTTGGGCGTCGGCAATGGTGATCCATTAACGGCGCCCGGCGGCATCAAGCGTGTCGCCAAGGAAAGTCAATCGTCTGCGAAATGCGACTCGGCGAATCGCGGGAGCAACATCTAAGCAGATGGCGTTGATGTCGCCAGACTTCGTGGGCTGAGCTCTGGCGAATCAAGCTCCTGTGAACGGGCACGTCAACCTTTTGAGTGCTCTATTCGGGTGATTCGCCGGGTATCCACAAATCGACGCAATTGCATGCGGAGTCTTCTCTCTGCAGCAGTTCCCCGTACCACGGTTGTAAACGCTCCTGAACGCTCTGTGAGGGGATCGGGGCGATCTCTTGGAAGCGAACTCGCGGGGTTCCGCCGGCGAGCGTCGACCAAAAGTCGCGAGACTCGGAATGTGCAAAGTGATCACGCATTCGCATGGGAAGGTTGGTCGACTCGCCGACATACAAAACCGATCCCTCGCTCGATTCGATCGTGTAAATGCCGCTGCATGATTCTTCCGGCTCGGGCCATTGGATCTCTTCGGGTGCGACGGCGGGGGTGTCGGCGAGCATGCCTTTCGTTTTTGATTTGGCTTTCTTTTTCTTACCGCCCTGCCCTGCCCCGTTGTCCTTCGCACCGTTTTGACGTTTGCCCGCTTGTGCGATCACTGCGGCAGCGAGTTGTCTCAGTTTTAACGTTCCCCAACGCAGGGTCAGTGGATCGCAATTCGGGGCGACTTGAGCGGCAGCGGTATCGAACTGGCGTAGGATTTCGGGATCGATGAGAAGATCGTCGAGCGTCCAGGTCGGGTATCGGTCCGAGGTGAGCCGCCATGCGATTTCACTCGCGAACCGATAACGTTCGATTGTCGCAGCGGGCACAATCGTCGGTTCGCTCGGTTGCAGGTCTTCGGCGGACAATGTGCCGACGAATCGCAATTGAGCGAGGTGTTTTCGCAGTTCGTGTTCGCTCACCGTGCAACCCGCGTCACGGCACGCGATGACAAAACGTTCGTTCATGACCGGGTCGAGCAAGACGCGATCGACGGAGAAGCCCGCGTGTGTTTGTCGGAAGGCATCAATGACCACCTCCTCGGTTGCCTCGTCGTGCGAGTTTCCAAAACCCAGTGACATTTGCAGACCAAGGCTTTGGGTCGCCTTTCGTTTTTCGGCTGTTTGCTGCTCTGCAGTTTTCTTTTTCTTCCGTTTGCCTTCGGCGGTCGACGGAACGCTTCGCAACGGATCGGCCGAACCGACCAAGGGGTCACCAACGGCGATCTGTTGCAATCGCTCGTTACCGAGTTCAACGTACTCTTCGCTCATGTCGAAGGTGACGTATTTTCGACCTAGTTTCTTGGCGACTGCGGCCGTCGTGCCGCTGCCGCTGAATGGATCGAGAACGATTTCGTCTTGGTGGCTGGACGAGCGGATGATCCGGCCCAGTAAATGTTCGGGCATCTGGCAACCGTGGAAACCGGCACGTTCCTTGAACGTTCCCGCGACGCGAGGGAAGTACCACACGTCTTCGTCGGCGGAGAATCCCGAAGGCAAGTCTTGCGGGCGGAGGATCCAGGTGTCGTCAGGCATGCGGCCTTTTGAGTTGGCCCGTTTGTCGTTGTAGACCAACTGCCTCGCCGACGGGACTCGCAGGTTCGGATCGTCCGCGTTGAAAGTGAAGTTGTCGGGGTCTTTGACGAAATGGAACAGATGAGCGTGAGAGCGTGTGAATTTGTATTTGCAATGCACGCCGAACGTGTAGTACCAAATCACCCAACTGCGGCAGGAGAACCCGACGCGTTGCGACAGGACCTTCAGTTCGGCCGCATATTCATCACCAATCGCCAACCAGAACGCCCCGTCGGGTTTGAGCACACGGTGGACGCCACGAATCCAATTCTCCGACCAACGCAAATAGTCATCGGACTCGAGTGAGTCGTCATAGACGTCGTACTGGTAACCGATATTGAACGGCGGATCTGCAAAAACGAGGTCGACCGTGCCCTCAGGAATTTCTGCCATTCCTGCCACGCAATCCCCCGCGTGGATTTGATTGAGTAAGTCAGTCGATATCATTCGAATCCAAGCGAAGCAGATGTGGCATCGACGCCACAGGGGACTGAGGGTGGTTTAACCTTGCGGCCGAATGATCCACCAAATCCGCTGTAGAATCAACGCCTCTTCCACACGCGCGTCCCGCATTTGCGCCGCTAATTTCGTTGCGGCTTCCGGCGTATTCCCCAATCCCGCCAAATACGAGATGTGCTGCAATCGGCTCTCGAAGTCCGGAAGTTCGCCGATCCAGGCGGGCATCACGACGGTCGGACGCATCGGTAAGCCTGCCAGAACCGCTTGAGACGGCTTGGCTGGCTCGCCTTTGTTCGGTTGGCTTCTATCTGGATCGTTGGTTCCTCGCCTGCGGTCGTTGCCGCCGTTCACGCTTTCGGAGTCTTCGAAGCCGAGCGGTTGAGCGAGCACCGAACCGCCGGAGCCTCCACCGCTGATTTGTGGCAGCGAACTCTGCTGGACCAATCGCATGCGATGGCTCAGCGAGGTGGGCATTAACGCGGGGGGCGACGCGGCGAATGATTCAACCGCCGCGACTGCACCGGTCCAATCAGCGTCACTCGCCGTCAAAACGCCCGCAGGCGTCATCGCCGGTGGTGTGCTGCGGGCGACGATTGAGTCGCTCATCATCAATGCGATCGTTCGCAGCAAATTGAAGTCGCTCGCCAGCAAGTCGTCGGCGAGTTCATCACGAATTCGTTGCAAGTCGGAATCCGCGGCGCTGCCTGACAAGTCATACGGGCTCGACGCCAGCGGACGCCCGTGGACCATCTTCCACATGGCGCCGACTAATCCTTCGGCGAGCGAGCGAGATCCTAAAAGTTGGTCGGGCCAATCCGCGTCGGGGTCAACCTGCGCCAAACGTTGTCGCCCATCAGGCATGTCGTAGAAACGACCTGCCGGCGCGTTCGGGCGAATCGGAATCCACGGTGCGATGGTCGCCGCCAATTGCCAGTAGTCGTGCTGTCCGAGCGTTCGGCTCTCGCCACCGCCGCTTTGCGGAAGATCATGGCAACGTTGGCAGCGGACGTCCGCGTTGAGCGCCACCGCCGCGGTCGTCACCAGCGTTTCGTGTTCGTCGAGTGGTCGCAGCAGTTCGTTAAACGAGGCCGTAGGGGCTCGCTGGTCGTTGCCGTTTGTTTGGGTGCCGGTAGGTTTGCCGCCGCCTCGCGGTTGCCGCCGAGCCGAAGGATCTCGTTTGGTGAACCAAGAGGCGCACAGTTGGTCGAATCCTGATCCCGATCGGAGAGTCTCGTTGACTTGCGTCGCCATCAGTTGATCCGAAGGGGAGGTCATTGACTCGAGCGGACGCGATGCGATCGCAGACAGCACTCGCACCGACAACGCATCAATGTTGTGAGGCTGAGAGAGTGCGGCGAGCATCCGCTCACTGTTGCCAATCGCTTGCCTCGGTACACGAATGCCAAATCGTGTTTGTAGTCGTTCAGAAATCGCGTCCGCGGGCATGACGCCGGTCGGTTGCACGCCAACTCGATCCCAATAACGTTCGAGGCGATCGCTCATCACGTTGGAAACGAGCGTCATTTCACGAGGCGTTGGCGGTGGTGAATCGGTTTGTTCGCCTTGGTTCTTTTGGTCGCGCTCGAACAAACCGATCGATACGGTGTTGAATGAGTTCGAATCCGACGAGGAGTCCGCCAATTCGATCGAACGGGAAGGCAGGTTGCCGCTAGGGGTGTCCGATTTAGGCGATTGCTCCGGTGCATCGGATGGTGAATTGCCTGGCGCCGAATCAGGGATGGACGCAGTCGCGACCGATTTTTCACCAGGGACCGGCAGGGTTGGTTTCTGGGCAACGGTGATCCCGTTTCGGAATCGGATACCTACGACCGTTCCGATCGCCAGGACGACAATGGCAACGGTGGCAACCACGACCGGCCAAGTGGATGTCGAGGTTTTCTTGGGGCGGAGCGTCTTCTGGGTGCCCGAGGGGTTGGCGCTGCCCGATCGAACGAGCCTGTCGTCCAATCGCTCAATGATGATTCGGCTTTGGTCTGGTGGCGATTGACCGCCAACGACTTCTGACAACAACACGTCGAGCATGGCGTCATCGTGATCGACGTCACGAGAATCGGCAGGCGTGTTGGAGTCGAATGATTCGGAGGAATTCATGATTGGCCGCCTCAAGGGACGGGGGGTTTCGATCGGTGGAGACGAGTGTTTCGCTCCGAAATGGATTTATACTTTTGACGTGTCGACGGACGACTGCAATCGCTCGGCAACACATTGACGCAGTTGGGCCTTCGCACGTTGCATCAAATTGCGAGCACCGTGGTCGGAAATTCCGAGAGCCTCGCCGATTTCCACCCGTGGGGTGTTTTCGACGAACCGCATCCGTAACGCTTCACGGGCTCGGTCGGTCAGTTGTTCCATGCATTGACGTAACGCGTCGACAGCCTCGTCGCCGCTGAGGTCCTTCCCCGCCCACCGCTGCCAACTTTCGTCGAGCAGCGAAGGTGAGTCGGTCACCTGCATCCGTCCCAACTTTCGATGGTTGGACACGAGCAGGTTGTAGGCAGTCCGGCGAAGATACTCCGACGTTGCTTCGTCAGAATGCTGAACGAAATTGTCACGACGAAGTACCCGCAGAAACGTCTCCTGCGTCAAATCGTCCGCCGTGGTGGCGTCGCATCCCAGAACGCGAAGATATCGCCAGATTCCGTTCTGGTGGTGCTGAATCAGTTCGGCCGGAGAACGCTCACTCACGCAATCAGTTCACTGATCAGCTTTCCGCCACCGGCGATTTTCATCGGGCGACCGTTCTTGCTTGTGAACGTGGTGTCGGTCGAAATGCCCAACCCTTTGCAGACGGTCGTCATGAGGTCTTCGGCGCTGAAGGGTTCGGTTTCAACCGCACTGCCGTCACTACTGGTCTCTCCAACGGCCAAGCCGCCTTTGATGTCACCGCCGCCGACGACGCAGGACCATGCCCGTGCGAAGTGATCACGGCCACCGCCTTGGTTGATCCGAGGTGTCCGTCCGAACTCACCCATCCACATCACGACGGTGTCGTCGATCAGTTCTCGCTGGGCCAGATCTTCGACCAGCGCACTCATCGCCTTGTCGAGTTGCGGCAATTTTTGGTCTTTCAAAATAGCATGGATGCCCGCGTGATTATCCCATCCGCCGAGGTCGACTTCCACGAACGGCACGCCGGCTTCGACTAAGCGACGAGCGAGCAGGCAACCCTGGCCGAAGCCGTTGGTGCCGTAACGCTCCTTCACGTCATCGGGCTCTTCGTCGACTTTGAAGGCTTTCATTTGGTCGCTAGTCATCAAGTCAAACGTCTTTTGCAGCACCTTCGCGTGCTCGGTCGCGGGTGTGTCACGGGTGCGATTGGCGAAACCGTCTTCGATCAGTTTGAGGGCGGCCATCCGTTGTAGCAGACGTTGGTCGTCCATCTTCATCTCAAGGTTGCGAACGCGACCGTTACTCGAGACCGAGAACGGCGACCATGCCATGCCGAGGAACCCAGGCCCGCTGCCGGCACCGCCGACGGAAACGAACGGAGGGATTTCGAGTTCAGGGCGTTGAGAGATCAGCTCATGTGCGATCACGCTGCCGTAGCCCGGATGTTCAATGTTCGGGTTGGGAACGTATCCGGTGTGCATGTAATAGCGACCACGGGCGTGATCGGCTTCACGTGTCGACATGCTTCGCACGACCGACAGATGTTTCATCTGCTGCGCCGTCATCGGCATGTGTTCGCAGATTTGCATGTCGCCGGTCGTCGAGATCGGTCGGAACGGACCGCCCGTCGGGGCGCCCGGTTTGAGATCCCAGATGTCAATCGTTGCTGGGCCGCCACCCATCCACAACAAGATCGCTGACTTCCGTTTCTTCTTCATCTCGGCGGCGTTGGCTTGAATCGCATTGCCCAGCGAGAAGGCAGCCGCGGCGGCCGCGGATGAGCCAGCCAAGTGACTCATGAAGTGACGGCGGCTCATGCCGGATGGTGTTGAAAGGTCCATGGTTGATCTTCAGGTAACAGGGATACAGATGGCAGATTTCATCGTTCACGCAGAGCGGCCCGCAGCACGTCAGTGCCACCGACCAGTTCCATTGACGATTAGTGCTGCATGATGAATTCGTTGCTGTTGATGATTGCCCACCAAACGTCCTGCAACATTTCTTTCTCATTGCCGCCACGTGCTGCGAGCAGTTTGCCCGCAACATTGGTTTCGGTCTTCGTCGGCCGGCGAGCCAGCCCGGTCAGATACAAACGGGTAAGGCGATCCCGTGGAGATCGTCCCGATTTCGAAAGACGATCGATGAAGGATCCTGCGTCCTGGCTCGTCGCGTTCTTCGTCAATGCTCCGTTGAACAGCATCAGGGCTTGAGGAATCGACCCGTTAAAAGTCGTCGCTTCGTCGCCTTCATCGGTTCCAAACGCCACGACAAATTGCGACAACCATCGGCGTCGCTCAGCTTCCTGTTCGGCGTAGCTGCCCTTGCCTTTCGCGTCCGAAGCCGCGACCAGGGAAGCGTAAAGTTGTTCGGCACTCATCTGCCGCAAATAGAAGCGTGAGAACTTCGGTGACTCTCCGATCGACGGATCATCGACGGCATTTTGTCGGCCCAGCACGGCGGCGAGTTGGTAAGGACGGCTCAGAGTGATCCAGGTAATTAGTTGTTTTAGGTCATAACTCGCCTTGCGGAATTCCGTGCCCAGCGAATCGAGCAGTTCGGGATGCGACGAAGGGTTGTGTGGACCGAGGTCATCAATCGGACGAGTGAATCCGAATCCCAAGAACATCGACCACATTCGGTTCACGATCATCTTGTCGAGATATTCGCTTTGCAGCATCAACCGGCCGAGTTCTTCGCGGCGGTTAACGTCTTCGAGATAGCCGCTTCTACCAATTTCGGTCCCATCGGTGAAAACCGGGTAGGCGACTTTCTGCAAGCCGTTGCGCAGTTCGTAGAACAGTAACGCGTCCTCAGGATTGCCTGATTCGCCACCAAAGTCTTCACTCACCAATTCCGCCGACTCGATGTCACGGGTTCCGTCGACGAACCGACGCAACGCTCGTGTTTGTCGGAAGAACGCGTTGAACTCCCAGAACTTTTGTTGTTTCCATTGATTGAACGGGTGGTTGTGACACTGAGTGCACTGAACCTGTTGTCCCAGGAAAATGCGTGACACGCTGCTCGTTGCGAGTGTTGCTTTTTCTTCGTTGACCTTCCCGATGAGAAAGTTCACGGCACCATTGAAATTCGGATCGCCGGGTTTGCCCGAGCCTTCCGCCGAAACCAATTCATAGACCATGCGGTCGTAAGTCTTGTTACGTGCAAAACTGTCTCGCAGGTACTTCTGCATGCCCGAACGATTGGTCAGGTCACGACGATCGGTTCCGCCACTGCGGCCGATAAGAAGGTTCGTCCATACCGTGCTCCAGTGATTGGCGTACTCTTCGGTGTAACGGTCATCCTCGAGCAGTTTATTAACGAGGACAGCACGTTTGTCGGGTGCCCGATCGCTCATGAATTCCGACAGTTCTTCGAACTTCGGGATGCGTCCGATCACGTCGAGATAAACGCGTCGACACCATTGAGCGTCATCGACTTCACCGGCGGGGCGGATTTCGTAATCACGCCAAACCTGTTCGATCGAATCATTGATTAGCGTGACTTGGGGTGGCACCAGCGTTTCGGCCGCCTGCACCTGTGGAGCCATAGCGAGGCTCAGCAGCCCAGCGGCAAACATGCCGAGGCAACGGCGCACAAAAGCAGATCGGTCCAGTGATTGGTGCATCAAATTCAACTTGGTCGGGGACGCTTTGCGAAAACAAAAAGAAGAGACGCCACGCCGCAAATGAGGGTCGTTTCCCTGCCGGGTGGTGTTTTGTCGCATCTAAGGACCCAAACGCACCATCGGAGACGATGTACTCACGGGCGCGTTGCCGACAAAAGCCGGGCGATCCGGAACGTTTGCGGATTTGGATAGGGTCGGCTGCGCACGCCTCTATTCTAACACAAACGCTCAAAAAAGTAGAATTTTACGTCCGCAATTGCGGCTCAGCCTGCCGATCGGTTGATCAATCCCAGCACTTCCGCACGTGATTTCGGGTCGGTTTTGAAGGTGCCTCGCATGGCGCTGGTCAGGCACAGACTGCCCGGTTTGCGGACCCCTCGCATCGTCATGCAACTGTGGGTGGATTCCACGACCACCGCGACACCTCGGGCCGAGAGGCGTTCCTCGATCAAATTGGCGACCGTGTGCGTCAACCGTTCCTGGACCTGTGGCCGCCGAGCGACCTCTTCGACAACGCGAGCCAGCTTGCTCAGTCCGACAACCTTGCCGCTGGGTAAATACGCGATGTGGGCTTTGCCTGTGAAGGGCAGCAAATGGTGCTCGCACATGCTGCAAAAACTGATGTCACGGACCAACACGATCTCGTCGTAGTCCTCCTCAAAGACTTTGGACAAATGGCGCCCCGGATCCGATTTCAATCCGGCGAACATCTCGGCGTACATCCGGGCAACCCGGGCCGGCGTTTCGATCAGTCCGTCCCGTTTGGGATCTTCGCCGACCGCCTCGAGAATCACCCGCACGGCGGCCTCGATCGCGGGATAGTCGACCGCGTCGTTCTTAGGCTCGTTTTTGTCAACAAAAAAGGGTGTGCGAGCGCGAGAGGCGTTCTCACCGGGCTCAGAGGAGTCGTTATTCGACGAAGCAATCATGCAAACCGGTTCCTGGGAATATCAATCAAAAAGGACGCTTACAGTATAAACGATCGCCTAGTGTTTTGTCCCGGCGGCTGAAATCTGAGCTTCGGTCAGATGTCCCCCCTCAAATCGGTTCGAGGGCTTCCTGATAAACTCCCGCGATCATCATCACGATGCGAATGATGAAGAAAATGATGAATCCTGCCACCATCAGCCAAATCAAACCGGTGGCGAGCCCCGCGATCATCTTCATCGCCGAACGAGCTCGCTCGTCATAATCGCGGGCGACGTGTGAAATCGATTCGGCGTCGGTCCCCGAAAGTTCGGCTACCTCGACCTGGGTTAAAAACTCCTCCGGAAAAACTGCCGTCGCCTTCAACGCCTCCGTCAGCGTCGATCCATCACGAATCGCGAGTTCGGCATCGTCGGCCCCGCTGCGATAAAAATCGCTGTCAGTTGAGTCCAGCGACAAACGGATCGCTTTGATCGGATCGAGTCCCGTTTCTAATGCCAATGACAAGGTCCATGTGAACCGCGACAAGGTGATCGTTTGTAATGAACTGCCGATCGCGGGGATTTTGTACAGCAACGGGATCGCATTCTGTACGCCGCCGACGTTCTTTTGAAATCCAATAATCAGAGCGGCGAGGAAACCAAAGAACGCGAGCAAGATCGCCCAGAACTTCAGGACTCCCGTCGGCCCGCGAAGGCCCAACCCCAACACATCGGCCATCTGACCACCACCGCTCGAGGTCATGATGCCCATGATGTAGATCACCAATGAGATGACACCGACACCGATCACGAACTGAATCGCAGGCCACGCGATTGCACGTTGGAAATTACTACGCAACGTCACTTGTTGTTCGTAATACTCCGCGAGTTTCAACATGGTGCGTTCGAGGCTTCCGCTCGCTTCACCGACCTTGGTCATCGATCGCAACAGCGGTGGGAAAAAGTTGGTTCGTTTGGACATCGCGTCCGCGAGCGTTGAGCCATGGGATGCTTCTTCACGCAGCATCGCCATCGCCTCACGTTGTTTGGGTGGCCCGTTTTTGCTCTCGCTATCGAGCAACCGCAGCATGTCAGCGCCGGCCCGCATTCCGATCCCAAACCGTCGGCAGAAATCCCGTGCGGCTTTGAGTCTCATTCGCTGACCGATCAAGGCGATACCTTCTGAGGTGGATTGTTGGTTGGAGGGAACGCCTTGGCGTACTCCGCACGCGCGTACGCGAGCAAGTAGTCCGGTTGATGGTTCACGCTCACAAAATTACCGCTCGAACGCGACTCATTCGGTGAACCGATCGATCCGGGGGATCGTCGAGT
The DNA here is from genome assembly GCF_014192335.1 of Aporhodopirellula rubra. Classification (GTDB taxonomy): domain Bacteria; phylum Planctomycetota; class Planctomycetia; order Pirellulales; family Pirellulaceae; genus Rhodopirellula; species Rhodopirellula rubra. The sequence goes on along the minus strand of NZ_JACHXU010000015.1, from coordinate 26,923 downwards.
CTGCGTGCTCACGCGGCTTAGTTTCTCGATGGCCAATTGATAGGCGTGACGGGCCGTCGAGGGGTGACCCTCGCTCAACGCTCGACGCGCGTTCCGAACCAATGATTTCGCTTCCGCGATCTCGTCGGCAACGGTTCTTTCGACGCTTCCAGCAACGGATGTGCCGTCGACGCGTCGTCCTCGTTTTTTGTCATGTGGATCGTATCCGAGGATCTGTCGATCCATTTCGTCCAGGTCAATGATCGTTACCGAAGCTGAAACGCTTCCCGCCGAGCCCCGCGAGCTAAGGTTGCTGCCCGGTACATTGGGAAGTCCCGGCAATCCCCTCGATGACGAGGACATTGCTGATGAACGGTTTCCGCCGAGAAACGTCGAACCGCCGTCGGGAACCATAACGCCGCCGCGGTAGGAAAATTGTCGGACCGACGGTAATTGAACGGTCTGGCTCCAGGTGGAGGAAACGTCGAGCGATAACGCTACGCAGGCGATTGCAACGGTTATGGCTAGAAAACGTGGCCGCGATCGCACGGAAACTCGTGACCATTTCATTGTTCTACCTTCCGCGTGGGAGCCCTCAATCGAACGCCAAAATCGGGCGCTGAACTCCCGATGATAGCCAATGTGCCGGGAACTGTCATTCTACCGGCGCCGGCGAATCTCTGCGGTATTTGGCCCGTCGTTCGGGGTGGCATCAGGCAGCACGGGTTGCGACTTGTGCGGCGAATGCCAGGTTGATCGACCGTTCGTTGCTTAAGCGAGAATCCCGTGAACCAGTTCGCCGTGAACGTCTGTCAGGCGGTAGTCACGTCCCTGGAATCGGTACGTTAATCGTTTGTGATCAAACCCGAGCAGGTGCAAGATCGTTGCGTGCAAATCGTGAACATGAACCGGATTTTCGGCAACGTCAAAGCCGAGTTCGTCGGTGCTGCCATAAACCATGCCGGGTTTCAGTCCACCGCCCGCCATCCACATGGTGAACGCATTGGGGTGATGATCGCGTCCGTCGTTTCCACCTTGAACCATCGGCGTGCGTCCGAACTCACCGCCCCAAATGACCAGTGTTTCATCGAGCATGCCTTGTTGCTTCAAATCTTTGACGAGGGCCGCACACGCCTGATCGGTGTCTTTGCAGTTTGATTCCAGTCCCGATTTCAGGCCGCCGTGCTGGTCCCATGATTCATGAAACAGTTGCACGAACCGAACGCCTCGTTGTACCAATCGGCGAGCCAGCAAGCAGTTGTTCGCAAACGACATTTTTCCCGGTTCGGCCCCATAGAGTTCCAGCATCGACGCAGACTCGTCGGCGAGGTTCATGGCCTCCGGTGCACTCGATTGCATCCGGAAAGCCATTTCGTATGAGTTCACACGCGTGGCAATTTCTGGATCGCCGACGACGTCGAGTCGCTTGCGATTAAGTTCGTTCACCGCCCGCAGAGTACTGCGCTGAGTTTGTTCAGTCATGCCAGGCGGGTTGGAAAGATACAGAACAGGATCACCACTGCTGCGGAGTTCGACGCCCGAATGCAGCGTCGGTAGGAATCCTGAATTCCAATTTCCCGCCCCGGCACTGGGTCCCTTCTTTCCACTGTTGAAAACGACATACGCGGGCAGGTCTTGAGTCTCACTTCCGAGGCCGTATGTCAACCACGATCCCATGCTCGGACGTCCGAACTGCTGTGATCCGGTGCTCATCATTAATTGGGCCGGCGCGTGATTGAATGCGTCCGTTTTCATCGAACGGATCATGCAAATGTCATCGATTACACTCGCCGTATGCGGCAGCATCTCGCTGATTTCGGTCCCTGCTTCGCCGTGTTTGTTGAACTTGAATCGAGGGCCGAGCAGTTGGGAGTTCGGATTAATGAACGCCGCCCGGTATCCGTCGAGAAGTTCAGCAGGAGGTAACGTTCCGTCGAGACGTGCGAGTTCAGGTTTGTAATCGAACATCTCGAACTGGCTCGGGCCGCCTCCCATAAACAACAGGATGACGTTCTTGATTTTTGCCGGAAAATGAGGCTTTTTCGGTGCCATCGGGTTCGACGCCGGTTCGGATAACGTTGCTCCGTGATCCGATGCCATTCCCGATTCAGCGAGAAGCGTCGTCAACGCGATGTGTCCCAATCCGATCCCGCACTGCCGCAGCAACCAATCGCGACGGGCCAAACGGGTCGCGTTAGCGGATGTGTTTGAGGATGCCGCTGTTGAGCAAAATGGCGTGTTCATGATTTTGTGATCGTTTCGTCGAGGTTCAAGATCGTACGGCTAACGACGATCCATGCGGCTAACTCCGCGGGCGTTTGCCCAGTCAACTGCAAACAAGAATGAAGGGGGACACCAATCAAATCTTCGAGACGCTCGCTCGCCTTGTCGTCGTTTGCCGAAGAACCCGGTTCGGCGGAGAACGCCACGCGTTGTTCGTTCAGCAAGTTCGTGAGCACGTCGATTTCGTCTGCGTCGGGAGTGCGACTCGTGCACAACCGGAAAGCATGAATGATGCGTTGGCAATCCGTTTCGCCGGGAGCATCCGCCCGATCGGTGGGGTGAACCTCTCGGAGTGTTCGGGATGCGAGGGCGCGAGCGGTGTCGACGAATTGAGGTTCGTTGAGCATCACGAGTGCTTGTAGCGGCGTGTTGCTGCATTCACGTCGAACACAGGACGCGTCTCCCTTTGGTGCGTCGAACACCTGCAGTGGCGGATACGGGATGCTGCGATACTGATGCACATAGAGCGATCGGCGGTATTGCGTTTCGCCGGAGTCCAACGCCCACACCTTGGGCCCATAACTGGTCGGAGGTTCGAACAGGAACCGCGGCGCGGGCGGATAGATGCTCGGACCGCCGATCTTCGTGTTCAACAGACCGCTAGCCGATAACGCGATGTCGCGAACCATTTCCGCTTCCACACGCCGTCGAGGCCCACGCGAGATCCACTCGTTTTCGGGATCCTCTCGCCATGATCCCGCCGAGGCGATCGAACTTTGACGGTACGTTGCCGAATCCACGATGAGTCGATGAATGTGCTGCAAGCTCCAGCCACTGTCGATCAATTCGCGAGCGAGGAAGTCTAACAATTCGGGGTGCGAAGGCGACGCCGATTGAAAGCCAAAGTCTTCCGGTGTGGAGACCAAACCGCGGCCGAAATACGCCTGCCAGATGCGATTGACGATCACCCGCGGAGTCGTCGGAGAATCCTTCGATACGAGCCAACGAGCGAATCGCAAACGGTCGGGGGAGTCGGACGTTTCCATCGGGTGCAGAAACGCGGGCGCGTCGGCGCGAACACGTTCGGTCGGGCTGAGAAAGTCGCCACGGTTGAGAACAAACGTCTCCCGCGGTGTTACTTTTGATACTGCAACTAACTGCGTCGCGGTCTCTGGATAACGACTCCACCACGATTCAATCTCTCGGTTCTGGGGGGCGAATGAATCCTGAGTCAATCGCCACTGTGAAAACAATTGCTTCCACTGCGCCGCCGATCGTTGTGCTGCCGGGATTTTTAGTAGCGGCAAAATGCTCGTGTTGACTGTCGTTTCAGGGATGACGTCCGAATCGGTGATGCTGAATCGGTATCGTCCGATCAGGAAGTTTTGGTTGTCATCGCTGTTCCAGCCGCCGTGCTTTTGCACCATCGTGAAAGTCAAGGTGGCCTCGCCGTCAATCACGATCGGCGACTCCGGGACAAAGATCGCATGCCGCGGTTGATTACGACGCCCGGGTGCGAGATCGGTTGTCCACGCGGTTTTCTCGTCACCATCAATCGCGTATTCGATCGGACCGACGACCCGGTCGTCTTTGGACGCCTCTTTAATACGGTATCGCGGTTTCAGGTCGCGCCGTGGCGGATTGACGTCGGCAACCGCTCGAACGAATTTGATATCGATCGCTTTGGCGTCTTTTGCGGTCGGTTGGATTTTGAGTTTGAACTCTGATAACGCTCCCGTTCCGTCAACGCTGCGCCCTGGTCCGCCGCGAGGGAGTTGCGGATGCATCAATGCATCGAGTCGCACTGCGGTAATCGTTCCGACGTGAGTGGTCAACGAGAAATCGTTGCTCGCCTTGGACGGCGCGTAACTCTCACTGATGATCGAGCCGTCCTCGAGAAGCCCAAACTTTTGTCCCTCAAATGGGACCGTCGTCGGTTTCATCACCGTCCAGGTTGGTTGCTCTGACGCAACCTTAGCCGCCCACGCCGCCACTTTTTCTTTCCAGTCCGGGGTAATCTCACGCAGGCGATTTTCGATGTCCGCGATCGCGTCTGCAATCTCGTCTCGAATGTCGGCTTGTTCCGGTGTGTAGACCGAGATGCAGCCTTCGTGGAAATCATTCAGTGCTGCGAAGATTTGATAGTACTCGGTGTGACTGATCGGATCGTATTTATGCGTATGGCATTGGGCGCACTGAGTCGTGATGCCCAAAATTGCTTTGCCGATCGCGTCAACACGATCAAACATTCCTTCCACGCGGAATTGCTCCGGATCCGCCCCGCCCTCTTCGTTGGTCATTGAGTTCCGCAGAAAACCGGTCGCAACCCGATGGCTCTGTGTTGCACCGGAGAGGAGGTCGCCTGCAATCTGCTCGACAATGAATTGGTCATACGGCATGTCTCGATTCATCGCATCGATCACCCAGTCCCGATAGAACCAAACCGAACGTGGCAGGTCTTTTTCGTAGCCCGCCGAGTCGGAATACCGGGCCACGTCGAGCCACCATCGTGCCCAACGCTCGCCAAAGTGAGGCGACTTCATCAGTTCACCAGCAAAAGCGTCCATTGCTTCGGCTTGCGGTTCTGCATTGACGAGGCGGTCGAGTTGTTCGAGCGTTGGTGGCAGGCCGACGAGATCGAGCGATAGACGGCGTGCGAGCGTTTCGGGATCGGCCTGTGGCGAGGGTGTTAGCGAACGCGATTCCAATTCGGCCAAAACGAAGTGATCAATTTCGTTTCGCACCCATTTACGCGTTTGCACGTCCGGCAATTCAGGTCGCCGCGGCGCGACGAAAGCCCAGTGTTCGTCGTAGGGTGCGTCTTGCGAAATCCACCGCCGGATTGTTTCGGCTTCCTCTGCCGAAACCGTTTTGCCCGTCGACGGTGGTGGCATGACAAAGTCCGGGTCGTCGCTCGTGATCCGCGCGAGGATCTCGCTGTCGTCGGGGCTTCCCGGTACGATCGCCGAAGATTCAATCGCGTCCTCTCGGATGTCCAAACGCAAACCGGCCTCGCGGGTCCCTTCGTCAGGGCCGTGGCAGAGGAAACATTTGTCCGATAACAGCACGCGGACTTCTGCATTGAAGTCGACGCGGTCTGCACCTCGTACCGGGCCGCCGATCAATACTACGCCGAACAAGAACAATACGGACGCGAAAACGACCGCGACGAATTTTGGGACGCAGGCGAGCGGGAATCGGAATCTCATGTGGCGTTCGCAGGCTTGGGGCACAAACGACTCCTTCAATGCGATCAGCGGAGCGGTGCGACGGGGTGGACCGGAAGGCGGGTACGTCGATCCAATTTTAGTTTGTAAAACGGATTCGCATCGCAATTTGATACTCGTTTGTACCACATCCTCGCCCAACGAAGTCGGATAAGAGTGATAAGCCGTTTGTTGGACCTCGTTCCGGATCGCCGTCACCGGTCTCGGTCGATCCACCACGGTGCAATTTTGGAACGTCGCGACCTCCCTCTCGCAGCCTTCCGCCGCCAACCGTCGCTCGGGAACGTCACCCACTCGAGCTTTTCTAGTCTATGTTAGTCCTCCTGTATCGGTACCAGCTCTTTGAGTTGTTCTCACTATCATGCCAACCTCGCCTGACTCGAATTTGATCGACAGTTTCTTCGTCTATGGAACACTCTGCCGAGGGCAGTGTCGCGAGAGGTGCTGGCCGCATCCACCGCTCGCCGTTACCCCGGGTTGGGTTTGCGGAGCTCTTTATGGCCGCTCCGACTACCCTGCCCTGACCGTGGGAGACGACCGTGTACAGGGTGAGCTTTGGCAATTTGAGCGTGCGTACTTGGCCGAGGTGCTGAAGGTGATCGATGCCGTCGAAGGCACGCACCAGCCCGGTACCGCGAACCTCTACGATCGTGTGGTTGTTGAGGTGTATCGGTCTGACTCAATCGATCAATCCGAAATCACCTCGGATGATTGCATCGGCAAAGCGTGGGGATATCACTACGCCACTCCACCTGAACTCGACGGCTTCGTTCGCATTCGTCCGAACGTAACCCAGTGCGTCCGTTGGCCACCGGCTTGATTCGGCACGGATTCCTGGATCGTCGACTGTTTTGACAATGCGACTTTTCAGATCCTTGTCTCTTCCTGATGCGCCACCCATTTTTGATACCCCACTTATTTTTGATACACTGGGGCGTGTCGTCGCTACATGTGTTGCGGGGGACCAAGGAATGAGACTGGGAACTTAAAAATGCGATCCTATCTGTTCTTGGCGATGGTTCTCTGTTTGACAGTCGTCGCAGTCCTTCGCCGCGGAAGAGAATCGGCTGTCGAGCCGTTGCCCAACCCGGCACGGAGTGAAGTCCATGTGCCGGAGCGTTTGGATTCTGTCGTTTCGATCGATGAAGCTGAAATCGATCTGGATCCGCTGCAAATCGAATTGTTCGAAACCACCCCCGATGCACTGCATCGAGCGAACACGGAAGGGTTCCGCGCCGCCGATGGATTGGGGATCTCCCGCGGCGGTCGGCATGTACTCATAGGTGATGACGCAGTGCGATTTATAGAAGACGCCAACGCGTTTTCGGATGAGCGAGCTGATCCGACCGCCAAGAATCCTTATGGAATGTGGGGGGCGCTGGGGACTCGGGCAAAGGACGCCGAGCATCCCACGTTGTCGAAGATGTCAGGTGAATATTTACGCGGACAAGACTCCGACGTGTGGAAGCTCGATCTAGTACAGCTAGTCAGTTTGGATCGGTTTAGTCAGCCCGTTGCTTACGACGAAAGCGAACTGCCGAAAATGCATTGTCTTAAAAGCGACCAAGTTCCTACCCGCCTACTCAATGCGTTCGAGACCCAGGCCGCTGAAAGGCTCCGGGCGGGCGAGAATCTCATTGTTGAACGGACGGCATCTCGAGTTTCGATGCTTGGGGCAATTCGGGCGAGCGACCAATGCGTCGATTGTCATGCCGCCGAGCCCGACGAATTGTTGGGAGCATTCACCTATCATTTGTTTCGCCACGACTGAAGGATTTTGCCTTGGGAATTTGTTTCGCTCTACACGCTGAAACGTTCTCGCGACATCGCGTAAACTAAAACGTTGTCCGGTGCGACGTGGATTTCGGTATGTACTGGATCGGGATAGCGTAGCGATACGCTGCTCTCCGACCTCGGACTGTTGACATATTTTGGGCTCCCTCATGACCTATAAAACATCAACCTGTTTGGCTGACATGGGAATCGGGCGTCGATTGTTGATAGGCAGCGTGCTATTAACCGGATTTTGGGCGAGCGTTGCCGGGATTGCCCGCGCCGCCGAGACGGACTCGGGTTACGCCGCCGAGCGGCAATTAGTGATCGACCCGGAAGGCGTCCGTGGCAATTGGGTCACGGCGTTGGACATCAGTCATGATCGCAAATGGTTGGCGGCCGCCGATGGTAAAACGGTCCGCGTTTGGAAATTGGATTCGAGACAGTTGTGGTCGACACTCCGCGGCTTTCAGGAGCCGCATGGATTGTTAGTTGGCACGATTAACAGTGTTGTGTTCTCTCCCGATGGACGCTTTTTGATCGTCGGCGTAAGCGACAATACGAAATTGGGTTCGACGCGGGTTTACTCACTCAACAGCCCTGACCGTATTCACGGTTTGTTGCCGGGCCACTCCGGATGCACGTCAGGAGTCGCGTTTTCGCCCGACGGGAGATTCCTCGCGACATGGAGCTGCGACGGTACCATGATCGTGTCTCGATGGAATGCCGAGGCGGGAACGACGAGTGACCCGTTCACGGTGAACCTGCGATACGATCCACGGACGGCATCGAACATCGAATTTGCCTATTTCGGATTTCCGAGTGGCAGCGAATTTCTGATTCATTGTGACGGTCGCAGTGTGCAGTTTGTGTCGACGTCGCAGAGGCGTGCGATCGGTAACGCGGATCCATTGCCGCCGAAGATTCGTCGATACTTCTTGGGCACCCGTGACACTGTCGTTGACAACGGAACATCGGAATTGAATTCACCGATTACTGGCAATCTGCTCCGCCAAGAGGTGCTCAATCGGGCCTGTCCGGCGTGCGCCGCCAAAGCGGTCGATCGCAAGTTGAAACAAATTCAAGAAGAGAATCCGCACACGATCGAAAAATTGTTGGACGTAGGAAGCTTGTTCCTCGGCGACAACGATCACATGACGATCGCCGGATCTACCGTGCAGTTAAACGAACGCGTTAGTGAATACTGGATCGGTGTTTGGAAACAGCCTACCGGACCGCCATCGCTCTATTATGATCGGCATCGTTTCTTTCCCACCGCGGTGACGGTAAAGACTGAATTAGGATTGGCCGCCAGCGCCGATGCGCTGGGAGAGATTCACATTTGGAATCTCAATACGATGGAGCGCATCCACCGCATCCGCTCCGGCGCACTGCCGATATACCGAGTCGTTTGGCCCTATGATTCCAAACGGTTGCTGATCTCAACGGCGCCTCTGCCGCAGAATCAATATCGTTATAACGTTGCCGGTGCGATCACTCACCAGTGGAATGTTCAGCCGCGGCGAATCGCTAAGCAGGCGGCGAGCGTGACCGGCGAAGCCAACCCGGTTCACATGGATCGAGCGACCGGTCGACGGTATCACCTTCGCACTTCGCCCGGCAGTGGCACGTTGCAACTGAGAGAATCGGACGCGAACAATCGCACGGTCGGCGAAACGACGTTTGATATCCGCGAGTTCGCTTTTGCGGGTGATGGCGACACGCCGACCGCGTTTGCGTTTTTGCCCAATGCCAACGTGATGTCGGATCCGGCGCCGATTTTGGTCGGGACGCAGCGTGGTCGTTTATTACAGGTCGGCTTTCGCAACGGTCGATTGGCGGTCAAGCGAGTCTTTCTAGGCCACGATTCGGTCGTCTCCTCAATCTCGGTCTCACCAGACGGTCGGAACTTTGTCAGTTCGTCGTTTGACGGAACCGTCCGCTTCTGGGAAATATCCGCCCCGCGAACGCTCGGCGATCTCGATGCGATCTGTTGGGGAAACCAAGTCATGGAGGTGCCGCCGGGCAGTGAAGCGGCGCGGGTGGGGCTGATTCCTGGTGACAAAATTCTCTCATTCGACGGCCTGCCGTTTTACGAACGGATGAAAAGAATGCTCGACCGGGACTATCGTGCCGGCCAAAACGTCGAAATCCGCTGGCTCCGAGATATGAATCATCGCGAACCCGTCTTGGCCGGACAGTCACGTCAAGAACCGGGCCCGACCACCGCACTTCAGAACGCAAACGTCCGTCTCAGCGAAGCACCCGACTATGTCGAACCCAATCTCAGTGTGTTCTTTTCGAGCGGAGGAGAGTGGGTCGTTTGGGATGCCCAAGGGCGATACGACGCCAGCCCGAACGGAGAACGCTTCATTGGATTTCACCTCAACGGGCAACGCCATGAGCCCGCTAATTTCCATCGCGCCCAGCAGTTTCAGTCAGTCCTCTATCAACCCAAGCTGATCGATCAAAAGTTGCGAGCACTTGGGATGCGAGTCGAAACGGTCACCGGCCAACCGACCCTGGCGGTCGCACCTGAATCGGTACCGGCGGCACCCAACCAACTGCCTGACGATTTGGCGGATATCGCACCGCCCTTGGTAAGGCTAACTTCGCCCGATCGTTTATTCAAAACCGATGAAGCTGAGATTGTTGTTGAAGCCGAAATCTCGACCCAGAGTCACCTTCCGGTTGACTCGATCCGCTTCGCAGTCAACGGTCACTCGCCACGCACGTCTTACCGAGTTACGCGTACGTACAGCCGGGGTGATCGGGTTCTGATGAACGTCGCGCAAACCATTGAGTTGGAACCGGGCAGCAATCAGATCGAATTGGTTGCCGCTCACGACCACGCGCACAGCCAAACGGCGAGAATGTTGATCCAGCGTCGTGCACAAAGAGTGGCGACATCGGTCAAGCCAAATTTGTATGTGCTCGCAATCGGAGTAAGCCGGTATGAACGAGAGGATCTGAGCCTACGGTACGCTCACCAGGACGCCACTGACTTCGTTGCAGCCTGTCAAACGATGAACCGCGGAATGTACGGTGAGGTTGAGTGCAAACTGCTTACGAACGAAAACGCGACGTCGAGCAAAATCCGTGGTGCGATGGGATGGATGTCACGCAAAGCAAACGACCCGCGAGACGTCGCGATTTTGTATCTCGCCGGCCATGGTGCGTTTGATCCTTGGGATGAATGGTTCTTCGCACCCTACGACATTGATCCGGAAAATCTTGAGCAAGCCGCCATCTACATGAACGATTTCGAGCCCTGGTTGGAACGTAAAATCGGAACCAGCAAAAAGATCGCATTGCTCGACACGTGTCACGCCGGCGGCATCCAAACGCACCGCAACTTTCAACCGTTTAATAAGCGTGGCGTTGACCCGTGGCGGCAACAGCAACTGATGTACATCGTTTCCTGTGTGGGCGAGGAACAATCGATTGAACATTCTGACTGGAAGAACGGTGCGTTTACGGAAGCCTTGTTAGAAGCTTTGCACACGAAGGCCGCTGACAGTGACAATGATGGCTATCTCAGCTTCCTCGAAGCCGAGTTGTTCCTCACGCGTCGTGTCTCGCAGATGACCGATGAAAGACAACATCCATCGGGAAAGAAGCCACTCAACGTCAGCGACCCGCCATTGTTTTCGGTCCCGGTGGCAGTATCGCCGCACGGCCCCTCGGCACTGGTGACGGATTGATTTTGCATCGCATCACGCTGCCCCCACATCGCTGTTCCTACCGCCCTGCCCTGCCCCGAATCGCCCTACCCTGCCCTGCCCCGTTTCAGCCTGCCCTGCCCCGATTCGACTGCCCTGCTCTGCCTCGCCGCCCTACCCTACCCCGCGGCAACCTGCACGCGGTTCGTTATGATTGGTGTGCCTGAATATTCACTGTCTTCACTCCTCCACCCACGCACGCACCATGACCGCTTTTTGTCGCTACATCGATTCGTCTGGGAAAGTTCGATTTGCCCTTTATCAGTCACACGGATCGGACGCATCGAGCCCCGCGAAGGTTTGTCCGCTTAGTTCGATTACCGACGAGGCGACCGAGGAAGTGTTGGCGACGGACAATCAAATCTTTGCGTGGTCGGCTGAGCAGATCGCCGAATTGCCTGATCCGGCCGCGTCGCAGTGGATCAACGCACCCGCGAAGTTGTTACCGCCGGTCAACAATCCGGAAAAGGTCATCTGCATCGGTTTGAACTATCTCGATCACGCGATTGAAACCGGCTCGGAGCCACCTGAATTGCCCGTCGTCTTTAGTAAGTTCAACAGCAGCCTGATCGGTCACGGAGACGCGATCGTTCTGCCCACCCTCAGTCAGAAGGTCGACTATGAAGCGGAGCTCGTCGTTGTGATCGGACGCACCGCGCGTCACGTCAGCAAGGAGGACGCGATGGATTATGTGTTCGGGTTTACCGCCGGGCACGACGTGTCGGCCCGTGATTGGCAAAAAGGACGCCCCGGTGGCCAGTGGCTGCTCGGTAAAACGTTTGACACTTTTGCACCCGTTGGTCCGGCGATCGTCACCAAAACGCAATTCGGTGACGGTTCCGACGCGAGCGTGAAGATGTATCTCGGCAACGACTTGGCTCAGTCCAGCACGACGGCACAATTGATTTTTGATATCCCGACGTTGATCTCACACCTCAGCGGATTTGTGACGCTGCGTCCGGGAGACTTGATCTTCACCGGTACGCCACCGGGCGTCGGTGCCGCACGCAATCCGCCGCGTTTCCTCGCCGACGGCGACGTCTGCACCGTCGAGATCGAAGGCATCGGTCGCTTGACTAACCCGTGCCGTGATGAAGTTACATCTCGCTAAGTTTCGCCTGGCTAGAACGAAGAGGGGTTTGCCGTCGCCATCGTTGCCCGACGGTGCATCACGTCCTGGCGAACGTCGATTTTTATTCTGGAACCGATGGCTTTTTTAAGCTTGCGTCAACGATTGCTCTCGCAAGATAGCAACGTGTCATTGCGTGATCCGGATCACACTGAATGTGATCGAGGAACTCGTCCTCGGATGGCTGGGTTTCAATCCAACCAAACAATCATACGGATAGTTCTCGTGGTCATGGAACCACCTGTCGACGTCGTCTTCAAACGGCCGTCCGCTTGAAGACTCGACGTCGACTTGTGAACGGCTATTCGCCTTCGTTTTGCGCTTCCGCGATGGCTTCGCCTTGCGCTTCGATCGCTGCCCAGTCCACGTTGTCAGGCGGCGTCAACTTTTGTGCTTCCCCACCGTTCTGCGAACATGCGGGAAGTAACAGTAATCCGAGGGCAACGCACAGGGGCCGAATCATTCGTTTGGTTTTCATCGTTTAAAATCCTTCGATGGTTTCTTTGGAAGCAATGGATCCTAATGCTCCCCACAGACCATAGGGGCTTTTTTGTCCGACATTGCCGTAGTTCTTGGAGATGCTCTTTGCCTTGCGATCGCCCGCTTCGATGGAGTTGGTAACGAATTTCACCGCGCCATCGGCGATCAACACGTGGACGCCGCCTTGGTGGTGGCTCGACGCACTGAAGACGCCCGACTGCCACGACGTTCCCCACTGCATTGCGCATGTGGGCGAGTTTGGTGGCAGCACGGTATTCATGCCGCTGATCATTAAGTGGGCGTTCCACCAGCGACCCCCGCGAGAGGTTCCGCCGCTATTCCACAGCGTCACGCTGTTTTCAATGAACTGTGGTCGATCCGGATCGATTACCGCGGTGCAGACAGTCAAATCAGATCCCATCGCATCGTTGTTAGGGAAGTAAGTTCGATCAACGACCGATCCTCCAACGCCACGGTCGCCTAGGTCTGTCATGATCTCGGTCATCGCGATTGTGTTCGACAAACCATCCAAGACGTCGCGGAACTTGCGTGGCGTGTCACGCATGAACATCCCGCGAAACACGCCGCGATCGGCCCACTGACTCGATGGTGGGTAGCCGACACGCAAACTGGCATCACCGTGACAGAAAGCGTAATTGATCATGCCTGTACCTAACGGCGATATTCCTGGATCCGATGGGCATCGCAACGTTGGTGTTTGCATTTGATAGGGATCGTATTCGTTCAAATCTACCCACGGGCGAGGGCCAAACGGTGGCCATGATCCATTGGCGGTCGTATCCGTTGGCGTTTCACCCGCCTCGGGTGCCAACGGGTTAGACATCATTTCCCACAACCCTTGCTGTTCCATGAAAGGCAGCATCCCGATGTATGGACTGAGTCCTCGTTGAGCGGCATATTCTGGACCAGTGCCATTGGGAGGCAACTGGTTGTAGGCCGCATGGTAATTGTGCAGTGACAATCCAATCTGTTTGAAATTGTTGCCACACGACATTCGACGAGCGGCTTCGCGAGCCGCTTGTACCGCTGGCAGTAAAAGACCAACTAAGACCCCGATGATCGCAATCACGACCAAAAGTTCGACAAGCGTAAATGCTTCTCGTTTCGTGCGCATTCTCACGGTACGTATTCCTTTGTGAATGAGTAGAAAAACAGAGCAGCCAACGGGAATCCATCACCCGGAGATGATCGACAGCGGTTGTTGTGCCCACGTAATCCAGAGGGGGAGGCGATAGATTTTGGACATTGTTTCTTCACAAAATCGAAGAAATGTCCTTTTTGATGTCCAAAAAACAGCGACGTGGACTCTTCATTCATGTTGGTCAACGGATCACATCCATCCAAACAATCTCATGAATGCCTGCTAGCGACACAGAAATACGATGAAGAATTATCAGATTGGACGACGAGGATTTCTCAGAGTGGTCGGTGGTGTGGGCGTCCTCTCCGCAACCGCACCCGGATACTGCATGGGACGCGAAAGTGAATCGACAGCATCGAATCCCGTAGCGGAAGGTGTGTTGGTGGAGGCCAGTCAGTTCAGAGACTTTGGTGGTTGGAAACTGGATACCCAACATTACCAACAAATGGGCGGCTGTTATTTGTTGGCTCACGGAATGGGCAGTCCCGTAGAGGATGCACGTACAGAGGTTAAGCTTCCCGAAGCAGGGACCTGGAACGTTTGGGTAAGAACGCGAGATTGGTGCCAAGGGCAATGGAAATCGCCGGGGCGTTTCCGCGTCACAATCAACAACGAAACTTTGTCTTCCGATTTCGGAACCGAAGACACTCATTGGCATTGGCAAAAAGGTGGCAGCGTTGAGATCACCGATCCGGCTGATGTGCAAATCCAACTCTCCGACCTGACCGGGTTCGACGGTCGTTGCGATGCAATCTATTTCTCAAAGTCGTCGACGCCATCGCTTCCGACGGACGACGCGGGTGAGGTCGTGCGATGGAAAGATCAAACGTCCGGAAGATCATCATGGAAGGTGGAAGAAAAGAAATTCGACCTTGTGATCGTGGGCGGAGGGATCTCGGGATGCGGCGCGGCACTCGCCGCAAGGTCCCAAGGGTTGAAAGTCGCCTTGATACAAGACCGGCCTATCTTTGGCGGTAACGCGTCCGAGGAAATTCGCGTTCACACCTTGGGTATCCATGGACGCGCAGGCGGAATTCTTCAGCAAATCGACACCGAACACTATCCCAACGGAAGCGAACTCGCTCGCAAGGATCAGAAAAAGCGAGAGGCCGCGATGGCTGCCTCAGGCGTTGAACTCTTTTCCGGTCATATCGCCTGTGGGTTATCCAAGAACGACGGCCGAATCGAAAGTGTCGAAGCCAGAGAAGTCGCAACCGGACGTCTTCGCCGTTTCTACGCACCTGTCTTTGTCGATGCGACTGGCGATGGGTGGTTGGGATATTGGGCGGGCGCTGAGTACCGAATCGGGCGAGAATCGCATACCGAATTCGACGAAGCGTGGCCCAAGCATGGTGATCTCTGGAGTCCTGAAACGCCCGATCAACGCGTGATGGGAACATCAGTCCTTTGGAACGCCGAAAAGACCAGTCAACGAAGCGTGTTTCCGGACGTCCCTTGGGCGATGCCGGTCGCCAAGGATCACGAAGCGACGGCTGGCGAATGGTACTGGGAGTATTCCGACAACGACCTCGATCAAGTCAAAGATGCCGAACTCATCCGGGATCACATGTTGCGAGCCATCTATGGTTCGTTCTCTAACGCGAAGCGTCATCCCAAGAACGCTCCCTGGGCACTGAAGTGGGTGTCCTTTGTCGGCGGTAAACGTGAGTCGCGACGACTGATCGGTGACCACATCTACACGATGAAGGATGCTTCCGAACGCCGTTCATTCGAAGATGCGGTGGTGGTGGAAACCCGAGAGATCGATTCGCACTATCAACAGGTTCTCAAGGGGAACCCGGTGGACTTCCTGTCCAAAGCGCTGTTTTACAAGACCGGCGGCGAGTATTTCGTTCCGTTTCGCAGTCTTTACTCGAAGGACATCGACAACCTGATGATGGCCGGTCGGTGTTTCAGTTGCTCACACATTGGACTCGCCGGACCGCGGGTCATGAACACTTGTGGACAAATGGGAGTCGCGACCGGGTATGCCGCCGCGTTGTGCAAATCTCACCAAGCGACGCCTCGCGAAGTAGGGAAAAAGCACATGCAGGAGCTGCGCCGTTTGATCGGATTTGAGGATCAATCCACCTGATGCGGCACTGGGTCAATCTTGCATTGTTGCTTGTCTTTAGCACTCTGGTTTTGACCGGCGTGTTGGTGTTTCTGTTGCCATTCTCGCAGACCAACACGCGTTTGCACGTGGTATCCGGCGTCGTTTGTACGGCATTGATTGTCAAGCATGTGTTGGGGCGGATCCCCTATCTCCGTTCCGCGTTTGCAATCCGGTCGAAAGTAATCGGGCCGATTCTGAGAACCAGCGTTGTGGTGTTTTGGGGGGGCGTGCTGGTCGCGTCCGTTACGGCGTTGCCACCCACCAATTGGTTGATGGACCAAAGTTACGAGGTGCGTGAGCGACTGCAAATTGTCCGTAGCTCGTCGCTCGTGGGATTCGGGCAAACAATGCCCCATCGACGAATCGTTGTCAGGAAGGCCAAACAGGACACGAATGCATCACTGTCGATTCATTTGGGATATTCCACATGGCTCGACGAACTCCCCACGACCGCAGTTTGGGTTGAGTCGACAACCGGCACGATGATCGAAACGCTGTACCTCGATGAATCGATTGCTTACCGCGACGAGGTTTCCGGTCGTGATGCAACGCTGCGTCGTAGTGATGTGCTACCGATTTGGCGACATGCCTACACCGCCGTATCTGGAGTTGATGCCAAGGGTGACGTCGACGGCATGACCGGAGCGACTCAGAACCACCGTTTCGAATTGGATGGATATCTCACGCCTGGAGAGGACAACCGGTTTGTCGTTTGCGTAGAAGTTAACTTGCCCGGCGACGTCAATGAGCAGTGGAGAGACGTCGAATGGGGACAGCCGTCGTTGCTTTACACAGCGTTGATTGATGTCGATAGCGAAACTCCGCATGCGATATTGGAACTGACCGGGCATGGAGGCGGTTTGCAGAGCGATGGGAATATTCGCTACGACTTGGAATCCGTAACGACCGCTCGCGGCATTGTTGATTTGTTTTTGGCTAAATTGGATGTGCCGCGACCCGAATTCATCGAAGTTCGTGAGTCGCATCCGATT
The DNA here is from genome assembly GCF_014192335.1 of Aporhodopirellula rubra. Taxonomy (GTDB): domain Bacteria; phylum Planctomycetota; class Planctomycetia; order Pirellulales; family Pirellulaceae; genus Rhodopirellula; species Rhodopirellula rubra. Next base: position 10,120 of record NZ_JACHXU010000015.1, on the reverse strand, counting down.
GTAACCTACTCTGCCGCCCGAGCGAAAGCAGAAACCCATGAGTGACAGCAACGAAGAAACTGCCGAATTCATTCAACTCTTAACCGAGTCTCAACGTACGTTGTTTCAATACATCCATTCGCTGATTCCCCATCGAAATGATGCCGACGAAGTATTGCAGGAAACAAACCTTGTGCTTTGGAGGGAATATCACCAATTCCAGCACGGCACGAATTTCCGGGCGTGGGCCTGCACTGTCGCCTTGAATCAGGTTCGCGCGTTCACGTCCAAGCGACGGGCGAAACGTCCGTTCTTTGACACCGACACCCTGATGTTGATCTCAGAACGCCAGCAAAAAAAGTCGGCGTACTTTGAAAGCCGACTGGATGCGCTGGAACGGTGTGTCAAAAAGCTGCCACAGCGGAAAAGGATGTTCGTCGATAAACGCTATCGAATCGGCTTCACCATCGAGACGATTGCGAAGGATATGGGCTCCACCGTAGATGCTGCTTACAAAATGTTACGCCGAATTCGCGAGGATCTGCACACCTGTGTCGATCGAACGCTTTCTCAAGAAGGACTTGGCAAATGAATCACCGAGAATCCTACGAACAACTGCGAGACGCTTACCTCGATGGCACGGCGTCGCAATCCGATGTCGATGATTTGCGTCAATATCTCGAATCGTCTAACGAATTGCTCGACGACTACATCGAACACGCCAATCAAGATGCCGCGTTGCTATGGGACGGGCTGCCTGATTATGAACCGCCGGTGACCCAGTCTTCGTCAGCGAGCAACCGCATGAATTTGTTTTGGCGGTATGCTCCCCTCGTTGCCGCGACGCTGTTGTTCACCGCTTCGATCAGTTGGGAATGGATTCGATCCAATCCGAAACCGGTTGCGACGATTCTGTCGTCGACGAACTGCCACTGGGGAACCGGAACGTTGCCAACATCAGTGGGGCAAGAATTGCAATCGGGCCGTTTGCGGCTGATCTCTGGAATCGCCGAATTGCAGTTCTCGAAAGTCACCGTTTCGATGGAAGGTCCCGTCGATATCGAGCTGATTTCCGCTGAACGTTGTCGACTGCATTCGGGAAGTATCGTCGGATCGGTGAGCAAAGGTGGTGAAGGCTTCGTTGTGGAAACACCGGGTGCGGAAATCGTCGATGGCGGAACGAAGTTCGGTGTGTTCGTTGACAAGGTCGGCCACGCACGCCTTGATGTACTGGAAGGCAAGGTCGATGAAAGGCGATTGGGGCGTGGACGTCAATTGACCGTCAATACTTCAAAACAAGCCTCTCCTGGCGAAAACGTTAATCCGGAAATGTTTTGGGAACCTGATGAACGATCGCTAGAGAACGAATCAATCCGCGGGGCTCATGATAAGGTGATTCATGTCAGTTCGGCGTACGGCACTGGGGACGAAGGCGATGTCACGACGGGACCCGATCAAGAAGGCGTGGAGTTTCCGCGTCCAGAACATGCGTTGTTGGTGAAACACTCACGATGCCAGGAATGGAACAGGAAAGCGTTCATTCGTTTTGACCTTACGAGTGTCAGTACGCTGGACCTGTCGCAGGTTGATTTAAGGCTAGAAGGCATCCCAACAGGGATGGGGTACATCTCGCAAGTGCCTGATTCCACCTTTCGTGTTTATGGGATTAAGCCTGAGTTCAACATCGATTGGAGTTCGCAAACTCTTAATCGGTTCAATTTCCCCGCACGACTTCACAAGACGCACGACCTGGATCTGGACAAGGTGCAGTTGCTCGGAGAATTTGTTATCGCACAATCGAAGCCTCAAGGGCAATTCATCGTCACTGACCCTCGGTTGCAAAAGTTCATCCAAGACGGTTTGGGATCAACCGTGACGCTCGCCGTGACTCGCGTGACTCCGGAAGCGGGGTCCAAAAGCTATGTTCATGGGTTTGCAGACCGCACTCATCCAACGGCCAGTCCACCGACGTTGCGTCTGCAAGTGAAACCGCCGGCTGGTGAATAAAGATTTCAACGCCTCGAGTTAAATTAGTGATTTAAACGCCGTGAAATTCTACTCGCCCTCCTCATTCCATTTATAAGCTGCATTTTCGCATCAATCAAAACCTGAATCGCGAGCGAAAGACCACGCCGGAAAAATGGTCTTTTTATAAGCGTGTTGGTAGGTCTGGAAGCATCGAATTACCACCAAGCGATTGTTAGCACACTGTGCATCAGACACGGGCTGATTCGGTCAATGCCATTTTGCTGTCGCTAAAGCAAATTGAATCTCAACCAAATCGTTTGTGAACGAAGGGAAATGAAAGAACGCGTAATAGATACGCGAGAGTTTGAGATGTCCCTATCCTGCTTTGGATTCTTGCCATGTCTGTGGTCATCGGTCGGCTGAGAACACGCACGCTGCAGTCTTGATGCGACGTTTCTTGCGGCTAAAAAGCGACTGGCGAGTATTGAAGAGGGCCATGGAACGATGTCCGTTCATTCCCGCTGGTCTGGTTGCTCTCGGAAATCGTACTCAATTCTCAGCGACTGAAAAGCGAGAATGCTATTGTTCTGCGTTTTTGTCATCAGTCCCGCACGAGGAGAAGAACCCCATTGAATGATGGAGTTCGCATCAATAGGGTTCCCGTTATTGACATTGATTAGCGACCAGTCGGCCCCGTTCTCCGACCAGGAAAACTGGCAATTGCGACCACCAACTGCTTCGTACCTTAGTAGCAGCGACTTCCTGTCCCCAATGATTTGCTTTGATAAAACTTGTGTTGTGCCATCTTTTGTTCGTGCCAGGATCAGCTCGGCGCGGTCGATCATCAGGGCCAAGTAGTTTTGTTGATTACTGTAGAGACCGATTCCACTCATTCCGTCACCTTGAAGAACCTCCGCCTGAACAGAATAGTTGCCAGTGCTTGGCCGCAGTCCTACAAAAGCGATTTCGTTGTCGGAGGGTTTGATGCGAAGTTGGCCATTGGCTACTTCAATGGACGGTTTGGAATGATTGGTGTCCCATTCTAAAAAAGCTAAGTTCTTGTCCGAGGTAAAGTCAGCTTCCCAAACGGTTGCTCGCTTTTGTTCTGTTTTTTTAAAGGGGAGTTCCGCCCTCGCGGAGGGCGTGCTTCCGTTCTTGAAATGTGGCCATCCTGTTTCAGCATCCCACTCAACTTCATCAAGCATCCCTTGGCGACCTATGAATTCGAAATCAGTGGCGTGATAAGCATGATAGAGGTAGAAGTGACGATTGTCGGCCGTTGTTACCAGGGTGCCATGTCCGGGGCATTTCCATTCTTTACCACCGGAAAGAATCGGATCTGGTAATTGCTCCCACCCGAACTTCAGGTTTTTTGATCGCGAAACCTTAACCCGGTAATCGCATCGATTGTCGCAGCAACCACCGATGGAATAGAACAGATAATAATAACCTTCGTGTTTTACCAAACATTGTCCCTCATCTCCCGCCCCCTGCCATCCACGCGAGTGGTCTGTCAAGGTGAACGCATCCCCAAGCAAGCTTAACCCATCTTCGCTTAGTTCTGAGCCAAGTATCTCAATCGGGCGTCCGTCAGTTAAACCATAGGCTTTCCAGGTGATGTATCTTTTTCCATCGTCATCGTCAAAAACGAATGCATCAATTGCTTCTTCGCCCCATTCGATGATGATTCCATGATCGGTAAACCCTTGTCGGATGTCTTTTGTCGTTGCCACTCCAATGCAGGCGATTCGGTTGTCTTTGCGTTTTGTGGTGTAGTAGACATAGAATGTCCCGTCGCGGTAAAAAAGCTCGGGCGCCCAGAAATCGTCCGACGCCCAATTAGGAGTGTCACGGAAGACTGATCCTATTCGTTCCCAATTAATAAGGTCGGATGATTCATACAGAGGATAGTGGGGGGCAAAGTCGCAACTCGTTCCCGCGGCATAGTAGATTTCCCCCACGCGTATGATTGTGGGGTCTGGGATGTCGCCAGCGATTACCGGATTTACGTACGTCTCTTGCATGCGGTCGGTTTCGGTTCCGGAGCCATCCTGCAAACGCCTTTGGTTTTGAATCACTAAACGTGTTTCTAACGTTCCCCGTTCGGTGGTCTGTTGGGGGAGCTGTAACAAAACACTGGATCCGTACAGACGCATTGCTTCGTTAGTGCTCGATTGAGGTTGCTCTGTGTAAGTTCTGGGCAACGCTGCTCGCGAATGAACCATCGGTACTATCAGGCGTCCCGAAAGGTCCGCAGGATCTTGACCCTGACGCTCGTAACCTAAGACGGAAGGCTCGGTGGCGACTGCGGGAATGGAGAAAGCAAAAAAAATGCTCGACACAACGAGACCCCACCAAGGTGTGTTGGAGTCACATTTGGTCAACACGGAGGCGGTCTCAAGTGTACTCATCATCACGGTTCGATTGTCCAAAAAGGTTTCGCGTTACAGACGAGACCCGAACGTCACCACGACAAACCGTTCCCAGAGTCTCTAGAGAAAATGTCATGTCGGTGATTCAGTCAGATGGTGGTCTGAAAACTTGTTGCGGTAAGGGATTCACTGGATCGCCTCGATGCAATTTAAGCCAAAACGATTGGTCGCAAGTCTTTGCACGTGTTACGGAACCAGGTTGAATTGGCATGAAAGCTAACGGGGGACGGTGCATCACCGCTCTGGCGGAACGAACATCGTCCGCAGATTGTCGTTACTCGAAGGATAGACGTTCGCGGCTTTCACGCAAATTGGGTGAAGCAAAGGCGGCAATGAGAAACCTAATGCGATTTTTAAGATAGATGGCAAGTGGGGAGTTGCGAGTCCCCTCTTGCTCCTTCCGCTGTTTGTTTCTGCTACGTGTACTTTTTCGTCTGGGTGTTTGCTCTTAGTATTCAACGATGGTTCGGTCTGCGAGAAACGATGTATTCAAAGATCCCGCAACGCTAGTCGCAGATTTTGGTCTGCGCGCAACACGCTCTACCCATGGGGATGTCCCATTTGTTGTTGAAACTCTCGATGGCCTCTCTGATTAAAACGTAGGGTTTCGGGTTTTTAACTTCAATGACTCGCCTCCCATTTTCATCGCCTAGGCGATGAAAATGGGAGGCGAAGTCGATTCGCCGGATGCCTGTTCGGGGCGTTGCAATGCGGCGATGAGCAATGGCATTTTGCTATGTCCGGAAATTCGTCGGAAGCCCTTCTCGGCTTCGAGCAACGCATACGAAAGCCAACGAGCGGCCTGATCCGTTTCGGCTCGAAAGCGGGTCACGCGGCCAAGCTTGCGGCGTGTGTTCAAAAATGAGTTTTCGATCGCATTGGTGCTCAGCAGAGTTCGGTGCAGCGTGTTGGGGACGTTCAAGCGATGAAGCGCCAGCAGGTCGCCACCGGCTTCGTGCAGGCTCCGGTAAGCTTCCGCATTGATCGGCTCCAAAAGTGATTTCAACTCGCCGAATACTTCCTCGGCGGCCTCGATTCCTTGGACGCTGCGAAGTCGCGTGAACAAACGCGACAGCTCGCCCCAGTGGCGTTTGGAAAGCTTGCCCTTGATATTGCGTTCCTTGTGAACCAAACAACGCTGGATGACGGCATCGGCAAAGAACTCAACGACCGCCCCGCGAAGAGCATCACTGCCATCGAGAACTGCGTACAGGCGATGCTCGCAAGTGAACCCGCGTCGAACGATTCGGCTCATCAGTTCACGCGAAACCTCCAGGCTTTCGCTGCTGCCAAGTGCAAAATCCAAAACCTGTTTGCGGCCTTCGCTGTCGATTCCCAGAGCTACCACGGCTGTCTGATCCTTGCTCAAATGAATGCCGTCGAGCATCAATACGCACCACTTCGTTGCCTTCAGATCCTTGCCTCGAAGCTCTTCCACAAACTTGCTTCCGGCTTCTTGCCAGAGTCGCGAAACATTTGACCTTTTGACACCGGGAGAGTTTGGCTTGATGTCTTCGACACTGCGGGCACTGACGCCCGAGACGATCGCCTGAACGATCTGGGCCTGCAACTGCTGAGGATCTTTGGCGACGCGATAGGTAGTCAGTTCGACTTCGTGGCTCGATCCATCAACGGACTTCTGACGAACTCGAGGGCGGACGACGTCTTCACGCTCGCCTTCGTAGAGCACACGGCCTGAACTTGAACCAGCTCGATAGTGATCGCTCGGCGAAGGATCATGCTTGGGGCCGCACAACTCGGTCACCTCCGCGGCCATGACCTCACAGATCATCTCACGCACGTGACCTCGCAAAAAGTCGCGAAAGACTTGCCCTGTTTCCGAGGCAGAAACTTGCCCCAGTGATTCCAAAAGATTAGCTTCGTTCATGATGGTCTCCCCGTCGGTTGCCGCCGACGAATATTGAAAAGTTGCGAAGGGCAGATTCTGCCCCTCGGGAGACCATCTTTCAACTTTCAACAATTATTGGGACACTTCCCTACCCATCAAGATATGCAAGCAATGAAGATGCAATCTCTCAGCTTTCTTTTGTTCTCTTGTGTCGTGCTGTCGACGACAGTGGTCGCTTTGGCTCAGGAGACGAAGCCGCTAATGAAACAGCAGGGGCAATCCGGGAATCCCATTTTTACAGGTTGGTACGCTGACCCCGAAGGTGCAATCTTCGCTGATCAGTACTGGGTGTATCCCACTTTTTCAGATGATTTCGGCATTGAAGCGAAGCCATCTGAGCTAACCGATCAGCAGGTGAAATTGCAAAAGAACACGATCAATCCACAATATCTCAAGCAGACTTTCCTTGATGCATTCTCTTCGCATGACTTGGTCAACTGGGAAAAGCATTCTCGCATTTTGGATATTACCAATGTGAAGTGGGCTGCCTATTCGATCTGGGCACCAGCAATTTTTCACGCCAACGACAAGTACTACCTTTTCTTCGGTGCAAACGACATTCAGAGTGATCAGGAACTTGGGGGAATTGGTGTTGCAGTCGCTGATCATCCAGGAGGCCCGTTTCAAGATGCATTAGGTAAACCGCTTGTTAGCACGTTTCAGAACGGAGCTCAGCCAATTGATCAATTTGTGTTTCGTGATGATGATGGTGAAATTTACATGTATTACGGTGGCTGGCGGCATTGTAACGTCGTCAGACTAAGCCAGGATTGTCTCAGCCTCGTGCCGTTTGAAGATGGTGAGACATACAAGGAGATTACACCGGAATCGTATGTCGAAGGGGCATTCGTGTTGAAACGCAATGGTGTCTATTACATGATGTGGTCAGAGGGTGGTTGGGGTGGTCCTGATTACAGTGTTGCGTATGCGAAATCTGATTCGCCACTGGGGCCATTTAAGCGGATCGGTAAAGTGCTTCAGCAGGATCCCAATGTTGCACGGGGGGCGGGGCATCACTCTGTTATAAATATTCCCGGTACAGACGAGTGGTACATGATTTACCACCGTCGACCTTTGAATACGCAAAACGGGAATCATCGTGAGACCTGTATTGAATACATGTACTTTGATGAAGATGGCAATATCAAGCCGATTCAGTTAACGATGGAAGGGGTAAAGAAGCGGACCTTGTCCGCGGAATTAAACGACTAAGCAGCTAGGTGGATGCGTCGCCGAGTCGCCGGCTGGAACCTCGACTACTTGGCGTAAGTCCTAGGCACACAAAGAGTTTAGTGTGCGTTTGCTGTAGGGGCGGCCGAGATGGTTAGGCAAATCAAATCAGCAGAACGTCACTGTGCTGATAGTGATTCTGGCTCATTGCGACTCATTGCCGCATCTGCTCTAGATGCCGCTGAGACCCTAGCAGCCTGTTGATTTTCAACACGCTCGCGCTATCTTCTATGCATCACATTTTGGAGAGGTATTGATGGCACTTGGCAAGCGAAGGCGAGAACGCCAGGACACGTTCTGGGTCACTGCCGATAAACTCAGCAACGGACCGCGGAACGTTTTCTACGACCGGCTCAATCAGTTACTCGCCGAGATCGATTTCGACGGCAAACTGGAGTTGGCCGTCGAGCCGTTCTACCAGAAGATGGGACGCAAATGCCTTCCACCGGGCATCTATTTCCGCATGATCTTCATCGGCTACTTCGAAGACATCTCCTCCCAGCGAGGCATTGCGTGGCGGTGCGACGACAGCCGATCGCTGGCTCGCTTCCTTGGCTACGGCCCCGGAGAATCCACGCCCGATCACAGCACGCTGTCGCTCACCCGCGAACGACTGCCGATGGAGATCCACCAGTTTGCCTTTGAGCTGATCCTGCAAGCGACCCGTGACAACGGACTGCTTCGAGGCAAGACGATCGGCGTCGACGCAACGGACCTCGAAGCCAACGCATCACTCAAGAGCATCGTTCGCAAAGATAACGGCGATGATTGGCGGGCCTACCTGAAAAAGCTGTACGAAGAAGAGACAGGCAAAAGCGATCCATCAGACGATGAATTGCGTCGCTTCGACAAGTCACGCAAAGACAAGAAGAAGGTCAGCAACGAGCAGTGGAAGAGCGAAACAGATCCTGATGCTCGGATTGGCAAGATGAAAGACGGGCGTTTTCACTTAAAGTACAAAGCCGAAAACGCCGTCGATCTTGATACCGACGTGATTGTGGCCGCCGAGATCTATCACGGTGACTCGGGTGACACCGCCACGATCGAAGACACCGTTAACACAGCAAAAACCAATGTGGACGCCACGGATTGCGATCACAACATCGAGGAAGTGGTTGCCGACAAGGGGTACCACAGCGAAGACTGTTTAGACCGATTGCAGAACAAGACCGGCATGCGAACCTACATCCCGGAGCCGCACCGATCGAGCAAGCGAAAGTGGAAGAACAAACCTGAGCCAGTCAAAGAGTCGTATCGACGTAATCGCCGCAACACGTTGGGCGCGCGAGGTCGCAAGTTGCAACGCAAACGCAGTGAAAGAGTCGAACGCACGTTCGCTCATCTTTGCGAGACGGGCGGCTCACGACGAACGTGGCTTCGCGGAATAGAGGATGTCAAGAAGCGATACATGAGCGCGGCAATGGCTCATAATCTGGGCCGGATCATGCGTTCGCTGATCGGAGCAGGCAAACCAAGACACGCCGCGTTGCTGGCCGCACGTGCCGTGTCGGCTTTTGGGAGCTTCTTCCGTATCCTAGATCGCCATAACAGCGAAATCATCGAATCAACGACCGATTGCTGGTCCGCTTCAACTCAAACAGGACCAATTTCATCCAAAGCCCAAGTTCGTTGGTCGATGACCGGTGATTGGGCGTAAATCAACAGGCTGCTAAGCTGAAATCAGTTGACTTTTTGCTGATTCTCATGCAGTTTGCGCTAGATGCGCTTTATATGAGAGGCCTGTCGCCGATGGATTGCTGATCCCAGGTGAACAAATGGTTCTCACCACTTGGCGACAATGGAAGCAAGAGGATGCACTCCTGCCTGCTATGCTACAACGTCCAGTACAACAGTTGCCCGTGAAGGTTGCCTAGTAGAAAAGAGGTTGTCTTGCTGCGACTTCATCGTGGCCTAGGCTACGCGATTGCGATCCTTCTACAACGCAAATGAAAAGCATGCACTACATTGTCGTTTGGATACTCATACCACGCTTTTAGTTGGGGAAATCATGTCGCGTTTGATCAGCCTGTTAACTTTCTGCATTTTACTGGCGACGTTGTCTCTTTGCGGGCCGGTGGCCGTTTGTGGGGATCCAGTTGGGTTGTTTGAACGGTTCCAAAATCCACCCGACTCGGCTCGGCCTGGTGTTTACTGGTACGTCATGGATGGACATCTCAATCGGAAGGGAATTACAGCGGACTTGGAGTCGATGAAGGAGGCTGGGATCGGCAACCTCATTTTTCTGGAAGTCAACGTTGGGGTTCCGCGTGGCAGTGTTGATTTTCTAAGTGACCAATGGCAAGAACTCTTTGCACATGCCGTTCACGAATGTGAAAGACTCGGGATTGAATTGACGTTGGGCTCCGGTCCGGGGTGGGCCGGTAGTGGTGGGCCTTGGGTGGATCCAGAGCAGTCTATGCAACATCTCGTTGCCAGTACGACGCAAATGAAAGGGCCAGCCAGATTCAACGCACCATTGGCGAAGCCTGCACCCCGTAATCCTTATTTTAGGAGCTGTTCGGAAATAACTTCGGGATTTCATGCTGGTAGAACATAGTTGAATTTACCGAGGGTTTCATCACGCTCTGTCGGTTCGTTTTGA
>NZ_JACHXU010000014.1 GCF_014192335.1 Aporhodopirellula rubra | reverse complement strand
GGCGGTATCTTGCTCATGCAAGTATTGGGGCAGAAAACCGATCCTCGTGTCCAGAGAGATCCTCAAATTTGTTGCACCGCCCCGTGAACGGTTACCCCCTGACGTAGCATCCCGGCTTGACGAACCGCCGAAGCGATCACGCCATCGTGCTTGTTGCGTAGCCGTTTGAAGCGCTCCCGATCTGTATGGTCGAGCGACTCAGTTCGCAAAATTTCAGGCTCACTATCGTCGAAGCCAATCGATCGAGTTTCGATTGAAACAGGAGACGTCAGTGTTCAAGCGACGCAGGCGTTTCTCGAGCGATTCTGCCATTGACGAGATATCGTCACCTCGATCGTGAAACGCTGCCAACTCGAGGTGCAATCGACGATCCGAGACGCCTTGTGCCGAATATTTCAGACGAATGAAACCGGAGTGCTGCCTCGAAGGGCGAGCCGTTAACAAATCACGGTTAAGAAGCCCAACAATTTTGCCGTCGGGGAAATAAAACCGGAAGTAGCGGCGTTCGTTTTGAACGATTAGCCCCGATTCTGTTCACTGCGGGAGATCTAACGGTTTTGCGGCCTGGAGAATTCGTCCATCGCGGAACGGAGCGTTTTTCACCTCTGATGTTCGCGTCTCGTACCGATACCGTTTGCGTGAGGAGTCGGACACCGCGAGACGGAAAAGTTTACGGAGTTGGAAATGTTGAAATTACATGGATTGGTAACAGGTGTCGTGTTGGCGGCACTCTCGTGCCCGTTGGTTTACGCGGACGGTAATCTCCGATCGAGAGCGGACAAGCACGCTCCCGCCGGCTTGATGGGTGATCATATCCACAAACCGGGCGAATGGATGGTCGAGTACAAGTACATGAATATGTACATGGAAGACAATCGAATCGGATCTCGAACCGTCTCTGACGCGGATGCGATCGCGTACGGCGCGACGAGCAACCCGATCACCAACCGCATGGCAACGCCGACACAGATGACGCATGAAATGCACATGCTCCACATCATGCGAGGCATGACTGACGACATCACGTGCTACACCATGATCATGTTACCCAGTATTACGATGGACCATCTTCGTGGTCCGGGGGCGGGGCCGATGGAAGGGACGTCCTTCACTACGCACAACAGCGGATTCGGTGACACCACAATCGGTGCGTTGATGCGGTTGTATACCGATCACAACGACGACTGGATTTTGAATTTGGCCGGTTCGATCCCGACGGGGGATATTTTTCGGACATCAACGATCCCGACCGGTACTACAACGCCGTTGCCTTACCCGATGCGACTCGGTTCGGGCACGTTTAACGCGCGCCCCGGACTGACGTGGAAACACTACTGGGATTTTGGCTCGTTTGGCACCCAATTGCAGACCGACCTTCCAATCGGCCGCAATTATCGCAACTACAGCGTGAGCGATGAGTTCCGGCTCAACCAGTGGTACAGCCATCTGATTACGGATAATTTTTCGGCCAGCATCCGAGTCGAAAACCTGTGGCGAAACAACTACGGTGGAGCTGATCCGATGACGCCTGACATGGGCATCAGCACGAACGTCGAAAGTTTCCGTGGCGGGTATTGGTTGAATCTCGGGCTCGGAACCGCTGCGTTGGTCAACGGACACCTGCTCAATGTTGAGTTCGTTCCGACGTTGCACCAAGACCTCGACGGGATCCAGCTCGAAACCGACTGGACCATGGCCGTGAGTTGGTCAAAATCGTTCTGACATCATGACGCGGTCGAATATCTGGCAGTGGGACTCGGCAACCGAGACGATGGGTCTCGTCATTGGCCAAATGATTTGGCGAATTCCGCTGCGGCTCCCACCTGACACTTCCAGAATGAAGTGTCAGACTCGCAGCCGTAGTACCGTCACCGTCATCAGGCCGTTCCCCGTGTTTTAACGAATGTCGCGAAGGGCTGAACTCCCGGTGAATTTTCACGTGTTTGTGTCGTACTGAGACGTTGTTTCGGCCCTCTGGGGGCCACGGACTGAAGGGTCTAAAATGCTGGTTCACACCGTTTTTCCTGCTTTGATTTCGCATGCCTGATCCCACCGACTCCCCAATCGACGCCTCTCCCGATTCCGACGAAATGGTCGCCCCGCGATACTGCATCGGGATCGATTTGGGCACCACGAATTGCGTGTTGTCCTTTGTCGACACTCACGCGGAAACCCGCCGCGTGGAAGTGTTCGCCGTCCCGCAGTGGGTCGATCTCGACACGCTGGAGTCTCGCACGACGCTGCCTTCGTTTCACTACACGCTCACCGAGCCTGAAATGTCGGCGGCGATGACGGCGAAAGCGAACCGGAAGCTCGCGCGTTATCTCGTTGAGCCGCCGGGTGAACGTGTCGGCGAATATGCGAGAGTGGCGGGGTCGGCTCATCCGGGGCGATTGATCGCGTCCGCGAAAAGCTGGCTCTCACACGAGGGAGTCGACCGGTCAACGGACCTCTTGCCGTGGCATGGCGATGCCGACGTGGTCAAGAAGTCACCGATGGCGGCTTCGGCGGCCTATCTCGCTCATCTACGTTTGGCTTGGGATGACGCTCATCCGGATTGGCCGATGGCGGATCAGGACGTGGTCATCACCTTGCCCGCGTCGTTTGACGAAGTCGCTCGCGAGTTGACGGTCGCCGCGGCCGCACACGCCGGGTTGCCACGCATTCAATTGATCGAAGAACCGCAGGCCGCATTCTACGCGTGGCTGGACCGCCATGCTGACGATTGGACCGAACGGGTGCGTGTGGGACAATTGATCCTCGTGTGTGATATCGGTGGCGGCACGACTGACTTGACGCTAATCCGAGTGCGCCCTGCGACCGCGAAAACAGCCAGCGGCCACGACGGGGCTGATGTGGAAGTCGACGGTGCCGCATTGCAGTTTCACCGAATCGCTGTCGGCAAGCACTTGATTTTGGGCGGTGATAACCTCGACCTAGCGATTGCGAAATCCGCAGAAGCTCAACTGGACGCACCGCTGCCCGCCCGGCGGTGGCAACAACTCGTCGCGGGGGCTCGTGGCGTCAAAGAGTTAATGCTATCTCCCGGCCGACCGTCGGAGACAACCATTCATTTGTCGGGGGAAGGATCGTCGTTGATTGGCGGTTCGGTATCGCTGACGGTGACGGCGGAGCAAGTCGATCAGGTGTTGCTCGATGGTTTTTTCCCGGACGTTGCTTTGGATGCGACGGTGATCGGCGGACAAAGCGGTTTCCAGGAACTCGGTTTGCCCTACGCGGCGGACCCCGCGATCACGAAACATCTTGCCGAGTTCCTGCGCACTCACCGCGAGACAGGACTCGATGACGAGACAGTTGACTCACGACGCGTTGATCTCGTTCTTTTCAATGGCGGAGTGCTTCGCTCGACCGCGATTCAAGATCGTTTGATCGCCTGTTTGACGCGGTGGTTTGGCGACGACGATCCGCAATGGAAGCCCGAAACGTTGCAATCACCGAGGCTCGATCTCGCGGTCTCGCAAGGGGCGGCTTACTACGCGTTGGTTCGTCGTGGCGAAGGCGTCAGGATTGCCGCGAACCTCGCTCGAACTTACTTCATGCAGATCTCGCAATCACCGGCGAGAGCGGTCTGCATGATTCCGGCGGATGCTCAACCCGGACAAACGTATCGAATCGACTCGTTGCCGATGGAACTTCGAATCGGTGTCCCCGTCAGTTTTCCGCTTTGGGTTAGTAGTACCCGGCTGGCCGACCCACCTGGCGAAGTGGTCGACATCGATCCCGCGGAGATGACCGCGTTACCACCTATCCACACGGCGCTGCAGGATCGGAAACGCAAGAAGGAGACCACGTTACAAATTGTTATTGAAACGCAACTGACTGAAATCGGGACCATCGGGGTTTACTGCGTCGCGGCACCGAATGATCCTTCCGGAAAGCCATCCGCGGTCAACTCCGAGCCGCCGACGACGGGCCGAGGATCGCGAGGGCGATGGAAGCTCGACTTTGATATTCGCGCGACACTCGAAACCGATCGAGAGGCTCACGAAGGTGGCGGTGAGGCGTCAGGAATTGTTGATGAGGAAACGCTCGAATCGTGCGAACGAGAGATCGAATCGGTTTTTGTTCACGCCAACGAGAAACCGGCCAAACTCGTCAAACGTTTGCAGTCGACGCTCGAGCTGCGCCGCGACGATTGGCCACCGGTTTTGCTGCGTGGGATTTGGGAATGTTTGATTCGGGTCGAACCTCACCGGCGACGCTCACCCGCGCATGAATCGCGTTGGCTGAACTTGCTCGGTTATTCGCTGCGACCTGGTTACGGTGTCGCCGTGGATGATTGGCGAACGGCTCAAACGTGGCGAACGTTGTTCGGCAAAATCGCTCACGACGATCCACAAACGCGAGCCGAAACGATGGTTCTTTGGCGACGGATCGCGGGAGGTTTGACCGAGGGCCAGCAGGCTCAGTTGGCCAGTGTCTTGAAACGTTCGTTGACGTACGGCGGACTGCGATCGGAATCGGCAGAGGCTTTCGAGGCGTGGCGGTTAGCAGGATCGCTCGAGCGATTACCCATCCAAGATAAACTCGATCTTGCGCGAGCCGCCCTAACGCAGCTCGAGCGAAAGAAAGCGAGGCCGTTGTACCCCGCTCTCCTGTGGGCGATCGGCCGCATGGCGACCCGCATCCCTTCGTACGGCCCTCTCAATCTGGTGATCGGTACGCGAGATGTCTCCAACATTTTAAAGCGACTCGTCGACAGTCCCGCGTTGCGTGTTCGTTCGGACGACGAGAGCGAATCGGGACACGCATCACAGATCCACGCGGCAGCGTCGCTCGCCCTAACGCAGATTTCTCGGCGTTGCCACGATCGGTTTCGTGATATCGATGACGCGGATCGGTCGCGAGTGTTGCGAGAACTTCAAACCCTCGACGCACCTTCACACTTCCTGCGTTTGGTCGAAGAAGGCGGCCAGTTCGATCACGAAGAGCAGGCGGCGATCTTTGGTGAATCGCTGCCGTTGGGAATCGAATTGCGATAGGCAACGTTGCTCGCCCCAAAGCCACATTTCACGCGATCCCCAAATGTCCCCTGCGACACTTGGTCACCATTTCGCGAGCAACGTGAGCGACCGCTCAACGGCCGAAGCATCGCCTGCCGCAAATCCACAATAGGATGCCGCATAAATGTATTGTTTGAGTGCGATCGGCTATCAAACTTAGTATCATCTAGATCCACATGAGCCCCCATCTCCGATCGCAATCCGTGTTGTCAAAAAATGCGTTTAACGCAGTTGAGCCAACACCATTTTGCATCAATCTCACGCAACCAAAGACATTAGGCGATGACGAAATCTATTCTGCGATCTAGACACAGTTTGAATTCCTGTCTCCTAAGGTGGGCGATACCGCTCCTGTTAATCATGAATACGATCGCAACGACTGACGCCCAAGATTCGAACACATCAACGGTGCCCTTCGTTGATGACGTGTCATTCTTGAAAGAACACACTGACATCGTGCTGCTTCGAGAAGGTAGTGCCGCGATCGCGGTCGCTCCGGCCTACCAAGGCCGAGTGATGACGAGCAGCTACGACGGGACTCGCGGGCCGAGTTTCGGTTGGATTAATCGTCCGGTCATCGAGCGTGGTTTGATGTCAGACGAAGAACGCGCGGGCCGACTCGAAGAACACATCTACATCTTCGGTGGCGAAGAACGTTTCTGGCTCGGCCCCGAGGGTGGCCAATTCGCGATTTTCTTCCAACCGGGCAGTCAGTTTGAATTTGAAGACTGGACGACTCCTTCGGCGATCGACACCGATGCCTATCGGTTGGTCGAACAGTCAGAGAGTTCCGCGACGTTTGAACACGACGCAGAATTCGTCAACTTCAGCGGAACTGAATTTCACGTCGGCATCCGTCGGCGGGTCGCCATGCTCGGACGCGATGAAGCTCGTGATTTGATCGGTTCTGATTTGCCCACCGGCCTTCAATTCGTCGGTTACGAAACCGACAACCGGATTACCAACCGCGGCGACAAGGCTTGGTCACCCGAAACGGGCTTACTGTCCATCTGGATGCTCGGAATGTATAACCCGTCACCCGAGACGACGGTCGTGATTCCTTTCAAAGCGGGTGACGAAGCGGAACTCGGACCGAAGGTCAACGACACTTACTTCGGAAAGGTTCCCCCGGAATACATTCAGGTTGAGGACGATGTACTGTTCTTCAAAGGTGACGGGACTCGTCGTGGCAAAATCGGGATCAGCCCCGCCCGCTCGAAAGGAATCGCGGGTAGCTACGACGCCGCTGGTCGAGTCTTGACGATCCTGACCTACAACGTCCAAGACGCTCCCAACGGATTCGTTAACTCGATGTGGGAACACCAAGACGAACCCTACGCGGGCGATGTGCTGAACTCGTACAACGACGGATCACCCGCACCGGGAGAACCGCCGCTCGGACCATTCTATGAACTCGAGTCATCCTCACCTGCCGCTGCTCTCAAACCCGGCGAGATGATGAAGCATGTCCAACGGACATGGCACATCCAAGGCGACGAAGCCACACTCAACCCGATCGCGGTTCGTTTGCTGGGTGTTGTACTCGACGAGATCCGAAACGCGTTTTAGCACGCGTTCTGGATCGAGCGTTCTGGATTTCGCGGGTTCATCGACGAGAACGAGCACGCGTTTCTTGAGGCGTGCGCGAGAGCGTCCATGGCCGTCGCCCCTCGCAAACTCGAACCGTTGTCATGTCTTCGTCGATTC
The DNA here is from genome assembly GCF_014192335.1 of Aporhodopirellula rubra. Classification (GTDB taxonomy): domain Bacteria; phylum Planctomycetota; class Planctomycetia; order Pirellulales; family Pirellulaceae; genus Rhodopirellula; species Rhodopirellula rubra. The sequence goes on along the minus strand of NZ_JACHXU010000014.1, from coordinate 237,214 downwards.
ACTAGGCTCTGAAGTCCACCTAAGGTCGGCGAAATTGCGCGACCGACGTGTCGCTTCTCTTTAGTTTCAGTGAGACAACGATCGAAACTCCCACGCCGCAAATCGAACTCGGTCAAGGTCGGCTTCAAACCCTCGTGCCGATCGCTGTCATTGACATCGGATCTAACTCCGTTCGCCAGGTGATCTACGAAGGACTGGCGCAGGCACCGTCGGTCCTGTTCAACGAAAAGGTCCTCTGTGGACTGGGACGCGGAATGGTCCACAGCAATCGGCTCAATGAGAGCGGTGTCGATCGAACTTTCTTGGCACTGCGTCGCTTCCGTGCCTTGGGCGAACAACTGAACGTCTCGAAAACTCACGTGATCGCCACCGCGGCGGTACGTGACGCGGAAAATGGCAAAGAGTTCATTGAGAATGTAACGCGGATCACCGGTTGCCGTGTCGAAGTGCTGACCGGCGCGATGGAGGCTCGCTATTCCGCGATGGGGATCCAGAGTGGATTCCATCGCCCCACGGGAATCGCGGGCGACATCGGCGGCGGTTCTCTCGAACTGATTACCGTTGATCGAGAACTCGGTGAAGGCGTGACGTTGCCGTTGGGCGGTTTACGTTTGACGGAATTGTCGGGCGGTTCGCTCGCGGAGGCAAAGAAGATTGCCCGAGCAAACCTCAAGGAGGTGACATTAAACTGGCCCGGCATCGAGCGGAACTTTTATGCGATCGGCGGCACCTGGCGTTCGCTCGCCAAACTGCACATCGCGAACAAAAACTATCCACTGTCGCTTGTTCACGACTATGAGTTGTCGGCCGACGAAATGATGGACTTTTGCAAGTTCATTGCGACCAACGACGTGTCTAAGATGAGCGGGATCGATGCCGTCTCGCGAAACCGGCGCGATCTATTGCCCGTCGGTGCCGTCGTCATGCGAGAAACTCTGCGGGCGTTGAAAGCGGATCGGGTGGTGATGTCGTCGCTCGGTCTTCGCGAAGGCGTGCTGTACTCGATGTTGTCGGCCGAGGAACAAGCCCACGATTCGCTGCTGGTGGCCTGTCGCGATCTCTCGACACTGCGTGCACGAAACCCCGAACACTGCCAAGAACTCGCAACGTGGACTGAGAAGGCGTTCGCGACGCTGGGGATCGATGAATCCGATAACGATCGTCGTCATCGCGAGGCATCGTGTTATCTCGCGGATATCGCGTGGCGTGCCCATCCGGATTTCCGGGCCCAACAGTACATGGGCATCATCGCAAACGCCGGTTTCGTCGGGATATCACACGAAGGACGCGCCTACTTAGCAATGGCGAACTACTACCGCTACACCGGTCTCGGCGCCAAAGTCACTCCACCCACCATCGCAACGCTCGCCTCACCGATCGTTCAGAAAAAAGCACGCGTGTTGGCGGCCATGTTCCGCGTGCTGTATCTCTTCTCCGCGACCATGCCTGGCGTGATCTCGCAACTGCAGATCCGCAAAGATGACAGTGGCGGAGTCGTGATCTCGATACCGCAGGCCATCTCGGACCTTCGTGGTGAACGTCCCAGCGAACGGATCCGCCAACTCGGAAATGAACTCGGGGTTAACGTGACCCTCGAAGTCGTCTGAAAACGCGAGCAAACGAGTTCAGTCAATAACACACGAGTTCAGTCAATAACAAACGGGATCAGTCTATAAACCGACGCGTCAGGTCACCGTAGGCGTCGACGCGGCGATCACGCAAGAAAGGCCAATGCGTTCGCACGACGTCCATTTCTTCCAATGAACATTCCGCTGAGATGATTCCGTCCGTGTGATCGTCACCGCGACTGAGCAGTTCGCCTCGCGGGGACGCGATAAACGAGTTTCCCCAAAATTCAACCCGCCCCTCAATCCCGACACGATTGGGCGCCCCCACAAAGATGCCGTTGGCAATCGCGTGAGCCCGCATGCTGGTCATCCATGCGTCGAGTTGCCCGGCACCGAATTCATCCTTCTCCTCGTCGATCCATCCGATCGCGGTCGGGTACAAAAGGATGTCGGCACCGGCGAGAGCGAACAGTCGCGCCGCCTCGGGGTACCATTGGTCCCAACAGATCCCGACGCCCAATTTCGCGTACCGGGTTTTGATGATGTTAAACCCGTTCGGTTTGTCGGGAGCCACTGACACACCGGGTTGAGCGGCATCGCCGGGTGTGAAATAAAATTTTTCATAGTACAACGGATCATCTGGAATGTGCATCTTGCGATACACACCCGCGGTCGAACCGTCGGCATCGAGCACAACCACCGTGTTGTGATAGACGCCCGCGGCTCGTTTTTCGAACATCGGACACACGATTACCACCTGCAAGCGAGCGGCGAGTTCCGCGAGCGAGTCGGTCGTCGGCCCCGGAATCGATTCGGCGAGATCAAACATCGTATGATCCTCCGCCTGACACGGGTAACAGGTTGCAAAGAGTTCTTGCAAACAAATGACTTGGGCGCCCTCCGCAGCGGCCTTTTCAATCCATGAGGTTGCGGCGGCAAGAGAGGCGGACTTCGAACCCGCGTCTCGCATTTGAATCAGCGATAACTGGACTGTAGGAAATTTCATGGCGATGGATGTCTATTTTTTTACTGGAACCGGCACCGACGTCGGTAAAACATACTGCGCGTCACGGTTTGCCGAAACGAGTCTTGCCGCGGGCAAACGTGTCGGCGTCTACAAGCCTGCGGCGAGCGGATGTGAGCTCGGATCCGGTGGTGAATTGATCGCCCGCGACGCTGAACTCCTTTGGGAATCCGCGGGCCGCCCTCTCACCCTGCACACCGTGTGCCCGCAAAAATTCAAAGCCGCGATCGCGCCTCCCGAAGCCGCCAAGGAACAGGGTGAAACGATCGATGAGGTCGCATTCTTCTCCGACCTTCAACCGTGGATCGAACTTGCCCCGGACGTGTTGATTATCGAGGGCGCCGGCGGCTTGTTCAGCCCGCTGTCGGATTCGATGCTGAACGTCGATTTCGCACTGCAGCTGCGTGAGCAACTGACCGAGATGAAAACCGTGCTCGTCGCGGCCAACCGATTGGGAGTCATTCACGACTGCATCGCCTGCGTCCACGCGGCCAACGCCGCGGGACTGTCGCTCGACAGGATCCTCCTCAACGCCTTCGCGGCCGACGTCTCAGAGCCCCACGATGAATCGCTCCGTACCAACGCACCACTCGTGCGTCGATGGACAGGCTGCCCCGTCGTCGAGGATGCCGCGGGCCTACTTTCCGAGTAACGGCTCAAACGGCGTGTGCCGGATGTCCCGCTGTGGGAGAACCGGCAGAAGGAGAACTCGCCTCCTGCCGCTGACAATCACGCACCTCGCTGTGCGGCGAAAGGCATCTCAGACCAACGTGCGTTACAGTTTCACCTTTGGCGGTTTCGACTTGTTTGTGTCTTTCGCTTCGTTCTCCACCATCGGCGGGAACCCGTTCATGTTTCGCCAAATTTCGAACCACAACGGAACTTCGTTGATCAAGACCCATCCGTTCGTACGCACGCCTTGCCGCAGATACCGATCTTCGGGCCAATCGCTGTTTTCTTCCGGTTTGACCAGCACGCGAAACTTGCCCTTCCCGTTGTCGGTGGCGTCAACCGAAATGACTTCGCCGCCAAACGTACCGACCGCAACACTCGGCCAACCCGCGAACTGAACCGCAGGCCATCCTTCGAACTGCAGTCGAACGTGACGTCCCGTGCTGACCAAGGGCGCATCGTTGCCGTCGAGCCAAATTTGGACCGCACGATCGGTCGTGTCGGGAACGATGACGCAGATCGGATCACCTTCCTTCAGTACGGCACTGCCCGGATTGGGAACAATCTGAGTCAGATAACCGTCCACCGGAGCACGAATCGTTTGATTGGCTTGGCGAGCGATCTTGGTGTCGGTATCGAGCAGATCCTTGCGAGCCTTATTCAAATCCGAAGTCGCTTTCGCGATCTCGCTTTCGACCTTTGACACGTCGCCTTCGGCTTTGTTCAGCGTCGACCGAGCATATTCAACATCCGCTTGCGCCTTTTGTTCTTTGGCAGCTCGGTCACGTTGTTTCTCGTTCAGCGCCGCTTTCGCCGCGTCGAGGTTCGCTTCCGCTTGCGCGACTTTTGCTTCGGCCTCGCGGAATTTTTGCTCCGCCTGTTGGAACTTTAACTGCGACGCGATCCGTTCTTCAAACAGAGTCCGTTGACGCTCGTAGTCCGAACGTGCTTGCGTCAACGTCGCTTTCACTTCGGCGAGTTTCTGTTCCTGCGAGACCACCTTCGCCGTGGAGGCTTCGATCGCCGCATCCGCAGATGCGATGACTTGCTCTTTGACGCTTTCATACGATTTGACCTGGGACCGTAGCGTTTCGACCATCGCCTCCGCGTTGATCGCGTTTCGTTTCGCCGCAGCCACCACGTTCTCGAGTGATTGAACCTGAGCGCGGCCCGCATCCCGCTGCGACTCCAGTCGACTCATGTAGGACTCGTCGAGGTCGCGAATCTCGACAATCACTTGGCCCTTATTGACGTGAGCATTCTCGAAGATGCCCTCGCCGAACGCGATGATGCGTCCTTTCGTTGGTGACTGAATCGTCTGAGTTCGATCGGCGGGCGTGTATGCGATCACCGTACCACTGCCCTTGACCGATTGCTGCCACGGCGCAATCGCGACGACCAGGAAGCCCAAGACGATCAGAACGACCAAAGTCCGACCGATCAGGCGAGCCTTTTTGGACGAACGTGTCAGCTTCAGCGCAGGCATCGCCCGTTCGTCATACGCTTCGGGCAGAATCATCGAACGGCGCCGCGGTCGCAACAATTTCTGTTTGTCCGATTTCGGCGGTGCTGCCTTGGTTCTGCGATCCAAAACCTTCGGCGGATTGATTGGTGCTGGCTGCGGGTCGGTAGATGTTTTCATCAAACTTGCCTCTCCGGCTTTTCAAATGGCGTTTGCACCGATACGGCATCAGGACGCAAATCAATCGTTTGATCGCAACGCTCGGCGATCCAACGCCTCCCCGTCGCAACCACCAGTGTCCAAGGACGGTCTGGCCTTAACAAGGAGTCCAGAATCAACTCCGCCTCCGTGTCACTCAACGAATCGAGTACCCCGTCGACCAACATCAGATACGGCCGGCTGGCAATCGCTCTGGCAATCAGCAACAGTCGTACCTGATTGGATGCCAACGGTGCCCCGCTGCTGGTCAGGTGAGTTTGCATGCCTTCGGGCAACGCGTTAACGATGTCCGCGATCCCCACCGCTTCGAGTGCATCCTCGACATCTTGGCCCGACACGTCCGTTCGCTGAACGTGGATGTTTTCTTCGACCGTCGACGCGAACACTTCGCCGTCTCGCACCAATTCCACATGATTCCAAAAGTCATCCGAGCGGAAATCACTCGGCTGCGTCGCGTCGACGAGGACCTTTCCCGATGACGGACGACGGACACCGTAAATCAAATCCAACAACGTCGACTTACCGGTCCCCGAACCGCCAAACACCGCGGTCGCTCCTCCCGGCGGTGTCATCGATGTCACCGGTGTGAACACGGGCGAACCGCCACCTCGGCGATACGTCACATGACTCAGTTCAATCGTCACGGGCTCGTCGTCGATCGAGTGCAGCACGGTTCCCTGGCGAGCCAAGGGCAAGTCGAACAGGGCACCGAGTTTGTCCACCGACGCGAGCAGATCGTAGAAGCTTTCGAAGTGCTTGCCCATCTTCGCGAACGCGCCGACGATGATCGCGACAATCAACTCCGCGGCCACCAATTGTCCCAGCGTCAGCTCGCGAATGATGACGAGATAACCGCCCAGCCCCAGCAGCACGGTGCTGGCGATCGCCTGCAGACTCAACGCGAAAAGGATTTGCCGCAACAGCACATGGAAATGTCGCTTGCGATTGACGAGGTAATCGTGAATCAATCGATCCGATCGACTCGCCGACAATCGCTTTCCCGCCGCCGATTGAAACGTGGTCTGGCACCGCGATACGTCTTCCAACCAAGCCGCCATGTAGTATTTGCTTTTGGATTCCTGCACGGCCGTCTTCACCGCACCACGTCCCAGCACGATGATCAAAAACGCAATTGCCACGACCAACAACGCGTCAAAGCCTAGCAGGAATGGATGATAGAACGCCAACACGACCATTCCGATTGCGGCGCTCATGAGCAAACCGATCCCATCCAATAACAAAGTCGCGGACGTCTTTTGGACCGTCACGACGTCGAAGAATCGGTTTGTCAATTCGGGCAAGTATTTGCCATCAGTTCCCTCCACGGAAACACGCGGCAATCGGTGTGCGAGATCCCCGGCCACGCGTGCAAACAATCGTTCTTGGATGACCTCGACGATGTACGTCTGCAACGCTCGAATCGCGGCAGAGAACCCGAGGAAAAACATGAGGATCAACGCCAACACCACGATGGGCTGAACAAACCGTCCGAACGCGACCGTATTGACGAGCGCTTCCACCGCGATGGGCGTCGCCAGGGTGAACAAGCCAACGACGAAAGCGAAAACGATCACCAGCCAGATGTCCGACCACTCGGGACGTAACAAGTGGACCAAACGAGTCAACGGCTTCATCGGTCCGGTGGAGGAACTGTGTCCTCCCGTGACGGACGTTTCCCGCCAATCAAATGCGATACATCGAATGCGTTGATCTTCGGCCAACGGTTCTAAGCGACGACGAAGTTCTCGCTCAGAGATGGTTGATTCGTCGCGGCGATCCGATGCCCAATAATGCGTGCGAGACTTCTCGTCTTGGTGCAGCAACAACCATCGCGGGAATTCGCCGCCGGCCGCATGGTCAATCCCGTCACTCTCCGGCGTAACAGCTTCATGTTCGCCGTGATAAAACGTGACAACGTCGGCCCCGTCACCGATCAACCGCACGACCTGATCGATCGAACAATCCAAAACCGCCGGACGCAACTGAAGAGCAGTCGCCGCGTCAGTAAATATCTGCCACCAATCGCCCGGCAGACTCCCCTCGTGGCTCTCCAGGGTCAGGTGAAACGTACGCAAAATTGTCGTGCGTTCCATCTTCACACGATCGCGAACCAACCGATCGAGCGTAGCGGCTCCCTCACCCGCGAGCCTTCGGCGGGCGGCCGGTGCGACGGGAATCGAAGAGGAATGGAAGGAATCGGCCATGGAATGGATCGCCTGAGAACTCAATACACGAAACATTTGTCGTGAATGCTTTAACGCACTTTAGCTATTTCTATCGACACGACAAGTCAAATTAAGCAACGAAATTCAGGATTATCGACCGGCTCGACCAAAATACCCTACACCCCCAAATCCGCACAATCGCTATGACGGGGGCGACCGGACCGATACGGCGCGCGGACGTCCCCTTCCACGTAAAAGACAGCAATTTCGCTGCCGAGTCGGTCGAAACCTAAGATGCCGGTTGCACCGGTGGTCACCGTCACGCCGGTCAACGCTGTCGTGCCGAATGAAGCGAAAACGCGTTTCATTTCAGTGGCCAATCGGCCGCCGTACCGGCACCACAGCCCCGTCTCAGCTACCCGTCGCTCGGCGTGTCGGCCGTGCCACGTTCCAACGGACTCTCAGACGTGTCGTTCCCATTCCAACTGCGTTTCCTGTTTCCGCCATCCACCGAGGCCCCCCTGATGATCAGGCGTGCATGCATGATCGCGGCCGGAGGATTGCTCACGATCGGCTGCGCTACCAACGATGGCCCGAGATCGACCACCGCGAACACCGCCGTGCCGGACGTCACCACCACCGCGTTACAAACGTCCACTGCCACGACCGTCGCCGCGACCACACCGGTCGTTCAACTCGCGTCCGCCCGGCAAAACCTCACGGGTGAAGTGATCACCGACGGCGCCGAGCTGATCCCCGCAATCGAATCGGACAATTTGATCGAGTCCGACGTTTTGCTCGAACCCGATAGTGCCATCGAACCCGATAGTGCCATCGAGCCCAGCAAAGATGACAACCGGGGCACCGACAACGATGCGTCAGCGCCCAATGATACCTCCGCGCGAACGGATTCAGAAACCGCGAATGCGGACGCCAGCTTCGACGAGCTTCTCGCCCCGTCACTCGCCGGAGCCCCCTCGCTCGCCGGCGTGACAAACAACGACGGTGGATTGCCGCTGCAGGACGTCGTCGCTTCCGTGCAGAGCTACTTCCCGTTGCTGCAGATCGCCTACCTAGAACGCAATCGCACGTCCGGCGACCAACTCGCCGCCTGGGGAGAATTCGACACCAAACTCAAAGCACGTTCCGAAAGCCAACCGCTGGGCTTTTACGAAAATTATCAGAACGGCGCCGGTGTGTACCAGCCGTTGTACCGGGGTGGCGAAATCTACAGCGGCTACCGTATCGGCCGAGGCGTCTTCGAGCCTTGGTATCAGGAACGACAAACCAACGAGGGCGGCGAGTTCAAAGCCGGCTTCCAACTTCCGCTGCTGCGTGACAGGAATATCGACGCGCGACGTGCCGATCTTTGGCGGGCCACCTACGACCGTCAAATGGCCGAACCGCAGATCCGAAGTGCCGTGATCGATACGATTCGCGACGCGTCAATCGCGTACTGGGTTTGGGTTGCCGCGGGCCGTCAGGTGCAGATCGGTGAGGCCGCACTCGAACTCGCCGAACGACGCAACCGCCAAGTCGCCCGACGCGTCGAAGAAGGCGACCTGGGTGATCCCGTGCTCGCCGACAACCAACGTGCGATCATGCAGCGTCAAGGCAAACTCATCGACCTCAAACGCAAGCAAACGCAAACGGCCGTGAAGCTGTCGCTGTTCCTTCGCGACGGACTGTCCACGCCACGGGTTCCCGGCGAAGACGAACTCCCCGGCTTTCCCGAGGTCGCTCCGTACGACGTCACGCAGCTCGACGCCGACATCCAGTACGCAGCGAGATTGCGTCCCGAACTGACGGCCCTCGATACCGAGGCACGGCGTGTGCAAGTCGACCTTGCCGAAGCCTGCAATCAAACCCTTCCGGTACTCGACGCGTTCTCCAACGTTTCGCAAGACGTCGGCGAACCCACCAGTTCCAAACGAGATAAATCGGAACTCGAACTCGAGATCGGATTCGAATTCGAAATGCCCGTCCAACGCCGAAAAGGGCTGGGGAAGATGCGGTCGGCTCGAGCGAAACTCAATCAGATCGCCGCCAAACGCCAGTTCGCGTTGGAGAAGATTTCGACGGAAGTCCAAACGGCCGTTGCCGCTCTCGATGCCGCCTATCGACGTGTCGAGCAAATCACCGACGCGGTCGAAATCTCCGAGCAACTCGCGGCCGTCGAACGGCGAAAATTCGATCTCGGCGAAAGCGACCTGCTCGCGGTATTTCTCCGAGAACAAATTGCCATCGAAGCGGCGAGCGACCTCGTCGTGGCCAAACTCGAATACTTCGCCGCCCGAGCCGACTACACCGCCGCACTCGCCTACGAATTCCCCGTGCAGTTCTAGGCTTCGTGCCGAACGCCCGCTCTCGCACCCGATTGCCCGCGCGAAGAATTGCCGCATTCTCGGTCCACCCCGTCAGTCTCGACATGGGCATCTCGGCAGCACCATCGGAACCGCGAAATCTACAAATCCGGGCCGAATACAAGTGTTTTTAGCTGCCCTAACGATTATGCAGATGCAAAATTTGTTTTGCCCGAGCGAGCCCCGTTACCGCACTTGCAAGAAATCGGCCGGTCCACAATAATCCCCCCTCACAAGCCGAAGTGGCGGAATTGGCAGACGCGCTGGATTCAAAATCCAGTTGGAGCAATCCAGTGAGGGTTCGAGTCCCTCCTTCGGTATCAGTGGTCAGAAATGGCTACGACAGGCCTGGAACGGACAACATCCGTTCCAGGCTTTTTTTTGCACTTTAGATGTCGGTCGATACGACCTACTGCAAAGATGTTCGTCTCTTCCGTGAACGGCCAACAAGACGGATGAGCGGTCACCTCGCGACGCAACCGACCCGAAGTCTGTTGCCCGCCCCGGTGCTCGTTGGCTGATTTCTATTCTTGCCAACGATGCGGCAATTCGATGCGCCCCGGTGCAGATGCCACCGGCACTAGTCCTTGGTCTCATCGAACCTCGCTGTTCACGCCCGGTTCAGGACCTGATCGTCCGCGTTGAAGCTTGTTCAATAGCCGCGTTCCTGGAGGCAACCTGAAGCAGACGTGATAGTGGAGTGGCTCGCTGCTTTCTGAGACGCACGTGAAATTACGCGTGTCCACTTCATCCATCGACATCCAAACCGAGTTGGTTGTCGGGACAGCTCCCAATTCCAGCGTCCGGCCACCGCTTCCTCAAGACGTTAATCCTTTTCAGTTCGCGTGTCGCAAGATCCAGGTAACGAGCGATTCGCGGATGCTTCCCCGGAGAATCGCATTAGCCAGGAAAGGAACATCGCGTAACAGCCAAGGAATCGCACGGGAAAACGCGAAACCCCATATCGGCGAGTTCGCACGCGGCGCCGTGCCCGGATCGGTCAGCGCGAACAGAGAGAGTGCGACTCGCTCATCTGCCTTGTTTGATGGAATAGGGAAACAAGGCGAACGAACGTAAGAGCGTAGTCCGAGACGCCCCTCCAGACGCTAGAATCTTTCGATTCATCGATCAAGTATCCAAAACCACTCGGCACATTCCCAGCCACGCCGCTCACCAAAACAGCAGTGACTGGACCGAGTTGTTTTTGCTCGGGGCCTGCGCATCGAAACAACGAACAAGGCCCCCGCCTTTTAAGCGACAAGACAAGCAAAATTGCCACACCGGTGCCCAGCCGAGAAAAGGGGATTCAGCAACAAGGGGAAAGAAAAAATGGCCGTCGGCTTCGTAAACCGATCCAATTTCCCTTTTCGTCACCGGCAGCAATTCTGGCCTCCATGGCCTGCGGTTCGGCTGTACCCATGTTCCCGGTCACGTATTTCGAACGTAAACCGACGTTTCGGCAGCATGGAGACGTTATTCTCCTTCGGCTACCATGGTTACGCAACCGTTTCAATAACTTAGAATTCTGAGGCGATGGCAAACGTAAAATACAAAACAAGTGCCCTGTTCAACTGGGAAAGCTGTGATTACATGGAATTTGTCGCCCTCTTTCCTCCAATGTTGGGCCTCTTTTCAGTAGCCATCCCAAACACACCCAAATGCGTATGATCGCGTCAGAAAACCAGCCGCTACAACCGTTTGAACGAAAGCACTATGCGGATCACCAATTCAGTCGAGATACTGATGGTGATGATTTTATGCATAGTGTTTTCACACGCGTTTCTGCGAAACAGAAGGAGCTATGCAATGTCGATTTTAGTTTTTCGGTGTTTGACGCTTGCTACTTTCGCGACTGTTTCTTCAAAAAGTGCAAGTTTACTGGTTGCCGATTCGTCAACACCAACTTTCACGGCAGTTCGTTTGACGGCTGCAAGTTCGAGTACGCAACATTCGATAAAACTGATATCACAAGCGATATCCTGAAGAACAATTGTCCTGGGTGGGTCAATGTGAAACGCCACTTTGCGCGAAGTCTCCGCAAAAACTACGAGTCAATCGGCGATAAAGGTGCTGCAGATAAAGCCTTTGCTACGGAACTCGCAGCGACCGAGGAACACCTACGGAAAGCCTGGAAGTCGAATGAGTCGTACTACCGTACCAATTTCAAATGGTTTGCCCGTGCCAATGCGTTTTTTCAATGGGTTGGCTTTTGGTTCACAGACCTCGTTTTTGGAAACGGGCTCAAAGTGTCGCGTCCGATTGTTGTGATGGTGATTGCACTTGTTGCGATCGCCATGCTTCATTTGTTCAAAAGTGGGAGTCTAAGTAGTCCGAATACTTATTTGGAGGCGATTTTAGTTCAAAGCCCCTCCGTTTTCTTTGGCATTGATCGACCAGCAAGCTATTCGGCGAGTCTTCTTGCCATGATTTACGTCGTAAGGCTGGTGGTCTTCGGTTCATTCATGACACTTATCGTCCGTCAATTTAGTAGGCGGTAACGATGCACATTTATGCGTTCGGTTCTATCTGCCGCGGTGAAATCGACGCCGCGTCTGATATTGATTTGCTTGCGATTTGCGAAAAAGACTCGCCGGAAATCGACCCCAATAGATTTTCGGTCTATTCGCTGAAGCGGATTCGCGAAATCTGGGGCCGTGGTAATCCGTTCGCGTGGCACCTATTTGCCGAATCGACCATGTTGTATTCGGGAGATGGGTCAAACCCCCTTACGTATCTCGGACGACCTGCGCAATATAGCTGCGCTGTGAATGATTGCACGCGGTTTTTGAAACTGCTTGAACATTCGTTCGTACAACTCAGAGCAGGGACACCAAGCCCCGTTTTCGAGTTGTCGAATGCGTTTCTTGCGATTCGCAACTTCGCTACCTGTTTTTCACTTGGCCGACTGTCGGCGGGCGTGTTTTCGCGTCGATCACCTCGACAGCTTGGCGTCTATTCGCTCACTATCGAACCGAATGCATTCGACGTTCTCGAACGAGCGAGGATGCTTTGCACACGCGGCTTTGGCAACACAATCAACCCCACCCAAGTCTCGATCGTAATTTCCGAGTATGAAATAATTTTGGAATGGATGACCAACCTCCTTACGGAAATCACCAAGTATGAAAGTTGATTTCTATCGTCGAATCGAATTGATGCGTGAGGCTCTGTTGGTTGTTAACTCGCAAGACTGTTGGAAAGAGGAGCTTTGCGGGTTGTCCGTGAACGCTATAAGCCGATGGGCTGTTGCAAGTGGCCTTGCAGACGAATCTGCCATCGTTGTTTCATTAACAAGAATCTCGCGAAAGTTGGGATTTCTTGCGACTAGAAGTCAGGTCGCCATAGTCGATGACAAAGAAAACGTCGAAATCGAATTAGAGGCCGACATGCAAAAGCTGAAAGCGACTTTGATGGAATTCGGCTCTTCAGAGTCTTCTTTCGAATGAGCTCTACCTTCTTTATTAGCCGTTTTTTCAAAACTTTACAGTTGCCGATTCACCACGAAGAAAAAGGTAAAGTGGTCGTTGTGACGTGGTTGCGATAGATGCGAGGTCGGCCTCGAAGTGCTTCGGCGGCTGACGGCGAAATTTCTTCCTTACCTTTTCGAATGCTCCGGTTTCATCGACCGGGAGACGTTCCGTTGTCGGCCGCCGGAGCGAACTGCCGAAGCGACTGATTCTCGCGACGATTTGCGACACCAACGTCAAGTCGGTAGTCTCGAAACTGATCTCGGTTTGTACAATTTCCTTCAGTCTGGAAGTGCCAGAACTTGCGTCGGTCATTGCAACGGCTCATTTGACGTAACGGAGGTGTATAGAGGACGTCAAATCATCGAGTATTTCCTCGATTGATGCCCATGACGAACACGGTTGGTTCCGTTGTGTATACCATTTAGCCGACTTGAATCACCTATCGCGAAGAATGACCAATGCTGTTTTACAAATTTCAGAAAGCCGGAAATCTAGAATTTGGAATGCTGCGCCGGGGCGAGATCTTTTTTGCGTCTCCCTCGGAACTAAATGATGCTAACGAATGTCGTCCCCGCTGGATTTTGCACGGAAATCTGGAGCATTGGCAGCGGCTTGCTTCCTGGATTCTGGACAAAACTATTTTGGGGAACGAAAGACTATCGGGTGGCAAGCCAGAGCTTGTTGGCGAAATCCTCGAAACAGCAGAAGAGATAGGAAGTGGTCTAAAACGAAAGGCCAAGAACCGAAATGTGGGACTGGAAGAGCTTGAGCAGATGTTCATAGAAACTTCTCGCGATCCGCTCTGCAGTGTGATGGAGGAATCGACTTTCGAATTCTTTGCAAACGCCGTCGCGAATTTCGTTCGGAACGAATTGCCAAAGTTTCTTAGTGAAAGCAGGTATCTCTCATCATTTTCCTTGGAAGCAACCAACCCAACGATGTGGGGACACTACGCGGCAGCTGAAAAAGGGTTTGTTCTCGTGTACTCGACGAAAGACGGAAGAGTTCCTCTCAAATCATGCGTGAAGAATCTGCATGGGTTCAAGAAGAGGACTGACGATTTGTTTAGCGGTCATGTTTATGAGATCGGCATATACGATGAACTTGCAATTCCGCTCAAGGCCGTTCAGTATCGTGCCAAGCCGCCAACGGCAAACGCGCTCCGTGAGCTTGTACCTCAGTTTCGCTTCAGTGAGCGAGAGGAGCACTATGACGGTCCCGAATTGCTTATGAGCGAAGCAAGTGAAAAAGAAGGAAGTCTAGTGGGACTCGTCAAATCCACCGATTGGCGATACGAAAATGAAGTACGAGCCTTCTTCCCAAGTTTTTTTTCCCTTGCCCCAGACGATCGTGTTCTTTCGGTAGACATCAACAATTTCATTGGAGTCATCTGTGGTGCAAGAATGTCACCGCGTGAAAAGGGACGAGTCTGTATATGCTGCCATCACTGGATGCAGTCATCAGCCCATGATGGTGACGTTTGCCTTTTTCAAGCTGAGCAAGTCAGAGACAAGTTTGACTTCACCATCAAGCCAATCGGCACAGTTAACCCGAAGTCGCCCTCGTTTGACGGACGATTGCCGCTCATCCGTTTGGGTGACCTGAAACCGTCGCAGTCCAGACGAATTAGATCGCTAGCGAAAGAGATTGCGGAAAAGTCGAAAAAGTTCGTTCCTTACGAGGACGAGCTCTAAAGTATGCATTGGGCTGCATATATAGGTGGAAATTGGCCATAATTCCCAAAGTCTTAACATGTGCCTTCTGACGCAGTCGACGGAAGTGATGTGTAAAAATAAATGCGTGATCATCCAGCCCTGGTTTCAACGACCGGAACGGTTCCCGACTTACGTGCTATCGCTGTGTCCTGCAGCATGCTGACGGACCTTTAATCATATTGCCGAACTCAAAACGAGTAGAAAATGGTACGTGACATGGATATGATACGAAGCATTATGCTGGTGCTTCGCACCATTAATTCTGGTCCATCAAGTGCACACGTCGCCAATCAGATTTGCGGAGAGTCAGTGTGTGGTGATGAGTACGATCTTCCGGACCATCGAATGCTCGTATACAAACACATCGTTTTGATGGTCCAGGCGGGGCTGGTGAGTGGTATAGAGACTGGTACGGCTGGCAACCGTTACGACTACTACGAACTTGAGCTCACATGGGCAGGGCATGATTTCATTGACAGTGTGGTAAATTATTCTGTCTGGAAGCAAGTTAAAAACGTTATTTCGGATTCCTCGTTGAAAGCAGCTGCATTCAGCGTGTGGGCACGAATAGCGTCCGACGTTGTAGGAAGGTCTTTGGGATTAAATTAGTGCGAACTGCAGAGAACTCACGGACAAATAAAGAAGATTGCATACTGGTTGACCAAGTCGATGCGATCACCAAACTCTCTCCGGCGGCCGACGCCGTAAAAATCTCCTTTCTTCTACATACTCTGTCTTCGACGATTGAAATGATGCAGTGCTCCCCGGATCCGACCTTAGATCGTGAGCACCGGACTTCCCAGAAAGTAGTGCTGGAGTGCACCAAAAAGTAGTGCTGGAATGCACCAGACCCAACGGGTCAACACGTCTATTTCGTTGTTGATGGGGAGACTCATCGTATGGCGATGGAAGCACTTCGGCAAAGCGAAGATTTGCAGGCAATTCAGAACGGTGTCCGCCAAATGGAAGCGGGTGAGGGAATGCCGATCGATGAGGCGTTCCAAAAGATCGACGGTGCATTGGTTGCCAAGTACGGCCAATGAATTTCGAGGTCATTGTCCTGCCACAGACACACGATGATGTCTTGAACTCGATTGACAACCCTGGCGAGTAAATCGCTGCCTTCCAGTGGCGTTTTTTCTACTGTCGCATCGTGCTCTTGGTGCTGACATCTCCCGCTGGCAATGAACGTGGTCCGCGATGCCCAGAGCAAGTCTTTGCTAACTTGGGGCGGTTTCCTTTCTCCCTGCTGGATTGTCAATTGACGGCGAAGCAGGCTTCGCCATGAAGCACAAATCCAAGTATGGAGCGTTTCATACGCTCCAGTGGGCAGTTCCAATGCGACAACCTCCCCGGCAATCGATGTACAATGCGAGAGAGAAGCCGCCCGCCTATTATGGTGAGACGACCGCCTGAGCCACCTCCGCCTCACGCCCCCCTCCCCCTGAACCACCTCTACCTCAGACGCCGTGCCTACCTCAGGCGCAGTGCCCGAAACTCGTTTGTAATGTGTCGAAACCGTTATGAAGTACGTGCCCATCGCGATCCTGCTGTGCCCTCTGCTGTTACTCTTTTCGATCCGCCCGGCGAGTTCAGCCCCGCCGCCAAACGTGATCATCTTCTATGTCGACGATCTTGGT
This sequence comes from Aporhodopirellula rubra, assembly GCF_014192335.1. GTDB lineage: Bacteria > Planctomycetota > Planctomycetia > Pirellulales > Pirellulaceae > Rhodopirellula > Rhodopirellula rubra. Next base: position 220,916 of record NZ_JACHXU010000014.1, on the reverse strand, counting down.
TGGCAGGACGTCCAGATCGAGGACGTTGACGCCCCCTGTCCCTATGAAACGCCGAACCTCATCAAGCTGGCAAAATCGGGAATGATGTTCACCCAAGCGTATTCACCTGCGCCGACCTGTTCTCCTTCGCGAGCCGGCATTATCACGGGCCAGCATCCCGCGAAGATCAAACTCACGCACGTTGATCTTGGCAAAGTCCCAACCGCGCGTGCGACAGAACGACTGATCGCTCCCTATTTGCAATCGCATTTGGATCTCGATCTGATGACGTTAGCCGATGCGATGAAGCAAAACGGCTATCGCACCGGTCACGTTGGCAAGTGGCACGTGGGACTGACGGCGGCGAGCTATGGGTTCGACTTTGTAAACCAAACTCGAGGCATTCACCGTGGAATGAACGACCGCACGAAAGACTTCGCCACGGCTGATGACCGGACGTATCCCCTCAGCAAACAAAAATACCCACCACGGAGCAACAAGAACCCCGATGGGATTTCCTATCCCTTCGACGAAGTGACACAGTCCGCGATCGAATTTATAGACGACAGCAAGCAAGAACCGTTCTTCCTAAACCTATGCCACTGGATGGTTCACTGGCCCGTCCTGACGCGCAACGGCGAACTGCTCGAACACTACTGTGACAAGTTCGGTTTTCCATTTCCTCCAGAGCCCGGGGACATGACTCGCGAGGGTCAGCAGAATCCCTATTTCGCGGCGATGACGACAACGGTCGACTGGAGTCTTGGTCGACTCGTCGAGTTTCTCCAACAGACCGATGATCCCCGCAGCCCTGGCAAGAAACTGATCGACACCACCTACATTTTTTTCACATCGGACAATGGTGGCGCGGAGATTCGCGGCAAAGAAATCATCTCGGACAACGCACCGCTGAAATACGGCAAGAAGCATCCCGAAGAGGGCGGCATTCGTGTCCCCATGGTGGTGACGGGTCCCGGTATCGCAAGCGACAGCCGATTCCAAGGACTCGTCAATCAACTCGACTACTTTCCGACCATCCTGGCGCTGACTCAGTCTTCGATCTCGCCCGAAAACTTTGACGCGTTGAGCGGTCTGGACATCTCATCGGTTTTGATTGGAAAGAGTCAAGCGATCCGCGATCACGCCGGCAAAGAACGAACACATCTCTTCTGGCATTTCCCCCACAACGGGCCGCTTTCCATGAAGTCCGCGATTCGCGAAGGCGACTTCAAAATGTACCAACGCTACGACACGGCCGACTATGAGCTGTACCGTCTGTATCGGGATGGTCAGCGATTGGATTTGGAAGAGCAGAACGATCTCGCCAAGAATCCCGAGTTCGCATCAGTCGTTCAGCGAATGGCTGCGACGCTCGACGCGGAGTTGTCGGCCAACGATGCCGAGCCCCCTTATCTGAACCCGGCGTTTCAGGGGAAGACAAAACCGTCGGCTCAAATCACACGCTCCTCGTTTAGTGCTTCCAACCGGCGGGCGACGCTTGCCGTGCAAGAATCCGGACCGGCCGTGGAGCAAGCGTTCGTGATCTACGCGGGTGCGTCCGCCGAAGCACCACTTTCGAAGGAAGAGCAGAAACAAAAGAAACGGCTCGAGCGAAAAATGCAGAGAAGGGGACAAGCGAGCCCGCCCGTCCAAACCAACCACGTCGCTGAACTGATCGGGATGAGGTTACCAGCGACGATCGATTCGGATGGACACTCGATCAGTGCTGTGATCCCCGAAGGAATCTCTGCCTACCGATTCCTACTCGTGGACACCAATCATTTCTTGCACAGCAGCGAACCACTGCTCGCAAAATAGCAGCCTCGTTTCTCGCCAGATCTGTTCTCCGCTCACGAAATCATCCTGCTCATCGTGAGTCGCGACGACAGCCCGCACCGAATGTGGCCGAACGCTCCCAGGTCGGAGACTCTCCGCAAATACCTGCACGGTGTTTGCCCAAAAAAGTCCGCGGCATGTCGCAAATCATCAGTGACCTGACGCAAGCGTCCGTTCCATTGAACCACGCTTCGTTTACCCTGGAGCCTGTAGACAGCGTCTAAGGCAGTCATCGCTGCCAATAGGTCGTCTTTGCAAAACGTCGGACGTGCCGCGGTGAGCCGATAATGGCGAATTCTCGGAACTTCGCGCCACCGGTGAGGCGGAGCAACCGAGGCACTTTGACGCAGCCTGCCGGCGCTCGATCAGAACGCTGCAGCGAAGGTCTTCGGAAAAGCAACCGTTAACCGATTGGACAAAACGCCACCATGAAACGAGATAACGACACAACGATCATTCGTGGCGTTTGGTTCGCGGTTGTTGCGATTACTGCGAGTGTTGCCTGTGCCGGCAATGGCAGACCTGAGCAGCCAAATGTTTTGCTCGTACTGGCGGATGATCTCGGCTGGCAAGACTTGAAGTGTTATGACATCGACGAACCTTCCCCTTACGAGACGCCCCATCTTGATGGCCTCGCGAAGGAAGGCGTCATGTTCTGGCAAGGATATTCTCCGGCTCCGGTTTGTGCCCCGTCACGTTGCGCCATCTTGAGCGGAACGCATCCAGCCCGCGCTCAGAAAACCAATGTCCGTGGTGGTACGCCTCCTGCTCCTCGTCATCTGACGGGCTCGCGAGTCATGCCGCCTTGGCAAACCGCACGCCTGTCGATGGATGAAAAAACGATCGCCGAAGTCCTGCGGGAAAACGGATACGCGACTGGTCACAGCGGAAAATGGCATGTGAACATCACGCCGAAATCGAAACCGCTTCCCAAAGACGTAGGCTTCGGTTGGTCGCGTGAAAGCACGGGGGTGGCGCGAGACATGATCCCCAACCGCGTGAAAGGATTTTCATCCGACGCTGCCGATGATCCTTGGCAAATCGACGCGAATGGATATCCCAAAAACGGCATCTTCGATGATTCGGTGGTCTTCATGGAAGAACATCGAGAGCAGCCTTTCTTTCTCTTTTGTGCGGCGCGTTTGGTGCACGCCCCGATCCAGACCCGCAGTAAAGCGTTGCTGCGAAAGTACTGCGAGAAACTTGGCCAGCCTTTCCCAAAAGGACCGGGGCCGATCGCATTGCCTAGGCAGCAGAACCCTTATTACTGCGCGATGGTGGAGGAGTTTGACAAATACGTCGGCGACTTGCTGAACTACCTCGATGCGACCGATGACCCGCGTTGGCCTGGTCACAAACTTCGCGAGAACACCTATATCATCTTCTCCTCGGACAATGGAGCCATGGAGCAACTGAAAGGAGATGTGATCACGGATAACTATCCGCTCGATGGAGGTAAGATCCGTTTGGAAGAGGGGGGAACTCGGGTGCCGTTGATCATCACGGGGCCGAAGATTCCTGCCAACAAGCAAACCAATGTGATGGCCAGCGGCTTGGACTTCTTTCCGACGATTTTGTCGATGACAGGAACAGAGGCCCCAGAAAACCATCACTTCGACGGTTGTGATTTGTTGCCGTTGCTCACTCGGTCTCCTCAAGACCCCACGCTCGTCAAGCACCAGGATGGACGCGTCCGCGAAGCGATGATGTGGCACTTTCCCCACGGAGTCGCAATGTACAGCACACTCAGGGTCGGCGATTTCAAATTGGTGAGAAACTATGACACCATCAACAATCCAAAAATCGATAGCGAGTTGGAACTCTACCAGCTTTACGAGACTCGTGATGGAACTTCACAGCGCGCCGATATTGAAGAATCTCAAAACCTGGCATCCTCCATGCCGGAAAAGGCTCAACAACTCAACGCCCAGTTGACCGAAATGCTGGCAGAAATGGATGCCAGCTACGCCTATTTCAACCCGTCTTTCATGGGCGACTTACCCAACAAAGAGAACGTTCCGACGGTCACATCAAACACACGAGTCGGCGACGTGGTCCAAGCAGAGTTCAAAGAAAACGGAGCACGGGTTGTTCGGGCCCAGTTGATGTATACCACGTTAGGTGGCGATCGAAATGAGGAATGGTTTTCCGCGCCGGCGAAGGTTCTCGAAGGAACGGTCGTCGCGTCCCTTCCAACGGGAACCACGCATTACATTTTCAACATTATCGATGAAAACAATTTCTTGGTGAGCTACCCAGTGATAGAGAGCCAACTGGACTACATGAAGAATCACCCGTACTCAGCAGATGCGTTGAGTGTGTCACCGTAAGGTCGTCAAATCCAACCAGCTTCAGTTCTTAGAATGTGGCCGATAACACGAAAATGAATCCACTGAAAACAATCGGTCTTTCTTTGCCGATTCCCGCTCCCTCACCAGCAATGATTTCGCTATCGGTCGCCTTCGAAGAGATCAAAGAGGACTCTCGAAAGTTAATGAAACAGATCACTTTGGCGTTGATCGGCTTGCTGGCGGTTGCGTGCACTGCCCATGCGCAGGAGAAGTCACTGGCGGAAGATCCGTTTGCGTTGGAACAGACGCGGCATCAATCGACCAGTGAGCGTCCCTGGGCCGGCAAGACGCCTAAAGAGGTGCAGGCGTGGGCCAGAACGAATTTGCACCGTAAGCTGATCGGGAAAGAGATCGATGCGGCCTCGCATCCTGAATGGGATTGGTTTCGCAAGTCGGGACTGGGACTGTTCCTGCACTGGGGGCCTCCCAGTGTCGCGCCCAATAACGGGGACGCGTGGGCGATGGTTTGGTCGCAGGCAAAGGCCAACGCAAAACGCAAGATGATGCTTCCCGAGGAAATGTTTGCCGTGGCGGAGACCTGGAATCCCGAGAAATATGATCCTGACAAGTGGATGGCCGCGGCGGCCGAAGCGGGCTTCGGCTATGCGGTGCTGACTTCGCGCCACCACGACGGCTACTGCCTTTGGCCGAGTGAGCATGGAACCTGGGATACCGGCGACCATATGAACGGCCGCGACCTGATCAAAGACTACGTCGGCGCATCACGCAAACACGGACTGCGCGTCGGGTTGTACTATTCCGGTCCCAATTGGCATTTCGATTACAAGAACCGAGAGTTCATGCATCCGCCGAGCAAGAACTTCCGGATGAACTACCAACATGAAAAGGTCGACACGTCTGCCAAGCTGACGCCTCTGATGGCCAGCAGCGGTCCGGCTGAAAAGGAACAGTCGGAAGGTCAGGTAAGGGAACTGATGACCAATTATGGCCCGATCGACATGATGTGGTGGGACGGCAACAGCATCATGACGCCGCAAGAGCTCGCCAAACTGCAGCCGAATATTTTTGTGGCTCGGGGCCTGATCGCTACGCCGGAAGGCATGCATCATGGAGAAAGCGAAAACGTGAAGGTGACCAACGAAGCGGGATGGTGGTGGGAGCTTTGCATTAAATCGGAAAACAGCTTTACCCCGAACTGGCACTATGGGGTGCAGTGCGAGACCAACCATTGGGACACCAATAAGCTGCTGACGGAATTAGTCCGCTGTCGGTCGTTGGGCGGCAACCTGCTGGTGAATATCCCGCCGCGCGGTAACGGCGAAATGATGGACTGGTACTACGAGGTTTGCGATGAAATGGCAGGCTGGATGAAGCATTCCCGCGAGGCGGTTGTGGATGTCGACCTCGATGCGCCACTCCCCACGCTGGACAAGACGCAGAATTTCACAACGAAACGCGGAAACATCTTTTATTCACTGCCCAACGATCAAGGCGTTGTCTTCATCCGAGACGTCCAACGCCCCGCATCGGTCACGTCGCTGCGAACGGGAGAGTCGATTGATTTTGAATATCGGGACGGATCTCTTCGGATTGTTCTGCCGGAGGCACTGCGAACCGAACTGCCGGATATGGTGAAAATCGTTTTTCGCGAATAGACCATCAAGTGCATGAAGAATGAAAACTCGCGAAGAGTCGGCCCGAATGATCAGTCGGGGGAGATTCGCGATCACAAACAACCTAAAGAACACGGCATCCCCGAAATGAGAAACCGCGGAGCTATTCGACAATGACGCGTACACACTCAGCGATTTTTGCAATCACATCGCTTTTCTTATGTGCGTCGGGTTTAGATGCACAGAGCACCGTTGATTCAGTCGTGAAGATCTCGGACAGCGAGGAGTTTGGATCGGCCGGCGTTTCGATCTACACGCCCGAGATTCGGGAGAACATGAAGAAGTTGTACGAAGACAAATTTGGCATGTTTGTTCATTGGGGCCCCTATGCCCAACTCGAAGGTGTCTGGGACGGCAAAGAGGTTTCTGCTGAATGGATAATGAAGCGAGCCTTCATCCCGGTAAAGGATTATGAACGGGAGGCGTCTGGAAAATTCAAGCCGACGAAATTCAATGCAGCTGATTATGTAACCATTGCAGAGAACGCTGGCATGCGTTTTATCGTGATTACCGCAAAGCACCATGACGGCTTTGCCATGTACGAATCGAAGCACCCCTACAACTTGGTTGACTTTGCCGGCTTCGGGCGAGATGTGCTGAAGGAGTTGTCCGAGGAGTGTGCCAAACGACAGATGAATCTTGGTTTCTATTATTCACAGAGTCAGGACTGGCATGAAGAGGGCGGGTTCGGAAATCACTGGGACTTTGCAGGAAACCTGAAACCGCAAGATAAGTTCGATGCCTATTTTGAAGAGAAGGCGGTGATGCAGGTGAACGAACTGACTCGCAATTATGGCAATATCTTCATGGTCTGGTTTGATACGCCGGTGCAGATGGACGATGCAAAATGCCAGCAAATGATGGACGTTGTCAAAGAGAATCAACCGGGCGCATTGGTGAACTCACGGCTCGGCAAAGGATACGGGCACTTTGATGTTTCCATGGACAATGGTAAATGCCCGAGCGTCAGCAAAGCCACGTGGCTCCCGGATCTGAAAGTGCCGTGGCAAACGCATGAATCGGTAACCCAAAACGGATGGGGATACACTTCGTATGGAGCCGAAAACGATCGCTCAGAGGAATACGCCGATTTTATTTACAGCCTGTGCCGTATCGTCAGTCACGGCGGTGTTTATCTACTGAATGTCGCACCGCGACCGGATGGCACGCTTCCGGAATCACAAATCAACAGCATCACGGCCATCGGCGATTGGCTAAAAGTCAACGGTGAAGCGATCTACGGCGCCGATCCAAGTCCACTGAAATTCCCACCGTATGCCATCACGAGTAAGCCGGGCAAGGTATATCTTCAACTGAAGGACCTCGAGAGTAATCAAGTCGAACTCGAGGGCCTGTTATCGACGGTGAAGAAGGCCTACGCCCTCGCTGATCCATCACACAGTGCACTGTCGTTTGCGCAGGAAGGTTCGCACTTGAACGTTACCTTGCCGGATGAACTCAAACAGCCGCACGTGACTGTCATCGTGCTGGAACTCGACGATCAAATTGCGCAGGTCGTGGATGAAACCATCCAACAGGGCGATGATGGATCCATTCACTTGCCTGTTGCTCACTGCGAGTACGCCGTCCGCCGAATCAGCTATGACTACGACGAACAAACGACCCGAAACTGGGGCGGGAAAACCAACCAGGGCTTGGTCTGGACGGTAAACGTGAAAACGCCTGGCGTTTTTGAAGTCATCAGTGAAGACAACGGCGATGATACGCTCAGCTACGAATTGAAGTCGCCGACAGACGGGATCGTTGTGCATCCAAAGGGGAATGTGGGCAAACTCACAAAGAAGTCGCTCGGGCAATTGAAAATCGACCAGACGGGCGTCATTCAAATAACCGCATATCCCAAGGATACGATCTCATGGTTTAACAACTTTCGGTTGAAAGGCGTCGAGCTAATTCCTGTAAAAGAGTCTGCAAAAAGCGTGGTGAACCAATGAAGACACGGCTACTGATTCTAACGACGAGTTTTCTTTCCGCGATCGTTTCCGTGCAGGCGGCGGTTCTCTATGTGAGTCCGGCGGGGAACGATACGAATCCTGGCACAATTTCAAAACCCATGGAATCGCTGTCAGCAGCCGTTGAGGCTTTGAGAGCATTGCGGGAATCCGGAAACCAGGAGCCTTCGACGATTTATCTTCGCGGGGGACGTCATCAAGTCACCCAAACGTTGGTGCTCGGATTGGAAGACGGGCGTGCGCCAACGTCCGATGTCGAACCATTTGAATCATATGGATCCGGTGAGATCTCGAGCCCCGCCTATTTGACGATTGCGGCCTTTCCGGGCGAGCATCCCGTCGTCAGCTCGGGACTGCCGGTGACCGGTTGGAAGCGACTCGAGTCCGCACCGGATGCACTGCCTGGAAAATCCAGGGGCAAGGTCTGGGTGGCCGATATGCCCGAAGGGATGGAGCGGTTCTACACGCTCTATGACGGCAACGGACGCCTCAAACGCGCCCGTGACAGTGGTTTCTTGGTCACAGGAAAGGGCGATCTTCGAACGTTGCACTTTCCGAACGATGCGTTGAAGAACTGGGATAACCTAACGGACGTGGAGATCAATATCCGGCCATCGCGTGCCTGGGTAATCAACATGCTTCCGCTGGCGTCGGTGGATGAAAAATCGGGCGTAGCGAAAACCAGCGTTTCTTCGACGTACGCCATGGGCCCGATTCCCGGCTGGGTGCATAATCCTTCCGGCAAAAACGTCTGGGTTGAAAATACGTTGGAGGGGCTGGATGAACCCGGTGAATGGGTCGTCAATACCAAGACTCGCAAAGTCTATTTGTGGCCTTCCGATCCGGCTTCTAATGGATCGCCGCAAGGGATCTTGGCACCGAGCACGAGCGAGCTCATTCGCGTGGAAGGCGAGATCGATTATGACGGGCCCGCCGACACGCCGGTGCGAGGCATTGCATTCGAAGGACTGACGTTTACCCACGGCGACCGCTACGCGTGGACGAACGATGAAACCCGTTTGGGTTGGGGAATGCAGCATGACTGGGATCTATTTGATCGACCAACAGCGTTGCTACGTTTCCGGGGAGCCGAAGCCTGTGTGGTAAACGATTGCCGCTTTGTTGATTCGGGCGGCACGGGAGTTCGACTAGACCTTCACGCTCAACGTAACCGCATCGCCGATTGTGAGTTTGCACATTTGGGCGAAGCAGGCATTTTGCTGGCGGGTTATGGCCCGGGGACCAAGGATGTGCATCACCACAACACCATTCTCGATAATCACATTCACCACTTCAGCGAGATCACGTGGCATTCTCCGGGTATTTGGGCGTGGCAAAGCGGTCGCAATCAGATTGCCCACAATGAGCTGCATCATAGCGGCTATACCGCGGTCCTGATTACAAACCGGGTTGAACCGGATCGCTCTTTAAACGGAGAAGGCGGAAAAACGATTCGACAAAATGAAATTCCCGAAGCCGTCAAAGCGGGTGTTCGAGAGACCTATGAAAATTGGAAGGTCCGGGAAAAGTACAATCATGCTCGGCACAACCTGTTGGAATACAACGAAATCTCGCATTGCGTGCAATTGCTTTCCGATGGAAATGCGGTCTATGTGTCCGGTGCCGGAACGGGCAATATCGTTCGGTACAATTACATCCACGATAACTTGGATCATTCACTGCCGGCGGCCATTCGCTGTGATGATGACCAGCATGAAACGCTCATTCATGGAAACGTCCTCGATAACAATTTTGGATTTGCCGCCGGGATTGCTTCGAAAGGCGTGAACGACATCACGAACAATTTCATCGTGAATCCTCTCACCCCGCCAAAGAAGGGCTACATCAGCTTTGAATGGGTCCGAGTCAATGGATCAAAGGTGCGGCACAATATTCTCGTGTCTCATCCGGACGGAGGAAAAGCGTATGGCGAAACACCGCTTGCGAGAACGGAAGACGGTGATCCCCGTGTCGAGGAAACAGAGATGGACTCGAATCTCTATTTTCATCCGAAGGACGCGCATTGGGTGGATGAGCATTTGTCAAAAATGCGTGCGGTAGGCAAGGAAAGGGCCAGTCTTTTCGCGGATCCGATGTTTGCGGATTCTGAGAATGGCGATTTCAGTTTCCTTCCCGGCAGCCCGGCATTGGCCTTGGGCATCGAAGCGTTGGATGTATCAATAATGGGGCGGCTAAAACGCAATCCATTCCGCATTAGCGATGGAAGTGTCTTTGTGCCTCAAGACTACTATCCCAATTTCCGCTGGGACACGGTGCCGATGTATTCGATGTTCGGCGACATACAGCGAACATTGACGCCCGCGGAAGTGGAGTTCATTGCGGCACGAACAGACTTCATCTGTATCGAAAAATCGCATGGCTATGAAGAACTCGGCGCTGCCGAGTTAGGGGCCAAGCACGAGGCGAAGGCGTTTAAACAGATCAAACCCGATATGAAGGTTTTGTTCTATTTCAACTCAGCCTATGCCTGGCCGTTTACTTCGTACAACAAAGCGTTTAGGCCGAGCAAAATCGACACGAATCCTGAATTGAAGAAGTTCTTGATCGTGGATTCTAAAACGGGCGAACTCGCGCATCGTAACAACACCTTCTTTTTTGACGTTCTGAACGCTGACTTTCGCGAGTGGTGGGCCACCACGGTTGCGAAAGGTGTCGCGGAGTCTGGATGCGACGGGGCCTTCATCGATCAAATGCATGGTTTTTCTTGGCTCCGTAAAGACAGGAGTGATGAGGTTGAAAAGGCCATGGGCGAAATGATGGCCCTGCTGAAAGAAAAAATGGGGCCCGGGAAAATTCTCTTGGGCAACAACGCGAATCAATCGCTGGCAAAACATGTTGTCCCCGTAATTGATGCGAGCATGTTTGAGCATTATGGGGACAAGCTGTTGACCAAAGAATCACTGCTTCAGGATTGGGATGACATGCTGCGATTCGCCCGTGCCGGGAAGATGTCGATCTTTCGCATTGGCGTTGAATACGACCCGGAATCTCGGAACAGACGCAAGTCCCGATCCTCGGATCGCTCCTCGTATTCATTTGCCAAAGAGCGGCTTGAATACTATCTCGCCTGCTACCTAATCGGAGCACAGCCCTATTCCTATTTCCAATACGGATGGGGCTGGACGCTTTCATCCGGTTCCCTATACGACTTTCCCGAGCTCCAAAAACCGCTGGGTGCACCCAAGGGGCCTTACTGCCGCACCACGCCGAACGGATGGACGTTTACCCGCGAGTTTGAGCACGCGAGCGTTTGGGTGAATACCGAAACCAAGCAGGCCAAGATTAGCTGGCGATGATGAGTAGATCGGTGCGTGAAAGGATGATGACATGATCATTGAACACCGCTTCGCTGGTGCGTTGATGACAACGAATCAGAACGCCCCACACCGTTTCGACTCAAGAGTTCCAAGCCGTACCGCGACACGATCGACGATATCGAAATGATTCTGGAATTGAAAACGAAAAACCTCCCCCCGGCACTGCATTCTGATCTGCCTCCGGTGCATTCCTACAGTGGTCTAATGAGACATCAAATTAGAATTGGTTGCTTACTTCTGATCGCTGTCTCGCTGTTGACCGGGACGGTGCAAGCTGAGCCGGCGCGGCCCAACATTGTTTTGATGATGGCGGACGATCTCGGCTGGGGTGATGTTCATTGCTTCAACCCTAAGTCGCCGATTAAAACGCCGCAGCTCGATGCCATGGCGGCGGCGGGATTGCAGTTCAATCGCTTCTATTCTTCATCGCCCGTTTGCAGTCCGACACGCGGTTCGTGCCTGACGGGACGTCATCCGTTTCGCTACGGCATCTACTTTGCCAACAAAGGACATCTAAAAAGCGAAGAGCTGACGTTGGCCGAACTGCTCCAGAAGCATGGCTATGCCACCGGGCATTTCGGTAAATGGCACCTCGGCACGTTGACGACTGAGATGAAAGATGCCAACCGGGGCAAGCCGGACAACACCAAGGAATTCTCCCCGCCGTGGAAGAACGGCTTTGAGGTTTGCTTTTCCACCGAATCAAAGGTGCCGACGTGGGATCCAATGCTGAAGCCGCTGAAGGACAACCACAACGGCTGGGATTTTATTGAGGACAAATCGACGGCGGTTGCGTACGGAACGCACTACTGGAACGAGAAGGGTGAAGTTGTCCGCGATAATCTCGATGGCGATGACTCACGCGTGATCATGGATCGGGCGGTGCCGTTCATTGAGAAAGCGACGAAAGACGGCAAGCCATTCTTTACGGTGATTTGGTTTCATGCTCCGCATCTGCCAGTGGTGGCTGGACCGGAATATGCCGCAATGTATTCGCGGTACGATACCTACAAGCGAAATTACTACGGATGCGTCACCGCCATGGATGAGCAGGTGGGGCGATTGCGTGAGACGCTGCAGCAAGCGGGGGTTGCCGAGAACACGATGCTGTGGTTCGGCTCCGATAACGGGGCGTTGGCTCCAGGCAGGGCGCCGGGGAGTGTAGGGCACTTCCGCGGCGGAAAACGTTCGCTGTATGAAGGCGGCGTTCGCGTGTCGGGCATTTTGGAATGGCCCGCCCGCGTGAAGGCGGGAACCCAAACCGAGTTCCCCGCGGTGACCAGCGATTATCTGCCAACGATTCTTGACGAACTGAAAGTCGAATACACGGGCCAGCGTCCACTCGACGGAATTTCGTTGCTTCCGGTACTGGCCGGAACGCAGACGGAGCGAGCTCAGTCCATCGGGTTTGAGTCACAAGGACAGCTTGCATGGACGACCCAACAGTACAAGCTCTACAGCAAGAACGCCGGAAAAACGTGGGAGCTTTACAACCTTCTGAGCGATCCCTCCGAGGAAAATAATCTTGCATCCGCCCACCCTGAACAAGTGGCAGAAATGTCAAAGCAGTTAGCTGCATGGCGTGATTCCTGCGTCCGCAGTGATCAGGGCGGGGACTATTAACATGAAAGAATCCAACATGAAGCTGATAACACTTTGCACGCTAGTTTTAGCAGTGGCATCCATGTCGTTCGCCGCGGCAGACGAACCGAACGTCAATACGGCAAAGCCGAACGTACTTTTCATCTTTGCCGATGACATGAGCTACGAAACGATCGGCGCACACGGCATGCTCGATATCGACACGCCCAACCTGGACAAACTCGCCCTCCGTGGCGCGACGTTTACACATGCTTACAACATGGGCGCGTGGGGCGGAGCGGTTTGCGTTGCCAGCCGCCGCATGCTCAATACCGGCCGATTTGTGTGGGCGGCGCAGCAGGCAGATCTCAATCAGTTGGTCTCCGACAACCAGATGTGGTCACAGCGGATGAGTGGGGCCGGTTATCGCACCTACTTATCGGGCAAGTGGCACGTTCCCACTAGCGCGCCGGCCATATTTGATGAGGCTGAGCATGTGCGAGCAGGCATGCCGCTGCAAACACCGGCCGGATACAACCGCCCGAAGGACGAGGCGGACTACGAAAACGGATGGAAGCCGTGGGATACCAAACACGGTGGGTACTGGAGCGGTGGGAAACACTGGAGCGAAGTGCTCGCCGACGACAGCATTGGGTTTCTTGAGCAGGCAGCCGAAGACGACAAGCCATTCTTCATGTACCTGGCCTTCAACGCGCCCCACGACCCGCGACAAGCTCCCAAGGAATACATCGATCGCTATCCGCTCTACCGTATCGAGGTACCAAAAAACATGCTGCCGGAATATCCGTATGCCGAAGCAGCCTGTGGCAAGAGGCTACGTGATGAAAAGCTGATGCCTTATCCACGCACCGAATACTCGGTGAAGGTGAACCGGCAAGAGTATTTCGCGCTCATCACGCACATGGATGATCAGATCGGCAAAATCTTCCAAACCTTGGAGAATACCGGCCAGGCCGACAACACCTACATTGTCTTCACGGCCGATCACGGACTGGCCGTGGGGCACCACGGATTCAGTGGCAAACAAAACATGTACGATCACAGCGTGCGGGTTCCGTTTCTCGTCATCGGGCCGGACGTCAAAGCTGGTTCCACCATCAGCTCGCCTATCTATTTGCAAGACGTGATGCCCACCTCGCTCGAACTGGCAGGAGCGGAGACCGACGGTGTGGATTTCCAAAGCATTCTTCCGTTGCTGCGTGGAGAAAAAGCAGAGAGCTATTCGGAGATCTACGGGGCGTACATGAATCGTCAGCGCATGATCACCAAGGACGGCTGGAAACTGGTTCAGTATCCGACCATCGGGGTCGATCGTCTTTATCATCTTACGGACGACCCGCAGGAGATGAACGACCTGGCCGGTAATCCGGAACTGGCTCCGAAACTCAACGAGCTGCGTGCCGCGCTCACCGCATTGAGTGAAGAGTTGGACGATCCCAACTTGAAAGAAAAACGCGGGACGGAGAAATCGAACGTTGGGCGGAACGCGGCGGCCTATCAGGCCGAAGAGGGCTCTGACGTTGAGCAAAAAACAACAGGTGTTTGGGCAATCGAGCCGAACCCCGAGCTGCCCAATGTTTTGATACTCGGCGATTCCATCTCCATCGCCTATACGTTGAAAGTACGCGATCATCTCAAGAACCGGGCCAACGTTTTCCGCCCGCACATTGGAAATGGAGAAAAAGCAGAAAATTGCCAGGGAACGACATTAGGTCTTCAGAAGATCGATGACTGGCTGGCCGGGCAGAAATGGGATGTGATTCACTTCAACTGGGGACTGCATGACTTGAAGCATGTACGTGCAGAGACCGGTCGAAATTCAAACTCGTTTGACGATCCGCAGCAGGCCTCCCCGGAAACCTACAAAGAGAATCTCACCGCACTGGTCGGCAAGCTCAAAGCCACGGGAGCGAAACTGATCTTTGCCACGACAACACCCTATCCGGATGGCGTGAAGCCGGCTCGGCTTCCGGCGAACGCCAAGGTGTACAACGACATCGCGGTCAAAATCATGAGTGCCAACGGCATCGAAGTGAACGACCTTTATGCACTGTGTGAAGGACAGCTCGATAAACTCCAACACCCCAAAAACGTTCATTTCAACCGTGCTGGCCAGGAACTGCAGGGCAAGGCCGTTGCAGCTGCGATTGATGCCGTTCTGCCTTAAACGCCTGCCTTAATCGTCTGCCCCCTTTTTCGCCACTCGGTGCGAAACGAGCGGGCGAGGCTACGAGCCCTTTTGATTGATCCAAGATCCTGAGACTTGCTTACTCGTCCACGACACCATTGACGCTCGAAGTGGACGTCAAAAATCGAATCAATACTTAACCTTTGTGAATTAGACATGAAACGACGTACGACCGCATTGTTTGCCTTGCTGATATTCGCTTCGGCGGCAGCGTTTTCTCTGTCGTCTGCTGAAGCAGACGAACGACCCAACATCCTGATCTTCTATGTCGACGATCTCGGATGGCAGGACGTCCAGCTCAACGACTTGGACGATCCGTGTCCTTATGAAACGCCGAATGTCGTCAAGCTGGCGAAGCAGGGTATGAATTTTACCCAAGCGTATTCCGCCGCGCCGACGTGTGCTCCCTCGCGAGCCGGCATCATGACGGGCCAGCATCCCGGGAAGCTCAGGTACACTCATGTCACGTTTGCCAATATCCCGAAAGGCAGACCGACGGAGGAGTTCGTTGAACCCTATCTCGGCGCGCACCTCCCGATGGATGCGCTCACGTTGGCAACGGCGCTGAAGGACAATGGGTATGCGACCGGCCACGTGGGAAAATGGCATTTGGGATTGAGCTCGTCTCTTTTTGGGTTCGAGTTCAGCCACGAGGAACGCGGGGTGCATCGTAAGTTAGAGGATCGAACCAAGGGGTTTGCAACAATCGATGATCCCAAATATCCGCTAAGCGAAGCAAAATTCCCGCCCGTCAGCGATAAGAAACCGGACGGTATTTCGTACCCCTATGATGACGTCACCGAGTCCGCGGTGCGGTTCATGCAACAGAGCGATGACAAGCCCTTCTTCCTTTACCTCGCTCACTGGATGGTGCACTGGCCCGTCATGACGCGCAACGGTGAGTTGCTCGAGCATTACTGCGACAAACTGGGACAACCCTTTCCTCCCGAACCGGGAGATGTGACCTTGAAAGGTCAGCAGAATCCGTACTTTGCGTCCATGGTGACCACGGTGGATTGGAGCCTCGGGCGAATCGTCGATTATCTCAACGAGACGGATGATCCGCGGAGCCCTGGCAAGAAGCTTATCCAAACGACCTACGTGATGTTCACTTCGGACAACGGTGGTGCCGAAAAGCATGCCAATGAAATCATCTCCGACAACTATCCATTGAAGTACGGGAAAGCTCATGACGAAGAAGGCGGGATCCGGGTCCCAATGGTGATCACGGGGCCAGGAATTCCGCAGGAAACACAGTTTGTTGGTTTGGTAAACCAACTTGATTTTTTCCCGACAATCCTGAACCTCACTCGCTCTCAGATCGATTCGGCCGCGAAAAAAGAGTTGAGTGGTTTGGACATCACTCCCGTCCTGCTGGACGGTGCCCAGCAGATTGTTGATTCGAACGGCACGCAACGAGAGAACCTTTTTTGGCACTTTCCGCACGGCATCGACGCGATGAAAGCCGCGATCCGTGAGGGGGATTTCAAGCTCTATAAAAACTACGAAACTCGTGACTACAGTTTGTATCGACTCTATCAGGATGGCGAACGATACGACCTCGAAGAGATGAACGATCTCGCAGCAGAGCCCGAATACGCTCCCGTCCTCAAGCGACTTTCAGAAAACCTCGAACAGCATCTCGTTGAAAACCAGGTCGAGGGCCCATACCTCAACCCAGCGTTCAAGGGCAAAACAAAGCCATCCGCCGACATCCAAAAGCTGGCGTTCAAAGAGGAAAGCCGTCGGGCGAGCGTGAGACTGAGAAACGACAGCCCAGCCATCAAAACCGCCTACGTGATTTATCGCCAACCGCCGGGGGGCGACGGTAAGAAAGCAAGACGCGGTGAGGGATCATTTGATGTGCGTCTCGGCATGAAAACCCCCGCTACGATCGCCGCCTCGGGCCATTTGGTCAGCGCCCAAATCCCAGACGATATCGACGCCTATTGCTTTCTGTTGATCGACGAAAACGACTACCAAACGTTCAGCGACATTCAGATCGCTCGGTAGTCGCATGACAACTGTTGCTCTCATCTTTCGGGGCAACAGAACATTCCAAAAACGACCGCAGCCCACTACTGCTTCTACACCACTGCCATCCCAACGCGAAAAAGAAAACAATGACCTCCGATCTAATGTCACGTTTCATAGCGATCAAGACTGCACGACTGATGGTTGTGCTGACAATCGTCGCGTCCTTGATGCATGCCGGCAACACTGCCACTGGCCAAGCCCCCGCGACTCCGCCCTACGATGGCAGTTGGGAATCGTTGCAGAAAATGCCAGTGCCGGCTTGGTTTGATGACGGCAAGATCGGGATTTTCATTCACTGGGGACCGTACAGTACGATCGGATACAAAAAGGGCGGCCGCGGTTACTCAGAACATGTGCCGAAATTGCTCTACGACGATGCACAGCACTATTATCCGTACATGGACCAGCGTTGGGGAGCGCATCCACCTGAGTTCGGCTACAAAGACATCATCCCCGAATTCAAGGCCGAGAATTGGGATCCTGACGCGTGGGCGAAACTGTTCGCGGACATCGGTGCAAAATATATCGTGTTGACGGCCGAGCATCACGACGGCTGGGCCAACTGGGATTCTGAACTGACGCCCTGGAACGCGGTCGACATGGGGCCGAAGCGGGATTTGGTTGGCGACCTAGGCGAGGCAGTTCGGAAGCAAGGACTCAAGTACGCGCCGTCGTTTCACCGTGAACGCCACACCGGCTTCTTCGCGAAAGAAAAGTACGTCGTTCACAGTGAGCCGCGACCGGATATCGTCGAAGAGATCAATCGAGTTCCCGAAGCCGCCTCGCTATACGGTCCCTTCAGCTATGACAAAGCGTTTGTTGATGACTACGTCGCTCGCTGGAAAGAGATTCAAACAAAGTACCAACCTGATTTTCTTTGGATGGACGACTTTCCGATCTACACCCGCGATGGCAATCGTGTGCGGGAAGGCCAGATGCAGCCAGAGATCCAGTACCTGGACGATTCGCTGCGTGGCATGATTACGGATTTCATGAATGACGGTGCCTCGCGTGGACAGGATGTCTATGTCAACAACAAAGGTGCAAACCGCAATTGGCCCGATGGTGTCGGATGTTTGGAAAAGGACAACCTGAAGCTCAAGGTCATCGGACCGAAATGGCAAAGCTGCACGACGTTCGGAACATCATTCGGCTACCTCGAAGGCGACAGCTACAAGACCGTCGAGGGAGTAATCCACGAGATGGTGGAAGTCATCAGCCGTAATGGAAATTTCCTGATCAACATTGGCCCCAAGGCTGACGGCACGATTGTTCCCGAGCAGTTGGAACGATTGCACGCGATGGGCGATTGGCTGCGGATCAACGGCGATGCGATTTACGGATCTCGATATTGGAAACTGAGCGACCAGACGGACGAGCACCTTGTCTTTACGACCAAGGGCAAGAATCTGTATGTGATCAAGATGACGCAGCCACTCGAGCCCTTTACGATCACCGGCACGGCGGGATGGAACGCGAGTCAGGTAACGTCGGTTCGGCTGCTCGGTTCCGACTCGAAGCCAGCGTGGGAAATGACTCCGCAAGGCGTGCAAATCACGCCACCGAAAATGCTCGGCCAGAGCAAACATGCATGGACGTTTGAAATCGTTACGGATCGCGAACAGCACGTTCGCAACGCGATTCAGAAGGACGCCTCCAAGGCTTTGAAAGGCACACAGAAAGTCAACTTGGAAGGGCATGATACGACGAGCCGTGTCGTTCCGATGGGCCCTGCGCATCCCGCGATGAAACCTTTCGTGCTGCCGGGATCAACCGTGGTAATTGAAACCGCATCGAGTGCAGATGGCTTTCAAGAGCTGCCGCCCACCCGGGCATCCGTCGCGAAGGTCACCGCGAATCAGGCAACTCGCAATGATCCGCTGAAATCACTGACAGACGGAAACGTTGCCACAGGAATCGGGCCGGTGTTCGGAAATGGCGTTCGTGGCGGAGCGTACAAAATGGATCTGGGCTCGGTGCAGTCCGTTTCGGCCATCACCAGTTGGTCCCACAATTGGAAAGGAATCCGCGGTGCTCAGAAACTCGTTCTGTACGGCAGTGACGTGGCGACTGATCCGGGTTGGGATCTCTCCGATTTCACGCCGCTGGGCACGATTGATACGAAAGGTAAAACGAAGAAGGCGTTCACGGCAGCATCTTTGCGAGCATCGCCGGGTCAGTCGCTCGGTCAATTTCGCTGGATCGTCTGGGCCGTGTCCCCGGTTACCGAAACTCAGGGTGGAGAAAACACGGCGTTCCAGGAACTCGCCGTCGAGGTTGTCAAATCGAGAAACGCCGCGGCATCCAACAAACCAAATTTTTTGTTCATCGTCGCTGATGACCAAGCACCCTTTGACCTCAAAATTTACAATCCAGAATCGACGCTCAATACGCCAGTGATCGACCGTCTGGCCGCCGAGGGTTTGGTGTTTGATGGAGCCCATCAGATGGGTGCGTGGTGTGGCGGCGTGTGCACCCCATCGCGACATATGATCATGTCCGGCCGTACGGTTTGGCATGTGCCGGATAAACCAAAACAAGGCCGCAATCCGCTGGAGTCGGATCCGAATCATGTGCCACGAGATCTTGCGGACCATACCTTAGCAGCGGTCTTCAACGCGGCAGGTTATGACACGATGCGAACCTGCAAGAAGGGGAATAGTTACGCGGCCGCGAACGCAAAGTTCACGGTGGTTCATGATTCCACCAAACGAGGCGGCACGGACGAGTCAGGTAGCGCATGGCACGCGAAGCAGGTCCTCACCTATCTCGATCAACGCGAAGAAGCCGACGACCAAGATCCCTTCTTGATCTATTTCGGCTTTTCGCATCCCCACGACACGCGGGATGGCAAGCCGGAGTTGTTAGGCAAATATGGCGCGGTGAATCATCGGGACCGAAAGACCCTGCCGCCTGCCAATCCGAAACAGCCGAAGCTGCCAATTAACTATCTTCCGAAGCATCCCTTCAACAATTCTGACATGAACGTACGCGACGAGGTGAACGTTAGCGGGGTGTGGGCCAATCGCGATGAACGCACGATTCGCAATGAGCTGGGTCGCGAGTTTGCGTGTAGCGAGAATATTGACATCCAGATCGGTGCCGTTTTGGAAAAGCTCAAACAGATGGGCGAACTGAAGAACACCTACATCATCTACACGTCGGACCACGGAATGGCGATCGGCAGGCACGGCCTGCAAGGCAAACAGAACCTCTACGAACACACCTTCCGTGTCCCCTACATCGTGAAAGGGCCGGGCATCAAACCTGGATCTCGTGTTGCCGGGAACATCTATCATCTCGACGCGCTCGCGACCCTGTGCGACCTCGCCGGGATCGAAGCACCGAAAACCAGCGAAGGCATTAGCTTCAAACCGGTTCTCGAAGGAAAGCAAAACGCGGTTCGCGACGTGCTCTATGGCGCGTATTGCGGTGGTGCCAAACCTGGCATGCGCTGCGTTAAGAATGGCGATTGGAAACTCATTCGATACGAATCCACCGAAGACGGCGTGAGTGAAACGCAACTATTCAACTTGGCCGAGAACCCAGATGAACTGTTGGCCGAGCACCACGATCCGGAGGTGATCGCGTTAGCCGGGCATACGCCTAACCCGAATCAGACCAATCTCGCGAATGATCCGACGTATGCTGACAAACTCGACGAAATGAAGCAGCTCTTACTCGACGAGATGCGCAAACACTTTGATCCCTATCGTTTCTCTGATCAGCCGAATGATGGCTTGGAAAAAACGAACGTTTCGAAATCGCAAGACATCAGCAGCAATGAAGCGAAAGAACAAAAACGCAAACAACCCGCCAACTAGCGCTGCCGACTTCGTAAATTTCAACACCGACGTAGTGCAGGCTGCCAGCCTGCAGCGTCCGACACAAATGACGCATTTTTTAGTTAGCTTGCAGGCTGGCAGCCTGCACTACGGGTGAACGATCAAATGCCGACGGAGACCAAAGAAACATGAATTCGTTTTATAGTCGATGGCTGCTCTTGTTCGTTGTGATCTCGGCCCAGTGCTTCGCGGCCGAACGGCCGAATCGATCGTCCGGGCTTTCAGGAAAAGCACCGATTGAAGAAGCTGACACGTTGGTCGCGTCGACCACCCCCAGCCAATCGATCCAGCCCAACGTCATCTTCATTAAAACCGATGACCAACGATTCGATTCGCTTAGCATGACCGGGCATCCGGTGACGAAGACGCCGAATATTGATCAGTTGGCGGCGGAAGGTGTTTTCTTCCGCAACGCCTTCATCACCAGCCCAATCTGTGGGCCGAGTCGTAGCAACTTCTTCACCGGCCAATGGGAGCGTAAAAACCGGCAGGGGTTCTATCACGTTTCCAAGAACCATATTCCGCACGACGTGTTCGACCGCAGTTGGATCATGCAGTTGAAGTCCGCAGGCTATTTCACCGGTTACATCGGAAAGCATCACGCGACGATTGGTCCGGCGAAGGAACGCAATCGC
This sequence comes from Aporhodopirellula rubra, assembly GCF_014192335.1. Classification (GTDB taxonomy): domain Bacteria; phylum Planctomycetota; class Planctomycetia; order Pirellulales; family Pirellulaceae; genus Rhodopirellula; species Rhodopirellula rubra. Next base: position 199,498 of record NZ_JACHXU010000014.1, on the reverse strand, counting down.
TACATGAAAGAGAACATCGACTTCTGCTACATGAAGGGAGGCCACCTTGGTTTTGATTTGATGAATCACAAAGAGTTCCAAAACCTCAAGCAGAGTTCTCAGATCGAAGGCATTTTCGAGGCGACCGAAGCATTCATGCGACCAGGGAAAGACAAAGACTACTTTTTCGATACCGCTCACCAGTCCGTGACAGATTTCCTGCACCGCCGGGATCAGACCAAACCGTTCGCACTCTCACTGAACGTCAATTTACCTCACGCCTCCAGCATCGGTGGCATGGGAGCAAAGGACACCGACCCTGAGATGTACCGCACGTTGTACAGCGACCGGAAAGACGATTTCGTTTTCCCTGAAGGTTATCCGAACATCAACGTGCCGCTGCCGCAGACGGTTTTTCGCCAGGACGAGTTGATGGGCTATTATCGCACGACCAATCCATCCGCGTTGTTAAGTAAGAAGACCAAGATGGCACGCGCCGTCACCGCAATCGACATGATGCTCGGCAAACTACGAAAACAATTGGACGACATGGGGATTGCAGACAACACCATCATCGTCTTTGCCTCCGATCACGGTTTATTGCTCGGTGAGCACGGGCTCGGCGGAAAAACGTTTCTGTACGACGAGTGCGTCCGCATTCCGATGATCTTCTATTCTCCGTTTCTCACCGAACGGCAGCGTGGCACAACGGTGGATGAATTGGTGGTCGGTCAAGATTTGCCGGCGACCATCTTGCAAATGTGCGGTCTAAGCGTGCCGGACACCTACCAGGGCAAGAGCATGGTTCCACTGATGCAAGGCAATGCGATCTCATGGCGGAAGGAGGTCTTTTGCGAGAATCTTTTTACCGACCAGGGCTACCCTCGAATGGAAGCTGTTCGAAGCAGCGAGTGGAAGTACATCCGATACTTTTCGAAAGAAAACGATCGGCTGGAATACCTCCCCGACGCATCGATCAACGGAGAACAGCCCGTGTTCGAGGAGCTTTTCCATATCAAGGACGATCCCAAGGAGCAGACCAACCTCGCGTCCAATCCAGAGTACGAAGCAGTGCTTGCGAGATATCGTAACCGTTGCCAGGAACTCGTCACCGAGCTAGCCAAGTAGAGGATAGTGTGATGACCTTCAAAGCAATTTTCACGGCATGGGTTCTCGTGTTCAGCCTGGTGCAGTCTGTTGCCGCGGTCGACTTGGTGGACAAACTCGGCCGAACCATTCAAGTCGATGTGCTCGAACTGAACGCCGACGAACTCACCGTCAAAAGGTCGGATGGGCGACAATTCACGTTTCCGATCAGAATGCTCTCCGAAGCATCACAGAAATTGGCCGTGGACGCCCTCAATGACGTCAATCAGAGTGACACCTCATCGCGAATGCCCGCTTTTAGTTGGGACACGATTCCTCTTTACATGCACATTCGGAAAGTGGATGCGTTTACCGACCAGGAGTTGAACTACCTCGCCGATTTCCCGCTGATCACTTTGGAGAAGACCACAGGATCTCGAGCGTACGGTTCCACCGACGAGGGAACGATCGAAGCGGCCAAAGCGATCAAGCAAATCAACCCGGTGGCGAAAGTGTTGTTCTATCGCAACGTCATCGTCCACTACGGAACGTACAGCTTCGACAAGCAACTTGCCGACATTCCCAATTGGTATTTGGTAGACAAACGCGGAAACGACAAATTGATCCGGGGCAAAAGTCGGGCTTACGACACCTCCAACGCCGAGCTTCGCGATTGGTGGGTAACGGCCGCGACGGACGTTTGCAAAAGCCCTTACGTCGACGGTTTGTTTCTCGACGGCAACATCAAAGTGTTGTCTTCATTCTTGGAGCGGCAATTGCCGCCGAATAAGAAACAACAGACCGTCGACGGTTTCCACGAGATGATGACGGAAACACGCACAGCACTGGGCCCCGAAAAATTGATGCTCGCGAATATCATCCGAGCCCGGTTTGAAGACGGGGGACTTGAGTTCACGAACTATTTCGACGGTTCGTATCTGGAGTGCTTTACCACGCCCGCGGGGACGAACCTGAGTAGGGCTGACTATCTCGTCAGAGGAATCAACGCAACGCAGCAGGCTGCACGGCAGGGAAAGATCATCGCGATGACGATGGCCATGGGCGAAAGCAGCGTGTCGGACGGTGTCGATGAAGTACACGCCCGAATCGACGACGTTTCAAAGATCCAACAGGACGAACTCAACTTCAAGCTCGCCCTCTTTTTAATATGTGCGGAGAAATACAGCTACTTGTTTTTGAACGACGGCTACTGCGTCGACACGCGAGGCAAAAGCGAAATCTGCCAGAGCGGTCTCTGGTTAAAGTCTCTGCCCGAATACAGCAAGCGACTCGGTCCTCCCAAGGGTCCCGCCGTGAAAGAGGGCTATCGCTATACCCGCGAATTCGAGCACGCATCGGTGTGGATCGACGTCGAAAAGAGTGAAGGTAAGGTCCAGTGGAATTGACACCCTTCATTCCAGCGGATCTCACTTTGTAAGCATCGGCCGAATGCCGGTAGGCCGCCAAGTTGCCAACGGCCCTTCGCAGAAGTAGGTCGGATCAAGGAGCATAGCGACGCCGCTCCGGCCTACTGCTTTACCGTTTCGTTCGGTGAGCGTCGAAGCGAAAATTGTCGGCGATTGTTGAATGAATCGAAATCGAATCGGATCACTCACTCCGACGTACCGGCTGGTTTTTCGGAAGCGACTCCCATCACCTTCGAACAACTTCCCGTTCGATCAGTCGTCCCGCTTCTTCATCCGGAAGACGTGCGAGCAACTGCCGTGTCCGGGAGTCGTGTTGACTCCGGTTGCCAAGTACAGATACGCCGGTTGGCCGTCGATCGCCAGCACCTGAGCACGTTCGAGATGGCCGTCGAGCTTCCCCCGATAGGCAGTGCCATCTTGCAAGGAGTCTTCACCGACGTAATGTGCGAGATCTTCGTAGGCACGCGCGACGTCTTTCTTGTCGAAATGAAATCCATCCTTTGATTTCCACAACAGCCCGCCGCCACTGGAGCCTTTGGACGCACCAAAGTCTCGACTGAGCATATAAACCGAGTCACCCGAACTGAACGCGTAGGCGTCTTCGAGCGGCATCGTTGCTGGGGTAACGTATTTTGCGTGATTCACGTACGGACCTTCGAGAGTGTCTGAGACCGTGACACCGTACATGTATTTGCGTTTCTTTGAGTTGGCCCATGGGAAGACGACGGATTTAACGTACAACAAATATTTTCCGTTGTGCTTGATCAACGAGGGATTGGAGACGCCCAATCGGGCTGTGTAATTCCAATCCGTGCGTTTGTTAGATTTTCGCACCATCGTTCCGTCGGACTCGGCACCCGCGGCTGGCGTCCAGTTATCGGAAAGATCGTCGGCGACATACATGACAATCCGCTGTGTTTTCAAATCGTCGTTTTCGTTGACGATGAAACAGAGCACGTATTTCCCATCGATTTTCTTGATCGACGGATTGTGCGGCGAATTAAAATTGCCATCTTGATCGGGTACGGCCACGCGAACGAACTCAAACGGCCCCTCCGGTTGCTCGCCGACGTAGTGAGCAATCTCGCATTCCCGATACCACCCGTTGAAATCGTTCCGCGTTGTCATCGACCATCGGGCTACGTAGAGGTGCACTTTCCCGTCCGGCCCGATGACGGGCGAAGAGCCCCAAACATGCATGCCTGCGGTTTGCACAGCGCGGCCGACGTATTCGAATTGAAAATCGCAGGGTTGTGCCAGGCAGCGAATTGAAAGGACGCACCCCAATAGCGCCAACCACAGAATTTTCATTGCTTTCTTCCCAAACTCAGAAAATAGGACTCCCTCAACGAGGAACTTTAGCATAATCAGGCATCCGTCAAATCAACGCAACCTGCGACACAAACGCTACGGTATTTCTGGAGACAACGTTCATTTGGAGTTCCTTTTGAACTCGACGTCCGTTGGAAATAAACAACATTGCATAACAGTCACGCCGATAGAGCCCAGCACGCGGCCGCGCCGATTCCCACTCGATTTTGCCTCATAGGAACGAAGGCGTCGTGGATTTGGCGATCAAAACGGGCGTCTGTCGAAACTGACCGGATAGCGATGTTTCGCGTCTTGCGTCGGTGGCGGAACGTGGAAAACTATTTCAATGACGTGAATCAACTCGCCAACGCCAACTCCATCGCCGTTTCAGCAAACTCGCCTTAACTCCTGATGAACAGTCAATCACAGAACTTGCTTACTCGGATTTCGTTGCTGGAGCTTGCCCAGTCGGGGAAAGATCACCCGGCTTGGGAGGAATTCCTCGGCTATTACGAACCGTTCATCAGCCGGATTCTGTCGCAGATGGGGGTTCCGCGATCGGATGTCGATGACGTCTGCCAATTGGTGCTGATGCGTTTATGGAAAGATCTGGTGAACTACCAACGCAAACCACACCAAGCCAGATTTCGCACGTGGCTGTCTTATCTGATTCACAGCACGTTGGTGGATTGGCACCGGCAACAACAGCGTGATCGACTCGTCGTCGGCTCGGATTCGTTCTTATTCGAGCAAGCGATGATTGATCAGTCTGAACTCGAGGAAAGGATCGAAGCGGAGTGGAAAGAGCATATTGTTGATTTGGCTCTTGAACGATTGAAATCGATTTTCTCGGGAAACGCCGTGGATGTCTTTGTTCGCAGCGTCGAGGGAGAGTCGGTCGCCGAGATTAGCAAACAATTGAACATCAGTGAGGAAAGCGTGTACGTGTTGAAACATCGTGTTAAGAAACGCCTTGTTCGTGCCGTGTGCGAGTTGCGACGAGAACTGGAACTCCCCGATGGCACGCCTTGATTTTCGTTCCGCGAAGGAAGCACTTTTGATTCACCAAATTTCAGCAACATCAACAACCTGATGAACAACAGCCGCGGACGAAACGAAGATCTACAGCGAATCAAGCCAATATTGAGTGACTTGTTCGATCAGGGTGATCCCTCACAGGCGTACGACGATAATCTGGAGTCAGACGACGATATCTGTCCTCTGTACTGTTCGATTTCACGAATCAAACAACGTTACCAGGACCCCGAGTTGATTGGCCGGGGTGGGATGAAAGAGGTCTATCGGGTTTATGACGCGAGAGCAGTGCGTCACGTTGCGATGGCCAAACCCCTGCCGAAGTTTTCTAGCGATCAGTACGACGCTTTCTTGCGAGAAGCACATCTGACGGCGCGGTTGAACCACCCGAACATCATCGACCTGTTCGACATGGACATCGACCAGCAAGGTCGGCCGTTTTTCACGATGGAATTGAGGCACGGTCAGTCGCTTCTCGATGTGATCCGGTCATTGCGAGACGATCCGGCTAAGAACGAAATTCCGCTGCATCAACGTTTGGAGCTATTCCTGCGAGTTTGCGATGCGGTCGCCTACGCTCATTCACGCCGCGTTCTGCATCTGGATATCAAGCCCGAGAACATTTTTGTAGGCGATTACGGCGAGGTAAAGGTTTGTGATTGGGGCATGGGCGTCGTGATGGCTCGCGAGCAAGGTGAAAGCGAGTCCGCTGTCCTTCTCGATCCTGACCTCTATGGGTCGCTCCTGCAATCGGTCAGTGGGACGCCGATCTACATGGCTCCCGAACAAAAGGACACGCGGCAGCACAAAACGCCTCAGATGGATATCTATGCTCTTGGCTGTCTGTTGCAGGAACTGTTGACACTGAAAGCCCCCTCACAATCAAAGTCCGCGAATTCCGGAATTGATCCACCGCTGGCGGCGACGATTGCCAAGGCGATGGCGATGCATCCGAGCGATCGCTATCAAGAGGTCGCCTTGCTGCGGCAAGACATCTCGCGTTTCCTACTCGGATACAGCACCTCGGTCGAGCGAGCGAGTTTGCGCCGCGAGGCAGCGTTGTTCTATCGTAGGCACCGCGACGCATGTTCAATCGCATTAGGATCGCTCGCTATTTTAACAATGTGTGTCACGTTTTTCATTTGGCAGCTTAGTGAAAGCCGTGAAAGAGCATTGACCGCCAAAGCCGTCGCCGTCGACGCACGCGCGCACGCACAGGAAGCACAGAGTAGAGCGATCGATGCGAAGCAAGTCGCGGAGGATGCTCAACAGAAAACCGCTGCCGCGTTGGAGCGTGCAGAGGAAGCACAACGCCAAGCGGAAGCATCTTTGGCCAAGTACCTGGCAGAAAAGAGAGAATCCGACCGACGCCGTTACTCCCAAATCGTTGCCGCGGCGAGACATTCGGAATTTGTCATTGACGCCGCCATGCAGCGCGACGACGAGATGCGATCTGCTCTGCAGTTCGCACTCGTGCAGCTAGATTCGATCCTCGATTTTGATCCGCCGCCCAATTCGTTTGCGTGGAATCAAAAGTTCTGGAATCTTTTCCTGATTCAGGATTTTGAAGCCGCGCTGGATCTGAGCGCAGCCGGGAAGGAAATTACGCCCGAACTCGTCATGCTCGCCGAACGGTATCTACCGCATCGCAATGCGGACGGGTTCGTAGACACCGCTCACTTCATTTCCTTGATGCAAGACTTGGTGACGATCGATCGCTGGCGTGCACCTCTCGCTGAAAAAATGATGCTCTACGACGGAATCCATGACCGCACGCACGAAGACAAACTCGCGATCACACGGGCATGGGTGCAACTCAACAACCCGAATTGGCAAGGTGAAGAGCTGTCTTATGATCCCGATTCCGCAACGGTGCGATTACGGGGCATCGGCGTAAAGCATCTCAACCGCACCTTCGCCGCTGCATCCAAACGTCACCCGAATCGATTTTGCCTGCTACACGTGCTCAAGCCGAAAGTGCTGGATCTCCGGGAGACGAGTATTCGCGACTTGTCCGAGCTGCGCAGTTTGCAACTCCTGGAGCTCGATATTCGCCAAACGCCGGTCAAGGACCTCTCTCCGTTGCTCAACAACCGAACACTGCGGCGGCTCTATCTGGATCCTGACGCGATTCCGGAATCTCAGATCGCAAGCCTGCCAGAGTCGATCGAGGTAATCCGGGGGGACCGTGACACACACCTCGGGCCAGCATCTGATTAGGTGAACGTGGTTGTGAAAAATTTCCGGGTCTCGAATGCCTCGTTTTCCGTGTGTTTTGTGAGGTGAAGGCGACGCGAATACAAAAAAATCGAACATTCTTTCCGCGAAGTGTTCAGATTCAGCGCATAGACCTCGGTTAGAAGTCATTGAGGGAAATTTCCAACTCTCTCGTTATTGACCGCATTCCTTCGAAACCGAGGTACAGAGATGCCCAAATTGAGTCGCCCCTCACGATCTGCACAGGGGTTCACATTAGTGGAATTGTTAGTCGTGATTGCAATCATTGGTGTGCTGGTGGGCCTGTTGTTGCCCGCCGTCCAAGCCGCCCGTGAAGCAGCACGACGGATGAGCTGCAGCAACAATTTCAAACAAATTGGGCTGGCCGTTCACAATTATCATTCAGCCTACAACCAATTGCCGACTCAGATGTCCGGAACGGGTCACGGAACCAATTCCGGCTCGCACCCGAACCGAACCAACGGCAACGGAGAGAGGCACAGCATCTTTGTAGGACTTTTGCCGTTCTTCGAACAGCAAGCGTTGTGGGAGCAGATCTCAAATCCGTTGGTTGGTCGTACTGATGGCGGGAACTCTGGTTGGGGATCGGTGGGGCAACCGTGGGTTGCATTCGGGCCATCGCCCAACGTAGCGAACTACCCTCCTTACTTGACTTCCGTGCCCGCCCTGCGGTGCCCGAGCGATCCAGGTGTGGGACTTCCTGCCTACGGTCGAACCAATTACGCAGCCTGCACCGGAGACAGCCCGTTCCGCGGCGGTGTTGGTGCAGCCGATCAAAACCTAAACCGAAACGCGGCTCGCGCCCAAATGGTTCGTGCTAGCCAGCGAGGTGTGTACGTGCCTCGTCAAAAGACGGCGTTTCGCGACATCCTTGACGGCTTGGCAAATACCGTCATGGCTGGCGAGATTGCCACTGACCTGGGTGACCGAGACACGCGAACGGATCCCTTGGCCAACAACAGTGCCGTGACGCTTCGCGCCGAGTCGGGTGGTAATGCCCAAGCACCGGTAGGATCGCCTGCTCAGTGTTCAGGCAACGCGGGTGTCGACCCGGAACGGCCACAGTTTTGGAGCAGCAGCGCCTCCACTCCTCTCTCGGTGATCTGGGGCGGAATTGTTCTGGACAATCTTCGCGGCTATCGATGGGCGAGTGGTTTCCCCGTGTTCAGTCAGATCAATACGATGTCGCCGCCAAATACTGCCGTTTGTTTTCAGTTTGCGAATGAACAGGGAACCAACAATGTCTACAACCGATCCGGCGTGTTTTCGGCGAGCAGTCGGCACCAGGGTGGATGCCACGTGCTGATGGGCGACGGTGCGGTGAAGTTCATTACCGACTCGATCGAAGCGGGCAACCAGAACGCGACTCCAGTTGCTCAGCTCGGTACCGGAATCAGTGCCCCCGGCTCGAAGAGCCCTTACGGTCTCTGGGGAGCCCTCGGAACCCGGGCCGCGAAGGAAACCATCGAAGAGGAATTCTAGAAACCGCTCGGCACTCCGTCGAGCAAGCTACCCCGCGCGTAAGCCTCCCCCATATCGATCCGATGTGAGGGAGGACTCTGCGGAAATCTCCCCGATTGAAAACACTCTCTTTGGACTAACGACAAATGACAAAACGAATCTTCCCTCTTCTCTGCCTTCTGTGTTGTCTGGTCGGTTTCACCGCTTGCGATTCCCCTCAGGGTGGACTCGTGACGGATCAAGGCACGATGACATTTGAAGAACTGCAAGAGATGCAAGCCAAAGGTTTGGCGCGACAAGCAGAAGATGCAGGAGAAAAGGTCAAGGAAGAAGAGGTCGACTCGGGTCTGTAATCCTGACCGACTTGCCGCGACTGCCTGAACTACGCGGTTCAGCGTTTAGGCACTCCATGTGGAACGCGGGCAGTTGCTTGACTAGCCCGCGACGCAGCAATGCATTTCGTGGATCCGCCCTCGTTCGCGTCAAACTTGGTATGCCCGCATGAACACGCGTATTGTGACTGAATCAACAATCACAATGCGGTCTGGTGGGTTGTGAATGACTCGGCCGGCGGCCACGACGTCCGCCTTCTTCTCGCGTTCAGCTTTCCAACCGCAAGTTCCGTTTTTCGAGTTGAGCGAACCTGCCGAAAAGCCCTGATGCCATTCGTGGTTGCCTCGATGTGCAACAGGCAACGGTTTAGGATAAATGCGTTTTGATAGTAGTTGTGTAGATCGATCACGTATCGGTCAATTTGCCGAGCAGCAGACGCGAGCAACCTGCGTTCGTCTCTCGCATTGCTAAGGGCGGATGGGAAACGATTTTCAACGAGTTTGCTAAGTTGACGTTTGCCCTCCACGGAAAGCTCGCCCCTCCACGGAAAGTTCGCTGAACGGTCGATCTCCGAACCGCCCACCGTCTCCGAGTAGCGTGAATCGAATTCGCAACGGAACCAACGTCGAAAGTGCCGATGAACTTGGGGAGTTGTAACGGCGTGCGATTGGATTGATACAGCCTATCGTTTTGGTGAGAGGAACGCGTTGGCGTATGGTTGATACGATTCCTTCGCCTGCAAACCCTCTTGGCACGCAGACTCGCAAGTCCACAGACTTCGAGCGACGAACCGCTCGCTGAAGTTTCGAAAACGGATCGGCGTTGCCAGCAAGAATGGCTAATCGTGTCTGCGTGATTAGCTACAATGTCGAACATGTGTTCGGGACATTCGATTGCTCCGCTCGAGAGATCGTCTGAGAACACAGGCAACATCCTTTGGTAGTGCAACCGCGTGCTCGGATCGTTGCTGTTCATCGATTACGCGGAGCGCTTTTCGTCCACGAGACTTCGCGGGCGTGCCGCTGTTTGACACCGAATTCCGGACTGCATCCGCCGTTCCGCGATCACGGATGACTCATTTCCTTTCGATTGCTGATGACTATGACGAAGTGCGATTCCGTCGCAGTGGCTTTGCGGGCTTGCCTTGCCGCTCTGTTTCTATTTCCATGCCTTACCACGATGGGGGCAGAGGATACCGCCGATTCCCGTCCCAATATTTTGTTGATTACGATCGAGGACTGGTCACCCGATTTATCGTGCTATGGGACGAAAGGGATCGAGACACCGCACGTGGATCGCCTCGCGGCCGAAGGCGTTCGTTTCGAGCGTGCATTCACAACGTCGCCAGTATGCTCGACGTCACGCTCGGCGATGATGACCGGCTTCCATCAGAACTATATCAACGCTCAGCAACATCGTGAGTACGACAAACAACCGTTGCCGCACGGCATCAAACCGATCCCACACTTGTTTGCGGAGGCGGGCTACTACACCGCACTATTGAGTTGGAAGACGGACTGCAACTTCTTACCCGATTCCAAACCGGATTTGTTCATGGGCGGGGATTGGTCGGAACGTGAAGCCGGACAACCGTTCTTTGCGCGAATCACCTACGGAGAAACACACCGCTCCTTTCATCGTGATCCCGTCCGCCCGATCGCGATTGAAGATGTCGAACTGCCCCCGTACTATCCGGACACTCCGTTCGTGCGGCGTGATTGGGCGAACGGGTTAGAATCGATGCAAGTCGTCGATCGCAAAATCGGTGAACTGCTAGCCCGTCTCGAGAATGAGGGCCTGGCCGATAACACGCTCGTGTTCTTCATCGGTGACCACGGACGTTGTCATGTTCGCGGAAAACAATTTCTTTACGACGAAGGGTTGCGCATTCCGATGGTGATGCGTTGGCCTGGAAAAGTTGAGGCGGGCCAAGTGAATGAGGATCTTGTATCCTCGCTGGATATCTGTGCAACGATTTTGGACGTCGCCGGCATCACCCCGCCGGTGCCGCTTCACGGCAGAAGTCTTTTCGGCGAAGGTGTGAAGGATCGCGAGTATGTCTTCGCGGCGAGAGACCGGATGGGTAACACACACGATGCGATGCGGTCCATCCGTTCGAAGGAATTCAAGCTGATATTGAACCTGATGCCGGAACGGGCTTACTGCCAATACAGCAGTTACAAGGAGGGTGCGTATCCGATGATGGCAGAAATGAACGTGTTGAACATGAAAGGCATGTTGACGCCTGAGCAAGCGATCTTCATGGCTCCGAAAAAAGCGGACGTCGAACTGTTTAATCTCCGAGACGATCCACACGAGATCAACAATGTCGCCGACGATCCACAATACGCCACGGTGAAAGCAAAGCTAATGGCAGAACTCGAGCGTTGGCGAACGGACGTGATTGATGATCAAGGCGTCACGGATGACTTTCGCGCCACGGAAGTGTTTCCTGCAAATTGCCCAACGACCACCGTCGGCGAATGGGTTGCGTTGAACGAATCGAAATACGATTTCAAGAAACACGGATACCCGAGTTGGTATCCCACACGCACGTTAGAAGAATGGGAAAAAGCACTCGCGATTTGGACACCGTACGTTTTCCGTGATCCGTCGTCACACGAGAAGAGACCCAACGTCCTTTTCAAAGCGAAGTGAGAACGCCGAACGCAACGCTCGTCCGAACTCAACTTGCTCGTTGGGAGGAACGTTGCACACCACTGCGTCGGACGAACTCTGTTTTGAGCCACGGAGTGACCTCGGAATCTGCGGCCCCGTGATCATTGCTTGATGCGATCGGGGTTAGGTTGACAGTCGGCCGACGCAAGGCAGGTTGAGGATCTCGGCGATTTCGGGATCGAACGTTCCCAACAAATCACTGGGCCGGTCGTGCACGAGAGTCGAGAAAAGCCCCAGGAAGTTTTCGAGGTCGGGATCGAACCGTCGCTGCAGAATCTCCTCGACCTCGATCGTCACCGTTTGCATCGGATCGGACACATACGAGGCCGGGTGCGAAATCTCGTTGAACTCTTCGATCACCCCATCGAGCCAACTGTCGATCGCGATCGCGGACACGCCCAACGCGATTGTCTTGATCGAGTCCGAGACCCCGAGTGGTTTCTTTGCGAGCGATTTCGGTGGAACCAACCAAATCGGAATCTTCTTGATCGATTCGACTCGGTGCGACAAACGCTGGGTGAACTGCGCGAACGCGATTCCCGTCATTCTGATTTGTCCCAATCGAATCAGGATCGCATCGGGCCCGGCGGCAATTAGATCGTTGAGATGTTCGTCGATCCACTCCGGCGTGACACTGATTACCACGGCGGCATGGGGTGCCAGAACGCGAAGTTGTTCGACTTTGGAACTCAGCGTTTTCAATTCGCTGACATCCGGTGGCAGGGTCATCGCCGGAATCCATCCACCACCTGAAAGTGGCTGGTCCTCGGGGGTGGCTTCCCAGCGTCCTAGCCGAGCGGCCGAGTAGGCAAATCGCCCTGACGCGTCGCGGAGTGGCGAGAGGTGCATGTCCACGACCATCGCGTGATCAAAGTCGACATCCGATAACCCATATCGCTCGTTTCGATACGGCAGCAAACGAGGAATCCCCAATTCGCTGTCCGGTGGATCGCTGGCCGGCGACGAACCGTCTGCGGCGGTGGGTGCCGCATCCGAGGTCGCAAGCGTTCGTCCGAGTTCGCTCTCGAGGGCCGAGACGAGCACACCACGCGACTGCATCGCCAAGAAGATGGATTGGGCGATGATCGGTTGCCACGTGTGCCAGGGTGGCGCGTCCCAAAACAAGGGGACGGGTAAGAGAACCGGCACGCCTTCGGTGCGTTGCAGCAACGTTTCCGTCGGTGCCGGTGAAATTCCACGACGTACTTGCCCGATTCGTGGGGGCATCAGGCAGAGCGATTCGAGCAACTTAGCGTTCTTCCATTTCTTGAATGTATTGACGCAAACGCTCGAGCTCATCCGTCGTGCCTTTGAGCTTGAGCATGTTTTCGACGCGTTTGGTCAATTCGATCCGGTTAACCGGTTTGCTGAGGAAGTCGTCCGTACCTGCGGCAACGCCACGTTCGATGTCGCCCAATTCGCTAAGCGCCGTCACCATCAAAATCATGATGTTGCTGGTCGCGGCGTTTTCCTTGAGTTGTTTGCACACCTCAAACCCGCTGAGTTTCGGCATCATGACATCGAGCAGGATCAAATCCGGCTTGAACGATTCGACTTTCTCGAGCGTGTCGGCGCCATCGACCGCGGTTTCCATTTCGCAGTCCACCGTGGCGAGATACGCTTCGAGAAGTTCTCGGTTTGCGACGTTGTCGTCGGCGATCAAAATGCGATTACTCATCAGGCAACACCACAGGCTTGTCCGGACGCAGCAGCGGGTACGGGGAAGCTCGAGCACATGTCGCGAATTTCGCCGCGGATGGATTCGTGCAACGCCGAATCGTCAGGATTCGACAACGACTGATGAATCCAATTGCCGATCCGTTTCATCTCATCGACGCCCATTCCGCGTGTCGTCAGAGCGGGCGTTCCGATCCGGACACCGGATGGGTCCATCGGTTTGCGTTTGTCGAACGGAATCATGTTCATGTTGACGGTGATGCCACACGCGTCGAGCACGGCTTCGGCACGTTTGCCGCCCAGCCCAACGGTCGTGACATCGACCAACATCAAGTGATTGTCGGTACCACCGCTGACCAATCGCAGGCCGTTGGCCATCAGTGTTTCGGCGAGCGTCTTGGCGTTCTCGACGACCGAACGTCCGTAGGCTTGATAGTCCGCGGTCATTGCCTCGGCGAAACAAATCGCTTTGCCCGCGATGACGTGCATCAACGGTCCGCCTTGGGTGCCCGGGAACACGTTGCGGTTGACCAATTTCAAGTGCTCTTGTTTGCACATGATCAAACCACTTCGCGGGCCGCGAAGGGTTTTGTGGGTCGTGGTCGTGACGTAGTCGGCGAACGGGACGGGGCTGTTGTGGATCTTCGCCGCGACGAGACCCGCGTAGTGGGCCATGTCGACGAGCAGTTTCGCGCCCACTTCGTCGGCAATCTCTTTGAACTTCGCGTGCGGGATTTCGCGGGGGTAGGCACTGGCTCCGGCAACGATCAGTTTCGGTTTGTTCTCACGCGCCAATTTCGCGATTTGGTCGAAGTCGAGACGGTGTTCTTTCTCGTCGACGCCGTAGCTGATGAAGTTGTACAGACGACCGCTGATGTTCAGTTTCATCCCGTGGGTCAGGTGACCACCTTGGGCGAGGTCGAGCCCCATGACGGTGTCGCCGACTTCCAGAGCGGCGAGGTAGACGGCCGTGTTGGCCTGCGATCCGCTGTGAGGTTGCACATTAGCGGCCTCGGCGCCGAACAGTTCTTTGGCCCGATCGATCGCCAATTGCTCGACGACGTCGACATGTTCACAGCCGCCATAGTAGCGACGTCCCGGGTAACCTTCGGCGTACTTATTCGTCAGCACGCTGCCGGCTGCTTCCATGATCGCGGGACTCGTGTAGTTCTCGCTGGCGATCATTTCCAACCCGTCTTGCTGGCGGGCGGCTTCGGCTTGCATGGCTTCCCACAGGACGGGATCTTGCGACTGGATCGTACTCATCGAAGGTTTTGGATCTTTTTTGAGGGGATGGGCTGGTCAGACGGTTCGGCCAACGCGAATCGAATGCCCGATTGTCGGTCCCACGCCCCTGAGCGTCAATGACAACAAACCGCGTGTCCCGTGATTTGCTGGCCCGCCCGGCGAATTGCCGTCGTCCTATTCCCTACAACCAATTTCCAAACGCGCTGCGAATCCCCCCAAACACGCTGTTGATCGCCGCACTGATCCTGGTCGACGTGCCCAGTTTGTCGCCCACGCCGGGCAACGCCAAACTTAGCAACATGAGCAAAATGCCGCACGTCAGAACCAGCGAACTCGACGAATAATCCGGCATCTTCGGCCGCGCGAAAATGTTCGGGAGCCAGCCACCAATCACCGGCGGAGGGGTCAGATCCCGCAGCCGTCGCAATCCGATCTGCACGCGACCATCGGCCGCCTGGAAGAACCACTGCGCCTGCACCTCCAGCGTCGCGCCGTCATGCAACAACAACCAGGGCTCACCGATCCGGAGCTGGGTGGAATCGAGTGCTCGAACCAAAATCGTGAACCCATCAATCGACGCTTCCTGCAATTGAACGTTCACTCGGCGGCGACGAATTCGCAGCCATGCGGAGCTGTTTTCAGCCGTGATCGGACAGCGGAAAAATTCGGAATCGGAAGCGTTAGCGACCATTTGGTACATTCCCCGGGGCGAAGAGAAAAGGTGGAGAAAAGTAGTTTCGCATCGAAATAGGTAGCTCAATTGCACCTACGAGGACGAGAAAATTTCACCCGCGCGGCACTCTGCCCACTAAAAACAGACGCCTGTGAGGATTGTGCCGAATACGACCGGCGAGCGTCACGATTTCGACAACGAGTTTCGCTCAACGACGTCGGCCCGACCGGCCAAATAATCGTCCAACCGCGAGTTGATTCTGCGAGCAAAGATCCCGTGATAATTCGGCGAACGCATCTCGTTGATCAAAATCCCCAGCGTGATCAAACACTGCGAACCGACGATCCCGAGCAGATCCACATGACCGGTCGCGATCCAAACTCCGCAATTCGCGAGAAACGTAAACGCCCACACCAATTCGGGCGCCCGACGAACGCGGAACACGTTGCAGAACAAGAAAAAATGCAGCACGACGAACAGCAACAACCACGAAAATCCACCCGTTGCGTCGATCGTTGCCAACGTCACCACCGCCGCCAACAACACGACAAACGCATCAACGAGCGAAAGCCGAAATCCGTGCGTTCGCGGACGGCCCTGGTAAGTCAGCCCGATCTCGCCGCTGGTTGCGATCTCGCCGTGGGACGCGTGCTCCGCGTGTGAGTTACTTTCGTCGGTGGATGCATTTCCAGCCATCTGCAGTCTCCTTTCGTTCACCCGGCTTGGTTTGCTAACGCGGCCCGATCGCCGACTCGAGTTTCGTCAGCCGATTCATCCGATCGAATTTCGCTGTCATCACCGAGCGGCCTTCCGTCTGCGCTTCCAGATTCACGCCGACGTCTTTGATTTCGAATCCGAGATGAGTCAAATACGGGGCGATGGCGCGGCGATGATCCGAAATTTCGAAAGTCGAGATCCCCTGCGGGATGACACGGGTCGCTCGCACGAGTTCGTCGTCCACCGAGAGTTCCAGACTCGAATCGGTAATCAGCACGAACAGAGCCCCGCCCTCGTACGGGCATCGATAGTACGCTTCGGCCCCAGCGATGCCACTGGCGATCAGTCCCACGCGATGGCCTTCGAGATCGTCCATCGGTAACACCGACGTGGTCAATTCATCGACGCCGTGTTCTTCGCCGATCGCGAGAAGCTGGTTGCTGGCGACCAGCAAATTTTCCGGAATGCCGCTCGCGTGATTGGCCCACCCCCACATCCATGTTTCGGCCGTGTGGTCTTCAGTTCCGAGGATTTGGATCTGGTAGTCGACCGAACCGTTGAACGTGATCACGCCGCTGGTCATGTCAAATCCCCAATCGTCGTCGCCGTGAGCGTCGGCCAGTCGCAGTTGCTTGTCGAACGAAGCGAGAACGTGATCGGAAAAGAGTGAATCGAACGTCACTGACATGGTGCCCTCGCCAAAACGTCGGAAGCCTGATCGGCGCAGAGTCGCCCAGCACGACTCGCGGGTGATTCATCCAAACTAACAGACCCGAACCCGCGTCACCACAATCGGCCTCGATACCCGGTGGTAGTTTTGGCCTTCGCAGGACACAATCGGTGCAAAATACCGACTCACGCAATCACCAACATTCACCTGCGGAAACGAATCACGATGGCGTTTTGGCGATCAAAAAAGACGAACGAATCCGGCCCTGAGAACGAAGGCCTCGATCCCGCGACGAGCGAACCTGCAGCAGAGCCCGCAACCGACAAGGCCGCAGGTGGCGGGATTTTCTCGAAAATCACCGGTGGTCTGCAAAAAACACGCCGTGTGCTCGGAACCGACATCCGTGACCTCTTCAAAAGCGAAGGGCGACTCGTCGATGAGGATTTCCTCGGTGAACTCTTCGCACGATTGATTCGCACGGACATGGGCACGGGACCGGCGAACAAAATCCGTGAAGAGGTCGGACGTCAATATCGCGGCCGCGTCGTGCATCTCGATGAAGTGATCCAAACGATCACCGAGGAAATTCGATCGCAACTGCGGCAAGATCACGGCGGTTTGACAAAGTCCGATTCGCCACCCACGGTGATCCTCGTCGTGGGCGTCAACGGCAGTGGCAAGACAACGTCGATCGGGAAACTCTCCCACCACCTGCATGCCAACGGACACAGCCTCGTGCTCGGCGCGGGCGACACGTTTCGTGCCGCGGCGGTGGAACAGTTGACGATTTGGGCGGGACGGATCGGATGTGAAATCGTGACCGGCAAAAGCGGCGCGGACCCGGCGAGTGTTGCCTACCAAACCGTGGACAAGGCGATCGAAGTCGGTGCGGACTACGCGATCATTGATACCGCCGGACGGTTGCAAACGCAAAGCAACCTGATGCAAGAGTTGGAAAAGATTCGCAAGGTCATCGACAAACGATTGCCGGGATCGCCACACGAAGTGCTGTTGGTGCTCGACGCGACCGCCGGCCAAAACGCGATCAGCCAAGCGAAAGGTTTCAGCGCAGCAGCCGGATGCACCGGAATCGTGTTGGCGAAACTGGACGGGTCTGCCAAGGGCGGCGTCGTGTTGCCGATCCGCGAGCAGTTCCAATTACCCGTCAAGTTCGTGGGACTCGGCGAAGGCATGCAGGACATGGCGGCCTTCGACCCTGACTCCTTCGCCGACGCGCTGCTGAAGGGCTAGCGAGATCCTCGTGACAATGCAGCCGAGTTCGCCAGCGTTCGCGGACCAACATCGCTGCGTGTCTGGCGTCAGTGATCCGAAACGTCCAGGTTCTACAGACTCAAAATTTGCTTGCCCCCTTTTTCTGCTTTGAGCTCCACGTACTTCGCTGGCGTGCGCTATTGGATCATCACTTTGCTCATCAAAAGGGACGCACAAAAGCGGGAGCGGTCGAACCGTTCATCACCGCCTCCTCTTCGGCTTCGTTTTTCAACTCAGCTTCGGTGAACATTTCCTCCCGTTAGGTCTGAGGTCGGCTTCCGTTTGCCCTCGCCCCGATTCGGCACGAAACTATTTCCAATAATTTCCTCCAGATTGGACGGGGGGTGCCCATCTACTGACAAGATGTTATCACCTGCTGTTAGACTCGCTTTGCAATCATCAGTTGATTAAACGACTGGGTGGCAACGGTTAAAGGGCGATAGAACTAGGGGCAGGCAAGATGCCAAATCAGATCGAAAGAATCATCACACTATCACGAATAATCGGCCTGGGCCGAGGCGAATGCGACGTTGCTGCAATCGCGGCCGAGACGTCGTCTAGCGTCAAGACGGTCAGGCGGGACATCGAGGCGGCGCGCCGTCTCGGCATTCCGATCACCGATCAAGTCCACGCGCACGGACGCAAGACGTACTCAATTGCGGTAGATGCTCTACAACGCGTGAACTTTTGTTACGACGAAGCGTTTGCGATCATGCTATGTCGCGGCACCGCGACCGCGTTTGAGGGCACCTCCCTCGGCCAGGCAGCAGACGCCGCGTTCGAGAAAATCGAGGCTTCTTTGGGAACCGTCGCCGCCGACTACCTAGCCACGATGCTCCCCAAAGTGCACCAACGTTCAGTCGGCGGCGACTACACGCAGCACGGTGAGATTGTGGACGCGTTGATGATCGGGATGGAGTCCCGCAAAGCCACCTTCATCAGCTACCACAGTGCCCGATCCACAGAACCGGTCACGTACGACATCCACCCTTACGCGGTGGCCGAGCACCAGGGCACGCTCTACGTCGTAGGCCATTCGTGCGAGCATCACGAAATCCGAACATGGAAAGTCGAACGGATCAGCGACGCGGAAGTCACGCCTGTTCCCTTCGTGCGTCCGGCCGGCTTCGACATCAAGACACACATGAAAGGCGCCTTCGGGGTAGTCAGCGGCCAAACCCCCGTCACGGTCCGCGTGCGATTCACCGGCTCAGCCGCCCGATATGCGGCCGAAAAGCTGATGCACCCGAGCCAACAAGTCGTCACCGCCACAGACGGCACGGCGGTAGCCACCTTCCGACTGACCAGCACACTGGAAATCAAAAGTTGGATCCAATCCTTCGGCCCGGCCGCCGAAGTCCTCGAGCCCGAAGAGCTCCAACAAGAAATCATCGAAGAACTCAAGCAATCCCTCGCCCAATACGAATCCGCCGAGGCGACGAAGTGAGTATCTAAATCTTCGCCAGATCAAATGCGATGCAACCCGCTTCCACCCTGAACAAAAAAATTTGCAAGCCACATTACGTTGAAGCCTGGTGTCGTCATTTCCACTGACTATTCCGACTTCTTTTTCAATTCTGCGCCCTTCGAGAGCATATCAAACATGACGAAACTAACTGCGTCTAAAATTACCGAAATCATCACCTCGTCCGCTGCACTGCGGTGCCGCTTCACTTTGCAGCCAGCGGGAGGAGAAGGCGACAAAGTGTTTCCGCCGACTTACCTTGATGCTAAGTATGCGTGCGAAGACCGTACCGTTGTGGTCGATGGCGAGGCAAAATCGGTTCCCTGCGTATTGCTGGATTCGGTTCAGTCGCAGGCCAACAGAATGGAAGACGCACTTCAAGATGCACTCGATTACGGGAAAATTCAACTGCCTATCGTCGCCGTCGATTTCTCCGACGTTACGTTAATCGATCCGATTGGAAAAATCACGAGCTTGCAGGCGCCGCACAGGATCGCCGATGCAATTTTGCGAGATTCGGAGTTCCAGGGAGTTCCATTTCGCAAGTCCGAATTGGGTAAGCAAATCGACAACGTGAGCATCCGCAATGCGACACCGTTGTTTTCGCTTTGTCCCACGGCTCTCGTTTTTGGCGTTTGGGACTCCACTGGGCCCAAGGGCGGCCTCGGCGCAAAGTTCGCTCGAGCGTTGGTGTCGGAGATCATTGGCTACGACGTCAAGCCCGGCGTCAAAACGGGTAGCCGCATCGACCCGTTGCAAATTCGCGCAGGGGCGAAAGTGAAAATCAATAAAAAGGACAGTACATGGACGCTTGCAAAGGCGGGTGCAAAAGACGGCAAGTCACCCAGTGAAGTTAATCATGGAAATATTCCACCAACCATTGACTCAAATGCTGGCGGTGTGACCGTCAGCCGCGCGGAACAAACAACTGTGATTTCGGTGCCCGCACTTAGGAAACTGAAATTCCCCATCGACGGTCAGTACAAGGTTGAATACGATCACGCCGCCCAAGCAGTGCTGCTTTCACTTGGTCTTGTCGCAGTCACGCTTGCGGCGGAAAGTGGGCAAGATCTTCGCAGCCGCTGTCTGCTTTGGCCAAGTGAGGCCCCGACCTGGGAGTTACTTGGCAAACCCGGTACTGATACAGAGAAGTTTGAAATTTCGGCCGACGAAGCCATCAGCCTCTACGAAGCTGCCGTCATATCAGCTGTCGATGTTGGTCTCCCTTACAACACCGATCCAATCGAGCTGACTCCCGGCAAGCAGTTGGTCGAACTGCTGCAGAGAAGTCAAGAAATTGCCGCTTCGGTCGGTTCGGAGGGCAACGAATGATGTGGTCCATCAGCGTTGAATTCTTACGCGGCGTTTGCGTTGCGACAGACACCGGCAAATGGGACAAGCCTGAATGGCCACCTCATCCGGCTCGACTTTACATGGCGATGGTCGCCGCGTTTTTTGAATCATCCCACCCAGAAGATTCCGAAGAATTGCTAGCCTCGCGTCGCGACGCGATGCATTGGTTGGAAGCTCAGCAGGATCCAGAGATCCTGGCCTCGGATGCGTCTTCGCGAACTCCCGTCACGGTGTTTGTTCCTGTGAATGATTCAGTTAAGGCAGATCAGTTGTTGGCAACCAGCCGAAGTCGACAGCCACGCTTTTTCCCAACGTCGATTCCTGAGGACGAAGTGATTCACTTTGCATGGCAGGGAACGATCCCCGACAAAGTGGCTGAGCAACTAGAGAGCATCGCGTTTCACGTGTCGAGACTCGGCCACTCAAGCTCACTTGTGCGGGTCTGGATCCAGCGGAACTTCGAGTTGGAATCACATCGTGGCAGACTCAACTACTGGGCTCCGTCGGCGAACACAGAGGTCTCGACATGTCAGATGCGGATTATTTCGGTTGGGGATTTGGAGTCGATGGAATTGCGGTTCAATTCTGACGCTGTCGAAGAATTCGTTCACTTAGAAACGGAAATCCTTGAGAGCAAGGGAAAGGCAACGAAAACACTGAAACAACAACTCGAAGAGAAGTTCCCTGAGGGAAGGCCAAAGTCGCTTCGTCCTCGCGGGGCGGTCTCCCGAGGGTACGCAAAGAAAATGGCGGCAGAACGAGACGTTCGGCAAACAGTATTCGACGAGAACATGATGGTGCTGGCGTTTGATGACACGCCCACAATTCATCTTGAGTCGACGCTTCAGTTGGCGGGCGCCGTGCGGAAAAAGATCCATGACAATTTTGTAGGTCGCCATAGCCCTGAGTGGCTCGGAGGCCACCAAGCCAATGGCGCCCCCGCTGTCGAGGCGCATGTAGCGGTTCTGCCATTGCCATTCGTCGCGCATCAACATGCGGACGGTCATCTAATGGGAATCGCAATCGCATTTCCACGGAGTATCGACGAGCGTGAGAGAGCTGTTGCCATTCGCGAGATTTTCGAGAGAGACCCTGATACTGACGAATGGGTGCTGAACCTTAATCTGAACCACTTCCGGAAACTTACCGGCGGAACGGTTGCGTCTCTTCCGATTCGCTTGGTGCGGGAAATGAGGCTCAATCCGCCACGAACTCTTCTCGCAATGACGTGGACAGAGGCCAGTTCTGTTTGGGAAACCGTGACTCCAGTGGCATTGGATCGGTTTCCAAAGACTGATCGCCTGGCCAACCGCGAGGAGTGGAACGAAGAAGTTTCCGGCATCATCGCGTCGAGTTGTCGTAACATCGGCTTGCCGGATCCAATCGGCATCGACGTGCACCACAACCCGTTTATCAACGGCACTTTGAAAGCGAGGCCCAGTGGCGGCGGGTTCCCAACAATGCGTGCGAGAGATGGCAAGGCGAGTCGATATCAGGTGCACGCAAGAATCGAATTTGACACATTGGTCCAGGGGCCTGTCTCGATCGGCGCGGGACGGTTTGTCGGGTACGGATTCTGTCGCCCTAATCATTCCCGTGGTAGTGAATGTCGAGGTGCGAAATGAACGAGCTCACTTTCAGCGATTTCAACGATTATTTTGGTGCGTTGTACCACGATCACGAGGGAACGCCCTTTGCTCCCATGAAATGGCAGACCAGGCTGGCAGCCGCTGCATGCGAAGGCCAGTGGCCAACGCATATTTCGGTTCCCACTGGCGCCGGGAAAACATCAGCCATAGAAATTGCGGTATTTGCGTTGGCGGTTCAGGCAACATTGTCTCCTGATAAACGCACCGCACCGATGCGAACTTTCCTGGTCGTTGATCGACGAACGGTCGTCAGCGAAGCCTTTTTGCGAGCGAAGCGTTTGAGAGACAGGCTTTACACCGCAACGGACGGCATCCTCAAAACTGTCGCTGAACGCCTGTGTTACTACAGTCCAGATTCAATACATTGTGCTCCGCTCAGGGTCGTCGAGTTGAGAGGCGGAATCTTTCGAGATCCAGCTTGGTTTCAGTCGCTAACGCAACCGATGATTGTGACTAGCACCGTTGATCAAGTGGGTTCGCGTTTACTGTTTCGGGGTTACGGTGTTTCTCGGTCGGCACGTCCGATTCAGGCGACGGCGGTCGCGCATGACAGCTTGGTTATTTTGGACGAAGCACACATATCGAAGCCGTTCTCGCAGACACTCACGGCGGTCCGCAATTATCAAGCGAAGCAATGGAGCGAGATTCCTCTTTCGTTGCCAATGAATGTGGTCCAAATGACGGCCACTCCACCCGACGCCCCCGGTGCCGTCAGGCTCGAGATCAGCGAAAAAGAGTTGGCAGACAAGACCACCCGCATGGGGCATCTGGTAAATACGTCTAAGTTGACAACACTCGATGTTGCCACGAAGGCGAAAGGGACCCAAGCGACGTCACAACTTGCCAAAGTCCTTGTGGAGAAGGCAACGAATGAAGTGTTCTCGGAGGACAGCAAAGCTCTCGCGATTGGCATCATGTGCAACATGGTGGACACCGCTAAACGAACCGTTGAAGGATTGTTGAAGGACAAGCGAATTTCACGACAACAGGTTCATCTTGTCATCGGTGCGATGCGCCCAATCGATCGGGATCACCAAGCCAAAGTAATTGGTGACAAAATTGCCACCGGCGTTGAAAGGCACCCGACAGACGAGCCCATCTTTGTGGTGGCAACTCAGTGCATCGAGGTTGGCGCTGACTACGACTTTGACGTGCTTATCACCGAAGCCGCCCCTGTTGATGCGTTGACTCAGAGGTTTGGGCGTCTTAATCGCGGAGGGCGATCGATCACCGCGACAGCACATGTCGTGATGCGAGAAGACCGCATTAAAGCGGACAAACTGTTGGAATCCGACGAAAAGGCATTCAAGTACCAAGATCCGATCTACGGAAACGCGATGAGTTTTGCGTGGAATTGGCTTCAGTCCATCGCGGTCGATCAGAAGATTGACTTTGGTATTTCTGCTTTCAAGCAGCATGTATCGCGTCTTGATTCGGATCAGCGCAATCGCATGTCAACGTCGTCGGAGGATGCGCCTGTGTTGTTGCCCGCACACCTTGACTTGCTTTGCCAAACATCCACTGACCCTTGGCCGAGCCCAGATGTTTCATATTGGCTTCATGGACCGCAACGCAACGAACCCGACGTTCAGGTTTGCTGGCGTGCAGACTTGGATTCTGTGGTCACGTCGGCCGGAGGAGCAGCCATGCTGTCGGTTCCACGCCTCGGTTCACCCAAAGCACAAAACGACCGGGTTCATGCAATTAGTGTTTGCCCGCCGTCATCGCCGGAATGCCTGAGCGTGTCGATGCGAAGACTTTTTGCCTGGCTGGGCTCTTTGATCAGTACGAAAAAGCTGGAGAACGATCAATCCGCAGACATCCCATCGATTGCTGATGAAGCGAAGGTCTCTCGGGACGCGATCCCAGTGCCGTTGCGTCCAGTCGCGTGGCGGGGCCCAAGCGATAGCGTCGTCGTCCAGCGATTAAGTGAAATCAAACCGGGTGACACACTCGTTTTCCCCGTGACTGCAGGAGGCTGGAATGAATTGGGCTACATCCCGTCCACTGGTGAAGATGGCGATCACGCGGAACTGGGACGCTCTGTGCGGCAGCAACTGCTTGACGCTGCGTTAAGCGACGAAAGCCAAGTCAAAATGGATCGCGACGACTTTGACCTTTTGGCCAAAATCGATATCGGCTCGAGTGCCTTCGCCCAGTCGCGGGACCAGGCCTGCGTTCGATTGCATCCGAACTTGCTCAATGACGCGGCCTTAACCTCGCTCTACTCTGATCAAATGAAAAAAGGGAGTGAGTTCCACATCACTCGTGGAGAACTTCACGAACTGATTTGCCAGCTCCCTATAGGCGTTGCAGCTAGCTTTGAAAATGTTCGTCCATCCCAGCTGAGATGCGAAGTATATGGATCCGTCCCGCGATTGGCCGTAACGGCGTTGGCTGCAAGCACGGCTTCGACCTCCTTCCCGCCTGGTTTGACTGACGACGGAGACGATTCGCTGTCACAAATTCATGCGGGCAAACCAATCGAACTGAAAGCCCACCTGAACCGTGTTGCTCGCATGGCGCAGTGGAACGCAACCATCTTTCCGGCGTCCGCGTTTGAGAAGACGATCGTTCGCTCCGCCGAGGTTCACGATTGGGGCAAGGCGGATCCGCGATTCCAAGCCATGCTGATTGGTGGAGATTTGCTCGCTGCTCACTGGGAAGATCGCTTGTATGCAAAATCAGCTTCGCTGATCAGTGGTGCCCGCGCGCGGAAGCGTCTCCACGATCAGAGTAAATTGCCGCGGCATTTCAGACACGAGCTACTAAGCGTTGCCATAGTGGAACACAACATGACCGAAGTGTCAGAGGTCGAGGACGCGGAATTGCTTCTGCATCTCGTCGCTAGTCATCATGGTCATGCAAGGCCTTGGGCTCCCGTATGCGAGGACACCTCGCCACAGCTGGTTTCGTTGCATCGCATCGGTCTGTCCGACGTGGAAATTGACGAGCAAACGCGATCCGAGGTTGCTTACCACCGAGTCGACTCGCCCATTGTTGATCGGTTCTGGAGACTAACACGAAAGTATGGATGGTGGGGGCTGGCTTGTCTTGAAACATCTCTTCGACTCGCTGATCAACAGGTCAGCCAAATGGAGTCTTGGATCCAATCCAATGATTCCCACCAACGCACCCCCGCAGAACCAACCGGAGTCACAAGATGACCGTTGATCGAAGTGAAATCGCACTACGTGGTCTCGACGGATCGAATCCGCTCGCGTTTCTGGCGGCAATTGGAGCGTTAAGAAGTTGGACGATAATTTCTCCCAATTCCCACACAACGATGCGTTGGGAAATCGTCGGGGGATCATGGACACCGATCCTCGCGTCTTCAGAACCGGGATTCACTAAAGACAGTCTTTGCGAACGACTTGATGATTGGCTCTCGGAAGCACCTCAGATCCCATTGCTAGAACTTCTCGGGGATAACCTAACAATATCGCCGAAGTCGTTTTCCGGATTCTCAAGAACGGAACTAATGAAAGCGCAAGAGGGTGATGCTGCTGCACTTGTCTCGCTGGCATTTCTTGCGGCCTTTGGAACGGATGCGACACACCAATCGCACTCCAAAAATCGCCAGTTGATGCAGGACACCGCGCTTCGCACGATGAGCGGAGCGGGAAATCAGCACTTCCTTAAGTCCATGCGAAAGATCATTTCACAAACGTCGGTGAAGCACTTGCGATCGTCACTGTTTGATTTGTGGCGATATACCGACGAAGGACGCGGGCTGAATTTACGGTGGGACCCAAGTGACGACCGTCGCCATGCATTGCGTTGGAAGGAGCCTAGCAAAGATCCGTCAAAGGCGATGCGTGGTGCGAACCGTTTGGCGATCGAGGCAATCCCAATGTTTACAACGGCGCCCATGTACGGAAACTTGCAAACAACTGGATTCCGGTCTCATCGTGGCACGTTCTGGTCATGGCCAATTTGGAGTGTCGATGCAAGTTTACCTGCAGTGCAAAGCACATTGCAGTTGTCCGATCTGTTTTCAGAATCTGACCCAACGAAGTTTCAAGCACTGAAATCTCGCGGCATCGCGACAGTATTCAGATCTCAACGCATCACTGTTGGCAAGTTCCGAAACATGACGCCAGCAGTCGCAGTATCCATTAACTCGGAGTAGCCGCGACCGCCCACGTCCACGTTTTTTCTCAAGTCGGTTGTTTCGTTCTATTTTTCCTGGCCTCGTGGTGCAGGTTTGGGGGCGGTTGCGCATTTTCGGAAGGTTGCTTTCCATGAGACATTCTTACCTGGTGACGTACGACATCTGTGACCCGAAACGTCTTCGCAAGGTGTTCAAGACGATGCGTAACTGGGGGGATCACCTGCAGTACAGCGTTTTTGAATGCCAGCTCAACCCAGAAGAATTAACCAACCTGAAGTCGCGGATTGTCGACATCGTGCACCATCACGAAGACCAAGTCCTCTTCATCAATCTCGGGCCCGCTGCCGGTCGCGGTGACCGCGCGATCACAGCGATTGGAAAACCCTACACACCCGTGGATAACGCCTGCGTGATTGTATGATCTTCCTTCGACGCCAGATCCACTCTTTAGATAGAGCGGTTTGACGGCTACCACATCCAGCCAGCTTCCGCGTTTTAAACCACGACTTCAACGGATTCCGTCATCCACTTCGTTCCCTAAAGGCAGCAACACCATGATCCCTGCGCGAATGATCAATGAAGCGGTTTACTGTGACCGCCTGTATTACTTGATGCATGTCGAAGGACAATTCCTAACCAATCGCTTTACCGCCGATGGTGATTTTGTCCATCGACGTGTCGATGCCAAAACGGATGCATTGATTGCCCAAGCACGATTGCCTGGCATGGCGGCGGACGTGGAAGCACGCGACGCGGAGAATGGCGTCGACACGAACCAACCGCTCCTGCCAGAACCGCCTCCGCGTGATATCCACGCACGGAGCGTCACCTTGGGCTGCGACGATCTCCAAGTCATCGCCAAACTGGATTTGGTCGAGACCGATGGAACCATCGCAACACCGGTCGACTACAAACGGGGATCGCCGAAACGTGGTCCCGACGGATCGATCATCGCTTGGGATCCCGAGCGAGTGCAAATTTGCTTGCAAGCGTTGGTATTGCGTGCCAACGGATTTCAATGCGATCGAGGAGTCCTGTATTTCAACGAAACGCGTCAACGTGTGATAATCGAGATCGACGAAGCGCTCATCGAATTGACCAAGGCTGCCGTGATGCGAGCTCGCCAACTCGACGACCTTCCCAAGCCACCACCTCCGCTCATCGCCAGCCCAAAGTGCCCCCATTGTTCGCTCTCGCCGGTATGTCTGCCCGACGAGACCAACCGCTGTCTCCCCGCACCTGAAGTCGACGGCGCCAAACCCGTCGTGCGGTTGCCCGCCACACCCCGCGACGACCAACGACCACTGTATTTGAATACGCAGGGACTGTTTGTCGGCAAGTCCGGCGAAGTCCTGCAAATCAAGAAAGATGGACGTATCGTTCAAGAGGTCCGGCTGCGAGAAATCAATCAAGTCAACCTGTTCGGCAACATCCAAATGTCGATCCAGTCCCTGCAGACGCTTTGTGAGTTGGACGTGCCGACGGTGATGTTTTCCAGTCACGGCGGCTTTCGCGGCATGCTTCAGACGACCGGTTTGAAAAATATTCTGCTCAGACGCAGCCAGTTTCGGATCGCCGATGACGCAGAACGCAGCTTGGAAATTGCCAAGTTGTTGGTAAAGGGAAAGATCGCCAACTCACGCGTTCTTTTGATGCGAAATCATATCGAACCGCCCGTCTCCGCGATCAAAGAGCTCAAACGCATCGCGTCGAGTTGCGACCGGGTCACATCGGCGGCGACTTTACTCGGCGTCGAAGGCAACGCTGCCAGAATCTATTTCAGCCACTTTTCCGGCATGTTGAAACCCGGCAGTGAGCCAGCCGATCCGGCGGCAGCGGTGCCACAACCGCCAAGATGGGCGTTCGATTTCACGACTCGCAGTCGCCGCCCGCCACGTGATCCGGTCAACGCCATGCTGTCATTCGCCTACAGCCTGCTGTCCAAAGATTTGACCGTTGCCGCCGCATCCGTTGGACTGGATCCCTATTTGGGTTTCTATCATCAGCCGCGCCCCGGAAAGCCCGCCTTGGCGCTGGATTTGATGGAGCCCTTTCGTCCCTTGATCGCCGAATCCGTGGTCATCACAGCGGTCAACAACCGGATGGTCACACCAGAACACTTCACGCCCGGTGGCGAGGCAGTCCACATGACCGAGTCCGGACGCAAAGCGTTTTTCAGAGCTTATGAAATCCGGATGGATCAATTGGTGACGCATCCGCTGTTTGATTACCGTGTGAGCTATCGACGGTTGTTGGAAATTCAGACGAGACTGGTCGGAAAAATGATCTCAGGCGAGATTGAGGCGGCACCGATCTTCGTCACACGATAGAAATCTTTGACAACGCAATACCAGCTCGCGCAAGGGGCCATTCTCGCATAAGAAAGACGCGAGCGGTCAGGTAACGACCAATTCCCCCTCCCCGCTCGCAATCACAAACACGTGTAAAACATGAGCCAAACGTCGATTCCTCTCAATGGAAGAACCGCAATCTCATGAAACCAACGTACCGCTCGCAAAACGCTCCGAAATCGCCTAAATTTCTGGACATACGCCAGGGGCCCCCTTCCGCGTTCATTGGAACGCGGCCTCATTGAAGCCGGCATCGCTCGCAATGATAGCCGTCAAATCCGTGCGAACCTTCCGCGTTCATTGGAACGCGGCCTCATTGAAGCTAGGTAATCTTGTTCCCTAATAGAAAGATACTCACCCTTCCGCGTTCATTGGAACGCGGCCTCATTGAAGCCAGGGAAGTAGTTTTCCAAAGCGTACACTACACTTGCACCCTTCCGCGTTCATTGGAACGCGGCCTCATTGAAGCAAACGTTTGCGTGCGTTCTTCTACGATCAAACGAAAACCTTCCGCGTTCATTGGAACGCGGCCTCATTGAAGCGATAATATCTGATTTCGCTTCAATCAGCTTGTCGACCCTTCCGCGTTCATTGGAACGCGGCCTCATTGAAGCAAGGGTAAAAATACGTTGATTTCTTTTGAGTGATCGCCTTCCGCGTTCATTGGAACGCGGCCTCATTGAAGCTGAAGTAATAGAAAACCCCGCACCCCGAGCCGACCAACCTTCCGCGTTCATTGGAACGCGGCCTCATTGAAGCGAACTTCTTGCCGCCGGCCGCCTTGCGGTTCTCCGGCCTTCCGCGTTCATTGGAACGCGGCCTCATTGAAGCGGTCCGACCAACGGTTGTGATAACCAGCATCGCCCACCCCTTCCGCGTTCATTGGAACGCGGCCTCATTGAAGCCATCCTCGGCATGTTGGGGTTGAGATACTCCAACGCCTTCCGCGTTCATTGGAACGCGGCCTCATTGAAGCGCGTCAATCGCGTCGAGTGCGTATCCGATCGCTCGCCCTTCCGCGTTCATTGGAACGCGGCCTCATTGAAGCGTGGAAAAGGTTGCCCCGCCGACCCGCCAAGGTTCGGCCTTCCGCGTTCATTGGAACGCGGCCTCATTGAAGCCCGTGATTTCGAGTGCTGCCTGATGATCGGTCACATCCTTCCGCGTTCATTGGAACGCGGCCTCATTGAAGCGAGGGTGTTTGGTTTCAATCGGCTCGGATAACCCAACCCTTCCGCGTTCATTGGAACGCGGCCTCATTGAAGCTGCTTTTCGATCGACGACCTGCCGCCGCCGCAGCCAACCTTCCGCGTTCATTGGAACGCGGCCTCATTGAAGCAAGGGTTTCGCCAGAGCCCACACCGCAGGCAATATCACCCTTCCGCGTTCATTGGAACGCGGCCTCATTGAAGCCTCGACCAAGCGAGCACGGTCAACCAAATCAACTTCCTTCCGCGTTCATTGGAACGCGGCCTCATTGAAGCGTTCGCCGGATCGTATTTACCAGCCCGTTCATGTCCCTTCCGCGTTCATTGGAACGCGGCCTCATTGAAGCTTGTTCATACACTTCGTAACTGGCTTGCTTAACCATCCTTCCGCGTTCATTGGAACGCGGCCTCATTGAAGCGAACCCTGCCGGGGGTGCTATCAGGAGAAAAAGCATGCCTTCCGCGTTCATTGGAACGCGGCCTCATTGAAGCAGTCCTTCGCTATCTTCTAGCCGCACATAATGCTGGCCTTCCGCGTTCATTGGAACGCGGCCTCATTGAAGCGGGTGAGTGCTTTCATCGCTGAGGGTCGGATAAACGGCCTTCCGCGTTCATTGGAACGCGGCCTCATTGAAGCCGCGAGCGGATCGAGGGTGCGAAAGTGCTGCTCGATCGCCCTTCCGCGTTCATTGGAACGCGGCCTCATTGAAGCTTGGCCTCGGCGCTCGCATACTGCCAAAAAACGCCGACCTTCCGCGTTCATTGGAACGCGGCCTCATTGAAGCGCCGAAGGCGTCAGTTTCTCGGCCGCGTGCGAGCAACCCTTCCGCGTTCATTGGAACGCGGCCTCATTGAAGCGCATTGCTGATCGCCGCGCTAGTGCTCGCGAGCTTCCTTCCGCGTTCATTGGAACGCGGCCTTATTGAATGCTCTTTGCCAGCAGTGCATGGGAATCGTCGCCATTTGAGAAGAAGCCGCAAACTCACGCTCTTCGTCCACGTTTCGCGCACGCGTGACTCTCTGGGTGAGTAAAACGTTCCGTCGATGGTCAATTTTACTCTGGCAGATCATTTGATCGTTTTGCCTCCGATGCGCGATACGAAGTTTTTTCGTTCCAGCGTGGTCCGTCGATGCGGCACGTCAAACTCAGCCTCGCCGACGCAGGTTCACAGCGGTTTCCACGAGAGAATCCTCGTCAAACCAACTGTCCAATCGAGTCAAACGGGCGGGCATGGCATCGGCGGCATGCGGCGCGTCATCACCGACGTTGCCATGTTTCACGATCACGGTCGCTCGACATTTCCAGCTGGGCGAGCATGTTTCACGCAGACACCGAAATGCTCTCAAATAGCGGGCATTGGGGCTGTTCGTTGACTCGAATCACTTGTCTTGGCAACGACATTGGGCATCATTGCAACGCTGTGCAGGAGAGACGACGGCGATGAGGCGAATGGCCTCTCGCTCCTCTCGCATGGCCCGTATCCATGACGGAACGGTAGCTGGCCGGATGACCCGGCACATGGTTTGCAAAAGGCTCTCAGCCTTGCTGCGACACAGCCACCTGGAAATGTCGAAATGGAACGGAGCACCAACGCAATGAACACTACCATCCAATTTGTCTCACGCTTCACACGTGAATCAATCGCACACGCAACGTCCTCCTGCTCGATGTTGCTTTTCGTGGGTGCGATGTCAGTGGCCATGGGATCGCCGAGTCAAGTCGCGGTCGGGGCCGATGCTCCGGTCATCTCGTTTGACTTGCCCGCGACGGCCGTTGCGGTGCCGGTCGTTTGCGAACGCCCCGATGACCTGATCACCAGTGACGCGGGTGAGCCTGTCGAGATCACGTTACGATTGTCCTCTTTGGTCAGCGGAAGTGTCTTCCCGCAAATCGATCGCTGGATGATTCGCTGCGTGCCTCGCAATCCGTCGTGGCGTGTTGTTAACTACAGCCCACGAACGGAAACGGCTAGCGAGTACGCCGGACCGATCCAAGTCAAAACGTCGGACGAAGACAGCCAGTCGTTCGGAATGGCGGTCGACGTGGTTCAAGGATCGATCGGTAAAGCTCACGTGGGCGGCGACAAGGGGTCCAAGCAAACCGAGTCGTTGCAATTCGATCGTCACGCACCGCTGCATGCCGTGACCGCGGCGGGAACGATCGAGCGTGGACGTGGCGTTTACTACAAGCTCCGGTGGACCTCGACTCAGGTGCTCGAAGGCGAGAAGGAGTTCAAGCTCACGTTTGACGTTCCCGCCGGTTTCCGATCGGGACTTGTCGACGTGTCGGTCGTCGCATTCGGACGCTCGTCGAAGAAGAGTTCCGTCAGTGACGCGTTCTCGCAAATTCCAGTGTTGGGTGAAGATCGTGACGCGATGCGACCTCTCGGTGAGGGCCGGTTCGTCGTCGCCGTCCACGCCGAGGGCGACCCCGTCGCTTGGCAAGCCGCTCGCGATTTCGCTGACGCCGAAGCCACTCTGCGACATGAGGCCCGTAACGTTCGTGCCACCTCTCCCGCTCGATCGCTGTCGACGCTGCTGCGTCACGTTGCCGCGAAACTGGATTCCGATGCCGTTGACCTGCACAGTGATTGGGCGGAACGGTTGATTTTCGCCAACGCCGATCCTTACACCGACCCGATTATTCGCAAACTGCCCGCCGATGTCCGCGTGGTCGCACTGGAATACTGCGACGCACGACGTGCCGTGGAAACACTGCAAACGCGGATGGCAAACAGTCAGAACGCAGAATTTCAACTGACCGATTTGGTGAAATCTTCGATCGGGCGACCACAATAAGGGTTAATCATTCCGGTTGACGGCGGGCATAATGAAGGAGGCGAGCGATCAACGTGATCCTCGCCGGCTTCATTCGATCTCTCCCGCATTGGTTCGCCGTGTGCCGTTTCGTATCCACCGCTGTTTCGACATCCTTCCTCGCTCGACTCGGGCTAGCTCTGCTGTTCGTGTTCGCCTGCGACGCCGGTGTCACGCCATCGATCCATGCCGCGGAATCTTCCGCTTATGCGAAGCAATCGAACGAAACCGAGAAGGTATCCGGCGACGCGGATCCCGATCGCGGCTTTGACTTCTTGACCAACCACGCGTTGCTGCCGAGTGATTTCGATCAGGAAGTTTTTGATGATCTATGGCGAAGTTGGCCCGAACCGCTAAAGAGCCGAGCGGCGGACGCATCAATCGCCGAACGACGAGCCATGGCGTTTGACCGATACGGGCTGACGCCACGTCCTGACGCGACCGGGCCAACAACCGACACGAACAATTCATCGACGAGCGTTGCCAAACCAGCCGCGTTGGAACCAACGACCGACGGTAGAGAAGATCCAGGCCTGCCGCTGCAGTATGTGGTTGACGAGGAAGGCAATTGGACAATGAACTGCTTTTCATGCCACGGCGGTTCGGTTTACGGACGCCCCACACCCGGCGCCCCCAACAACCGATTCGCACTGCAAACGTTAACCGAGGATGTCCGCAGCACCAAGTTTCGTCTAGGGAAACCGCTCGGACGAATGGAACTCGGTTCGCTGATCATCCCGTTGGGGACGACACACGGGACGACCAATGCGGTCGTTTTCGGGATGGGGCTGATGCATTACCGCGACGACAATTTGAATGTCGTGCAACGAACGCCGGTTTCATTCACTCACCATGACATGGACGCGCCGCCGTGGTGGTACTTCTACCGTCGTCCCTACATCTACATCGACGGGTTCGCGGAAAAGGGACACCGAGGATTGATGCAGTTCACTCTCGTTCCCGAAAATGACGCGAGCTTTTATCCCGAAAACGAAGACTCATTCCGAGACGTTTACGCGTATCTCTCGTCACTGCGCCCGCCTAAATACTCCGAATCGATTGACGCCGCGTTGGCAGACAAGGGAAGGCACCTGTTTGAGCAAACGTGTGCCGAGTGCCATGGCACCTATGGGCATGCAAGCGATGCGGAATCCATTGCCGCCTACCCGAACCGAATGGTACCGATCGACGAGATTGGCACCGACGCGGTGCGTCATCGAGCGTTAACGGTCGCCGGACGAGAGCGATATTCTCGCAGTTGGTTCGCAAACGCCGGTGAACCGGATGAACAGACGACGTTGACGGATCCGAAGGGATACGTCGCACCACCGCTCGATGGCGTGTGGGCGAGTGCGCCGTACTTTCACAACGGCAGCGTGCCGACGCTATGGCATGTGCTGAACCCGAGTGAACGACCGACTGTGTGGCGCCGCGTTGGTGAGGCGATGGATGAACGCCAAATCGGCTTGACGGTTGAAGAGGTCGAACGGGTGCCGTTGGAAGAACCGGACGTAGCAATACGTCGCGGCTACTTCGACACGCGTCGGTTCGGCAAATCCGCAGCCGGGCATGATTACCCCGACGCTCTCGACGAAGACGAAAAACTCGCCGTCCTCGAATACCTCAAAACGCTTTAGCCGCCGCGGCGATAAACGCGAGGTTGCCAATGAGAGCGTTTATCAAAAGAGGCGATGTGATCGGCAACACGCTGTGCGGTTCAAGCGATCACGATCATCCACGCTGCCGATGCGACCGTTCCACCAACCAACGTCCATCCAACCCGTTTGAGATGACGGGCAGGGGGCGGATAGAGCAACAGATAAACACTCATGACGAGCATCGGGACTACCGTGATCGCGAGCGAGTGACCGACGGCGATCAGCACGCCGGTTAACAGTGAGAACGCGATAAGGCAGGACCAGTGCAGAATCTTCGAGCGACGTTTCTGAGCCGCGATCACACCACGCACCGCCATCGTCGTTGCACCAAATCCGATCAACCACGTTGACCATACCGCGAAGGCATGAACCGGAACGACACCGCCTGCCAAGAGGATCGGAACGCAGGGGATCGACAAACCGACGACACCCCACATTTGCCCGGCCAGCGTTCGGTGTTGCCCATTTAGTCCCAACGCAAACGATGAGACCGCCATCAACGCACACGCCGCCAACGCGAGACGGACCGCATTGGATCCAGTGAAGAGTGCGATCAGTCCACACGCCGTTGCGATGCCAAGCAGCGCGACCAGTTGCCCTCGCGCCGCCGGCGTCGCACGCTTGGCTCGTTGCCCGCGGTGTCCCGCCGCAACGAGCAGCGGCTCGTGCGCCAAAAAACCGGCGATCGACGCGCCCACGACACACCACCCCGGAACGCTCGGTCCCGCAATCACTAGCGCGGTCACCATCGGAATCCCCAAAATCGCATACGCCCCATGCTCTTTCGGCTGCAACTTGGCCGACGCGCCCGGAGATTGGCTGGCATTGGATTGAGGACGGGAAGAAGCCGAGTCGGCGGGCATTGCAGTGGTGGAACTCACGGGATTCTTTGCTCAAACGGTCGGACGCATCCTGAAAGCGAAATGGATCAGGACCTAACCCCAAACCTACACCACCAGGAGCATGTTTGTCGCCTGGTTTTCGTGCGGCACAACGTCACACGGCGTCTATCCACCAGCCGCTCCAAAACGCGGCGATTTCCAGTTCCTGCAAGGCATTCTTGAGACGAAACGATTCGACGCGAGTCAGCGCAGGGACGCACAACCGTACACGCAATCCCAGGAAAACTGTTCCGGTCGTGCGGGTTTGTCGGACGCGGCGTGGTTGTTTCCATTCTGCGGGCCGTTCGGCCACACGCGATTAGACCGATCGAGCCGATAGTTCCAGCGGGGACTGTCTGGTCGGGATGTGACGATCGTCCCCGCGAGTCGCCTTCACAACTGCGACGCGAAAAGCACGCTCGAAAACGGGCCACGCGACTTTCGCCGCGCCATCAACCACCTGTGTGATTGTCAATGAAAAAGCTGCTTATCTCCACGACCGCTTGCTCGGTTCTCGCGATGACGGGATGTGCACAACTCGGCACTTACGCTCACTTCGGCACGAAGGCTCACAAGAACGCCGCAACGGACTCGATCATCATCAGTGAAACGGCGACCGACGCGCCGCTGATCTCACCCGTAAGCCAGCGACAATCTCCTGCTCAATCGCATTTGGAAGACGCGAGCGGAAGTCCTACGGCGCTGATGCAGAAGCCAGACATGAGGTTAGCCGTTCCGATCATTGAGACGGTTGATTACACCGACGACGGCGCGTTCGGAATCAATCTGCCGAGCGATCCAAACAGCGATTCGAAGCCGAGTTTGAAACAACGCCTGCAAACGACCTTTGCACCGAAAGAGACCGCTGCGTCTCGCGATGACGAAGCGTACGAGTCGTCCACCAACGTGAACACGAATGGTGAGACATTCGTGATCGAGCCGTTCTCGATACCGCCGATCGTCAGCGCCGACTGCCCCGAATCGTTTGACTTCAATGGCATTGCCTACGGGGAAACTCAGCAAACCTACACGTTGGCCGATGTCGAGCAATTGGCGTTAGGCAACCATCCCGCGATCGCTGCAGCAAGCGCGACGCACAGCAAGGCGGCCGGATTGCGTGCACAGGTGGGAACTCGCCCCAACCCGACACTCGGCTACTTCGGCCAACAGATGGCGGACCGCAACACGGACCAGCATGGCATTTTCGTCGAGCAAGAATTCGTTCGCGGCAACAAACTCAAACTCAATCGCGAGGTGCTCGGTCATACGACGCGTGCCCAAGCGATGGAAACCGAAACACAACGCCACCGTGTGTTGACCGACGTTCGCGTCCGATTCTTCGAAGCTCTCGCGGCTCAACAAAGTCTTGAAGCGACGCGGCGATTTTCACTCGTCGCCAAACGAGGCGTGGAAGTCGCCGAGGATCGCGAACGCGCCGAAGAAGGAACGTTGATCGAAACGTTGCAAGCCCAAACACTCCTCAGCGAGATCCAGTTAGCGGCCGAGCAAGCCGAATTCGCCTATCAGGGCGCGTGGCGAGACCTGGCCGCAATCGCGGGTATCCATGCGACAACGCCGGCGAATTTGGTTGCGGAACTGAATCCGTCCGGCGTCGCTCCCGATTGGGAATCGACCTACGCATCGATCTTCAGCCAGAGCCCCGAGTTGTCGGTTGCTCGCGCGATCGTCTGCGAGAAACAAGCGTTGTTGCGTCGTCAACAGGTTCAATACATCCCCAACATCACGGGGCAATTGGGCGCTGGATACGACGTCGGTACCGATAACGGAATGATCAACCTACAAGTCACCGCGCCGATCCCCGTTTGGAATAAGAACCAAGGCAACATTTCCGCAGCCTATGCCGACTACGTGCGTGCGACTCAAGAGGTCAAACGAATCGAGCAGTCGATCCGGTCTCGGTTAGCCCGCACGGCACAGGAGTTCGAATCGGCGTTGGCGGCCGTACGAAAATACGAAGACGAGATTCTGCCGCAGGCGCAAAAGAGCCTCGACCTCTCTGAAGAAGCCTACCGGGCGGGCGAGTTGGAATTCCTGCAGGTGTTGATCGTGCGGCGGAGTTTCTATGAAGCATCGATTCGCTTGATCGACGCCAAAGGTCGCCTCGCGGGTGCGTCCGCGAAGGTCGACGGCTTGCTGCTGACGGGTGGGCTCGACTCCCCGACGGACTATACCGATGGCGACGGAATCCGTGGGGCTTCCTTCGGCGGCCAATAGCGACCGCTGACACATCTATCTTGTTTGTCCCTTTTTTACACTCGGGATATTTGAACGTTCGACGCATTGCCGTGTCTTAGAATCGACCTAGGAATCTGGTCGACGAAACCGTCAAACGGTCCTTCGTTATGACACACGGGATGTGATTCTCACAGACAATTTGGTGCATGTTTCATCGCTGTCTCTATACAGTATGATGACCTTTCGCAGTCAACGCACCGAAGGAGAATGTCGTTGTCGAGGCGATCTATTCACAGTGTATGCGTCGTTCGCAAACACTTTTGAAGAGCCTTAACATCGCATTGGTATAGAATCCTTCCAATCATACGTTGCTGCGCACAATGACACCGACAACCACCACGAATGTGAGAGAGCAAGAATGTCGAAATGGATCCTGCTGTTCGCAGCTGCCACCTGCATCATGGCCCCCGGACGCGTCGTTGCCGACGAACGTCCCAATATTGTCTGGATTTTTTCAGACGATCACTCCTACCAAACGATTGGTGCCTACGGCGGTCGGTTGCAATCGCTTAACCCCTCACCCAACATCGACCGGCTCGCGGCCGAGGGAATGCGATTCGATCGTGCTTATGTCGGCAACTCGATCTGTGCTCCGAGTCGAGCGACATTGTTGACCGGATTGCACAGCCATCTCAATGGCAAGATTGACAACATCGGCCCCTTCAATCACGACCAGCAACAGTTCCAAAAGATCCTGCAAGCCAACGGATTTCAAACCGTCATGGTCGGTAAGATCCACTTGAGCGGGAAGATGCAAGGTTTCGACTACTGGGAAGTGCTGCCCGGCCAAGGCAAATACTACAGCCCTGAGTTCATTACTGAGGAAGGCAAGACACGCTACGAAGGCGAATACGTTACCGACGTGATCACCGAGCGTGCGATCAATTGGCTTGAGAACGGACGCGACGAGGAAAAACCATTCATGTTGATGGTGCACCACAAGGCGCCACACCGGAACTGGCAACCGGCGAAACGCGAGATGAGCCGATACGAAGACATCGAGATTCCTGAACCTGACAATTTGTTCGACACGTATGAAACACGCGGCGTCGCGGCGGCGGGACAGGAAATGGAAATCAACCGCCACATGAACCTCGAGAGCGATCTCAAACTGGCGAGCCGATTCGCCAACGATCCTCAATATGCGGATCGTCAAAAATGGTTTGCCGAAAACAAGCCGACCGGAATTGATTTGATCAAATGGAAGTACCAAACGTACTTAAAGGATTACCTGCGTTGCACATGGTCAGTCGACGAAAGTATCGGCAAGATCCTCGATTCGTTGGAAGAACAAGGTCTGACCGACAACACGATCGTGATGTACAGCTCCGACCAAGGGTTCTACATGGGCGAGCACGGTTGGTTTGATAAACGGTTTATGTATGAAGAGTCGTTCCGAACACCTTTGATCGCGCGTTGGCCCGGTAAGATCAAACCCGGTTCGGTGAACACCGACCTCGTCCAAAACATCGACTTTGCCGAAACGTTCTTGGATCTCGCCGACGCACCGATTCCGGAGGAAATGCAAGGCAATAGCCTCGTGCCGTTGCTCGAGGGCAACACACCGGATGATTGGCGTGACTCGCTGTATTATCATTACTACGAATACCCTGCCGTGCACAGCGTTCGTCGTCACGAGGGTGTCTTTGACGGTCGTTGGAAACTGATCCGATACTACGGCCGAAATGTCCCTAACAACGAAGAATGGGAGCTGTTCGATTTGGAAACCGACCCCAGCGAAATGAAGAACTTGGCCGGCAATCCCGAGTACGCTTCACGCATTGAATCGCTTAAGAAGGAGCTCGCTAGCCTGCGAGACCAGTACGACGTTCCTGACGAAGATTGAACGCGTGAACGTGTCCCCGCTCCAAACTCGCGATTACCTGACACGGTGGGCCTTCGGGCTCGCCGCCGGCACGCTGCTCGTTTGGGGCACGTCACCCTGGTTCGTGCGTAGTTATCACTCGCGCGTTTTCGACCCGGTATGTCACGACTGGGTGTATCCCGCCTCCACCCAATACCGTTGGCGGAGCGAAGGATACGCGACGACCACGATCGGTGTGCACGGCATGCCGGGCCGCACCAACCTGCCACCGTCCACCACCGAGCGAGTGATCGCATTGTGGGGCGACTCGCAGGCGGAAGGCGTTTGCGTCGCGGATTCGGACAAGTTGTGGAGCCAACTCGAAAGCGAAATCGCTGGTTCGAAAAACGCTTCGTTCGCGGTTCTGCCGATGGCCCGCAGTGGCGAGGACGCGTTGGACTGGACGAGCCGTTTCGCGCGAGTCGAAAAACAGCTCGGCGTGACGGAGCATTTTGTGCTGATCTGCGAACTCGAGGATCTGGAGTCGCTGGCAGAATCGCAATCGAACGCGGACTCGAACGCGCTCGCCGAGGCGGCCATACCTGGCAGAACAGATATCGATGTCCCGGTCGAATCCCTTTCGGTCAACGCTGTGCCGCAATGGTTGGACTTGGTTCCTGATTTCGTCGTCCACGCGGCGCGGGGGCTGATCTTCGATGGTGATACCAGCCAAATTCGAACGCTTCGATTCCGGCCCGGACCGGTGGCGTCCACGGCAGTGACTCAGTCGACTCAGACGTCCGCCACGGTTGATCCGAACCAGCCACCGGAGGCGTTTCCGGCGAGCGTGATTGCTCGGCGTTTGGCCGATGCGACCACGAATCCGATCACGATGATCTACGCACCACAGATTCCTGTTGTGATGGGCGATCGAATCATTCGTTCGGATGCCCACGATTCGCAATTTCGAATGCTCGAGGCTGCACTGGCTGAGCAGGGGATCACAGTCATCGATTGCCGGGACGGACTTTGGGGGGCAGCGGCGCAGGGACATTTTCCACACGGATTCAACAACGGCCGAATCGGAAGCGGCCACCTCAACGAAACCGGCTACCGCGTGATCGCGGCACAGGTCGGTGCGAAAGCCGGATCGAATTCCCGGTAAGTCGCCCAGGCCATTTGTTTTCTACACGGAGAACGATCGTCGAAAAACGACACAGAGTTGGTCGGTCTACATTTGCCAAAACGTCTACCAATGCGTCTACCGAAACTTTGGCCAAAACCTCGGCCACCCTATGCCGACGAAGCGACAACCGAAACTCGCGGCGACCAACGAAACGTGCGGCGACAACCAAAACTTCCTTAGCTAACGTCCGGCGCGGTGAATGCGGCGCACAAAAAAAGCCCGCATGGCCGGTGGCCGAGCGGGCTTTCTTGATTGAATTCTCGCAAACACGTTCATTCACGAGACGCGTTTGTATTCCGATCCCGTTTGTCGATCGACTGAGACCGGTGATTAGTTGTTCTTGTGGATCCGGGCGTTGTTAGCCACGTCCCAGATCGCGAACCTTTTGCAACAACGTTCGCACTGGTTGAACGGGCTGGTAGCCCATCAAACGGCGACGTTTCCAGTGACCGTCTGACGATTTGCTATAAACGATGATTTGCGGAATCATCTTTTCGTCGGCCATCAACTGTTTGGCCAACTCGGGTTCTGCGTCACGGTCGACGACCGCCAGGCTGACGTTGTCGAGTTCACCCGATCGGCTCATGTTGGCGATCGTGGTTTGTTTGAGAACTTGGCATGCCGGGCAATAAGGTGCACCGATCACGACCATCAGGGGTTTGTCTTGTTCGACTGATTTCTTGTACGCCAAAGTGTAGTTCTGGTCACTCGTGTGAGTGATATTTTCTCGCGATGGCTCTGCCGTGGCAACGCCGGTGGTTACGAAAACAAGTGTAAGACCAAAGAACAGTGACAACATTCCATGCTTCCTAGTGCAAGTTAACTTGTCAGGACAGTGGCGGCACCATGCCGTCGATTGAGTCAGGCGAATCATACGCCGGATGAATCTCACCGCTCGTGTCTGCCGTTACCGACTCGCACAACCGTGTGAAAAAGCGAACTCAGTACAAAACGAGAAAAGTAACTGTCGGGACAAGATGTAATGCCTCACCAACCGGATTGCTGGAAAACTCCGTTCCGAGATTCCGACGTGCGGGGCAACATTATGGCTTCCAGAAAGTCGGCTCCCGTCTGCGTACTCCACGCAAACGTAGGAAATGACCTTGGCCTGAGAAACGAAGCAGGCAAGACGAGCGAACCTTCCTGAATGCGGGATCTGGTTAAACTGTCTTGTTCGTGCTGTTGAAACAGGCTGGCGAGGATTGTAGGAGTGCTATGGTGACGTGCAAGCAGTTCGAAAGCGTTTTTTCGAATCCGTCGACTAGGGCCGTGCGGCGACGTTTAATGCCTCGTTGCGGGGCAGATTCCCACTTTGCTACTTTGCCTATCCCCCCCACACCGACGGCGAGATAGGCAAACGGGGGTCTTTGCGACTGTTTTGATAAACTTAATCTTCGATTAATCGTGCGGGTTAGCTCAGCCAGATCCGCTAATAACGCATTCACGTGCGGGTCAGAACCGGCCGGATGATTCACCCCCGATTCGCTGTCACCTGGGCTGTCGTTCCTGCGGTTAATGCATCACGCTTTCTGCTGCTAAAAGGCAGCCCCGGCCGGCCGCGACGGCGACCTCTGTCATTTCATTCACACTACTGTTTTCACGTATCCGATTTCGTTCATGACCGAATTACCGCACGAGAAGCCCGCGTTTGACGAACTCAGCGACGATCATCAGGAGGTATTGCGGCGAATGGGGGAGAGCGTTGGCAAATCAGTCGACGAGGTCCAAGGGACCGATGATTTGATCGGGTACTTCCAATCGTTTCGTCCTGACGGCCGGGGGCTCGCGGGAGTCTTCAGCGGCGTGGTCGGCGGCGACGACGTGCACGAACGGCTCGAGATCCTTTTCGAAGTTGCCGGGGACGATCGGCGACCAACCGGTGGGCGGGACGCGTTCTTTGTCGTCCGCAAACCTGCCGTAGTCGCTCCCGAGGACGTTCAAACCGCCGGGGAAGAATGGATCGACCAGATGAGACGGCTCGGCGACTCACTCGGGCATACCGAGGCCACGGAAAAACTATCCGCGATCGAGCGGATTCGAGTCCTCGAAGGCATCCCGCCGAAACATCCCAAACTCGCCGAAGAGAAAACGGAACTGCTCGTTCTGCTCGCCGAAACCATTCCCAGTTGGGTGGGAGCGGC
Organism: Aporhodopirellula rubra; assembly: GCF_014192335.1. GTDB lineage: Bacteria > Planctomycetota > Planctomycetia > Pirellulales > Pirellulaceae > Rhodopirellula > Rhodopirellula rubra. The sequence goes on along the minus strand of NZ_JACHXU010000014.1, from coordinate 156,809 downwards.
CGCGCCCGATCATGCGATCGCCACGGCCCTTCGCAATCCGTTCTATTTTGTGAACTGCGACGCGATGCTTCGTGATTATTTGATGTGGCCGCTGTATCGCAAACACATTGCCTCCGAAGATCCGTTCGAGCCGTATTTCCGTTTGTGGCGTCATGGCGTCAAATGGCGAGTGTTCCAAGAGACGCAAATCGACCTCTACATGCCACGCCGATGAAGACCGAACCGTCGCCCATTGAATTCCCAAACGCGAGCATGCGTATTCTCGATGCTAACGCGAATCGGGCAGCCGAAGGATTGCGAACAATGGAGGAGTCCGCGAGGTTCGTGCTGTCGGCTCATTCGTTGACAGCTCAACTGAAACGTCTCCGGCACGACTTGACCGAAGCGATGGCACGGATTCCGCGAATAAATCTCCTGCGTGCACGCGACACGAGCGGTGACGTGGGCACGACCGCGACGACGCCGGGCGAGCAAACCCGTCCGGACATCAACAGCATCGTCGCCGCGGCCACCGGTCGCACTCAGCAGGCGCTGCGTTGTTTGGAAGAATACGGCAAAACAATCGACGCAGGATTCGCGTCTCAGATCGAGCGGATTCGTTATCGATGCTACGACGTGTTTGCGGACCTCGAGCAAATCTGCATCGCGGGCAACGGTCGACTCGCACGCCTGAACGATGCTCGGCTGTACGCTCTGATCGACTGCGGCAGCAGCGAAGAGGCAATGGTCCAACGGATTGCGTCTCTCGCCGATGCCGGAGTGGATATCGTTCAATTGCGAGATCGCAACATGGACGACCGGACGTTGTATCAACGCGCCGTTGCTGGAACGGCGGCCGCGCGGCGCCACGGTGTGCTGTGGATCATCAATGACCGCGCCGATATTGCCGCCGCGTCGATGGCCGATGGCGTGCACGTCGGTCAGGAAGAACTCCCCGTGGATCAAGTCCGCCGGATCGTTGGCCCTCAAGCAATCATTGGGTTGTCAACACACGACGTCGATCAAGTTCATAACGCGTTTGCGTCAACCGCCGACTACATCGGTTGCGGCCCTGTGTTCCCAGGCCAAACAAAACAGTTCGATCACTTTCCTGGTTGTCCCTTTTTGCTAGAAGTGTCCGACATGATCGCTTTGGCCGAAGATCGATGCCTTACCCGTCCGGCGTTTGCCATCGGAGGCATCGGACCATCAAACATTCGCGATGTCGTTGAGGCGGGATTCGGCCGCGTGGCGGTGACCGGCGCGCTCGCGGGCGATGATTTATCCGACAACGCGGCGACGTTACGTCGGTCGCTCGAAACTGTGCTTCACGACGAACCGTTCGAGCGAGCAACAACCCGATGAAACGCCTTGCGTCAGAACCGTCGGCATCCGATTCCTTCCTGACTCGCTATCCCGTTCGAATGATCGTGATCCGGGTCGTTGCGGTTTCCTGTTTGGCGTTGTTTGCTTTCGCGGTCGCGGACGATTCGAAATCCAATTTCGTGACTCTCACGGGTGCACCCGGTCTAACTGAAAGCAGCGGTTTGTCGTTTTCGATGAGCGATCCCGCCTGCGTTTGGACGCACAACGACTCGGGCGACCGCGCACGATTGTTCTGTTTTGACACTCGTAGCGGGCGGTTGACGGGAACCTGCGAGCTGACGTCCGCAAAATCAGTCGACTGGGAAGCGATGACCGGTGTCCCGGCATCGACGGACGCACCTGCCAAATTGATCGTTGCCGATTGCGGCGACAACAACGCGGTTCGTGAACACATCACTCTTTATCGTTTCGCCGAACCGGACCCTCACGCCCAAACACGCCTCGATCTAGCGGACTACGAGTCGCTGCAGGTTCGATTCCCAAACGGTGCAGTCGATTGCGAAGCCGTTTGGTACGACCCGGACGAAAACTGCACTGTATTGCTCGCCAAAGGACGACTGCCGATCGCGGCCGTATTCACCGTTTCCGATTCGAGTTGGACGTCCGCGGATGCGGCAAAACGTCATGCACTGAGGAAAAACAACTCGCCGCGAAAGAGCGGCCTGGGACCTCATCGCGTTACCGCGTCCCAGATCGCCACGCTCGCATTGCCGATGGCAACCGGGGCCGACCGGGACGCCAGGAGCGGTGATGTTTGGATCGCGAGCTATTTCCAGGCCTTCTGCTTTGAACGTGGACGCCATTCCAGTTTGCAGGAACAACTCGGTGGAGTCCCTCGGGCGGTCGAAATGCCACGACTCAGACAGGTCGAAGCCATCGCGGTAGATTCCGGCTCGCGCGTTTGGGTTACGACGGAAGGCAGCCCCGCGTTGCTGCATCCGTTGTCGACCGAGACACCGACGCAATGAACCGTTGCCCCGTTTCAATTTATCTCGAGGAACACGTGCGTGTTTGAAATCGAACAGAAGTACCGCGTCAGCGATCGGAAAGAACTCACCGAGCGATTGGCGGCGGAAGACGCAGTGTTTGTTTCAGAAAATGAAAACAGGGACACCTACTACAATCACCCCTGTCGTGACTTTGTCGAAACGGGCGAGGCATTGCGGGTTCGCCGAGAGGATGACATTCCGATGGTGACTTACAAAGGCACCCGGCGGCCCGGTCTCGTGAAAGCTCGTGAGGAACTCGAGTGGCGACTCGATCCCGGTGACACCGATGGCACGCACATGGAACGCCTTTTGACCGTCTTGGGATTCCGTGAAGTCGCGACGGTGACGAAACGTCGCGAGACCTATCGACTCGGATCTGCCGAGACCGCGATGACGATCACGATCGACTCCGTCGAATCACTCCGGCACGATGGCGATCCGGGCCTCTTTGCCGAGATCGAATGCGTCCTTCCAACGGCGACACCCGACGATAGCGAGATCGAAACGGCGAGAGCACGCGTCTCCGGTTTGGCACGAAAGCTCGGTTTGACCGATCCGGAATCACGAAGTTATCTGCGAATGCAATTAGAACGGTGACTGTGCTAAGATAGCGGCTCAAATGCCGCCCGCGATGCATCAAGACGCATGGGATGGCCCCAACCGTTTCCTAAGGTAGCCCAAAGCACGATGCCGTTCCCCGCCCCCTTTCTCGCACGATTCGGATTGTTATTGGTTCTGTTTGGCGCGTTCGCGTCCGTGCCGATCCAATCGGCGATCGCGGCGGAACAGTCGACATCGGAACAGTCATCGGCGTTGATGAATGCATCGGTTTCGTCAATAGACTTCATTGTGTTTGGTGATGTCACGCCGGCCCTCGCTGATACACCGATCGACTGGTGGCCCGCGGTATTCGTCTTGATCGGAATCATCTCCGTCTTGACGTTGATCATAGGCCTCAAACTAAACGCGTTCTTGGCGCTTATCCTCTCCGCGATCCTGGTCAGTATCCTGGTGGGCTTTGACACCGGCGCCGGGATGGGCGAACGAATGGGCGCGGTCGTTTCGGCGTTCGGCAATTCGGCTGCGGGCGTTGGGATCGTGATCGCAATGGCGGCGATCATTGGCAAATGCATGCTCGACAGCGGTTCGGCCGACCGAATCGTTCGCACCGCGGTTGAAATGACGGGCGAAAAGAAAGCGTCGCTGGGTCTGATGATTAGCGGTTTCATCTTGGCCATCCCGGTCTTCTTCGACACGGTTTTCTATCTCCTCGTTCCGTTGGCTCGCAGCCTTCACCGGCGGACGGGAAAGAACTACCTGCGATATTTGATGGCGATCGCGACCGGTGGCTGCATCACTCACACACTCGTGCCACCCACGCCGGGGCCGCTTCTCGTGGCCGCGATTTTGCATGTGGACATCGGCATGATGATGATCATCGGGGCGGCCGTCGCGATTCCCTCCGCGATCATCGGACTTCTGTTTTCGATCTACTCGGACAAAAAGTCTCCGATCCCGATGCGTCCGCTCGGTGCAAACGATGACCGCCACCAACCTCTCGAAGAATCGAAACTGCCTGGGCTGTTCGCATCATTGCTGCCCGTGATTTTGCCCGTCGTGTTGATCGGTGCTGGCACGTTGGCGACAACGCTCGCCGATCGTGAGGACCGAGCCTCGGTGCTGACCACGGACATTGAGGATTTCGATCTGCTCGCACAACGATTCGCATCGGCGACCGAAAAATCCCCCGCCGGCCGAATCCTATCGAGCGAATTGCTGAACGAGAAACAACGCTCGCGACTGACGAACGCTGCAAAGAACGATGGCGAGAAAGAAGCCGTGGTTGCGGTCATTAACGAAGCGTTGTTGGATCCCGAATACTACAGCCAAGAGGCATTCGCGGACGTCGCCATGCCGGACGTGACCGCCCAATTGATGAAGGCCGATCAAGTTCGGATGAAGCCCGTCGATCGGCGCCGCATGAACCGAGCGTTGCTCGACGCAGCCTATCCCGAACTGATCGCGGCGCAGCGTTGGGAATCGCCGATGAGGAAGACCGCAAACTCGTTGGGCCTGTGGAGTAATCCGAACTTCGCGTTGCTGCTCGCCGCTTTGGCTGCGATGTTGACGTTCAAAATCGTTCGCTCCTTGTCATGGCGTGAACTCAACGTGGATGTCGAAGAATCGTTGATGAGCGGTGGGGTGATTATCCTGATCACGGCCGCCGGTGGCGCGTTCGGTGCCATGCTCAGCCAAACGGGTATCGGCGAAACGATTCAACAATACTTCAGTGGCCAGAGTGCATCGGGTATCGCGATCCTATTGCTCGCTTGGGCTGTCGCCGCGGTCTTGAAAGTCGCTCAAGGCAGCAGCACGGTCGCGATGATTGTTGGCGCGGGTATGATCGCTGCGATCATGGGCGGCGAAGAACCACCGTTCAACATGGTGTACGTTGCGACCGCCGTCGGCAGCGGTTCGTTGATGGGCAGTTGGATGAACGACAGCGGGTTTTGGGTGTTCGCCAAAATGGGCGGGCTGACCGAAGCAGAGGCCCTCAAAACATGGACGCCGTTGCTCGCGACGTTGTCCGTCGGAGGACTGATCACGACGATCATTCTCAGCCAAATTTTGCCAATCGCGGGTTAACGAGCATGACCGACGACGATGATCTGTGCTTGTGTTTCCACGTCACGCGTCGGAAAGTCATCCAGTACATCCGCGTGCATCGACCGCAGAAAGCGAGCCAGTTATCTGAGTGCTACGGTGCGGGCACGGGATGCGGTTGGTGTCGTCCCTTCCTCACACGTTTGCTCGAATCCGAACGCCCTGAAACAGAGACATTGCCCGACATCGACGCCTACGCAAGCAAGCGAGCCCAATATCGCGAGCAAGAGAACAAACGTTAGTAGTGAGGGCTTGGACGGGGGCGGTTGAGCACACTTTTGCGCACGCCGAAGGCGTTCGATAGATTAGCCGGGATATCCGTAGGTGCGCTGCGCGACCTCCGGCTATTATCTTCAATCCCTTCGGGATACCTACCGGCGAGTCGAAAACCAAACACGCGGCAGCAACGCCAGCAAACCTCATCATCTCCTAGACAGCCTAACGACATCCGCGACGGCCCAAACTCCCATTCAGCACCGACGAATAAATCCCCATGCGAACGATTGCCCTTGTACTGATCGCGTTCCTTTCATTCCACATGAACGCCCCTGCTGATGAACCTCTCGAGTGCCGCGACAGACCGCTGGTCCTGGCACACTACATGCCCTGGTACGTCGCCAAACCCGTCAGTCCCCAATGGGGGTGGCACTGGACGATGAACCGATTTGATCCGGAAACGATTAACGACGGACGCCGTGACGTCGCCTCCCATCACTATCCGCTCGCGGGTGCGTACGATTCGTCCGATCCCTCAATTCTCGAATACCATCTCTTGCTGATGAAATTGTGCGGCATCGATGGCGTCATCGTCGACTGGTACGGGCTGACGGACCTGTCGGACTACGCCGTTCTGCATCGCAACACACAGCGACTGATCGATGCGGTCGAACGAATGGAGATGCAGTTCGCAATTTGTTATGAAGACCAAACTGTGACGCCACTGGTCAAAGAGGGACGCATCTCGGCAGACCAAATCGAACAACACGTCGCAACCGAGATCGACTGGCTCGCGGAAAATTGGTTCATGCGTCCGGGATACGTTCGCTTGGACGGCAAACCCGTCCTGCTCTCCTTCGGCAACACGGGGCTGAGTGGTCCGCAATGGACATCGCTCCTAAAACACACCCGCACGCCACTGGCGTATTTCAGTGAACACACACGCCGCGACGGCGCCACGGGTGCATTCGATTGGCCGATCCCGGACGAAGGACTACTTCGGAGCGAACATTTTGACCGAGCATCGCTTCGCTGGCCCGATTCCATTCCCGCTGTCTATCCTCGTTTTGTCGACGTGTATGCGAAAGCAAACGTGAATGACGGTTACGTGCGAATCGGCGACAACGATGGGAAGACGTTCCTGACAACGATGCGTCATGCGTTCGCATCCGGGACACGGATCATTCAATTGGTCACGTGGAACGATTGGGGCGAAGGAACTTGCATCGAACCGAGCGTCGAGTTTGGCTATCGCGACTTGGAAGCCCTACAAAATTTGCGGCGTCGTCGATCAGAACTGAAACTGAACGCCGGCGCCGAAGATTTGCGGTTACCGTGGCAGTTATTGCTGCAGCGACGAAAAGCATCCAGTCAGAAAGACGTTCAACGATGGGACGCGGTCGCGGTGATGATCGGTAACGGAGAATTCGAAAACGCTCGCAAAGCACTCGCACAATAGCCGCACTTGGCGGGAAGTAGTGAGTACGCGTCCAACGCTAAGGTTCGTTTTCGGTTCACACGTTCGCCTTAGCTCGGACATTTCTAGAGCGTGGCACTCTCGATATTCCAATTCGTCGATTGCCTTGTTATCGTTCGCCGATGAAATGGACTGACACGATACGACTGACCCAAAGCCGACTTCAACGCAAGACTTCGGTACTGTTTTCACGTAAAGACGATTGGAATCAACTGATCGGGGAGTCGTTGATTGGCTACGTCCCGTTTTGCTACGACTTCGCATCCGTCAACGTCAATCGTTACAGCGTGCTCTTTCCGCTGACGGTACACGATTCGATGGAGTTCAATCGGCACCATCGCCATTTGCATGGTGTCTCCGCGTTGGTTCCGACCACCGACGTAATCGAACTATGCAAGGACAAACTGACGTTAATGCAACGTCTCAACGAGTACGGGTTCGGTGAACATTTGCCCGCCTACAACCAAACGTTCGATTATCCCTACATGCTGAAACGTCGGCACTCCGCGTTCGGAAAAGGCACAAACATCATTGCCAGTCCGTCCGATGAAGAAGAGCACGCGTCGGACCTAGCGGCAGATACCCACATGACCCAGGAACACCTTCCTGGTACCGAAGAATACGCGACGCACGCCATCATGGCACACGGACGGATCGTGTTCTCGCGAACCGTCAAATACTTCTTCCCGCCAGGCCTATATGTGAAGGGGAGCCAATGCTTCGCGTCACGGCGGGAGACGTTTGAGCGAACTCCGTTTATCGAAATCTTCGAATTAATGTTGCGTTCGCTAAACTACGAAGGCATTTGTTGCCTTGATTACAAAATCATCGATGGCAAACCAAAATTGATGGAAATCAACCCGCGATTTGGTGCAACCATGACGCTGTTTATCAACGAGGCACTGCAAGCATACGAGGAAGCCATCGCGTCATTTTAGCTCCGCGACTATGCCAGGACTTCGTGAATCACTCGCGCCGGCTGCACGCCCGTTAGTTTCTGGTCGAGCCCTTGAAACGGATAGCTCAGACGATTGTGATCAAATCCGCATAAGTGCAACATCGTCGCGTGAAAGTCTCGCAAGTGCACCGGATTGACTTCCGCGGAATAGCCAACGGCATCAGTTTCACCGTAGCTGAACCCTGGTTTCACTCCCCCGCCCGCCATCCATAGCGTGAAAGCGCCTGGATTGTGATCGCGACCGATGTACTTCATTTCACCACCGCCACGATTTTCACGCATCGGTGTTCTACCGAATTCACCACTCCAGATCACGAGCGTGTCATCGAGCAACCCTCGCTGTTTGAGATCGCTCAACAAAGCGGCGATCGGACGATCGACTTGATCGCACTTGTTCTTAAAGCCCGCGTTAAGAGCCTCGCCTTTGTCGGCACCATGTGAGTCCCATCCCCAATCGAACAATTGAATGTATCGCACATCGCGTTCAGCCAACCTCCGAGCCAACAGGCAATTATTCGCGAACGATTCCTTGCCCGGTTGGGTACCGTAGGCTTCGTGAACGTGCTTCGGTTCGTCGGTGATATCCATCGCGTCGGGAACTGCCGATTGCATCCGAAACGCCATCTCATACTGTGCGATTCGGGTCAACGTTTCTGGATCGCCGAACGTCTCATAGTTTCGTTGATTTAAGCGGCTGAGTGTGTCGAGCATCGCGCGGCGGCGGTCGCTCGTTACGCCCGCTGGGTTGGAAATGTCGAGCACGGGGTCACCTTGCGAACGACATTGGACGCCTTGATAAACCGATGGCAAGAAACCGCCGCTCCATAACGCCTTGCCGACACGTGGCTGCCGACCGCCAGACAACAAGACGATAAATCCAGGCAGGTTTTCGTTTTCGGTTCCCAGTCCCCACGTCGTCCACGATCCGATCGACGGATACCCCATGCGTGCTTGACCGGTGTGAACCATCAACTGAGCCGGCCCATGATTGAATTGGTCGGTTTGCATCGTTTTGATGAAACAAACGTCATCGACGTGCTTTGCGAAATGTGGGAAGCGATCCGATACCCAACTGCCGCTTTCGCCGTGCTGTTGGAACGGGTACTGCGGACCGAGCATTTTCGGCGTGCCTTGGATGAACGCAAAACGCTTGCCCTCCAAAAAGGATTGAGGGCAATCCTTCCCGTCCAACCGCTTCAAATCAGGCTTGTAATCGAATAGTTCGAGTTGGCTGGGCGCACCGATCATGTGCAAATAGATCACCCGTTTCGCCTTGGCGGGCAGCGGCGGCGCGATCGCACTCAACGGATTCTGCGCATCATGGAGAGGGTGATGTTTCACCGTGCTTGCATCAGCGCCATTCTGCATCGCCAACCACATCGCCCCCATGCCTGTCGTGCACCCTTTGAGAAAGTGCCGACGAGTTTGCTGTTGGAGTGCCGTCAATTGAGTTTCGGCGTAAAGATTCCTGTTACTCATCATGTCTTCCTATTTCATCACGACTTCGTCGAGGTTTAGTAACACCGCTGCGACTGCGACCAACGGGTCGGCAGATTCATCCCCTTTGTCCACGACGCCCGGTTGCGACTCGAGCAAATCTTGCAGGTCTGCGAGATCCGCATCGGACGGTTCGCGGCACGTCACGATCAGGAATCCATGACGCATTTGTTCGCGTCGATCCTCTCCGATCGACCGCATGCGATCAGCGAGCGCGACGGCGCACTCCACAAACGTCTCATCGTTCAACATCATCAACGCCTGCAACGGCGTGTTCGAACGCAACCGACGCGGTGCACAAAATTCGCGAGACGGTGCGTCGAATGCCGCGAACATCGGATAGGGGATGCTGCGTTTCATGTAAGTGTAAATCGAGCGACGGTAGCGGCTATCGTCACCCCGTTTGGCCACGTTCCATTTGTCGCCACCATGAAACGGTTTCCAAACGCCATCGGGGATCGGTGGATGCACCGGTTCGCCATGCATTTCCCGGCTGAGTAATCCCGACAACGAGAGTGCTTGGTCGCGGACCACTTCCGAGGACAACCGATGCCGTGGACCTCGCGAGAGCCATTGGTTCTGCGGATCGCGTCGATAGCTCTCTTCGCTCAACATGGAGGACTGAGCATAGGTGCGTGACAGCACGATTTCGCGAATCATCGACTTCATGCTCCATGCCTGTTCGTTTTGAAAACGCAGGGCGAGAAAGTCCAGCAGTTCAGGATGCGTTGGTAGTTCACCCGACGAACCAAAATCTTCTTCACTGGCAACGATTCCGGTTCCAAACAATTGAGCCCAAACTCGGTTCACGGCCACACGTGCGGTTAACGGGTTCTCGGGGCTGACCAACCAATTCGCCATCGTCAAACGGTTCGGCACGTCCGAATCCCCCGATGACTCATCGAATGCGAGCGGGGGCAGCGACGCGGGCGTGCCCGGTGTGACTTCCTGTCCCTTCGTCAAAAAAAGTCCACGTTCGAACAGGTGGCTCGGGCGACGCAGGTGAGAGGGACGCTCCTGCATCACGGGAATTCGTACGGATCGAATTCCCGATCGCTTCTTTTCGAGTTCCGCGAGCGATTTCCGCATGGCCGAAATCGAATCATCATTCACAAGATCCACAAACGCATCGTTATCACTGACGGCCAAATGCCCACGTCGAGTCACCAGCGAAAACGCAGCGAGAATGAATTTGCGGTGTTTCAGTGTCACACGGAGCCGCGCGTTCGCGGGCACCTCAACAGGCGCTTCGAGTAGGAAAGCGGCTTCGCGTGGATGGTTGATGCGCGTGTACGCGGCAAAGCCATGCGATGACTTTGGATCCAAACTCGCATTCGAATCGTAAATCGGATCCATCTCGTCGCTAATCACACGACGAAATGACAACGGCGTGGTCTTGGTTCCCTCGTTACCAACCAACTCGACCTCGAAGGAAGCCAGAACAAATCCCCACTCGGAATCATCCAATGCCGATTGCGGGTCGAGCGGTTTCGCGGTCAACCGGATCGCGGTCAGTTGTACCAGCGACGCAGGCAAGGGTGCCTCGAGTGTAATGTCTGTGTTGCGACTGACGGTATCGACGGTGAAGAACTCATCGTGATCGTCGACGCGTTCGACGTCCATCTGCGTCGCCTTGTTCGTCTTCGCCGTCATGTCGGTGAGCGGTTGCCATCTATCCGCACGCTTCAACTGGTCAAACTCCGAGTTCCAAATCTGACCACGAAGTTCTCGAATCTGATGGTCCAGCTCTTCGGCACGTGCGTAGTCGGAACAATCAATCGGTGCGTCGATCGTCGGCCAATCTTCATCGAGATCGGTGTCCGAGGTGTTATTGAAGAACGCCGCAAATTGATAGAACTCTTCGTGTCGAAACGGGTCATAAGGATGACTGTGGCATTGCACACACCCAAAGGTGACACCCATCCATGTCTGCCATGTCGTGCTCACGCGATCGAGCACCGCCGCGACGCGAAACTCTTCATCGTCGGTGCCCCCCTCTTCGTTTGATTGGGTTAGGCGATGGGCCGCGGTTGCGATCAAGTCTTCCATCGTCGGGTTCGGAAGAAGGTCGCCCGCGATTTGCTTGATCGTAAATTGATCGTAGGGGAGGTCGTCATTGAAAGAATCGATCACCCAATCGCGGTACTTCCAAACCGAACGCCGACCATCGAGCCCCAACCCTTTCGAGTCGGAGTAGCGAATTTGGTCCAGCCAAACACTCGCCCATCGTTCACCAAATGCTTCTGAGGCGAGCAATCGATCGACGACATTCTCTCGCGCGGCGTCAGCATTTTGCTCATACTCATCGAGAAAATCGCTGCGTTGCTGAAGCGACGGCGGCAGACCGGTGAGATCTAAACTCACGCGGCGCAACCAACGCTCAGCCGTCGCATCCTCCGACGGCGTCAGATCGTGCTCGAGCATTTTCGCCAACACGAACCGATCCAATGACAGGCGAGGCCAGGAGGAATCGGCAACTTCGGGAATCGGACGCGGTTTCGGAGCCGCATACGACCAGTGACTCGCATCCCAAACCGCTCCCTGTTCGACCCAACGACTCAATATTGCGATATCGGATTGCGATAAAGCGGGACCGTGGTCGGGCGGCGGCATCCGCGTATCCGGATCGGTTTCGAGCACTCGTTCAATCAGGATGGAACTGTCTGGGTCGCCCGGTTCGACGATCCACCCTTTCGGTGGGAGCACCTGCTCCTTGTAAACAAACGAAACGTCGCCCGCCTGTTTCACACCGCCATGACACGCGGTGCAGTGCGCATTGAAGATCGGCCTGACATGATCATTGAAATCGACGATCTCAGGAACCGAGGAAACCTCGTCTCCATCCACCTCACCGCCGAAACCGATACCGCCTAATCCAATACCGCCCAATCCGATCAGCGCAGCGGAACCGACACAGGCCAACCGCCATTTCATGTTGCTCGCGTGAAGAATCAAAAGCTTCATTGTCTATCGATCAAACTTTTAAGGTGTGTGTTTGTGCTGCATTGGCTTCCACGGCCGCGATCCATTTTAGCGAGTATTCGAGGACCACTGTACTCAGTCGAGAGTATCACAAATTCGAGCGAGTGCGTTCCCAGAAGAAAGATTCGCTGAATTTCAGTTGCCCGACGTCCGGCGACATCCGCAAAGCTTTATGGGTCTCGAACGTCAAGCCAGGATGCTCCATCTAGCAAAAAAAGAGATAGCCAAACCGAATTTGGCTATCTCTCGCGATACTAAACCGTGAAATGAATCAGAATTCTGATTCGATCACTTCCTTTGCCGCCCGAGTTCCGAGTGCTCCCCAGAGCCCGTATGGGCTTTGCGCACCGGCCAAGTTCGGGTTGGACGTGTGGCCGCTGAACGACGCCACGACGGCGTTATCGCTCAAGTCACCGGTTTCGATACTGTCGGTGATGAATTTGACCGCACCGTCACCCATCAAAACGTGAGCTCCGCCCTGGTGGCGACTGCCTACCGTTGAGATGAAGTAATCGTTCCCGTCGCTCGATCCTCGGGAACAGTTCGCACTGTTCGGTGGCAAGATCGTTTGGACCGCTGTGTACGTCAAACGACCATCGGCCCAACGACAACCACGCGAGTTCAAAGGGTTCGTCTCAACGCTGGCCCCTGACGTGTAGAACGATGGGCGGGCGGCGTCGATGTGGGCTCCCTGTTTGCAACGGATAGGTTCTCCGGCACCGTCCCAACTTCCGTCACCTCGCATCGAAACGTTGCGAACCCAGTCCGCACGCGTTTCACGTGCGCCGAGCGACGTGCAGATTTCGCCACCGGCGATCGTGTTGGACAATCCATCGAGGCAATCACGGAATCCAACTCGATGCCGGCTCCAGAAGAATCCCCGGTATGACGCACGGGCACGCAGAGTCATGTCACCGTCACTGTTACGCGAGTAGTTTGATGGTTGCTGATACGCTCCTACTTCGTTGCGTCCTCCGTAGTAACATGAGTCGATCGTGTCACCCAACGATGCCGCATAATTCGTCCGTCCGGTCGCAACACCAGGAAGGTTTGCGGGGTCACTCGGGCAGCGATACGACGAAACTTGAGTCGCCCAAGGAACGTAACGTGACTCCCACGGCACGGGGCCCATCGATGGCCAGGTCCCGTTCAGCGTGGCAGTCGACATGGTCGTGCCCGGCGTGGTTTCCTGGCTCGGATTGGAAATGTGCTCCCACAACGCTTGTTGTTCAACAAACGGAAGGATCGGAACCAACCAACTTAGGAAACGACGATTGCTGTTTACCGAAACGTCGCCATTGGACGCACGATCCGTTCCGGTGTGGTTGGTTGGTAACTGATTGTAGGCGCTGTGGTAATTGTGGATCGCCAATCCGATTTGCTTGAAATTATTACTGCAACTCATCCGACGTGCGGCTTCACGTGCCGCTTGAACAGCCGGCAACAGGAGGCCAACCAACACTCCGATAATCGCGATCACGACGAGCAATTCAACCAGCGTGAACGCGCGTCTTTTTCGAACATTTAGCATGATACACTCACAAAACTAGAAACTTAAACAGAAAAGAATCACTAAAAAACACACCCAAACAGGCGTGAGAACTTCGCCGAACGCCAGCGAAGTTACATACAAAAGCCGAACACGATGCCCCACCAGAGAAATCAAATTCCGTCCGCCGGCGTGTTCATGGCAGCTTCGTAATCTTCGCGGGCCGTCTGATCGAACGACGACTGGTCGATCACCTCGTTTTGTGGCTCCGAGCATCCCGTCACCCCTAGACCGGCAAACGCAACCAACGAAACGAAAACGGCAAATACAATGCGTTTGGGCATCAATCAAAACCTTTGCGATACTAGAAATGAAACAGGGGCAAGCGAAACAAGGTGTAGGAAAAGCCCGCTGAAGTATGTGGGTGGAAATAGCCTGGTCTTTTCGAATCTTTCGGGCTCAAATTACGTTTTTTCTATTTTTCGATAACGTTCGCTTTTCGTGAAAGATTTCGCCTCCTCACGCTATCAATAGGATGCCATGGCTAGAGACACCCCTCCCGAAAAGATCGAACTCACCACCGAGTGGGTGCTACGACTCACCGAGGCGCAGCCACGTCTGCTCAGTTTTTTGCTGAAACGATTGGGCAACCCGGACCACGCTCACGAAGTCCTGCAGGAGGTCAATCTGGTTATCTGTCGCGACGCCAATAAGTTTGACGAAGGAACAGATTTCATGGCCTGGGCTTTCACGATCGCCCGCTATCAAACCATGGCATTTCGCAAACGGCAGTCACGCGATCGATTGGTTTTCCCCGCCGACCTCGCCGCGTCTCTGGATCGCTTGGATTCGGAAATGTTCACCAACGAAGTCTGCCGCCTCCGCGAGACCGCACTTCAAGAGTGCTTAGTGAGCCTGATGCCCGTGCAACGCAAACTGGTCATTCAACGTTACGCGGAGTCGCTCTCGGTGAAGGCGATCGCCGGCGAACTGGATAAATCAGCCAACGCCGTCAGCCTGATGCTGCACCGCGTTCGAGAAAAACTGCTGACCTGTGTCGAATCAAAACTTTCCACCGAGCCCCCACGATGAATACGCGTCCACAACACTCGGACGATTTTCAACGTCTCAACGAGTTGCTGCCGCGTTTCGTCGAATCCCGGCTAGACACCAACGAAGAGCAGGAACTCGCAACGATCCTGCAACGTTCGCCCGAGACACAGTCTCATTATCTAGCGTATCTGCAACTTCACGCTGAACTCACGCAAGCCTGGGGAGCCGTTGATGAGAATGCGATCAACCATTTGAGCGAACGCCTGCCTGGTCCGGGTCCACGCGAGACAAGACAACCTGAACGACCAACCGAAACTAAATCGACTCCGAGGATCTCACCGATCTTCTCCGGTGGAACGTTTGGCTTACAAAACCTCGTGGCTTTTCTCGTGCTGGTCATCGGCGGGCTCTCGGCTGGACTCTGGGTTTCGCTCTCACGCAGTGGTGAGAAAGGGGCCGACGTCGCACTCCTCCCGCACGAAGACTCTCGCGATGATCAGCTCGCCGACGCCGTGCCGCCCTCGCCTAACACGCTCACTAGCGACGATCAGCCTACCGAGACACAGGCAGAGCTTTTTGTCAGCGGTTATGGCAAAGACGAATTATTGCCGATCGCGGCCGTTGTCGTACGATTGGATGGAAACGTCAGTCCGAATCTCGCTGTCGGCCGTCGGCTCACGGCGGGGACGCTGACGTTGCCGCAAGGTTCGGTGCAGATGGAGTTCATGAGTGGCGCCGTCGTCGCCCTGGACGGTCCAGCCGAATTGCAGATTCACTCCAAAGAAGCAGCCACACTGATCTCGGGCGCGGTCAGTGCTCACGTGCCGAAACGGGCACAAGGATTCGTGATCAACGCCCCTCAAGCGGCAATCGTCGATCTCGGTACCGAATTCGGCGTCCGCGTGACTCCTTCAGGTGTCTCGGAAGTCGAGGTGCTCAGCGGCGAGGTTGAGCTTTCGCTAATCGGCGACGACGGAAACACGCTCTCCAGCCAACGCGTTCAAGAAGCCTCACGCGTCCGAGTGAATCGCGACGACGATGAACTGCAACAAGTCGCGTCCGGCGGGAAGGATCTTCCCATTATCTCGGGATACGATGACTCAGCGCTCGGGCTATCGTACGAATACGCCGCGCGAGTTCGCGACGATGAACCACTGGTTTACTGGCGTTTCGAAGAGAACAACGCCGAACGCGTTCGAAACGAAATGGGCGACGCTCACTTTGCTCGCTTAATCGGGCAAGGTGAATCGAACGAGAACATTCGCATCGAGAACGGCTACGTGCGCTTCCAACGCAGCGACGTCAAACGCTATCTGATGACCGACGACGCGTTGCAGTCGTTCAATGAGAATCCGTACTCGATCGAATTCTGGATGAAGCCCGATGATCTGCAGCACGCGACGTGCTTGGGCATTTTCCCCGAATCGAGGCGTGACCCGCGAATCTTCCTCAACGTCATTGAGATCGTCACGGACACTTTCATGATCCACGAACCCGGTGCCGTGCGTTTCCTCCACCGCACGCCACCCAACGGCGAATACGAAATCGGTAAAAACGCGTTCTCACCAGGAATGTGCGTCCCCGGACAGTGGCACCACGTCGTCGCGGTCAAAACCTTTGACGCGATGGAGATTCACATCAATGGCCAGAAAGTGCGTCAGGTCGTCTTACCCGAAGGCAGCGTGAACAGCGAGGGTGACTTCCAAATCGTGGTCGGACAACTGACCGCGAACGAAGCCTGGCGACAGTTCTCAGGAGCGATGGATGAGTTTGCCGTTTACGGGCGTGCTCTGACGCCTGAAGAAATTGCGGAGCACTACCGGTTGATAAATTCGATCGATTGAGTTTCTAACCATGACACACCACGAACGTACTGTTCAGACCTGTGTCACGGTTTGGCTCTGCGTTAACGCTTGGCTCTGTGTCACCGCTGTTGAACCGAACGACGCCGCAGACTATTCATCGCCGAGTGCAGCGTCGTAGAACTTGATCAAGTCTTTTCGCAATTTGATCAACGACGGCTCGTGGACGTACATCATGTGACCGGCGTGATAGAACCCCATTTCGAAATTGCTTCGCAACTCCGCCGGCAATCCCAGATGATCACGGGTGTGTTCCATCGCAAACGAAGGGGTTGCCAGATCATAGTACCCACATGCGGCGTAGACCCGCAGGTACGGATTGTCGGTCATCGCTTTACGGAGAGTGGCCGACGCATCGACGAAACGGTTGGCGAATTCGCTGTAGTCCCACGGGTGTA
Organism: Aporhodopirellula rubra; assembly: GCF_014192335.1. Lineage (GTDB taxonomy): Bacteria > Planctomycetota > Planctomycetia > Pirellulales > Pirellulaceae > Rhodopirellula > Rhodopirellula rubra. Next base: position 139,859 of record NZ_JACHXU010000014.1, on the reverse strand, counting down.
CTTTCGAGGTCAAAATTTCGTACACGCGGTCTTCGTTGACTTCCAATTCGTCTCGCAGGTATTGGTTCATCGCTGACGTAAACGGACCGAACACGGCCGAGGCACTCGGGTCATGCTCCGCCGATTCACCGACATGATCGCTGTCGATTCCCGTATAGCGACCATCGAAACGCCCGATAACGCGGCGACGCGAACGCAGCAACTCCTTGCCGAACTGCCCCATGTTGACTCGCAGGTTGGCGCGGTCGATGTAGTCCGATGACAACCCGGTCAATTCTGACATGCGAGCCGTCACCAGTTTACGTTGTTCGTCCGGCAGCGAATCGCCGGCAAGCAACGCTTGCATGTACGGACCCTTTGCAAACTGCTCTGCCTCTTCGACAACCTTCTCGACGGTTTGCGATTGCAGGTGTTCGGGCAACGCGTCGTGATACCAGGCCGTCGCCGAGAACGAAGGCAGGAAGAGCGTATAGGCAATGTCGTTGTTCCCCGCCGCTCGCAGGGTTTGGAAATCAACCACGGCCGAAACCAACACGATACCGTTGAGGTACATGTGATAGCGGTTCTGTAGCTCTCCGCTGAGTCCGGCCGCTCTTAATCCACCGTAGCTTTCGCCCAGCAAGAATTTCGGCGACGCCCAACGCCCGAATTTGGTCGTGTAATCGTGAATGAATTTACCGATGCTGCGAAGGTCTTCGTCGTATCCATGAAATTGATTCTTGTTCTGCCCCTTCGCCGGACGGCTGAAACCGGTGCTAACGGGATCGATAAATACGAGATCGGTCTTATCGAGCAATGAGAATTCGTTGGCGATCAATTCGTGAGGTGGGCGAATCGGTTTGGCATCATCATTGAGTTTGATACGCCGTGGACCGAGCATCCCCAAATGCAGCCAAACCGAAGACGATCCCGGTCCACCGTTGAAGCAGTAAGTGACGGGACGCTTGGACGCATCGGCATCGTCGAGGCTGTACGCGACATAGAATACGTGTGCCTTTTCTTCACCGCCGTCATCCTTCATCACCATCTTGCCCGCCGTCGCGGTGTACGCCACGTCTTTGCCGTCGATTTTGACCGTGCCGTGAGTCACCGATGGCTCCGAAACGTCACTCTCGTCGGCGTCCTTCTCGCCTCCTTCTTTGGTTTCCGCTTTCTCTGACGCCTTCTTAGATTGCGCGAGAGCGGGAGAACCGTTTCCAAGTACGAAGATCGAGGCAAATCCGACGAACAGGATTAACGTGAGGGTGCGGCGCATGACATTCTTTTCGAGGGGAAGCGACCGAGACATCTGCATCTCGGTACCGAAGCAGGTGCAATTGTAGCTCAACAATTTGGCTTGACATCCGCCGGGTCGGATATCAAACGCCTCGAAAAACGCTACCGCCTCGACAAGGATATTTTCGGATCCCATACCGTGATGGCATCGCCCGTTCACCACGCCGCTTTCACTCGCCTCAGAAACGAGCCCGGTTGTCACATGGAACGTTCGTGTCCCCCTTTTCGTGCGCGTCGGCGACCCTGGCAGAAAGAGTGCGCACACCGGCCGAACGGGACGACAAAATCGACGTGAGAAAAACAAGTCAGACCGACTCAGAGACCAGCACGACAGAAGAGCGAGCCCCGGCAGATACGCGTAAGAATTTTTTAAGAGCGAACATGTCAGCACTGCGAGAACGCCGGTACGACGTCCCGGTCCCGTTCAGTGCCCGCCGAACCGATCAGGTAAAATCGCCTTTTTCATTACCTTCTTCGTCGTACCGAATAAATGCAAAGTAAACGAACGAAACCGGCAGGCATGGCAAAAGCAACAGGTAGTACCACGAGCCAAAAATTGCGATCGCCAACGTCATCGCAACGAAGCCGATCCAAACGAATTTGGTGTCGCGCCACAAACCTTTGAATTGTTCCATTGTTTCTCTCGAGGTGCCCAACGATGAGGTGAAGGGACTGCGTGCAGTGAGGAAGGGCACGCTCGATCCCGTCGCCGGAACCTGAGTATACGCCAAATCGCCATTTCCCCATACAGCCAACGCGTCGCCACGGTGTCGACACCGTGCCCCAGCGACTCGCGGAATCGCGTGCTCAATAGACGATGCGAATCGTGTCTGACCGGACCATACCAATACGCCGACGCAAACAAACAGACTCACGTCCACTGTTCGCGAATCGCCGCGAGCTTGCGTTTTACCGTCGCGGGGCTGCATTCGACCGCCTCCGCGATTTCGTTGGTTTCGTATCCCTGCAGCCTCAAAGATGCGATTTGCCGAAGCAACGCGTTGGGTAATTCCCCCAACCGAGTCTCGCACAGAGCGAGCAGTTCGTCGATCAGTTCCGGGACCTCCTCGTCCGCAGTGATTTGCGACAATCCCGGCGACGCATTTGTCGGTTCGCTCGGATTGATGAACACCGATTCACCTCGCACCAAGCCGCCGCCTCGTTTCTTTGCGTAATATTGTCGCAGGCGTGTTGAGGCCTTGCGAACGGTGAACGTCGCCAACAGTTTCCAGAGTTCGCTGCCGTTTTGCGGTCGCATGCGTCCGTCTCGCGCCGCACGGAAAAAGCTGTTCATCGCGCTGACCACAACATCTTCCTCGTCGCTGTCGCGGCACGGCATCCCGTCGAGCTTTCGCCGCGCGTACGCCTGAAGCCTTGGTGCATAGGCATCCCAGATCTTAGCCGCAGCGACTTGATCGCCCGCTTCGAGTTGGCGGATCCAATCGATGGTCTCGTCTTCGATTGAAATACAAGGATTCGATTTTTCGAGTTCAACAGACATGCGAAATTTCCATTGGCGAACGAATGACAGAGAGGAGAACAGGCGAGTCCGTCTGCTCGGCGGAAATCGAACTGAGAAACCTCAGTATTTGGAGAGCGAAACTCGCCAAGAGCGGCGTCAGATGCCGTGCCGTCGGTGACCTTCCCGACTTAGCGACCTTGCTTCCGCGCCCCAACATGTCGATTGGGGCGCGGTCGCGATTAGCATCTCCGGCACGGCCACCTATTGTCGGGGCGGGGCGGAGTAGAAATGGTTCTGAGTGTGCACTCCGCCGAGCCCATTGCTCGTGTGACTCTGTAGATTCCCATGTTCCTGTCCGGTCACGCTGTTATTCCAAACCATGCCGCTCTTGACGCCGATTTGCCGCCCCCATTGGTCGTAGACGGGTCGGACCACATAACGCTGAGTTCCGTTGAAACGACTCCCGTTTCGATTCCAGTCGAACGCGCTGTCGTTGATTTGCGTGTTGTGAGTGTGGATTCCCCCGGTTGCCGGGTTGAAACCTGAGATTTGATTCGGCGTCACGAATCCACCGTGGAAACGGTGGAAGTGGGGGTAGTCGGCCTTCGCGGTCCCTGCGAAACAAACAGCACCGGCGATCAAAATGGCAAGCAACTTCATGATTGAATCCTTTTCGTGAAAGGTGGGTGGAGTCGTCGGCACAAGAAGGTGGGGCCGATCTATTCACTACATGGGATTTCGCCATCCCGGCGGCTCACGAAAGTCAAAAATTTTTCGTGTGAATCCGCCGTCGCGATCGTCCTCGCGGCGCGCCGACCGTGAGGCTCCTCCAGTTTCGTTCGCACCACAGCGCCGACCAACGTGACAGTTCCCGCTCTCCTCGCCCTATAAAGTCGGCGAAACCATCCTTGCAAAACTTCCGCAGGTGAAGACACCACTCGGACCGCGCCGCCCTACGGCAACGGTCGTATGGCATCCTCGCGTGATGACATCATTGAGTCTTCGTGGGAGTCAATCGGGCCATAGATATTGCCCGACTGTCAAACCTCTCCGAGGCATGCGAGGAGAATGTGAAGATGCAATTAAGCTTGGTCAAATGCAGCCGTATCACGGAGTTAAGTAATTGCAACGAAAAAGGATCGCTGTTGATAATGCCGCCTTAGCATCACCCCCCAGTGCGGAGCAAACCAACATGTCCAAAGCAACCTCGCCACTCCTACTCGCATGCATGGCGGCTCTGTTCGTCGGCTGCAGTTCATCGAACACCTCGACCGATCCCGATGGATCCGGCGATATGCCGGCATCGACCGAAAACGTCAAACTGACCGGTTCCGGCGCGAGTTTCCCTTACCCGCTCTACGACCGTTGGTTCAAAGAATACAGCGAGAGCACCGATGGCGTAAAAATCGATTACCAGGCCAAAGGTAGCGGTGCGGGCATCAAAGACTTCATCAACGGCACCACCGACTTCGGCGCCAGCGACGCGGCAATGAAGGACGACGAAATTGCCCAGGTCGACAAGGGCGTTCAACTGTTGCCAATGACCGCCGGCGAAGTCGTGTTGGCATACAACCTCGAAGGCGTTGACGGACTGAAACTCTCACGCGAAGCCTACGTCGGAATCTTGCTCGGCAAAATCACGAAGTGGAATGATCCCGCGATCGTGAAAACGAACGAAGGCATCGATCTTCCTGAGATGGACATCACCGTTGCCCGTCGTGCCGACAGCAGCGGAACTACCTACGTGTTCACTCAACACCTCAGCACGATCAGCGAAGAGTGGAAGAACGGTCCGGGTACCGGGAAGACGGTGGTTTGGCCGAACAGCGACAAGTTCATCGCCGCACCTAAGAACGACGGCGTCACCGCAACGATCAAACAAACCCCAGGTGCGATCGGATACATCGAGTACGGCTATGCCAAGTTGACCAAGATCCCAATGGTCAGCCTCGAAAACCAATCGGGCAAGTTCATCCAACCGTCGCTCGAGAGCGGTCAGGCTGCCTTGGCCAACGTCAAGATGCCTGAAGACCTTCGAGCCTGGTTGCCCGATCCCGAAGGCGAAGACGCCTACCCAATCGTTTCTTACACATGGTTGCTGTGCTACAAGAAGTACGACGATCCGAAGAAGGCCGAAGTCCTCAAGAACGCCGTGCGTTATTGCTTGACCGAAGGCCAAAAGATCAGCGACGAAATGGGATACGTGCCGCTTCCTGAAAACGTCGTCGAAAAAGTGACCGCTGCGTTGGATAACATTCAGTAGTTGATTGTCTCCCCACGACGCTCGCCACGCTACGCGATAAAACGGTTTATTAATGGCTATTACTTTGGAGGGTGATGTTCCGACCGATTCGGTTGCATCACCTCCTTCGAGTCTCGACGTTGCGGGCGACCGTACCTTCCGGGGAATGACGTACATGTTCTCCTGGATGACCATTTTCCTGGTCTTGTACATTCTGTATGAGATCGCCGGAAAAGCGGCGCCCGCGGTCAAAGAGTATGGCGTCGGATTCATCACCGGCACGACCTGGGATGCCAACCGTGGCGAGTTTGGCGTGTTTCCGGAAATTTGGGGCACACTCTACAGCGCCATATTGGCGTTGATGATCGGCGGCTTCTTTGGCGTCTCGATCGCCATCTTTCTCACCCAAGACTTTCTGTCTCCCAAGTTGGAGTTGGTGTTTAAGAACATTGTCGAGTTGTTGGCCGCGATCCCCAGCGTGGTCTACGGATTGTGGGGCATCTATGTCGTCATCCCGGCGATTCGCCCCACGGCGAACTGGATTCACGAACACCTCGGTTGGATCCCATTCTTTGAAACATCATTGAGCGGTCCGGGCATGCTGCCCGCAGCGATGGTGTTGTCGATCATGGTACTGCCGACGATCTCGGCGGTGTCGCGCGATGCGATCAGTTCGGTGCCGCACAAACTCAAAGAGGCTGCGTTCGGATTGGGAGCAACCCGATGGGAGGCGATCGTCGGGGTGATCATTCCGACCTCCGCAACGGGCATCTTTGGTGCACTCGTGCTCGGTTTCGGCCGAGCGTTGGGCGAGACGATGGCATTAGCGATGTTGGTCGGCAATTCGAACCAAGTCAGCCTCTCGCTTTTTTCGCCCGCAAACACGCTGGCTGCTCTGCTGGCGAATAACTTTCCCGAAGCCGGCAAGCAAGAAGAGGGCGTGTTGATGTACGCCGCATTGATCCTGATGGCGATCACGTTGCTGGTCAATCTCTTGGGAACCGCAATCATGAATCGCGCCTCACGTCGTCTATCGGGAGTCGCGCGATGAACGATGAAATTGAAATCTCCGAATCGTTCGCGGACGTTGACTTCCCACGTTTGGAACGATCGCTTCGGCACCCGCGAACGCTACTCAGTGCATTCCTGAGTTTGATGACGGGAGTTGTAACCGTTGTCGCCTGTATCCCGTTGTTCTCAGTATTGTTCATGCTGATCTACCGCGGCGGTAAACGATTGAGCCTCAGCCTGCTGACCGAAACGCCACCATCGGCGTTCGAAAGCGGTGGCGGATTTGGCAACGCGATCGTCGGCACACTCACGATGGTCGGAATCGCGGCGTTGATTGCGGTCCCGTTTGGAATCCTGGCGGCCGTGTTCCTGGCCGAGTTTGGTCCGAAGAGTAAAACAGCATCCGCGGTACGGTTCTGCGCCAAACTGCTTACCGGCTTCCCTTCGATTCTTGCGGGCGTGTTCGCCTATGCCGCGGTCGTCTTGTTGACGGGAACCTACTCCGCACCCGCCGGAGGAATCGCCCTCTCGATCTTGATGTTACCGATCGTCATGTTGACGGCTGAAGAGTCGATCAAGATGGTGCCGCAAAAGATGAAAGAAGCGGCGATCGGAATGGGGGCAACTCAAACTCAGGTCGTCTGGCGAGTGATCTTGCCGACGGCGATGCCGGGCATGTTAACCGGCGTCATGTTGGCGGTCGCGAGAGCCGCCGGCGAAACAGCGCCTCTGCTATTCACGGCCTTGAATAGCAACTACTGGATCGTGCAGGACGGAAGTCTCGCATTGATGGAACCGACCGCATCCCTGGCCGTCCTCATCTTCAACTTTTCCGGTGTCCCGTTCGAAAGCCAGATCGAACTGGCGTGGGCCGCCGCTTTGGTTTTGGTGCTTATCGTCCTGGTCATCAACATTGTTGGTCAGGTGCTTTCACGCAAACGAGTAACGAGATAGTAAAACCTATGGCTACAGCAAACGTATTGAACTGCGAAAGCACCGCGACGATCGAATCCAATGGGAAGAACATCGTCATCGACTGCAAAATCAAAAACCTTTACTACGGCAAGTTCCGTGCGGTCCGGGACAGTCATATTCCGGTCGAACAAGGACAGATCACCGCGTTCATCGGCCCATCGGGATGTGGCAAGAGCACAGCGCTTCGCTGCCTCAATCGCATGAACGACCTGGTGCGTGGCTTCCGATTCGAAGGACATGTGCATTTCCGCGGCAAGGACATCTATCATCGCAACGTCGATCCCGTCGCGGTTCGCCGCTACATCGGAATGGTGTTCCAACAACCCAACCCGTTCGCGATGAGCATCTACAACAACGTCGCCTTCGGACTCCGTCTGAACCGTGTGAAAGACGACATACCCGAACGGGTCGAGAACGCGTTGCGTGGCGCCGCGCTCTGGGACGAAGTCAAAGACAAATTGAAGAACAGCGGCCTGTCACTGTCCGGTGGACAACAACAGCGTCTCTGCATCGCACGTGCGATCGCGACCGAACCGTCGGTATTGCTGATGGACGAACCCTGCTCGGCCCTCGACCCGATCGCGACCCGTCGCATCGAGGAACTGATGACCGAACTCAAAGAGAAATACACGATTGCCGTCGTGACCCACAACTTGCAACAAGCCCAACGGGTCGCCGACAAAACGGCATTCATGTACGTCGACACCACCGAAGGCGCCCGCACCGGCTACCTCGTCGAATACGAAGACACCAACCAACTCTTCGCGGACCCGAAAGAGGAATACACCAAACAATACATCCGAGGCGAATTCAGCTAACCGAGATCGCCTCGCCAAATAGCACAGGACTCACAATAAGCTGCGACTTCGCTTCTGCTCGATCCATTTCACATCGCATTATCTGAAGTCAGCTGGCGTGGAGTTGAACCACCGAGAACACGGAGTGCACAGAGAAAGCACCCTGAGTTCTTCAATGAGTTTGGTTTGATTGAGGTAATTTCAAAATCGCTCGAAGGTGCAGCATGGAATTCGCGAGGTCAACTCGCACATCGTCAACCTCTCTGTGTCCTCAGTGATCTCTGTGGCAAAAGCCAGTCCCCGCGTCGAGCACGCTCCAGCGAAGTTCCCGTAGAATCTCGCCACAGAGGGCACAAAGTTCACAGAGAAAGCAGCCTGAGTGCTTCGATGCGTTTGCATTGATTGAGGTGATTTCAAAATCGCTCAAACGCGTCATTATGAAATTCCGCGACCAATCCGCGATTCACCAATCTCTCGGTGTCCTCGGTGATCTCTGTGGCAAAAACCAGACCCCGCGTCGAGCGTGCTCCAGCGGATCGCCCGTGAAATCTTGCCACAGAGTTCACAGAGAAAGCAGCCTGAGTGCTTCGGTGCGTTTGGATTGATTGAGGTGATTTCAAAATCGCACAAACGCGCAACTAGAAAATTCCGCGACCAATTCGCGAGCCACCAACCTCTCGGTGTCCTCGGTGATCTCTGTGGCCCCCCCCCGCGTCGAGCACGCTCCAGCGAAGTGCCCGTGGAATCTCGCCACAGAGGGCACAGAGTTCACAGAGAAAGCAGCCTGAGTGCGTCGATGCATTTGATTTGATTGAGGTAATTTCAAAATCGCTCAAAAATCGCTCAAAGGTGCAGCATGGAATTCGCGAGGTCAACTCGCACATCGTCAACCTCTCTGTGTCCTCAGTGATCTCTGTGGCAAAAACCAGCCCCGCGTCGAGCACGCTCCAGCGAAGTGCCCGTGGAATCTTGCCACAGAGGGCACGGAGTTCACAGAGAAAGCAGCCTGAGTGTGTCGATGCATTTGATTTGAATGAGCTGATTTCAAAATCGCTCAAGGGTGCAGCATGGAATTCGCGAGGTCAACTCGCACATCATCAACCTCTCGGTGTCCTCAGTGATCTCTGTGGCAAAAACCCAGCCCCCGCGTCGCGCAAGCTCCAGCGAAACGCCCGTGGGATCTTGCCACAGAGGGCACAGAGTTCACAGAGAAAGCAGCCTGAGTGCGTCGATGCGGTTGAATTGAATGAGGTGATTTCAAAATCGCTCAAAGGTGCAGCATGGAATTCGCGAGGTCAACTCGCACATCATCAACCTCTCTGTGTCCTCAGTGATCTCTGTGGCAAAAACCTGCCCACCCGTCGAGCACGCTCCAGCAAAACGCCCGTGGGATCTTGCCACAGAGGACACGGAACTCACAGAGAAATGCGTTTGACGCCGTCAATGAGTTTTGCCTGACTGAAATTGATAAGCAAACCGCGTTTCAAACCCGTTGATTTAAGATACGAAAGGGTTTGTGCGATTGCGACATTTGGAAGCTTAGCGACCGCTTTCAGTTCGACAACAATTTCGCCCTCAACTAGAACGTCGAGCTTTTGCCCCTTGATGACACGTTCCTTGTAGATCACGTCTACCTCCTTTTGACGTTCGCAAGCAACACCGCGTAACTGCAACTCATGACACAAGGCTTCCTCATAGATTGATTCCAAAAGCCCAGGCCCCAAAATGCGATGTACCTCGATCGCGGCCCCAATGACCTTCTCCGTCAGTTCATCTCTCGCCATCGTCTCGGTGTCCTCATTGATCTCTGTGGCTGCACAACATCCACTCGAAGTATACCGTAGCCAGCGTCGAGCACGCACGAAGTCGCCCTCGGTGTTCTGACAGCCTGCTTCTCGATGGCCGGTTACTTGATCAAAACTCTCGTAGCAGCAACGACATCATCTATCCGCGTTTCTTCGAGCGTTTGAAAGTCGATCACATCTGGTTCTCGGTTCGTAGCATGGGGAACGCGGATCGAATGTGTAGCGGGGTAGTGTGGCTGGGCCCGGCGGTCTTTTGGACTTCACACGGCCCGTCGCTGTTGCGGTATGCTCGTGCTATGAACGTTCGCTCCTCCCATTCGGATTCGCGTACCGCTCGGTTCGCGTTCGCTGCCACCTCAGCACTCGCCTCGGGTTTGTTCTCGCGTGGCCGGCAATGGCTCTTTCTTGCCCTCCTGACGTGCCTGCTGATTGTCGTCGGCGTGCTGACGTACTCCTCGGTCGAGTCGGCGGTGAAAACGAATCTCGCCGAACAACTCCGGACGATCCTCAACGCGGATGTCGCGGCGATGGAATTTTGGCTGTCCGCACAGCGGGCCAACGCCATGGTGCTGGCCAACGATGAACGCGTCAGGGACGAGATCCAGGCACTCGATTCCATTGCGAATCAAAGTGAGGGGGCTTCCAAGACCGCAGGGTTAGTTTCTTCACGGGAACTGAAAGGAGTTCGTGAGAAAATTGACGACTGGTTGGAAACACACAAAGTCCCAGGCTTCCTCCTGATCCGTAGAGACGGATTGATTTTGGCCGGCGATAACGACTATGGCATTGGCGACCCTGACCTGGCGCAGCCATTCATGCCGATCCTCGAGCCGATCTTTGACGGCGAGACTCTCGTTATCCCGCCCTTGAAAAGCAAACTTGTGTTGCCGGATATCGATGGAACGCAACGTGCCGGAATTCCCGTCATGTTTATCGCCGCGCCTGTTACGTCTGATGATGGAAAGACGATCGCCGCCCTTTGCCTGCGAGTTCGTCCCGAAGAAGAGTTCACCAAAATATTGAGTGTGGCACGAGCGGGCGAAACCGGCGAAACCTACGCCTTCAACCGCGACGGCGTCCTGCTCACGAATAGTCGATTTGACGAAGAGCTCAAAGACTTTGGGTTGCTGACCGACGATGACAAAACGCGTTCGCTTCTGAACATCGAACTGCGTGATCCCGGTGTCGACATGACGCGGGGGCTGCGTCCCACATTGCGTCGGTCCAGCCAACCATTGACTCGGATGGCGGTCTCTGCAATCGCGGGCGAAAGCGGCGTCGATGTTGACTCGTACCGTGATTACCGTGGCGTTCCCGTGGTGGGTGCATGGACGTGGCTCCCCGAATACGCCATTGGTGTTGTCACGGAAGTCGATGCGGCGGAGGCATTCCGACCGCTCAATGCGTTACGCCGTGCCTTCGCGGTATTGGCAGGCTTCCTCCTCCTGACGACGATCGCTTTGGCAGCTCTCGCGATGTACGCGTCCCGGTTGGAACTGACCGCTCGACGGTCCGCGATCGAAGCCCGGCGATTGGGACAATACGCGTTGGACGACAAACTCGGCGCCGGTGGCATGGGCGTTGTTTACCGTGCCCATCACAACATGCTCCACCGTCCGACGGCAGTGAAACTGCTGCATGCCGAAAACACGAACGAACAAGCGATCGCCAGATTTGAACGCGAAGTTCAATTAACCAGCCATCTAACCCACCCCAACACGATCGCGATTTACGACTACGGACGCACGCCCGAAGGAGTGTTCTACTACGCGATGGAATATCTCGACGGAATTTCATTGGACGATGTCGTGTCGCGTTTTGGTCGCCTACCTCAGGAGCGAGTCGTCCACATTCTGCAGCAGCTCTGCGGTTCGCTCTCAGAGGCACACGCGATGGGCCTGATCCATCGCGACGTGAAGCCCGCGAACATCATGTTGACCAAGTGCGGCGGAATGCGAGATTTCGTCAAACTGCTGGACTTCGGCTTGGTCAAATCGCAAGAGGTTCAACGCGAGGTCACGTTAGCCGGTTCGCTGATCGGAACGCCGCTGTACATGTCGCCCGAAGCAATCGCACGCAAAGAGCAAGACGGACGCAGCGACCTGTACGCCGTTGGCGCGGTCGGTTACTACTTGCTCACCGGCGGACCTGTTTTCAATGGGAACACGATTCTCGAACTTTGCAGGCAACACACCGAGCAGACACCGACATCGCCATCGCAACGCGCAGGCGTGGTCGTCAACCACGACGTCGAACAGTTGATCATGCAATGTCTTGCCAAGCGACCGGAAGATCGGCCGGCCACCGCTGAAGTGCTGGAAGATCAATTCGCGGCCTGCACCGTCGCAGCCACCTGGACTCGCGAATCCGCAAAGCAGTGGTGGGATGAGAACCTGTCGGGTGAAACGCCCAGCCCCAACGACCTCCCCCAAACACTCGCCCCGAGTCCGCAGAGCCTTCAGAAAACCGCCGCACTTATGGAAACGGTCGAACACGTTCCCGACGAAGAATCGTAACCAGACCCGACCGCGACAAAATTTCTCCAGAAAAGCGATCACCCATCGAACGGGTTGCTCACGCTCTCTCAAAGTCGATCAACGTTTTGGGTTCAATCGCGACACGCAGCGCGTTGAGAACGGCGACAACGTCGATCACTTCTTGGCAGATCGCACCCGCGACCGGTGGCAGATAGCCCGCTGACGCGAATCCCATTCCTACCAAACTCAACGCCATTCCCCCGATCGCACTCTGCAACGCGATACGCCGCATGCGACGACTGATGTGCAGGAACTCGTCAATCTTTTGCAGTGAGCTGTCGAGAACGACCACATCAGCCGCCTCGGTCGTCACGTCGCTGTTTTGTCCAAACGCAACACCGACGGTGGCCGCCATGAGTGCGGGGGCGTCGTTGATTCCGTCGCCTACAAAGATCGTATTTGCCTTCGCCGTCTCTTCGTTGACGATATCCAGTTTCTGCTCGGGACTCTGGCTCGCGTAGACCTCCAGAATGCCAACTTGCTCGGCCAAATACGTGACTTCCGATTCGCGATCTCCAGACACCAGCAACGTGCGGCTCACTTGGTGTCTCGGTTCGAGATGCTTGATAAACGAAGCACCATCGGATCGAGGCGTGTCTCGAAACTGGTACGTCGCCGCGTACTCGTCATCGATCAGAATCACGCACTCCAACCCTCCAGATTGCGGTGGCAATCGATCGCTTACTGCGGGGTCGCGGGCGAGCAATTTCTTACGACTGGTGATCTCAATCTGATGACCAGCCACTCGCCCCGTCATTCCATGCCCGGGAGGTTCACTGACTTCCGTCACATCATGCTGTTCCGCACCGGCCTCTTTTCCCGCCAGCCTCATCGCGCTGGCCAACGGATGTTTCGAGTACCTTTCCAAACTACTCGCCAATGATAAAATGGTCTGCCGTTGGCTCTCGTCAATCACCGATTGTTTCACCAACTTGGGCTCGCCATACGTCAGCGTTCCGGTCTTATCGAAAATCAGCGTGCGGCATGTGTCCGCGTTCTCAAGCGATGCCGGATCACGAACGATAATCGCTCGTCGCGCCGCCAGCGAAATGGAACCGATAATCGTCACTGGAATCGCGATCAACAGCGGGCAGGGCGTTGCGACGACCATCACCGCCAAGAAACGCACCGGATCACCACTGGCGATCCAAGCCGCCGCACCGATGGCAACGGCCAGTGGCGTGTACCAGGCGCCGAGTTGATCGGCCATTCGCCGCATTTGCGGCTTCTGTTGTTCCGACGACCGCATCACCTCCATGATCTTCGCGTATCGTGAATCGATCGCAAGTTTGTCGGCTCTGACCACCAACGCCGAATCACCATTAATTGCCCCCGACAACACCGCGGCCCCTGGTGCCTTCGACATCATGTAGGGTTCGCCGGTCAGGTACGACTCATCCATCACCCCGTGACCTTCCGTCACGATCCCGTCGATGGGACACGTCTCATGCGGGAACACCGCCACGAGATCACCGACGACGATATCGGCCAGGGCAACATCATCGACCGTAGCCCCGGACTTTCGGTGCGCCACTGAAGGCATCCGTTTGCTTAACGCCCGGAGCACCGACGAAGCGTTACTCACCGCATACGCCTCGAGAGCCTCACCGCCGGACAACATAAGGACAACTAACGCACCCGCGAGATATTCGTCGAGCATCGCGGAAACGACGATCGAAATCCCGGCTAATAAATCTGAGCCGAACTCGCGACGGAACAGCTTTCGCAACAGATCCCAAACGAGCGGCACGCCACCGAACAGCAGCACACACCATAACGGAACATTCCACGCCGTCTCGTCCGTGATGATCCAAAATCGCATGACCAGATGCACGGTGATCATGACTACGGTGAAGACCGCAATCAGCATCTCACGAGACTTCCACGACTGCGTGAGATCGGAACTCGTCGTGTTGGCGGCCAGGGGAATCCCCTTTGAAGTGAGATTGCAAGATCGTGTCAAATCAATCTTGCATCATACCGCGACCACAATCACCCGCCCACGCCGTAAAGCGTCGCACATCACCGATCACCGTGTCGCAAATCGTCGCACCAATCGGATTGGTCAGAAGGCGATGGAGGAGGAAGCATCCGGCGTAAACGAACATGTGCGGATCAGTGGCCGTGTTACCTACAACTAAACTTTGCCATCATTGGACATGCGAAATTGGCGAGTGCTAGAGTTCGCTAGATTGGCTGGGTCGATTCGGGAACTGGCTAGGCACGGAGTGCCGACACAATCACTGCCAGGGGTGCTAACCCCCGGCAGCCATGTCAATGACGCAGCTAGGCCTGGAGGGCCGATACACCCCTTAGCGAGTTCATGCGCAAACCGCAGTTGTGTCGGCCCTTCAGGCCTTTCGCTTTGGCTTGATACGCGTACCGGGGCTTAGCAGCCCCGGCAAAGGTTCTGCCGGCCCTCCGGGCCTGATGCCGGTCGAACATCGCGGGTCGGTTTGCATCGGGTTTCGTCAGTAATCCAGTTCACGTCTTCCCAGATCGCTTCGTGAGTGGCAGCTAGGCTTTGCGGATGAACTCGGACGCGTAGCTTCGTACTTCGCTGCCGTTGAGCACGTGGACCATACGGAGTTGTTGCACCTCTTCGTCGCTGAACGACGTCAGCGGGACGTGGACGAGTTGCTTTTTAAATCGCCTCGCCAAGCGACGCCATCCTGCCCCCGGTGGCAAACCGCTCATCAGTGCGATTTGTCGACCACGTGAATGCATGCAAGCCGCGGCGATCAAGCGCTCTTCGAGTGTCTCGGTAAAGTTGAGACGGCGATCCATCCAGATATCCGGGATTGGTACGGGCGGATACAAGAACATGGCGCCGCCGTAGGTGCCCAAGCCAATGCCCGGGCCGACCATTTCTTTGGAAAAATCGCTGGCGAAAAACGCCAACGTCGATTCCCATTGGTGCTCGGCGAACCAAGTCGTTCGCCATGGATAATCACGCGGATCCGCGGGCGAATCAAACAGCATCAAACACGCGTCGAGCTTCCCGCGACTCGGCGGAATGACACGCACGTAGATTTGTTTCTCGTACCAATGCCGCAACGTGTCGCGGATATCGATTCCGTCCTTGACGCTGGTCGTGAACTTCTCCGTTCGCGCCAAGTCCTGCCCCATAATCGCTTGTGCACGCTCGCAGACGCGGTTGCGTAACATCTCAATGCGTTCGTCTTCGGGCGGATAACTGCACTGGGAATACGGGTTCCAACTGTATTCCCATCGCGAACGCTCATCTTTCGTCGGTCGTCGTTGCAACGACAGAGTCTGCCAAGTCAGCGGAGGCCCCGGCAAACGACTGACCAACGATACGATATCACCATCGGGCAACCGTCCTTGATCGATACCGAGTGTGACCGTCGGTTCGCCCTCAAACTGCCACGAACCAAAATCCGCGATGTCCTCGTCACTCAGGTCAGCAGTGAACGGATCGTCGTCCAAATGATCTGGATCGAGGTCGGGATCGACTGCGTCGGTCAATTGCTCGTGGAAAGGGATGTTCGACGAATCCGTAATCGGTTCATTTCCGGTCGGCTCGAGCCCCGGATCAATCACCGATCGCTTCAAACGATACTGGCTCGCGATCTCCGCGACGTGCAACGCGTACTGGTCACCGAGAATTTGCTGACACGCGGTGACAATCGTCACCATGTCCGGCGTCATCCGCCGGTGCATGAGCGACAAGTTGCGGATGTACTTCAGGCATTTCGACAACAACAGTGGAGTGACGCGTCGGGCGCGGTTTTTGAACTCCGACATGTAGCTTTGCTTGGCCGCGATCAACAGTTCCTTGACACCGTCAATCTGCAGGTTGGCGTCCTCTTCGAGTTCGCGACGAGCCCGTTCGTACAGCGCAGTGATGAAAGGCAGCTCACCGAAAAGGAACAGCAACGTTTTCGGATCGACTGCGTAGGTTTGCGGAACCGAAACGTGGTCGTGCTCGAACGCATCAACGTCTCGTCCCTTGCCCTCTTTGAGCAACCTATGAGCCTCACGTATCCACGGCCAATCCAGGACACTCGTTACCAGCAACGTTTGATCGTACGTTTGGCTGAGCCCGACCAGCCGCGCGGCCATGTATGCCATCCGATCGCGCGTCTGCTCGTCGCTCGGCCGCGGAATGCTGGGCAAGACAGCCGCTGCAAACTTTTCGCATTGCACGTGGCGAACCGCGTACGGGTCGGGCATGACGGTCGAAAAGGGATGAAAATGATTCGTTTCGAGATCGATGAACGCCCGGGGAATGTGTTCGCCCATCGCGGCCCGGATCGCCATGATCACGCCTTGGCAGGGATCGATCGGCACGTAGCTCGATGCGATTTCATCCAACCCGTCATCATCAAAATCATCCGCGTCGCTATCGTCGTAGCTGCCTTTGAAATCGTGTGCCGCGTCGTAATTCGACTCGAACGTCGGCGCCGGCTTCTGAATTACGATCGAAGGCTTCGGTAATTCCAATACCGCTTGCTCGACCGATTCCCGAAACGATTCCGGGAGCGAAACGGCAACGCAGTCAAAACGGTGTTCGAGCAAAAACCGACGTGTCAGCCAAGCGAACTGGCCGCTGCCGTGGATGATCGGAAGGATCGTCGTGTGGTCATCGAGCCGCAGGAGCGGCGGGACGTCGGTTTGACCGCGGTTCATGTTGTTAAGCTCGGTTCATCGCTCGCCGAAGCGATCACTTCGGTCGGTTCACAACAGAGATAGTTCCGTGCGGCGTCTCCGATGGCCGCGACGTCAACGCGTCGATACGCATCGAGCAGTTCATCGGTTGACAAGTATTCACGGCAACAGAGCCAGTGGCTTCCCAAGCCAAAGAGTCGCTGGGATGGACGTTCCGAAGCCATGATCACTCCCGCGACCGTTTTGTTGATTACTTGGTCCAGTTCATCTTGTTTGACTCCGTCACGAACCACCAGATCGATCGCCTCGTTCATCAATCGGATGTTGGAATCCATCTGATCGGGAGTGCAAACGAGGTACGAGAACAACGCACCGGTGTCGGAATATTCTTGCGGCCAAAGTGTCGCAATTTCTGCGCGTCCGGTATCAATCAAATCCCAAAACAAACGGCTGCCCCCGTCATCACCGATGATTGAAGCGAGCAATCGCATCGCGTATCGATCGGACGCCGCCATCGAAGGGCCGCCCGACAAAGTAACTCGGTAGGCCTGCGTCGCGTCGGGAACCGACAATCGCGGATTCAATTCGACGCCCTCGGGCAACACGTCCTTATTGTCACTCGCAAACTCCGCGGGCATCGGCAAGTCGTTCCACGCCGCAGTGGCTTCGCCTGCTTGTTCAACGAGATCGTCGAAGTCGACGTTGCCCGACGCGGCGAGAACCATGTTCTCCGGACGATAACGGGCACTGAAGTAGTCACGCATCGTATCGACATGCATGTTCGTAATGGACTCGGTCGTACCGAGCACACGCCGTCCCAACCCACGGGGGCCGTAACAGCATTCCATGACACGTTCAAACGCGCCGAAGGGAGGTTGGTCCTCGTACTTGGCGATTTCCTCCAGGATCACGCCGCGTTCGGTCGCGAATTCATCCGCATCGAGGCGTGGACGCATCATGTCGGAAAGCAGATCGACCATCCGCCGTTGATACTTCGGCAGCACCGCCGCGTAGTAAACCGTTTGCTCTTCGCTCGTGTACGCATTGCTCTGGCCGCCGAGTTCATCGAGCTCGCGGTTGACGTCGGCGGCGCTACGTGTGGCGGTGCCCTTGAACATCATGTGCTCGAGAAAATGGCTCAACCCCGATTGCGAGTCGTTTTCATCTCGTGCACCGGCGCGAACGAAGTACCCGATCGCAGCGGAATATCCCCGGTTATCGACTTCCGCGACGACCTGCAATCCGTTGTCTAAAGTAACCGACCGAAACTCACTCATGGTTGTCTCCCTCAGCGTGGTTGGTTGAATCGTCGAACAAGACACCGCCGGCGAGCGGCTCGGGCCCGATTGTCACAATTCGGAAAGACTCAGGCGTGTGCGATTGGTAATAGGTTTTGATCTGTTCCAGTGTGATCGCTTCGATGATCGATTCGAGTTCCTCGGTCGGCATCACGCGGCCGAGTTGGAACTGGTCCGACGCGAGCGATCCGGCACGCGAATTCGCCGATTCCTGTTCCATAATCAGGCTGCTCTGGATGCGAACCTTCCAACGCTCGAGCTCCGATTCCTCTAGGTCATCGCAAAGATGCTTGATCTCGTGAAGCGTGAGATCGAGTGTTTGTTGAGCACGCTGAGGCGTCGTTCCCGCATAACCGAAAACAGCCCCGGCGGCAGGAATCGGTTTGCCCTCACGGTTGGTGCTCGCGGGCACCGAATGCGTGTTCGCGAAAACGCTGTAACACAAACCGTGTTTTTCGCGAACGCGATCGAACAATCGGCTGCTCATCCCGTCACTCAAGATACCAATTCCGGCACGCATCACAAAATACTCTGGATGCCCATATGGAATGTTGTCGTACGCGAATCCGATGTGCGTTTGGCTGCTCGGCAATTCGATGTGCTCGTGGCCGTCGATCGGATCGGGCGTCGGCAGCCCATCCCACGACCCGGACTTCGAATCACCGAACGCGGCATCGATGGCGTCATTGACTTGAGCGTCGTCGAAGTTACCGGCGAGCGACAGGATGCTTTGGCCGGCGTGGTAATGCTCGGTGTAAAATTCACGAACATCGTCCATGGTTAGCGTTTCGAGGCTTTGCGGACTCGCCACGCCGCTGCGTCCCAACGCGACACCATACTGACGCTCCCGCAGTCGCCGCATCAATCGCTGAGTCGGCTCATCTTGATTGGCGAGCATCTCCTGACGCAGCATCATTTTCGCGTCGTCGAACTGGTCGATCGGAAGGTGCGGGCGACGCACGAGATCAGCGAGCAAACCGATCGCGGGGACTAGCGAGTCGGCGGGCATCGCGGCGGAGAATCCCGTGATACTGGTCGACGACGAACCGTTTGAGTCGATCCCCAAATTGTCTTCCGCCGCGACGAGTTGGCGACTGTTGTAAGGCCCAGCCCCACGTTGCACCATCTCGACGGTCAACGATGCCAAACCACAACGCGAAATGGGATCAAAGTCCGACGACACGCTCATGATTTCAGCGGAAACGCCGCCGGGCATCCACATCGTGTAGGCGGCCGTTCGCAACCACGGCATTTGTTGCCACACCACGGTCATCCCGTTGGCGAGTTTGCGAGTTTTGACGGGCGGGGTCGCGGTTGAGAGCATAAAGATGAAGGGGTGGGAGGTTGAGAGGTCGCAGTTTTCAGGTTTGCAGGTCACAGGACTCAGATCACTGGGACACAGAACACTGGGATTCAGCGAGCTGGTGCGGTGTCGGTGGCGTGTGGGCGACCTGGGTATTGCTGCGGCGTTGGAACATCGGACCGGAGGGACGGTTCTTGACTTAGTTGGTCGCGGTCCGGGCTCGCGTTTAATAATCGCAAACGGACCAGGTCGGCGAGCCCGTCGGCTCCGCTAGAGTCCGATCGAGACGAGTTCGACCGTGCGGACGCGTCCGATCAACGTGTGGCTGCTGACTTGGTCGACGTGAATGTCCAGCATCTGTCCGGCTTGGCGTCGATTTCCGTCAAACACCACGATGCGATCACAGTGTGTTCGGCCGGTCATTTGAACGACCGCCGCATCCGGATCCGACGTGTCGGCCTTCTTGCTCGGTCCTTCGACCAACACCTCGACGGTCGAGCCGATCAACTTCTCGTTGTCCTCTTTCGAGATCCGGTCTTGGACGGCCAACAACTCGTTGTTACGTGCCGCTTTGACTTCGCGTGGCACATCGTCTTCGAGCCGCTCGGCTGCCTTCGTTCCACCACGAACACTGTACTGGAAGATGAAGCTGTTCTTAAAACGGCAGCGTTCGATCAATTTCACTGATTTCTGGAAATCCTCGTCCGTCTCGCCGCAGAAGCCGACAATGAAATCGCTGCTGACGGCGGCTTCGGGAAGAATGGATTCGATTCGTTCGAACATCTCCATGTACTGAGCGATCGTGTAACCGCGCTTCATCCGTTTGAGAACCTCGTCGCTGCCGCTTTGGGCCGGCACGTGAAGGTACGGCGAACACTTCGGCAAGTCACGCACCGTCGTCAACAACCGCTCCGTCATGTCTTTCGGATAGTTCGTTACGAATTTCAGACGTTGAATCCCGTCGATCTCGTGCAACTGTTCGAGCAACGCGGCCAAGTCCGTATCCCCGTCGTCGCTGCGATGGCGATAGCTGTTGACCGTTTGGCCGAGCAACGTGATTTCGCGACAACCTTGATCCGCCAACGTTCGTGCTTCGGCAAGAATTTCGGCCGGCGAGCGACCTTGTTCGGGACCGCGAGTGTTCGGCACGACGCAGTAGGTGCAAAACTTATCGCAGCCGATTTGAATGCGCAGGTAGGCTTGGAAAGGCGTCGGCCGCTGCGACGGATCACGCAGAGGATCGAACGTTTCGTGTGATCGTGCCACGACGGCTTGCTTGCCATCGGTCCGCGAGAGCGAAACCGCCATCTGGCGACCTTCCCCCGAATCAATGTTCGTGATCAGTTGAGGCAGCGCGTGCAGTTGGCCCGGACCGACCACCATGTCGACAAACGGAGCGCGACGGAAGATGACTTCTTGATCCTTTTGCGCCATGCAACCGAGCACGCCGATTTTCTTGTCGGGATGCCGAGCCTTCGTGTCTCGCAGTTTGCCCAACGCGCTATACGTTTTCTCCTCGG
The DNA here is from genome assembly GCF_014192335.1 of Aporhodopirellula rubra. GTDB lineage: Bacteria > Planctomycetota > Planctomycetia > Pirellulales > Pirellulaceae > Rhodopirellula > Rhodopirellula rubra. Next base: position 119,002 of record NZ_JACHXU010000014.1, on the reverse strand, counting down.
CTTGCTCGCGAATACTGCACGTGTTGTACAGCAGCAGGTCTGCTTCGGCGGGCGTCTCGACAACGCGATAGCCATGACGTTTGAGGTCAGCGATGACCATTTCGCTGTCCAGCACGTTCATCTGACAGCCGACGGTTTTGATGTAAACAGTTTTGGTCATTGCGGAGAATCTTCGGTCTCGTTAGCGGGTTCGGGTGGCATGTTTGCGTCCTTATGTTTTTTAACGTGGACGCGAAGCAACTCGGTCAATCTCGTTTGGCGACGTCCCATCGCCGACGTGATGATGCAGGCCGCCACAACGGCTCCGATGACCCACAACCAATTGATGGATGAGAATACGCCCTCGGCGATCAGGTTCGGGGCGACAAGGGGAGGCTTCGGGAATCCGTTCATTGTCATAGGATAACCGCCCGAGAGGGTTTTCCGAAAGGCATCTGTCGGTATCTCGCCCACGAATGACCGAGGCAAATGAAGGTGCCGGTGTGGCAATCGCCTCACGGCAAATGGGTCGTCATCCGAGCAATCGGACCAATAATTCACGTGTTTCGGCTTGGATCCCCGCCGCGTTACTCTCCCGTGGGCCGGCGACGTTCAGCACCGCGGGCCGGATTTCGGACAGCCACACCGCAATTTCCTCTGCCGCGGAGCTTGCATCGACGATCGAAACGCTCAGAGACGGCTTGCCCGCCTTTCGACAAATCCGCAGCGTCAATTTGGTGCCGCCGCTGATCTGACCGCGGTACAGCAACAAAGTCGCGTCGGAATCGATCACGTTCTGCTCGGTCCGGTCTGGATAAAAACGCGACTCCAACTCGTCGAGCTGATATTCCGACGGCACACGCCCATCCTCAGCCAATCGCCCCGCCGGACACCAACCACCGTGTGCGATGCCGAGATCCATGGCCGCGTCGAGCGCCCCACGGTCGACGCCCGTCTGGCCGCCCGAAACAATCTTGTCGGGAACGAATCGCTCAGGAGCGGGGTTAAGTCCGGTAAAAAGATCGGGTGAATGCATGGGCACAATATAGCGACGGGTCCGCGACCGGGGAATCGCGAGCGAACCACCGAACGTCGTCAAAATGGCAACCAGCATACGAAACCCACGACCAATGCGATTCATGTGATGATGAACCGGTCGCAGTCGCTGGATTCATCCGAACCCCAAAAACGCGAAGGATGCCACGAAACGCCGCGGCGACTTCCGTTGCTCTAGTCTATAACCCCTGAGGCGCAGTTCTCCTTTCGATCGGGACTCGACATTGCTCAAAAGCTCAAAAGCCCCTTACGCCGAGATTGCCTATTTTAAAGCTCCCCCTGCGGCGTACTGTCCCCCATGTTGACTTGGTTCTCCGAGAACACGAAAACCTGAATCATGGAATACTTCAAAATTTTCTTGACGAAGCTTGCGTGGGGCGCGGTGCTATTCGCGACCGTCCCGGGTGTCAGTTTTGCTGCAGACGGGGGACGCCGTTTCGCGCACTCCGACAGCGATAAGCGGTATCTGCACCACATCGATCTCTACGATCTCAACAATCGTAAAATCACACCAGATTCCGACCAGCCGTACTCGCCCCAGAACACTTGCGGGCGATGTCATGATTTCGAAACAATCTCGCACGGTTGGCACTTCAACGCATTCCGCAGCCACGCCCTTCGTGCGACGTCGAAAGGATCATCTGCCGCCGAAAACGACGCAGCGGATGAGGACGCTGATATCGAGTTGGAACAGCCATCACATGAACACGTCGTCGACGGTCGTCCCGGCGAACCCTGGATTTGGACCGACGAACGGACCGGCACGCAACTGCCGCTGAGCTATCGCGATTGGCCCGGCCGATTCAATCCGGCGTCAATTGGAATCAGCGAACTGGAAATGGTTCGGCAATTCGGAGGTCGACTCCCCGGAGGCGGCGCGGGTTCCGAAGACGAGCGAAAAACACTTTCGCCTGAATCAGATGCAGACGATTCAAGCGAAGACGCCGAACCTTCTCGATGGGCGTTAACCGGTGACTTGGAAGTCGATTGCATGGTCTGCCACGCGGTATCCGGTGCCTATGATTTCGAACTGCGCCGAAGCACGATCGGATCCGAAAACTTCGCATGGGCGCCCACTGCCGCTCTTCGACTGGGGCAGATCGATGGATCGGTCGCTCGAATCAAAGAAGGTTCCGATCCCGAAGATCCAAAGGTTCAAGCCAAACTTCCGAAAGTACAGTACGACGCGAGTCGATTCGGCCCCGACGGTTCGGTGTTCATGGATCTCGTTCGCCATGTCGAAAACAATGCCTGTTACCAATGTCACAGCCAGCGGACGGTGACTGAGGGTGTGGGAATCGACGAACGGTTCATCCACGACACCGACGTTCACCTGAGAGCGGGCATGAAGTGCACCGATTGCCATCGCAACGGCATCGACCACCAAATCGCTCGCGGATTCGAAGGCGAACAGCATCCTGAATCGTTCGCATCGATGACCACGCTCAATTGCGTCGGGTGCCACCTCGGAACGGACTTTTATCTCGACGAAGAAGAAGCCGAAAATTCGATCACGCAGCGTGAAATCATGAACCGGCCCGGTCGGCTCGGTGCCCCTCTGCCCAACCATGAAGGCCTGCCTCCCGTCCACTTTAAAAAATTGACCTGCACCGCCTGCCACAGCGGCCCGATTCCTTCGTCGACGGCGGGCGGATTGATGACCTCGCTGTCACACGGTCTCGGTGACAAAGGTCACCGAACGGGTCCCGAACTGCCTTCCATCCGTGGCCCGCTGTTCATTCCCGAATCGACATCAGCGGATGATCATTCGGATCTCGATCACGCGAGCGACGAGGAGGCTCATTCGCGAGTCACCGTGGCCCGCGGTATGTGGCCTGCTTACTGGGGCGAAATCCGAGATGGGAAAGTGATCCCGCTGTCGCCCGAGAAGGTCTACACCGCGACGCGTCGTTCTCTCCGGGTTCGACGTGGTTTCATCGAAGAAGTGTCCAAGCCAAAACTTTCATCACGTGACCTCGTCGAGTTGCTCGGGGAAGAACGTGGCAAAGTGGATGCGAGTGAATACACGCCGGAGGAGCGTGACCTGGTCGACGCGTTGCAGATGAAGCAAGGCGAAGAGCTGTTCGACGAAAAGGTCGCCTTGTCGCTGGAAACTCTCAAAAAAGAACTCGGCGTTGAACAGGCCGTCTACGTTTCCACCGGAGTCGTCTATGCCCGGGCCGCTCCATCGGATCCAGATTCAGCAGACGAGGTCGCGGACGCGGAACGCAGTGAGGCCAAACCCAATGCCGAAGACGATCAAACGGAAGTCCCGACGCGGCTCCTCGAAGAGATTACCGTCGAAAATCCTGAAGCCGTCTCGATGGTTTCTTGGCCGATGGCTCACAACGTCCGGCCGGCCGGATGGTCACTCGGAGCGACGGGCTGTCTGGAATGTCACGCCGATGACGGTTTGATCTTCGCCTCCACTGTCACGCCCATGGGGCCCGCCCCAAAAGCGGGTCAGCCCTCGGCAATGGCCAGCCTGCAAGGGCTCGCCGAATCGGATCGGTTGCTGTGGAATCAAATGTTCGGCGGTCGCAAGTTGTACAAATTGTTGGTGGCCGCTTCGCTGGTCGTTCTCGGCGTCATGATGTTGCTCGGACTGGCGGCGTCCGCACACCGGCGGGGCGAGATGGCATCGGGCGGACAACCTACCCCAGAGAGAACAGCATGATGTTGGCACTCATCCGACGTTTAACTTTTGCGGGCGTGCTGATCGCCACCGTCGTCCTTTTCGGAACCTCACTGCCAACATGGTGGGGTGGCCACTTCGGCGGCTACCGATTGCTCGCGCACATGGCCGCCAGTGGCGTGGTCGTGATCGGATTGCCCTTGTACGCGATTCTCCGGTGGACCGACTGGTTGTCGGCGCCGATACCGACGCGTGGATCCGCGTGGACCTTTTGGGCATTGATTCTGTCTGGCTTTTTGACGATCGCCAGCATGTACGCGTGCATGATGCCATCGACGACCACCTCATGGATGGTCGCACTGATCGATTTCCACGGCTGGATCGGCGCCACCATGGCCGTCGCCGCAATCGCTCATTTGGCAACGCTCCGCCGAGTCGATCCGAAACAATCCGCAACTTAACGCGGCATAAAAACGCAGCGAATGTCGCGAGACTTCTGGCACCCGTCCACGCCCACCGCAACGTTGGCGAGTCTGGCTACGATGAATCTCACTGCGTCACGCGCTCATTCCGACGCAACCGAACCTAGCTCCGCGTCACGTTTGATCCCGCGTACCATCCGCGGGAAGACGAATAAGTGCAGCGGCCAGACCGAGTACCAATAGGCCAATCCGAGCAACCCGCGTGGGCGGAAACGAGCCGTTTGCACGAACTGTGATTGATCCGGTCCTTGCGGCTCGACGCGGAATTCCAATTCGGCGACTCCAGGGAGCCTCATCTCGGCGTGCAAGCGCAACCACCGCCCTCGTTCGTACCCGCTCACTCGCCAAAAATCGACCGCTTCACCGTAACTGAGTTCGTTGGGATGGCGTCGTCCGCGACGTAAGCCAGGCCCGCCGACGCATTTATCCAAGAGTCCACGAAGCCACCACAACCAATCCGCCCCCCAATAACCAGACTTGCCCCCGATTCGGCTCAACGCGGCAAACGTCGCATCGGCACTGGCGGCAACCTTCACCGTTTGCACATCGTCAAAGACCGTCCCGCCGGACCACTCCGGATCGCCCGGCATTTCCCCCGCCGTCGACCAACGCGTTTCGATATCACCGTCGTTGAGTTTTCCGATCGCGGCATCGATCGCATCCTCAACTCCGAACAACGGGCCAGGCATCAATTTCTGTGCGTCATCGTTGCGGCATACGGTTCGGTTTCGCAAACCCTCGGCCAACGGTCGGGCGATGCTCGCGTTGACCGGCGTGACCAACGAGATCCATGCCGAACTCAATCGAGGCGTTAACACGGGAACCGGCATGATGATCCGTCGCGGCAGCCCCAATGATTTCGCCATGATCTGCATCAATTTCTGATACGTGTGGATGTCACGCCCACCAATATCGATCGTGCGGCCCGCCGTTTCCGGCACGTCCAAACACTCGACCAAGTACCGCAGCACGTCGCGAATCGCGATCGGCTGCGTTTCCATCTTTACCCATTTCGGGGTAATCATGATCGGCAGACGCTCGACCAGGTAACGCAGAATTTCGAACGATGCTGACCCCGAACCGATAATCATTGCGGCTCGAAACACCGTCGTCTCTGCATCACTTTGTCGAAGGATATCCGCAACTTCGCCGCGGCTACGCAAATGCATGCTGAGATTAGGGCCCAACTCCCCCAGGCCTCCGAGATACATCACGCGGCGGCAACTGCTGTCCTTCAATCCTTCGACAAAGGTGTTCGCCAGTTCGCGGTCCCGTTTCGCGTAGTCGCCTCCCGCACTGATCATCGCATGGACGAGATAATAGGCCGCGTCGACTCCCGCAATTGCCGCTCGCACACCGGGCAGATCATCGAGATTGCCCTGAACGATCTCGAGACGTTCATGATCGCACCATGGAAACGCCCGCAGTTTCTCGGGACTTCGAACCAAACATCGAACCCGATATCCGTTATCCAAAAGCTTCGGCACCAAACGACCGCCGACATACCCGGTCGCCCCGCACACGAGAATGCGTCTCGGCGGATTTTGCGACGCGAGTGATTCTTCCGGCACGATTGATCCCGATAGCAAGAGTTGGCTGATGTTCGTCGAACACCACGTGATCCTAAAGCGCGGATCCGGTCACGCCTATCGGAGATCCCGAGCACACGCCCGTTGAACTGTGGATTGTCGTCAAGGGCGACGCGAGCAGGCACTGATAGCTTGAATCCAATCCGAGCACGCGATCGCGATTGCGATACGGAGCGTCCTCGCCGATGCGGAAACGCCCGATCATTCGGATCAGTTCACTAGCGAAGAAGTGGCATCGGTGCGACCACGCAGGTTCGATTCGCGATATAATCGAACCGCCTCGCAGTCTGCGTCGCCGTACACAACATTGATCGAGATCACAACCAAAAGGTTCCCCAACACCGATGGCCACAAAATTCGCACTCTTGCTTCTCGCACTCAGCCCAGTCGTCTTTGCCAACACGGCTTCGGCCGACACAACGAACGTGTTGTTCCTCGCGGGAGGACGCTCTCACGCCTCGGGCGAGCACGAGTTCAACGCCGGTTGCCGCCTGCTCGCGAAAGCCCTTAATGAGCAGAGCGGGCTGGATATTCAAGCAACCGTCATCAACGGATGGCCCGAAGACCAGTCCGTTTTCAAAGACGTTGACGCGGTCGTCATCTACTCCGACGGAACCAGTGTCATCCAGCACGGGTGGGAACGCGCCGATCAACTCGCCAAATCGGGTGTGGGGCTGATGTTCATGCACTACGCGGTGCATCCGAGTGCTGAACAGGGCGAGCGTTACTTTCGCCCGTGGATCGGCGGCGCGATGGAAACCGGATGGTCCGTGAACCCACACTGGGTCGCCGACCTCCAGGCTCTTCCTGAGCATCCGATTTCAAACGGCGTCACCGACCTCGTTCGAGCCTACGACGAGTTCTACTACAACATGCGTTTCCAGGAAGATCGCGACCAAGTTCTCGATCTCGTCACCGCTGTCCCAACACGTGAACGACTCAAACGAGTCATCAACTTGTGGAACCAACACGGCGTCGACGGAATCGGAAAACGTCAAACGTTGATGTGGGGAGTTCAACGTGAGGACGGTGGACGCGGCGTCGGTTTTACGGGCGGCCACTACCACCGCAATTGGGCGATTGATGACTATCGAAAACTCGTTCTCAACGCCATCGTTTGGGTCGCCGGTGCCGACGTTCCTCAAGACGGCGTTCCGTCGGACACCGTCACGGAAGACGCTCTTAACGAGAACCTTGACACCTATCCAAAGGAAAATCCTCGCATCCCACTTCCCAACGTCGAAGAATTCATGCAGCTTCCGCCCGCAACAAACGTTTCAATGGAAGACTACGAGAACGCCAAAGCGGGGCAAAAGAACCGCGTCAGAAAGGCCAAAGCCAAACAATTGGCAAAGTAGTGCGTGATCAAGCCGAAGCGTGAGAATTCCTCAACCCGGAATGCTGTCCTCGAGCCGCATACGGAAACCGCAATACGGACACGGGGGCTTCCGATCTCAATCCAATCTTCGGTTCCAATCATGCAGTCGCCTCCCATCGGTCGTCCAGTAAACCGTGCCTGTTGGTACGGTGCCGAACAACGCGGGTGTCCTTCCATCCAACCAAAGACCGATTGATATGAATACTCTCAACGACCAAGCCGTTTTTGTTAGCGGATCGACAAAAGGCATCGGCAACGCGATCGCAACCCGTTTTGTTCAAGAGGGCGCACGCGTGATTGTCCACAGTCGATCCGAGTCCGGTGCGACGGATGCCAAGACGGCCGTTGGTGCGACGGGCGCCGTTTGGGGCGACCTGTCGACCGCGGAGGGGACGAACCAAGTCCTCGAACAACTCGGTGCGTTTGCGCCCATTGAGGTTTTGGTCAATAACGCAGGTGTCTTCAGCGTCGAAGATTTCTTCGAACTCGAAGACGACGTTTGGATCGACTATTTTCAAACGAACGTGATGAGCATGGTTCGCCTATGCCGCTCGCTCATGCCGGGAATGCTCGAACGCAATTCCGGTGCGATCATCAACGTTGCCAGCGAAGCGGCCATCAAACCGCTGCCTCAGATGATTCACTACTCGATGACCAAGACCGCGATGCTCTCGATATCACGCGGACTGGCCGAGTTAACGAAAGGCAGCAAGGTGCGAGTGAACAGTTTGTTACCTGGGCCGACTTGGACCGATGGCGTCGAATCGTACTTCGATGGTTTGGCGAAACAGGAAGGTCGCCCACTGCAGGAAGTCCTGGACAACTATTTCCGCGAACACGAACCCACGTCACTCATCCAACGTTTTGCGACCGTCGAAGAAGTCTCCGACGGTGCCGTTTTCTTGGCTCAGAACAGCGCCGTCAACGGCAGTTCGCTGCGAGTCGAGGGCGGACTCATCCGTTCGATCTAAAACAATTCAAACGGTGACGCGCCTTCGTCGTAGCTGGAATTGCCAAGATTCAGCCCCCTGAAGTTTGGCGTCATCCGGTTGGCGTCATTCGGTAAGAACGTTGCAACTCACCAAGCGGGACCAATACGCGAGCGGCCTACTTATGCCGATTCGCAGTGACGTGGTCCTCAAATGGGGAAGAGTCCCAACGAACAGTGAATCGCTTCCTCCAGGTGTCACCTTGCTCGATGCGTTTGGTAGATCACAATAGAGAGGCCTCGAAGTCCCCCCCGCCATAGAGTCCTCCCCATGAAAAATCTGCTCATCGCGTCGCTGTTCCTGTTTGTCTCGACATCGGTCATCTCGGGACTTGGTTCAACCGCCGACGCCGCCGGTCGTCCCAACGTGATTTACATTCTGGCCGACGATCTCGGGTACGGGGATCTGAGTTGTAACGGACAAACGCATTTCCAAACGCCCAATATCGACGCCTTGGCGAAACAGGGCATGAAATTCACCCGTCACTATTCGGGCAGTACCGTGTGCGCCCCGTCGCGGTGCTCTTTGTTGACGGGCAAACACGCCGGACACGCCGCCGTGCGTGGGAACGCCGAACTGATGCCCGAAGGCCAACAACCGATGCCGGCGAACACCGTCACAATGGCCCACATGCTTCAGCGTGCAGGGTACACGACGGGATTATTCGGCAAGTGGGGACTCGGTGCACCGGGCAGCGTCAGCGAACCACTGAAGATGGGATTCGATCGGTTCTACGGTTACAACTGCCAGCGACAAGCACACCACTACTATCCGTACTTCCTCTGGAACGACAACCAACGTGAAATGCTGTGGGGAAACTTCGGAACCGAGACCGAAGATTACGCACCTCACTTGATTCAGGAACAGACACTCGATTTCATTGAAGCGAATAAAGACCAATCTTTTTTCTGTTTCTACGCGCTCGTGCAACCACACGCAGAAATGTTTGCACCGGAAGAGAAGATGGCAAAATACCGTGGCAAATTTCTGCCTGAGAGTTCCTACGATGGCGTCGACTCAGGCCCACGTTTTCGCAAGTCTGCATATGGATCGCAGCCCGAAGCTCATGCCGCGTTTGCCGCCATGGTTGAAATCATGGATGAAGACGTGGGCCAGCTTGTCGCCAAGCTGAACGAATTGGGAATCGCTGAAAACACCCTCATCATTTTCACTTCAGACAACGGCCCGCATACGGAAGGCGGACACGATCCGAAATATTTCAACTCCAACGGTTCGCGACGCGGCTTCAAACGCGATCTCTACGAAGGCGGCATCCACGTCCCGATGATCGCGAATTGGCCTGGAAAGATTCCCGCCGGTGTAACATCGGATCACCTTTCCGCATTCTGGGACGTGCTTCCAACGGTCGCCGAAATTACCGGTCAACCGACCCCCGATGATATCGACGGCGTCTCATTCTTGCCGACGTTGTTGGGCAGGGGCAAGCAGCCCGAACATGATTACCTGTACTGGGAATTTCACGAAATGAAAGGCCGCGTCGCGATTCGCCAAGGCGACTGGAAAGCGATCCGGTACAACGTTTCGGTCGATCCCGACTCACCCGTCGAACTTTACGACCTTTCGTCGGATCCCGCCGAAACGACGAATGTCGCGGCGCAGCATCCCGAGATCGCCGCCGAACTGACCAAGCGAATCCAAGAAGCTCGAACCGAATCGCCGATCGCGAAATTCAATTTCCCCGGCAAACGTAAATAGTCGCAAACGCGGTAGCACTAAGCCATGTCGAACCATTGCCCCCAATTGTTCGTTCGCGAGGTAAAAAGCGTCCCGACGACCGTCCAATAACCTCATGGTAAACAGCCCGCATCAGCGTTCCCCGGAGTTCAGGACGCAATGCTCAACTTGCGTCGATACGATCGCCAGCGGTCGCGAACCTCGGTGCATCTCAAGATGGTATGATTTCCCCGTTTGGACGTTCGCCACCGCATCGATTTTCCGGTGCCGCTAGCAATCGGGGATAACTCATTGAATACAAAACGAATCGCTTACTGCATCGCGTTCCTTGCTTGCTTGCTCGCGGGCCAGCCTTCATTCGGCCAGGAACCCAATGCCGACGAATATCGACACTGGACCACCAGTGACGGAACGCGAAGCGGTGTACGACTGAAGATACTCGAGGACGACGGTACTCGCGTGCGACTGCAGCGAGAAGACAACGACAAGATCGTTGTCATGGCGCACTCTCGTTTGTCGGATTCCGACCGGAGTTATCTGCGTAGCCTGCGTGACAAAGCGGCCCCCTCTCCCTCGCAGCCCGAGACAACGTTGGCGGGCGGAGATTGGCCGCAGTGGCGGGGTCCGAACCGAGACGGCAAGAGTCCCGAAACGGGACTGCTGACTCAGTGGCCTTCCGGCGGGCCACAGTTGGCATGGAATGTCACCGGATTTGGTGAAGGGTATTCCACGCCCGCAGTCGTTGGAGACGTCGTCTACGTTCTCGGCACGCGAGAAAATCAAGAATTTATTTTTGCGAGACGAACAGAAGACGGCGACGCGATCTGGGAAGCCAACATCGGTTCCAAAGGCAGCGGCGGTGGATTCCCCGGCCCCAAGGGGACACCGATTATCAACGACGGACGCATCTACGCGATCGGCAGCGACGGCACGCTAGTGTGTATTAACCAATCCGACGGAACTCCCATATGGAAAAAGAATTTCAAGCGTGATTTCGGAGGAGAACACGGACACTGGGAATACGCCGAATCACCATTAATCGATGGCGACAAATTGATCTGCACGCCTGGCGGAAACAACGCGAGTATCGTCGCACTGCGAAAGGACAACGGGGCTCCAATTTGGAACGCGCCCGTGGGCCAAACAACCGGTGGCGATTTCGCTCGCGCCGCATACTCCTCAACCATCGTCGCGACCGTCGCCGGCACCCGTCAGTATGTCGCCTTCCTGCACGGTGGCGTTGTAGGCGTTGATGCGGTTCGCGGGACGCCACTCTGGCATTACGACGCTCCGGCCAACGACACGGCAAACTGCTCAACACCTATCGTCCACGGGGACAGCGTCTTCGCGGCGAGTGCGTATGGCACCGGAGGAGGACTCGCACGCATTAGTAAACGCGGCCGAAATTGGAACGTCAACGAAGCCTACTTTGTCAAAAAGATGGAGAGCCACCACGGCGGATTCGTGCTGCATGACGGTTACATCTATGGAACGAACAACAGCGTCCTGCTGTGCCTAAATTGGGACTCCGGTTCCATCGAGTGGCAAGACCGGTGTGTCGGCAAAGGATCCGTCACGTATGCCGACGGCCATCTCTACGTTCGCGGCGAACGCGGCGATGTCGCGTTGGTAGAAGCCACACCCGACGGATACCGCGAGAAAGGTCGGTTCAGTCAACCTGATCGCAGCGACAAGAACGCTTGGGCACATCCCGTCATCGCCGGGGGCCGACTCTACCTCCACGATCACGACCGACTGCTCTGCTACCAACTCAAATAGTGGGCACTCGTCTTAGATACGATCCTCTCGGAATCAAAATTGTCCTTGAGACTATGATGTTGCCATCGAGACTTCCTTACCGGTTGTTCGACAATATTCTCAATTCTGTTTCCTCAGGAGAATTCTCGTGCGTGATCATTTCGTACCGCTGACGTTCGTCGCATTGATTGCGATTGGCCAATTGGGATGCCAACCGCCCGTCGCGTCAACCCAGCAGAGCGCCAACGGTCGAACATCTCAGCTGAAACCACACCAGGCACCCTTGCTTAACGAAGCCGTGTTCTTCGAGCAGCTCGACGACGCCTCGCTAGGTGAAGCGGCAGATCCAGCCCCCCTCGATCCGCGCACAGAGACCAATTCAGAACCGTGCACGCGAAAGACGCACGAGGATCTTGATGCGACATTGTGGATGCAGACCTCCGCAGAGTACTACGCGACTTGTCGTCAAACTTATTGTCTCGCCACAACTCAGTTGCAAAACGCGATCGACGATCCGACTTGGTCAGCGGACTTAGTCCAGCAATCGGCACTCGCCGAAAGCACAGACACTCCATTGTTACCAACCGCCGTAATTCTCGATATCGATGAAACGGTTCTCGACAATTCACCCTACCAAGCAAGACTGATTCAGACCGATGAGGCATTCACGCCGGAGTCGTGGCAACAGTGGGTTGAGGAAGCCGCGGCCAAACCGATTCCTGGCGTGAAGGAATTTTTGGCGAGTGCTGAGGAAGCAGGGGTGGAAGTCTTCTTCGTCACAAACCGAGAGAACGCTGTCGAAAACGCAACCCGCCGCAACCTCGAGAAACTCGATTTGATCCAAGTCGACGCAGCCGACCGCATTCTTAGCAAGCGTGAACGTGACGAATGGACGTCAGACAAAGCGACACGGCGTGCTCACATCGCCAAACGCTATCGGATCCTTCTTTTGATCGGCGACGATCTCAACGATTTTGTTTCGATCGGAAACGAACCGACGGCGCAGACACGACGTGAAATTGCGGTCGAGCATGCGGAGATGTGGGGTGTCAAATGGATGCAACTTCCAAATGCCAATTACGGCGGATGGGAACGCTCGATTTACGATTGGAACGACTCCGCCGACGACGAGGTCAAACTTCGCAAAAAGTACGAGGCGCTGAACAACGCGAGTGCCGAGTAGATTGGTCTCGTTCTCGGCCGTGATCATGATCAAGCGTCTTCACGCAGCCGCCCGCGTCATTGAATCAGTTTAAGTCTGCTTTAATGACTGCGTCCGGGTCGGCCCCGGGGGGCATGGCTTCTAACCGCCGCAGTTCAACACCGGCGCGGATACGGAACACTAAAATGGTCACCAGAAGGACGACACCGAACGCGAGTCCTGCGCCTTTCGCGCCGTACGGAACACCAAACCACGCCGTCACTGCCACCAGCACCACGTTTGCGATTCCGGTGACAATTAGGACATAGACGCTGAGTCCACGAAAGTGGAGAAAGATGGGTGAAAGCGAAAACAACGTCCATGCCGAAGCTCCCATCGAAACAAAGATTAACGCAGGATAGGCGGCTTCAAACTCTTCCCCATACAAACCAAGGATGCGTTTGCCGAACAACCAGATCACCGCGAGAAACACTGCGCATGCGGTGCCGATGATAGTGAACCTCTTGGTTCGAATCTTCATGCCGGCCTCCCAATCCGACTCTACCAGCACGATCGACATTTGCGGCTGAAATAGTTTGTCCGTGGATTTCGCGAGCAGCAAGATCAGGCACCCTGTGTCGAGCGCCGCCGCCATCAACGCGACCTCAACCGCATCGATCGGCAGCGTTTCCAGAACCAGAATACTGACGCGGAACAACGCCGCCGCGAGCAACGCAAAAACCGCAAAATAGATACACTGCCGCAACCAGCCCTTCACCTCATACGCGGGCCGTGCCGTGAAATACTCCGGCGGCGATGATTTCCAAAACACGATCGACGCGAGTATCGCACCGAACACGCAACCACTGCCATAGAGCACCACCATCATGGAGATCGAAACGTTCAGCCCGGCCGCCCAGGCAATCGCGAGCAACAAGAGCGTCGTTCCAGGAACAATGATGCGAGCGATCACCGCACCCCCGATCGCGATCCGATTCGCCATGACGAAATCGATTCCGGCACCACTGACGGCAGCAAACGGCAGGAACAACATCGCAGTGGCGAGCGGTTTTCCGGCCGGAAGACCTCGATGCAGCAGCGACCATCCAATGACGGCGACCGCGATGGTGCTGCTCATGACCAGCAGAGTAACCACGCTGTATCGCCAATAGCCGGACGCCATGGACATCTGCCCGGAAACCTCAAACCCAGGCAGCACTTTCAACGCGTTTTTCCCCACGCCCATCTCTGCGACCGACGAAAGCACACCCAACGTTGCGATCGCTACCGCGTATTGCTCAAACCCGATCGGTCCCAAAACTCTCGCCACGACAATTGACGTCGCGTACCCGAATGCGACTCCGATGAACGTGAGCACGACCAAAATCACGGCAACCCGCGGTTCGGCATCCAATTCGGCATCTCGCTTCGTCTTCAAAACGCTGGCATTTCAAGTAGATCGAATAAGTCTGCTAAGGCTTCAGCAGTCGTTGGTCGTGGTCTCGCGTCAAACCCCGAGCACGAGATGCGAGCACCTCAAAACATAGCGTGCTCGTTCACTGTCGCCGCATCCGGCGGGATGTAAGTCGCCAAAATCTGCCGACATCGGCTATATCTTCACAGGAATTACTCTCGTCCTTCATGGCCGGGAGTGTAAAGGAAATCAGTTTGTCGCTCTCGACCTAGCTCGCCAATTCTCAGCCCGCCGCTGCCGCTACATCTTACGCAGGCCCCCTAGGCCGTTGGTCACCGCCCCATGCTCGGGATATGACGATTGTACGTCGATAAACGAAGAGTCGGATTTTTTCTTCTGTAACGGCAGGCTATTCCACGTGCGTCTTGGCATTGCATTATTGACCTTCGTGTTTTCGGCGATTGCGATGCCGTCGGGTGCATGGTGCGAAGACGCGAAGTGGAACCAACACGCAACGCTTCAAGATCTGATCTCCGCCGACTATGACAACGCGGCATCAATCGATCAGGGCACACTGCCACAACCGGCTCCTTCGAGCAATCATTCAGACTCGCACGAAATCTACTTTGATACGCCGCCGCCCACGCTTGTCTTCGACGGGGTACGTGCAGGATATGACGACGGGTTTGTCATCGCGAGCAAACGAAACGAAGACCTGAGCGCATCCAATTTCCCGTTTCATTTAAAGATTAACGGTTGGGGCCAAATCCGGCACACGACTTCGGATATCGAACAACCCAACGTTGATCTAAACCAATTCCAACTCAAACGCGGACGCTTGCTCTTTTCGGGGAGTGCATTCACCCCGGACTTTTCGTACTACGTCCAACTCGACGGACGCAGCAGCAGCGGCGAAACGGTTCGGTTACTCGACTACTCGCTGTCCTACGATATTGGGCACCGACAGTTCGGATTGCAAAAAGGTGCGTTCGGATTGCGAACGGGCAAATATAAGATGCCCTTCACGATGGCACGCTGGTTGTCGGGAAAAGAGTTTGAATTCTCCGACCGTTCGATGGCGAGCACGTTCTTCGACGTCAACCGCAGTTTAGCGTGGGGAGTTTACGGTAGCGTCAATCGATTTTCGTTTCCCGTTCTCTGGGAGGCCGCCCTATTCAACGGTCTCGTGACCGGCGGCGCCGAAACGGGCAGCAGCGGCACGCTCGATGACAATTTCGCATTCTCAGCACGATTCCACGCCGAACCGATCGGCGAGTGGGGCGCGGGGGCACTCACGGATTTCGACGGTCACGAACACCTCGCGATGCGCATCGGTGCTGGCTACGCGACGTCGCAAATCGATCGGGCAGGCACGAGCGAATTCAACAGCCTTCGCGTTGTTGACTCGGGGCAAACGCTCGCGAGTATTCTTCCCGCAAACGTGACCCAATATGACGTTTCGCTTTTCAGCGTTGATGTATCGACCAAATTCCGTGGATGGTCAACCACGTTCGAATACTATTTCCGTACCGTAACGAGCATGGATGATCCGACGATGACCAACCTGTTCGATCATGGGTTCTGGTTGCAAACAGGATATTTCATCGTTCCCGACAAACTGCAAATGCTAGCGCGTTGGTCGCACATCGAGGGCGACTCCGGAACGCTCGGCCAGTCCACGAAAAGTAGCGAAGAGATCGCCGGAGGTCTGACGTGGTACTTCCGCGAGAACCATGCCAAGTCCGTTGTCGACATAACCTACCTCGACGGCGCCTCGGTGAATTCGTCCGCTCTCGACATCAGCCCCGGTGACCGCGGATGGCTGGCGCGGTCTCAAATTCAGTTCAGTTTCTGACGCCTCGCTTGGCTGCGATCTCGCTAATCACGTCTCCTCAGGCGGCGGCGAAATCTTAGCCGTGACGAGGTACATCACAGGTGCGAGGATCAACACGACGAGCGTGCTCAGCGCGAGGCCAAACGTCAGACTCGTTGCCATCGGTGAAACGACCTGCGCCTCCTTCGAACGCTCCAATAGGATCGGCATCATTCCGGCACAGGTGGTCACCGACGTTAGCAACACGGCGCGGAAACGTCGGCGTCCTCCGTCGATGATCGCCTCGTGAAGCGGCAACCCGTCGGCGACACGCCGGTTGATGAAGTCGACCAGCACGATCGAATCGTTCACGACCACACCCGCCAAAGCAACGATCCCAAAGATGCTAAATAGCGTCAGATCGATGTTCATAACGATGTGACCAATGATCGCACCGATGAACCCAAACGGGATGATCGAAAGAATCAAGATCGCCTGCCAAGTCGAATTGAACTGGATCGTTAGGAGCAAGAACATCGCACCGAGCACGAAGAAGAAACCGAGCGTCAATGAGTTCACCGTCTCGTCGGTCTGTTCCTGTTGGCCCGCCCACTCGAGCTGAACGCCCGGGAACTGTTGCTTGAACACAGGAACGAAGTTCGCTTTCAAATCGGCGACCACGTTAAACGCGTTACCCCGAGTTTCATCGACGTCCGCAACGACGCCCACGCTGCGCATTTGATTCACACGGCGAATTTCGGAATACCCTCGCTGCACGTCCACCTCCGCGACCTCCGATAATGGTCTCTCCATCCGTTCGGCGCCGCGAATACGTATGTCGTCGAAGCTGACCAATGTGTTGCGTTCCGCACGCGGGTAGCGAACTCGCAACGGAACTTCGTGCCGGCCGCGTTGCAAACGCATGACTTCTTCGCCGTAGTACGATGCTCGCACCGTACCGGCGACATCCGCGAGCGATATCCCCATCGCTTGCGCATCGTCGCGAATCTTGATCCGATACTCCCATTTCCCCTGTCGAGTATCGGTCGCGATATCGGACACGTACGGGTATTCGGAAAGCTTTGATTTGCATAGCTCGATCGCCGCATCGAGTTGATCGAGGTTGTCGCCTGTCGCCATCAATCGCATCTCAATCGGCAGCGACGCGGGTCCTCGAGGTGTAGCGCCGAACGCGACCGCTTCGGCACCCGGGAATCGCCCCGATTCTTCACGCCACATCCGCACGATGTCATCGCTCGAAACGGTACGCTCACCGATATCATTCAATTGGATAAACAATCCACCGACATGACTGGCAATCGACGTGCCGACTTCATCACCTGATGAACCGACCGTTCGCTGGACGGCTTGCACAAACCCTTCTGGATCGGCGGTCAACTTCTCGTCGATGGATCGTTGATTGACCCGCCAAATGGCGTCCTCGAGTCTCTCCGTCGCTCGGTTGGTAACGTCCACGGGTGTCCCGTCGGGATAGGTCACCTGCACCGTGATGAAGCCAAAATCGATCTTCGGCAACAACAAAAACGGCACCATCCCGGAACGGACCACTCCAACAGACAAGATCAACATTCCCGCGAGCGTCGAGAGCACGATTGCGGGATTACGGAGCGACCAGCGTAGCGTTGGCGTGTACCAATGATCGATCACCCAGGCCAACAATCGAGACATTCCCGCGTTGGAATGTTCCATCAACATCCCTAACGGCCGGAGCGGATAGAGCACGTATCCGAGTGCATCCAAAAACCGACTGCGACGATGCGATAGGTGAGCCGGCAAGATGGTCAGGCTTTCGATCATCGAAATCAACAGCATCGCACTGACGCACATCGGCAACACCACCGTCAACCGCTTGATGCGGCCTTCCATGTACATGATCGGAGCGAACGCGATCACCGTGGTCAGAATTGCGGTAATAACCGAAGGCATAACTTCGTAGGCACCGTCAATCGCCGCCTGGTGATAGCTCTTTCCCTTCTCGCGGTGCGCGTAAATGTTTTCACCGACCACGATCGCGTCGTCGACCACGATTCCCAGTGCAATCAGAAACGCAAACATCGAGGTCATGTTGAGCGTTTGGCCGCCATAGAACATGTAGATACACGCCCCCAACAGTGAAACCGGAATGCCCAGCATCACCCACCACGCCAAACGCATCTCGAGAAACAACGCCAGAACGACAAAGACGAGCACGAGCCCCATCCATGCGTTCTTGCTCAGCAAACTCAGCCGGTTCTTAACACTGGTCGACCGATCACGCATCGCGAGCATCGTGTAACCGGCGGGCAAGTTGTGCTTCTCGCGTTCGACGTATTCTCGGACGTCGTCAGACACTTTGATCAAGTCATCCGCGCTGGTCGTTTCGACCGACACGAGGACAGCAGGCCGCCCGTTAACCTCATTGACACTGCCGTCGACCGAGAACTCATCTCGCACGCGTCCGAGATCGCCAACGGTCAGCACCGCGCCACCGGGTTCACTGACTAAAGGAATCGATTCGATCCCTGCGCCGACAGTGCTCTTGTCACTTCCGCGAAGCAGAATCTCCTGAGAGCGACCACGTAGCGTCCCACCGGGCAGCTCCACGTTGTTCGCCCGGACAATATCGGCAACGCTCTTCAGCGACAGGTTGTATTCCCGAAGGGTTTGTTCGGGGATCTCAATGTCGATCTGGTAATCCGGTGTGCCGACGAGATCGGCGACCGAGACCGATGGCAACGCGAGCACCTCGCTGCGAACCCGTTCGGCGACACGCCGGAGTGCGAGAGCGGCTTCCGCTTTCGCCTCTTCGGCATCCACAGCCTCGGCCAAACGCGAATCGTCAGCATCGCCGTCCGCGTTGTCCTCGTTGGAGCCCGTCAGCCGCGGCGATTTAGGCCCCATGACGGCAACACGAATCGCCGTCACGAAGTTCGTGTTCATGCGAATATCGGGCTTCTCCGCCAATTCCGGAAAGCTGGGGATTTGACCGATCAATGTCGTGACTTCCGTCAACACGCGCTGCGCATCGTCTTGCGTGGCATCAGGATCCAGCTCCAACGAAACGCTACCGAGCCCCTCGCGGGCAGATGACGTCATCTCTTCGATGCCATCAACGGTGCGAATGGATTCCTCAATCTTTTCGAGTATCCCTTCCTCGATTTCATCCGGGCTCGCGCCCGGATACACGACGGAAATGTTCAGCACATACAGTTCGAAATCGGGCCAAAAATCTCGACGCAATTTTGAAAGGCTGAATCCGCCTAAGAGTAGAACGCCGATCATCACGACGTTCATGGCCTGCCAGTTTTTGACAGCCCAAGCAATCAGGCTTTTCATCCTTGCACCTTCTCGTCGCCGGACGTCGTGGGTTCGTCCGCGGTGCCCCTGTCATTGGTCAGCGTGGTCGCCTCGGACGTTCCGGACATCTGCGCGGCGCCGAGTGGCTTTTGTTCCGACGGGGTTCCGACCGCCATTCCTTCGGTCGGATCACTGATGGGCGAAACAATCACGTCGGCCGTCTCAAACGACTTTGTTGCGGTCGTCGGCTGAGACAATTCGACGATGACGGTGCTATCGGACCGGCTGACCAAGGTGACAGGCACAATACTGAGTTTACCGTCGATGTTCAGCCAGACGCGGTTCCCTGGCCTGATCGCATGCTCGGGCAGTTGATAAAGCACGCGATCGGGATCCGCCGCGATCGAGACGGCCACAAAGAGCCCACGGGTCAACCGACGAGACTCCGTCGAGGATCGCACCGACTCGGGAACATCGACGCGAAACAGACAAGGGTACGTTCGCGTCCCAGGATCAATGCCGGCCCCGTCGATTCGTTCCAACACCGCAGGCCAACTGAAAATCTCGGCTCCGAATTCGGTCGTGATCATTGCCGGCACATGTGGTATTTCAACGCCCGCGGAACCCGCCAGCGAAACACGTCCTCGACTGCTCCAGATCCAGATCATTTGGTCCGACGTGAGGTTCGTACGCACCTCAACAGCAGACGTGTCCTCGATGGTGACAAACGTCGTTCCGGTCGCCACGAAAGACTGTTCCTCGACCGTGGATGCCACCACGATTCCTCGAATCGGAGACTTAACCGTACAACGAGCGAGATCCAGTTCGGCTCGTTTTAGCGCCGTCGCCGTGAGTGCCTGTTTGTCGACGATCAATTGCTTGCTCGCCACCAATTCGCGGCGGCGGTTTTGAAGTTCCACCAACGCAGCTCGAGCGGAAAGTTCCGCTCGCTTCGCGACGTCGACCTCGGCAACCGAGGCCGCTTGACGTTTGACCAGCGAAGCGACGCGTTCACGCTCTTCCGTGGCGATCCGCAACTGCTGTTCGGCGAGCAAAGTTAGCTGCCCCGTGTTTTCGATTCCGACATCGGCAGCCACGATTTCAGATGCCTCCTGTGCCGCCTGTGCTCGTAACCGCTCGACCTCGAGCTCGTATTCGATCGGGTCCAACCGAATCAGCACTTCACCGGCCTCAACCATTCGGCCCGCTCGCAAGTTGTCGGATTGTTCAATGATCCGCCCGGCAACTTCGGTAGCCAACCGGATCTCGCGAAATGGCACCACAACGCCGTTCGCCTCGATTTGGACGGGACCTTTATGCGGCGTCAAGGCTTCCGTCGTCACTACCGTCACCGCCGACTTCTTCGGCTTTGAACGTTGCGGTCGTTGACGTTCTCCTAACAACGTGTAGCCGAACAAGCACGCGGCCAACACGGCAACCGAAACAATCACGTTCACGACAATGCTCACCACGTTGCGGGAAGGTGTCCCGGACGCGGGAGCCGGCGAATCATTCGATGCCGGTTCGGTTGTTTCACTCATACGTAGATAGGGGGTTCGCCTAAAGGGACTCGCGGGTGCTGGTCAAATCGACGCGTTGTCGCTGAACAATGTCGGGTGCAACGGGATTGCAACGTTGAGAGATGGGGAGGAGGGAGATTGAGGAGGGCGGGCCGCTGAAGTTCGTTTCGCCATGTGGTGAATTGCGATTCGATCCGTCGTGAGGGGGAAAATCCAGTCGAACGAGAAAACGTGGCCCGTGACTCGTCCATGCCCAGCAATCTGATCAATGCCCAGTAAACCGGCAAAGTCGACGACACGCCATCTCGTTCTAACCCTTTTTCGAGGAAAAGGTTTCGCCTTCTTTGATTGCCCGCACAAACGAAAACAACTCATGAAACTCACGCCCAAATTGTAAGGATGGGATGTGATTTAGCCTTTTGCACAACGCAAAAGCGAACGAACCACGAATTAGATTTAACTCTGAGCATCCGATACGCCTGCTCGTATACAAGCATTCCTATGCGAACGGGATTGCGTGTTCACTCAATACTGAGGATTGTTGTGCCGGTGACCAGAGTGCCGCTGAAATGACCTGTGATGACCGCGTGCCCGACCATGCCCATCTTAATATCGCTAGGCACGGCTGTCTCATCGAACCCTCCGAACCGAGCTAGTTTTTTGCGATGGGGCCGAGATAGTTTTTCACGACGGGGATTGTGAACGACTGTCACGTACTGCCATCGGATAAGTACATCCTCAACGCAAACAGACCATCTAAGCCAACCAAAGTCGGTCCAGCGACCATGCAAAGGATGGCCGCAGGAGACTGACGAGGTTCGTTCTCCATCCGACGTCGTGGTTACCCCTGTGGTGTGTACCAGCCGACGCCCCCACCTAAACCGCGCCGTAATGTGGCAGGGTATCACCCAAGCGGAATGCCTCTTGTTTTGCTGGTACGATTCACCGTCTTGATTTTCCGAGCCGGGCTCGGCCCGCCCCGTTTCTTCGCCGAGTGGTCTTTTTCACCCCTCAGGTCCCTTTCGCAGTGAGACAGACGGCTTTGGCGATGCTAAAGTGAATGTAGGTCCAACTGTGAAGCCCAGGGGGGCACCGAATTCATTCATGCTGGCTCACAAATGACAGACGCGTTTTTTCGTTTTGCCTATTCTTTTAATCTGCAGGCGTGATTCGCCCGTATCAATCAGAGCGTATTTTGTAGAGACCATCGTCGCACGGACTTGCCGAACTCGTGCTTCTACGATTTGCTCGCGTTTTGATAGGCGACCGCCCCGCATTGATCCAGTGCTCTTCCATGAATTATCCAACATCCAACGAGTTTGAAACGAAGCCTCGCAAGATTCGATCGATCGACATCGACCTACTTGCCCAGCTATTCGAACAAGCACCCGACGTCGCATTTTTCGTCAAAGACATCGAGGGACGCTACCTCGCCGTCAATAAATCTCTCGCCCAACGTCATGGCCTCAACGAGGTTGAGGATGTGATTGGCAAGCGTCCTCTCGACATTTGCGTCGGGAGATTCGGCCAAGTGCCGACGGACCAAGATGCAAAATTGTTACGGACGGGACGCCCGCTCGTCGACTACTTGGAAATGCATTGGCACTTGCCACACGAACCGGTTTGGTGCCTTACGACGAAACTACCGATTGTCGATGACGACGGTGAGATTGTCGGCATCGTTGGTTTTTCACGTGACGTGCGGACTCCGGTTGAAAACCACGAGATCCCCGAAGAGTTTGCTGCCGCGTTGGAATACTTCGAACAGAACCTGACGGAATTCAACACGCCATCAGCCCTCGCCGAACGGTCAAAGCTTTCACTGCAACGACTCGCTCGCCTCACCAAACGCCTCTTCGGCCTCACGCCGAGTCAGTTCATCAGCAAGACACGAATCGCTGTCGCCTCGCGTTTGCTCTATGAAACCGATAAACCAATCTCTGATATTGCGTTGTCGAGCGGTTTCTATGATCAGAGCGCGTTTACTAGAGCATTCCGTATTGCAACGGGCGTGACTCCGTCGGAGTTTCGACGACAAGCAAAACAGGTTGAATGACACTAAATTTGGAGTGTGCGCATTTTCTTTGTCCCACACCCTTTTGATCCAAGGCGTGGATATGCCGTTGGGATTAAGATTATGTCTCGCGTCACAACCAGGAAATGCTCCTTTCAGCGGATCAATTTATGAAAATTGCACGGATTTTTGCACATCGTGTCGAGTTGCCTTTAGTAGAAGGAACCTACCGCTGGAACAATGGAAATTCCGTTTCGGTGTTCGACAGTACGGTCGTCGGTGTTGAAACCGACAGCGGCTTGATCGGATACGGCGAGGTTTGTCCGCTGGGCCCCTGCTATCTACCAGCCTATGCCGATGGCGTTCGCTGCGGACTGCGAGAGTTGGCCCCCCACCTCCTCGGTGCCGATCCGCTTCAGTTAACCAAACTGAACGTGCAGATGGATTCCGTACTCAACGGACACCCTTACGTTAAGACCGCGATCGACATCGCTTGTTGGGACCTTCTCGGTAAAGCGACCGGCCTTCCCGTCTGCACTCTAATGGGCGGTCGCTATGGCGAGAGTGTTCGCCTGTACCGCGCAATCACGCAATTGCCACCTGATGAGATGGCGAGCAACGTTGCCAAGTACCGCGACGAAGGCTACACCCGTTTCCAATTGAAAGTCGGCGGCGATGCGGACACGGACATTGCACGCATCCACGCGGCACGCGAAATCCTGGCCCCGAGTGATCGACTCGTCGCAGACGCCAACACCGGATGGACGCAACACGAAGCCATGCGGGTCGTCAACGCGGTTCGTGATCTAGACGTTTACATCGAACAACCTTGCCTCACCTACCAAGAATGCTTGGCCGTTCGTCAAAACACGACGCTGCCGTTCGCACTCGATGAAAACATCGACAGCCTCGCGATGCTGATGCGTGCCAACCGCGATTTAGCGATGGATATCGTTAACATCAAGATCAGCAAGTTCGGTGGACTCACCAAAGCGAAACAAGCTCGCGACCTGTGCGTGTCGTTGGGAATCGCGATGACGATCGAAGACAGCTGGGGTGGCGACATCACCACCGCCGCGATCGCGCACCTCGCACACAGCACCCCGGAGCCGATGCGTTTCACTAGCACCGACTTTAACAGTTACAACACCGTTTGTAACGCGACCGGCGCACCTCGCCGTGAAAACGGATTTATGAAGGCGAGCGAAGCACCGGGATTGGGTGTGACCCCCATCGTCGACGCAATCGGTCCCGTCGTTTGGGAAGTCTCGAACTGCAGCAAACCGGCGTCGAATTCTCACGCCAAAACTGATGGTATGGCAATGCCAGAACCCCATATCAACTCGGTCACCCAAAGCGTCTGATCAAGTGACAATGCGCCCGACAGCGAGTCCTTTTCGAGGTCTTTCGTCGTCGGGTCAAGATCATCACGAAACGGCGACAAGGCGATTTCCTCTGGATGTCAACTCGGCCGCTTGTTCACGACGCTTTCCCACGTCCTCTTGCGATTCGCATATCGGTTCGTCTTCGTGACAGATCGATGACACGCCTCGAAATAGGCAAATTCGGCGTATCGCCATTTTCCAATACACAGCGTCACGCTTGATGCAGACGCTTTTCTCTTTTTGGAATCACCATGACATTGCGAATAACGTTTGTATTCTTGCTTGCGCTGTCGGTATCGATCCGAGCCGAGGCGGCCCGCACAACTGCCCCGCCGAACATCATTTTCATCATGATGGACGAATGGGGATACTTCGAATCATCCGCGATGGGGCATCCAATTTTGGACACGCCAAACATCGATCAGATTGCGAAAGAGGGGATGCGATTCCCGCAATTTCTCGCTGGTGCGAACGTGTGCGCCCCCACCCGCAGCACACTCATGACGGGAAAACACCTCGGACACACCACCGTTCGCCTCAATGGCGGCGGTGCAGGACTGCGAGCCGAGGACGTCACGATCGCAGAAATACTTAAAGAACGTGGATACGCCACCGGCGGATTCGGTAAGTGGGGAATTGGCGATGTCGGCACCAGCGGTGTACCAGAAAAACACGGTTTTGACACGTTCTTCGGCTACTATCACCAAGTACACGCACACTCCTATTACCCTCGATATCTCATCCGCAACAGCGAAAAAGTTACGCTGCCCGGAAACACCGGGGATCCCTATATCGGAGAAACATTCGCTCATGGATTGATCCATCAAGAAGGATTGCAGTTCATCCGTGACCACCACGACGAACCGTTCTTCGCCTACATGCCATGGACGCCGCCGCATGGGCACTGGGGAATGCCAAAGGATGATCCCGCATACATCAAATACAAAGACCAAGAGTGGGACGCCAACGTTCAACGCAGCGAACACGATGTGCAAACCTACGCAGCCATGGTTGAAATGGTCGATCGCCAAATTGGCGAAGTGATGCAGTTGCTTCGTGATCTAGAAATCGACCAAAACACGATCGTATTCGTGTCGGGCGACAATGGGGGGCAAGAGTATTTCCAAAGTGAAAAATACCCTCATGGCTTCTTCGCCCCCAATCTCAATCCAAACACGGGTGAACGTTTCCGGGGAGGGAAAGGAAACTTCTACGAAGGAGGTCTTCGGATTCCGTTTCTCGTTCGATGGCCCGGTCGGATCAAACCGAATTCGGTATCGGGCTACTTAGGTTACTTCCCCGACATCATGCCTACGCTTGCCGAACTCGCGGGAACGTCGCCTACGCCAGACACCGATGGAATCTCAATCGCGCCAACCCTGCTCGGCGAAGATGCCACCGGCCGCGTTCAGGAACAGCATCCCTATCTGTACTGGGAAGACAGACACAGCGTCGCGGTACGAATGGGAAAATGGAAGGCGATCCAGCCGAACGCATCTGCTCCATTCGAGTTATACGACCTCGAAAAAGATATCGAAGAGACGCAAGACGTTTCATCGCAAAACCCAGACGTGCTCGACAAAATGAAAGCACTGGCCGGATCCGCACACGAAACGCCCGTTCCTGGTTCCGTCATCGATGCGTCACTTGGCTTCAAAGGTCATCACGCTCCATAAAGCGGAACAGCCGCCGCTCGTTAGCGGCAGAAACGAGCCAACTAACCCACGACTTAAGCAAGGGAATCACTCGTTGCGGAAACGAAAGCTCGTTGTTGTGCGCACTTTCGCGAATCTGCAAGCGATCTATCCAATAACGCAAACTTAAACTTTTCTAACATATGACAAGGCTCCGAGAAAGCGGCCGTGGTACCCCTCAGAGGAACAGTTGCCGACGCACCTCGAGTCGACTTCAAGTCTATGGCGGTGACTTTTCTAGCGAATGTGATTGCACTGCCAGGCACATCGATATCGTCTTTATAGAAAAGGGTTGGAATGAAAAAGTCAGAGAGGTCGAGAGGTTTCACGCTTGTAGAACTACTCGTCGTGATCGCGATTATCGGGGTGCTCGTGGGGCTCCTGTTACCGGCCGTTCAGGCAGCCCGAGAAGCAGCCCGGCGGATGAGCTGCAGCAACAATTTCAAGCAAATTGGATTAGCGGCTCACAACTACCATTCCGCTTACAAGCAATTGCCTATCCAGGGAAGTGGAACGGACTCCACCCACAACCAAGGCTTCGGAAACGGTGGCGGGAACATCACAAGTGGCGGGGGACGCAACTCCCGTCGATTGAGCATGCTCGTTGGTTTGACACCATTCTTTGAACAGCAAGCGCTTTGGGAGATGATTACAAACCCCAGTCTTGAGAACACGCTTGGCTCCACGATGACCGGACCGTGGCCTGCCATGGGCCCCAACCCTTGGGTTCAAGATGGTTATGTTCCATGGGCTACTGAACTGGCTACCTTGCGTTGCCCCAGCGATCCGGGAACCGGTTTACCCGGCCAAGGACGCACCAACTATGCAGCATGCTTGGGAGACGGACACTACGTTTACCAGCTTTCTAACCCAGCGGCCAATGGTCAAACCACCGGTCAATTCCATTCGCTTGCAACGCTCGCGCAAGTTGCCGAGCGAACACGTGCGGGTCACCGAGGATTGTTTCGGCCTCGCCACGCAGTGCGTTTCCGCGACACTCTTGACGGCCTCTCCAATACCATCATGGCGGGCGAAATTGTGACTGACCTTGGCGACAACGATGCACGCACCAATTTGCGTATTATCGGCGGTTCATCGTTCAGCGCGCCCAGCAGCGGAGATTCGTACATCAATCCCGGTATTTGCGACGACGCCGTGGATCCCACCCGGCCCCAGTTTTGGCTAACCTCGTATCCAGGTTTTAACACGCTCAATAACGACGATGGCCGAGGGTTTCGCTGGGCAGACTGGGGTCCCGTCTTCACTGGTTTTTACACGATCCATCCGCCAAACAGCCCTTCGTGCATCTTGTCCACCAACGGTGCGGCCTACGGAGGACCGATGGCAGCGGGCAGCCGGCACCAAGGCGGGGCTCATGTCGTGATGGGTGACGGCGCGGTCAGATTCATTACTGACTCGATCGAAGCCGGAAACTCCGACGCGACGATCCCTTACTACTACGACTCTGCAAACCAGAACTTGGTTGGCGGCAAGAGCCCATACGGTTTATGGGGTGCCTTAGGTAGTCGAGCATCCAAAGAAGTCATCGGCGAGGAATTTTGACCTCGACCAATTCATTGGCTGAAAACTTCACTGCCTCCTATCCCTGGAAGACGCTCAGCATCTTTCAGGGATTTTTTTGTTTCGTGATGAAGGACAATTAGGTAGGGTCGACTTCGTCCGCATCCGCTTTGGCATCAGCTTTCGCTTGAATCTCTTCCGCAGACATATCGGGTTTGACAACCTTTGATCCACTATCCGCGCCGCAGCCAACAATTGCCATTGGAGTGAGGCAAATGGACAATAGCAACAAACACCCCAATGCACTTAACTTCTTCATTGCAAATCTCTTCTCAAAAAAAGTTATTCAATTCTTGGCATCGCTGTCTTATAGGACGAGCAAATGACAATCATGCAACAAGCCGTTTACCTATTGCTCCTAAACCGATGATAGCAGGTTTCATTCGATGACAGGTAAATCCCCGTCAAAATTGCCGAGTTACCATTTCTCATCAATGAGATGAGTGTATCGAAGGCAAACCAACGCGACCGTGCGTTCTTCGCGTGCGAGTGTCATCCGTTTCGACATGCGCATACTCACCCACAACGCTGCAACGATCGCAGCAAACCGATCACTTGTCCTCCGCGACTAAAATGGAAACCATCTTCGTGGTGTGAACGCGCCGAACAAGTAAAACACTCTTTCTATCTCGCAGTTTACGAGAATTCGCCCTGCAATTCGCACTTCCCTGTTCCACGATTCCGCGTCGCGTGTTGCCTTTCACACCCCGATACAACGGCAGAAAACAATAGCAACGCATGGCTGGTAGAGGGCGTGCTTCAATTGCGTTGTCTTGAAAAACTTGACTGCTGCACCCTGAATTTGTGCGCACTTTAATTAAACGACAAGTCGATACACCAATCATCGTTGCTCCGGAACTTCTAGCCTTATCAGGTGTTGTGGTGAGCCAGCTTATTTCCCCAGGTGAGTTCGCGAACAGGCTTTCCTCAGCCCTGTTTATTGTCATTGATTGCAGTTTGCGTTGATGGCTGAGTATTTTCACTTGTCGAAAGGGATTGCAATGTCGAAATTGCAGAAGCGAGTAGGGTTCACACTGGTTGAACTCTTGGTAGTAATTGCCATTATCGGAGTATTAGTGGGCTTATTGTTGCCCGCGGTTCAAGCTGCCCGCGAGGCCGCACGCCGGATGAGCTGCAGCAACAACTTCAAACAGATTGGGCTGGCGATTCACAATTACCACTCAACTTACAAACAACTGCCCACCCACGGAGGTGGCACCAAAGGTAGTCACGCCGGCCGTCATGAAAGTGGCCAACGAGGCAACAATCGATTGGAGCGATCAGCTCTCGTTCCCCTCACACCATTTTTCGAACAACAAGCGTTGTGGGAACAGATCAGCAATCCGTATCAAACGACGGATGACTCCGGAGGAGTTCGAGTTTACAACCCGATGGGCCCATGGCCCGGCATGCCTCTCTCCGCTCACCTGACGTGGGGCTACTACGACCCATGGATTACGAACATTCCGACCCTGCGTTGCCCGAGCGATCCAGGTGTCGGTCTTCCCGCACCAGGTCGTACCAACTACGCATTGTGCACGGGTGACTCGTGCGACACCGGCTTCGGTGGCGCGCTGAATCGACTGACGGGCATCCCACAAAGCGGAGGCACGCCGCCAATGAACGAGCGAGTCCGCGCGTCTCAGCGAGGTGCTTTTGCAGTTCAATTGGACTCGAAGTTTCGCGATGTGCTCGATGGACTTTCCAACACGATCTTCGCTGGAGAAATCGCGACGGATCTAGGTGACCGAGATAAACGAACTCACCTCGCCGATAACATGGTTTCCAACATTCTTAACCAGGGTGGTAACCTTGCATGCCGAGTTAGTCTCGATCCGGAACGCCCGCTCTTTTGGTCGGACACCCCCACACCCAATACCTTGCGTGGTAGCGGTGACCAACAGCGTGGAATGAAATGGGCATCGCTGCTGCCGATTTTCACGCAGATGTTGACGATCCTTCCGCCGAACGCCGAGCTGTGCGGTAACAACTTCTACTATTCCATCGTTGTCGCGCCGCCGAGTAGTCGTCACCAAGGTGGTGTGCATGTCCTGATGGGTGATGGTGCAGTTAAGTTCGTGACCGATTCGATCGAAGCCGGTGATGGGGGTCGTGGACAAGTTGGCGTCCATGCCGCTCACGATGATCCTCTGTCGGTCCCGGGCAGCGTGAGCCCGTATGGGTTGTGGGGAGCTCTCGGAACGCGAGCCTCCAGTGAAGTCATTAGCGATTTCCCGTGATCTCGAATGACTCACTGTCACTTGTACCTCAGTCCTCCATTGCGATTTAATCTCATGCGTAGCTCAATTTTTCTAAGCACCGTTTTTGCACTCGTCTTCATAGCGGGATGTGAGCCGGCTGAACCCGCTGTCCCCGTTGAACGCGACGAAATGCGAGCCTACCTGGATGAACATCCTGAAATGGTCATCTCGGACGAGGAGTTGAACAAACAGCCTGTTGGTCGAGCCGATGACATGGATCAGTAGGCCAGTCCAACAGGTTGCCAGATTCTCAACAGACGAATGATCGATCGACGCCCCGATCAATTCGCGAGTGGCAACGCGAAACCTGTGCGGGCACGTCGATCGAAGCCATCACGCAAACACGCGAGTCTGCCTGAGGCGGGCGTGTTTTGTCGGCTACCTTTCCGGTGGCGAGATGAAACTCAGCGTGATAGAGATTCCCGCCGAGGTGATAGCGAGTGATTGCTCGCTATCGCCGCTGGCGTGGAGCCGGTGTGTTTCCATTTTGATTGATGCCACCGTCGCATACGATCAACCATGTATTTGTGATCGTCGCTACCTTCAACCACGGCGGATCAGCGAATCTAGACTTGCCAGAATTCAGTCTGACAAAGTCGGCAACATCTCTTTGAATATTGCCGATCGACTCGTTCAATGCCCCGGCTGTTTGCCAAGGCGATTTCGCGAGCCTGCCCTACCACGATCGGTATCGCTACCGATTCTTCAGCCTGCCGGCGGTGGTGGCAAATTCAGCGTCGAGGCTTCCGCCGTCAGTGCGACCTGATAATGCTTCAGCAGTCCGAACACGGACTGAAACGCGGGCTGCGCCGACAGATCCTGATAGCGAGGATCGCTGGCCACTGTTTGAAAACGCACCACAACCGCATTCAACTCTTCGGGCGTCGGGTGAGAGCCTCCGACAAAGAGGTTCGGCGGCAATGCTAAATACGATCTCCACTGCGGATCGAGCAGCACGTCGAGTTGGGGGGCGAGTTGTTCAAGCTGGTTCCGAAGAATATCCGGCTCCTGCGTGCCCATCCGCTGAGCCAGCGCGCCGGGATCGCCCAACGCGGGATTGGGCGTCGCGAGCGATCCGTCCACCGGCGGAACGGTCGTCGGTCCGCCAGCGAGCGTTGCGACCGCGAACGTCAATTGCTGAGCCAATTCAGGAACCACCACGGGCCCGCCTGGAACCGCCGCCCGGTAGTAGTCCCCCGTCGCAAGCTGATCGACACGGACGACCGAACCATCGATCGATACGCCGGCAAACAACCCGCGGCTCCGCGAGTACGAATAGATTTCGGCTTGCAATTGACCGTCGGTGGCCACCGCTCCCTGACGTCCCACCGGCCCCGCCGCGGCGGCAACGTCGGCTCCGAGCGTTAATTTACCCGACAGGATGTTTTGGACGCTGCGTTCCGACTTGAAGACGAGCACGATATCGGACGATTGCACGCCAGCCTGCCATCCGAGGTTTCCGCCCGTCAGCGTAATAAAAACGGGAGCGTGCCAGACCCCATTTTTTTCCCGAACGAACAAGAGGCCGCGGCCGTGACGGGCACCGACGATGAACCCACCTTTGATGACATTCGGAATGATCGCCACGCCGTGTGCGTCATTGAGCATCGCATGTGGAATCTTACTCAGCGGCCCGACGAGCACCTCGTTGAGCACCACCGCGGACGCTTGAACGGTCTGCTCCTGAACGATCTGTCCGGAAACCGGCGTCCAATAGCCGACCGTTGCGAACAACAACGCAACTGCCACACGCAAACCGAATCGATCCATCGTCTTCTTCTCCCGAGATAAGCAAAAAGTCCGTTCCACTGCCCCCAGAAGTTATGGCCGAAATCCTGGCCACCAAATGGGAGATCGGTGCAGTCTATTGTCTTTGGGCAATCTGCAGAAGAGAGATCGAGGCATTGCCTTCGCTCGCCTGCTCCATGTTCTGGGATGCGAACGCGTTTCAGAATCGATTGCGGTCACAAATTTTCATCGAGACAGCAAAATCGATCTGGACGCTGAGACTCGAATATCGCGAAAAAGAGCAACCTAAATTTCTGTGTCGCCGGAGCGAAAACATGTCTGATCCAGCCGCCAATAAGTTTGCATCGGTTCGTGACGGATTTGCCGCGATCCGCGAGATCATTCTGGTAATTGCGTTGCTTGCATTGCTATTCACACCGACAACGGTGCGAGAAATCTTACAAGACGCGGGTATTCGCTCTTTCGCGGGAGTCGAATTTGACGAGGAAACGCTCGTCGAGGTTGAGAACGCTGGCGACCGATTCGCCGAACTCGAAAAGCAGCTGTTGGCCGCACAAACCCAACTCGAAACGATCGCAAACCTCAACACCAACCGTGCCGATCCACGACTCGGTACGGTATCACGACTTCTTGCCGACGCACAACGAAGCGCCTCGGAAATGGGCGAAAGCCTCGACGAAGCCAAGGAGAAACAAATCGAATTGTGGAATCGTTTGGGAAAGCCACCGCGTCGATACGGTGGCCAACCTCATTCGACCTCCGCTTCGCCTGCCGTCGAGCAGGCGATGATCTCTCCCGAAGCGTTGTTTCAGAGATGACGTCGGTTCGCCGTTGCGTGGTTGACTGATGTAGCCCGCGATTTGGGCTGGTGGGACTCTCCATCAGCCCGACCTTGAAGTGAGCCATAGGCAGTCGAGCTCGGCTATGATTTCTGATACCGACGGCAATCAATCGCGAATGGTCAGTCGACATCTGCGATAAAGGCGAGTGCCGGCAACCCGTCTTTGTTGAACAAGTTCGCCCACGCTCGGCGATCAGCAAACGCGTAGCAAACCCGAGCGGGTTCGCGAACGTCGGCCGACCAAACCGTGACGGCCGCGCGACCGTCCGTCGTACTCAACTTCGCGTCCGCCCAATGCCATTGGCCGTCTTTGTCCGCCACGGCGAATCCCTGCAACGTTTCACTGTGCGCGACCATCAGACCTGAATTCGCGCAATCAAATTCAAGAATGAGCTTGCCATCGTCTCGCGAGTAAGACCGGAACATCGGCCCGTACGCAGGTACATTCATCCCGTACACCTTTGACAGGGCGACCGCAGCGGCGCGATTTCCATATGCCCATTTGTTGGTCGGGTGAATGCCTGAACCTAAATCACAAACCGGAATCATCCATCCGTTGTCGACATCATGCATCAAACGTTGATACATGAACCGATCCAACGGCTCGCGTCCGGGGGCGACGTCCACCTGCAGAGTCTTCACATCCGGCAAAGCGTCTACAAACGGGTCCGCCTGAGCGGTCATCGGATCGCGGTTGGAAACGGCGCAGCCACCACCGCTCGTCTTCTGAACGAACAGGAACGGCATTTCGGCCTGGCCCCATTCCTTGCGCCATGCCTCGATCAATGCCTTCATCATCGTGTATTGATCGACGCCAACGACGCCGCTGCGTCCTTCTCCCTGATCCCACAGCACACCGCGGATTCGATACCCGGCCATTGAGGAAATATATGTTTCATATAGGCCACCGATTCGCCCGCCCCGGCTCGACGATCCTGGCCCTTTTGGCTCGATAGGTTTTCGGCCACGTGGTTTTGTCCCATCCTCCTTCGCCTTGGCAACGCGTCGCTCCCAATTGTCGAGTTGCTTCTGATAGGTCTTCATCGCCTTGTCGTGATCGTAGGTCTTTGCAAACTCATCGATCGCGCTCTTACAAATTCCACTGTCTTTGTAGTGCTGTTCCGGAATCCAGTATCCCGACGGAGTTCCTCCAACGGCACCGACCATCAATCCGATGGGCACTTTGAGATCGCGTTGCAACCGTTCACCAAACGGGAAACAGAGAGCCGAAAATGCCCCGACGTTTTCTTGGTTCGCGAGCGTCCAAGTTGGCTTGGGGCCGCCCCGAAGCAGTCGCATGTTGGCGAAGGTCTCAACGCTCGCGAGCTTTGCCAACTCAGGATCCTTCGCCGCATAACGTGCCAAATTCCCCGCCATGTTCGATTGCCCCGAACCGACCCAGACCTCACCGACGAGAACATCGTTGATCTGAATATCGCGTCGGCCGTCAATCTCGATTGTCATAGTCTGCGGATCCGCGGACGCCGTGAGCGGATCCAGCTCCAGCCTCCAAACGCCGTCAGCACAAACGGTTGAAACGGACTGCCCCGCGAACGAAACACGAACACGCGCCCCATCCGCGCCGGTTCCCCAAATAGGAACACGCGCGTCGCGTTGCAAAACCATGTGATCGCTAAAAAGGCTCGCGACATCCGCCGCAAAACCGTGTGACGAAACTAGAAAGACAGACAGGAACGCGATCGCAAAAACAATTCCTCGATACATCATGCAGCCTCGAAAGTGGGGAAAGGCGGGAAGACTCGCGCTCGCATTGTATCACGCGACGCCTCGCCCGAGGGAACAAGTCCCCGTTTCGATGGCGAACGACGCGTCTCCAATGAGCCCACCAAATCACGATCCGCCGTTTTTCGCGCTGAGCTGAAAACCCCAATCACATAAGATCGCCGCTGACACTTTTGGCTGGAACAGCGCGTTGATCGCTCGCAATGTTAGCGAATACTCTAACGTCCCGCGAACCAACTAAGCGGTCGAGACTTCGAGCGGTAAATCGTTGTTTTTGCCGGACTCGGTTGAAACCGATTCATCTTTCGTAGGTAACCAGAGCGTGGTGACGACGGCAGCGACAACCAACGCGGTCGACGTCCAAAGGCACCCGCCCAGACCAGCGTACAGATACATGACGCCCGACAGTAGCGTTCCCGCGAG
This sequence comes from Aporhodopirellula rubra, assembly GCF_014192335.1. Classification (GTDB taxonomy): domain Bacteria; phylum Planctomycetota; class Planctomycetia; order Pirellulales; family Pirellulaceae; genus Rhodopirellula; species Rhodopirellula rubra. The sequence continues at coordinate 84,565 of NZ_JACHXU010000014.1, read as the reverse complement.
ACGCCCGCACGCGTTTGCCATGTAGTAGAAACCGACATTGAGTGCGACTTGATCGGAGTCCGTGTAGGCCAGAATCAGGTACGAATGCACAGACGAATTCACCGCGAAGACAATCCCAAACACTGCCAATCCGATCAAGACACTCGCCGTCGGGTGAAAATCTGTCTGGATCGCCAACGCCATCGCCGCGGAAACTACGACGAGTGCAAATCCCCACCACTGTGCCGCTCGAGCCTTCGTCGTCGCACCACCGCTGGTGCTCACCAGTCGCGGTGCCATCGCTTGTACCATTCCATACCCGATCACCCACGCGGCCAGGAACGCGCCCACACCCGCGAATCCCCAACTGAGCTGCGATGCGAGAAAGACCGGCAACCCAACAACGAACCACACGTCTCGCGAACTGAACAAGAAGAACCGCGAGATTGACAAAACATTGATCTCACGACTCTTCGAAAAAAGTTGCGAGAATTTCGCCTTCGATTTCGATCGCCCCATGTCCGCATTGAGCATAAACACCGAAACAACCAAAATGATCGTGAGCACACCAGCCATCGCCCATAGCGATGCAACAAAGCCGATCCAGCCGAGCAGAACCCCGCCGAGAAGAAAGCCCAAACCCTTCAGCGCGTTTTTTGATCCCGTTAAAATCGCCACCCATTTGAACAAAGCCGATTGACGATCCGCATCACTGCTGCCTGTGACGAGCAACTTGACGGCACTCTTGGAACTCATCTTGGTCAGGTCTTTGGCGATCCCCGACAACGCTTGGCTGGCCATCACGTAAGCAACCGAAATCGCGGGCGTCCATGTCGGTTGCACAAACGACAACATCACCAGCGCAATGACCTGGAATGCCAATCCCGCGAACAACGTAATACGCAGCCCTATCCTGGATCCGACCCAACCTCCAAACAAGTTAGTGAGAATCCCACAGAACTCGTAGAGAAGGAACAGAAACGCGAGACTGACGGGCGTGTATCCGAGCTGATGAAAATACAGCAACACCAACATCCGCAGCGCCCCGTCACTCAACGTGAATCCCCAATAGGCAGCCGTCACGAGGGCGTAGTTTCGAACGTCCATAGCAATCTTCTTCTTCGGGACTAGCAAACCAGACAAAACAAAGAGCGAGGTTATTCCACCGAAGGTTGGGAGGCGGAGCACTACCGTCACGAACGACGTCAATCGAGCATCGCGAGCGTTTCACTCGCTCGCCCCATGCAAGGCCGCGCCGCGCATGATCCCACCCATCGGGCGTTCATTGCACGAGCGACAGAAGCCGATCACGTGGGCAGAGAACAAGCAACCTTCTTAACCAATTCCATCATTCGATTGGCGTAACCAACCTCGTTGTCGTACCACGCGAGAATCTTGACCTGAGTATCATTGACCACCATGGTCGAAGGACCATCGAAAATGCCTGAACGGACATCGTTAACGTAGTCGGCCGAGACGAGCGGTTTGCTTTCGAAGCCGAGAATACCCTTCAGGGAATTGTTCGAGGCCTCGCGAAGCAATCCGTTGACCTCTTCCACATTCGTGTGTTTCTTCACCTCGAACACGCAATCGGTGAGTGACGCGTTGAGCAAAGGAATCCGAACCGCAAGACCGTTCAATTTCCCCTGCAGTTCGGGATAGATCATCGTGATCGCCTTCGCCGATCCCGTCGTCGTTGGGATGAGTGAGTTCAAACACGAGCGGGCGCGACGAAGGTCTTTGTGCGGCGCGTCCACGACGACTTGAGTGTTGGTAACGTCGTGCAACGTTGTGATCACACCGTGCTCAATTCCAATGTTTTCGTGAATCACCTTCACCACCGGGGCGAGACAATTGGTAGTACATGACGCAGCGGTAACGATATGATTCGTTTGCGGATCGTAGAGATGGTCGTTGCATCCCATGACGACATTCAGAGCACCGTCCTTCACAGGAGCAGCAACGACGACTTTGCGGACACCGTGATCGAAGTACGGGTTTAGCGTTTCTGGTGTGCGGAATTTGCCAGACGATTCCACCACAATGTCGACACCGTGATCTTTCCACGGCACCTCTTCGGGAGTTGCGAGTGCACTGACCGTGACCTTTTTGCCATCGACGATCATCGCACCATCTTCGGCGGCGATTTCGCGGCGCCAACGACCGTGTACGGTATCAAACTCTAGCAAATGAGCGCACGTTTCGGCGTCACCCGTGAGCTCGTTGACGTGCACAATTTCAATTTCGGGATAGTCCCATGCTGCTCGCATGCCGAGCCTACCCATCCGCCCAAACCCGTTGATTCCGACACGTATCTTCATCCGCTTTTCTTTCGTTTACCTTTCGGGGATTTGTTGGGCTGCTCGCACACTTTCGCGTCGTCGCAACCGTCCGCCGAGATGCACAACTCAGGCCGCCCCTGACAACAATCCTCGATCAAAAATCCCATCAAACATTTGATGCCTTTGGAGTTCATCGAATAAATAATCGAGCGTCCCTCTTTCCTCGACAAGACTAGCCCCGCGTGAGCAAGTTCTTTCAAATGAAACGACAACGTCGCGGGCGGGATGCTCAACTTCTCTGCGATCTCTCCGGCTGCAAATCCATCTTCGCCCGCTTTGACGAGCATTCGAAAGACGGCTAATCGTGATTCCTGAGCGAGGGCCGATAGTGCAACTACGGCTTCGTTCATTTCCATGGTTCTAAAACTATCCAAGCGTTTGGGTCCTGTCTAGACATATCCGCAGGAAGTCCGCGAATATGATTTTCCTGTTAAGAACAAGGCAATTTGTCGTGTTGAGTCACCGTACTCAATTGAGCTGATTGTCGCGACTCGGCGAGGATCTCAAATTCGCCAGAGGCCACCATTCGGCACGCGTGCTCGCTTCTCGCGTGACTGCAGAGCCCGCCAAAACCGCGGACAATGCCGACGAGCCCGCGACAACGTTTGCCAAGTTACAGCAATCCAATGTCGCGCAGGATCTCCGCAACCCGTTCACGCTCCGGTTGCAAGAACGGGTTAAACGGCAACGCCGGCAAATCGCTGCAGATGCCTAACAGAGAAGCCGCCGATTTGGTCGCCTTGATGTGGCGCGACGCATATTTGCCAATGTCATAGATCTGTTGGAATTTCAGAATCTTCGCCTGCCGATCGGCGACAGTCGCGTCATCGCCCTCGCATAACGCACGGTGACAATCGACAAAAAGACCAGGTGCCACGTTCGCTCCACCATTGACGCCACCGTCACCCCCGAGCGTTTGTGCCTCCGCCAATTTTGCTTCGGGACCAACCAAAATGGACCAGTCCGAACGTTGAGTCTTGAGTTCACACAGCTTTGCGAAGTACTCCATGTCACCGCTGCTGTCTTTAACACCGATGACGCGGTCGAGATCGCTAAGCCGTCGCAGCGATTCGATATCAAACCAAACTTTGGTCAGTTGAGGCATGTTGTAGAGCACCACGGGGAGTGAAACTTCCGCGACCAATTTCCGAACATAGGACACCAGTTCGGTTTGCCCGGCAGGAAAGTAGTATGGCGTTGTCAATACCGCCGCGTCGGCTCCACGCTCGGCCGCGAACCTCGCCAACGCGAGCGATTCGACAAACGCGGTATCGGCGATTCCCACGAGCACCGGAACGCGTTCGTCAACGATCCGAATCGTTTCTTGTATCAACTCACGCCGTAATCGATAGCTAAGACTCGGCGCCTCGCCCGTCGTACCAAGGATAAAAACGCCCGAGACGCCTCCCTCAACGACGTGTTCAACCAAACGTGCCAGCCCCTCTCGATCCAATCGATCGCGATCGGCAAGCGGCGTGATTAACGGCGGCACGATACCACGCAGAGAGAGTCTGGATTTCGACATCATGAAGTTCAATCGACGTTGGTTTCTGTACTGGCAATCCGGATGACGCCCAGTTTATGGCATCTTCGCCGTCACCTGCCAATCGCCTCGATTCACATTCCACTGATTACGCTGAAATCTTATCGCAACAATGCAAGGGATCCAAACAATGCACTGAGATATTCCGCAAACCTGAACCGCACCACCGGGCCTATCCGAAGCGTTTGCTTGACGAGTAGATTTCGCCAACGTCACGACACCGTATTCGTGCAAACACTGCGTTTGACACGCATGCGAAGAGAAACTGATCCGCTAGAGACCGACAGGAAGGTTAACGTGATGGTTCAGCTAACCGGATTCCAAACACTCCACTTCCCTGCCGGGTCTCCTAGCAGCACGTCGGCATCGCTCCCAAACACGCTCGATTGACATTAATGCGATGAGCGGTCTGGATCGCTCAATGAACCTTTCTCAACCGTTGCTGCGTTGGGACGCGAGCCGACGCTTAATGATGGACCGTCCGATCGTCCATCTGTGTTCTCCTTGCGACACCGCCCTTACTTTGGCCGAGTCCATCAATCACGTCATCGACGATGGGTGTTGACGAACTGGCTTGTTCTTCCTGCGCCCGTATGAGGAATTGCTGCATCTCTCGAAGTGTTTCATAGATTTGGTCAACATCCGACGACGCGATCGCCGCTTCACCGTCCGACGCGAGTTCGGAAAGAGGGTTCAGACCTACCGAGCCGCCGGTGCCCTTGATCCAGTGCAGGTTGCGAGCAACTTCATCCAGATCGCCGGCATCGTTCGCATCGAGGATTGATGGCAACTTGTCCGCAACGCGGTCAACAAACTCACACGCAAAGCTTCGCAACCAATCGTTCGGCAACACAGGTTCACCGTCGATCCATCGGCGTTTCTTAGGGCCGTTTTCATCAATCGGAAGTGTATCAGTGCTCGGATCCGACGTGTCATTCGTTTCGACATCAGATTCGAATGGTAGCTCATTCAGATCTTCAATCATCGTTTCGTCGAATTCCGATGCGTCGTAGACTACGTGCAACAGCGCGTTCAAATCAATCGGCTTGGTCAGGTACCCACTGCAGCCTGCGGCACGACAGCGGGCTTCGTCACCGTGCATCGCATTAGCGGTGATCGCGATGATCGGCTTCGAAAATCCGACTGCTCGGAGCTGGCTTGTCGCGGTGTATCCGTCCATGACTGGCATTTGCATGTCCATCAGGACCAGATCAACGTCCAGTTGATTGCTGATCAATTGACGGATTGCGTCTTCACCGTTGGTGGCCGTGAACACAACACCGCCGGAATCTTCCAGTAGCAGCGTGATCAGGTTTCGGTTCGTTTCGCCATCGTCCACCACGAGCACACGCGTCGCGGGTAGGACCACTCGCGAAAACTCTTTGACCTGGCCGCCCTCGGCACGAATCATCGCATCACCGGGGCTGAGCATCTCGACATCGTCAGGGACTGAGAGCGGTAACACGAAACTGAAGTTCGTTCCGACCTCCAACTCACTCCAAACCGTCAACGAACCGCCGAGAGCGTCTGCGAGTCGTTTACTAATCGACAACCCGAGTCCGGTACCACCGTACTTCCGCGTCGTCGACGTGTCGGCTTGTGTGAATGGATCAAAAATCTTCTGCAGCTGACTCGGTGTCATCCCGGTACCGGTGTCATTCACCGAAACAATGAGATGAGTCGGCGAGGCAGGTGAACCTTGGGTATCGAGCTGAACTGTCACGCCACCTTCATCGGTGAACTTGATCGCATTACTAACCAAGTTGCTGACGATTTGGCGGAACCGCGTCGGATCGCTCAGAATCGCCGAAGGCATCGGAGCGTCCATTTGGATTTGCAAACCGATGTTCTTTTGAAACGCCTTCGCTTGCAACGACGTGACGACTTCGCCGATCAAATGTGTTGGGCTACACGGAACGCATTCAGGAACGATCTTATCGGCTTCGATTTTCGAGATGTCGAGAATGTCGTTGAGCAGGTTCAGCAGGTGCGTGCCGTTAGAGTGGATCGTTTGCAGGTGTGACGTACGGCTTTGTTCATTGTTGACGACACCACGCAGCAACAACTCCGTGAATCCCAAGATTCCTGTAATTGGCGTACGAATTTCGTGACTCATCCGCGCCAGGAATTCGCTCTTGGTTGCGTTCGCAGCCTCGGCGGCTTCTTTGGCGGTCTCGAGTTTCTCCTTGGTCATCTGCAATTGACTCGCCGTCTTCTCGAGTTCTTGTGACCGCTGCACGACGGTCATCGTGCGTTCCAAGATTCGAGCTTCGAGTGTTTGGTTGAGGTCTTGCAGCTTTTGGAAGCTGTCCGCTTTCTCTAACGCGGCCCCCGCGGCCGACGTCAGATAATCCGCGATTCGAACTTCATCGTCGTCGAACAACCCAGAGAAACGTTGATTGGTCAAATACAAGTACGCGACCGTTTTGCCACCGATTTCAATGGGGCTGCACAGGAACGTGCCTTCACGGACCGAGGTGACGCCTCGCTGAGTGATGTTCTCGACGTCTTGAACCACGGTCGAACGCGTCCGACGCGCTTCATCAACGAGTGCAACGTCAAAGAGTTGGCCCTGAGGGACGGTGACCGACTCTCCCTCTGATTCGCCTTCGAGAACGATGAACACGTTCTCGCCGCGAAGGATTCGTTTGGCAGCCTTGCAAACTTCGGAATGAATTTCCTCGGGAACCACGGTAGTGGCGATGCGCCGCCCCGACGCGAGCAACGAATCAAATCGATCGAGCAGCGAAAGCGAGCCTTGCTCGTTAACGACCTCACCGGTTTGCCGAGTCCCGGCAAGTATTCCTTGTGCGTCCTTGTATTCTTCCTCGTCGTAGGGCCACCCGAGTTCCTTGCACAACTCGGCGTGATGGACGATCGACATCGCATGTTCGACGATCGCACCTTGCCGCTTGGCTTCATCGACGCTTCGGCGAAGATAGGTTTGAGCGAGTTTGTACTTCTCCGCAATCGCATACGCCGCACCGAGTTCTCGCAGTGCGTGAGGGAGTTCATTGGTATATCGGGTCCCGATCGCAACGGCTTTCTTACAGGCGCGAAGCAGCCCACGAACGCTATCTCGACGAGTTTTGCGGGTTCGGCAGGGTTTCGTCTCAAACAATTTGCGTGTGGCCGAACACAACCACGCGTAGCACGGGCTGATGTAGGTGTTTTCCACACTAGCGTCTTCGGCAGTGTAGATCGCGCGCTGGAAAAGTTCTACCGCGTTGGCATATCGTTCTTGATAGAACTCGCGAACCCCCTTGGCGAGCAGAACCTCGCAACTGCGTTGAGGGTCGAAGACATCTCGTTCCATCTCGGTTTGAATCACGTCATGCGGGATGTCACCCATCGCGGCGCGCGCCCACACATCAATGATGTTCCCGGTCGCTTGAAAATCACCTCGTTCGACGGCGGAGTGATAATTGATTCTCGCGAGCCGTACGGCTTCACCTAAATTGCCCAACCGGTAGTGCGACGCGGCCAACTGATAGCGAGCGATGTGCACTTCCCAGTAATCACCCGTACGCTCGAGCGTATCGACCGCTTGACGAGCCTGTTCCACACATTCGTCGAATCGAGAAAACGAATACAGCAGAATACTAAGGAAGTTTCGCGATTGTCCTTGTCCCCAAACATCATCGAGTGATTTGCGAAGCTCGAGTGAACGTTTTGCGTACTCGACGCCCCGTCGTTCCCACCGCAGCAGCGTCATCACCGGAGCGTGCTCGGAATAGGATTGCGCGACATAGCGGTTAGGCGTGTACTGTTCCGACCGATTCATTCCACGCAAATGTGCCCACAAGGTGTAGTACTTGTCGCGAGTATACCAATACGCGTGTGCGATTTGGCTATACAACGACAACGTCATCTTTTCAGCGTCTGTTGGCGCATCGACGTTGCGTCCACACCGACCAGGGAACATTGAATTTCGAACTTGACGGACAACTTCAAGCCCCAAATTGCACCAGAGCTGACCGCGAGAGTTACAGACGGGTTGGCCGAGTTGCGTGAGAGCGGCCTCGAAATACGTCACCGCCTGATCTTTGTTACCGCGTTTAAACGACAGTTCGCCGCGTTTCAATGCAACCTTTGCGTTCGCTGTGTCGCTGGTGGCGGTATGTGACGCGCGATCGAGCCACACGTCCGTCTTGTCGTACTGGCCCTGCAGAATAAGGACATCCGCCATCATCATCTGGATATGATGACGCGTCTCACGGTCAGCATATTCCAGTGCGCGTTCGGCGATTCGGAGCTGCGTTTCGGCGCTCTCGTGCGAGAAACTCTTGCGAGCCGCTTCGGCCGCTTTCAACGCATAGGGCAACGCCTGCTCGTGCATTTGAGCGGCATCGAAATGGTACGCCAATTCAAAATATCGATGCGGCGAGTTGGCTTCCAGGTAGCGACCAATTTGGCCGTGCATCGACTCAATCGCTGATTTGGACAAGCCGCTCAAGACGGCTTCGCGAATTTTGTCGTGAACGAAGGAAACGACGTTGTTAGGACGACTCCAAACCAACCGATGATGCCGGACGGGCTTGATCGCGGATTGTGCCTCCGCCATGCTTATGCCTGCGAGATCCGCCGCCGCATCGAGGCTGAAGTCTTTTCCGATCACCGCCGCAGCGGACAACAGGGTTCGTGCCTCTTGGGGCAGTTGCGACAACCGGCTAACGAGAATCTCGCTCGCATCGTCCGCGGCTTGGAAGCTCGACAATTTCTCATCGTCGATTACCCAAGTATTACCCTTCACGATTAGAATCTTGGACTCGACCATTCCGCGCAGCACCGCAGATGCCATGAAGGGGCTGCCTTCGGCGTACTTGGTGACAACGTTGATCGCACGCTGTGGCAATTGCCCGCCCATCGACTCAGCGAGTTGTTTGACCGCTTGATTGGTTAACGGATCGAGCGACAACGCTGTCGACGCTGTGAGATCGTTTAGCTCAAGAGAAGCGCTGTTTCCATTGGGACGCGCGACCGCGAACAGAAACAGATACTTCACATCCGTTTCACAGATTCCGGACAACACTCGCATCGATTGATCATCAATCCACTGACAATCATCGAGCGTCACCATCACGCTACGCTCGGGCGTCCCTAGTCCCGTGATGAGCGTTCGGAAGGCCATAATGACCCGTTTTTGACCGAGTTCCTCGGGGCCCGAAAGCTGAACACGCGACCAACCGAGTGTTTTAGCCAGTTCCGGCATCGCCGTCGTGACTTCCTCTCGATACGCCTCCATTCGTGTCGCGGTTTGGGCGCGCAATTGCTCATCGGTCGCAATCATCTTGGACAATTGGTCGATCATCTGCAGCCACGGTGCGTTGGGCTGCTGCGCGGCGTGTTGTGACGATCGGCCGTTGAGAAGCAAGAATCCTTTTCGAGCTGCTACACGCGAAATCTCGCTCAGCAATCGCGTCTTGCCCATGCCGGATTCACTCCGCAACAAGACCTTACACGAGGATCCGGACAACGTGTTGTCGAGACCATTTTCGAGAACCACGAGTTGATCGTCACGGCCGACGAATGCGGGATCCGTCAATTCGGTTCGATGATCGGCACTTCCGATCACGAAGCCGTGCGAATCAGCACCGCTGCTCAAAAACTCCAAAATCTGCTGTACGTCGTACTGAGCAGCTCGGACCGACTGATAACGTTCACGTGGTTCTTTGCGAATCAACTTCTCGATGAATCGGATCACGACCTCGGGCATATCCTGTGGATATTGACTGAAGTCGGGGTCCGCTGTCATGTGTTGATAGAGGATTTCACTGATTTCACCATCAAACGCCGGTTGGCCCGTGATGGCTGCGTGCAGCACATACCCGACGGAATAGATGTCGGATGCTTCTCCAATGTCGTGATCGATAATTCCGGACAATTCCGGCGAAGTATATGAGGCGCACTCACGTCCCAATCGCGTATCACTGCCGAAGACGTCGGGACACCACAGCGGGACATAGCCGCATAAAACCGCTCGACCATCGGGTTGCATGATGATGTTCGACGGTCGAATATCCTTTTGAATGCATCCCAACTCATGGACATGGCCCATCGCATTGAGCAAATCTTGCGCAAGCAGCATTACTTGCTGCGGCTCAAAAGGCTTGGTTCGGAATCGCTGCCCGAGCGATTCTCCCTCGATATACGCGTAGACGACGCGGAGAGTCTCGTCTCGCACCTCATACTCGAGCGGACTCGAATAAGATTCGCATCGAATGCTCGATGTCTGCCGAGCTTCATTCTCAAAACGTGCAAGTCCGCCGTGATGGAAGAAGCTCTTGGGCACCTCTCGCAAGATAACACGTGCACGCGAGAGCTGATCTTCCGCGAGATAGCATGACACTATCGACGCATCGGAAAGCTCTCTCAGAACTCGATAGCGATCATCGCTACTCGGTTCGTCGACAGGTGGAATGGGAGGTTTCAACAATATGCCCTTATGGATACGCAGCTAAAACACGTCACTGTTTCAACGGCTTGTGAATTGACCGTTGCGTTTCGGGGGGGCAGACCGAAACGCAAGGTAAGTGATGGACATACCCACCACAAACTAGGCGGCAAATAGGCGTCCGGCAAATAGTAGGTCGCTGTAAGTTACCTGACCCAAACTTTGCGCGGATTTACAGGAAGAAAAACATTGACCTTGGTGTTTTTTTCTTTTCATCTCCTCCGCTCCTCCTTAGAAACACGGTCTGTTTCGGTTTCTATTCTTACGTTTACTTTTTGGGGCAAGCCATGGTAGCGTCACAATTCGAAGGTCAGTTGGTTTCATGGGAAGAAGATTATTGCAATCGGGTCAATCCCGAACTAATGACGAGGCTGCTGCATGATGCAATTCCAGTGCTTAAGTCGGTGGACTGGCGTGTTACGGAGGTTGAGGAAGGTATCTGTGTTTCCGAACTTCCGCTATGTTTCGCGTCTACCAATCAACACGGTACTCATCAAGCTGCGCTTATTTCGCTTTCTGCCGATTATACCGGCGGCCTAGCTTTAGCAACGCTCCTACGCGGTATTCCGCTCGCGGGTGTTCATCGTTGCAAAGAAGAGAACTCAGCATCACTGTGGCTCGCAGCCATGGATGTTAAGTATCGAAGCCCTAGCACGGGGCATCTCAAGGCGACCTGCGTCGTTCCCGACGATCTCGCCCAAACAGTGCGACAGCGTTACTTCGCTGGCAAACGTGTCCTTGTCACGTTGACCGTGAAGTTCACCTCAAATGACGAAGTTGTCGCTGAGGCGGAGATGAAATACTTCGCTCAACCTTCAATTCAGTTGTTGCCGACCAAGCAACAGCCACGAATCAGTCCGTTGTTCGCGCACAAACTGAAAGCATCGGCTCGTATGATCGCAGGCCTGCGGGCATCGTTCGACGACCGAGGCATTCGAGTGGACGTGGGGCACGAACGCCAAGCCGCCGGACCTCACGGCGCGCTGCTCGCCAATCGCTTAAAGGGTGTCTTGCCCCAGTTGCAAAACATGGTCAAGGCGAGAACCCGGCACATCGACCAAACCCTCGAAAGCGTTCCCGGTTTGAAACAAGTTGTGATTCTCGGCGCGGGGCTGGACATGCGTCCGTTCCGGTTGTTCGACACCTTGGGACAGCCGACGTTCTTCGAACTGGATCTTCCGGAAATGCTCGAAGAGCGGACGCGCGTCATCTCTCAAATGACAGACCGACCGATGGTGAGCCGTCGCATGATCGCCGCGGATTTCAAAACCGACGACATCTCGCGACTCTTGCTCGAACATCCGGACTTCGATCCGACTGTTCCGACGGCGGTTGTCTATGAAGGATGTTCAATGTATTTCACCGAAGAAGAAAACCGTGAAATCCTGACCATGGCAGCTAGCCTGTGCCAACATGCGGACAGCCGCCTATGGTGCGACATAGTGACACGCAGCGTTGTCGACGGGACTTCCGAGCATGCCGAGATCCTGAAATTCGTCGAAGGGATGGACGAGTTGGGTGAACAGTTCATTTTCGGTTGCGATTCGCCGACCGAGTTCATGAAGACGTGCGGGTTCGCCGATTCCGACTCGCTCACCGCCGGTGAGCACCTGGACGTATCGGACCGCGCGTTTTCAACGTATCAATTTGCGGTAAGCCGTCCACGCGTCAGCGCGAGCCATTGTTAAGACAATTAACAGTTTGAACGTAAACGTTGCGGTGCATGAGGGATTCCCCTCATGCACCGCTTTTTTTCGTCTGCAATCGGTTTCAGGAACCGAAAGCGGCGAACCCCACTTGTCTTTCAATCCAAAATAGATGCATTCTTAACCTGGCTCACCTATTGATCGGGAGTTGCACACACACAGCAGCGAACAAGTGTGCACGTCTTGGACGCTCAGTTTTCCAATAGTGGTCGTATACCTACAACGCTACCATCCATTTTTTCAACCCGCGATGTCTCACCCAGCGTTCATCTCGTTGCGTTAGAAAGCCGCCCTCATGATACTCAACCGACGCCAATGCATCTCAGGTGCCGCTGCACTAGGTGCGAGTATCTGCACCGGAGCGTATGCCGAAGCCCCCGACGGGTCGGATAGTGTTAGCGATACCAATGATAACAGCATAGCGGACGGTAGCAGTGGCCCGGTCATTCATGTCAAACGGCGCACCGTTGTACACGTCTTAGGGACACACGTCACGCTTCAAGAAGAGATTCGTCGCCGCGCCGAAAAGGAGTTGGGAATCCGCCTCGTTTTTTCCCCCGGCGGGAGTGCGGAAGTGTTACACCGAGCGTCCACTCATCCCGAATCATTTGACCTCTATGAGCAGTGGTCCAACAGCATTCGAGTGCTCTGGCAAGCCAACGCGATCCAGTCGATCGATATAAATCGAATTCGGTATTGGGATGAAATCAATGCGTTGACCAAAACGGGACGGTTAACGCCAACGGCGAAGATGGGTGCGGGAGACGCACCGAACACTATTTTATACGTTCAACCCGATGGCAAGCTGGGGACGCAGCAATCAAAGGACGTCAGCTTCCTACCCTACGTGCACAATGTCGATTCATTTGGGTACGACCCGACCGTCGTTCCCAAGGGCGTGCCCTACGAAACGGAAAGTTGGGCGTGGTTGCTCGATGAGAGATGGGCAGGCAAGGTTGCGATCGTCAACGAGCCCACGATCGGACTCTTCGATCTCGCGTTGGCGTTGCAAGCGAAAGGGCTGATGCAGTTCGGAGATATTGGCAATCTGACGCGGCGCGAACTCGATGACATGTTTTCGATATTGGTAAAGTATCGGCGGGACGGGCATTTCCGTGGCGTATGGAGCAGCGTGCCGGCGTCGGTCCAATTGATGAAACGAGGTGAATCTGTCATCGAAAGCATGTTCTCACCCGCAGTCTATGAACTCAATGCCAACGGCATCCCGTGCATCTACGCCTCGCCCAAGGAAGGATACCGGGCTTGGCACGGCGTGATGTGTCTGTCCTCTGCGACCACCGGAATTGTAAAGGATGCCGCCTACGAATACATGAATTGGTGGTTGTCAGGTTGGCCGGGCGCATTCATCGCACGACAAGGGTATTACATTTCTAACCCCGAGCGATCGCGCGAGGAACTCACCGACGCCGAGTGGGAATATTGGTACCTCGGCAAGCCAGCGGCGACGGACCTGTTGGGTACCAGCGGGAAACGCGTTGTCGCGAAGGGGCGCGTTCGCGATGGAGGCTCCTACACCAAACGATTTAGCAACATTGCAGTGTGGAACACCGTGATGAACACGTACGAATACAGCCTGCGACGATGGAATGAATTTTTGTCCGCTTAGCCACCAACCCGGATAGACAGCGACTGCGGACCATTTAATGCCACAGACTCCACACCCTGACGATCATTTGCCGATTCACTCGAACGCACCTGCAATTCCGCACCACGATTAACATCCCGACCACTTTGTTACACTGCATGCTTGCAATGCCGTATTCTCTCGATCGATCGGTTCGGTGCGTCCGCGTTTTCTCAATGCGTTTGCGTCGACGGAGCACGCGCCCATGATGTATCCCTCGGAAGCCAATTCGCTCAAGAGACGTCTGCACATCGGCACCGGATTGCTGGTCGCGATTTGCCTGCTCAGCAACATGATCGGTTGGTTCGGTCAGGAAGTCTTGTTGTCGAATTTCCGGGCAATTGAATCTTCCGATCAAATTGCGACCGAGGTGCTGCAAGTCAACCGAGGTGCCCTGCAACTCAAAGCCAGCGCCGAGAATTATGCGCAAACGGGCGCCGACGCTCAGTACAACACAGCACATGAACTGCAATCTCAATTGCTGACGGCAATCGATGGGCTCAAGAAAAAGGTCGGCGAGAACGATCCACTCACCGACAAACTGGACCAAATGCGTGAGTTGATCGCCTCCTTCGGCGACCAACTGCAACTCGCCTCAGCGGAACGGAACGTCCGAACCGACCTGTTCCAAAACAAGTTGCTCCGCCAGGAATCGGAGGTCGACGACTCTCTTGCGAAACTCGAGAAATACCTCGTTACCCTCGACGAGAACGATGCGTCACGAAGACTTTTGGTCGCGGTGCGTGCCTTCTCAACGGCTCGTAAGAACATGCTTCGTTATTTCATTCAACCGAGCTCGGATGATTACGAAAGGATGCTCGACAGTTTGAAGGAATCGCAATCAGAGGTGCGGCGAATCGAGTTGCCCGCCGATGACGAAGACGCAGCTGAGGCGAAACAACGGGTGCTGACAGCGCTCGCGAACTTCCAATCACTCGGTGTGCGTGCGGTGCAGGCGACGCGTGGTTACATGTTCTATGTCAATGTGGTCATGGCCGGACAAATTTCGGAGTTCGTGCACTATTCAAACGAAATCAAAGACCTCGTCGGCGAACAGCGAGAAGCCAGCCGTGCGGCACGACAGTGGGCGGTGACACGCAGCCGCGTTTTCGGCGTCTTAGCCGCAGCATTGGCGGTGATGATTGCCGCGATCCTTGCGTTTCGCCTTTCGAAAGTGATCTTCGATCCGATTTCAAACCTGACAAAAACATTCTTGAGACTCGCCCAGGGTGAAACGATCGAATCCATTCCGGCGGTCGGGCGAAATGATGAAATCGGCCGCATGGCACGTGCCGCGGAAGTATTCAGTCGCAAGAACCAACAAACGAAAGAACTGCTCCAGCGGTCACAATCACTCTCCGAGGAGCTGTCCCAAAAAGCAGTCATGCTCGAGGAGTCGAACCAAGAACTCGACAACTTTGCCTACGTGGCCTCGCACGACCTCAAATCACCGCTGCGTGGATTGCGATGCCTCGCCGAGTGGGTTCAAGAAGACTGCGAAGGCTTGCTGAGCGAAGACTCGCAAAAACACCTCCTGCAAATGCAAGGACGTGTCACGAAAATGGAAAGCCTGCTCGACGATCTGCTCAGTTATTCCCGCGTGGGACGAACCGCGCAGCGAGTTGAGAAGGTGGACGTCCATGAACTCGTCGACTCCGTGCTCGATATCATGGACGTTTCCAACGGGGTACAAATTTCCGTCGACTGCGATTTGCCGGTCATTGAAACATTGAAAACACCACTGCAACAGGTGCTGCTCAATCTGATCGCAAACGCGATTAAGTACAACGACAAGGGCCCCGATGGCCGTATCCAGGTTACAGGTAACCTAAATGGTGGTATGTTGGAGTTCGCAGTCATTGATAACGGAATCGGGATCGCCCCCCGGTTCCACGAGCGAATCTTTCAGATGTACCAGCGCGCATCGTCTCTTCAAGTTGAAGGCAGCGGAATGGGCCTCGCTATCGTCAAAAAGCAAATTGAAATCGTCGGAGGCGAAATTCACGTCGATTCGAGTGAGGGGCAAGGCAGCACGTTCAGCTTTACATGGCCGCTTCAGAAGTCGGGTAAGGTGCATGATGTTAATGCATCTTCCAGCGCCTGAGGTCATTCAAAATGGAATCAATCAAGATGACGTTCGTACTAGTGGAAGACGACGAGTTGGACATGGAGGTGTTCAGACGCGCGCTCAAGAAACACGACATCAAACAGGAAATGCGTTTCGCAAAAGACGGCAGTGAGGCCATCCATTTGCTTCGAGATGAATTCGTCGGAGGCGCCCGAAGCGACTACATCATCTTTCTCGACCTCAACATGACGGGCATGAACGGGCATGAGTTCCTTGACGAGATCCGCTCGGATCCCGACCTAAAGTCCGCCGTTGTTTTCGTCCTCACGACGTCCGAACACGAACGCGACCTGCGTCTAGCATATGAGAAAAACGTCGCCGGCTATTTCACCAAAGCCAATATTGATTTCCTGATGCAGGCGATCAAACCCTACGTCACCGGTGTTGCCTTGCCGCGAATGAAATCCGACGAACAAAGCCGACCGGAAAAGTAGATTGACGACCAAGGATTCCTTCAGTGCACTAGCGACGCTAATGCGCTGAAACGGTGGTCTTGGTTTCAAAGGCACCCACGTCGAATTCGACGAGCTGATAAACACGATCAACCTTGAGGTGTTCAAACGATTGGTGGTGTCCGCTCGGCCAGTTCACGATCACCTTGTCGACGGTGCTGTGATCTCCCAACCCGACATGGATACTCGACTCGTTGTTGCACAAATAGCCGTCTCCCGCCGTGCGCCAGTGAGACGTGATCACATCTCCCCGGTGTACTTCGATCGTTGCACCGACTGCGTCACGCTCACTCTGCGTGCCGAACAACTGTAAGTCAATCCAATGATGATTGGATACCGTGAGGTTTATCAAAATCGCGGCCGGTTCGCTTAAGTCGGTCGCCACTAGATCCGAGCGACCGTCTCGATCCAGATCAACGCGAGCGAGCGCTCGACCGAGATGGCTTGCCGACCAATAACCAGAGACATCATCGACGTCCAAGGATTCAAAACGGTCTCCGCGATTAGCGAGCAGTTGCATAGGCTGTCGAAACGGCTGTCCCTTGGACTCGAGATTCTCAACGTGCCCGTTCACGATCGCCAAGTCCGGAATTCCGTTATTGGAATAATCAATTGATTGGCAGCCGAAACCGAGCATCAACGATGTCATTCGGTCGAAACCGTAACGGACGTTGAGGTCGCGAAACAGACCTCCATCGCTGACATAGAAGTTGGACGACTCCTTGTAAAAATTGGTGACGTGAAGATCAAGCGTTCCTGAACCGTCGAAGTCGGCTGCCGCAATTCCCATCGCACCAGTGGGTGATCCGAGACTGGCGTAGGCGCACCCACGCGACACCGCAGAATCAGTCCACTCGTGGGCGAGTGATTGATGACACCAGAGCTGATTTGGAAGTTCGTCATTGGCAACAAAAATTTCATTCCCCGATTGTTCGGTGAGGTCCCCAATCAAAATCCCGAGACTCGTGCTCGCATCCGATTCAGCGCTTCCCACACGCTCGCACACCCAGTTGCCGGCGCCGTCGTTGACGAACACGTCGTCGTTTGCGCGGACGAACGAAGTCGGGTTGACTGGTGCGGTCGGCATCCCGGACGCGTCCACGGGTGGACGCCGCGATAGATCTGCGTCATTGAGGTAATTCGCCATGTAGATGTCCGGCAGTTGGTCGTTGTCGACATCAGCGATTGCTACCGATGTGCTCAACCGCTGGGACGGCTCACCGGGGTTGAGCGTGATAGGAACGAAGGTTCCGTCTCCCTGGTTGAGGCACAAACAATCCGGTCCCAAATTCGCGATGACGAGATCGGGGAATCCGTCCTGGTTCCAATCTCCTGACGTAACGCCGAGCGTATAGCGATCTTCGATCAATCCGCATGGGAGTGTGACATCATTCAACTGCATCTCGTCAGCGCCAGACAAATTTCGGTACATGGCATCCGATTCGATTGCCGAAGCGTGCGGCGATTCGGAGGCGCCCTGTGCGAAATACAAGTCCGGGAGTCCGTCGAGATCAAAGTCGATCACCGCAACACCGCCACCAAACGTTTGGTAAATCGTAAAACCCGACTCTCGACCGTCCACGTCGACGCGGTACGCGTGTGTGACACCAGCACTCCCCGCGACATTTTTGAACCTTGGTGTTTCAATTTGATTGACGACGATACTCGGGGACGCCGGTTCGTTGTTCGTGTCGAAATCACTTTCCCATTCTGGCAGCGGAAACTGATCGACATCAATGCTCCGCAGAAGCGTCGATGAATCCGGGAAGGCTGTACCTTCGCGCAGAACCGCTACCCGCCGTGCACTGAGTCGCTCGAAAGTTTGCTGACCCGCGTTCGTTCGCATCGCGTAAATCCATCGCCACACCAACGCCTCCACGTTTCGCCCGTCTTGTTGCAACAACGTAGCGAATCTTTCAATATCCTGTTCACTCGATCCTTCATCGATGATTGTGCGACTGGCTTCCAACGTCTCGATCAGGTATTCAAACCGTTGCGTCCAACGATCAACCTGATCAACATCGCCGAGCGACCGGAACGCACTGACCATCCGGCGGGTAGAGCGAATGTCGGTGGGATCGCGACGGATTGCTTCGGCAAGGCAACGAACCGCGGATTCAAAACGTGCATTCGCCAATTGGTACGTTCCTATAGCCGACCAATACTCCGGAAATTGCTGTACCTCATCGGTGACTCGTTCCAACCACCACGCGAATTTCTCCAACGTTTGAGCTTCACTCATCGCGGCACCGTAGAAGGCAATCTCGGAGGCATTGGCAGTCCCATCGACGAGCAGCGGCTCAATCAGTTCGGCGGCCTCGGAATATCGCGATTGCGTCCACAAGTAACGTGCCTGACCCATTTCACCGATCGGCCAATAGGGCCGAGTTCCTTTCGCCGCCTCCATCTCTGGTGAATAGTAGATCGCATCCGATTCTACGACGAGAGTCAGCAACTCCTCCTGGGTAACGTCGCCCGCCAAACAAAGTCGCCTCGTCATTTCAACGGCTTCGTGCCGTCGGCCCTGGCGATTGTACAAATAGGCTAACTGCCGAAAGGGGACGCTGATCTGCGGATTGCGTTTGGCTATCTGCAAATAACGTCTCTCAGCGCCATCGAATCGCTTGAGCTCGAAACACCAATCTGCGGCCACTCCCAACGCCGGGATCCCGAGTTGTGGGTGCGAGGGCGGAATCGCAGAGATCAGATTCAAACCTTCATCATGCTGACCACGATTGAAAGTGATGCGGGCAAGATGAAAAAGGGCTTCGAAGTCTTCTGGGTCTCCAATCAGCATTTGCCGAAGGATATTTTCGGCCTGCTCGTCTTGTCCCAAATCCAACAACCGCGTGAACTCGGCAATAAGCTCATCACGGTTGGATGGATCGGAGTTGCCCCGACCAGTCAAGGGACCTGTCACGCGTTGCGAAGCGGCGACCTGCGTCTCCGAAGAAACTTCAGCATCCGCTTTACGGCGAGACTCGGTTTCCTCCGGCATCATTTTGTTGATAACGAGAGACTGCTGGTTCCGCTCAGGCACTGGCGATCGCTCGCAACCAGTTTGCGAAACCCCCGTCATCACGGCAGCGAAACAAAACACGAACGCGAACCGATGCCCGTTCGAAAATCGAAACACGTTTCTTCCGCAAACTGCGTATTCCGTCATCACCGTGCTCTCTGCTGAGAAAATTGGGCAGCGTCGATCCATGCCACTCGCGCGACCGGTTCAAGCACTGGGGCCTACAAACCGAAATTGATGCACGAATGCCATAACGGACAACACCAAACGACAAACCGTCGGCATAAAATGCAGACGGTTTGTTTCCTCGCTGATGCGAAGCGGTTTTGGCGAAGTCTCGCTCGTTCAGCGACACGAATCGGCGTCTGATTTTACGACGCGTATCATCTCGAATCAGCAGCCAAGCGGGCGGATTTTTTGGCCATTTCCTTGATCTGCTTGGGATCAGGAATCGCCGCCTTCTGACTAGCTTTCATCGCCGCCGCAATTTGCTCCGGTGACGACCGGTACTTCGCCATCTCGTCTGCGTCGTAGACAGACTCTGTGGCGCGTCCGCTACATCCTACGGTGACGACCAGCAGCGTAGCAAAACAGACGGTCGCTAGGGATCGATTCAATATCATTTCAAACTCTCATTTTGCAAAGTGGGATTCAAACGGTACGCGGTAGCCTAGATCTCAGAGCCAATTTCCTTGTTGGCTTTGGTTCCCAAACCGCCCCACAAACCGTACGGGCTTGCAATGCCTTGTTGCGACCAAGGGTTGACCATGTTCGCGTTGCTGTTTCCCGCTTCAATAGAATCTGTCACGAACTTCACCGCACCATCGCCCATCAAAACGTGGGCACCACCTTGATGGCGACTCGAAACGGTGGTGTTGACTCGGTCAGCCATCGGTCCACCCCACTGGCTCGCGGGCAGTTCTTGGCAGATCTCCGAGTTAGGTGGCAAGTTGGTGTAAACACCGCTGTAAATCGCAAACGCGCTTGACCACTGATATCCGCGTGCCCACCGTGCCCCTTGGCCGGGGTCGGCATCCGCGGGAGTCTGCGCAGTGGGCGACCAGAAGTTCGGTCGATCAGCAGCAATACTCCCTCGGCACGATGTCGGAACGTCACCAATTCCCGATGCCCCGGTTTGCTCAACAGTCGATGTGCGTTTGTCGCGATCACCAAGATCCGTTGCCAGTTCACCGCACGCGATCGTATTGGCCAAGCCGTCGAGAATATCACGAAACGCCGTTTGCTTTCGCGCAACAAACGTTCCCCGGCCAACACCGTTTGCGGAAGGCCATCCTGCCGCGGAACTATCCGATGAGTGATCCCACCACATGTAGTCGCCGTTTGGCATGTTACAACTGTCTCCGAGACACGCACCGTAGTTAGTTCGCCCGTACGCTGGTGCGCCACGTCCAGGATCGCTCGGACAACGATACGTGACGATTTCTGTTACCCACGGGCCGTAGTTGTCGTGGTTGTCAACACTCGGTCCCATTGCCGGCCATGGAGGCGTGCGTGTGGTCAAGTCTGAATGAAAACCGTTCGGATTGGAGATCTGTTCCCAAACGGCCTGCTGCTCGACGAAGGGGAGAATGCCAACGAGAAAACTCAATTGGAAAACATTTTCGGTATCACTGTACGAGACCGGCCAGTTTTGCGTTGCGTGAGTACCGGTCCTTTGTTGTGGCAAGCGATTGAAGGCCGAATGATAATTATGCAGCCCCAACCCGATCTGTTTGAAGTTGTTGCTGCAACTCATCCGACGAGCTGCTTCGCGGGCTGCCTGAACGGCTGGTAGCAACAGCCCGACAAGCACACCGATAATGGCGATGACAACCAATAGTTCCACTAGCGTGAAACCTTGTTGACGACGAGATTGGATCATAAATACGACTCCCAAAAGCAAGAAAGAACGGCAGCGGCCCAACGAGGACCGAAAGAACGGACGTACACTACCCTGTTAAAAATGAACACCCTATACGGGCTTACCGGGGGATTGTTTTCCGCAAGAATTACATTACTGTCGGTGTTCTCTACCCGTCACGAATTTCTGAAAAAGTCAAAAGTATTTTTTTGTGTCACGATTTCGGCTCAATTCGACACCGCATGGGCATTCAAGGCGGTGTTCCTTGCGAGCATGCTTCATCGCGAATGAGCGTGAGACGCGGCACCTCCGGCGGGGATGAGATTGGGGCAAACTGAAGCGAACGTGGAAACCGACATGTTCGCCGATTGCGATCCAATGTTTGCTGTATCATCTATTTGACTGGAGGCATTCTATGGAATCGATTCACGAGTTCGGGTCTGTGACGCGTGCGATGGATCTACTGCGTGTCGGTAACGACGATGGCGTGACACAACTTTGGAACAAGTACGCTCCACGAATGGTACGTGTTGCGTTTTCAAAGTTTGGAATGCGTCGAGAGCGAAACGATGATGCTGAGGATGTCGCGCGAAGTGCATTCGGTCATTTCTGTCTCGATGCTGCGGACGGTGCCTTTCCTTGGGTTACCGACCGTGAATCGCTGTGGCCAGTCCTCATGACGATCACGGCTCGACGGGCCGCACGGTTGTCACGCGATGAACTGCGTCTCAAACGATCGGCGCTGCGTCGCGACCATCGTGAACTTCACACGTTGGAACTGGCGTCGAGCACGTTGCCGCCCGACGAGGTAATGCTGCTCAACGAACAAGTGACGGTGTTATTGGATTGCTTGCGAACACCGCTTCTGCGTCGGGTCGCGATTCTCAAGATGGACGGTTTCACCAACGAAGAAGTGGCTAAAGAGGTCAACGTCGCAGTGCGCAGCGTCGAACGCAAATTGCAACTCATTCGAGAAATCTGGCTATCACACGGCCAACAGCCGGAGACCGAGTGATGTCGACCGCGCCACACGATTCCCACCATGATTTGCACAGCCCATCCCAAAAGCGAGCACTCAGCCAAGATGACTTGTTCGCAATCGATGCGATCTGTGACGAGTACGAACGGGCATGGCGGGAAGGCGAAGGTGAACCGAATGTTGAGTCGTTGATTGGCGATTTAGATGAAGAACTGCATGGTTTCGCACGCGACGAATTACTCGCGTTGTCTCAACACTGGAAACAGCAATACCTAGACGATGTTCCCTCCTACGCACACACCGAACAAGCACCAGACGCACCATCGGACGCCGTCCAAGATACCGAACCAGCCCCGGCGAGATCCAACCCAGCAAACCTTCACTCAAAGGAAATTTACACTCGCCTGCAAAAGCAATTCACGCTTGTCGAACGACTCGGCTCGGGAGCGACAAGCGAAGTGTGGAAATCGATCGATCGTCGAACCGGGGAACTGGTCACGATCAAAGTTCCGCGTTTGGAAGCGTTGGGCTCACTGACGTCTTTGATCCGATTTTGTCGTGAAGCGAGATGGCAGGCGAGGTTGCGTCATCCACGCATTGGCGCTCCCGAAGAAGTCGTCATGGTCGGCGATCTACCAGTTTTGGTTTCGCGATTCATCGACGGCGTCACGTTGAAGGACTACGTCGCGGAAAACACACTGTCGGTCGACCAAGCGATTGAGTTGTCAATTCAAATCGCTGACGGACTCGAGTATGCTCACGCGATGGGGATCGTTCATCGCGATCTGAAACCCGCTAACATTCTGCTGGAACGCTCCGCCGAAGGCACTGTCAGTCCCGCACGCCCGGTTATCATCGATTTCGGATTGGCCGTGGCCTCCGACCAAGTCACGATGACACACGGCAATCAACTGCTCGGCACGCCGGCCTACATGAGCCCCGAGCAAGCGAAAGGGAACAGCCACGATGTTGGGGTCTCGAGTGACATCTACTCCCTCGGCGTGATCCTCTACGAACTGCTCACCGGTCATCTGCCGATTGAAGGCAACGATCCGGCGACGTTCGTTCACAATGTGATCTATCAGTCGGCCAAACCTCTTCGCAAATCGAAGCGTGATCTCTCCGCTCAATTGGAACAGGTCTGCACGGCATGCTTACGAAAGTCCCCCAATGATCGCTACCGTTCGGCACGCGATTTGGCCGATGACCTGCGTCGATTCCGGCGACATGAAACGATCCGCATGCAGCAACCGAGCTTGCTGTCACGGACGACCCAGTGGGGAAAACGTCACCCCGCGGCCATGACCAGCGCCGTGGCGGTCATGATCGCCGTCATGACGACGTCTCTTCTGATTGTTCGCGAATCCTACCTGGACGAATTGCAGGCGTCGTATTCCAAGGCAACCCAAGCCGTCGAGCTCGCCCGGATCGCTCAGAAAACGCTCGAGTCGAACCTTGCCTCTTATCGGATTGGACGCATCGGATCGCATTGGGAAATGAACAACGCGGAACAGGCCAAACAGTTACTCGAAGAATGCCAACCGCAACACCAGAAGTGGGAATGGAATTACTACAACCGTCTGATCAATCGATATCGCCTCGAACTACGACATCAATCACCGCAAGGGACGAAATACAGCGTGCGGTCGCTGGCGTTGACGCCCGATGGAACGACTCTCTTTTCGGCATCTCGCTCGGGTAGTCTCTTTCGTTGGGACCTGACCCGTGACCAGCACTCACACACGGAAATCACCTTTCAACCGGGTGGGCTGTTTACGGTCGATTGTTCACCTGACGGACAGCGGATCGCGTACGGGACGAACACGGGCGAAGGGTTCCTACGAACGATTGATTCGGATGATATCGAAACATGCGTCCTGACGTTGGCCGACTCGGCAATCTACTCAGTCGCATTTTCGCCTGATGCTCAACATGTGGCGTTTGGTGGGGGGCAACCGCTGCGTGAAGAGGTCGTGCCCGACCGAGGATTCCTTGTTGTTTTTGACGTCGCAAGCGGTGAAGAAATTTTTCGCGATGAGCATTTGCCTAGTTGCGTGCGTGATCTTGACTGGAGTCCATCGGGCGATCAATTGCTGGGCGCCGGAGGCGTTGCGTCGACGCATCATGAGGCTCGATTCAAACAGGGCAACGTGATTTTGTGGGACACATCGACGTGGGAAAACAGTTTGATCAAACAACCCACGGGTGCTCTTACCGGCGTCGCGTGGCATCCCACCTCAGTCGACGTCTTCGCCACATGTTCATCAGACGGAAAATGTCGGATTTGGGACAAGACGTCGTCAAGGGTTCTCTTCGCGTTTCCACCCCGAGAGGCAGGATATCGGTCGTGTGAGTTCAGCCCTAATGGTGAATTGCTCGCGATCGCTGGCGATGACGGTCAAACACTGTTTTGCAACGTCGCCGATCGGAAAATCATCAAGAGCGACCACACGCATTCGCAAGGCGTCAACTGCTTGGCGTTTCTTAGTAACACACAATTGATCACGGGAGGTTCCGACGAAGCCATCCGGTTTTGGGATGCGTCGCCCGAGAACGACAAGGTTCTCAATCTTTCGAAATTTGGTCGCCCCTGCTGCACGACTCAATTTGGTGATCGCCTTCTGGTCGCATTTAACGCGGCCGACGGGGCGCTGAGCGAAGTGCTCGAAATCCCGATGCGACGAAACCTTAACGTCGACAACCCGCGAACCATACTTCGATATCCGAGCCCGATCGTGGCGATGGAAGCGTCTCACGATCCGAACGACAAAACGATCGTGCTGATTCTCGATGATGGAACGATTCGAATCGAGGATTTGTCGGATGTTGATGATGGATCGCGTGCCGGACGCACGTCCGGGAAAACGCTCGTCCAAGCAGAGGTGCCGTTTGTCGTCACTGATCGATTTGCGTGCGCACGTTTAAAACTGGTTCGCAGCGCCGACGAGATTTACATCAATCTGCCCGGGTTCGCGATGAAAGGAGCCGTTGACCTTCAAAACAAGAACCAAATCTGGAAGTTCGACGCGAAAACCGCGGAATTCTCGTTTGTCCAAGACGCGCAGGAGGGAACCGGACGCGCGTTTGCCGTTTCCCCTAACAGTAAGTGGCTGGCATCGAGTTGCGACAACAGCACCACGACGGTTTGGAACACGAACCCGACCGCGCCCCATCAAATTCTTCACTCACACCAGCGTGTCATCAGTGCGTTGCGATTCAATCGTGACGGATCACGTCTCGCGACAGGCAGTTGGGACAGCCGAGTCGTGATGTGGGAGCTGCCCCAATGCGAACGCGTTCAGAAATTCGTCGGCCATACTGACAGCGTACTGGCGATTCTGTTTCACCCCAGTGAACCGCGATTGTTTTCGGCTGGAATGGATCGTGTTGTCCGCGTTTGGGATACCGACACGGGGCTCGAAATGGCGATGTTGCCGGGCCACCGCGCACCGATCATCGATCTGTATTTCAACGATGCCCACCAAACGCTCTATTCCATCGATATTCGCGGAAACGTCCGTTGCTGGGCGACGACGCACGAGAACCTGACCGAACGCAGCCTGATCGCGTTGAACGAGCGGTAGTCGGTGGATGGGGAAACGTTTTGCTCGCCTCGAAGGATTACCGAGGCGGGGATTACGCCGCGTCAACCGTGTCAAAAATGGCAGCCTGCCATCGGGAAGCCAGGCACGTTAGGATGGCGACCGGAATCATTAACATCCCCCACCCCCAACAATTCAAAAAAGTACGAGTCAATCGCGATGGGCAGAAGTTTCGAAGTTCGCAAGGTATCGATGGCCAAAACCGCGGGCCAGAAAACGAAGGTCTACTCGAAATATGGCAAGCAAATCTACGTGATGGCCAAAAACAGCGGGGCCGATCCTGTAAACAACTCGTCACTGCGAGCGTTGATCGAGAAAGCCAAACGCGACCAAGTGCCCGCTCATGTGATCGACCGCGCGCTGGAGAAAGCCAAAGGCGTCGGTGGCGAAGATTATGTCAGCGCCCGGTACGAGGGCTATGGCCCCGGAGGTTGTGCCGTGATCATCGACTGCTTGACAGACAACAACATGCGGACGATCACGGATGTGAAAAACTGCTTCACCAAAACCGGTTCCAAATTTGGTGCCCCCGGTTCAGTCGCTCACTCGTTCGACCATCTCGCGGTGTTTGCGTTTGACGGTCCGTCCGTCGATGAGGTTCTCGAAGCACTGTTGATGGCGGAGGTGGATGTGAGCGACGTCGAGGAACAGAACGGACAAATTCTCGTCTTTGCCCCCACGACCGAATACGCAAAAGCGAAACAGGCGATTCTCGATAGCTACCCCGACACGACTTTGGCCGTCGACGAAATCTCGTTCATTCCTCAAACCAGCAGCGAAATTTCAGAGGACGACGTCCCGATGTTCGAGAAATTTGTCGGCATGCTAAACGACTGCGACGACGTCCAAGAAATCTATCACAACGCAAAGCTGCCGGCTTAAGGCACTTCTCAGCGAGGCGTGCGTGATGTCGCAAGATTGCGATTTCGAAAAACTTCGGGGAACCGGATTGGTTTGCTGTGTTCGGGCACATCATTGATTGATGTGCTCTCGTCGCCGCTCGATCGCGGACCGCGTGTGACTCGTCATAGGGTATGACACTGTACACGCGGTAGATGTTTTTCAAAAACACATCGGTTCTCGTGGCCCACATCGGCGTTCCAGAACGCATGAGATAGCAACCAACAGTCACTGTACGTGATAGAGAGGAAACTGCGTTCGCGCGAGCGCAGTTGGTGCTTGGTGACGTTGGAAACGATAAAGAGGGGCCCGCCCCCAACCGATTCTCATACCCAAAGACCGTGACCATGAAACGTCGTTGGATCATGTGTAGCTTGGCTACCCTGTGCGTCGGCGCGACCGCAATCGCGATCGCCCAACAACCGCCACGTCCTCGCTTGCACACCATCACACAGCGAGGCGTCCTCAAACCGCTGCCGGCCACATCGACTCCTGCGATCAAGAACGAAGTCTCGATCGAGGTCGTCGGCGACGAACGGATCATCCGCGCCAACGGCATTCCCAATCATAGAACGGGCGCGTTCCCAAACCGCGGAAACCCAAATCGTATTACCGCCCAACGACATGAATATCGGGTCCCCGCCAATCCCAAAATCGCCGATCGGATCACTCCGATGCATGGCGAATTCGGCGTTGCAATCAACGGGGTGCCGTTTGATCCGGGCGCGGGCGAGTTCTACGACGGAGAACCGGGGTGGCAGTACGAGCCATTGTCAGGTGCGATCGCGCTCGGAATTGATGTTTCGCATGCTCACGTGCAACCGACCGGCAAATATCACTACCACGGGCTACCGACCGGATTGATCGATTCAGTCAAAGTGGAAGCGGGGCAGCACTCGCCTCTGATCGGATGGGCGGCGGACGGTTTCCCGATTTACGCGGTCTACGGTTACAGTGATCCGAAGAACTCGGATTCCGATGTTGTGAAGTTAACATCGAGTTATCAACTCAAGAAAGGCAGTCGCCCGGGCGGCAACGCGCCCGACGGAAAGTACGACGGTACGTTTGTGCGCGATTACGAACACGTCGAAGGCAGCGGTGACTTGGATGAGTGCAACGGCCGCTTCACAATCACGCCCGAATACTCAGACGGCACGTACGCCTATTTCATGACGGAAGCATGGCCCGTTGTACCACGTTGCTACCGGGGAACTCCATCAGAAGATTTCCGCCACGGCCCAAACCCTGGTTCGTTGGGCCCTGGCTCGATGCATCCTGGTAACTCCGGGGCAGGTGGTTTCGGTTCTCGCGAACGCGGCTTTGGTGGACGAGGTGACGACCGTTTTGCCAGCGGCCCGGGTGATCGCGACGGGCGAATTCGCGGCGAAAGTCGTGGTGGATTTGATGGACCGATGCCGGGCATTGGTGGGCCTCCTAACGGAACTCCAGGTGGCGAAGGGATGCATCCTGGACCTCCGTTGCCAGGCGTTGTGCTGCCCGCATTCGTGCGTCAATTCTTGAATCTAACCGCGGCGCAAAGCCGGGAACTTGAGCAACTGCAGACGCACGTCGACCAACGACTTGAAAGCATTTTGACAAAGGATCAGCAACGTTTGTTGCATCAAAACGCACCGCCCGGCGGACATCCGATGGGGCCCGCGGGATCAAACGGAAATCTCCGCCGCCCCGACTTTCGCGGCCGGTGATCGTAGCCAATGACTGTAGCCCCTTGCAAACGAACTCAAACGGGTTTTGCCCCTGACTCTGGCTCATCGCTCGCTTGTCTTGATTGAAAGCGACACACAAAGCCGTCGGACGCTGGCCTGGTTCCGGGGCAAGACAGACCATGACCAACGCCCTCCGGCGTTTCCGTACTGCACTTCCGTTATACAGTCGCGTCGAGATTCCCGCCGCCGCGTTTGATGAACGATCCTGGTAGAGTGTGCGTCGTTGTCTTGGATCCAGAGTTCGATTCGCTTTCACTGGTCTGCGATTCCAACCAAGCGAGCAGATCATCGATTTCGCTGGTTTCGGATGTGGACGTTGTTTCGGTCGATTCATCCGCGGCGCCCGGTCGGCCGCCCGGAGGAGGTCCGCCCGCGCCGCGTGGGCCACCGCCTCCGCCGCCACGACGGCCACCACCAACGCGTTGCCCGCCTTGTTCCCTGGATGATGAGCCCTGCCTACCGCCTGATCCGGGTGTCCCGAGTTGGCTGACGAAGCCTTCTCCATCAAGACCGCGGTCGCTCAAAATCTCGCTCAATGCCGCTTTGACTTCCGTTGGGCTGACGGCCGTACCGGCGCTCACCAACGACGTGATTGCGTCACTCAGTTCAGACTTGATCGCGGTCTGATCTTCACTCGAGACGCCCTTTTCGGTCAGGAACGCCGACAACGATTCATCCAACCGTTTCGCCGGACTTTGGCCTGCCGATTGAGCGCGGCTGGCACTGGAACTGACTTGAGTCTGCGAAAACGCTGACGTGGAGGAGACAGGATTCATTGAAATTCCTTTTCTTGAATTCGTGTGAAATAGGGAATGCTTCATCCGCAATCGAAACGAGGGGGGGAAGACCAGACCGCTCGCGATGTTTCACTCGCCGTAGGGCGACAGGACGGGAGAATTCCGATTCAGTGCCCACGAACGCTTCGATTGGATCAAGCATGGGGATTGCAGGACGTAATGCGCGAACCCGTTTCCAACAGGGCCATCCAAGATCAAAATTCGCCGATAACGACACACCACGCAGGCCGATGCGAAGCGAATCGTACGATCTTGGGGCTTGCGACGTCCTAAACTCGCCCAGCGGTCAACCTGTTTTCGCCTTGGAGCGTAAGACTGTCATCGAAGCCACGAAAATCGATTTGCGAGTCATTTTGGGGGACTTGTCGCTCTCGTTTGCTCATAGCGACACGAGAGCATGGAATGCGTTTCGAGCACGACGCCAACGTACTCAAGGGCGAATTTCCGCTTCGTTTGTCACGAAAAAGAGAAGTTTTTGACCCAAAGTGCGGTGAAACGACGCATTTCAGTGTGACATCTCATCTCAAAGTCGGACCTAAGAATCATACGACCAATGTGGTTCACGATTTCGACAAACAGTCACCCATGAACGCTCAAAAAGGCACACGCATGTCCTCTGCTCCTGCCGAAGCCGCTCCGGAAGTTTCCATTTCGGAAATGATCACCCGTATTCGCAGCGGACGCCGCCAATCGCTCGGGGACTTGTTGCAGATATACCGAAACTATCTCAATATTTTGGCGACGACTCAGTTGGATGCGCGTCTGCGGCGAAGGATGAGTACGTCGGACTTGGTTCAGGAAACCATGCTGGCTGCCCACCGGGATTTCGATCAATTTCGTGGTGGCAGCGAGGGCGAACTGCTCGCATGGCTGCGACAAATTCTCAGCCACCATCTCAGTCACGCAATCGAGCGGAACGTGTTCGCAAAGAAACGCGACATCCGCCGCGAAGTTTCGCTCGACAAAGTGGCTAAGCGGATCGATGACAGCATCGCGGGGTTGTCGAATCTAATTCCCGATCCTGCGGCCACGCCGAGTGAGATCGTATGCCGGCGTGAACTCGCCGCGGACCTGGCCGATCAACTTGCAAAGCTGAAACCGAGCTATCACGACGTGATCGTGTATCGCAATTTGCAGGGATGCTCGTTCGAAGAAATCGCAACAAAGATGGACATCAAACCAGGTGCCGCACGGATGCTATGGTTGCGAGCGATTGCAAAATTCAAAGAAGTGTGTGACGTCAACATGGCAGGAGACCTCTCATGATCACGCCGGTCAATGCGTTGGCGTTCGAATCACGTGAGGATTGGTCAGACGATGAACCGCTCGTGATGCGCAATCTCACCGGCGACCAAAAGAACCAACTCGCCGATCTGCTCGATGAGTACATGTCCGCCTTGGAATCGGGACTGCCACCCTCGGTTGAGTCGCTGACCCGGTCGAATCCGGAACTGCGTGATGCACTGCGGGATTGCGTCGACGGACTCGAAAACCTTCATCAACTCGCCGTACGCAGTCCCGCACCGCGACTGATCGCCGATAAAGACTCGACCGCCCACCGTCTCGGCGATTTCGAGTTACATGAAGAGATCGGTCGTGGCGGGATGGGCGTCGTGTACCGCGCCACACAGCTATCACTTCGACGGACCGTGGCAATCAAACTGCTGCCGCTCGCCTCGATACTCGACCAACAAAAGCTGACTCGGTTCCAACACGAAGCCGAGGCAGCAGCGTGTTTGCAGCATCCCAACATCGTGCCGATCTTCGCGGTCGGATGCGAGCGGGGAACGCATTTCTACGCGATGCAGTACGTCGCCGGTGACTCGCTCGACAAAGTGATCGAACGAGGCAAGACGCCCGCCACGCATGATGGTTGGCGTGCCGTCGTGACACAGGCCATTGCCGTTGCCGAAGGTTTGCATGCTGCACACGAACTCGGAATCATTCATCGAGACATCAAACCGTCCAACCTGATCATCGATAGTGAAGGGAAAGCCTGGATCAGTGACTTCGGACTCGCTAGAGTGCAAAACGATGTGTCGTTGACGCAGTCGGGCGATGTGATCGGTACGATGCGTTACATGAGCCCGGAGCAGACACGCGGCGAATCCGCGATCGTGGACGGTCGAGCCGACGTCTATTCGCTCGGTGCGACACTCTACGAAGTCCTCTCGGGTAAACCGGCCCACGACGGCGTGGATGCTCCCGCGATCCTTCGTCAAATTGATGAGGATTCTGTGGTGTCGCTGCAAACGCATTGCCGTGATATTCCTCGCGATCTCGATACCGTCGTTGCGAAGGCGATGGCCAAACGACGCGACGATCGCTACGAAACGGCTCAGAAATTTGCGGACGATCTCCGCCGGGTACTCGCGGGGGAACCTACCATCGCACGTCCGCCGACTTTGTTGGATCACTGCGTTCGTTATGCCGTGCGATATCAAGGTTTGGTTGCGGCGGGGACGGTGATCGGTCTGTTGATGATTGCCGGATTTGCAATCGGAACAGTCTTATTGGCAGCCGAAAAACGCGTCTCCGACACGAATGCAACCAAGGCGATCAACAACCTAATCGTCGCTCGAGAAGCGATTGACGGACTCGGTTCAAAGGTCGCAGAATTGCTCGATGACATCCCGGCAGCAAACGCCGCCAGGCAACGATTGCTTCTGCAAGTACTCGGATACTACCAACGCCTGGAATCCGAGTCGGACGCGAGTTCGGCGACGAACCGTGAACAACAACTCGATCTGGCAATCACCTACGGGAAGATTGGCACGATTAAGGGTGAACTCGGCCAGAACGCGGACGCGATCAAGGCCCTGATTCGATCAGAAGAACTGCTCGAAGAAGTCGCACGAAATGATCCACGCAACGACGACATCCAGTTGCAGTGGTCCGTCAGTCAAAACAACTTGGCCGAACGCTATGCCCGCAGTGGTGACCTCGATGCAGCGACGTCTTGGTTTGGCAAAGCGATCGTAAACCAGACGCGTTTACACTCACTCGGAAACGAATCATCAACGAGAGAACTCGCCACGACGTTGAATAACCTCGGGCAAATGCTGAGCGATACGGAAAACGTCGACGAAGCCCAAACGGTTTATCAGCGTGCAATCGAATTACTCGAGAAGAATGAGGATGAGGAAAAATTGCGTTCGACAATTCAGTCCAATCTCGCGGGTGTGTTGGTCAAACGCGACCCGTCACAGGCGTCCGTGTTGGCGAGGCGTTCTCTCGGCGGGCAGTTGGACCGACTCAACCGTGATCGGGGCGACGCTCAGGCGGCAACGCAAGTCGTGTTGACGCTCAACACGTTGGCGACCGCACAGGCCGAACAGTCACGTCACCGCGACGCCATCACGTCGCTTCGCCAAGCCATTGACATCAGCGAACAATTACGGGCACGTTGGCCCGACCAGCAAACCTTTCGTCGCGACCTCGGTATCAGCCTCAATCACCTCGGGTTATCGCTCGCTGCGATCGGTGATCTCGAACTTTCACGTGAGTCATTCCTCCGAGCAAACGAACATGCGAGTGCACTGCGAGAGGCATTTCCTGATGACGCCGAAGTCCACAGCATGACGGGCGGTATCCTGAACAATCTCGGATTCCTCTGCGAACAACTCGGTGATCGTCGTCAAGCCGAAGAGTATTACGACGAAGCGATTTCGCATCAACAACTCGCGGTGGACTTGGCCCCGCAAGTTCCAAGGTACCGAATCTTTCTACAAAAACACGAAACCAATTTGAATCAACTAAGAGGCGAATCATGAGTGATGCGAATGAGTCACGACTGTTGCGACTCGAACGACTCGAAGTTCGAACGTTGCTCGCCGGAGGCATCTTTCAATTCGGCGAGACGGTCGAACACGTTACCGACCCTCCATCGCGCAGAGACGTCACGGGTGACTTTTCGTCGACTTCTGCCGAAGTATCGTCGGCTCGCGGCATTCCAGGAGGTGCGGATCGAGCCCGGGAACAACGTGGCATCGACTCGCAGCGGGGCGATGCCGCACAACGAGACGGTGCGCGTGAGGATCAATTGCGATCGAATGACTCGCGCGGAAACGATTTGGACCGGGCCGGCGGAAGAGATCCAATCAGGAGAGACTCCGACCGGCGGGATCCAGTCAACCGGCGGCTGTCGCGCGACAATGAGCCGAATCGCGCAGACCAACAATCCCCAATTACGTCGGCGCAGTCGAACGCATCGGGCGAGTCGTTTTCTTCCAGCAATTCCTCCAACAATTCGCTCGGCGGAAGCAGCCCATCGAGCAATTCTAGCTCGAACAACACGAACTTCAACGCGACGGTATCTACCGGTAACAGCTCCGGTAGCAACTTCACCTCGGGCGGTAACGTCGGCGGCGATTTCCTCGTTCAACAAAGCAACCCGCGCGCGGTCGTTGCGATCGATGCTGCAATTAGCTCGTTGACCTCGGCGAGTAGCGAGCAAACGACCGCCGTGTCGGCTGCGGATTCCGTGCAACCGGTGTCGACGATCGAGCCTGAATCCGACGGATTCGTGGTGGAGAGCGAAACGACCGAGTCCAGCGAAGCGGGTGCGTTGTTGTTGGCATCCGATGATGAATCGCGAGAGCATGATCACGGATTGCTGAAGTGGGTTCCTCTTTGGGGATTCGGACAGTCTCACCAAGACGGCCAGAACGTCCAAAACGAGTGGGAACTCAGTCGCGATACTCTGCCACTGCTCAAACGCGTGATCGAAGCGTCTCCGGAGGAGCGCATCGAAATCGCGGACGAGTTGATGGCCGGTTGGTTCAGTGGCCCCGGCGGCATGATCGCGTTGGATCGTGTGCTGTTGCCGTCACCCAAATTCACGATTGAAAACCTTTCGATCGATGTGCAACTCGAGTCCGCAGTCATGTTGCATCGCTCGTTAGGAATGGTGGCAAGCGGAGTCGTCCCGCCGCTGTCCGGTCCGGTACTCGATGCGATCATGGCGTCACTCGAGGAAGCCGCGTCGTCGCAAAATCAACCGGTCGGTGTGACAGCGGTCCCACGTTTGCCGGCGGCCGCTTACCCGGCGATTGTTGCGATCACGAGCGGGATTGCGATCGCCGCACGCCGTCAGTTCAAACATCCGTCCCCTGAACCGCAAACGGTGCCCCGCTCATGATTCGATCATCCGTGTTCGTCGCGGCCATTCTGTCCGGCTTGCTCACTTCGTCGACCGTGTTCGCCGAGGACTGGCCCGCGTTTCTCGGTCCCAACGGATCGGCTCACTCCGACGAATCCGTCACAACGACGTGGAGCGATTCGCAGAACCTCGCGTGGAAGGTGGACTTACCAGGCAGCGGATCGTCCAGCCCGATCATTGTTGGCGATCGCGTCATCGTCACGTGTTACGTGGCAAACGGTTCTCCCGCGATGCGTCAGGCGTTGTGTTTCGACAAGAAAACGGGCAAACAACAGTGGGCTTATGATTTCCCGATCGACTATCGAGAAGACGGTTTCCGCGGTTACATCACCGAACACGGTTACGCGAGCAACACACCCGTTACCGACGGCAAGAACATCTACGTGTTCCTCGGCAAAGGCGGTGTGCATTCGCTCACGCTCGATGGGAAGCTGAACTGGAGCGTGGATACGGGAAAAGGGTCCAGCAATCGCAGATGGGGTTCCGGGGCCAGCCTTCTGTTGTACGAAGACACCGTGATCGTCAATGCGGCCGAAGAGGCGAAAGCGATCATCGCGTTGGACACTGCGAGTGGGCGTGAGCGATGGCGAAAAAGCGATCGAATGCTCGAATTGACCTACGGCACGCCGCGACTCGTCCGATCGACCGCCGGTGACGAGATTGTGATCAGTGTCCCCGAACAAATCTGGGCACTCGACCCGACGTCTGGGGAACTGGATTGGTATGCCTCCACCCCGATGACAGGCAACGTCTCGCCGTCGGTCATCGTCGACGGCAACACCGTGTACAGTTTCGGCGGCTATCGCGCCTCGGGCAGCATCGCAGTCGAAGCTGAAGGCAAACAATCAGGCAATGCTGACGTAACCGATCAAAATGTTTTATGGACGAACCGATCGAGCAGTTATGTCGCGACGCCACTGTTGCACGAGGGACGATTTTACTGGATCGACGATCGAGGCATCGCATACTGCACGTCCGCGGATGACGGTGAGGTCGTCTATCGTCAACGCGTTGGTGATTTGGAAAGTGGCCGCCCCGTCTACGCTTCCCCCGTCTTGATCGGCGATTCCATCTACGTGGTCACGCGGCGCAGCGGCACGATCGTTTTCCAACCGGGCGACACGTTCCAGCCGATCGCACGGAATCGATTCGCATCAGACGAATCTGATTTCAATGCCTCCCCCGCCGTTAGCGATGGCAAACTGTACCTCCGCAGCGATCAGGCGTTGTACTGCATCGAGTGAACCACGTTGTTACCTCGCCACCTTATGCATCGCGAGGCGATCGGACAGCGAATCGCTTTAGAAATGCCCCGATCCAATCAGACGTTAACCAATCGATCAATCATCGTGATCAGTTTCCGGCTATTGAGCGGTTTGGTCGTGTAGTCGGTACACCCCGCGGCCAAGCATGCGTCGCGATCACTTTTCATCGCGTTGGCGGTCAAGGCGATGATCGGCAGCGTACAGCCCCGTTTGCGCAGCTCGCTGGTTGCCTCGTATCCGTCCATCACCGGCATTTGCATATCCATCACGATCAAGTCCACATCGGGTTTGGTCTCGCTCTCGATGAAGTCAATCGCCTCCTTACCGTTGGTCGCCGTGAGAACCTCACCGCCCGCTTTTTCGATGAAGTGCTGAGCCAGGTAACGGATATCCCGACGGTCATCAACGACGAGCACTCTCGCAGACAGTTCGACCTCAACGCCCCTCTGTTCCGAGTGGATGTCCAGCCCCAAGTCAGGCTTGATCAGCGGAACGCCTTTGGCAACGGCGATCGAAAGCGTGAAGACACTGCCAACGCCGAACTCACTCTCCACTTTCACTTCACCGCCGAGGGCGTGAGCGAGTCGCTGGCAAATCGCGAGCCCCAATCCGGTCCCGCCAAAGGACCGGGTCGAGGTGTTGTCGGCTTGCACAAAGGGATCAAACAGCGACTCATGGTCCTCCGATCGGATCCCGATCCCGGTATCGGCGACTTCGAAGTGCAGCACGCTCGCCTCTTGGTCAAAACGAACAATCAGCTCGACTTTCCCCTCGTCGGTAAACTTAATCGCGTTGCCGACGAGATTAACGAGAATTTGCCGAACGCGAATCGCGTCCGTGTTCAGTGTTGCAGGCACAGGGCCATTGAACGACACTTTCAAAGGAAGCTTCTTTTCGGCAGCCCGAACGTCCATCAGCGAGCGTACCTCAGCGACGATCGCGTCCGGACGAACCGGTTCGCGTTCGACTTCCAATTTGCCCGCATCGATTTTTGACAGGTCCAGAATGTCGTTGATAATGCCGAGTAAGAAATTCCCGTTTCGACGGATCGTTTCAACGACTTGCAAATTGTCAGGATCGCTCAAATGATCTCGCAAAATATCCGCATGTCCGATGATGGCGGCCATCGGTGTCCGAATTTCGTGCGACATGTTTGCAAGGAATTCGCCCCGTGATCGGTTGGCGGCTTCGGCGGCGCGTCGTGCTCGCTGCAGCGATTGTTCGAAAAGTTTTCGTTCGGTGATGTCCTGCATCGTTCCAATCACACGATCAGGAAATCCCGAGGCCTGTCCTTGTTTAAAGAGCACACATCCCGAATTGACGATCCATCGCACTTCCCCCGAGGGTCGAACGATCCGGTGTTCCAACTTGAAGTTTTCCGGCGCATCGCGACGCAGTAGCTGTTGAAACAATTCTCGATAGCGATCTCGATCGTCCGCATGGATCTGTTCGAACATGTCGCTCCGGGTGAACGACCGTCCGTTATCGATTCCGAAGATTTGAAGTATCTCGTCCGACCAAATCGTTTCACTGCTGCGAGCGTTCAGATCATAAGTTCCAAACCCGGTGGTTTTGGCAGCGAGTTTCAGTCGGTTCTCTTTCGATCGAATCTTCTGTTCGGATTCCTTCTGTTCGGTGATATCAACGGCGGCGACCATTCCCGAAACGGGAACACGTGTGCCGTGCTTCTCGTTGAAAAAAATCCGCTTACGCACGTTGACCCATTTCACCGTCCCATCACGGTGGACGACGCGGTGCTGCATCGCGAATTCGCCCTTGCCGTCGGGTTTCAACGACTCCGCTACCCTCCGCTCGACATCCTCAACATCTTCGGAGTGAATGCGTTGATGCACCTCGCGGCGTGACAACGCAACCGATGATGGAACATCGAACAGTTCAGCGGCTTTTTCGTCAGCGACGGCGGTTCCACTTTCGTAATCGATTTCGATGATCCCGAATTCGGCTACGGATACCGCTAGCCTCAATCGCTCTTCGCTCGTACTGTGAGATTTCAAAGGGAAGGCCTGAATCAGTTCTCGTGACGTTGGTATCACGAACAGGAGAGCCTTCGACGATCTTGCGATAATTGAAAAGTCCATCTCTCAAACGACCACGACGGAGGATGCACGTCGTGACCGCGGAAAACTGCTTCGTGATTCTTTGCGGCGGCATTCTGGGCGATAACCAATCGCGTTTCAATGGTGAGTACCCGCCGCGAGTCGACGCGGCGTATGCCAATGTTCAGGCGTGCATGACACTGGCTGATAACTGACCAACATGCTCGACCATCATCCAACACAACCCTGCGGGCACGGCATTCCAGGGTTCGGCACGCTATTTGAATACCGTCACAGGTGAGCCAAGATTCCCACCCCTTTCATCGAGGCGGCTGTTTCGTATTCGTCAACGCCCCGGTAAATTCTGTATTCGAGTGTTCTGTCGATTTTCCTTCCGCCTCGGTCTTCTGTTGAGGCTTCATAACAGCCGCCCATGGACCAACCCGCCTACCCAGACGACGTAGCCATCCAAAACGAAACGACGCGACGTTCCGATTCAGACCTCAGCGGCGTTTCGATCGTCGGAATTGGGGCGTCTGCAGGCGGACTCTCGGCACTCGAGACCTTGTTCGAACAACTGCCCTCCACGACAGGGGCGGCCTTTGTCGTCGTGCAACATCTTTCGCCGGCATACCAGAGCCACATGAGCGAATTGCTGGGCCGCCGGACTCGGATGGGTGCGATCCAGGTGACCGAATCCCTGGTTCCACAGCCCAACACGGTTTACCTGTTGCCGCCGGGCAAACACGTCGTCATCGAGCATGGCCGCCTTCAACTGGAAGACCGTGAAGACGACGGCGAGTTGAACCTTCCGATCGACAAGTTCTTTCACTCCTTAGCCAATGAAAAAGAACGTCGCATTGCCGCAGTGGTGTTGTCGGGCACTGGCAGCGACGGCAGCGATGGGATTCAGAGCGTCAATCGCGCCGGGGGACTCGTCATCTCTCAAGATGAAGACAGTGCCCAGTTTAACAGCATGCCGCTCAACGCGATGAAGACCGGCGCGGTTCACGTGGTTGCTCCCGTCGCCGAGCTCGCCGAATCCCTGGTGGCGTTTCTCGGTGGCTCGGAGATCGACCGAGTCATCGCGCAGACTGCACCATCGATTGAACGTAACGAATTAACGGCGGTTTACAGCCGCTTGGAAAAATCGTGTGGCATCGACTTTGGTCAGTACAAACACGGCACGTTTACCCGTCGATTATCGCGACGCATGATGTTGTCGAAGATTGACGAGTTGGACAGGTACATCGCAAAGCTCGACAGCGATCCGACCGAGCTTTCTCGACTAGCCGATGACTTGATGATTGGCGTGACACGATTCTTTCGCGACCCCGACGGCTATCATCGTCTCGCGAATCGCTGCATCCGAACGGCGGTCAGCGGGAAAGCGGAGGGCGATGAGTTCCGCGCCTGGATCGCAGGCTGCGCCACCGGACAGGAAGCGTACAGCATCGCGATGTTGATCCATCACGAACGTGAAAAGTCAGGAATCGATTTCACGATCAAGATCTTCGCGACCGACGTTCATCCCGATGCGATTCGGTACGCCCAACGCGGTCTCTTTCCCGAGAGCTCGTTCGCCGAGATACCGAGTGAGTTTCGCGAAAAATACCTGAGCCAGACCGATGACGGATTCGAAATCATCCCGGCGATCCGGAACACGATCGTCTTCGCTCGACATGACGTTCTGCAAGACGCTCCCTTCACCAACATGGATCTGATCTCGTGTCGCAATTTGCTGATCTATCTGGTCGAAGACGCTCAGTCCCGCGTTCTCAACATGTTTGCCCATGCGATGCGGTCACGGGGTGTCCTTTGGCTCGGACCGAGCGAAACGCCGGGTGATCTGGACGATGACTTCGCGGTCCTGGACAAACAATGGCGTATCTTCCAAAAGGAACGCGAATCTCGCTTGCCTCTGGATTTGAAGTTACGTAAACGCCCTCCAACGAACGCATCCGTTTCGCTCCGACCACGAACGTCGCGTGGTCCGTCGCCTGCCTTGATCGGATCGTATGACCGCCTACTGGAACAGTATGCACCGTCGGGGATTCTCGTCGATGAGGGAATGCGACCTCTGCAAATTTTCGGTGACATTTCGCGTTTTATTGAAACGCGGCCCGGTCGACTCAACGGGACGATTGACGACATGCTCGTTGAATCACTTCGGTTACCCGTTGCCGTCACGATCCAGCGAATCCGTCATCACCAATCTCCGCTCTGTTCCGAACGAGGAATCGTGAACGGGGAACGCATCGACGTTCACGTCAGAGCACTGCATCACCCGACGTACTCCGAAACGCATTACTTCATCACATTCGAGCACATTGCGAAGCCCGAAACTCCTTCCCTCCCCAGTCCACACGCCGTGTCAAAGGCGATTTCGTCAAACACCAGTGACGTTCACACACCGCATAACAACGTCTTGGCGGAAGAGAGAATCCGAATGCTCGAGATGGATCTCGACTTCACGCGAGAAAACCTGCAAGCAACGATCGAGGAAGTGGAGACCACCAATGAGGAACTCCAATCGAGCAATGAAGAACTGACCAGCAGCAACGAGGAGTTGCAGAGCACGAACGAGGAACTGCACAGCGTCAACGAAGAACTGCACACGACCAACGCCGAAAGCAGCCGGCGATTGCAATTGCTGACAGAGATGACCCGAGATCTCGAAAACGTGATGCGGGAAAGCGATGTCGGTATCGTGCTGCTCGATTCCGACCTAAATATTCGGCAAGTGACCCCTGCTGCGGCTGACATTCTTTTGATCCGGCGCA
This sequence comes from Aporhodopirellula rubra, assembly GCF_014192335.1. Taxonomy (GTDB): domain Bacteria; phylum Planctomycetota; class Planctomycetia; order Pirellulales; family Pirellulaceae; genus Rhodopirellula; species Rhodopirellula rubra. The sequence continues at coordinate 44,165 of NZ_JACHXU010000014.1, read as the reverse complement.
ACGACGCCAAAGGCGAAACACTCTCGGACTACGCTCACGCACTCGAAGGCATCGACCTCATCAAATTGGTACGCGAGGTGGAAGCGGAGAACCAACCCATCGAACTCGAAACGGTCGATCGTCGCGACGAGCCGATTCTGTTGAGAGTCGCTCCTTACCGAGATCGCGGTGGCATCGTCCTGACGATGACGAACCTACGAACCGTCAAGGAAACCGCTGACAAACTTCGCAAACTCACCTCGATCGTGCAGGACAGCACCGACGCGATCATTGGAGTAGATCTTGATTCTCGCATTACCAGTTGGAATCGCGGTGCAGTGCGTCTGTTCAATCACGACCTCGATGTTTCGCGCAACGCGGGACTCAACGATGTGCTGCCTTCATCGGTGAGCGAAATATGCGAAACGATGCTACGCGAAATCGCTCGCCGAGGCGAAGCGGGGGCTCAAGAAGTATCAACGCGTGTTGGGTCGCGCGAACTGACTCTCCAAATTCGCGTGACTCCGGTGCTGGACGAATACGAGCGGGTGAATGCCGCCGCCATCACGATTTATGACATCACGTCCATGCGCAAGGCGGAAGAGCAACTCCGCCTGCGGACACGAGCAATTGATGCGGCGAGTAACGGTTTTCTCATTGTGGATGCGACCAAAGACGACATGCCGATCGTCTACGCAAACCAGGGATTCGAGAAACTGACAGGCTACCGCCTCGATGACATCACGGGCCGCAATTGCCGGTTCCTGCAGGGCCCCAAGACCGACCCCGCCGATGTTCAACAAATCCGGGAAGCGATTGCCAATCGCGAGAGCTGCCGAGTCACCATTCTGAACTACCGGCGCGATGGAAAACCGTTTTACAACGACCTTATCGTGACGCCCGTTTCCGGACCGGACGGCGACGTAACCCACTTCGTCGGCATTCAAAGCGATGTCACCGAAGTCGTCGAGGCAAATCTATCACTGCGCAATAGTGAGATCGAATACCGAACGACTTTCGAGAACGCCGCGATCGGAATCGCTCACGTCGGCCTCGACGGGGAATGGTTACACGCGAACGAGAAACTCTGCCAGATTTTGGGTTACTCGCTCGATGAACTGACCTCGATGACGTTCCAAGACATCACCCACCCCGACGATCTCGACAAGGATCTACTTCTCTTTGCCCAAATGAAGCGTGGTGAGATCGAAGGATACACACTCGAGAAACGTTACACCCGCGCCGACGGACAAACCCTGTGGGCGAACCTCACGACATCTCTGCGACGCGATGTCGACGGCAAACTCGAATGCAGCATTGCGTTGATCGAGGATATCACCGAACGCAAACTAACCGAACAGAAACTCGCCGCTTCTCGCGCGATCATCACGGAAGTGATCGAACAAAGCCACGACCCGTTTATCAGTTTCGATGAGAACGGTGAGATTCAATTCGCCAATCAAGCGGCGCAGCAACTCGCCGGTCTCGAAACCGTCTTGGTGGGAAGGCAATACGCAGACTTATTCTCCGATCATGCCGAGGCTCCGCTGGTGGCCGCACTTGCGCGAGTCCACCGTTCGCAAATTGGAGAGACTACCGAGTACTACTCACGTCGACTACAACGATGGTACGACGCTCGCGTCTTTCCCGTCGACAACGGCGCAGCGGTGTACATGACTGACGTCACGGGCCGAAAAGAGACGGAATCGTATCTCGAGTCCGCCCGCGTTGCGGCAGAAGAGGCCAGTTTGGCGAAGAGCAATTTCTTGACCAACATGAGTCATGAAATTCGATCGCCGATGTCGGCTATTCTGGGCTTCACTGATCTGTCGCTGCGTGATCTTCGAGAAGGCAAACAAGTCGACGCGGGGCATCTCGAAACGGTCATTCGCAACGGCCGCTTCCTTTTGCGAATTATCAACGACATTTTAGATCTCTCCAAAGTCGAAGCTGGCAAATTGGATGTGCGTCGGTCGCGTTTCAAACTCCTTCCGATGCTCGCTGACATCAACGAGTTAATGCGACACCGCAGTGAATCCTCCGGCGTTCCGCTGGTATTCGAATTCGAAGGCTCCGTCCCCCTGCGGCTTCGCAGCGATCGATCTCGAGTCGAACAGATTCTCGTCAACCTAATTGGCAACGCACTTAAGTTCACACCTGATGGCAACGTTCGTGTCGTCACATGCATGGACGACGACGAACCAGAAACGCTCTGTTTCCGCGTGATCGATACCGGCATCGGAATCTCCAACGCAAATCTCGATCGCCTGTTCCAAACGTTCACCCAAGTCCATGATCGCAAGATTGTGGGTGTCGAAGGAACTGGATTAGGACTCGTGATCAGCAAACGTCTCGCGAACCTGCTCGGCGGAGACATCTCCGTGAAGAGTACTGAAGGACACGGCAGCGAGTTCACGCTGCGTCTTCCCGTCGAAGATCTGACTGAGTTGATCACGCCAACGCCTGCCGATCTGCAACCGCGACGGGCCAGCGGTGCGAAACTCGACCGGATTAAGGCTCGCGTCTTGGTCGCGGATGACGCGCGTGACATTCGACTCGTGACGACTCGGTTTCTATCCCGTGCCGGTGCCGAGGTGTCCGAGGTGGTCAACGGAGCCGAAGCGGTCGCGGCGGTTCGCGACGCCGAACGCGAGGGCAGACCGTTCGCTTGTATCCTGATGGACATGCAAATGCCCGAACTCAACGGTCGCGAAGCTACCCAACAGATCCGCGACCACGGAGTCACGATTCCAATCATCGCACTCACCGCCGGTGCGACGGCCGAAGAGATCAACGATGCTCTCGCGGCCGGTTGCACCGAATTCGTCGCCAAACCGGTCGATGCGGTTGACCTTGTCAGCCGTGTCGCAAAATTGACAGGCAGCTGAAATCCACATGAGAACGCCAGCGTCAAACTGACGCGAACCGCGTCATTTCGGCGTGACATGCCTCCACGCCACCAGGACGATACCGGGCGCTGACGGATCGAGGAAAGAATTGTTTACGCCACTTTAGAGAGGAGGGATCCACCGGCTATCGTGCCGTTCAAGCTTTCCGGATTGGTTTGCCGAAGTGCGATTTCGTTCGGGAATTGGTCGAAGGGAGTGCGGCTCCGACCAGCATCGCGCGACGCCGCGTCACAATTGTGTGCCATTGAGTGCGATCTACACGATTCCAGGCCTCGGTACGTCGTTTGCGGCTATTGACGCATAGACCAACACTATCGGCGAATCGGCTTTACGGCGGACATCGCATCCGCAGTTCGCCCGTAACCCCCACTTCCGCACCGCTGCCCAGAGTGACCGTCTGTCGCAAAAGTGATACGTGACAGCGCTGGGCGGGCCGGAACGGACTGTGCCGATTGGCCCGCTCGAAGACATTCAGGTGGGTGACATGGCTCGTTGTGCGCAGTGCCGCACACCGGACCATCGATCCCACAACGGCACACCGATGCGGTCATCGTTCACCGGCGACAGCAGAGGTAACGAACACTGAAGGAATTCGCCATGGCAGTCCTGAACTCATCCGATCCGCTGCACGCCAGCGACGAGATCGATTCGCTTCACGAGAATCAGCAGATCGCGCAAACGCTCGATGAAATCGCTCAGCTTCTCAATGATCAGAAGGCCAGCGAATTTCGAGTCCGTGCGTATCATGCGGCGGCCAAAACGATCCGGAGCCTCCCAACGTCAGTCCGTGTCTTAGTCGAACATGACGGCATTGAAGGACTCATCGCGCTGCCATCGGTCGGAAACTCGATCGCGAACTTGGTCCAGCAATACCTTCAAACCGGACGGATGTCGCTGCTCGATCGTCTTCGTGGGGAATCACATGCGGAGACGCTGTTTTCAACGGTGCCCGGTATCGGGCGAGAGCTATCGCATCGGATTCACGAACACCTTCACATCGAGACACTCGCGGAACTCGACGCGGCCGCATGGGAGGGTCGTCTCGAACGGGTTCCCGGCATCGGACGCAAACGCGTTCAAGCGATCAAAGACTCGCTTGCAGTGAAACTCACGGAGGGCTCGCCATCACAACCTGGCGCGGAAATTGACGAAGGAAAGGCCGTGCCGATCAAGGAACTGTTGGACATTGACGAGGAGTACCGGGAAAAGGCGATCGCCGGTCAACTGCCCAAAATCTCACCTTCGAAGTTCAACCCAAAGAACATCGCGTGGCTACCGATCCTTCATACTGAACGCGGCGGACGACACTACACAGCGATGTTCTCCAACACCGCTCGAGCACATGAACTTAACACGACTCATGATTGGGTTGTAATCTTCCGCGACGACGCGCAGTCACATGGTCGGTGGACCGTGATCACGTCGCAGTTCGGCAAATTGCAAGGCTGCCGAATCGTGCGCGGTCGCGAAGACGAGTGTCGCGAACACTACACAACTCATTGCAATTTTCATCAACCAGTTGCCGGTCAATCACCGTACCCCGAACTGCCTTCGATGTGGGAAGAGGGACACGGTCGAATCACACCGAACTGATTGGCAGTAGGAGTCAACGCCAGGGCAAGGTTGGTCACATCTGCGCGCCTGTGCGTGGGTGCACGGGAGGTTTCTCTGGAACAGCCGAGTTGAAGAGGTTTTGAGGTTTGGTACCCGGAATGCAACGATCATTCGAGGCATACCTGGCACCGAAGTGCGATTGGTGAGTTCGATTCGAAGGAGTATCTGATGAAGTCCATTTTACTCGCGACCGATGGTTCCTCGACAGCGAATGACGCGGCCCGCTTCCTCGCGCATTTGCCACACGATGAGCAGATCGAGTTGACCGTTGTGACGGTGATCTACGTTCCCGGCGCCCAGAAAACCTACTTGGCCGGCGATTGGTACGAGACCTGTCTGGCGAGAGAACGCAAACTCGCAGACAAAGCGTTCGCGAGCGTGCAGGAGATGTTCACGGGTGCCAATGTCGTATTAAGACAGATCGTACGTGAGGGACATCCGGCGGAAACGATCACCGCCGTTGCTCGCGAGATTCACCCTGAGCTAGTTGTCCTCGGTGCAACGGGGCACGCTGGTATCGCCCGCGTTTTGTTGGGCAGCACGAGTGACTACGTCGCGACACACGCACCCTGCAGTGTCTTGGTGATTCGCCCGACCGGCGCTGTTGAGGGTGTCCATCCGCTTCGTGTCTTGATCGGCTACGAAGACGCCGGCCCCGCACAGGCGGCAATCGAAGAATTCGCCGAATTCGATTGGGGCGCCGAAAGCAACGTGCGGCTGATCTCGGTGTGTTATCCGGATCGCTTTTTCGATGCACCTCCGCCAAAGGTGTCCCCGGAATCGATCCAGCGAGCGGCCGCTGCACTACACGACTCGGCTCCCAACGCCAAGGGACTTCTCATCGAAAGCGATCACATCGGTGAAGGGCTGGTGAGATACGCCGAATCGCATGAAGTCGATTTGATGGTGGTTGGAGAAACTCCGCGAACGCGTCTTGGACGTGTTTTGATGGGCAGCATGACGCGGTATGTCCTTCGACACGCTCCCTGCAGCGTCTGGATCACTCGCAACCGAATGATTCACGGTGGAAAAAAGAAAGAGATGGAAGAAATCGGGGCCCACGGTGCGTAATCCGCACACGCGACTCCTTCCCTAACGCCCGATCTGGAAGTCAGACTCATGAAACGCTTCAACAACATTCTCGTCTACGCGGGGACCGAACACCGCGAGTCCGCCGTTACCCGCGCCGCTCAACTGGCACTCGACAACAAAGCGTCTTTGACGTTGATGGACGTGGTCAAGCCGATGCCATCGGTGCTCGGCCTGATGACGGATGTTGCTAAACCAGATGAAATCGAAGCGTTAGTGGCGGCTGATCGTCGGCGGCGTTTAATGGAAATCGCGAGCGAGATCTCCGACATCGGTCGGCCAATCGACGTGTGCGTTGCCGTTGGTGACGCCGCCACCGAGATCACGAGGCGAGTGATCGACGAGGACCACGACTTGGTCGTCAAGAACGCAGACGCCTTCTCGCCAACGGGACGTTTGTTCGGCAGTGTCGGCACGTCGCTGCTGCGTATTTGTCCGTGCCCGGTACTGTTACTCAAACCACAGTTGCACGGAGAGTTCGATCAGGTCGTTGCGGCAATCGACGTCGAATCCACCGATCAGAAACACTGCAATCTGAATCGTGAAATCCTCGAGCAAGCCTATTCAATCGCACGACGTGATCGGGCGACACTCCACATTGTCGCCGCGTGGAGATTGTGGATGGAAGATTCCATGCTGCAGCACGTCGGACCGGAAAAAATCGAATCCATGCGGCGCGACCATCACGCGCGTGTCCGTCAGGCCGTCGACCAATTGTTGCAGGCTCCGTTCGCCGAAGCCAACGACATCCATTTGCATTTGCGTCAAGGAAGTGCCGCCACCGTCATTCGGGATGTCACCGACGAGGTTGAGGCGGACTTGATGGTAATGGGCACGGTATGCCGGACGGGGATATCGGGTGTTCTGATCGGCAATACCGCAGAAACCGTCATCTCGGACATCAGTTGCTCGCTGTTGGCGTTAAAGCCGGACGATTTCCGGTCACCCGTCGCTCCGAGTGGATCGGTATTAACACAGGAGGACGAACCTCTTCCGCTGATCTAACCGGATAGCTTCCTTGTTGAGGTCGTGGGATTTTCCTGAGACCGAGACGTGCCGCGATCTCGCGAATCATTCTCAACCACTCTGACAGAACACCATGGAACGACGCTAACGCTCAGCACACTAAGGGACCAAATCGCTCTGCGATCGCAGCCACCGACACCCCACCCGCGGTCACCCACGACATGTGGCGTGACGACATTCTTTGGAGAATCGACATGAACCGGATCATCATTTGCACTCTCGTGGTTGCCGCAGTTGCGTTTGGTTTGCCTATCCATGCCGATCCTCCATCGGCACCCGCGACGCAGCTCAGCCCGCTGATGCGGATGAAGTTGGAGAAATCGAAATCAATCCTCGAAGGATTGACAATGGAGGATTACGAAAAGGTTGCGTCGAACGCTAGAGGCATGCGACTGCTCAGCATGGAGGCGGGATGGAATGTCTTGCAGACCAAAGAATACGCATCGCAAAGTCGTGATTTTCGGCGTAGTGCTGATCTCATCGCGGAAGCCGCTCAGGACAAAGACATCAACCGTGCCACGCTTGGGTATGTTGCGATGACGGTTCGCTGCGTCGAGTGCCATTCCTATATGCGTAAGCACCGAATTGAATTGATGAGTTTACAAACGGAGTAGTCGATGAAGATCTCATCTGCTGAGGACGTCCACACGACCGAGTTGAAGGATTCGCTGACCCGCCCAGAGGCATACCCTCATGACGTCGTCGGCGAAATCGAAACATTTGAAACCCACATTTCGATCGTGTTCTTGGTTGGTCAGTTTGCATACAAAATTAAGAAACCGCTGACGACAGACTTCCTCGATTACAGCAATCTTCAATTACGCGAATACTACTGCGCCGAGGAAGTCAGATTGGGCCGTCGCTATGATGAAACGCTCTATCTCGGCGTCGTTCCCATCACGCTACATGATGGCGAATTGAAAGTCGGCGGCGATGGTAAAATCGTCGAATACGCAGTCAAGATGACACGTTTCCCCAAGGGTTCGTTGCTAAGCGAACGCATCGACGAGGGCCTGTTGACGAGCCAAGAAGTGCTCGACCTCGCTGACTGGATCGCTGCTTTTCACCAATCCGCGGCTGTCTGCGAACCCGAATTTGCCGACGGGTGGCCCGACTTCTTAAGTTCCAATTCCCGTCTCCTGCTCGACCGATTGGAAGACCAAGCGATCGATGACAGCACCGTCGCGACGATTAAGGTGCTACGTGATTGGTCCAAGGAATACATTGCCAACCACCGCGACCAGTTCGCTCAACGCGTGTCGGATGGCTATATCCGAGAATGCCATGGCGACCTTCACCTACAGAATGTCGTGCATTGGGGAGATCGTCTGATTCCGTTTGACGGCATTGAATTCAACGAACGGCTGCGCTGGATCGACGTGCTCAGCGACGCCGCGTTTCTGGCTATGGATCTCGCCGCACGTGGCCACCTCGATCTCTCTCGCAGTTTCATCAACGCGTACGTTCAACGATCTGGTGACTACGACTCGTTAAGCCTGCTGCGTTGGTTCCTGTTCTACCGGGCTCTCGTCCGGGCGATGGTGCCGATGATGAGAGCATCTCAGTTTGATATTTCAAAAGAGGAGCAAGACCAAGCCACGATCGACGCACGGCGGCATCTCGACCTCGCCTATCGCTTCACGCTGAAGGAAACACCAAGCCTGTGGATCACCTACGGCGTTAGCGGAAGCGGTAAAACCACCTTGAGCGAATTCGTGGTGCAGCGTCATGATTGCTTTCGCGTCGTCAGCGATGTCGAACGAAAGCGTCGCCTCGGTCTCGAACCGACTGATCGTGTCTCGGACATCGCCAAGAAAACACTCTACGGGACCGAGCACACAGAGACGACGTACCAGCGATTGGGATGTTTGGCTCGTCGCGTCCTCCACGCCGGCTACAGCGTCATCGTGGATGCCACGTTCCTCAAACGACAACACCGCGAGCAGTTTGAACAGATCGCGAAAAACGAAGGCGTCGCGTTCCGGATTCTGGAATGCCAATCGGATCTTCAAACGCTACATCAACGTGTCGCCGATCGCATCGCCAAAGACACGAGCGCATCGGATGCGGACGTGAATGTACTCAATCACCAACTCGCCGAGCGAGATTGCCTGAGCCCGTCTGAACGTCGTTACGTCATTGAAATCCCCAACTTGGTCGACACCGTGAGCCGTCTGTAAGAAGTATTCATCGCGAATAGCTCGGTCAGATTAATACTCAACCGTACCATTCGCACAACGCCCCTCTTATCTTTAGGACACATCCGATGTACACACATCTCAACACCGATTTTGGCGGACTTTCCCTGACGTCGCCGGTGATTATCGGCGCGTGTCCCATGACCATGAACGAGCAAACACGCATCGCAATGCAAAACGCAGGTGCCGGCGCGATCGTGTTGCCCTCGCTGTTTGAGGAACAAGTCGTCAAGTGGAGCGTTGAGATCGGCCGTGCTCTCACCGGACGCGAGCGACGTATCCTCAATTCCGCTGACGCGTCGCGACATAATTGGGCGTGCCCGAACGCGGAGTCGTACCTCGCGTTGGTTAATCGAGCGAGCTCAATGCTCAACATTCCCGTCATCGCGAGCCTGAACGGTTACACAGCCGGTGGTTGGATGGATTTCGCGGGCGAGCTGCAAGAGGCGGGCGCAGCAGCCATCGAATTGAACGTGTACCACAGCCGAGCGAGGGAATACAAAAGCTCTGCCGAGATCGAAACGACGATTTTGGATGCCGTTCGTGACGTGAACGCAGCGATCACGATTCCGCTGTTCGTGAAACTGGGGCGGAATTTCACCAGCATCCCTCACATCGCGCGGCAATTGCAATCTGGAGCACAGGGGTTGGTCTTGCACGGACGGGCACCGACCGTCGACATCTGCCTCGATAGCCTCAAGCTCGCATCGCGTTGGCGTTTGACGTCCTCGGAATCCGAGACGGACGCGTTAGACTCGTTGATGCAAGTCCATGGCTTCTGCCCCGCGATGCCGCTCGCCGCGAGTGGCGGAATCGGACACGCCGATCACTTGATCAAGGCTCTCCTCGCCGGAGCAGACGTTGCCATGGTGACGTCGGCGATCTATCGCGAAGGACCTGACGTAATCCGATCCTTGCTAGACGGGTTGACCGTTTTCTTAGATCGACACCAAATGAAATCCTTGCGAGATTTGCAGACACAGCGGCCACTCGAGTTCACGGACGAGCAAGAGCGTTCAGCGTACATCGCCGCACTTACCAAACGCCTCGAGACGATCGATTCCGAGAGCGCCGTTCACGTCTTGCACTCCGATCGCTGGGGGCACCCCACCACGCACTAGCATCACGCTCAGCGAACTGCCTTCTCCGCGGATCGTCACTCACGCGTGAACACCACAATACTATGGGGCGATGCGAGATAGAAACTATCCACGACCAGTTCGGCGGTGGATTCGTCGACAATATCCAGCGGACTAGTTTGGGCCGTGTCGATGATTCGTCGCCATGATCCTGGACCGCCTTCTTGGATTCCGAAGGAACTCGATCGTTCTGAGTTGTTAATAATCACATACAGATCGGAGTCGTCTTCGACGTCACCATGCAAACAATACGCGAGATGTTGTGACTCCGCCGAGAGATCGACCAAATGATCGGTGCCGTACCACTTGATGTCATCTCGCCAAAACCGCGAGCGACATATCGATGGATGCGACTTACGGAACGCAATCATCATTCGAACGTATCGAAGCATATCCTGGTGCTGTTCCGTGAGATTCCAATCGAGCCAGCTCGTTTCGTTGTCTTGGTTGTACGGGTTGCTGTTTCCTGATTGTGAATTGAGAAACTCGTCGCCCATTCGAAACATAGGTGTTCCCGCAGACAGCATCAGGATCGCGAAAAAGTTCTTCACCCGCAACTTTCGCTCGGCGAGCACATCATCGGTGACCGCCAACCAACCTTCGACGCCACAATTGAAACTGTAGTCGACGGGCCCATCTGCATTCTGATGTCCGTTGGCCCAATTATTCTTTCGGGAGTAAGAAACCAGATCGGCCATCGTGAGACCGTCATGCGAGGCAACGTAATTTACACTCTGGAACGGTCGGTACGCATCCATCCGGTCATCGGGAAAAAGATCGCAACTGCCATAGATACGTGTCATTAATTCTGGCACGAGACCGCGATCACCTCGAACGAATTTTTGCACGCATTCTCGAAACCGAGCGTTCCACTGCCTCCACTGCAACCCCGGAAAACTCCGGCCGAGTTGGAAGGCGCCCGATGCGTCCCAGGGCTCGGCAATCAAACGAATATGGGCGAGATCATCCTCCGCACCGATTTGCCCGATAATAGGCGGATCGCTCGCGTTGATGGATCCATCGGAACTGCGTGTGAAGATCGACGCGAGGTCAAACCGAAATCCGTCGACGTGCATCTCGTCGACCCAATGTCGCATGCTGTCAACGACCAAACGCCGGACATTGCGATTGGCGGTGTGCAACGTATTGCCCGTGCCGCTGAAGTTTGCGTACGGATTCGCCTGATCACCAGAGGCAACGTAGTAGGTGCTGTTATCGATTCCCTTGAAACTGTAGATCGGGCCCGTGTGGTCACCTTCGCAGGTATGGTTATAAACCACATCCAACAACACCTCGATGCCCGCGTCATGAAACGCTTTGACCATCGTCCGAAACTCGTCGCGTTGCCGGCAATGATGCGAGCTGCTGGCGTAGGCATGATGGGGCGCGAAGAGCGCCAACGGCATGTAGCCCCAATAGTTTCCATCGTCGGGATCAAACTGGAAAACGGGCATCAACTGAACCGCGGTAACTCCGAGATCGTGAAGGTACGGAATTTTGTCGACAACGGCCAAAAATGTGCCCCGCCTATCGGGAGCCACACCTGAACTCTCATGTTGCGTTAACCCACGCACATGCAATTCGTAGATCACAAAATCAAATTCATGCCGTGGACGAGTTTCGTCACCCCAATCGAACCCACAGCCGACCGTGGGTAAAACGCCCAACGGCGCGACGCCGACGGTGGAACCGGGCCTCCGTGCGGCCTCACGATTGAAGCCTTCCGGGAAGTGCACCGCTCGCGTGTATGGATCGAGAAGCAGCTTTTCATGATCGAACGCGTGAAATTCAAAGGTACTTCCCGGCGCCGGACCATCGATCTGATATCCGTAGTATTTTGCGTCCGCCATCGAAGCCAATGGGATTCGGCAATGCCAAACGGCCCCCGACTTGTTGTACAAGTAATCGAACTCGAAACGCACGACCGGATTCGTCATGTCCGTTTCGCTGAACAACAACAACGTCACTCGTTCGGCGTGTTTCGAATAGATTGCAAAATTGAATGCTTCGTCGGACTCAAGGTACGATGCACCGAGCGGGTAGGGCGAACCTTCCCGTGATTCCCATCGCCGCGACATGGGCTCAGGCATGACTGTGGCTGAACACCGGTGGATCGCTCGCGGGAAAGCTTTCATCGCTCGCTTCATCGACGAGAGCGTCGTCATGTTCATGCCGATCGCTCGCTGATTGCCAACGGATCGCGATCTCGGTTGCCTGCGCGACTCGTTCGAGTAGATGCTGGTAGCGGTCTGGCGATTCGCCATTTCGAAACGCCTCCGCTTCACGGCGAAATTCTGCTACCTGGTGCGTTTTCTCACCCAAATGTTCAGCAACCTGATCCAAGTGATCGCAAAGCTGTTCCCACTGCGATTGTACAAACGGGTCTTTCATTTTGATCTCCTCGTTGGAATTCAGTTAAGCAATCGTGATAGAGTCATCCAAGTAGACGTCTTGGATTCGATTCAGCAGTTCGATTCCGTCCTTCATCGGACGCTGGAACGCTTTACGGCCTGAGATCAACCCAGTCCCGCCGGCACGTTTGTTGATCACGGCGGTTTTGACCGCTTCGGAAAGATCGGACGCACCCGACGACGCGCCGCCCGAATTAATCAGCCCAGCACGCCCCATGTAGCAGTTCGCGACCTGATAACGACAAAGATCGATCGGGTGCTCGGACGTGAGTTCGTTGTAAACGAGCGGAGAAGTCTTTCCGAACCCGATCGCGGTGAATCCTCCGTTGTTGGTAGGCAGTTTCTGTTTGATAATGTCCGCTTGAATGGTGACACCCAAGTGATTCGCTTGGCCGGTCAAATCCGCCGACGTGTGATAGTCTTTGTCCGTTTTGAAATCGGAATTGCGCAGGTAACACCACAGCACCGTGGCCATCCCGAGATCATGAGCGTGCTCGAACGCTTCGGCAACATCCACAATCTGGCGACGCGATTCCTGAGATCCGAAGTAGATTGTCGCCCCAACGGCAGCAGCGCCCATATCGAACGCTCGCTCCACACCGCCGAACATGACTTGGTCGTAGGAATTCGGATAGGTAAGCAATTCGTTATGATTGATCTTCACTAGAAACGGGATGCGATGGGCATACTTCCGAGAAACCGCACCGAGAACTCCAAATGTGGACGCGACGGCGTTGCAACCGCCCTCCATCGCCAACCGCACAATGTTCTCCGGATCGAAGTAGTCCGGGTTTGGGGCAAACGAAGCCCCGGCGGTGTGCTCAATCCCTTGATCGACAGGCAAGATGGAAACGTAACCGGTTCCCGCTAAACGGCCGTGATCAAAAAGTCTCGTGAGGTTGTTTATCACCCGCTGATTGCGATCACTCCCGCTGACAACCCGTTCGATAAAATCGGGCCCCGGCAGTTGCAAACGGCCTCGGTCAATCGTGGTTGCCTCATGATCCAAGAGAAATCGAGCGTCGTCTCCCAACAGAGTTTCAATTGAAGTGGCCATCTCAGAACTCTCCCGACTTATGTGGCGAACGAAGCAATTTACGTGACATCTAGAACGTGCAATTTGTGCGCCGTGGCACCGGATCATTCGATTGGTAAAAAAACCGTGTCATAAAGACTCATCAACTCGTGCTACTGTGCAATCGGATGCGCACCTGCCGAAGTGCCTTGCCCAACATTGTTTCACTTTGCGTCTACTTTGACTGCACAGCCGACTCGATACCCGTCGTACCGACTTCGTTGGTCTCGCCACGATTCGCGAACAGCTTCACCGCCTCGGTTACCAAGAACACGGGCATTGCCACGGCGACGATCAACGCCCAATCCTGCCATGTCAGTGGCACGGTACGCAGTGCCGACTGAAGCAGTGGCACATACACGGCGGCAACTTGCAAGAGGATCGTTAGGACGATCGCTACCAACACCCACGGGTTACTGAAAAACCCGACCGACTTCATAGGTGTATGCAACGACCGGAAGTTTAGAACGTTAACCTTCTCAATCACGATGATGCCGGTAAAGGCGACCGTTTGAGCGACGATCAACGAATGAGTGTCACCTTCACGCAGGTAGAAATGAAACAACGCCAACGAAACGAGGCCCACGTAAGTACCGAGGGCAGCAATCATCGCGATCCCCGACTTCGTCAACACGGGCTCATCAGGACTGCGGGGCGGACGGCGCATCGTTCCACGTTCCGCAGGCTCTAAACCGAGAGCAACCGCGGTTAAGCCGTCCGTGACCAAATTCATCCAAAGAATCTGCACCGGTAGGAACAGCAACGGTCCGCCGATGATGATATTCGCAAAGATTGCGATGACCTCGCCGGTGTTCGATGACAATAAGTATCTGACGAACTTTTGTATGTTGTCGTATTGTCGCCGACCTTCTTCGACCGCACTGATGATCGAGCTGAAATTGTCGTCTGTCAAAACAATATCGGATGCACCTTTGGCGACATCGGTCCCCCGTTTCCCCATCGCGATTCCGATGTCAGCCTTCTTCAACGCAGGAGCATCGTTGACGCCATCGCCAGTCATTCCAACAACGTGCCCCTGAGACTGAAGGACCTTCACGATTCGCAACTTGTGCTCAGGCGTTGTTCGGGCGAAGACAACGTCGCTTTTCAGATCCCGCGATAACTCCTCGTCAGTCATCGCATCGAGTTCACTCCCCAGGAGCGATTTCTTCGCAGACAATCCGATCTGTTTTGCGATCGCAAACGCGGTCGCCGCTGAGTCTCCCGTGATCATCAAGACACGGATCCCCGCAGTCCCCGCCAACGCAATCGCATCAGTAACTTCCGGACGTGGTGGGTCCATCATCCCAACGATGCCAAGGAGCGTGAGCGAATTCTCAACACTGTCTGCGTCGAGCGAATGATGGTTGGGAAGATCGCGGCGTGCGATCGCGAGCGTCCGTAGCCCCTGGCTCGCCATTGATTCCGTGGCCATATTCACACGAGCGACATCATCTTTCGTCAACTGACGACAGCGTCCGTGATCGCAGATATGCGAACACAGTGATAGGATGACCTCAGGGGCCCCTTTAACATGCGCCGTCAGGCTGTCGCCGGATTGCTCGATCACCGTCATTCGTTTTCGAGTCGAATCGAAACAGTGTTCTTCGACCACACGGTGGTGATCCGACGGATCTAACCACGCCTTGAACGCCGCGACAACCAACGCACTCTCGGTGGGCGCGCCCCGTTGTTGCCAAACACCGTTCTCTTTCGTCAATTTCGCGTGGTTGCACCGGAGACTCGACCGGAGCAAATGACGCAAACCGTCGTGTTCTCGGTGATCGATCTTTTCACCATCAATCTCAAAATGGCCTGCAGGATCGTATCCCACACCGGTCACGTTGACCTCATCATTCGCCATCCAAATCCGTTGGACAGTCATCTGGTTTTGCGTCAAAGTCCCCGTCTTGTCCGTGCAAATGACGGTCGCTGCGCCCAAACCTTCGGCCGCACGCAATCGACGCAGCAAGGCTTTCCGCCGCACCATCTCTCGCACACCAAGTGCCAACGTTAACGTCACCACCGCAGGCAATCCCTCCGGCACCACGGCCACCGCGAGAGACACACCCGTCAGGAACATTTCCAACAACGGTTTGCCCATCGCCCAACCTGTCAACGCGACAATGACCGATACTCCCACCGCCGCAAGCCCGAGTTGTTTGCCGAGCACGCCGAGTTTTTGCTGCAACGGCGTGGTGTCGCGTCCGATCGCTTCGGTCATCGTCGCGATGCGTCCGAACTCGGTTTGCCCCCCCGTGGCGACCACAATACCAATACCATGGCCACCCGTTGCTGCCGTTCCCATCCATGCCATATCGGTTCGCTCGGCCAAATTGGTTCCGGCATCGACCGGATCGGCATGTTTAAAAACGGAGACGGACTCTCCTGTCAACGCCGACTCATCGATACGAAGGTTTCGACATTCAGCGATCCGCAAATCGGCCGGCACATTGTCTCCGGTCTCGAGACGCACGATGTCACCGGGAACGAGCGTATCAGCTTCCACGGTTCGTTCGTCGCCATCACGAATGACGTGGCACGTCGGAGCCAACATGTTTCGAAGTGCCGCGAGAGAACGTTCTGCTTTCCATTCCTGAACAAAGCCGAGTGCCCCATTGAGCAACACGATCGCAAAGATCGTGACCGCGTCGGTGACTTCGCCCACACCCAACGAAACGATCGCTGCGACGATCAAGATCAGGATCAACACGTCGGTGAATTGACGACCGAGCACCTGATACCAACGGGCCTCTTGACCTCCATGCAGCGTGTTGATGCCGTATTGGTCGCGTCGCCTTGCAACCTCCACCTCGGTCAGTCCCGTCGACAAAGAAGTTTGCAATGACTCGACAACGGTATCAACCCGATCGGCATGGTAACCGCCGGGCGGTGCTATCACCTCTTGCTCGTGGTCCGGGTCACTCGGTAACTCAACAACCGTTTGGATTGCCATCGGATGAACTTAATGCTGGATTCTCCCCTCGAAATTCCACCCCCACCGCGGTCCGACGCAGCATCTAGATCGGCCGGGCCGCCCCACGCTGCACATCGCGATGCAATTGGTCCGACTCCGCCAATCTCACTCGATGCGGTTGCCGATCCATCAATTGCCACTCTCGTAACAAACGTTCGGCGTTAACTCACCGCAGTCGCGCTGGTCCGCTTGGGTTCATTCAACACAGATTCTTTTGCGCGAGCCCGATCTTCTCGATCACGAACGATCAGAACACTGCATTCCGCATGACGGAGGACGTATCGTGACGTACTGCCGATAAACACGCGTGTCAAGATTCCGCTGTCGCTATCGCCCGTCACGAGGAGATCACAGCCATGCGTTTCCGCGTAGTTGATCAACGCGTCGCCGACATGATCGGATTCAACGAGATGCGTTTCCGTGGTTAGCCCCATCGACTGCAGTTGCGTTTCCAAGTCCAAAATCTGAGCCTGGGCGCTGTTCACGAACCCGTCCCAAAACTTGGACGCTCTGCGTCGAATGTCCTGACGATAGAACGTATCCAATCGCAGCACACGAACTAAATGCACTTCGATACTCGGATGCAGATGAAATTGTTTTAGCCAGTCGATCATGCGTTGATCTTCGGGACTGCCAGACAACGCGATCGCGATCTTTTCCAGTTTGGGAGGGATGTCAGAATCACGACGAGGACGAACGACGAGTGTTGACGTTTCGCTGTGCGTAGCAACGTAGTCGGACACGCTCCCCAACAGAACCCGATCGAGAGCCGAGTGACCGACCGCACCCATCACGATCAAATCCGCGTGGAGTTCATCAGCGAGTGAAAGCAATTCGTGTGACGGTTGACCGATTGAAACGTGTGTTTGGACTTTGTGAACCGGGCCGCCTAATTCCTCGGCGGTCTTCGCAACCCGCTCCTTCGCACTCTCGCACTCTTCGCTAATAAACTCCGTGAGATCGTCCGGCACTCCGAGAGAGCCCATGTCCATAAACACAGGCGGCATTACCGCCGAAGCGATGTCCAGGTCGATCGGTTTGCGAAACGGAAGGGCCAGCAGATATTCTGCTGCGGCATGGGAATGCTTGGAAGCATCGTTCGCCAAAAGTACTCGCATGATCGACTCCGTAGTCCAGTTACCGTTTAAAGATGGTCGATGGACTCAGTTGCAAACGAGGTACCAACCGCGATTTACGCGTCTACCTCACCGGTAGAGCACACTGCGTGCGATTACGCTCACAACGGCTGCGCACGTGTCACGTCTGCACAGGCAGATGCCAAACAAAATGCTCCCCCATAAAAAGAAGTTGCGGCGATCGAGGTGCATCCAAGACATCAAACAGCGGTGCGATGTGAAAGAAGTGATCGCGCTAGCTCGGAATGCCTGATCCGGCGAAAGAAAATCAACCCGAGGAGGTTGGGGCATCGACGGGCACCGGACATCGTGATCGCGGTGCCAAGAAAGGTTTGCGACGGGCGTCGACACCCGCGTGAAATGCAAAAAAGCGAGATCGGCACGTGAGTAGTGCCGTCTCGCAGAGGTAACGGCGTCTAATAAGCGCCCGAAGTTTCTTCTTCAGGTGCGTCGAAGTTCAACTCTTCCTCTGACATCCCGCCGTTTTCGACAACGGGGCCTTCGACAAGTTGAGGCTCCTCACTGCCACCACAACCGGTAACACAAGACAGCGAAAGAGCCAACAAACCGACGAACGCAAAGCGTGTGAACAACATTTCAATTCCATTGGGAACATGAACGAAACAAAAAAGAAACCGGACGCCATGGGATGACGACCGGTGTCACAAAAACTAGCTTACCCGATCGGGGGGCCAAGTGATTAGATGGCGATAAATTTTAGGTGACACCGGACGGGTACTCGCCATTCCCCTCGTTTTCTTCGTTAGGAAGCGAGCCCGCGGGTTAAACCTCTCAAATCAACGGTGCCAAAACAGTTAGAACTCTTCGTCGATCACTTCTTTGGCAGCTCGAGATCCTAACGCACCCCATAAACCGTAAGGACTCTGTCCGCCTGGTTGATTGTTGAGGAAGATCCCATCGGCGCTGGAATCACCCGCTTCAATCGAATCGGTAATGAACTTAACCGCTCCGTCACCCATCAACACATGGACACCGCCTTGGTGACGGCTACTCGCTGTTGCAGTGGACTCACCGTTATGGTTGTACGCGTTGCAGAGTTCTCGGTTTGGCGGCAACACCGTCAACATGCCGGTCATGGTCGGCGAACCAACCGCCCAACGGTAACCGCGTCCAAACTGAGGCCGCTCAACCTCACCGTTACTCGGAGCACCTGAACCGGTATAGGCCCGCGATGATTCCCAGAACTGAGGCCGCTCGGGATCGATGTAACCGAGATCCGTACACGCGTCTGGTTCACGAAGAGGTCCGGTCGTAGCGCTGTTGTGACTGCCGGTTCGCATCGAAATTGTTCGCTTGTCGAGGTCGCCTAGATCAGTCGCGATCTCTCCGGCCATGATCGTGTTGGCGAGACCGTCGAGAATGTCACGAAAACGCATGTCCTTACGTGGCACGAACACTCCCCGGCAACCTGCGCGGGTGTAACGCGATCGCCCTTCCGGAGTTTGCCACGCGTTGGTGCCAACGGACACTTCGTCGAGCCATCCCGCCGAGTTATAAGAACCGACACCGGTTGAGGTGTAACTGATCCCATCGCCGAGACACGCGGCGTAGTTCGTCCGACCGTAAGATGGTTCCCCCTGGCCAGGATCGCTCGGGCAACGGAAGCCGGGAACTTGAGTACGCCACGGCACATACCGTGATTCATGCGGGGACGGCCCCATCGAATTCCATGGACTCGTCGGCATCGGACTGACCACCGAAGATCCGTTCCAATAACTGTTATTGGGGTTGGATATCTGCTCCCACAACGCTTGCTGCTCGATGAACGGCAACATCCCAACGAAAATACTCAACGAGGACGCATTGGCGGCCCGCGCTCCATCACCGCCCGAATACCACTGTTGATTCGTTGGCGATCGCGAACCGCCCATGTGCCGCGGCAACTGCTTGTACGCGGAATGGTAATTATGCAGTGCCAAACCAATCTGTTTGAAGTTGTTGCTGCAACTCATCCGCCGAGCAGCTTCCCGTGCGGCCTGAACCGCGGGCAACAATAACCCAACCAACACGCCGATAATGGCGATCACAACCAAAAGCTCCACCAGCGTAAAACCGTGGCGCCGCCGCTTCGAAAATCTAATCATGACAAATACCCTTGACATCCAGAGGCAAGGAACGCCCCACTGCAGCCCCGCAATGGAAGACCTCGCCATTCTTGTAGTAATACAATAACGTGTCAAGTTTTGTAGGGCTCCCCCGAGTGGAATACCTGCAATTGCGAGCTAGCAACTCGCCACCTGAACCAGCCAGGAAAAAGATTCCGCTAAAATGGCCTCGGAGGCTGAATAAGGCCGCCACTTAGGCATCGCAATAGAAAAGGAGCGGTGGAAGAATGCGAAAGCGTTTCCCGGATGGGGGGACACGCCCGTCATCGGGAATGAGGTTCCGAACCCGCACGTTCGATTTGGGAGAGATTCGGAAGCGCGGGGCGAGCAGCAAATCCGCACCAATTGAGTCGGCAAACCGCGTTACTCCGTCGGCCCGCTCGTCCACCCGACAACACGGCCAGCGGGGTTTTCTGCGATAGCGATTGCCCCCTAACGGACGTGCAGTTGATTGCGAATCGTCTTTACCGCTGGAACCCGGCGAACGATTTCTTGTGCAATCTGTTTGAGATAGAACGAATCAACCGTTCCTAACAGCGTGACGACACCACGATCGAATCGGCATCGCGCGTTTCGCAATCCACATCGTTTGGAATCAGCAAGGGCCCGGTGAAGACGCTCGACGACCGGATCGATCTGACGAGGGCCGGCGATACGCGGCTTGGACGTTGGGTCTGCCGCGTGGGAAGAGGCATTCGTTGAACGCGAAATGAATTGAGTCGGCTGTTCAAGCGTGTCGAACATAGGAGATCCCCAATGAAGTGCGATGTTCTCAATAATTCCTTCGATGCGTTGCATCAGTTTTAAGATTGAACCCGCGATGGAAAGGTCTCATTCGACGTAACATACTTTCTCGTTTGAGCGGGCCCTGTCCGAAGACGACTTGGGAACGCAACTCTCATCGACCGCCAATCTCATGCTCACGCCCTAGCAGCCCAACGCGGAAGGCGTTTCACCACTCCTTGCCGCACGCTTAGGGAACATGACCTACCCACGTTAAGGCCGCAAGCATTGTGCCAACAGTATTCAGTCGCACCTGATTTGATGACCGAACCGATTGCAACGACCGACCGGAATAGACAAGTGCGTCAATTTGCGTGATGGCCAAATTCGTCGCACATTCCCCTCTGGCGATCGCGACACTTCCAAGTTTCCCGCAATCGCAGCTTCATTTATGAGTACTGGAGAAATGTTTACGAACACTAGGGAAAGCAGGGTATCTTTGGCATGACGATCAACGCGACGACGTCCCCAGCGTTGTGCTTATCTGCCAACCCGCCTTACCTCTATTTTGCGACATCCATTTCGATCCGATTTGGCAGACATTGGATGCGCCCGTCCATGTGCTCTCCTGTCCACCCAACGCACCTAAATGTGCGTTGCGTCGCGCATGATCGTGCGTCTATCACACGTCTCGACGCGAGCACCCTGTGTACGCCGACACACGAACGAAAAACGGAGGAGGGCACAGGGTTTGCGACTCATCGCGTTGATCATCATCACGCAGTGTGCATGAGATCGTCCGTCTGAACTTTAGCGAGGCAAGACCATGAACGCGACACAAACCGATCTGCAAATTCCTCTTCATAGTTTCATGCGACGCGGACCGATCACCGTCACCGAGACTGACACGATCCAGGATGCGGTTGAAAAGATGACCGAGAATCATCTGTCGGCGCTCCCGGTCATCGACGACGACGGTTCCCTCAAAGGGATCCTCACAGTCAGTGACATGCTGCGTCTGATCCAAGACGCCGAACGGACACTCGATTGCGATATGGCGATCTACGACGAAAGCTACTTGGTCGTCGATCTGATCCGGGAATGCTTGGGTAGTGATGAGGTCGCAACGGTGATGTCCAATGCCACCGTCACCGCCGAACAAAACGACTGTCTTCAAGAGGTCGCCAAGATGATGGTCAAACATCAAGTTCATCATGTCCCGGTGATCAACCATGACAAGAAGTTGCTCGGCATTGTGTCGGCAACCGATTACGTTCGATTCGTCGCCGAGATGGGCTGACCGACTCGGTTGCGTTTGACTAACCACAAATACATGCCACGCTCAGGGGCATCGCGAGATGAGGCGGACGCTCGCGTTGCCTTTTTTTCGTTTGCCTTAAGACCTCCGATTCCTGAGGCTGCTGCGTCTCCAAACGCGTCGACCGCCGACTGCGGTCAATTCAGAGACGTCTCGACCGGATTCAGCCAGCCCAAATCTGGAGACATCGGCGACGACTTTTTTGAAAATGCTCTAATAGCCCAGCGTCAGCCATTCAGGGCGGAACAGCATGCAAAGCCCCAGAAGCAGGATGACGATACCGCTGAGCAGTTTGAGCCATCGGCCTTCTCGTTCTTGCAACCGGCGGTTCGAAAGCGTGGCGACCACGATCGTCACCAACACGAGATCGTCGAGCATGTAGGCAAAAATGTAGATCAACAGATAGAGATGATTTTGCCAGGCGGGTAACTCCTGTAACGTCAGTACTTGGGTGTACAGCGCCGGCAACCCGGCCGTGCACAAAAGCTCGACCATGTTGACCACGACCGCCAACGTCACTGCGCCCGCCACCGCAGCGGTCAGATACTCGGCCTCGACGATTTTTCGTACCCGACGGTACAACCCCGGCTTTTGACTTTCGGGAATTGAAAAGGAAATGCCTTTCTTAAAAGCGAAGAAGTCTTTGACGTTCACGATTCCGATGATCAAAGCCAAAACGCCCAGTGCGATCTGAACCGGCCGGGCGATCCCGATGAACAAGAACAAACTCAACCACGCGGCCATGAACGCGTAGTAAGCGAGCCCGCTGACCAAAACAAACGTTCCGGCGATCAGCAAGATTTTTCGCCGGTCCTTGATGTTGACGAGCACGGAAAGCAGAAAGACGAGAATCCACATGGCGCATGGATTAAAACCGTCAACCAAACCAACGAGAAAAGAGAACAACGGCATCCCATAATCACGAACACGCAGTTCGCCAAACAGTGGAACGTCGATGGCTTCGATCTCTTCCGGCTCCGCCTCACTTGCCTCAAAGGCAACCTCGCCCGTCTCCGAGTCGCTGGCCACTTCGGGGAGTGCCAGATCATCCAGATTGAACATCGCGTCGTTCGCCGCTTCGACGTCTGCGTCCGAGGTCGCGTCTAATGCTGCATCTGCGGTCGACTCATCGGGTGCGGAATCCAATTGCAACATGCCAGCCGCAAGGAACGAGGGACCGAGTCCAAACACGGGCAGCATTCCGTATCGATCGCCTTGCTGCGTTTTCGTCTCGGGTTCTTGTTCGATCCGGGCTTTGCGACGAATCACGTCTTCGATGAGACGGCCCGTCACGTCGTCGCCTTGATAACCAATGATGACGTTTCGTCCGAAGTCGATTACGGGAAGTCCGGGCGTCGATCCGCTGCCTCGACAAAGCGCCTCCCAACGCTGCCGGGCTGCCACATCATCGGTGATTTCATAAATGCGAAACCGAATCGCCGGCCAACGCTTTTGCACCTCTTTGAGATATCGCTTTGCTTCACCACACCGGGGGCACGTCGAACGCGTGTAGACTTCCGCCGTGAACAATTCCTCGATCCCGGGCCCACTCTTCGCTTCACCCTCGAACCCGAAATACATTCGATCGCAACTATAGAATGCCGGAACGACGGGTTTGTCGCGACCTGCTTTCTTCGACAGCTCATAGAGCCGAACGAGGTGTTTGCGGTCTTTAATAACATCATGGACGAACACCTCTAACCCTCGAATTCGACCTTGCAACGCGTCAACATACCGCGTGACGTCCTTGGCCGATTGAACGTCGCCACGAACAAACACCTCCATCTGAACTACGTTGGGTGCCTGAATACCGTCAGTAGAATCCTCGGCGAAGCCACGGGTTGGGTGGATTAGTTCAGTCGCGAGCAGAGCACCGCAGACGAAGACGACCGGTAGTAAGCGAAACATGGGAGGGCACATGATTTGGCGGGAGGCGAATCGATCGATTCGGTAACCGCAAAAGGGATCGCAAAACACATGCCGATCGCGCCGCCCCGCCTGCCCGCACGCGTTCACTCATCGTTCCGTTAGCAATCACACTCGGCGAGACATTCACTTCGCGTCAAAGGCGTGACAATGGGCACGCATGTGTTCCTCGACTGTGACGAAATGGTTCCATCGCGGACGACCGACTCACTCGGGTTGATTGCGACCACGGGGACCAGCCATAGCGACTGAGCAGGCTTTCACCTAAATTCAATTCATGACCGAATCTCTCATCCACGACCTACTCATCATCCTTAGCGCCGGCTTGGTCGCGGCTCTGGTTTGTCGTTGGTTGCAGTGCTCTGTCCTCATCGGGTATCTCGTCGTCGGCGCGATTCTCGGTCAGGGAGGTTTGAGTTGGATTTCCGATGACGCCCACCAACTCGAACATTTTGCGGAGGCGGGCGTTTTCTTGCTGCTGTTCTCGATCGGCGTCGAGTTTTCGTTGGACGATCTCTCGCGGCTGGGCAGTAAATTTTTGCTCGGCGGCGTCGTTCAAATGAGCTTGGTCGGCATCCCCGTCACGGCAACCTTGATCGCGATGGGGCTGAACTGGCAATCGGCGGTACTGATCTCGTCGGCGATCACGTTCAGCAGCACGGTTTTGGTTTTCAAAGCGTTGTCGGACTGGGGCCAATCTCGGTCCACGCACGGACGTCGCGCGATCGGCATCCTGCTGTTTCAAGACGCCGCCCTGATTCCCCTGCTGTTGCTCGTGCCGCTGTTGACCGGCGTGGACGGGGCACCGGGCGTGAATGATTACCTGACCCTCGCGGGCATTTCGACCGCATTCATCTGTGTCATCGCGTTGTTGCGAGTGGTGTTGTCGCAGTGGGTGATTCCCTTCTTCGCGGGTTACCGCAGCCCCGAGTTGGTGATTCTGTTTACGATCGTGTCACTCGGTGGTGTCACGTTGGCGGCACATTCCGTTGGGCTGCCACCAGCCGTCGGCGCATTCGCCGCAGGCCTGATCTTCAATGGGAACCGTTGGACACATCAGATCGACGCGTTGGTGCTGCCGTTCCGCGAAACGTTCGCGGCGGTTTTTTTCATTGGGCTCGGGCTGATATTCGATCCACGTTTGTATTGGCAGGAGCCCGTACTCATTTTCGGTTCGCTGGCCGGTGTCCTGCTGATCAAGACCTGTGCCGCGGCGATCGCGTTGCGGTTAACGGGGATGTCTCTTCGCCATGCAATCGGAATGGGATTGGGATTGGCACAAATTGGTGAGTTCGCGTTCGTGCTGGTCTTGCTAGGATTGCAATCCGAAGTGCTCTCCGAAATCGAGTACCAACGTGTCGTCGCGGTAGCCGTCGGCTCACTCATTTTGACTCCGCCGCTCATGAAAGCAGGGCTGAGACTCATCGGCATCGGATCGAACACGGATGAAGCGGACGCCGACTCGAAGGAAGTCCCGATGAACAACGAGCGGGCGACCATCATCGGTGCGGGCCCCATCGGCGGACGATTGACCTCCCAGCTCGAAACGATGGGCAAGGACGTTTGCCTGATCGATCTCAGCCCGATGAATTTGCAATCGTTCGCTCAGGCGGGTTTCCACACCGTGGTCGGTGACGCCAGTGACGGGCAGGTGTTGAAATTGGCCGGCGTGAGCGACTGTCCGTTGTGCGTCGTCTGCGTCCCGCAAGATGTCACCGCGGTAAAAATTGTCCGGGCGATCCGCCGTATTAACCGCTCGGGAAAGCTGATCGTTCGCTGTCGCTATCAATCGAGCAAGACACGCCTGCAACGCCTCGGAGTCGATCACATCGTCATCGAAGAAACCGAAGCTACCATGGGACTACTACGAGCACTCAGCCGCTTCGATCAAACGGATTGAGTTCCGCTCACTCCCCCAACGAAAATTCCCCCAGCCGAACTCTCGCCAACGGTTAAGCGTCAGCCCTAGCGAGCGTGGCAAGGAACCGTGTCGAGCTCCATTCCTCAACTGTCTCAAGGGCGGTTCCCAAGACGGGAATCGGTGCCGACTTCCGATGCGTGTTGGCGATAGACGCTCGCGTGCATCGAAACACGGTGAAGATTTTGGGGATTTTTCCCCTTCTCGACAGAGTTCGGAATTAGCAGAATATTGCGTTCGAGAATCCCCGTCCGCGCGAACGCGTGAAATCTGCTCGTGAGTGCCCCAAAACATGCGACCTGCTCGCTTTGGTTTGAGTTTGGTTTGTTTCGTGTCTCTTCTCCCCAACTTGGTCACTGCCCAAACGCATGACCCCATGGACTGGCCGGCTTGGAACGGTTTGCACCAAGACCATGTTTCCGCCGAAACAGGGCTGGTCGATCGTTTTGATCCCAAAGGCGGCGACGACAGTAACGTCCTCTTTAAATCCGAAGAGGCAGCGGGCATTTCGACACCTGTCGTGATGAACGGTCGGCTGTTCACCATTGTTCGTGACCAACCGGGTTCCATCCGCGACGCGGAAAAAGTCATCTGCCTTGATGCGCAGTCAGGCGAACTTCTATGGGAGAACGTTTACAACGTTTTCCTCTCCGACCTTCCCGCCGAACGTGTCGGTTGGTCGAACGTTTGCGGCGATCCAGAGTCATCACGCGTCTACGCACTCGGTGCGTGCTGTCTGTTTCAATGCATGGACGCCGAGACCGGCAAAACGCTTTGGTCGCATTCACTCAGTGAAGAGTTCGGAATGCTGAGCACGTATGGCGGTCGAACGAACACGCCTGTCGTTTTCGAAGATTTGGTCATCATCAGCGGCGTGACCACCGGTTGGGACTCCGCCGCTCGTCCAGCGCATCGTTTTTTCGCGTTCGATAAGATCACCGGACTTCTCGCGTGGACGACCAGCACTCGGCCGTTGCCCGAAGACACGACCTACAGCACTCCCGTGATCCGATCGATCGACGGTCAATTCGTGATGGTTGCCGGCGCGGGCGATGGGAACGTTTATGGGATCCAACCACGAACGGGCAAGATCCTGTGGAGCGAAACGATCTCCCGACGTGGCATCAATACCACCGCTGCCGTCGACTCCGATGGCATGGTGTTTGCCACCCACGGTGAAGAAAACCCGGAGGGCACCGCTATGGGCGCAGTGGTCTGCATCGAATCGCGATACGCGTCGCTCGATTCGGCCTCGGCTGAAAAGTGGCGCACCGAAGAACTCACCGTTGGCAAGAGTTCGCCGTTGCTCGTCGGCGACCGTCTGTACGTCGTCGAAGATTCATCGCGGATGCATGTTCTGCACACAACCACCGGACAACCGATTGGCAAACCGATCAAGCTGGGTACGGCGATGCGAGGCAGCCTTCTCTATGCGGACGGGAAGATCTACGCGGCGACGTCCACCGGCATCTTCCATGTCATGCGTCCGACCGAAAACGGAGTCGAGACACTCTTCAAAGTGAGACTACCAAAGGGCCACGACGTTGGTGGATCCCCGATTGTTTCGCACGGCCGCCTCTATTTGCCGACCACCGGCGGGTTGTACTGTATCGGCGATCCGGCACAGACCGGTTCGCTGGCGCAGAACGACACTTCGCTTGCCGAAGAATCCGAAGTCTCGCCAAAGGACGACTCAATCGCTCAATTGCAACTCGTTCCCGCCGAAGCGATTGTCCAGCCGGGCGAATCGTTGTCGATGCGAGTGTTCGCGTTCAACGCCAACGGTGATCACGTGCCGACGCCGGATCTCGGCGACATCCGCTTTCACGTTTCCGGCGATGCCACGATCGACGGGGCCGGGGTCGTTCGGGCCGGCAATGGGAACACACATCGTGCCTTGACGGTGACTGCATCGATTGATGACGTTAGCGCCCAATCGAGACTGCGGGTGGTCGGATCGCTTCCGTGGAAGTTCGATTTTTCTGATCGTGAAGTCCCCGTGACTTGGATCGGCGCTCGGTACCGTCATGAAGCACGTGATATCGATGGGGATCCAGCAATCGTCAAGATCACAACGATTCCGAAAGGAACGCGGAGCCAAACATGGTTTGGCCCCACGGCGCTGCATGACTACACGATCACGGCGGACGTCAAAGCAGCACGCGGGACGACGAAGTTGCCAGACATGGGCGTCATCGCCCAGCGTTACACGCTCGACCTGATGGGCGAGTCGCAGCAATTGCAGATTCGCACCTGGGCGGCACAGTTGCGGATGGCCAAGAGCGTTCCCTTTGAGTGGCGAGCGGACCAGTGGTACACGTTGAAACTGCAAGCGTCCGTCGAAGACGAAGTCGCGGTGTTGCGTGGCAAAGTATGGAAACGCGGCGAAACGGAGCCCAGCGATTGGACGTTGACGGCGATCGATGAGGCACCGAACCGGGAAGGCAGTCCGGGTTTGTTCGGCAACGCAACCAACGCGGAAATTTTCATCGACAACGTCAATGTTGTTGCAAATGAGTGAGCCACAACTCCGCAGCACCGTGGGACGCTGCCGCTCACGTTTGCAAATCTTCTGAGTCGCCCTCTTACGATCGCCCGTGTCGGCATCGACCGGGCAATCTGGAATCGCATTCCGGTGACTGCAGTGTCACTCACGTGAGCCGAACTGCTCGCTCACGCTATCTTACCGCAACTCTGTTTTTGTGCCTCGGCATCTATCCTCGAAGACCTCGCCTGTGTCCCCCTCCGTCTATCCGACTCCTTCTCGCACTGTCAAAGCGATCGTATGCGTCATTGCTGCGATCGGTTTTGCCTTCGACATCTACGAACTGTTGATGCTGCCGTTGATCCTTCGGCCTGCCTTGGCTGAGTTGGTCGGTGCGATGCCGGGCACTCCCGAATTCGAGTACTGGCGTGGAATTCTATTCTTTGTTCCCGCCATGGTCGGCGGCGTGTTCGGTCTGCTCGGTGGCTATCTGACTGACCTTTGGGGCCGTCGGCGCGTGCTCGTCATCAGTATCTTGCTCTACGCGTTTTCGGCGATGGCGAGTGGATTCGTCACCTCGGTCGAATGGCTTTTGTTCTTTCGGTGCACGACATTCATCGGCGTTTGTGTCGAGTTCGTTGCCGCGGTCGCTTGGTTGGCGGAGTTGTTCCCTGATCCCAAACAGCGTGAAGCCGTCTTGGGCTACACGCAAGCGTTCTCGTCGATCGGCGGCTTGTTGGTTACGGCGGCGAACTACCTTTCGATCCACTACGCCACGTCGCTGCCCGAAATCGTGGGCGGACACGAAGCCTGGCGATACACGGTAATCTCCGGGGTGATCCCCGCAATTCCGCTGATCCTCATTCGCCCGTTCTTACCGGAGTCGCCTCAGTGGGCACATAAGAAAGCCGAAGGCACGTTGGGGCGTCCGAGCATCGGCGAATTGTTCGCACCGAAGCTACGTCGCACAACGATCGTGACGACGCTGATGTTCGCATGCAGTTACGGGGCCGCTTTCGGAGCGTTGCAGCAAACGCCCTCGATCGTCCCAAATCTGCCGGAAGTCAAAACGGCGACCGCCGAGATGACCGTGCCGCAACGGAAACAGACGGAGCAAAAGATCGCCGCCACAGTGAACGGCTATCAAGAGTTCGGAGGATTACTCGGACGTTTTGTGCTCGCGTCCCTCGCGATGGTAATCGTCAGTCGCCGTTGGCTGTTGCGAGTGTTCCAGTGGCCGGGATTGATCGTCGTGCCGCTACTGTATTTTTATCCCGCACGCGACAACCTCGAACTACTCAAGTGGGGCATTTTCGTAGCCGGAATGCTGACGGTGGCGCAGTTCAGCTTTTGGGGAAACTATTTGCCACGTGTGTTCCCGCTGCATCTGCGAGGAACCGGCGAGAGTTTTGCCGCTAACATCGGAGGCCGGATGATCGGTACCTCATTCGCCGCTGTAACCGCCTACCTGACGACGCTGTTGCCCTCGGGAAGCACGGCAGTCGCGGCAGGCATCGTCGCCTTGTTCGTGTATCTCGTCGGCAGCGGACTGTCGTTCCTGTTGCCTGAACCGCCGGAAGAGTTTGAGTCGCCGTGATAGGGACTGATGGCGTTCAACGTGGCGTCGGTAGATAGGCACCGGACAGGCTAGCAGCCTGTGGTACGTGTTCAAGCAGGCGGCAGCCGGTAGTTTTTCCGACAGGCTGGCAGCCTGTGGTACGTGTTTGGTTGCCAGCCTGGTTGCGGTGCTGTTTAGCGTTTCAGCTGGGTGCTCGCCGGCATGGCGGGCGTACCAGTACTGAATCCGCTCGGTAGCGATTGCGTGGGTTTCATCGTCACATCAAACGCGGAACCCGCATTCGACGAGGCAACGTTCCACTCTTGCGACATGCCGGGCATCTCGGGGACTTCCGGCATGACACGAGCCGCCGGAGCACTGCGATGAATCGTCGTGGTCGTCAATCCGCTCGTTGGCTTCGAATTGCCCGCCGCGGCGACTTTCCATTCCCGATATTCAGGTGCGTACCGCTGAGCAAGTGTCGTCTCGGCGCTGTCCTTCTTGCCGGGCAACATGACTTTCGTCGGTGATCCCTGGACCACTTTGCCTTCCTTCGTTTTGAAGGAGGCAACGAGTGAGACGCGAGTCTGCTTTCCACCAACGGCATCCCACGGGATCCAAACGCTATAAGAAGCGCCGAGATCCGATTGGCTGAAATGGCGGGTGAACTGTTCCGGCGTGAATTCGTATCGCTTCACCAACGGCGTTCCGTCTTCACGCGTTTCCTTCTCGTCGAACCCGACCACGATTAGCGTTCCGTCAACGGGAACAGCTCGTGATTTTTCGTCGTAGAAGAACACCCGAGCACCGAAACCGCGAGTCGGAACACGGCCGGTTTGAGTCAGCGTGTCCGGCGTCCACGTGGAAGCGAGCTTCACGGGATTAGGATACGGCTCGGGCATCTCGTCTTTCGGTTTCGACCACGGCATCCGCTCACTCAGACTCTTCTTCGGAGTCGATGAGAGCAGCGAGTCGTCCTTCTTTTGAAAGGTCGAGCAACCACTCGTCATCGCACCGACGGTGCTGGCCAGCAGAACGATAGATAGCGTACGATTTTTCATGGTGATCACTTACTCGGTGAGATGAACGAACCCAATTTTCCGTTGAAGCTCGACCATCGTCCGGGTCGTTCTTTCGGAGCCTCGGTCGAATCCTGAGGGCCTGTCGAAATGGTTTTCATGATGCCTTGCTTCGCCGGCACGGTTGCCGAAGCACCCGAGGCTGGGATCGGCGGCAACGCCTGTTGCACGGGTGCGGGCAACACCTCAGCACCCGGTGCGTTGATTCCCGATGATGGAACCGGCAACTCCGACGCAGGTGCAACGTTTGATTGCGGGGCCCATGCACCTGGATCTTGGTTTCCTGGCAGTGGTGCGTACGGTTCCGATCCCAACATGCCGTCGTCGGAGATGATCGACTCGCCTGGTGCGAGGTCGATCCCCGTCGCTCCCGTGCCAATGACGTTACCGCCGTAGCTGCTCTCTTGGTACATCGGGATGCCGTTGCGGACGGCCGAGTGTTTCGGCATGTCCTGGGCAGGGAAGACGTCAACGGTCGGATGCACGTCAGGATAAATCGTTGGGCCAATTGCGGGTCCCCACAATCCGTATCCGCCCGACAGTCCCACGTCGCCGTGTGCTTCGACCACGTCAGCCAAGCACCAACTCATGCGGCTCGATTCGATCTGTTTGACGTATTCCAAATCTTCGTTGCCAGTGACCAAAACAGGCGTCATCACAACCAACAACTCGGTGCGACGTTCCTGTTCGCGGTCATACTTGAAGAACGTTCCCAACAATGGCACGTCGGCGAGGTAAGGTACCCGGCGGGTGAAGTTCTCACGCCGCTTAGTGATCAAACCACCGAACACAACCGTTTGTCCGTCGAACGCCGTCACCGTCGCTTGAGCCGTTGTCGTGTCGATCGCCGGCACGAAGATCGGGTTGTTGTTATTGTCAAAACCGATGTTCTGACCAACGGTGTTGTTGATCGCCGAACGTGTCGCATCGATGTCCATCAAAATCAGCCCGTCAGCCCCAACACGCGGGGTGACACGAAGGATGATCCCGATGTCAACGTCTTCAATCCCGATCAACGTCTGACCTTGAGCAGTCGTCGAGATTTCGGTCGGACGTGGGAAGTTCTGACCAACCTGCACGAAACCTTCGGTGTTGTCGGCCGTCATGACTTCAGGACGACTGAGGATCTGTAGCCGGTCTGCTGTTTGCAGTGTTCGCAGGAACAAGCTGATCGATTCGCTGGCGGCGGAGAATACGAAACCACCGTTGTTCGTCGAATCGAGCACACTCTGAGCCACTCCGAACGTCGTCACACCGCGTGAGCCAAGATCTTCGCGGCCGGCCGTATTTAGGTTTGGCGTTCCGGCATCGTTAAAGTTAAATCCGGGAACAGAAGACACCTGTGGGTCGGCAGCGATACCTCGATCGAACAAGATCGAATCTTGCAAACCGAATTCACCACCGAGTTCGAATCCGTCGCTGAGAACAACCTCTGCAATCAGAGTCTTGATCAACACCATTGGCGGGCGACGATCGAGACGGTCGATCAATTGACGCACCTCTTCGTACATGCGAGGCGATACACTCAGCAGCAGGCTGTTCGTTTGCCCTTCGGCAACAACAATCAAATCGCGATCGGGAAGGTCGTAAGGACCAAGGCCCTGTTGCAGTTGAGGAATGATGTTCTGCGACTGCTGACGCGAGCTAACGTATTCTTGGATCGCGGTTGCGATGTTGATGGCGATCTGATGCTTCAGCCAAATCACTTCTGTAATGCGTTCAGCAAAGCCTGCACTGTCGAGGCGAAGCAAAATGCTTTCGACGACTTCGAGGTCTTCGGCCGATCCGCTCGCGATGATGCTGTTCGTGCGAGCGTCGGTCGAGAATCGCAGTGGCACGAGAGCACTGTCGGCGGCCGACAACGACGGCAGTCCGGCTTGGTTGCCCGCACCGATACTCGTTCCGCTGGAACTTGCGTCTTCGCCGAATAAGTTTTGCAGTGCAGTCGTCAGTTGTGCCGCATCGCTATTTTCGATCGTGAACACTTTCACCAACGAATCGATACCAGGAGCCTGGTCGAGCTGACGAATCAACTCGGCGATCAATGGCATGCCTTCGCTCGGTGCACGGACGACAATTGCGTTTGCATTGTTGTCTGCGGTCACGACGGCTCCGGAAAGGATTCCTGAGTCTAGGACAGGGTTGCCGGGATTGCCGAGCGAAACGATGGAGAGCGACGAGGACTTTACCGTCGTGTCGCCTGGAACGTTTTCGGGTTCGGCGCTGATCGCGTCTTCGAGAACCGGTGCGAGGTCTTCGGCACGTGCGTTACGCAGTGGGAAGATTCGAATTTGACTGGACGACTCGGTTTGACGAACATCGAGCTGTTCGACCAGACGAGTGACCTCGACCATGTCACGTGGTGCCGCGGCAATGATCAATGAGTTCGTGCGGTAATCGGCTGTGATGCGAACTCGGTTACCGATGCCGGGTCGCGGATCGGAGTCTTCGCCTGGGATCGCCGTGAAAAACTCACGGATTGTGGCTTCGGCGTCATTAGCCGAAGCATGTTTGAGGCGGAACACCCGCAAGCGATCGGACTCTGGGATCGGTTGATCAATTTTGTCAACGAGATCGAGCACGGCTTTAATCGCTTCGGCGCGACCGATCAGCAACAATGCGTTGGGAGCATCGAGCGACGTGATGCTGACGTCACCTTGGCGAGCCGACAAAACGTCTTCGTACAACTGAGCGAGCAAAGTCGCAACGGCGTTGGAATCAGCGTGTTGCAGTTGGCGAACCTCGACTTCCGGTTGCGTTATTTTGGCTTGGGCTTCGATTTCAGCGATGACTTCTTTGATCCGCTCGACATCACGTTTGGCACCTTTGATGATGATCAAACCGGAGTCGGGAACGATCTGGATTTCAGTGTCGCCGATCACACCACCTTCGGTTGCCTCGGAATCGTCAGATGCCTCAACATCGGCTGACTGAGTTGTCTCATCTTGATCTGCGTCGCTGTCTTGTGCGAACGCGGCGGTGCGGAATTGAGCCGACTGCTTTCCGGCACGGTTGGTTGCCGAAGCAGGTCGTGCGATGCGACGTGCCGGTTTGGGTGCCGCTGGTGATTCGAGGTTACGGAGCAAGCGAATCGCACGTTGCACGGGTGCGACTTCGGCGTTAACCAAACGCAACACTTCGGTCTGTTCGTTGTTGTAACGAACCGGTGCGTCGATCGCACTGAGAACACGTTGCCACGTCGCATGCGATTGTGGCAATGCCGTGAGCGTCACTTGATTGCTGCGACGGTCCACTTCGACGTGCGTTGCCGAGCCGGTTTCACCAAGGTTGATTTGGAACGAAGCTCGCTCACCATTCCGGCTGGTCGTGACGGGAACATGTCCGCCCGCGATCGCCTTCAGCGTGTCTTCGGCCTCTCGCCAACTGATGTGAATCAGATGCACGCTCATGGAGGTCGGCTCACCGGCCTTCGCCATCGTTGGTGCGAGCCGTTTCGCGAGAGCAAAGGCGTCGCTGGCGATCTTGTCTTGGATCGACGGTGGAGCCATGACGAGGATCGCTCCGCCATCGCGGTCGTCGGCGGTGATCGTCACACCGGCTTCGCCGTGATAGTGGAGATTGAGCCGCGTCGCAATCGGCTCGACGAGTTCCATGGGAACCGGAACTTGCCGTAGCTCAGGAGCGTTGGGACGATCGGCAGTGGCGAGCGAAGCATTCCAGCACGCGAGTGCGAATAGTAGCGCTCCGACAATGGCCCATTTCTGTTCGGTGGTCGAACGAGTACTTGCGTGAAACACCATGCGAATCCTACTGCCGATTGAAACCTGCTCGGCATCTCCGTTGATACCGAGTCAATACGAAAAATAGATTTTTCTCGTACAATCGATTTCATCGTCACTTGCGGACGTCTCACTTGAGGGCTGACTGCTACCTTTGGACGGTTTCATGGCGGATTTCGACAAATTCGGCAGTCATCTGCTCCCGCCCAGCGCCCGATCGTCCAGATGACTTTCTTCGCTGTGCAGATGAGACGAAAGCCCGCAAAACATTGACAATTTCGCGGCATCGAGGCTGCGCACTCTCGATCACGAACCGCCGCGGCAAACCTGTAGACGGTTTGAAAGCAATGCGACGAGGAATCGATCGCCGCTTGTTCCACGCAGAGACCACGTCCGAAAAACTCGCGTCGGCGGCAAGCGAACGCGTAAATTCCGCATTAAGCCCTCCGCTAACAACCGCCTCGTCACCGTCTAAACGCTCCGAGCAATCGCAGATC
Organism: Aporhodopirellula rubra; assembly: GCF_014192335.1. Taxonomy (GTDB): domain Bacteria; phylum Planctomycetota; class Planctomycetia; order Pirellulales; family Pirellulaceae; genus Rhodopirellula; species Rhodopirellula rubra. The sequence continues at coordinate 9,242 of NZ_JACHXU010000014.1, read as the reverse complement.
AGAACAACGGAGTCGCGTCGCCGTCGTCGGTCATTTGCCATGGCGTCCATACAATGACCGGATCACTGATTTTGAGGTCGCCCTTTCGCGGAGGAATGACGAGAGTTTCGAGTTCGAGATTTTCGACGTCCAGCTCGTGAGTCAAATCGGCCAACTCCGCTTCGAGGCGGTCGTTCATGTCCTGCATGTCGATGCGGTATCTCTCCAACGCTTCTTCGGCCCGTTTGACGTCGCCTCGTTGCTGCGCGGCGTTGGACGCACTCCGCGCGGCGGTGGACATTTTCGACACGTTTCGACTGCTGGCGAGTTTGCGCCCCATGAACGCACCGAGCACGGAGGCACCGAACGACATCAGCGACGACATTTTCGCGGACTCGTATTGATCCGATTCTCTCGCAACACGTTCTTCGGCAGTACGAATTTTCCCTTCGATGGTTTTCATCTTCTTGAGGTACTTCATTCGCAGTTTATCGGTCTCGAGATCTCGATGCTCGCGAGCGGCCTGTTCGAAGTGCAACCGGGCGTCCGTTTCACTCAGTCCCGGCGGTGCGTACTCGCCAAGCGTCGGACTCTTGTAAAGTTCCATGGGGTGATGGCGGTACAGGTACTCCTTCAGTTCCTTCGTGATCGACTTCACCGTTCGGGCACTGCAGAGGTCATCGGGCAGCGGCGAGAAAGCAAACGTAGGATCCGGCTCCTTTTCTAGCTCCGCATCCGGGTCGAGCATCTCACTCGATTCCCAAACGTCCTTCGGAACACCGTTTCCGCATCGCAAAAATCGAGTCACATCCACCCAGGAGTCAACGCCCGCGGAACTGCGAACGAAGTGCATCGTGCCCTCGCCGAGCAGCGCCGCTCGATAAATCCGCTCGCCTTCGCCGCGTACATAACGACTCGGAACGAGGAACGATTCGTCGACGCCCTGAGGCAACACCGGACGCGTTGGCGTCGCGGCTTTCTTTGCCACGGATTCGTTCTGACTCTTCGCCTGCTTTTCCAACTCCGCCTTTCGATCGGCCATCAAGTCCGAAATCTGCCCCCGGGCGAGAGGACCGGCCAAAAACGACATCGCCCACCGCGTTTGAAACACGCACGGGCCTTCGTCATGCACGTTGTTCATCAGGAACACGCGGCTGCCCAAGGACGCGAGCAGTTGCTCCATTTCGCTCTTGTTGAACGGTTTGCCGGATTGAGCGGCGGCGCCTTCGAGACCTTCGAGCACGCGTGCTTTATCGCGTTCGGTTTGCAGCCGGCCGAGGAACCACGTCCCGATGTTCGACAGCCCCTTGTAGTCCAAATCAACGGGGTTCTGCGTTGCGAGCGTGACCCCGAGACCGAAGGCGCGGGCCTGTTTGAGCAGCGTCAACATGGGCGGTTTCGATGGCGGGTTGGCGACCGGAGGAAAATAGCCCGCCACCTCATCCATATACAACAACGCTCGCAGCGAACTGGTTCCACTCTGCGTTCGCATCCACGAAACTACCTCATTGAGAAGGATCGTCACGAAGAACATCCGCTCCTGTTCGCTGAGGTGGGCGATCGAAATGATCGACAAACGTGGTTTGCCTTCGGGCGTGTGCAGCAATTTCTTAACCGACAACGCTTCGCCTTCGAGCCATGTCGAAAAGGCCGGGGAGGCGAGCAGGTTGTTCAACGTCATCGCGAGTTTTCCACGATCATTTGACGACATGAACGAATCGAGATCCAAGACGCCGACACGAGTGATCGGGGGCGACGTAATCAATCCGATCAAATCACCAATGGAGACGTTGCGTTGCTCACGCCAACAGTGATCGAGTATCGAACTGATCAAGATATGCTCGCGAGAGAGCAGCGGGTCGGCTTCCATTCCGAGCAGAGTCAACAGTCCCGATGCCGCTCCGGTGACTCGCTCCCGCATCGCATCGGCATCGTCGAGCACCTCGGCCGGCGGCGCATCAAAGCTCTTCAAGACCGTCAGGGGCAATCCGATACTGCTGCCGGGCGTGTAGATCGCCACGTCCGCGGCCGCCTTAAACTTCGCCACTCTTTCTGGTGTCTGTCCCCAAGACGCGAGCCCCTCTTTCCATTTTGTTGCCGTCGATTCTGCCAACTCGTCGAGCGTCATGCCCTTGCGACTCGCGTCACCGGCTTCCAACCAGGGTTTGAAATCCCCCGGCTTCATGTCGGGGAACGCAAGCATCAAGTTTGCGAGATCGCCTTTGGGGTCGATGCAGATCGCGGGGATCCCATCAATGGCGGCTTCTTCGAGCAATGACAAACACAATCCCGTTTTACCGCTGCCCGTCATCCCGACGCACATCGCATGGGTGCATAGGTCCTTGGCGTCATAGAGCAGAAGGTCGTCGAGCAGTTTTCCGTTCGGTAAATCGTATTGGCGACCGAGGTAAAAGGTCGCGAGTTTTTCGAAAACGTCCGGAGAGGGAACGGCCATTGCAAAATCAATCGTCGAAGGAATGCGGAAAAAGTGCGAGCGTGCTAACATACAAAATTCAAACGTTCAGCGTAGGTCCGATACGGCCTGACCAGCTCATTCCTCTTCAATCTGCATCCCTCTGCTATGCTCGCTTTGCACGACAAAATCCAAGAAACCTGTGCCTTCATCCGGCAACACACCAACGTTGCTCCGCGTGCGGGAATCATCCTCGGCACCGGATTGGGCGGATTGGTCGGCGATATCGACGTCGAAGCCACGCTGGACTACGCCGACATCCCCAACTTCCTAAGCTCGACCGCAACGTCACATGCCGGCCGTCTCGTGATCGGCAAACTCGGCGGCGTCCCCGTGATGGCGATGGAAGGACGCTTCCATTTCTATGAAGGGTACCCGCTGCAGGACATCACGCTGCCAGTCCGTGTCTTCAAAGAACTCGGCTGTGAATTGCTCGTCGTCAGTAACGCGTGCGGGGGTTTGAATCCCTACTACGAAAGCGGCGACATCATGGTGATCGAAGACCAGATCAATTTGATGGGCGGAAACCCACTGATCGGTATCAACGACGATCGGCTCGGGCCACGGTTCCCCGACATGTGCGAACCCTACGATCAGAAATGGATCGAACGAACGATGGACGTCGCTCACCGCGAAGGGCTCTTCCCACACAAAGGCGTCTTCGTCGCGGTTGCAGGGCCGTGCCTGGAAACCCGAGCGGAGTATCGCTTCCTCCGTCAAATCGGTGCGGACGTCGTCGGGATGAGCACAGTGCCAGAAACGATCGTCGCAATCCACTGCGGACTAAAAGTCGTCGGGCTGAGTGTGATCACGGACATGTGCTTGCCCGACGCGATCAAACCCGCCGAAGTTAGCGAGATCATCGCGATCGCAAACGCGGCCGAACCGAAACTGCGAGCGATCGTTCGTGGCGTGATCGGCGAACTCAATCAGTAACACATGCGAGAGAGTGACGCGGACACAGAGTCACGCCAACACCTCGACGAGCCAGTGCGCCGCAAACACACTGGCGTGAGTCTCAAACCGAGGCGTCATGAAACGACAACAGGTAAGAAGCCGCGGATCGAAAGTGCAAACGCTCGCAACTTTCTTCACGCATTCTTCTTACCTGGCGTTTCGTTTTGGGGTGACAGTTTGACTGTCGGGGTTTATCGCCCCAACCAAGGCATCGCGTCGGCTCCGATGCGGTTTCGAACCGGTTCGGGCAACGGGTTTTGGTAACTTGGCGGCCGCGCCCCTAGATCACTCGGTCCGATGTCATCGAGCGGGTAGGGGTCATGAACGACTGCATTGGCTTGCTGTTGATTCATCGTGCCAGCGGCTGGCAGAAACGATCGACCGCGACATCCTGCGGCGACAACCGCGAACAAGAGGCACGAAGCGATCCCCAGATGGAACGTGGTGCGCATGGGATCTTCTTTCCGTGAAGGTGAATGGGATTGGAGCGATGGTGAGCGTCGCGTCGCGAGTGGGAGGTTGCGATAAGGCGAGGCACCATCAATCGTTATTTCGGAATTTTGAGTCGTTCGTACTCAATTCAAATCTCGGTCGCCGCGTGAACTGCCCGAGGTGCGTTCGGATCAACACGGCATTTCGGATTAAAAGGTGCCGAGTGGATCGCGCTCCTTAACACATAACTAACTCAATTGGCAGATCGGTCGCATCACTAGAATGAAAAATATCGCAGCCAATTGCGGAACCGTTGGCCGGGTACGTACGCCACCGGTTGGCCCCACAAACCCTGACCGACCTGAACCGGGAACGTTTCCTGCCCGAACGTTACCAAACTTCCTACCGGTGCGGCCGTAGGGGAACCCACCAACGCTCCCGGAGGCGGCGTTGGATAGGCAGGCATCGCAGCGGGTGCGGCGATTTGCGCCGGCGGTGCGACGTATGTCCCCGAGTATCCCGTCGGCGCAACTCCGCCACAGGTGTCACCATAGGGACTCATCGCCGAGTACGAACTCGCCGGTGTGATCAATCGACAATCACTCATCGTCGCAAAACCACCGTTGGACAGTTGAGGCGGCGCGACGGGCTGATAGTCCGCGACCGGGCCACTCGGATACGACTGCGTTCCTGTTCCGGGTGTAGGCAACGATCGTGGTGCGGAATTCTCGGTCGCTGGTGGTGCATTGTATGCCGGGCCGCTGTAAGTCGGCGGCGGAGCGAGTTGCGGCTGAGTCATCGTCGGCGCCGTTTGCAGGTTGCCCGACGGAGCCGGTGGCTGCGTACCGCCAGGCAACAGATTCGGTGGCGTGTTCAGTGGCGGAGGCGTGTATTCATTCGGTAGAGGTGCCGAACCTCCTCCCGACGGCAGAGTGAACCCACCGGATTGCATCGACACCTGACGAACGTTTCCGTACGCATCCGTACGACGCATGTCGTCCCGGTACCCTGTCTCGATATACCTCACCCCGGAGTCGCGTTCTGGTTGGCGGTAAGCGCCCGGCTGTGCATCACGCTGCCACTGCGAATCACGAGCAGGCTCGGTGAAGCGTCTCGGTTGTGAATATCGGTCAACGGCGCTGGCACTTCCAATCGGACGAAACGGCAGCGTTGCGGTTTGCGCTTGAAGCGTGTGTGTCCCCGTAGGACCGGAATCGACGAAGCTCCACACGTAAAAGAACGTGGTGAACAACAGGACTTGAAACAGTCCGAGAGAATCCTTTTTTTTTCGTCGCATCGCTATGCTCCTTCTTCGCAGTTCCATCCTCTGCGTCTCACCACAACGATGAGCCGAATGTGCTTGCTACAGTTTCGCGTGTTTGCAAAAAGTCAAGTGAAATTTTGCAGCAGTCTTACCGCTGACTCCACACCACAACCGTGAAACAACACCGTGAAACAAAGCGGGGTGCAAACCAGCAGGGAAACGCAAGCGACCATCGTCAGCTGTACCAAGATTCTGCCCTCGCCAGCAACCCAAAAACCGCGAACAGATTTTTCGATTTTTCTAGAGGCTAAAGAACATGTCGTCGCCGGTTTGATGAGTGAAACGACTTGAGGCGTTCGGTCGCGCTACAAGTTTCGCATGGCGTTTGGTATTCTTGAGTGCGCAAGAACAAATTGACGCCTTCGGCGTTCGGGCGCTCGCAAGGAATCAAAGCCTCCTATCGACCTGCATTGCCTTACGGTTACTCTCCGCGAAGCGCGTCGCGTAGGATTTCAGCGGGATGTTTTGCGTGTTTGCCGGTTCCGTCGAGAATTTGATGGCGACACGACGTTCCCGCCACAGCGAGGATCGTGTCTTCTTCAGCGGCTCGTACGGCGGGTAACAGGACAAGTTCGCCGATCTTCATTGACACATCGTAGTGTTCTCGCTCGTATCCGAACGAACCCGCCATGCCGCAACACCCACTCCGAATCAACGATGCGGTGTAATTCGCCGGCAACTGCAGTATCCGAATGGTTGGCGACATCGACGCGAGTGCCTTCTGATGGCAGTGACCATGGACCAGAATACTGCGTGCGTCAGAAACAAACGCTTCCGAGGTGACGTGCCCCGCCTCGATTTCACGCGCGAGCCACTCATCAAACAGAAAGCAGTTTTCACTCAAACGCGCCGCGTCGTCGCGTGCGGCCTCGCCAACCAATTGCGGGTACTCATCACGAAACGACAGGATTGCTGACGGCTCGATTCCGATTAACGGCTCTCGTACGCTGACAACTTCTCGCAGCATTGCAACATTCTGCTTCGCGATATCACGCGAGTTTCTCAGCAAACCTTTTGACAACGAACTTCGGCCGCTTTCGAGATGATCGGGAATACCGACCTCATACCCAAGGCGCTCGAGCAACTCGACCACGGCGATCCCGATTTCCGGTTCGCCGTACTGCGTAAACTCATCGGCAAAGATCCAAACTTTGCGTCCGTTCGAACCGGCACCATCAAATTGACGTGGACGCGTTTGAAACCATTTTCGAAACGTCTGCCGCGCCGCTTTGGGAATCGAACGGTCAGGATGAAAACCGATCAGTCGGTTCATCGTGCGACGTATCGCTGGCACACCGACCAACGCGTTGAACAGCGCGGGAGCATTTGCGATCATGGATTGAGCCCGCACATACCCCGCAATCATTCGCGTGCGTCGCGGAACCCCGTTGGCATCATAGTAGTGCTGCAGAAACTCCGCTTTCATTTTGCCCATGTCGACCGTCGATGGGCACTCGGATTTACAGCCTTTGCATGACAGACAGAGGTCCATCACGTCTCTAATCTCTTCACTATCAAAGGGATTCGACTTTTCCGACGAGGTGAGAATCTGGCGTAACGTGTTCGCTCGCGCCCGCGTCGTGTCTTTCTCGTTTCGCGTCGCCATGTAACTCGGGCACATCACACCACCGGTGAGATGCGTTTTTCGGCAATCGCCTGAGCCGTTGCACATTTCGGCCGCTCGTAGGATGCCCTGGTCCGACGAAAAATCGAAAACCGTTTCGATTCCGTCGCCCGACGTTTGGCCGGGCTCGTACCGAAGCGACGTGTTCATCTGCGGCGTGTCAACAATCTTATTGGGATTAAACACACCGCCGGGATCCCACGCCTTCTTAAATTCGCGAATCAACTGGTAGTTTGCGTCGCCAATCATTTGCTTGAGGAATTCGCCACGCAAACGCCCATCGCCATGTTCACCCGATAACGATCCGCGATACTTCTTGACGAGCGTCACGATTTCCGATGCGACGCTGCGGAACAGCAGCTTTCCTTCGGCGGTTTTTAGATTGATGATCGGACGCAAATGAATCTCACCGGAACCGGCATGAGCGTATTGCACACACTCGAGCCCGAAGCGTTTCCGTAGCAACTCGTTCACCTCGGCGATGTACGCGGGCAAATCCCGCACGTCGACTGCGGTGTCTTCGATCACGGGAACCGTTTTCTCGTCGCCGGGAATGTTCCCCAACAGCCCCAACCCCGCTTTGCGTAAATCCCAAACGCGTTCGCCTTCATCGCCGAACAGAACGGGAAAGTGAAAGCCCAATCCGGCGGTCTTCATCTCCGCGGCAATTCGATCCTGTATCGCTCGCACCTCGTCATCCGTTTGTCCGCGTACTTCGGTGACCAAAATCGCCGCCGGCTCACCTTGGATGAAAAATCGATTCTGTCGATGCTCGATACTCCGCTGCGTGCATTTCAAAATGACGTCGTCAATCAACTCGCACGCATCGATATCATGCCGAACCGCGATCAGCGTCGCGTTCAATGCGTCGGTCACGGTGGAAAAGTGGGCGTACATCAATCCCGAGCATGGCGGGCGGAGCGGTAAAATCCGCAGCTTGATTTCGGTCGCGAAAAACAACGTCCCTTCGCTACCCGCGATCAAACGGCAGAAGTTAAACGGCAGCCCGCCCGCGTCATTGTTCTGCTGCTGAGATGGGTTGGTGAACACGTCGCTGTCCATCAGAACGTCGATCGCGTATCCCGTGTTGCGACGCCGAATCGAAGGCCTGGGAAATTCGCGAGTGATCTCTTCGCGGATGACGGGATCGGTGAGGCGTTCGCGTGCATGACGGTAGAGACGTGTTTCGAGTGAGTCGGCGGCAGCGCACTTTTCATCGAACTGGGCCCTCGACAAATCCGCGAACATCGCCTCGCTGCCGTCGGACAAAAACCCTCGCACCTCGAGCAAGTGATCGCGAGTACTGCCAAATTTGATACTGTTGCTGCCACAGGAATTGTTACCGACCATGCCGCCGATCATGGCGCGGTTCTGAGTCGATGTTTCCGGCGCGAACCAAAAACCGAGTGGCGCCAAATGGGCATTGAGTTCGTTACGAATCACGCCGGGCTGAACACGCACCCAACCCTCGTTCACGTTAACTTCGACGATGCGTGTGAAGTGACGAGACACATCGACCACCATCCCGCTGCCGACGACCTGGCCTGCGAGTGACGTTCCCGCGGTGCGTGGGATCAATCCGATCTGGTGCTTTCCCGCGAACCGAATCAGGGTGGCGATGTCATTCTCGCACGTCGGGATCGCGACCGCTGCAGGCATCTCCTGGTACGCCGACGCATCCGTCGCATAAATCCGACGCATCAAATCGCCGGTATGCAGTTCACCATCGAGTTCCGCGGCGAGCGATTTCCAATCGGCCGACGAAGGCGAATTGCGAGAGACGTCATTCATGGAAGATTTCATCAGCGACGAGAGCCTCGTGGGTCGCACCGGCGCGCACACACGAGCGTAAACTTCTTAGTGACTCGGAGAAACGTTGACCATGTTGTCACGCGGGGCCTGCCAAGCAAAGCCGACCAAGGTCTGATTCCAAACCTGCGAACCGCTACATTGCCGGGCATTGTACCCATTAGCGTGACTCCCTCCAACGCACTCAGCCTTGCGCCCCCGTCAGTCAGATGAGCCAAAACCAAAGGCCTGGAGGGCCGACACAACTGTCTGCACTACTGGGTGTCGTGACAGAGTTGTATCGGCCCTTCAGGCCTTAGTTTTGGATGAGTTAAGTATCCGGGGCCTGTCGGCCCCGGCATTAGTTGTATCAGCCCTCCGGGCTTGGGATGGCAGAGTTGTGTCGGCCGTGCTGGTTTTGGTGCCCTTTTTGTGTGTGCTCATCGATGTTGGTTGCACTTCAGGCCCGGAGGGCCGGTACACCGGATGCCGGGGGTGTAAACCCTCTTTATAGCCCACATCTTATTAGCTAGTTCCGAAGACGGTGTAGGCTTCGCGGTAGGCTTCCATTCGCCGCAGTCCTCGCCAGATGGTCTTTGATCCAGGCGAGCCTTGGCCTTTCTGATCCAGGTAGCCTCCCAGCTTTGCCAGGATCAGCATGAACT
>NZ_JACHXU010000013.1 GCF_014192335.1 Aporhodopirellula rubra | reverse complement strand
CCGAAAGCCGGACGATATACTTTTTGATCATGGAAACCTCCGTGTGTTGCACATAGTTTCCACGAAATACCCAAAATCATCCAACCCCAATTCCTTGTGTGGATGATGCACTAGAGCCAGCGTGAAGAAAAAGGGACGGGTGTATTGAGTCCATCATTCGCTTTTCGCCCCCGTTCCCTTGGAATTTTCCGAACTTCCTGAGACTCTCGCCGCCGTCCGCAAGGTTCACGACGGCCGGTACGTCGCAAAAACTTAAACCATGAGAGAACTCGATAGGCGTATGAACATGACTAAACGCGAGTTGACTCGGATCGGCAAGGCGAAGCGTCTTCTCACGAGGTATCTCTTTGTCTTTCTATCGGTGCTCACCTTCTTTTTGATCGGATGGAAAGTCGATCAAATCCGTTTGCTGATAAAGGACACCCTCTCGACAAACCTTCCCATCGGGATAGCAACCGCGGTGCTGATCATGTGGGGAGTGTTGTTGATCGTCCAATTCTTACTGCGTGCACCGGAAATCTCGCCAGTTGACCGAGCGGTCGCGAAGATTCCCGAAAACCTGCGGAAACCCTTTATTTTTCCGATTCGCTGGGTTTTCGACGTATCCACCCAGGGTCTGTATTGGTTGGCAAAACGCGGGCGAAAGTTCAGTGACGGTTTTTGGGCATGGGGCATCAATCTGACCGTTTTTTGCGTTGGTCTCGTAGTCGCATTTTCCTGCCCTCTTTCGCCGTCGTGGACATGGTTCCTCAATTCCGTTTGGCCTATGCCTGGCGGATTCTTTCGCATGGTGGGCTTACTAGCGGCAATGGTTGCGTTATGGCTAGGGTTCGGAACAAGGGTGGGATCCGACAAGGTCCTCGACAAAAATGAACACGCCGACGAAACGATGCAGCGTCGCGTTCGCGTCTGGCAGAGAACTGGAGAAGTCTTGTCCGTTTTGCTTATCCTGACCGTAATTCTCGAAGCGCTATGGATTGCTGTTGAATTGGTCAGCGGCATTTCAATGACGGTCTACACTGTTTGGGCTTTTTTCTCTCTGGCATTCGCCGGCATTCTGATTGCGGCACTCTTGGACTATTTGCATCGAAATACTCAATTGCCGTGGAGGTTGATGGCAGTCGTAGTAGCGTTTGCAGTAGCCAGTTTATCGAGTCATGTGGATCTCGGTCCGGCAGACTTTCCTGACAATGCCGGCACGTTACGATCAGCTGTGTCCGAACAATGGGTTGACGCCGCACTGGATCGCTTATCGCGAGAACCTGATGGACCAGTCATTATTATCACCGCAAGCGGGGGCGGCTCACGCGCAGCGCTGGTTGCCGCCTTGTCGCTCGAAATTATCGAGAGCGAATTTCGTCAGGACGGCGATTCCCCGGCTTGCATATGGCTGGGCAGCGGGGTCTCTGGCGGGTCTCTTGCATTAGCCGCACACTACCACTCGTTGACTGGGCAGCACACAACTCAGGATGCTGTTACGAGAGACTATCTTGGCCCGATCTTTCGCGGCTTTTTAACGCCGTTTTCGAATCGCGGAGAATCTTTGACTGCGTATTGGGATCGAAGTTTTACTTGGGCGTCGATTGATCAAGCCACTATTGACGCGACCAAGCCGTTGTTAGTGATTGGGGTAGCCGACATCGACACGGGACGCCGCGCAATGGTCGGTTTCCCAAGACTACCTGACAATTGGTTTCGGCGTTATCTGTTGACTGAAACGAAGGATGGCCCTCGCTGGCAGATTTCGGAGGATGATCATGAGCCTTACAGCCTGTCAACGCTTCAAAGTGACGGGACTCATCCGAATGTTCGTTTGACCCGAGGGGTCCGAATGTCATCGTCGTTTCCGTTTGGCTTTGAACCAACGCGTCTTTCGGTCGATGTACCAGAACCCAATTACGAGGCGGTCCACCACGCCCACTTTCTCGACGGTGGAATGGTCGACAACACCGGTGTGGATTCCGTACTCGCTATCCTGTCAAAGATCGATGAACTGGAGACTGAGAATGGTCGCGTGCTAAGGCAGGAACTACGACGCCGCGGCATCTTCATGATCGAGATTGATGCTGGAGCGGGATCGGGCGATGTGACAAAGTCCGGTCCCGCAAGCCGAATAACTCAACCCTTTGGAGGATACAACCGCGGCGTATACTCCGCCGCGAAACGAGCCCGAGATCGAAACGTCGCTGCGTTGAAGCTTCGGTTTGAGGACGCGTTCACGACCGAACCAATCAAATCACACCCCGAAAACGATCAGGTTGATGAAATCATGACAACACTGGCGTTGCCCAAAAAGGACGTCCTGCGTTTGATCGACTCGTTTACAAAACCTGAAAAGCTTGAGGAGATCCGCAAGGCACTGAACCAGCGTTATTCGACGTTGGTAGGACGTAACAAATAGCAGGCAAATCGAAGGGTACCGGGGTCATTGTCAAGTCCGCACTTGGCTTCTTGAACTCCTCTTCTCCTTCACTTCTTCGACCGGAAAGGAAATTGCCGGAGAAGACATTATTGTCGTTTGTGTGTTTCATCGTGGGCAGGAGAGCCCAAAGGGGGTCAGGCCTCTTTGCTGCATCCGACACGGGAAACGCTGCGACCGCTGCCTCATCTTCGGCCGACGCTGCGTGTCCACTCAAACACCAGCTTGCGTGGTGAGCACAGCACTTGACCGTTCAACCGAACGCGAGGGTTTCGCCTTCCACGCTTGACGTTCGAACGCTTGTCGCCCGGGGCGAGAAACGGTTTCCACCTGGGCAAGTCGCACACAACAGACAGCACACGAAGAAGTACTTTCGTATCGTTCGTGTATTTCGTGGTCAACAACAACCAGAGTCCGCAACGAAATCGAAACAGAACCGGCCCACCACCGTTCGAACTCCCCTCGCCTTGCTCGACCCTCCGGCCAAAAAGGTGAAGGTTGTGGAACCAGCAATTCGATGTAGGCCGGACCGAGCGGAGCGATGCTCCGGCAGTTCACAGCGCCCTTGCCGGAGAAGCGTCACGTTGTTCCCTGATCCGGACTACTTCGATCAAAAGAAAATACACGGAGAAGTACTTTCGTGCCGTTCGTGTATTTCGTGGTAAAAAAAACAGAGTCCGGAAACTCTTTTCTTCAAGGCGAGGATCACGAAGCCTTTGAACGCGTCGACTCGGTACGTGACAACTTATTCACGCCCACAAACAAAGCCGCTCGTTTGGATTTCCATTGAGCGGCTTTTTGACTCGCACAACGAATCGTTGGCTTTCTAGCGATCAAACAAACTCGCGAAGAAACTGTGACGCAGATTCAAATCCTTCTCTTCCTGTTCCTGTAACCCTGCCTCTTCAAAGAACTGTTCGAGGGCCGCGAGTTCACCTTTGTCGAGCCAAACGCCTGAGCAGTCGACGCAGCGGTCGATCATAATCTGAGAACAATACACGTACTCACCCGACTCCATTCGTCCGCCACATTTCGGACAGGTGATTTCGGCGCGAGTCTTTTGGCGGGCAAACTCATACGCTCGCGCGATGATATCGATACGTCGCAGATGAGTCTTGTGATCACGCTCAACCAACTGCTGCAACGCTTGCAACTCACCGGAGTCGAGCCAAACTCCGCCACACGACGGACACTGATCGACGACGATCTCGCCCTCGTACTTGGTACTGACTAACGTTGCTCCATCGCGTGGGCACTGCATGATTCATGCTCCATGAAAAGAATGGTTGCGGACGGCATCCCTGAGCATACCCCCACGCCAAGCGTCACGAAAGCATCCGAGCCGCTCGACGAACAAATTGCGATCAGTAAGCAGTGCATCGGACATGCGCCCAAATGTCGCAACGCCGACGACAATGACAATGGCGAAAACGTCGGCTAACCGCTACGACGATTGGCCCTACCCCACAATCCGTACGCAGGACAAGTTGGAACACATCACCCGTTCAGCTCCAGCAACAACAAGCCACCGAGGACACCGAGAACACAGAGGAGTTGCATACCAATCCCCTCCGTGAACTCCGTGCTCTCTGTGGCTGAATCACCCATGCACCGCCTCCCAATCCGCACAGCCCAAAACAGGATAAAAACAGCACCAACCCACAACGGTTCGAGCTCCCCTCGCTTTGCTCGACCCTCCTGCCAGGAGGATGAAGATTGACAGAGCGGCGAATGATGTAGGCCGGACCGAGCGGAGCGATGTTCCGGCAGGTCACGGCGCCATTGCCGGAGCGGCGTCACGTTGTTCCTTGATCCGGCCTACTTGGTTCAATGATAATTACACGGAGAAGTACTTTCGTATCGTTCGTGTATTTCGTGGTCAACAACAAGCCACCGAGGACACCGAGAGCACAGAGGAGTTACACACCAAGCCCCTCCGTAACCTCTGTGCTCTCTGTGGCTGAATCACCCATGCACCGCTTCCAAATCCGCACAGCCCAAAACAGGATCAAAACAGCACCAACCCACAACGGTTCGACCTCCCCTCGCTTTGCTCGACCCTCCTGCCAGGAGGATGAAGATTGACAGAGCGGCGAATGATGTAGGCCGGACCGAGCGGAGCGATGTTCCGGCACGTCACGGCGCCAATGCCGGAGCCGCGTCACGTTGTTCCTGGATCCGGCCTACTTCAATCAAAAAAATCACGGAGAAGTACTTTCGTGCCGTTCGCGTATTTCGTGGTCAACAACAAGCCACCGAGGACACCGAGAGCACAGAGGAGTTGCATACCAATCCCCTCCGTGAACTCTGTGCTCTCTGTGGCTGAATCACCCATGCACCGCTTCCCAATCCGCACAGCCCAAAACAGGATCAAAACAGAACCAGCCCCCAAACGTTCGACCTCCCCCCGCTACATTCGCCGCTCATGCCAGGAGGATGAAGATCGCAGAGTCGAATCAATGTAGGCCGGACCGAGCGGAGCGATGTTCCGGCAGGTCGCGGCGCCATTGCCGGAGCCGCGTCACGTTGTTCCTTGATCCGGCCTACTATGAGGCAAGATCGAAAATACGATCGCGTTGTCTCGCGGCGGGATGGTCGATCGTAAAACGAAGCACACGGAGAAGTACTTTCGTGCCGTTCGTGTATTTCGTGGTCAACAACAAGCCACCGAGGACACCGAGAGCACAGAGGAGTTACACACCAAGCCCCTCCGTAACCTCTGTGCTCTCGGTGATCTCTGTGGCTGAATCACCCATGCACCGCTTCCCAATCCGAACAGCCCAAAACAGAACCAGCCCGTCAGCGTTCGACCTCCCCTCACTGCGTTCGCCTCTCCTGCCAGAAGGGTAAAGATTGTGTAGCCTGCGAATCGATGTGGCCAGGCGAGCTTCGGTGTCGCTTGACGGTGTTCGCGAAAGGGGGTCCAATCGCCAGTCCAATGCAATGGTTTGGGGGACAGGATCCCGAACGTGCAATCAAGCTCGATGGGTTACTCCGGTTAAGATTTCTGCCATGAAATTCCATGCGTCCGTTTTAGCATTTACGCTGCTGTGTCCCCTTTTTCCCGTAGGGGCCAGCCACGGGGAAGAAGCGACCAATCGTGCAAATTGGGCGATCGCCATTCACGGCGGAGCGGGCAGTTCTCCGGCGCAGTTGGATGAGGCGTCGAGTGAAAAACGCAGCCAAGGATTGCAAAATGCGTTACAGAAGGGCCGCGATTTACTGGCCGGCGGCGGCACCGCAGTGGATACCGTCGAAGCGGTTATCCGTCTCATGGAAGACGATCCGATCTTCAACGCCGGTCGAGGTGCCGTGCTAACCGAAGACGGACGAGCGGAACTGGACGCTTCGATCATGGATGGCAAAACGCTCGGTTGCGGCGCAGTCGCGGGAGTGACCAAGGTCGCGAATCCCATCTCGCTCGCTCGCCGCGTGATGACCAACACCAAACACGTATTACTGGCCGGCCCCGGCGCCGATCAATTTGCCGCAGGCCAACAGGTGCCATTGGTCGATCCCGACTATTTCATCACCAAACGAGTCGTCCACGACGCAGCGACCATCGTTTCGTCAACGCACGATTCGGCAGACATTCACTACGGTACGGTGGGTTGCGTCGTGCTCGACTCCCACGGGAACCTTGCTGCCGGAACGAGTACCGGAGGCACCGCCAAGAAATTGCCGGGCCGCGTCGGCGACTCACCGATCGTGGGTGCCGGCACTTATGCCGCGAATGGACTGTGTGCCGTGTCCGGAACCGGTGTCGGTGAAGAGTACATTCGAAACAGCGTCGCGTACGACGTCGCTGCGCAGATGCGTTACGCGGGAAAGTCGCTCGAGTCATCGATCACCGAAATCATGCTCGAACGTCTTTCGCCCGGTACCGGTGGTCTGATCGCCGTTTCCCAACAAGGCGATATTGTGATGCAGCACAACACGCCGGGCATGAGTTGCGGAGCAGCAGACAGCACCGGACGATTCGATACGCACCTTGTCCTTGAAAACGGTGGAGCCCCCGCGGACGCGATCAGCGAGTCACCCGAAGCGGAAATCGAGGCTCTCATCGAGCAACAAGCGGCAGACTGGAATGACGGCGACATCGATGCGTTCATGAACGTCTATTGGAAGAGCGAACAGCTCACGTTTTCATCAGGTGGCGAAATCTCTCGCGGGTTCGACGCGACATTGGCGAGATACAAAAAACGCTATCCGACGTCAGTCGAAATGGGAAAACTCACGTTCTCAGAGCTTGAGTTCCTGCCACTCGATACATCGGCAATGCAAGTTCTCGGTGTTTGGAATCTCAAACGCGATCTGCCGATTGGAGGACGATTCACACTCATCTTTCGGCACTTCCCTGATGGATGGAAAATTGTGCACGACCACACTTCCAAATCCCCTGACGAGCCGAAACCCTAGCAGGCGAGTGTTTTAAAAGGGGCCAGCTGTACATTCCGCGGAGTTGCATTTTCTAAAAAGAAGAACGATAGCTCTACGAGCCTGCAACGCAAGGAAACGACTTCAAGCGTTCACCCGCCGTCGAGACATCAATCTGCACGTCCTGACTTCACCCTCCCGTGTGCGGGAGGGTCGGACGCGGCAGCGGCCAGAGCGGCGTCACGTTGTTCCTTGATCCGGCCTACTTCGATCAAAAAAAACACGGAGAAGTACTTTCGTATCGTTCGTGTATTTCGTGGTCAAAAAACAAGCCACCGAGGACACCGAGGGCACAGAGGAGTTGCACACCAAGCCCCTCCGTGACCTCTGTAGCTGAATCACCCATGCACCGCTTCCCAATCCGCACAGCCCAAAACAGGATAAAACAGATCCAGCCCCCAACCGTTCGACCTCCCCTCGCTACATTCGACGCTCCGACCAGGAGGATGAAGATTGCGAGAGAGGCAAATCGATGTAGGCCGGACCGAGCGGAGCGATGTTCCGGCACGTCACGGCGCCATTGCCGGAGCGGCGTCACGTTGTTCCTTGATCCGGCCTACTCGGTTCAAAGCAAAATTCACGGAGAAGTACTTTCGTGCCGTTCGTGTATTTCGTGGTCAAAAAACAAGCCACCGAGGACACCGAGGGCACAGAGGAATTGCACACCAAGCCCCTCCGTGACCTCTGTGCTCTCTGTGGCTGAATCACCCATGCACCGCTTCCCAATCTGCACACCTCAAAACAGGACAAAACAGATCCAGCGTCCAACCGTTCGACCTCTCCTCGCTGCATTCGACGCTCCGACCAGGATGATGAAGATTGCGAGAGCGGCAAATGATGTAGGCCGGACCGAGCGGAGCGATGTTCCGGCACGTCACGGCGCCATTGCCGGAGCGGCGTCACGTTGTTCCTGGATCCGGCCTACTTGGTTCAAAGAACAATACACGGAGAAGTACTTTCGTATCGTTCGTGTATTTCGTGGTCAAAAAACAAGCCGCCGAGGACACCGAGAGCACAGAGGAATTGCACACCAATCCCCTCCGTGACCTCAGTGCTCTCTGTGGCTGAATCACCCATGCACCGCTTCCCAATCCGCACAGCCCAAAACAGGTTAAAAACAGAACCAGCCCCCAAACGTTCGACCTCCCCTCGCTTCGCTCGCCCCTCCTGCCAGGAGGGTGAAGATCGTGGAGTCGAATCAATCGGAGCGATGTTCCGGCAGTTCACAGCGTCAATGCCGGAGCGGCGTCACGTTGTTCCTTGATCCGGCCTACTTCGATCAAAAAATTCACGGAGAAGTACTTTCGTGCCGTTCGTGTATTTCGTGGTAAAAAACACGCAGAGTCCGAAACAGAACCGGCCCGTCACCAATCGACTTCGCTGCGATCACTTCTCCTGCCTGGAGGGCGAATGCGACGTGGCTCGACCATGACGCACGCGAAGGGAATGCCTGGACAAGTAACTTCGTC
Organism: Aporhodopirellula rubra; assembly: GCF_014192335.1. GTDB lineage: Bacteria > Planctomycetota > Planctomycetia > Pirellulales > Pirellulaceae > Rhodopirellula > Rhodopirellula rubra. The sequence goes on along the minus strand of NZ_JACHXU010000013.1, from coordinate 244,915 downwards.
AAGATTGTGTGTTTGTGGTGGACGATTAGCTACATTGAAGGGGCAAGGATGCTGAGCCGGGGCTGTCGTTCAAAGACACGCCTTCATCACGCTCGACCACGGTGCCTTTCATGTCAGACTTCGGCGGAAGATTTCGATGGCCTATCCAGTTGCATGCGTCCTGTCACTCATTGCTGTGCTGTCTGCTCAACTCGCATTCGCTCAACCGGAATCCGACGCGGCGTACCGCGTCTCGACCGTCGCTCACAACGGTATGCCGAAGGACATCGTCCCGAGAGGTTCGATCTGGAACTTCGGAAGCGGTTCCCTGAGGACCTATCGAGGTTGGCAATACGCGGCGTACTGGGATGATGCCCGACAAGTCTCCGTGGCTCGGCGGCAACTCCCATCGGGAAAATGGTCGGTGGCCTCATTGCCTGGATATCAACGCACCGAAAACGTGGATCGCGGCAAAGCCGGCGCTATCTCACGTGGTTTTGGCGACGGTCATGAAAAGGTTTCGATGGGCATCTCGGCCGATGGCGTCATCCACCTCGCGTTTGATCATCATCTCTCGACGCTGCACTATCGCTGCAGCGTCAAACGAATCGCGAACGAACCCTCGCAACACGATTGGACGCCCGAGTTATTCGGCCCAGTCCGAGACAACCTGGGTGGCCCCAAAATCGAACGTGTGACGTATCCCTCTTTCACGGCCGATGGGAACCGAATGTTGCTCTACCTGCGTTTGAACGGTGGGTCCGGAGACGCGGATTCTCATTTCATGGAATACGAAAACGGTCGCTGGCTTCGAAACGATATGCCCTCGAGCAAATTGATCGACAAACAATGGCCCGGCGGCGATGGAACGGTGAACGCCTATCCGCATTCCATGGTCGTACGCAACGGTCGTCGCCATCTGACATGGTCATGGCGAGACACCCCACGGGCCAGCACATCGCATGATCTTTGTTACAGCTACAGTGACGATCACGGCGAGACATGGCGGAACAATGACGGCAAACCGATCGGCCGCATCGGCAAGATGTTTATCACTGCGGACTCCGATGGCGTCGTGGCGATCGACATTCCGGCCGCCACGTCGTTTGTGAATGGCGGTTCGATGACCGTGGACCAGAACGGCCGAGTCCATGTGGTGATGCGAGGTGAAAGCGGAGAACCGTTCCACGCCACACGCGATCCCGACACAGGAAAATGGGACCACGGCGACACGCGTTATCTGGGAGCATTGGCCGCGGGAAACGGTGAGCATGTTTTCCTCGTCTCCGAAGGCGGACTTCACCGGCTTTCGGCATCCCGCGTCGGCGAAGTCACCACGATCGCCTCCGCACCGGCGCAGCTCTTTCGTGACGGAAAGACTGCGGTCGATCGAGAACGTTTCCAGCACGACGGTTGGATATCCGCCATCGGGCAACGAGGCAAAAGGATCTCGGTCGTGGACTTCCGTGTCCCGCAGTAGCGACCCCCGAACACGCCAAACGTCGTGCGCGGGTTCTCGATAGAATAGGCCGCCCGCCGAACAACCGCTGACACACGTTTCGGCAAAAGACACAGGTTAGAAACTCTTACAACGTTCGCCCCAACGCGGCCCACCGTCAGACGAAGATGGCTACGATTCCAAATCCCCACCTACCGACCGCTCATGCTCCCAACACTTCCCAAGGCAAAAACGCCAATCTTGTTCGCGACATTCGCATTAGCGAGCTGTTTCACCGCAATCTGTGTCCCCGCGATCTGCTTTCCGGCGATCTACGTTTCCACATGCGACGCCGCCCAACCGCCACTGCCGGTCATCTTCGATACCGACATGGGCAACGACTGCGATGATGTCCTGGCGTTGGGAATGATTCATGCCCTGCAATCACGTGGCGAATGCCAACTGGTCGCGGTGACGATCACGAAAGATCACGCCTTGGCGGCCCCGTTCGTCGATGCGGTCAACACGTTCTACTCAAACGGCAACATTCCGATCGGTGTCTGCCGCAGTGGCATCACGGACCACGAAGGCAGATTCAATGGGCTCGCCGAAGCACGAGACGACGGCGAACTGCGATATCCTCACGACCTCGCTTCCGGTGAAAACGCACCGGACGCCGTTGCGGTTTTACGGCGAGCTCTCGCGACCGCGGACGATCATTCGGTCGCGGTGATCCAAGTCGGTTTCTCCACCAACTTGGCCGCCCTGCTCGCCTCTGCCCCCGATGAAATCAGTCCGTTGAACGGGGTTGAACTCGTCACGACGAAAGTGAGTTCACTGTCAATGATGGCCGGCGCGTTTGCAAAGATCAAAGACGAATCGGGACACCCCCGCGACTACAAAGAGTACAACGTGATCAAGGACATTCCGGCGGCCCAACGAATCGCGAGCGAGTGGCCAACGCCGATTGCTTGGAGTGGTTTCGAAGTCGGCATCGCGTTGCCGTATCCGCATCGCAGCATCGAGAACGACTTCGGTTGCGTCGAACATCATCCGCTCCGCGAAGCCTACGTGCACTACAACCCGCCGCCACACGATCGCCCGACATGGGATCTGACCAGCGTGCTGCACGCGATTCGTCCCGATCACGGCTACTTCCGATTGTCCGATCCGGGCACGGTCACCGTTGACGACGAAGCCTTCACGACCTTCCAGCATGAGGCAACCGGCAAGCACCGCTACTTAATCGTTGACGAAGCGTCCAAGTCAAAAACGCTGGAGGCGTTTCAACTACTTTCGAGCGAACCACCGAAAGCCCGTTAGCGTGTTTCTTTGATCGCCTCTCGTTCGTTGCAATTGCGTTTGCAGGACGGAGTTCACCGTCTGGTGACGGTGACGACGAAACCGGTCTGTCTATTACGGCGTGTTGGCGATTTCGTGGATTTGCTCGGGTCGCAGAACCGATTGGTCGACTCGGATCTCGTCCATCAGCCCATCAAAATTCCGCCCCACGGCGGCGCGATGTCCGCAAATCACCATTCCCCCGAGCTCTGATGCCGGGCCTGGGACGGGCAGTTTGTGCGACGTGATCGACTCGCCGTCGAGATACAACGTGAGCAGATCGGATTCGAACGTGTAGGCGAGGTGACTCCAATTGCCAATCAACCGCTCACGTTCGATCGGTGTGTTGTGCGGACCTTGCGCCAATGCGGAGGGAACCGCCTGGGGTGTCCCGGATGGCTAGAGCGTTTACGAGTAGAGCTGGAGGTTGTGGTCCTACGCGATCGGGCAATCGATCAATGGAAACCTGGGTGACAAGTTCGGCGACGACGACTCATGAGTGTGGGGGCGGTCCTTTCTTGTCTCCTCAACTGGGTCACGAGTTTCGGACAAACCTTGCCCGGCCTCGTCGCCCCCCTGGGCACTTAACGGATACGACCAATCGATGGGATGGGCATCGGGCAGCAACGTGTTGTCGAGTTGGTGGCCGGCTTCGGAACGCGGCAAGATTTACGGCGTCTACGTGTTTGCCGCAGGAATGGCGTCCGTGTTGGCGTTTGCAACGTCCACGTTGATCTTGGAACTCGATCTCGGATGGCGGTGGATCTATCGTGTCCCCGTTTTGTTACTACTCGTCGGCGGTGCCACGTACTACTTCGTCGTCCGCGACACTCCCGAGGAACTCGGTTTCTCGCCGCTCCCTGACGAACAACCAACCGGGCCGCAGACGAAGTCGCAAACGGGACAAGACAACGATGCGGACGCGAGCCTGCAAACGGTCAACGAGACATCGCGTCAACGTTACCTCTCCGCACTCACGAATCCGCCTTTCCTGATCGCGTGCCTCGCGATCGGGTTTCAAAGCATGGCCAGGTACGGATTATTGATCTGGGTTCCTGTTCACTTCCTGGGCGACGACTGGAAGAACTCCGACACGAAATGGATGAGTCTCGCGCTGCCGATCGGAATGGCGTTGGGCGCGATCACCAGCGGATGGCTCTCGGACCGCCTCATTCATTCCAATCGCTCCCGCGTTAACAGCTTGTTCCTCTCCTTGGCTACGGCGTCATCATTGGCAATGTACGTGTTGCCCGGCGGACACATGCTCACCATTCCGTTGTTATTGCTAACCGGATTCTTTGCCTATGGACCGCAATCCGCATCGCAACCGGTGCCCCACTCTGCGCTAGCTCTTCCGATTGCGTGATTAATGACGGCACCGAGATCATCCCTCGCGTGGTCACAATTCACACCTCGACAAAGACCTCGTCGATTCTCGACAGTTTTCCCACGTGAGGGGGACGGTTTTTGCGTGCTGATCGACACCGTTCCTTGTTCGAGAACGCCCGCTCATTCGCCCTCATCTTTGCCTCGAGATCCACCTCAACAGTTTAATGTTGCCTTCATTGGTCCTTAACCATCGACTACCGATAGGTCGCTATGTTCCGCGCCTCGAACTGGTGCTTCTAATGGCGTCGTTGTTCGGAACACCGCAAATACCTTCCTGTCCCCCTAAGCAGAGTGTCCAAGCAAACCGATGAATTGCAACTCGACATCCACACACGCACTGATCACGCGCACGACTCGCAGCGACGCGGCTAATCGCTCACGAACACGCTCGGCGTTCACGCTCGTCGAACTCCTGGTTGTGATCGCGATCATCGGTGTCCTGGTCGGACTATTGTTGCCGGCCGTCCAATCCGCTCGCGAAGCAGCACGACGAATGTCCTGCAGCAACAATCTGAAACAGATTGGCCTGGGGATGCACAACTATCACGACACGTTTGGCAAATTCCCTTACGGCTGGGACACCCGTGGCACCACCTGGAGCGCCCACATCCTGCCCCAGATCGAACAAGGCAGTTTGTACGAAACGCTCGTCTTTCAAGAATCAGGCCTCGGCAACTGGGGAACCGACGATGGCCCCAACGAAGCCGCCGCGGGAACCTACATCGGAACATACCGCTGCCCCAGCATGGCGTTGCCCGAGCACATGGAAAACGGCAGCATTCCCGAGCGAGTGCCCGCGAGTTACCGAGGAAGCGCGGGAACCAAAGCCACGTCCGACGACACCAGCACCGCGCTGCCCGGCACGATCTCGCTAGAGAGCTTGGATCAAGACGGCATTTTCTATGCCTGCAGTAAAACGAAGTTCCGCGACATTCTCGATGGAACCAGCCACACCATCATGATCGGCGAATCGTACAACGATCCCGGCTTCACCAAAGACGGCCAGGGTATGGACTACTGGTACATCGGATCTCCTCAAGCCGATCCATGCCGATGTGATGGTGGCACGGGCGGCACCGAGTTTTCAGAAGTTGTCGGAACAACGATCGCGCCGATCAACTCGCGAATTCGCCATCCCGATCTGCACGGTCGGTTGATGGAACTGTCGTTCGGCAGCTACCACACCGGTGGTGCCTACTTCTTGCTGTGCGACGGTTCCGTCCAGTTCATCACCGAATCGGTCAACCAAGAAGTCTACGAGGGGCTCGGTTCACGTGATGGTCGCGAAGTGCCTCAAGAGTTCTAAATCGTTTCCGCGATGGACATGGCGTCGTCGATACGCCGCGACGTTCGGCGAAACGTGATCCGCTGTTTGGCGACGGTGGCTACGAATCAGATCAGAGCGTTTAAACCCATCGCCGGTCCGTCCTCACCCGCGATGCAGTGTCCCACGGCGCAGCATCGCGTCCAATCCCACCCAACCTCTCTCCACATCAAACGACATGAAACCTCCGACAGAACTGTTACGCTCAATCATTTTGGTCTCCAGCATCATCACGATCGGACTTACCGGCTTAGCAGGTTGCGACGTGGGCCCCGGCGTCGACTACAGTTCGCTGGGCCTGGTCCCGATCACCGGCGAAGTCACCCTTGATGGCGAACCACTCTCCGGCGCGGTCGTGTTCTTTGAATCCCCCGACCTGACGCAGGCATACGCCACGACCGATGAAGAAGGACATTACAAGATCAAGTTCAACAGCGAAGTCGATGGCGTGAAGCCGGGAACCAAAATCGTCCGAATCAGTACGACGGCGAGCACCGGAGAAGGAGGCGAAGAAGAGGACGAAGACGGAGACGAGGACAACACACCGGCTCGACGTTCAAAACCCAGTAAGAAGGGCACATCGAATCCCGGTGAGCGGGTTCCTTCCGAGTACAACAAGAAGTCCGAATTGACGGTTGAAATTACCAGCGGCGACTCCGTGCTGGATTTTCATTTGAAGTCGGACGGTTCGACCGTCACACCGCTGAAAAGCTAACACCCGCGAACGGCGAGATTTCCCACGACCAAAAACATATCAAACGATGGTGTTCCTATTCGCAACAAAGGGACACGCCCGAATCCCGGCCAAATCGTTTTAGAGAGTTTCAAACTGAGAGAAAAACGGACGGCTCACGCAACCGCCGATCACGCGAACAGCGCGTCGACGGAGCGGCCGTTCCCGTCTTCGGTCACGTAGAACGGGCGTCCCTCGATTTCATATCCCATGCGAGGACTGATGCCCATCGCGGTCATGATGGTCGCATGCAGGTCCTCGATGCTGACGGGATTTTCAATCGCGACTAATGGTCGTTCGGGAGACGTTGAGCCGTAGAGTTGGCCTTTCTTGATTCCGCCGCCGAACATCAACACGCTCGAACCGCCGGTAAAGTGCCGATGCAATCCGTAGTGTTTCATTTCGCCGAGAGCATCGACTTTCTCGCGCGCCTGATCATTCGCGTTTGATCCGGGCTTGCCTTCCATCAACGCGTCGCGACTGAATTCCGATGCGACGATCACCAACGTTCGGTCGAGCAGTTTGCGGTCTTCCAGATCACGGATCAGTTGTGCGATCGGACGGTCAATTTCTTGGTGCATCCTCGTCGTCGTCGTGTGACCGTCGTTGTGCGTGTCCCAGTGAAGAAACGGCACATACTCGGTCGTCACCTCGACAAACCGAGCCCCCGATTCGACCAGCCGACGCGCCAGCAAACACCCTTGTCCGAATCGCCCGGTATCGTATTTTTCAAAGCTCTCTTTGGGTTCGAGCGTGATGTCGAACGCCTCGCGATCTTTGCTGCTGAGCAACCGATACGCGGCGTCCATCGATCGCAACATCGACTCCTGCTGATAGTCGCTCATGCGATCACGGTCAGGACTCGCGTCGACCAACTTGCGAAACAGTCGGTTTCGGTTTGCGAATCGTTGGGACTCCATGCCTTTGGGCGGACGCACCGACACCGCCGCCTGATCCGGGTACGGCAGGTTCATCGGACCGAATTCGCTGCCGAAGAATCCCGCCGTCGTGAACGCCTTCAGCTCTTCACTTTCGCCGATCCCTTCGAGCCTTTGTCCGATATTGATGAACGCCGGCATCACCTCGTTTGGGGCACCAAGAACACGAGCCATCCAGGCGCCGATATGCGGCGCCGCGACGGTTTGCGGCGGCACATAGCCGGTGTGCCATTGGTATTGATGCCGCGAATGCAGAATGCTGCCGAGGTCGGGTTGGACGTGCGAGCGGATCAACGTTCCTCGGTCCATCACCGACGCGATGTTTTCGAGCCCCTGACAAATTTTGATGTCGTCGACCGCGGTATCGATCGCCGGAAACGTGCTCAGCATTTCCTTCACCGGCAATCCCTTTTCAAAGGGATGATACCGTTTCGGATCAAACGTATCGGGCGCCGCCATCCCACCGGCCATCCACAACAGGATGCACGCGTCCGCCTTAGGCCGTGGGTGTTCGATCTCACCGAGCGAACCGTTCGCGAGCAAACGGGGCGCACCACTGGCCAACGCCGCCGCACCGGCCGCGGACAATCGACGTAGGAAGTCTCGCCGCACGATCGACTCGGGCGCAGACGGATCTTCGTGGAAGTTCATCATGACAATTCGTCCTAGAAAACCAAAAACTCTCGTTATCGAACCAGCATAAATTCGGGCAGCATGCACACCGCCCACATCGCATCTTGCACGGCCAACCGATCAGGACTCTGGCCCAACATTTCCATCATCAATCGGTGCTCGTCCGAGGACGGATCTCGAGCGAGAGCCGAACGAAACATTGACCGAATGATCGTGTCCGGATCACCGCCAGTCGACGCGATCAACCGTTCAGCTCCGGCGGCAAATGATTTCGAGAGAGTCGGCTCGTTAGCGAGATCAATTGCTTCGAGCGTTGTGATCGTGTCCGGCCGCATCGAGACAATTTGCTCTCGCATGGGGCGGCCCAACGACTTCATCAACGCCGTATTCTTCAGCAGTGAAGCCCGCACCATCACCGGCCCGTCAACTGCGTTCCGCGGCTGCTGCAGAAGTGGACGGACCTTTTGATCGACAACTTCCCTCCAAACAGGCAAACCAGGAACCACCGTGACGGGATACCAATCGTCGTTGGTCGTGTCGATCACACCGCCTCGCGCCGCCACGACGTCGGAACAATAGGTCCACGAATCATCCGATTGAAACGTGACTTGCGATCCGTCGGCGAACACAACCCAACCCTCTAAAAAAAATCCGGCGGGATTCGGTTTGCCGTTGTCGTTGGTCGCGATCACATCGATCGTGTTGGTGCCTTCAGTCATGTGGCTCACTAGCGAAACCGATTGAGGCTGTTTCCAATCGTCGCCGCTGCTGACCAGTTTTCGATTCACGTACAACTGATATTGGTTGTCGCACGTCAACACCGCCGCTCCACCGACGGCGTCTTTCGCAAGCGTGAGTTGTTTTCGCAACACGATGGATTGTCCCGCTGGCACCGATCCGTTCTCGAGCGGCCCCCATATCCAATCGCCGCTAGCAATCACGGGCTGCGTTGAGCCCGGCGTGTATTCGTGTCGCGGGATCGGGGCTTCGACTTTCTTAGGCGCATTTCCTGTCAGCGTCCAGACGCTGTCGAGAAACTGTTCGGCCGTCATCCGCCGGGCACGCGGCCCACGATAGACGTAGTCCTCCTGCCCGGTTTCCTCGCCGACGACCTCTGACTGAGACTGGTACGCGGCACTGGTGGCGATGTTTCGCAGCGTCGCTTTCAAGTCAAATCCGTTGGCAACCAAATCCGTCGCGAGGTGATCCAACAAATCTTCGCTCCACGGTTCGGTCTGCATCGCGTCGAGCGGATGGACGATGCCGCGCCCCATCATGCGATACCACAAACGATTGACGATCGTACGGGCAAAGCGACCGTTTTCACGATGAGTCATCAACTCGGCGAGTTGTTGCAAACGTTCTTCGCGTGGGGCCACCGGATCGACTTGCCCCAATTCAGGAAACAACCATGCGGCCTCGGCGGTTTCCCCGATCGGCTTGTCGCAGCGATGCAGTTCCAACGATTCGTCCGCATAAATCGCCGCGAGACCGTACGCTTCCTTCAACGTCCATCGGTCAACAAAACTGTCGTGGCACGAGGCGCACTTCATGTTGATGCCCAAGAACGATTGTGAAATGCTCTGCGAGAACTGAATCGGCAACGTCTGCCCGGCACTCACTTCGCCGCGCCATTTAATTCCGTCGATATACCCCTGGCTCTCTTGGGTCGGTGGCGCGATCAGCTCACGCGTCATCTCGTCGAACGGTTTGTTCACAACGAGCGACTCGTAAAGCCATCCGCTGATCTGTTTGCGCCCATTGGTGATGAAACCGGTACCGCTGTAATCGTTGCGTAACAGATCATTGAAAAACGTCAGCCAGTGATCGGCGTAGGCAACCGAATCGTTCAGCAACTCGTCGACGAGACGTTCACGTTTGAGCGGATCGTCATCGGCCAGAAATGCGCTAAGTTGCGATTCACTCGGCAACAACCCGATCAGATCGAGCGAAACGCGACGCAAAAACGTTGCATCGTCGACGCCCGATGGAATCGGCAGGTCTCGCTGAATCGAGTATTCGTCCAAGATCCGGTCGATCGGATGATCACGTCCATTGCGACTGATTGGCAATTCAGGAACACGAGGACGAAGGGGTGGTTCGTAGGTTCGAATCGCGAACGTGAAATCCGCATCCCATTTCAATCCACCCGCGATCCAACGGCGGAGTGTTTCGATTTCGTCAGCACCCATCCGCGGTCGATCGGCGGGCGGCATTTGCGTATCCGGGTCGTCCGACGTGACGAGTTCCAGCAGATACGAGTCGTTCGGTTCATCGAGATCGACGTGCCCCGAATCGAAAACCAATTCTCGATTGTTAAACGAAAAACCGCCTTCCTCCTCGCGACCGCCATGACAATGCACGCAATTGCGTTTCAATATTGGCACGACGTCGTGCGCGAAGTCGAGTTCGTGGCTCTTTTCTTCGGCAAAGAGACTCGCGGGAATCAGCGCAGACAGGGAGACAGCCAGAAAGGCTCGGGCAAACAAGCGGGTCATACAGCATTCAGGCGGGAAGGTAGGCGGGACTCTTCTGAGCGAACCGTCGGCGACGCCGAACTCACTCAGTTAAGCAACCTGGACAATCTATACGATTCAGCGTCAGGAATCCATCTTCTCATCCCCGCTTCTTGAACACCGAGCGAACAAAAGTTGTTCGCCTGGACAAAAACGCATTCCCCCCCTCCCCAGGCAAGGGCGCAGATTGCGCGTCAACTAAACAGACGACATGCGATATCCCGCACCAATATTACTATAGCACCCCTTATTGCGGTCATTCCGCGCCTTAACAAACCGCAAGATCCGTCTTCTTACCGGAGCATCATCAGACATGCCAAACCCATTCTCGTCATCGAAACGGAACCGGGGCTTCACTTTAGTGGAACTTCTCGTCGTCATCGCGATCATCGGAGTCCTCGTCGGTCTGCTGCTCCCGGCAGTCCAAGCCGCCCGCGAAGCCGCACGACGGATGAGCTGCAGCAACAACTTCAAACAGATCGGTTTGGCCCTTCACAACTATCACTCCGCATACGATCGCTGCCCAACGTCGCAAGGCGGAACGACCAACCCGACGAGAAGCGACGCGGAATCCCAAGCCGTCGGGACCGGATTCAACCGCTCCGATTTGAACTGGTTGGTTGGCTTGACCCCGTTCATGGAACAACAAGCGGTTTGGGAACAGATCAGTAACCCGTTGACGATCACGGGCGGGACATTCCAAGCCATGGGGCCAAACCCGAAGCGTTCGCAAAGCAACTACGGCAGCACTCCGTACGAACCATGGATCACTGAATTGCAAACGCTTCGCTGCCCCAGCGACCCCGGTACCGGGCTGCCTTCAGACGGGCGAACCAACTACGCCTATTGCGCCGGCGATTCCGTACATATGGGCGATTGGGGATCACTCGATAACAACGAGCAAATCAACAACACTCGCGCGATCGCGGTCCGCCACGGCCAACGCGGTTTCTTCGTACCACGCACCAGCATGTCGTTCCGCGACATTCTCGACGGTCTCTCGAACACCATTGCCGCCGGCGAAATCACAACCGACCTTGGCGACCGTGACAAACGAACCCACTGGGGTGCCTCCGGCGGAACGAACGATGACGGCCGTGACATGGTCGGCCCAAACGGCGCGTTGGCCTGTGACGGAACCGATCCGACGCGGCCCCAATTCTGGGGCTCACAAGTGACCGTCAATGACTCCGAGTCGGATCGCCGTCGCGGTTACAAATGGGCATTCGGACGAATCGCGTACACGGGCATGAACACGATCCTGCCACCCAACCGCGAAGTCTGCTTGTCGGGCGACCACAGCTCCGCGGGAGTTTGCCCTCCGAGCAGTCGGCACCAAGGTGGCTGTCACGTCTTGATGGGTGACGGCGCGGTCAAGTTCATCACCGATTCAATCGAAGCGGGTAACAGCAACAGCGCTCAAGTCTCCAACGCATCCGGTGGACTCGCCGCGGGACGCGAATCACCCTTCGGTCTTTGGGGCGCCCTCGGCACACGCGGTGCCAAAGAAGTCATCGAAGAGAGCTTTTAAACTAAGCTCTCGCGAAACACGGTCGATACGCATCCGGGGCAAAAACTCCCCGAGCGTATTCCGTGAAATGGAATGCTGAGACCATTTCTCTTTCTGTTGTAGCCACCGTTGCCCGACAGTGGCCGACGTTCTGGTGAACGTCACAACCTCTGAAAACTCACCTCAATACAGAAACGCTCTAAATCATTCCAGATGATTTGGTGCCCGTTCCCGGTCGCTTGAGGTACCAGAATTCAGTCTGCCGACGTCGGCGCCCTCATTTTCGAAAACGCTTTTGCAATTCGACGTGCGATCAACGGGCTGCTTCTGGCATCCCGTTTTTACCTGATAGAGGAAGTCCGCCACTTCTCAATGCGTTAGACTTTGGAGTTCGAAACCAGATCCATCGATCTGGCAAATATCTTGCTCCGCATCTTGTCGACGAGCCGCACACGATTTGGCTGCACACTGTCCCGCCCGATTAGCACACACGCTCGCGCTGCTATGGCTGGTAGGCGTTGGGGGATCCTCCCTCGTCGCCGAGACCGTGATGCAAAAGACTTTGCATCAATCGATGAGCCTGCAGCAACTCGAAGATCGGCTCGCGAACATTGACGCATGCCTGCAGATGTTAGCTCAACCGAACATGCGGAGCGGCGTTGGCGCGATCGGCTATCGCTCGCGAACTTCGCCGGTGCCTGATCAGTCAGTCGAGGTGACGATTCGATTCGAAGCAGAAGAGCAAATCGACCAAATCGTCTTGGTTCCCGCGATCTGGCGAAACAAGACGTTTGGATTTCGGGCCGATGGATTTCCGGTCGCATTTCACATCCTCGTGGGAACCGACGACGACGAGAGCGGACACGTCGTCGCTCAATACGACGCCGACGACCAGCTGCTCCCGCGAATCGCACCCGTCGTCGTTGATATCGAACCTCAAAAGGCATCTTGGATACGCTTGGTTGCGACCGAGTTGACTCCGCGTGCGTGGGACGGGCTGTACTCACTGCAACTCGCTGAACTACTGGTATTTTCGAACTCGGAAAACGTTGCGTTGAATTAACAGGTCGAGGCGTCATCGAGCGACGAATGGGCTCAGGGTCCTCGAAAGCAACAATATCTTGTTGACGGCTTCATGCCGTACCTCATGAACGGATTCGGAGGTGAACAAAGCATCGCGTTCGTGAGCAAAGTCAGCAACGACGAAGACATCAAAGCTCCCGTCCTGTCCGTCGATCTCGGACGGGCCTTTGAGCTGGAACGGATTCACTTTCATGCAACTGATTTCAGCGACACGATCCCCGCGAGTGCCCCGGAAAGTTTCGCCGTGCCCGGACAAATCATCGTCGAAGGCGCACTCCAGAGTGATTTTTCAGACGCGGTGGTGTTGATCGATTATTCGAGTAAATCGGAACTCGATACGGGTCCGATCGTCATGCAGCGTTTCCCCAAACGCGAATGTCGTTACGTGCGGTTGACGTGCCTCAACCTCGATTCACGCGACGCCGAAAACGAAACGACTCGAGTCATCGGTTTCGCAGAAATTGAGCTATTCAGTGATGGCGTCAATGTCGCTCGACACCGACCGTTCGAGGCGAACTTCCACGTATTCGGATTCGCCCGAGGAATCGAATCGCTGACGGACGGGAACAATATCTATGGTCAAATCCTACCGATCAAACAATGGCTGCGAGAACTGTCTCAACGACATGAATTCGAAACCGAACGCCCTCTGATCGTTGCGGAACTGAACGGCCGCTACAACCAACAATCCAACGTCATCCGGCGTTTGCTCTGGCTCGTTGCCGTGCTCGCACTGGGAACGCTCGCCGTTTTCTTAATCGGCCATGTGCGACGCCGGCGTGCGATCAACAATACTCGTGAACAAATCGCGGCGGATGTTCATGATGAGTTGGGTGCCAATCTGCATGCACTCAGTCTGCTGGCCGATATCGCGCATTCGAATCGAGCCTCACCTGAAAAACTCGCTGATCTCCTGCAACGCATTCGCGACCTGTCTCGGCGCAGCGGAGCGGCGGCCCGCTACTGCTCGAACCTGTTGGAATCCAATGGGCTGTTCGAGAATCTCGTGCACGACATGCGCAGGACTTCTGAACGTATGATGGCCGACCTACACCATGAGATTACGATCACCGGCGAAGAGCACCTCGAGTCGCTGTCACATCGCAATCGGATCGATCTGTTTCTGTTCTACAAAGAATGCCTCGCGAACATCCTTCAGCATTCCAATGCCACACAAGCGTCGACGCAATTAGTCGCCGAGCGCAACAACGTCCGCCTGACCGTGACGGACAACGGACGCGGCCTCGCAGATACAATCGGCAGCCGCGTTCCCAAATCCCTGAACCGTCGTGCTCGATTCTTGGGTGCCCACGTCGCAGCCGAGGATCTCGACAACCAGGGAACGCGAATCACGTTGCAGTTACGTCCGCGAGGCATCTCGCACTGGCATCCCCACAAAAAGCCAACGTAAATCGAATCGCTACAAACATGATCAACGTGATGCTAGTTGAGGACAATCCGGAATACCGCGAGGTCGTTCGGATTGCGTTGGAGGATCACCCCAACATCTTTCTGGCCAGCCAATTCGGAACCGCGGAGATTGCGATTCGCACACTTGTCAGCGCCGACGCACGGTCTCGGCCCGACGTGATCTTGCTAGATCTTCGACTCCCAGGAATGGATGGCCTCGCGGCTTTGAAAAAGATCCTTACCAACATTCCCGAATCGAAAGTCATCATCCTAACGCAGTCGGACAAACCGCAAGATGTCGTGCGGGCGATCACTCTCGGCGCCGCAGGCTATCTGCTCAAGACCGTGACGCTCGACGAGATCACCGAGGGAATCCTCGCCGTGATGCGCGGTGACGCGACCATCGACAAAAGCGTTGCCAAATACCTGCTCGATGCGTTGCGTTCTAACCGTCAAACAGCGGACAACGAAATACTCACGCAGCGTGAGTTGGAGGTCCTCGGACTGCTGGCTCAGGGGTTGGTTAAAAAGGAAATCGCCAATCAACTCGGGATTCGATACGCGACCGTCGACACTCACATCGCTCACATCTATGAGAAACTAGGCGTCAGCAATGCTCCCGGCGCCGTTCATCAAGCACACCAACTCGGGCTGCTCAATCAGCAAGGGTGAGCCTCTCGGTGCGAGGCATCCTTCCGCATTGCCGGCAATCAACTCTGATGAAGCCGACTCGTGTCAGACGGGCCGGATGCCTTCGTGCTGCGGCCAGCGATACGTATCCCGACGTCGAGCAACGTCGCAGTGCCAAAACCGCTGCCCAATCTTTCCCACGCCAATCTTGCGCGTGGTTGGCCCCGCTTTCAGCGGGCCTTTTTTAGCGGGCATATCTACGGGGCACACCTCAAGCCCCCCTCTTATCCTGTATTCACCTGATAGCCCGACGAACGCGTGGGCCTACAATTGAACCTCTATTCACCGATCAAGGACCGCCTAACGCTCATTAACGGGTTGGCCTTATCTGTTAACCGAGAATGGCTCGGAACGAACAATCGTTAATTCCGACCACGATCCCAATACTTTTTCTCTATTCAAAAGGAATCTTCTGATGCGTTTGTCTAAACCAAAACAGCGCGGCTTTACGTTGGTGGAGTTGCTTGTGGTCATTGCAATTATTGGCGTCCTCGTCGGTCTGTTGCTACCCGCCGTCCAGGCCGCGCGAGAGGCTGCTCGCCGCATGAGTTGCAGCAACAACTTCAAGCAAATCGGGTTGGCGATCCACAATTATCACTCCAGCTACCAACAGCTTCCGACCCACGGATCGGGGACGATGCCACTCTTGCAGCCACCCGGGAACGTCGCCGACGGCCCATCGCAGGTGTGGCGAAGCTCGACGACCGCGAGTCGTGAAAGCCTCAGCATGCTGGTTGGAATCCTGCCGTTCATTGAACAACAGGCGATTTGGGAACAGATCAGCAATCCCAGTGCAGAACGAACCGATGGCAACTTAGGAGCGGCGATCGGAACGATTGCCAATCCATGGAACCCGATGGGCCCTACGCCCCAAGACATCAACTACATTCCATGGGCAACTGAGATCGTCGCGTACCGATGCCCCAGTGATCCGGGGTTCGGATTACCCGCGTTAGGCCGAACTAACTTTGCCGCCTGTATCGGTGATTCGGCCGTCCAGTCGGACTACGGTCCCTATTTGAACGTCTCACCGTTTGATCGAAGCGCCGCCGAAGATGCACGTGCCGCATGCCGTGGATTCTTCATGCCTCGACAAAGGACAGCCTTCCGCGATTGTCTCGATGGGTTATCAAACACGATTGCCATGGGTGAAATCGCTACCGACTTGGGCGACGAAGACGTTCGCACCAAAGTCCCCAACGTTTCCGGTTCCCCCCACATCAACCATATTCGTCAAAACCCAAGCTACTGCGCCGACAACGGTTTGATTGATCCAGAACGACCACGATTCTGGGCGCCAGGCAACACCGGGAACACGGCCATCGCTGGCCGCGGCTACCGCTGGGCGTCGCACATGCCGTTCTATGGTTCCGTCATGACGATCTTGCCGCCCAACCGAGAGGTCTGCATCCAATCGAACGGATACAACACACGATGCATCGCAGGTGTGTCGAGCCGGCACCAAGGTGGCGCGCACGTTTTGATGGGCGATGGTGCGGTGAGATTTTTGACCGATTCGATCGAAGCGGGCGACTCCCGCGCAGGAATGGTCTTCAATATCACCTGGGCTGCCCAAAGACCGGGACTGCCTAGCCCCTACGGTTTGTGGGGAAGCCTCGGGACACGAGCCGCGCGAGAAGTCATCGATGCGGAATTCTAAACCAATGCGGAACCCTAAACCCTGTCACCACAACTCCTAACAAATGTTCCTTCCAACAAAGAACTTCCCGATGAAGTCGATAACAACTCCGATACTATTAATGGCAATCTTCTTTGCCACCGGCTGCGGCGATCCACAGAACCGATCTGTCGTTGACCCGACTGACAAAGATGCGATCGCGTCGTACGAACAAGCGATCAAAGATTCCGAACGCGCGATGCAGGAGTCGGAAGCGACACCGACGCCTGAAGTCACGCCAGACGATTGAACCATCTGCGATCGAATGACCGATCGGCAGAAGACGACTCGCTAGACCTCTGATACCGATCGGTCTTCACGCAGCAGCAGCAAGCTCTTCAAGAGAACTTCCCGATGTGAGACACAGAGTTAGGCATCCGTTACGGACCGCCTGACTCTGCCTCACGTTTGGCTTCATCGAATAGACTGTTCACATCCGGAAACGATGCGTTCGGTTCTTTGATTTCTTTCTTCGGCTGTGAAACAGGATTGGCGTCGGGCAACTTGCCTTCGCTGTTGAGCCCAAAATTATCGAACGTGAAATCACCGGCACCGAAGTAGATCAATCCAACTCCTCGACCGGGAATCCCACTGTCAGATAACGTCGCAATTTTGTGGCCGTTCACCATGAACGTGGCCCCCTGCCCGTTCTCTCTCGCCGCCAGACGGACAGTTTGCCCGGGGCGATATCCTTCGATCGGCGATACCGATTGCGATCCAACTTTCCCGTTGGCAAACGCGGCAACGCAAGCCTTGCCTTCGGGCGTCACGGTGAAGACAAACATCGAATTGCCTTCTCCCGAACGCATGATTAGCCCCGGCCCGGCAAGGAGTGACTGGTCGCGATTGTCAGGCACCGCGTCAAACGTTGCCGTGATGTCTGCATAGACGGTTTGAACGGTGCCCGGCTGCGTGGCCAGCGTAAAGACTTGCAGCCGGCCATCCTTTTCGCCCAGCGATGAGGAGACCACCAGCCTTCCATCGCGAAACCGCCCCTCAAGTTTTTGTTGGAGGAATTCTTGAAAGCGGCGATCGTCATCCGTCGCGTTATCAAAGTCATAAAACGTTCGAATCGACATCTCCTCGGACGAAGCAGTCGCGGGCATCAACACCCACCAAACGCCCACCATCAAAACAACCAACAGCCTGCACATCCCATTCACCGATCCACGAGCAAACGACTTGCCTGAGCATAAATGACCATCGACCAACAAACACACCATAGCCATCAAGCGACTCCCAAGATTAGGGGCAAATTCATCCACTTCCCAAAGGCTCGCAACTGTTAAGTAGAGTCGCAGTAGAAACGAATCTACTGAGCATAAAGACATCCGCCCCTCATGTTGCCACGGAAACAGGGAGCAGGCATTTCGCACTACAAGAAAACATGCCTACGAACTAATCAACAGCAGCGATGCGAAGCTATGAAAATCGACGAAACACGTTAGATCGCTCAGATCAACCTGATCAGTGCTTGAGGTGGGAGGTACTCGAGAAGAAAGTTTGGTACTGCCCTCCTTTTGCGGAACAAGACTTGACCGGCCAAATGCCATTCAGCCCTTACGTATTTTCTCCGTCCGTCGCCTTCCTCGACGCACCAATCCAACGACACCCATAACACAAATTGCAACCAACCCGCTAGGTTCTGGAACTGCAGTAGCATTAAACGTAATCGCTTGAAGCCCTACTTGGTCTGTAGCGCCGAATCGCAGTGTGTCACCAGACGATACTGCAAAGACCGAAGAAGGAGACCAAATATCGTCGCTTGCATCGTAGTCTGATGAATCCGAACCAAAGAAAAGCACCGGATCTGAATTTATTTGGAACGTTGCTGCATCCCCCGCACTGACGTTACCTTCCTGGAATCGCCAATCGATGGAGTTGATCGAAATCACCAATTGTTGTGGGTCGAATGAAACTTGAAATTCAATGAATTCGCCATTTTCTATTCTATTACGTGTTTCAGTGGTGGTGTCGTCATCTGAATTCACACCCGCGCTGTCAGTGACTGCACTGAACGACGCAGGATCCGCCGTGCCTACCACGCTGACATCTAACGTAATGCCGAATTGTGTTACCGTTCCAGCACTCTCGAGAGCCTCACCGGCAAAGCCGTTCGAACCGATCGGATCAGTGAGGTCAAAGGTGACAATTGCTGCAGATAGACTGCTAGAGCCCAGTGGAACGGCGAATAGAAGAAGAACAATAACCGATTTAAATTTCACTGACATTGCATATCACCATTGGGACGTAATTCCGTGATGGCATCTTGCCCTATTCTGATCGCTGCAATCAACTGTTTAATTACTAACAGCAACTGTTCAATCCTGCACAATTCCCCAATAGCTTAACGAAAATGCCCAACAAATGTTGTGAGCTGGGCTCGTGGAGGGAAGAATCTTCCCTTAGCAGCACTGCAGTGCGTATCCGGTACTAGCTGGCAGGACTACCAAAATCAAAATTGTCTTCAGCACGCTTCATCCTCCAACGCAAAGAGGCCTGAGTTGCGGTTGCGACTCAGGCCTCTGGTTGTGTCTTAGTTTTGATCGCGATTGCGATCGAAACCAATCATGCTTTTCCGTCTTTCCTAGCAGCGAAAATCAGAACTCTTCGCTGATGACTTCCTTCGAAGCCTTCGTTCCGAGTTTGCCCCAGAGACCGTAAGGGCTTTGCGATCCTGCCGCCAAACCGGAATTGTTGTTATGGATATGTGCGACCATGGGGCTACTTTGGTTGCCAGCTTCGATCGAATCGGTAATAAACTTGACCGCTCCGTCGCCCATCAGGACATGACATCCACCTTGGTGACGGCTTCCCGATGGGACCAACGCGTAGCGTTTGTCGGCCGACGCGGTCGCCATGAGAGCACTACCGTCATACATGCCTTCGTCCGCAACGCAGACTGCTTTGTTGGGCGGACTGATGGTCATCATTCCCGAGTAAATCGGATTGCCGTCGGCCCATCGATATCCGCGTCCGATGCTACCGCTGTTGATCAACGATGCTCCGGTGGCCCAGAATTGAGGACGAGTTGAATCGACGAAGGTGGCCGATCCACAAATCGAAGGATCGGCAGCCAGCCCCGACGTCACGCCCGCCGAACGTGGGTTCGTTCGAATGTCTCGGTCACCGAGGTCGGTAACGATTTCGCCCATCATGACCGTGTTGGCCAAACCATCGAGGATGTCCCGGAATTTAGCCTTCTGACGTGGTACAAACACGCCACGACAGTTCGCACGTGCCATCTGGCCCGAGTTTGAATTCTTCTTGTTCAGCTGGTGCGTCGTCGGTCCGTCAGTCGATGACACGATGCTGTCGCCGAGGCAAACGGCGTAGTTCGTACGACCGGCCGATGGCAAACCGAGTCCGGGATCGCTCGGGCAACGCAAAAACGGCAACTCGGTATTCCAAGGACCATAATTCGCATTCCCCGTACCATTGTCGGGCGTTGGCCCCATCGCAGGTCGTGTCGCTGCCGAACCGTCCTTGTTTGGCGCGTTCGGATTGCTGATTTGCTCCCAAAGGGCTTGAGCCTCAACGAAGGGGAGCAATCCAACGAGGGCACTGAGTTCCTCGCAGTTGGTCGTTGCCGAGCTGACATCCCAAGTCGTTCCGCCAACGGGTAACCCTGTTCCCGACTTTTGCGTCGGCAACTGGTTGTAGGCGGAGTGATAGTTATGCACTCCCAAACCGAGCTGTTTGAAATTATTGCTGCAGCTCATCCGACGAGCAGCTTCACGAGCGGCCTGAACCGCCGGCAGCAAGAGTCCAACGAGGACTCCAATGATTGCGATCACAACAAGCAGTTCCACCAAAGTAAAACCACCACGAGCACCAAATTTCTTCATCTACGCATCTCCAAAGGTTAAGTAACAACAAAACGACGCTGCGCATTATCTCAACGGTCCAATACTTTTCCTGCGTTTTTGCGACAACAACTTAATCTTCTACGCCACCGGTGCGGTTTAATGACCAACTGGGGAGATTGTGCGTTCTGGAAGGATCCTGACGCTGCAAGAACGAGGCATCTTGCAGCCACCGCGAGGCATCCCTCAGTTCACCCTCTCGCCCCCCCGCACGTGCTCCCAATAAAGAAATTGTGAATTTCTTGCGGCGGTTCTTCGCGAAGCTCGCAACTCACTCAACAGCAGACTGACGCCGTTCCTCAACGGCGATCGATGGCACCGCATCGCCAGGCTCAATGCCTTGCGAAATGCCATGGAAACCACGCCTTCATCAAGGGCGGCGTTGTATTCGGAATCAGGACTGCTAATTGCCTCATCACCTGACTATGCGAGAAGATTTCCATGTTGTCCCGTGCCGGTTTGATAGTTCTTGTTCTGGGCGTCGCTGCGGCGTCCACATTCTCGCTCGCCCAACCGCCCGGAATGCAGCAGGCAGACCGTGAGATCCTCGATCAGTTCGACGCCGACCAGAACGGTTGGCTCAACAAAGCGGAACGCAAGGAAGCCCGTGAGTTCATCAAAGAAAACCCAACGCAGGGCCGAGGACGCGGCGGCCCGGGTGGATTTGGCGGACCCGGTGGATCTGGCGGCCCGGGTGGATTTGGCGGCCCCGGAGGTCCAGGAATGGGCGGTCCAGGAATGGGCGGTCCCGGTGGTGGAAATGAACGAGGCGGATTTGGCGCCGGTGGCCCTGGACCGCGAGACGGCGGTGATGGCTTCGGCGGTCCCGAGGGATTCGGCCCACCACGCGAATTCGGACCACCTGAAGGATTCGGACCACCTCCTGGATTTGAACCGCCGGCAGACCGGGATCGATTCGAACCAGGAAGACGTGACGGAGGCCGCCCCGAGGACGCCCGCGATCAAGGTGACCGTGGTGGCGATAACCGAGGAGCGGGTCGTGAAATGGGACGCGACATCGGACGAGGCCGTGACGGTGGTTTCGGTGGCGGACGTGGTCAAGGGCGCGGCCCGGGTCGTGGCGGCCCGATGGGTGGCGGACCGGGACAAAATCGCCCCGAACCGACCCCCGGCATGACAATCGAGAAAGACTCGGTCGAACCGTTGGACAATGACCTCTATGACACGTCTGCACTGCGCACCATTTTCATCGACTTCGTAAACGATGACTGGGAAAGCGAACTCGAAGACTTTCACGGTACCGATGTCGACGTTGCTGCGACGGTAACCGTCGACGGCAAAGCCTACTCGAATTGCGGAATTCACTTTCGTGGCATGTCCTCCTATGGCATGGTGCCCACCGGATACAAACGTTCGTTCAACGTGTCGATGGACATGGCCGACGAAGACCAACGGCTTCTCGGTTACAAAACACTCAACCTGCTTAACTGCAACGGCGACGAATCCATGTTGAGCACCGTGCTGTATTCCAAAATCGCACGTGAACACATTCCTGCCCCCAAAGCGAACTTGGTTCGCGTCGTGGTCAACGGCGAATACTGGGGCGTTTTCTCCAACGTTCAACAATTCAACAAAGACTTCTTGAAAGAAAACTACGGTAGCGGCAAGGGCGCCCGATGGAAAGTCAGCGGCTCACCACGCGGTGGCGGCGGACTCGACTATCGCGGCGACGATCCTGCGAACTACCAATACCCCTACGAGCAAAAATCGGGCGGCGAAAAATCACTCGCCAAACTGATCGAACTGTGCCGCATCCTCGAACAAACCCCCGCCTCCGATTTACCTGAGGCTCTCGAACCGATCGTCGATGTCGACGGACTGCTGTGGTTCCTGGCCCTCGACAACGGCCTCATCAACTCCGACGGCTACTGGATTCGTGCGAGCGACTACAGCATCTACTTGGATGACGACGACAAGTTCCATTTCATCCCGCATGATATGAACGAAGCGTTCCGCGGTGCGGGCGGTCCTGGTGGCCCAGGCGGTCCCGGCGGCCCAGGACGTGGCGGTCCGGGAAGAGGCGGACGTGATTTCGGTGGTCGTGACATGGCAGGCCCTGGCGAATTTGGCCCCGAAGCCGGTGGTCGTCGTGGGCGTGGAACCGGAGATCGTGACGCCGCACGCGGCGGTCCACCTGAAATGGATCGTCAACGCGAAGGAGGACAAACCGCGGCAACCGGATCCGCCGTCGAACTGGATCCATTGATCGGACTCGACGATCCCACCAAACCGCTACGCAGTAAAGTGTTGGCTGTTCCTAAGTACCGCGAACAGTACCTGAGCAACGTTCGCGAATTGGCCGAAACTTCACTCGACTGGAAAACACTCGGGCCTTTCGTCGACCAGCAACGGTCGATGATCGACGAAGCCATCAAAGCCGAAACCAGACGTTTGGGAAGCTACGAAGGTTTTGTCGCCGCGACGTCGGACACGCCCGACACGACCCATCAGGCCACACCTCAACGTGGTCACGGTTCAATGAATCTGAAAATATTCGCCGACGGACGACGTGACTATTTGTTGAAGGAGACAACCAAATGACCTACACCGCCCCCTCACTTCGCCGCGTCGAAATGAAGTTCATGATCGACGCGGCCTTGTCGGAGCAAGTCAGACAATGGGCGATCGATCGCCTCGGCGTCGACGAAAACTGTGCCGGCGATGGCAGCAATAGTTACGACATCAACACGTTGTATCTCGACACGCCGGAGTCGGACATGTACTACCAAACGGGCGTCATCGGCAAAGCGAAGCATCGCGTCCGCCGATACGGTCGCGATCAAATGCTGGTGCTCGAAACTAAACGCAAAAAGAAGATGGTCGTTCGCAAGAATCGCACCGCCGTTTTCGAATCCGACTTCATGGCCCGTGCAGCGAATCCAATGCAACCCAAGATCGCGTGCGAACCGAATGCGGACGACGCCGATCTCTGGTGCGGTGATTGGTTCATCAATCGCATCGCCGATCGTCGACTCACTCCCGCGATTCAGATCGCATACCGACGGTTCGCTCGTACGACGACGGTTAACGATGAGAACCTGCGTCTGACCATCGACAGCAACATGGCCGCGTGTGCGCCGAATGGTTGGAACGTCGCGACGCCTCGACATGATGCGTCCTCGGCACTCAACCGGGGCTTTCGATCGATCGGAGATTTTGAGATTCTCGAACTCAAGTTTCAGAATCAAATGCCAACGATCTTTAAAGAGCTGTTGAGCAGCTTTCCGATTCCCGGTACGAAGTTTTCCAAATTCCGAACCGGAATGGAGCAAAAGCTGACTGGCGTTAACCGCTCGCACGTCGACACGGGGCCAATCACTGAGCCGCAAATTACTGAGCCTCGTGCCGCCGGACCGCATGTCGAAGGGCCGCATGCCGGCGTCGCAATGCCGTCCTTCAATCAGGGCCACCGTACGGAGCACATGACCAATGCCTGAATGGCTCACAAACATGACGACGACTCAGGTCGATCCGGCACTGTCGGTGCTGGTCACCCGCCTGGGACTGGCGTGGTTGTGTGGTTGCGTGGTCGCATGGCTGGCGCGACGTCAACGTCCTGCGGGGTCACCCGACACGTTGACGCTCACGCTGATCTTGATGAGCATTTTGATCGCAATGGCGACTCAGATCATCGGCGACAACATCGCTCGCGCGTTCAGCCTCGTCGGTGCTCTTTCCATTGTCCGATTCCGCACCGCGGTTCCTGCCACCCGAGACGTGGCGTTCGTTTTGGCAGCCGTCGTCGTTGGCATGGCCGTCGGAGCCGGACAATACTGGGTCGCTGGCTTTGGACTTTGTTTCGTCGCCTTGGCGAGCCAGTTCAATCGGACGGAAACGGCCAAGCCGGACAGCAAGCCGACCGCCCCGAAACAGAAATCGTGGCGGCTGACGATAGTCGTTGGACTCAGCTCAACCGACGGATGGGAATCGGAAATTGAACGATTCACCGACAGCTATCAACTGCTCTCGGCCGAAACGACCCGCCGCGGCGGCGCGATGGAATTGGTCTACCGATTGATTCCGACGCCCAACTCGAACGCGGTCGAAATGGTCGCGGCTCTCAACGGATTGCCCACGGTCGAATCGGTCGCAACGAAAGAAACCTGACCCGGATTGAACGTGAACCGCTGAAATTGCCGTCAACGGTTCACGCTCGAATGCGGAGCGTTTACGAGTCGACGCAGGGCCTACGATTCCAGATCGGCGAGCTTCTTTTCGAGAGCTTCTAACCGAGCGGTCACGTCATCGAGACGTTGTTGGATTTTATCGATCCGACCTTCATTCGCCAGCGATCCCGGTTTGCCCGTCGTTTCGGATCCGGCACTCGCACCCGCGGCCGCCTGCTTTTCGACCTTCGCGGCGAGGTGTTGCCGTTCGACGGGAGTGTACAGGCAATGGGCAAACGTCTGACCACGACCGGCGGGCGTGACGGCAAACACCAACCCTTTCTCGATCAACGAATCGACCTCCGCTTGGGTCGCGGTCAGATCAACGAACGGGTGCATCCGCGACGCACGCGTTCGCAACTCGCCGAGCGTTTGCGGGCCGCGTAGCATCAGCTCCGTCATGATCGCCGAACCGGGGCTGTCGACGTCGAACCATTCGTAGGCGGCGTGTCGATACTTGGTGACGCGGCCGCTGCCTTGAATTTCCCGCACCGCACCGGCTTCTCTCAATTCGTCGAGTGCCCGCAACGCGTCCCCTTCGTCGACTTCCATTTTCGGGTCGCGGTTTGATTTTTGGTTACACCCCGTGATGATCCCCGCGAGGCTGAGCGGGTAGCTGTCGGGTGTCGTTTTGGCCTTTTCGACCAACACACCGAGGCACCGGCGGGCGATCGCCGTTAGTGGTTTGACGCGGGATTCGGATTCGTCGCTGTTGGATTCTTCGCTCATAATTGAAAGACTGCTGATGTGGAGTCATGCGATGGGAGTGGGGAGTCCGAACCGTGAATCCTATCATCTCGGCTCGGATTTCGGAGCCCCTGACACACGGGGGCACTTTTCTCGGCGATCGGAGTCATTTCTCGCGCATCGGCCTCTGCGCGGGGGGCACAAGATCGGTATCATCATGCGTTTTGATGAATTGATGAAGACCTATTACGAGGTTCGCGTGATCTCGATCGAGTCCGTCACCGAACCTCCGGGAGCCTGAACGTTGTTACCGCTGATAATTACCTTGCTGATCATTGCAATCGTCATTGCGATTCTGGCATTTTTCGCGTGGAAATACCCTCGTCCGTTTGTGCGTGCGATTTTCCGCCCGATATTAGGAACGTTCTACCGCGGACGGACGGTTGGTCTGGAGAACCTGCCCACCGAAGGCGGCGTGATGCTGGTCAGCAATCACGTGTCGTGGATCGATGGAATCCTGATCTTATGGTTGCTACCACGCAACGTTCGCTTCGTTGTCGACGGCGGGAACTTCAAATCGAAGTTGGGCGATTACCTGGGCCGCGCGTTTGACACGATCTACATGATGGGCGGCCCGAAAGCGATCGGGCGTGCCCTTCGTTCGGCCCGAGAAGGACTCAACAACGGTGACGTCATCGGCATTTTTGCCGAAGGAACCATCACGCGAACCGGTCAACTGCAAGCCTTCAAACCCGGCATGACCAAAATCCTGCAGAAGACAACCGCACAGGTCGTGCCGGTTTACCTCGAAGGGATCTGGGGCAGCATCTTCAGTTTCTCGGGCGGACGCTTCTTCAAGAAATGGCCGACACAATTTCGACGTACGATCACGTTGTACATCGGTGAACCGTTACCACCGGAGACGCCGATCTCGACGATTCGCACCCGAGTTCAAGCTCTCGGCTCGCAAGCACAAATCGACAACCGGCGTCAATTCCCGGTTCTAGCGAGACGCGTTCTCAAAGGTTGGCGCCGCCGGGGCAAACGCCTGCAAGCCGCCGACACGCTCGGCGTCGAAGTCGGTGGTCGCTCGCTGCTGATGCGTACATTGGCGCTGCGTCGTTGCCTGCGCCGCGAAGTTTTCACCGATGACGAACAGTTCATCGGCGTGTTATTGCCGCCCAGCGTGGCTGCGGTCGCGGTCAACGTCGCACTCGCGGCCGACCGCCGCGTCAGCGCGAATTTGAACTACACCGTGACCAGCGACGTGATGAACCACTGCATCCACGATGTCGGTGTCAAACATGTTTTGACCAGTGACCGATTCATGGAAAAACTGGATCTCGATCTCGATGCGGAAATCGTCTCCCTCGATAAACTCAAAGAGAAAGTCTCCACGCTCGACAAAGTCATCGCTGCTCTCCAAGCCACCGTCGTTCCGGCATGGTTGCTCGATCGTATCCTCGGTCTTCACAAGGTGCAGAGCGACGATTTATTGACGGTGATTTTCACCAGTGGATCAACGGGCATGCCCAAAGGCGTGTTGTTGTCCAACGCGAACGTCAGTCACAACGTCGACGCCGTCGGCCGTGCGATCCGGCTCGATCAAGAGGACGTCGTGATCGGAGTGCTGCCGTTTTTCCATTCGTTCGGATACGCCGTCACGCTGTGGGCCGCCCAAACGCTCGGGCCCGCCGGTGTCTATCACTTTAACCCGCTCGATTCCAAACAAATCGGAAAGCTCGCCGAGAAGTACAAAGCAACGGTGCTCTTGGGGACACCCACGTTTATACGTGGATACCTGCGCCGCGTGACCGAAGAGCAATTCAAGACGCTCGACGTCGTCGTCGTCGGCGCCGAAAAAATGCCGATCGATCTGTTCGATGCCTTCGAGAAGAAGTTCGGCGTTCGTCCGGTCGAAGGCTATGGCACAACGGAAATGAGCCCGCTGGTCAGCGTCAACATTCCGATGTCACGGTCGCTCGCCAAGTACCAACCTGACCGCGTCGAAGGCAGTGTGGGGCGTCCGTTGCCCGGCATCTCGGCGAAGATCATTTCGCCGGACGACGGTACCGAATTGTCCACGGGCGAAGACGGCATGCTGATGGTGACCGGCCCCAACGTGATGCGTGGTTATGCCGGACAAAAAGAACTCACCGAAAAAGCAGTCGTCAACGGATGGTATTCCACCGGCGACATCGCACACATCGATGCGGACGGTTTCCTTCACATCACCGGCCGGCTCAGTCGGTTCTCCAAAATCGGTGGCGAAATGGTGCCGCACCTCAAGATCGAGGAAGAGATCGGCAAGATTCTTTGCGAAGGCGACGAGGACGATCAATTACGTGCCTGCGTCACGGCGGTGCCCGACGAAAAGAAAGGCGAACGCATCATTGTTTTGCACACGCCGACCTCGCGATCGATTGACGATATCCGAGACGGTCTGCGCGCCGCGGGATTGCCGAACCTGTTTGTTCCCGCAAACGATTCGTTTATCGAAGTCGATGCGATCCCATTGCTCGGAACCGGCAAACTCGACTTGAAGGGAGCAAAGGATTTGGCCCTGTGTCAGACGGCCAAAGCCTGACCTTCAGAGTGTTCTCGCAAATGACGCCGGCTCTCAAACGTGGCTACGTTCGCAAGAACGTGGTCCACCGTCTCGCGACGGCAGTTACGCGAAGACGCGAAAGGCGGATTGAGCTGCGGTTGCGAAAGTGGAACGTGTCTACTTAGTAAACGTATCCGGCTCCGACGCGGCGGGAGATTGGTCGCTTGTGGGAAGCGGCTCAGAACTGTGACGCGTCGATGACTTCGTGTTGAGCACGTGATCCGATCGCGTGTCGCACTTCGTCGTTCATCGCTTCGTTCGTGAAGCGGACCGACCCGTCGCACATCAGGATATGGAGCCCGCCGGGGTGATAACTGCCCAAAGAGATTTCTTTCATCTCGGCTGTAACTGGCTTTTCAACGGTTCCTTCATTGAGGTTAAAACCAAAGTGAAGCGATCCGAGGACCTCAGAGAAATCTTGCCCGTTCCATGCGTCAATCTCCGGATGGTAGAGCGAAAAGTGGTCACAGATTTCACAAGCGTTGAACTCGATATAGCGAGTCTCACCGACCATCGCCGTGTTGCTGAGCCCGTCGAGAATGTCGGCGAACGAAATCGCTTTTCGTTCGGGGACGTTGTCGCAATCGTCCGACGGGTTCACGATGTGGCAAAAATCGGTTGCTAAGAAAACACCGTTGCCACGCTCGAACCCGATTTTCGACGACGTCGAATAGTTGTCTGAATTAACGTTACCGCCACCGATGCCGAGATAGCTGTTGAGGATCCGGCCTTCGATTTGGTCGATCGATTCACCAACCGCGATCGGACCGTATTGCGATGGGCACCGGAATGTCATCACCGGAGTTTGTGCCAGCTGCCGAAACCGCTGACTTTCGGGATGCCCGCCCGTTGGTCCGCCCGGTTCGCCATAGGGAACGATATCGGCGAGAGCGGTCTCTTCGATGAAGCCCAAGATGTCGGTCGTCCAACTCAATCCCCAACCGCCTTTGGCGCCCCAGGGTATCCGCCGGTAGGTTGCCTCGTAGTTGTGAATCCCGAGGCCGATCTGTTTCAGGTTGTTCGCACACTGGACGCGTCGGGCAGCCTCACGTGCGGCCTGGACGGCCGGCAACAACAGCCCCACCATCACACCGATAATCGCGATCACAACCAGTAACTCGACCAGCGTGAAACCAGATCGACGTGATTGCGAGTACGGGCGCGTCGACGGCATGGAGAACCAGAACGTGGGGAGGAAGGGCGAGACCGTGCCCATTTTCGCCCAATATCCCGCCGCGGGGAAGCGTTTATTCCCCCGAAAAACGACAATTAACCAGTAAACAAACGTACCCGCGAAGATTCACGGAGCATATTTTGCCTAAACGGTAGCCAACTCGGCATCGACACTTTCACCCGATTGCCACTTCGTAAAGTCGTTGGGGTCTCGGATGACGCGGTTGTAGGTCGTGTCACGTTCGACCGGTTCGCGTCCGGCCTCACGGATCAGATTCTGAATCTGATCGACCGAAAGGAACTCCGGCGTCTGGGCTCCCGCGTCGTGATAGATCAACTCATGGCGGACGGTCCCGTCGAGGTCGTCCGCACCGTACGCCAACGCCGCTTGCGCCGTTTCGATCCCGAGCATGATCCAGTACGCCTTGATGTGCCGCACGTTGTCGAGCATCAACCGGCTGACCGCAACGGTTCGCAAATCCATCAACCCGGACGGCTTTTTCAAATCCGACAACTGCGTGTTCTCGGGGTGAAACGCCAGCGGAATGAAGACTTGGAAACCACCGGTTTTGTCTTGCAACTCACGCAGACGCATCAGGTGATCGATTCGATGATACGCCTTCTCGACGTGACCGTACAACATCGTGCAATTCGTCTTCATGCCGATTTCGTGAGCGGTCTTGTGAATTTCGATCCACGAAGGCGTGTTGGCTTTGTGTTCGCACAACTGGTCCCGGACTTCGGGATGGAAGATCTCGGCGCCGCCACCGGGCATGCTGCCTTGGCCCGCGGCCCGCATATCTTCGAGCACCCACTTGAACGATTTCTTAGTTTGAAAACGGAACCAATCGATCTCGACCGCGGTCCACGCCTTCAGATGGATCTGCGGGAAGTTCTCTTTGAGCATCGAGATCAGATCGCGATACCACTCGTATTTTCGTTGGTGGTGCAATCCTCCGACGATGTGCATTTCGGTGCAACCGTTGGCAGTCGCTTCGCGTCCCCGTTCCAAAATCTGTTCGTCCGTCATCGCGTAACCGTTTTCGTCACGCAGGTCTTTGCGGAACGCACAAAAGCGACACCGATAGACGCAAACGTTTGTCGGATTCAGGTGGGTGTTGATGTTGTAATAGCCAACGTTCCCGTTCATCCGTTCTCGCACGTAATTGGCGAGTTCACCGATCGCTTGGATCGAAACATCGGGTTCGTAGAGGAACAAACCATCTTTCAGCGACAATCGTTCTTCGGCCTCGACTTTGTCACGAATTTCACGCAGGCGAGCACGAATGTTGGAGTTAGACATGAATGGGTTTGAAGGTGGTAGGTAAGCTGGTGACAGGTAAACAGGCTACAGGTTGACAGGCGACCGGTGGATAGGACTGGAGGTAGCAGGTGAACTTGTGGCGAGGTTGTTTTGGGTTTTATCCGGTCAGGCAGTCGGCGATGCCGGCGACCAGCAGCACGAGACTGATGATGGCGTTGGTTTGAAAAAAAGCGGCATTGACGCGGCTGAGGTCATCGGGTCGGACGAGCCAATGCTGGACCAAAACCAACACCGCTGTCAAGCCAACTGCGACGGCGAATACCCAACCCAGGCCAGCCGGGGCCCCCGTCAGCACGAGAACCACGAGGAACGCGAGCATCACCACATGCATCATGACCGCAATCCGCAACGCTCCGGCAACGCCAAACCGGCTCGGCACGCTGTGCAGCCCCGCTGATCGGTCGAAATCGGCATCCTGGCATGCGTACAGAATATCGAACCCGGCAACCCAAAACGCGATCGCTCCGGCCAACAGCAACGGAATCGAAATGAAGTCCCACGACATCGAATCACCGCGAATGGCCACCCAAACGCAAATCGGCGACAACGACAACGCCACGCCGAGCCACAGGTGAGCCGAAGCGGTAAAACGTTTGGCCAACGAGTACCCGAGCAGGAACGCGAGCACCGGGACCGAACCGTACAGCGGCATTCGATTGGGCAAGAACAACAACGTCGACGCCACAAACCCGATCGAGCAGGCGATCGTGAACATCGCGACGCCGCGACGCGAGAGAACACCAGCGGGCAAATGACGCGTCGCCGTGCGAGGATTCTCCGCATCGATCCGGTGATCGACCAACCGGTTGAACGCCATCGCGGCACTCCGAGCGGTCACCATGCACAACAGCACACCAACAATGTCGGTGATTCGGATGGGAGGCGTCGCGTTATCGACCGACGATACGGGCGTCGACCATGCCAAAAACGCGGCGAGGACAGCAAACGGCAAGGCAAAAATCGTGTGCGAAAACCGAATCAGCCCCAACCAATCGCTCACCGATGCGGCGCCCGATCCGCTGGACTCATCCGTCGTCACGTTCATCGAATTCATGACGTCTCCTTCCATCGTGAAATCAACGCGTTGTCGACGCCGATCTGATCCAAGATTCGCGCGACGACGAAATCAACCAAATCGTCGAGTCGCTGCACGTCGTGGTACCAGCCCGGCATCGCGGGCAACATCACGGCACCGGCGGCGGCGAGTCGGTGCATGTTCTCGATCTGCAGCACACTCATCGGCGTCTCACGCGGAACGAGAACGAGTTTGCGTTGTTCCTTCATGTGGACCTCGGCGGCGCGTTGGATCAAATTCGACGCCGCGGCGCGAGCGATCCCCGACAACGTACTGCCGCTGCACGGGCAAACCACCATCGCATCGGTCACAAACGAACCGCTGGCGATCGGCGTCATGTAGTCATCGTGTTGGTGATAAAAGAAACGCTCGTCCCCTTTTTCACCCAAGGAACCCTCGAGTTCAAACGCGGGCTCGCTCGACCACTTGGGGACACAGGTTATCAATGCGTCTAAATCGGGACGGCGGAGGTTCAATTGCAGATCGAGTTCCTGCGCAATCACGGCAGCGCCACTGGGACTGATCGTCAGGTGAACTTCCACGTCGCTCCTGCGGAGGGCCTGCAACAACTTCACCGCGTACGGCGCACCGCTGGCCCCCGTGATCGCGACAACGATCCGGCGTGGACGTTCCGAGGAATTCGCTATCGTCACTGCGTCACCATCCGCATCGGCTCAGGAGCCTCCCGGTGTGCGGGCCCGCTTGCGTTCTTGGCGACGGGTTTGCCGGGTTTCTTACCGATATAAATCGTGGCAACACCGAGAGTCAGGGGATGAAACTCGACTTCATTTAACCCGGCCGCTCGAAGCCGAACCGCTAACGCTTCGCCACACGGGAATTGGCCGACCGAGGCGGGCAAGTATTCGTAGGCCGACTTATCGTTGCGCGCTAGCCACTGACCAACACGCGGCAAAACGGATCGAAAGTAGAACCCGTAGAGTTGTTTCAAAACGGGCAATGTCGGCTGCGAAAACTCGAGCACCATCACTTGACCGCCCGGACGACACACCCGCACCATCTCGCGAATGCCCTGATCGGTATCGACAATGTTTCGCAACCCGAACGCGACCGTCACGCACTGGAACCGATCGTCCGTAAACGGCAACTGCATCGAGTCGGCTTCGAAGAAGGGGATCGTCGGGCGTCCCGAACCGCCCGCGGTATCACGCACCCGCGAATCTTCTTTGTCGCGTGCGATCTCCAACATCGCATGGCAGAAATCGCTGCCGATCACCTGCACGTCGCTGCCGGCTCGGTTGGCAATTTCGATCGCCAGGTCGCCGGTACCACAACACATGTCGAGGATCGGTGCGTCGCCTTTGATTTGCAAACGATCGACTGCTTTGCGACGCCACCACTTGTCAATGTTCAGCGACAACAAATGGTTCATCGTGTCGTAGCGGGGTGCGATTTGCCGAAACATTTCGCGAACCCGCTGGCCGCTCTTGTCGAGCGGCTCGTCGCGTTTCAATTTCGTGCCCGAACCGGCACTCGCGGCAGCGGAGGGGCCGTTGGCCGTCGGCCCAGATTGATGCGGCTTTTCGTCCTGTGACGCCGCTTCGTCGCGGATGGGCTGTTCGTCTCGGCTGGGCTCTGGGACACTCATGGGCGTGACTGATCTGAATCCACTAAAAATGCTGGCTGGAACAATGCCGGCGGGAGCCGACGTGCGGGTTTTCTTATTTGATATCGACGGAACGTTATTGACGACCAAAGGCGTCGGCAATTCGGCTCTCTCGCAGGCACTGCGGGACGAGTTCGGTGTGCTGCTGCCCGACTGCGACGTGATGTTTTCCGGGCGAACCGATCGCAGTCTCGTCATCGAACTGTTGCAGCGGAACAACCTCGAACCGTCTGACGAACATTGCAATCGATTGCGTGACCGCTACATCAGTCTAATGGGCGGCCAGCTTGCTCGTCAGGGCGGGATCGTTTTGCCCGGCATCCGCCGCCTTTTGACGGATTTGTTTCGCCGCGACGCACTCGAACTTGCTGTCATGACCGGAAATTTCCCCGAGACGGCAACCCGGAAATTGGAACATTTTGATCTTCGTCAGTGGTTTGCGTGGATCGCGGGAGGTGACTCCCACGTCGATCGCGACGACCTGGCTCGCCGCACCGCCGCGATCGTCGCCCGCAGGCATGGCAACCGCGTCAAAGAAATGGTCGTCGTCGGCGACACGCCCGCCGATATCCGGTGCGGTCACGCGATCGGCGCGAAAACGATCGCGGTCGCCACGGGCGAGTTTTCCATCGAAGCGCTCGAGGCCGAAAACCCGTCGCAAATGTTCCCCGATTTCTCAAACACCGAGGAAGTCCTCGACGCGTTGTTCGCGGAGTGAAACCGACGAGACGTCACGAAAACACTTGTTTAAATGACGTGGTTCGTGATCGTTGCCAGAACGCAGCCTATCCGTCGGGCGACGGTGGCTAGCGTGGAGATCGAAATACTCTAGGTCGTCACGAAGCTGTCGGGGCGTCGTTGATGGTGCGATGTCGCCGATTGGAATGCGGCACCGGCGGCGAGCAGTTTGGACTCTTGCATGACCGGGGCCTGCAATTGGATTCCGACCGGCAACCCGTCGTCATCGATCCCACCGGGCAGCGAAATGGCGGGCACGCCGGCCAAGTTGGCACCAACGGTGAACAAGTCGCACAGATACATCGCGATTGGATCGTCGGTGTTTTCACCCAATCGAAATGCGGGCGATGGAGTCACGGGGCCGAGAATCAGATCGACGCTGCCGAAGGTGGTGTCATAATCGCCGCGAATCAGCCGCCGCACTTTGAGTGCTTGGTTGTAATACGCGTCGTAGTAGCCTTCGCTCAGCGCGTACGTCCCGACCATGATCCGCCGTTTGACTTCGCTGCCGAAACCGGCCGCCCGGCTGGCACGATACATCGCCTCGAGCGGTTCGGTTTTGTCGAGCGACGATTCGCTGGCCCCGTTCTCTTCTGCCGCGTGGCGATAACCATAGTGAGCCCCGTCGAAACGCGACAAGTTGCTGCTCGCTTCACAAGGTGCGATCACGTAATACGTCGGCACCCAATACGGACTGTGTTGCAGCGAAACTTCCACGATCTCCGCACCGAGATCTCGGAACACCTTTTCCGCCTCTGCCACGGCGGTGCGGATCGCCGGCGCAACGCCCTCTTGATCGGTCGCCTCTCGCAGCACGCCCACGCGGACGCCTTTCATGTCCGTCTCCGCGATCGCGGCTCGATAGTCGGACACTTCATGATCGACCGAAGTGCTGTCGGCCGGATCGTAACCCGCCATCGCTTGCAATCCGATCGCAACGTCTTCGACTGACCAACCCAACGGTCCGGCCTGATCGAGACTGCTGGCAAACGCGACCAACCCGTATCGGCTGCAACGACCATAGGTGGGCTTGAGTCCCGTGATTCCACAGAACGCGGCCGGTTGGCGGATCGAGCCACCGGTGTCGGTGCCGATGGACAGTGGTACTGTTCCTGAGGCAACCGCCGCGGCCGCTCCGCCGCTGCTGCCGCCCGGTGTGCGGTCGGTGTCCCACGGGTTGCAGGTCTTGCCCATTGCGCTGGTTTCGGTCGACGCCCCCATCGCGAACTCGTCCATGTTCGTTTTGCCGATCACGATCGCACCGGCCTGTTTCAACTTGGCCACCACGGTCGCGTCGTAAGGCGGCGTGAAGTTGCGAAGCATGTTCGACGAACACGTCGTTGGCATGTCCGAGGTGCATAACACGTCTTTGATCGCGACGGGCAATCCGGCGAGCGGCGGCAAGGGACGGCCGGCTTTGCGATCCGCATCGACGGCATCCGCCGCTCGCAGTGCCGATTCGTAGCCGACGTGCGTGTAGGCGTTGTTGGTCGGCTCGGTGGCTCCGATCGCACGCAGTGCCGTTTCGGTGACTTCCCGTGCGGTCGCGTCACCGGATTCCAACAGTTCCAAAATCGTCGAGGTCGAGTCCAACATGTTCGGCAAAATTCCGGGCAAATAATAAAGAGTTCAGCGGCAAATTCGCGTGCGGGCCGACCGAGGGTATCGAACAATGCCTCCCCTATAAAGTAGGCCCCGAACGAAGCCCTCCCGCCACGCTCGCCCAAACACGCCCCGTGACGCTCTCCCGAGCAGAAAAAAACGGCAAACCTCCGCTTCGCGTGCGTTTCCCCTTCGCGTGCGTTTCGCCACCTCGTGCAATTCCACATCGTCGCGTTTGCTCCCAACTCCCTCAAGGCTCCAACTCCCTGCAGGCCCTAACTTCCGGCAAGCCCTAACACCCTGGAACGCTCCGCCAACACCTCCGCACATTCTCATCGCCCCCGCGACCGTCACCCCCATGAACCGTCCGGTCGGTCATAATGAACTCTCGGTAGCGGTCCCACCGAGATGCCTTCTGCTTGCAACTTGGGCCGCGAAACCGAATCGACATCAGTCCAGTGCCACCCCCAGGGCGTTTATGAACGACTCATCGCAACGCGACCACGCGCCGGACCACTCCGATGCAGACCGTTCGGCGTCACCGAACGTGCCACCCACGAGCAAACCGGAAAACGCTGCGAACGCCCCCCAAGATCCGGCAGATACCCCTCAGAACTCTTCGTCGGTCTCGGGCAACCTCGCGTCCTCATCACTGCGAATTTTGCGGACGCTTGCCATCGGCTCCGTCGTTGCTCTCTCGCTGCTAGCGTTTCCGAGCGTGTTGCCGTGGATGATCGCGGGTTGGCTGGCCGCGTACACGTTGCTCGCGTGGAAAGAACGCCCCGCTTGGGTCCCGTTGGCGATTTGCCTGACGGTGCTGATCATCCGATTAGTTCCCCGAACGCCTGCGATGTTGGGGCTCGGCGTCGTTCTCTTAGTGATCATCTTCATGCGATTTCGAAATCGCCAAAATCCGGCTGCGCTCACACGGTGGGCGATCCCATTCATCATCGTTCCGTGGGCGGCATGGGGCGTGGTCGTTTGGAACACCAATCAATCATCACCTGCAACCGTCCGCACTTCGCATCATTTGACGACAGCGACACGATCGTCTGCGTCGGCGACAGCCTCACCGATGGCATGCGACCGGACCTCGGCTATCCCGATGCGCTCGACAAAATGCTGCCCAACCCCGTCATCAACGAAGGCTTCTCCGGAATCGCGACGCGGCAAGGGTTGGACCTGATGCCTCGGGTGCTCAAACACAATCCCAAGGTCGTGGTGATCGAACTCGGTGGGCATGACTTTTTGAAAGGGCACAGCCGCGCGTCGACCAAAGCCAATTTGGTTCAAATGATTGACCTGTCGCGGGAGAACGGCGCGGAGGTCATTTTGATGGAAATCCCTCGCGGTTTCATGTTCGATCCGTTCGCGAGCCTGGAGCGGGAGATCGCTTATGAAAAAGACGTGCAACTGATCGCCGACTCATGGCTCCGTGAGATCATCTTGATGAGCCCGATCGCGCCGCCGGGCATGTGGATGTCGCCATCCTCTCGCCTCAGCGACGACGGGATCCACAGCAACCCACGTGGCAGTCACGTGATCGCCCAGAGGGTCGCCGATGCGATCGCGATGTTAAAGTAACCTTCCGCGAATCCGCCTTCGCCATCCACAACGTCAAACGTTCCCTCGACAACCACTAACGCGAAAGAACTCTCATGCGAATCGTCCTTGCATCTCTGTTAGCCGCCATCGTGTTGTTCTTCGCGGGATTCTTTTGGTGGGGATTTTTGATGATCATCGCCGAACCCGCTCACGTGCTCGAGGATGAAACGCTGGCCGAACAGATCGACGCTTCACTTGCTGAATCGGGGCTCTACATCTACCCCGACTACGCATCGCAAGAACAGGGCGGACCGACGGCGTTGTTGTTTTACAACTCCGAACCGGCCCCCATGTTGGCAATCATGGGAGCAGGATTTCTGCACATGTTCGTGACCGCGTTGTTCGTCAGCCTCGTGGTTTCACGTTTGGACATCGCGTCGACGCGCGGACGCATCGCCTTGGTCACCTGCTTCGGAATCTTTGCCGCCGTGTGGGCCAACGGAGGGCATTTGATTTGGTGGCGTCACCCGTATTTGTGGACCGCGTTCCATATCGGATACGACGTTCTGTCCTGGGCACTCGCGGGGATCGTGATCGCGTTGATCGTCAAACCGACGATTCACGGCTCGACCGAAACCGACGTAGCAGTTTCGTAAGAACGGATTCAGCGAGGCAACGTCAATGTCGCCACGCAACCGGCGAGGGCAGGCGTCAAACAAAGCTGACCGCCATGCAATCCGGCGATCCGGTCGGCACGGCACAACCCGAGTCCCAAGCCACGCCCGGCTTCGCGACCGCTGTAATAGGGATCCATCGCCTTCTCAACCTGGGTCGCCGTCATGCCGGGACCGCTATCCGCGACCGCGATCTGAACCCTGTCTTCAGCAACGCTCACGTCAATCCGAATTTGTCCATCGACTCCGATCGCTTCAATCGAATTGCGTACCAGAACACCAACCGCTTCGCCGATCATTTCCTCGTCCGCGTTCATCATCAACACGTCGTCGCCACTGGAATTTTCGACGTCGATGTCGATGCCGAGTCGCTCTGCGGTCTCGTTCGCTGACGCGACAACCGTTTCGATGCGGGCGACTAAGTTAAACTCGCGTAAAGAGACCGCCGGCGGATTCGCGTAGAACATCAAATCCGCGATCATCGCATGAGCACGTGATGTCTGATCAACGATCCGCTTGAGTGATTCTTGAATGGCAGGTTCGTCGACTTGATGAGCCAGCGATTGGGCTCGTGTCGAGATGTTCGCTAAAGGGTTGTTGATCTCGTGACTCAAACCATACGCGAGCCGATGAGCCAGGTCGCGTTTGTTCGTCGCCACCGCTTCGGAAAACGCGGCCCCACGAACAATCCATTCGTCGCCTCCGCGAACCAGTCGATCGATCGTTAAATGAGCGTCCGCCGATGAGGATACGTCACCAGCGCTGCCTGCCCCCGTTTCGAAAGCGTCTTTCCAGGACTGCGGGATCGGATTCGACGTCCCGGCGGCTTCGAACCACGGATCGGATTGTTTGAGCCATTTGCGAATCGGCACAATACGGAAATAGTCATCGAGCCGTTCGAACTTGGCAAACGACACATCGCCGGAAGTGGATTCGGGAGCTGCCAACCAATCGGTTTCCCGCCACGCATCACGACCGTGGCATAACCACCACTGCGCAAGATCATCGAGCGATTTGATCGGCGCACACACGCCTACTCGAAATGACACGTCGTCAGTAAGAGATTCGTTGTCTTGTTGAGAGCAACGCGCGGCCGTGAAGACGACCAACGCCGGGTCCGTGGACAATGCACGGAGAAGCGTTCGACGACGAGTTAGATCGGCGCAGCGATTGGACGTTCCACCGGGTTGGGTGGAACCGGGTTCGACCACGGCGAGCGCGTCCACAATTCCAGCGACCGAAGTCGCTTTGAGAGGGAGCCATCCGCCACCGCGATGATGTATCGGCGGCAGCCAACCTGCGTAACGCATGGTCGTCGGTGGCATTAACCCATCACGCCACGTTCCATTTCGAGCAAATCACATGCGCGGCCGACGAGGTCGTCGATCGAGAATGGTTTCTGCATGAAATCGTTAGCGCCGGCGGCTTTGAGTCCGTCTACCTTGCTGTGCTCGACCATCCCCGAGATGCACAGGATTTTCACCGTGTCCATCGAAGGATCGCTACGCACGCGTTGGCAAACTTCCTTACCGTTGATGTCGGGCAACATCACGTCGAGAACCACAAGGTCGGGTCGAAACTCCTTCACGCCCATCCCGGCATCAAAGCCGTTGTTGGCGGTCCGAATTTCGAATCGGCCGTCTCGCTGGAAGCCGTCTTGCATCAAGTCGACGAGATCCTGATCGTCATCAACGATCAACAGTTTCTTCTTGCCGCTTTCGAGGGCATCGGTGGGGATGCCATTGTCCTTCATGAACATATAAAGCTGTTCACGTGGGATGCGACGGAACTTGCTACCAGGAACTCGAAAGCCCTTGAGCGACCCGTTATCGAAACAACGGATAATCGTCTGTTGGCTTACCTTGCAAATTTTTGCGGCTTCGCCAGTCGTAAAGACAGTTTTCTTGGTCATGGCCGGAACCATCCTCCCTGTGGGGTAGTACCATTACCTAAAATAGCGAAGGTTTAGATATCCCACCTTCACTGTGTCACTTCATTTAGCAAAACCTCGGGCACGATGCACTAGCACTTATGCCCTGCAGTCGAGCACGTTGCCCCTAAACTCTTTTCATGGGCTCAAAGCCCGTTAGCGAGTGCAGAACGCGTGCGGCCCGCAGGCGGCACAAGCAACCTGTCTTCCCTGGTTTGCCAACATTAAAGATTCTAGCGATTTGGCAATCTGGGTCAAGATTGATCTGGGGGGAGCGTCGCTGCGAGAAACGCGTTCCTACGCGTGCAAAACGACGCCTTCACATTCGCGAGCTTCAAACTTCGCAATGTTTTTTGATAACGTGAAACGTCGCTCACCAAGCCCTCCACGACTCGGCGATGCGATCACGCTGCCTTCTCAGGCAATTGCTTTCAAACCTAACGTTGAGACGTTATCGGTTCTGAAAAAAAGGTTGCCCGTTATTTTGAAAACTTTGCGAAGGGGCGGGCAACGTGTTGCCACGTGATGACGGTTGTGGCAACTGCGACGAACTCCGTGGGTTGGATCGCGGATCAGGCGTCGCGGGCGATTTGCCTTTGTCATCGGACAACGTCCAACGTTTGCCGTTGAGTCCTGATTGCGAATTCCACGTCAGGCCGGGCACGAACATGATCGCCGCGATGCTCGGTCCGTTGATCGACGCCGTGCCCCACTCCGTTTCCACGGTGATCAACTTGACGTCGGTCGCACCGGTGATCGAGTCGCCGTTGAGCATCACGACGGTGGTGGTCGCGTCATTAGCCGATGCGAATCGGACGCCGGCGACTTCCGAGAGCGGAATGCTGGCGGTTCCGAACGAGGTCTGCATTTGCAATTGGGTCGTGTCGGTGAGCGTTCCCTCGATCGTGTTATTGCTGACCAATCCGACCGTGACGCTCAAGGGGCGAACCGTCGGGGTGGCTTTGGCCGGCGAAATCGGCTTTGCTTCGGTCGGCTCGGCCTTCACGGGTTCGGCTTTGACGACGTCCTGAGCGTTGACGACGCGTGCGGTGGCGGTGAGACCGGACACGCATACGAGGGCAGCAAGGAACGTGGGAATGAGATTTCGATTCGACATTGGGACTCTCGTGAGAAACCAGGCAGATGACATTGTTCGGGGATTCGGGATTTTCGAGTGTTTCCCGGCAATGCACAGGATAATTCGAAAACTCACAAAAAAATCCCTATTCCTGCCAGGACGGCAAAACGTACAGGACTTGTGAACAAACGCTCAAAATGGGGGCCTCCAAAGTCGGTGCAGACGTCACATTCCGGAATAAACTAGGGTCACCGGTGTCCCCAACCCAAACTCGTTCGCGGCCGTCAAACCGATCGCGATCACGAAAATTGCCCTCCGGTGAAAACGGGCGGGTCTGACACGTTCTCCTCATCCTCCTCTCGGTATTCAAACATGTGGCCACTGACCAACGGTTTACGATGCCTCACCGGTCCGGAAGCAGCACTCTTCCGAGGAGGCGTCGGCATGATGGTGGACCAACTGGTCGGCGAACTGAACGCGGAACCCGATGACGCCGCAGCTCCGTTCATCGATGAAGAGCCCACCGCGGATTTCGGCTTCCACCCGCCACGTTGGTATTCGATGTGGGAACCCGATCAAAAAGTGTGGCTGCTCGAACGCGTCACGACGTCGCTGCTTGCCGCTCGCTCGGCACCTCCGCACTCCGCCATTTTCGAAGCGACCGTGGAAGCAGTCTACATTGAGATCGCGGATCTGATCGCGATGGAGATCACGACGGGCACCCCGATCCAACGTGGCAGTTGGCGCGGGTCGCTGCTGGACGCGTACGTCCAGCGGTGTCCCGAGGACAGCCTTCTCGGGGCACTGCAATTCGAAGCCACGACGATCGATCCGTGCCTGCCGCCCTCGGTCACCAAACAGTGGAACGCGGCTCAATCGCATTCCGACGATTCCACCGAAAACGAATCGATCGACGCGAGTCAAAAAGCCAACTCGAAAGCAGATCCCGCTCGCAGCAACGAAGCCTCGCGATCCGAGGAACCAGACTGGATGGCGTGGTGGACCAGCGTCATCGAGCGATTGGTCGACGCGACGTACGGTCCTCGGCTATACCACGGTGCCGAACGGTTGCGAGACGGAGACCCGGAATTGCTGATCCGCTATCTGCGATCCAAAGGGGTCAATGACAAATTCATGCAACGTATCCCGCCGCTGCGTTCACGGGGTCAAACGCAAGCCGCCATCGAGCGTATTCAAACGATCGTTTTTCAAGGCGAATGAACCGCTAATCACTCACAACGGAGCGTGTCGCCTGAAGCAATTCGCTGCTGACGCTCATGTTTCCGAGTGAGCCGAATTCAACTAGGACGAATTCAACCGGGACGAACCCGCCCGGCTACGCAGGCACAGCGTCTTCGGATGCGATCGACAATGCGATCACTTCCCCGTCCACCGACATGACTCGCGGGCGAACTACCACGGCACCGCTGCGGACCGAATGATT
Source organism: Aporhodopirellula rubra (assembly GCF_014192335.1). Classification (GTDB taxonomy): domain Bacteria; phylum Planctomycetota; class Planctomycetia; order Pirellulales; family Pirellulaceae; genus Rhodopirellula; species Rhodopirellula rubra. The sequence goes on along the minus strand of NZ_JACHXU010000013.1, from coordinate 202,698 downwards.
GCGGCCCTGTGTTTTGCCGAACCGCGTCCCGCCAATCCGAGTCCTACCGAACCGTGACGAGGCACCGGTTGTCTGGGGAGACGATTCCGCGGGCAACATCGTTGTTCGCATCGCCGCCCACTGCTCCATCGTCAGTTCCATTTCACTTTGCGTGAACCAACCGACCGCGGGGCTGAAGGATTCTTGCCGTAACACGATCGGCCGATCCCGGATCGCTTGAACCTGTTCGCAAAACGGACGTGTCGCCAACGGCACGAGAACCTCAGCGGGCGATTCGCCCATCTGCTCGGGCCGGAACAACTGAACCGAATCGCGAGAATCCATCGAACGGTGCACAATCACCAACCGTTGGTGCTCGGAAGCCCCAGGAATCACCGACAAGATATTTTCGTTAGGTGTCACGACGTGCTCAATCACTTAGTAAGGATCAATTTACCCTGACGCGTTTTTCGCAGACGGTAAAGCTGACCTTCGTTCTCGATCCAGATCTCGTCGCCACAACGGGCGAGACTCTCAAATTTCACCACTTTCAAGGCATGAGGCGGATGGGCCCCGCCGGCGACGTACGGCGCACCGTCAGCCGATCCCATGACACGGGTTTCAATCACTGCCGATTCGATCGCTGTGGATCCGGGACCGGGAACTGGCGGCACGGGCGAACCCGGCTCAGTCGGTTCAGATGTCGGCGGCGTTGAATCCATCAAAAAGTCGCTGAGTCTGGGGAAATCCTGCGAACTCATAGCTCGCCAGGGTCAATTTGGTCCCAATTTAAGCAGCCATCGAGATGTGAGCAAGCCTTATTGCGAACCATTTGCAATAAAAGAATCGCCGCGTTTTGCTACTGGAATGCCACAAAAAAAGCCGCCCGGTCGAGAGACGGGCGGCGTTTGCGAATGACCGAGAAACCGGCCAATCCAAATTTCGGAGGCTTAGGATTGGTCTTTTTCGAGCATCTCTTTGTATTGGTCGCGTTCGCGACGGGTCGCTTCGAGGTCGAAGATCAGATACTTCATGTCGAGCCGCAGTTGCGACAGGGCTTCTTGAACGAGGTTCAAAATCCGGCGACGACGGGTGCTGCACTCAACCACGCGGGCCAGGGCCGGTGCGACGGCGTCGCGATAGCGTTGCGGGAGGGCTTCGATGGCCGCAGCCATTTCCTGCAGTTCAACAGGGGTCTCGTCGGTGAGTTTCGTTTGGGTGGCGGCAATCTTGGTCATGGTCAATTCTTTCAATTGGAAAGTTCGTGCCGACGTGTCGGCGGCGGCCGTGTTGTTTTTGATTGATAGCCTTCCATTGCATTCGAAATGCCACTTCTCTGCGGCACCCGCTCGATTCCCCGCAAACCACTGCCCTCAAAGGACTTACGGAACATCGAATAAATTGTTGCCTAAACGCAACGTTGTCTGGAAGCAACGCCGGATCAGCCTGGACGGCGAACCCAAAACTTGATACCAGAAGGACTTAGGTCTTATTTTAGTTCGATTTTAACCCTCGGTGCGAAAAAGCAACATGTCGTTGTTTGTGAGCCACATCGCCGCCGCGTGAAACGAAACTCCTGTGAGAACCGGGATTCTCGGCGTGCGTCGGTAGGCTTCGTGGTGACTGTTTGATTTCCTCGCCGGGGTGATCTTCGTGCGAGTGGATTGTTCCGCCCGCCGGTGCTCGGGTCAACGATCAATGCCCCTTCGAATCCATTTGGTGGACTTTGCCGACATGGCTGTGCCGGGTAGGAAAACTGTTCAGCCGATGCTCACGCGTTGCCCTCGCGTGCGGTTAGGTTTGCTCGCCTTCGCACTGGCAACGTTTCTTTTTTCTAACGTCGCACAGGGACAGTTAATCGATCCGCTCGATGCGTTCCCGCCGCGTTGGTCGCTCGACGAAAACGACTGTGACGCTCGCATCACTGAACAAGGCCACGCCAACGATGCCGGTGCCGAAGGCGGACGCTGTGAAACTGTCACAATGCTGATGTCGCACGGCACGAAAGCTGTCTTGGTCTACCCGATTGAACCGGTGCGTCCGATTGATGCGTTAACGGCATCGATATCGGTCAAGGGACTTAGCCGTGGAATTCGGATCGGCTTTCGTGTTCGGTTCCCTTACTTGATCGATCCCGAAACCAAACGCCCCGCATCGCTGCTCGTCTATGGTTCCTCCTACGAACACATCGGCGAATTTCAACGCCTCGGGATTAGCGACATCGAAGGTGATCTAAAACTAAAACGTGTCGCACTGCGCAACCAATTCGGTGCACGGTCCGATGTGTCATCGCCTTACGTCGACGCGGTCGTCATGAACGTTTATGGCGGCCCGGGAAATCACACCGTGCGATTGGACCTGCTCAAGATTGACGCGATGGTTCCGTTGATTGATGACCTCGCCGCAGCCCACGCTTCGGGAAGATCCGCCGAAGCCCTCACGGGCGTAACAACGCGTGATTCCAACGCGTATGATTCACGTCGCCAAACGATCGGATCGCTGCCCGCTCAAGCAAGAGCCGTCGGGGCTGCTTTCCCGGTAGGGCGTGTCACTCGCATTCTGCAGCACAACGGCGAACCGCTCGCGTGGGTCCGCTCGCTGGGATTCGACAGCATCTGGATGTCGCAACCACCCAACGCGTCGATCCTATCCGAAGCGATCGCGGCGCGGATGAAGATCTACGCCCCGGCGCCGTCTTCCCCCGACGAATCGCTCGCACCGCTGCTCGAACCGGTCGCCGGTTGGATCGTGGGCGGCGATCGTCCGATGGACTCAACGAACGAACTGGATCACGCCGACGACGTGCAACGACTGCGTCAAATGCCTACGCGGTGGCAGCGTCCCCTGGTGGGTTGCCCGGTCGAGTCGTTTCGCGAATACGCCGCGATGCTGGACGCCGTCGTTCTTGATGCCCCTCCGAGAATCCGCAGTCTTTCGAGCGCCGCGACAAAATCATTCCGGCGAGAACAAACAATCCGCATGAGTGGGAAACCGATGGCGATCGGAATTTCGGGAATGGCCAACCATGTCGCTTCGCTGCAAACAGATGGCATCGCCGCACGAATCGGGACGCCCTCACGCGAAGGTTTCCAGTGGCATGGGATGTGGAGGCAAGTCGCCGATGCACTCGGTGACGCCCCCAACGCGATCCTCATTCGATCCTCGGTGCCACTGTCCGGCGGGACACCGCTGCAACAAAACCGAGCGATGTCGTTGTCCTTCGTCAATCGATTCGCCGCCGCCCTCGAGCAGTGGGTCAGCGGCGCGACGATCGATCCGCAAGGCGAGTTGATTCATGACTTGGAAACTGATCGGCCGCTCTATTTCGCACATCGGGTCACGACGGGGTCAACCACACTGATCATCATGACCAGCGCCATGGGGCGAGGAGACGCGGCCATTGCCGGAGACGGCAAATCGATCGGCATCCGCCTGCCTCCCTCCGACCAAGGCAAATTGATTTGGCGGTTAACTCACTTTTCCGCCGAACGTGTCACACCGCAAACCGATTTGGGAGGCACCGTCGTCCCGATCGTGTCACCGGATGTGGTCGAGGTCATCGCGATCAGTGACGACATTTCCGAAGCCGGCAAGATCGCAAACGCGGCCAAACGGTTCGCTCGCCAAGCCGCGATGGACCGCTGGCAGTTGACCAGCGAAGCGATCCAACGCAGCGAACTGTCGTGGAACCAAGCCGTCGCCGCCCGCGTCGTTTCACGCTCGGCCCCCAACGATCTGTTGCAGGTCGCCAAATCCTCGCTCGAGAGCGCCGAACAACTCGTCCGCAGCGGCCAATCGGAATCATCGCTTCGCATGTCACGCCGCGCCGACGCATGGTGCGCCAAGTGCGACTGGATGCTTCAGGATGCGTTGCTCGAGGATGTCCACCCCAACACGACGTCCATGACCACCTCCTCGGAACCGAGCCCAGGTCGCTTCGTCAGCAGCCCGCCGGCGATCGTGGGCGATTTCGAAACACAAGTCGCATGGTCACCGCTGCTGAAAACTCCGGTGAATGAACTGGCAACTTTCGCCCCATCGGTCGTCAATCAATTAGGGCTGCGATCCCGTTGGGGCGTCAACCGCATCTCCGGTGGCGACTTCGAAAGCCAAGGATCGATCTCGCGAGCCGACGCGCTCGAGCGGGAAGGCTGGACGCTCGGCCGCCGGCACGCCAAGTGGGCCGAAGCCGAGGCCGCGTTGATCCGCCGTGGAGCTTTTTCGGGCAACGGCGCCCTGCGACTCCGAGTGACACCTCACGGCAGCGACCCGTTGCCCGGCGGATACGAGGGCACCTGCTTGATGGTCCGAAGCCCGGCGGTGCGAATGCAAACCGAAGGGGTTGTCCGAATCGATGCCGTCGTCCGCACGCTCGGTTTCGCGAACCCGCACCAAGGCTTATTGATCTACGACTCAGTCGGCACGCAAGAGATGGGCGTCTTGGTCAGCGACCAACCGCAGTGGACGCCGGTCACCCTGTTCCGGCAACTCGGCCCCGACTCGACCCTTCACGTGATGATGGAGGTCATTGGCGGCGGCGAAGCGATCATCGACAACATCCAGGTCCGCGCGTGGGAAACCACCGCCAACCCCACCGCCCTGCTGCGTCCGATCGATCCCACACTGCCCTAACGCATGACTGCACACGCTTCCCATGCCCTTGGTGCGCCAATTGCACCAGCTGTCCATCATTCGCATCGATGCTCTCAACTCTCCGCGGAAATCGCGTCAATGCGGATGTCCTGTAGATGATTGGGCTCCTGACGGATAGATTGAGGGCGTGCGAGCGAATCGTCGGATTGCGGCGTCCGCGAACGTCTTGAGCAGGCCTCATCCGGATCGAGCCCCCACGGGTCTTCCCCGCCGACGACAATGACAAGCGCACAATCAACCTAAACTGCCACACACCCCTCTAGCAAAAGAAAACCAGCCATGGCCAATGAAGCCCTGATCGACTGTCTTAATGAAATCCTGAAACACGAGTGGACCGGCGTCGCGCAGTATTCGCAGGCCTCCTTCATCATCGAAGGCCTCTGGCGTGAAGTCTACGCGTCGAAATTCGAAGGCGACGCGAAAGAATCGTTCCGGCACGCAAAATTGATCGGCGACAAAATCGCCGCGTTGGGTGGAGTTCCGGTCGCGACCCGCAACGAAATCAAACAGAGCAAAGATCTCCGTGAAGTCCTCGAATTCAGCTTGGCCTTCGAAGCCAAAGCGGTCGAGATGTACACCAAAGCACTCGAACTCGCCGAGCCACATCGTAGCCTCGTCGTCTTCCTCGAAGACATCCTGCTCGAAGAACAAGAAGGCGTCGACGAGTACACCAAACTACTCCGCGACACCCCCGCAGCCCACGCATCGATGAGCGGCGAACCAGTCCGCAAATCAAGCTAACCAGCTCCCATCGCGGCCCCCCGCAAGTCATAGCTGACCCGCTTTAGCACAACGGGCAATCGGAGAATGTTACGCGATTGGCAAACTCATCCTGCCTTTCGCGTTGGAGCCCCGGGGGAGATACCGAGACGACGCGTTCTTCTCAAATAATCCGTGTCGAATCGAGCGACGCCAGACCTGGATACTCTCGACGGCTATTCGAAAACCGAACGCATCGAAGTTTTTGTGCTTAGCCGTCTCTCGAAACCTAGCATCAAAGCGATGCCCGCGTTGCTTTCCCTGGCATGCCAAGCGAGCCGGATACGAAGACCATGTTGCGGGGCTCTACGAATGCCAGTCAGCGCCGCAGTGCATGCATTGTTGTGCGAGAGCGGTTCTCAGATCTTTTCCGCAATTGGGGCAAGGCTTCGATTTCTTGCTGCCGTCAATCCATGACTCCGGGATCAGGTCCAGCGTTTCAGCGACGATTCGTAGCAACTTCATAGTGAGGTAGGCGAAAACGAAGCTAGCCCCGACGCGTGCCCCAAGGTTCCATCTCGTCGCGACGGTTAGCCCCAGAAAGATCAGGCCTGCGAGCACCAGCAACGCGACCAACCAAACGAGCAAAACCACAATGCTGAAACCAACCAGCAGCCCAATTCCCGCAAAGAAGCCCCGGACTTCTCGACGATCTGCAACCGTAGAAGGAACAGGCCTTGCGCCGTCCCTTTCAACATCGTCTGCGACTTCCGTCATCTAACAAGATCTCACAGAAAGTATCCGTGCAAAACGGAACCTCGTCGCCCCGAACCGGGTCGCAAAAAACGGCAAAGTGATTCTGCGACCACCTTCGGGGTCGAACCTGTCTTCTTTCACACAGATCCGGCAGTGTTCGCTTCGCTCGACTGCCGGCTACTATCTGAAACGCCTTCGGCGTACAAGAACTCCGGGGTAATCTACAGCACCCAACACGTTACGCAAAACAACTATTACCGGCCACGTCGTCACGGCCTCTCATACAAGAGACGTCCAACCCGACCACAAAACCCTCAACCATTCGCGTCATTAGCGGGCAAAACAACACTTCAGCTCGCCTGCGGATCACGCCAATGTAACACGTGTAGGATTGCGGTGATGACATCCCATCATCCGCCGATTGCATCGCGTGCGATGCATACCAGCGTGCGAATGATTCGCGGGGACGTCTCCTGGCGCTCGTGAACACGAATGAGTGTTCTTTCAAATTCAGTAGCTTCAGAAGCCCGCTGCACTGAGGTGTTCGATTGCTTTTTGCAAGACCGAATCATCCAACTCGGTTGTCAAACGACCTTGGTCGTCGGGTCGGGCCGCGATGTAGGTTGGAGGCACGACGATGTTGGGTTCCACGCCGTTTCGGCTGATCGCTTTCCCGCTCGGGGAGTAGAACTTCGCCGTCGTCAAACACAGACCAAACTTCGCCGATTGCATCCGGAAGATACCTTGCACGCTGCCCTTGCCATAACTCGTTTCGCCGATCACGGCCCCACGCTCGCTGTCGTGGATCGCACCAGAGAAAATCTCACTGGCACTCGCACTGTTGCGATCGATCAACACCACCATCGGCACGTCCCACGTGTTGGGACGATGAGCGGCGTAGTCAAAGTTTTCACGTGCGTTGCGACCACGCGTTGTCACGATCCGGCCATCGCTCATGAATCGATCCGCCACCTCGACGGCCGCCGACAGCAGCCCACCGGGGTTGTCTCGCAAATCCATCACCAACGACCGCATCCCGTCACGATGCAACGCCCACAAAGCTTGCTCGACTTCACGTGGCGTCGTCTTTTGGAAGTTAGTCAATCGGAAGTAACCGATCCCCTTCGCACGATCAACGATGTGAACGTTCTCGACACAAGGAACATCGACACGTCGACGTGTTACCATCAACTCTCGCTGCGAATGATCCGCACTAAGAATCGTCAACCTCGCGGCGGTTCCCTCAGGTCCACGTAATAAGTCAGCGATGTAGTCAGGGTCTTGCTCATCAGCACGATTGGCACCAACGGCCAAGATCCGATCTCCAGCAACGATCCCAGCTTCCGCGGCCGGTCCACCCGGGATTACCGACAGGATCAGCAGCGATTTCTCTGCGGCCTTTAGTTCGACACCGAGTCCGACGAAGTTGCCTTCGATCGTCGAGAACATCTCATCGAGTTGGCCCGGCGACAGCAATCGTGTGTAGGTATCGAGCGTTGAGACCGCACCGCTGACATATTCGAGCACGGTGGCGGTACCGGCAACCCCGAGTTCTTCGTGTGCCATGGTGGCGACCAAGCCGACCGTGGATCGCAAATCAAACCGGCTCTGTGTCGAGCGTTCGGCGATGCGATGGTGGATTGCTTGACGGAACGCTTCGATACGCTCGCGTTTGTCAGCGCCGACGACGCGGTCAACGAACGCGGGTTCGGTCAACGCGACTTCCAATGCGGCGGTACCGTGCAGCAACACACGCGACCATTCGATGGTTTCGACATAATGAGTTTGCAGATTCGCAAGAATCTCGCTGTACAGATCCAACGTCTGCGACGTGGTCATCTCGCGAATACTCGCCAGGTACGTTTTATCTTCGTAGCGTCGTTTGACGTCAAAGTGCAAACGGCTGATCAACAGCCGCTGATATAAAATCCGATCTTCCGGATACGCCCGAGTAGCCGCATCGTAGTGATCGATCGCATCGCCCCACTGTCCCGCCCGTTCGAGAGCCAAACCGTCTTCGAGCGAACGGTCACGAGCAGATTGTCCGTCGAGCGTTTGTACCGCATTGCCAACACCACCGGGCGTCGCGTCAGCGGCACCGGCGTGCGTCATCAATGAAAACTGAATCGCCGAGAATAGAACCAACGATCCCAACGCAATCCCCACGCGTCGACAACGACGCGGAGGACAACACGATACGCTTGACAATAAATCCATACGGAATATCCATTGGAGTGTCTGGGCATTGGGGGACCGCCGCGAAATCGACACTCTAGAAGACGCGGCTGAGCAAACTTAGGTCACGATTTGTGCCCGGTCAAAAAACCGCGCCGAAAAAAAATCGCTCCATTTCCACTGACCCGAACCACCCCACCTGTGCGGGTACGATCGATCGGATTGGGACGATCAAGAGACGAACATACGCTGACGTTGTCTCAAGAATTTGGCGAGCGAAGTCGCCCCCACAAAAGCGAAACGGGGTTCGATTAAAGCGGGGGCGGTCTTCCGGATTTGCTAGCGCGTCCGCTGCGCTGAGAAAGAGTTCGGACTCGAAACGTGTTTCACATCATTCGTTGTGAAACACAAAACCTCACACATTCGCAAGGCTGCCGAATCTCTTTGGCGTCGAGTTATTAATAGGCAGTGGCAACGTGCCGGGCAAGGATCAGGCAAAGATCGTGCGGCTCGCGATCACGCTGGCAACGCGATCTGTTCGTGAATTGCCTTCTCGTTCGCCGAAGGAATGACTCGAAAAAGAAACTATGTTTTCCATCAAACGCTCTGTCCATCCCGATACCGACGATCATCCGACATCAATGATCGATGCACACTACACCAGTTCCCACCGACCGACGCGGCCGTCATCCAAATCGACATAATACAACGCGCCGTCGGGACCTTGACTGATCGCGACAACAACGTTTGCACCGGTTACGAAAGTTTGAACGTCAACGACGTTGCCGGAGGCATCGATCGACGCGTGTCGCACGATGCCTTGCCCGAGATCATTGAAAAACAGATCGCCATCGTACTCATCGCCATAGAACGTTCCGCGATAGACGTCACCCATCACGATCGCGTTGATCCCATCGGTTTGATGATTGAGCCCGTAGATCGATGCTTCGACGTCCACGCTCTGGGCAAAGAACGCTTGACCTTCCGGCGTATCACGGTAACCAACGTTCACCAGACTCGTCCCGCTGCCGCCTTCGTAGAACGGCCAACCGAAGTTGGCACCGGCATCCGCCGCATTAATCTCTTCCCACTTAGTCCAACCGACATCACCGACATAGAGTTGCCCGGTTACCGGATCGACCGACATGCGGAACGGGTTTCGGAGTCCCAACTGATAGACCTTGCTTCGGTTCGCATCGGCATCACCGTTGTAAAACGGATTGTCAGCCAAACCTTCTCCCGTGATGGGATCGATCCGCAACACCTTGCCCGAAAGGCTATCAATGTCTTGCACCCGATCAGCCCGAACATCGACTCGGTTATAACTCGCGCCGTCGCCGATCGAAACAAACAGTGTCCCATCGTTGGCAAACGCCAGTGCCCCGACGGTGTGCGATTCACTGTCGCTCGCAATAAAGTCTTCGATGAACGTTCCGTCGGGCAACTCACCCGCGGGCGGTTCGGTGAAGTCAAACGTGCTGTTGGCGAAACCGTTGAAGTTGTCCCACGTGCTATTGCTGCCCAACAAGACGACTTCGCTGCCCGCCACGGCGGTGTGGTATCCGTTGTTCACATCGGCCGTCACTCGGATCAATCGACCGGCCCGGTTGCCGTTGCCGTTCGGACCGGCCAGCGTTCCCGCCGCTTGGTTGTAAACTTCCGGCGGATCGTAAGTGAACAACAGATAGACGTACGGGTTGTTCACAAAGTCAGGATGCACTGCAATGTCGAGTAGTCCGCGGTCGCGTGTCCCATTGACCATCGCCGAGATGTCGATGAATGGCGTCGCCGCAATTCCCTCGCCCACGCGGGCCTTCACCACGCCGCCCTTTTCGGCGATCAAGATGGTGCCATCGGGCAACCAATCGATCGCGGTTGGTTGATTCAGCCCCGCGGCCAACGTTAACGAATAGACCGTGTCCGGTTGCTCAGCAGGCGGATCCAACGCGGGGGCTTGCTGATCGAGCGTCCATTGATGAATCCGATGGGAATTATCGAGCCCACCGGTACCCGCGGTGAACCCGACGTACCCCGTGTCACCCACGATGTCCGCCAAATCAACCGTGGCTTTCATCAACGCCAACGCGGGCTTGTCCGGAGTCGAGGCAAGATACACCGAAAGATTATCACTGACACCGTTGTAGTCGACCCACACGTAGTAACGACCACCGTCATTCAAATCGATGTCGGGAATCACCGTTCGCAAACTATCGAAGATGGTTCCCGAGATAATGGAGACATGATTCGCGTTGACTTCGAGATCACCGTTGCGGTAGGTGTCGAACTCAACAGCAACGGAGTTCGTGATCCCTTCATATCCCATTCGCCCTCCGTTGGCACCTAATGCGTCGGCACCCCGCGGGTCATTCTGGATGGTGAATGTAAATCCGTCGGCACCGTTGGCCCCACCACCACCGGTGATGTCGAAACTAAACGCCGAACGGAAGGACGCATTCTGATCGAGTTTGATTGGTGAGGTGTAAAATGCACTGCCGGCGCGATTCAAATTATCCGTTGTCAGTTCCAACGCATTTGAAGTGCGGCGGGCATCCCCGTTGAGTTCCAAACCCGCGACCGAACTGAAGTCAGAATAGCTCGGCAAAGTCACTTCGTCGTCAACGATCGTTACCGTCGCGGTGCGTGGGACCAACAACGTTGCTCCGCCGGTCACGTTGTCGATCGTGACATTGAACGACTCGTTTGCTTCAATCGTGTTGTCATCGGTCAACGTGATCACGATCGACTGCGTGGTCTCCCCGTTCGCGAACGTCAGTGTCCCCTGCTTGCTGACATAGTCGGCTCCACCGATCGCCGTTCCGTCTTGAGTTTCATAGTCGACCGTGATCTCACCGTCACTGCCGCCGGTTCGCACGACTTCGATACTGACCGTCCCGGCGTCTTCATCGACGTTCACGTTGCTCGTCTGCAGCGATACCACACCCGGGTTCAACGTGCTTCCGTATTGGAAGTAACCGTTGATGTGCAACGTTTCAGCTTGCTTGTAACCAGGAGTGATGGTGTCACCCTGGTACGTACCGGTTGAAAACACATCCGGTGCCTCGGTTTCATAAACGGCACCGTCGATAACCACCCGGTCAATCCGCAAGTTCCGATCGACTTCCCCGTCGTTTTCGTAAAGGTCGTTGGTGAATCGGATCATGATTTGATCGATACTGACCTGAGAATCGGCGGTGAAATCGTATCGCACGAATTCCCTGGCGTCGGCATCGCCGCCGATGTTGTTCCAGGTCTGCGCGAGTGATCCGTCGATCCACAACTCCATCCGCTCGCTGTTTTCATTTCCGGCGGCAAAGATGGATATCGCGCTGGGCAATTCGGAATTGTCAAAGTATTGAAAGTAACCGTTGCCATGAATCCATTCACTCTGCCGGTATCCTGGTGCGATCCCGTCGGCGGGCAACCATGTCCCGGTGCCGAAAACGAGTGGGTCTTCTGACTGCACCGTGTTTCCGTTGACGACGACGCGATCGACTCGCAGATTGCGGTCAAGGTTCAGAGCCGGTTCGTACGCATCGTTACTAAAGAGCACACGCACTTGGTCCGCCGTTGCATCGGGTGCGCCGTTATATGTGAACTCTTGGAAGACACCACCATCGGCATCTCCGGCAACATTGTTCCACGTTTGCACGATCGTTCCGTCGATCTCCAACTGCATCTGTTCCTCACCCGTCGCTCCGGCTGCAAAGACCGTGATGGGCAGCACGGAGGAAACACGATCGAGATGCGATGCCGTTGCGAGTAACGCAGATTCCACCGATCCCGTTGTCAGCTCCAAATTCCAGTCACCGCCGAGCCTGTTCGAACCGGTCGTGTCAATCGATGCCGCAACATCCGCCCCCGTTTGGTTCGCCAACAACTGCACAAACCGTTGACCTTCACCGCCCGCACCGACGTCGCAACCGTAGAGCAAGACATCCGCGTTCTCGGTCAAGTGCGCGGCCCATGATTCCATGACACCCGAGTTCGATTGCAACGTCGTCGAATCCAGCGTCTGACCAGCGATCCGAAGCTCACCGGCGGCGCCATGCGAGACCACGTGCACCGCCGCAATGTTGGATCGCTTTTGGATTACCGCGTCCATTTGCGAGATCGCATCGGACGAGGAATCGATCACGACAACCTCCACACCATCACGCACCCATTGGGCGAGTTGATCGTGCATCTCGACACCGGAATCGATGAACGCAATCTCGGTCGGCGCGTTCTGAGAAATGGCGACATCGGACGCGCTAATCTCTTCGGCCACATCGACATCCGAACAACCAGATTCAATCGCAACCGCGACCTCCGCCCCCGCATCCCCAGCCAGCATTCGGCGAGGTTCCAAACGGGTGATCGACCACCCCGGGTGTGCATGCGTGTCCAGCGGGTTCGTTTTTCGTGAGCGACGGCCCAAAAAGGAGCGTTTCATAACAGCAGATATTGCAGGAGTCGTCAGAAAGGGGGGGATGATCAAACCCTGACATCCTAAATGCCCTCACGACCATTGCAAACATCCCATTCCCCCTATTCGTTGCTTTCAGCCGCCTCAATTCCCCATCGAGGGAAGGCATGCACTGGAGAAAGCGACGTAGGGCCCCGATCCGCAGCCCCGAATTTATAGCCACGAATTCGCAGCCCCAAAGCCGTCCGCCGAGCGAACCACGAGCAAAACCACAGCCGCCATGCCATTTTGCCCGCAGGGGGCAGCCTCCCGCCCGGACAGCAGCCCGCGGCGATTGACGACGAATCATCGCCTTCACGGGCCGAGGCACGTGAAGAGGCACATCAGGAGGCAAACGAGAGAGAGTCCTGAGACGGCAAGTCCGTCTACAGCGTCGTGCTGCTCTTGAGCACTGGCACGAGCAACGCGAGCACGACCGCGAGAACCATGATCGCCATGATCAGCAACATGATCGGTTCGAGCAATCGGACGAACAGGTCGAGCCGGCGGAAGGTCCGCTTCTCCAGCGAGTCAGCAATTTCGGGCAACACGCGATCGAGCGAGTTACTTTCCTCACCGACCTTGATCATCTCGACCACGGCCATCGGGAAATAGCCCGAATCGCCCAGCGGTTTGGCGAGGCTCTCGCCACTGCGGATGTTGTCGGTCGCATCGCCGATCGATTGACTGAGCAAACGGTTACCCGTTGCGCTGCGACTGATGTCCAACGATTTGATGATCGGCACACCGTTTCCCAGCAACGTGCCGAGCACGCGACAGAAACGGGCCACCGAGAGGTTCATCAAGATGTCACCGAGAACCGGAATTTTCAACTTGAACCGATCCGCGCGATCTTTCCCCACGTCCGTTTGCAAATGCATGCGAAGGGCAACAACACCAGCGACGAGGGCGAGCAAAATGAAGATGCCGTAGCTCTGCAAAAAGTGACTGAACACGAGCAGCCATTCCGTCATCACGGGCATCTCACCTTTCTTGCGAAGCCGATCAAACAGCATATCGAATTTCGGGACGAAGAACACCAACAATCCCGAAACGACCACGGTACCGACCGCGAACAGGAACGTCGGGTATGCCATCGCACTGACGGTCCGGCCCTTGAGGTCTTCTTGCAATTCGGTGAACACGCTCACTCGGTCCAACGCATCTTCCAGGAACCCGCCTTCGGTTCCGGCGCGGACCATGTTGATGCCCATGTCACTGAAGACACCGGGGTAGCGTGCCATCGCGTCGCCCAGGGTTTCCCCGTCTTCGACACGGGCTTTGATCTCCGTCATCACCTCGCTCAAGACGGGCTCGGTCGACTGGTTACCCAACAGAGTCAGCGACCGGATCATCGGCACACCGCTGCGCAGCAACGACGCCAATTGGCCGTAGAAAGTGGCCATCGTTTGGCCCTTGACCTTCTTCCGACGTCCGCCAAATAAACCCGAACTGGCCGACGCCTGTTCAACAATCTTGGTCGGAAACAGTTCCTTGCCCGAGAGCAGTGAAGTCGCCTCGCGCGCGGTTCCCGCCTCAATGGTGCCAGTCACCATTTTACCGGACAGATCGCGAGCGGAATATGTGAAGGAAGGCACCGGTGGCTACGTAACTGTTAATGAGGGGGAACGTGATCGGGAAAGACAAACAGCGTTCGCCAGGATAACGGTGGCGTGCCGTGTTTGCACGTCTAGAGGGCTTCGCCTTTGGTAACACGCAACACTTCGTCGATGCTGGTCACGCCGACAACGGCTTTGTCCCACGCATCCATTCGCAAGGTTCGCATTCCTTCGGCAACGGCGGCGCGGCGAATGTCCCAACTGCTCGCTCGTGCTTGGGCGAGTTCGCGAATCGGCTCGCTCGACACCAGCAATTCGTAGATCCCCAGACGCCCCGAGTACCCAACGTTTCGACATTCGCGACACCCAACGCTGCGATACAGCGGCCCGCCGGCGAGCTCGTCGAAGGGGAAATCCTTCGGCAATTCGGCCTGATCAGGTTGGTAGGCTTCTTTGCAATGCGGACAGAGTCGTCGCAACAATCGCTGGGCCATGACGGCTTCCACCGTCCCCGCGACCAAGAACGGTTCGACACCCATGTCGACCATCCGGGTGAACGCACCCGCGGCGTCGTTGGTGTGCAACGTGCTAAACACGAGGTGACCGGTGAGCGACGCCTGAGTCGCGTTCTCGGCCGTTTCCAAGTCTCGAATTTCCCCGACCAGAACAATATCAGGGTCGTGACGCAGGATGCTCCGCAGCGACGCGGCGAACGTCAGGCCGATCTTGGAGTGGACTTGAATTTGGTTGATCCCATCGAGTTGATACTCTACCGGATCTTCCGTTGTGATGATCTTGTTCTCAGGACTCTTGATCTCCAACAGACTGCTGTACAGCGTCGTCGTTTTACCACTCCCCGTTGGGCCCGTAACGAGAACGATTCCGTGCGGCATCCGGATCAAATTCTTGAACCGGCTGTAGATTTCTTCCGACATCCCCAATCCTTTCAGATCGAAGACCATCGACGACTTATCGAGCACACGCATGACGAGGCCTTCGCCGTGGATCATCGGGATCACACTCAAACGAATGTCGACCTCGCGCCCGTGAACGCGGAGGCGAATGCGACCGTCCTGCGGCAAACGTTTTTCAGCGATGTTCAACCGAGCCATGATTTTCAAACGGCTGATGATCGCCGCTTGAAACCGGTTGATTTCCGGCGGCACCGGTTGCGGGTGCAAAATCCCATCGATCCGATACCGAATCACTAACCCGTCGGACTGCGATTCGATGTGAATGTCACTCGCGCGTGAATCAACCGCTTCGGTCAAAATCTCGTTAACCAACCGAACAACGGATGCTTCCTGAGCCATCTCGCTGAGTTCACTGCCGTCGGTCTCGATGCTTTCGAGCAGTTCGATCTCTTCGTCGCCCGCCGCGGCAACGAGGCCTTCGATCGTTTCGCTACCGACGCCCAAATGTTTCTTAACGAGACGGTTGATCTCGGCCCGCTCGGCAACCACCGGCGTGACGGTTTTTCCAGTCGCCGCACACGCTTCATCGAGCGGATACAAATCGAACGGGTCAGGCGTCGCAACTCGCAATCCACCGTCGGCCCAACCGATTGGGAACAGCGAATGCCGATAGATCAGCTTTTGAGGAAAACCTTGCAACGCGGTCAGATCAATTTCGGCGGTACGCAGATCGATGAAGTCCAACCCGACTTCGTCCGCGATCGCCTCGAGCGCTGCACGGGCGGAGACGTATCCCAAAGACACCGCATTATCGACGATCGACGCCGGGTCGCCGTTACGACTTTGTTCGAGTTGTTGGGATGTAAGCAGACCTCGCCTGCACAAAATTTCCGCCGCGTGCATGATCATCTTCCGCGCCCTCCTCGGCCGCCTGTGTTACCGCCTCCTCCGCCACCGCGGGTCGATCCTCCGCCGCGCGTTGACCCGCCACGTCCAGAATCACCACCGCGACCGGCGTCGCCTCCGCCAAACCGCGAGCGGAAGAAATCGATTCTTCTTTGAACCTCTTCTGCCGAACTTGGGCTCGATGAAGGATTGCCTGATGTCGAACTACTCGACGAACTGCCACCGGAGGTGGAATCAGCGGTCGTTGCCTGTTTTCCGGTCACCGACTGAAGCGCCTGCAGCATGATTTCCGGCCGAACCGATCCACCCATCGCGATGACTTCCACGCGTTGTTCGGATTCGAGACCTTGCTGATCGAGCGTTTCTACCAGTTCACGGACTGATTGTAAGTTTTGTGGGGTCGCCGTCACGACCAGTGAGTTACTGCGTTCGTCGACCGCGACGATAATCTTACTCGCTTCGCTCTTCGGCGCCGCTTGGGCTGATCCACCACCGCCGCGTCCACCACGTCCGCCGCCCCGCAGAGCTTCGATAAAGTCCTGAGGATTGGGTTGACCGCCCCGACCGCCGCCACCGTTTTCGTTCGTGCTGCCGATCAAGTCAGCAAACACAGCGGTGACAATCTTCGCGACCGCCGCTGCATCCTGATAAACGACCGGAATCAACGTCGGACGAGCGATCGTTTGAATCGTCTCGGGGCTCTCTTCGCGATCGATTTCTTGCAGCACCGTACGAATAAAGTCGAGGTCTGCGGGCGGAGCCTGAACGATCAACGCGTTCAAGCGGTTATCCGGCACAATGTTCACGCTGCCGCGGCTAGTCAAGATGGTTCGCGTTTCCGACGTCTCACCACCGCCACCGCCCATGCCGAGCAGACCGCCCAGCATCCCGCCACCGATGCCGCCCATCATTGATTCGGTCAACGCCGAGGCCGAACCACTCGAATCGGCACCGCCGAGCACGCCCGCGACCAGTTCAGACGCCACGTCGGCTTTGATGAATCGCAACCAAAAGATCGTTGGCAAGTCCGACGCCATCGCCGACTCGCTGCCCAACGAGGTAACGAGCTGCTCCATCAGGTCCAACGCGTTCTGATCACGCGACGCGATCACGAGACCGGCCGGAGTCAATTGCACAATGATGTCTTCACCGGCAAACTCAGGCCCGGCCTGAGTTTCGGCGGCAAGAACTGTTTCCTGCCCCTCTTCTGATTCTCGCGATTCGTTGGATGCACCTGCCCCCGATGCACCTGCCCCCGATGCATCAGAACCGGAATACTGCCAAACCAACGTTTGATCGAATTGCCCCAGCGATACGCTCGTGTCTTCCAAACTCGATGCATCAAAACGATCGGTCCGCCCGTTCGTTTGGTTAGGTGAATTGCGGTTCTGCGATTCCTGGCTGTCACGTTCCGCCGCAGGCGTGATCACACGGATTCGGTTGCCGCGACCAGTCAACGGCCAGAGGCTTTCGAGTTGCCGCAACGTTTCCGATGCCGCAGATCCTGTCAAAGGCAGAATTCGCACGTTGTCCCCGAGACCACCGGACAGCGGATCGTTCTCCAACTCAGCGATCAACCGTTTCACCGCTTCGATCTGATCCGTCGTCCCTCGGACCCACAAACGTCCGGTCACGGGATCGCCATCGACGATCGGAGCGTTACCGGTTCCCGTCTCGGTGACACCAAAGAATTTATTGATGGTCAGCAAAGCCTGTGCGGGCTCGAGCCGTTTTAGATCGATGATCGTGAAGTCACGTCCGGTGCCCTCGAGTTCCGCGATCGTTTTTGAAATCGTCTTTTGAGTTTCAGGGCGAGCGAACGCGATCACGGCACCACGGTTAGCATCAACCGCCAAACGTGCGTCCGGTGATCCCGCGATCAAGGTCTGCAACACGTCGTACACCGTTTGCAAGTCAGCCGAAGCGACCGGGTGCGTTCGCAGTTCAGGAGTGATCAATGCCGTATCGACTTCGGCTTCTTCACCCGGCATCGCCCGGTCGGCTTTCTCGATCACGCTCGCCAACAGATCGAGTTTCGATTGATTGCCGGTCGCAAAAATACGATCACCATAGATCGACACCGACAATCGAATTTCGTCGTTCGCGTTGGCTCCCGGTTCCAGACCGAGCAACGGCCTAGCGATCTCCAGAACTTCATCGGCGGCGCGATGTTTGAGCGTTAATTCAACCACGCTCGATGACGCCTGCGTTGTCGCGCGGAGCACTTCATCGATCACCTTCAACTTGCCAACCGTCTCGGTCACCACAACTTGGCGAGCCCCCGCGAGCACATTGATGCGTCCCCAGGGTCCAATGATTTGCGACAGCTCTTCACGAGCCTGATCCGGCGAGATGGAACCGAGTGGAAACACGCAACGAACAATGTCGCTATTGCCACGATCGCCGAATGAATTGGGCGTGACGAGTTCAGCCATTTCCGAGATTAGTTTTTCAGCGTTGTCGGCTTCCAAATCGACCAGCAACAACATCCGTCCGCGACGCACGACTGCCCAACCGCGGTCGAGCAACAAACGATTGATCAGGTCCAATCCTTCGGCGACGGTGTAGGTCTTCGTTGGGTCAACAAAATTGACCGTTCCCGCGGGTGCCGTGTCGATCTGCAGCGACAGGTCGGCTTGCTCGGAAAACCAATCCAACACATCACGCCAACTCGCTCCAGCAAAATTGAATCGCAATCCCTCCTCACTCACCGAAGGGGCGACCGCTGTCGACTCGCTGGCAGGGGCAGGCGTCGCCGCAACAGGGGTAGGAGCGGGTGCTGGTGCAGCGACGAGGGGAGGAGCGGGAACCGTCTCGGCAGGTGCCTCGTTTGCCGGCGCGTCCGTGGCCGGCGCGTCCATGGCAGGGGCGTCCGTGGCAGCGGCGGGGGTTGAGACCGCCACCGGGTCAGATTCAGTGTTCGCGGTCTCACTCGCTGCGGCCTCAGACGTCGGTTCCGCAGGTGAAGCGGGCGTCTGCGTCGCTTCAGCCGATCCTTGAGGCTCGGCCGCTCCCGCCGTCGCGGGTGCCTCGGACGTTTGCGCCGAGGATTCGGAGATCCCCAATTCGCATGCCGTTGCGATCAAAAACGCAACCAAAACGTAACGAGCCGGGCGGGAACGATAAGAGACGATGAGTGGCATTTCGCGGCTGGCAATGAGAAAAGGAGTGCGATGCGGGACAACCGGCCAAAAAGCGGGGCGTTCAGTCTAATCGACTTGGCACATTTCCCCAGCAAAAACTGCGGTCAACCGATGCCAAACCCGTCTTCTGGTCCGGATATGTCCATTTCAACCCCATCATCGTCTTGAAGTTTCGTCCATTAACGATGTGCGACGAATATCCCGCCCCTCGACTCTCCACGTCCCCGCTCGCGTCATTGGGGACAAAAACCACCCCCTTAACGCTGCAACCATTCACGTAATTCACCGGTTTCGGGGACGTCATACCGCCCATGATCCGTCTGCCGATCGAGTTCCTGATAACGGATGCCAACCAACTCAACGATTCGGTCAAATTCGGCCTGCACGATTTTGGTCAGCCATGACTGAGCGTCCGCCCCGGTGAGCGTGTTCAACGGACCGCCGCGTTGATATTGAGTCCGCCCCGCTCGACGATTCGCCTCCGCAATCAATTCCTCGCTATCATCGCGCGTCAACTCGATCCGATCGTGCTCTCGGACGGCCGAAACAAATTGCGACGACACCCTCGGATCGCTCGACAATCGGACGTGGTCAAACTCGTGACGCACTAATGGCGATTCCCAAAACGTTTCACGATCGGGCATGTTTAGAAACCACATCAAATGCCGAACCTCGATCCGCAATCGATTGAATCCGACATCGATCGCCAATCGACGCGACGTCGGCGCCCCATCCCATCCCCAACGACAGCGACTCTTGAACGAATAGCTCAAACGAAACTGAGTCTCCGCATCAAACTTGCGTCCGCGTATCGACGTCGACCGATTCGGATTGACGACCGAAGGGCGTTCGCCACCAATTAAAAATGTGATGTTCCCTTTTGTGATCAACAGTTTCAAATCAGCGGGTGGTTCGGGAAGATCTGCCAGCGCGAGTTCGTGTTGTCCGTGTCGATTGACTTTTCGATTCTCGTCGGCCTGCACTGCCGAACACGAACATCCCAAGATTCCGGCCACCCCGAGCATCCCGATCGTCACGGCCCTAACGAAACCGTTCCCGAAAGACTCCCGAACGCAAATCGGACGGGAGCTTCGGTTTTGTTTCGATCGGTCATGCATGAAACTGCTCAATCTCGAGATCCCGGTGTAACCGTAAACTGCAACGTCTTTCCTTCTCGAACCACTTCGATCGTCACGGGCTCACCGATCTTCAGTGCCTCGATCGCGTATGTGTAGTCGTTGATGTCCTCGACAACTCGACCGGCCACTTTCACGACAACGTCGCCACCACGCAGCCCCCCCTCGGCCGCTGGCGCCCCCGCGGTCACGCCGCTGAGTCGTTGCCCTTTGACCTCACCAGCCGCGTAATCCGGAATCGTGCCGAGATACGCCCGCAATGCGACGCGAGGAGTTTCCTTGCCGGCATCGCCCTCGTTGAGTTCAAACGCAGGCAATTGCGTGGATGTCAAGAATCCTCGAGTCAGCAACCCGAACAACCTCGCGACTTTGGCAGCCGAGTCATAATTCAGTTTGTCGGCGGTATCACGCGGCGTGTGATAGTCCTCATGAGCCCCCGTGAACGCCGACAGAATCGGCACACCACGCGAAACAAACGCCGACGCGTCGGTTGGTAATCCGGTGCTCGCGCGATCGAGCTGCACGGGCAATCCGACCGGCACGTTCCGGCGGCCGACTTCCCCTTCGAAACCCGGCGATGAACCGATGCCTTGGATGATCAACTTCTTGTCCAAGCGGCCGATCATGTCGAGATTCAGATACACGCCGATCGTTGGTGACAACGACGTCGCCTCCGGAGTCATCCCGTGTGCGGTCGCCATCGCTGCCGCCTGTTCATCCGCAATCGGCTCGGGTGCGTCGGGATACAACGCCGCGAGGTTCTCGACAAAGTACTGCGAACCGAACAAGCCGAGCTCCTCGCCACTCCATGCCGCGATCAACAAATCTCGATTCATTCTCAATTTTCCCGATCGCTTTTCCGAGGCGACCGATTGAGCGATTTCCAACATCGCCGCCACACCGCTGGCATTATCATCGGCGCCGTAGTGGATCAGGCCTTCCTCATCATCTCGAGCGAGCGAGTTGCTGCTGCCGCCGCGACCGAGGTGGTCAATGTGAGCCCCCACCATCACGAACGGGTATTTCGCCGGCGTGTCAACGTCGTCCGCTGGCAAACGAGCGATCACGTTTCTGCCCGTTCCGGTTCGCCGAATGACTTCGATATTGGCACCGAGAGTAACGCCTTCAATTGCGAACCCCATCGCCAACGAACCGTCGTCAATTGACTTCTGCAACTCGCCGAGATCTTCACCCGCGTGACTGATGATTTGAGCGGCGATGTCGTTGTTGACCGAAACGGCCGCGATGCTGACTTCGGCCTGAGACGCCGAGCGGTCGAACCGAATCAGTTGACGGTTTACTTTGCTGGTCGGACCAGAAACAAACAAAATGCCCCTGGCCCCTAAATCACGAGCAATGGTGGCCTTGCGACGCGGCGAGCCATAGCGAGCCATCCACTGACGCGTTTCCGGAGTGATGTCCTGCGGCACGTCGCGAAACACCATCACCCATTTATCAAACACGTCCAAATGCACGTAGCTGTCGTATTGTTCGTGATTCTCATCGCCTTGGATTTGCAACCCATAACCGGCGAAAACGATTTCAGCCGGTTCGATCTTTCCGGTCTGTGAAAACGACAGCGGCGTCCATTCGGACGACAACTCCAACGTGCGTTCGCTGACCTTCTTCGCAGACACATCATTCGCAGACGCCCCCGCCTCGTCGGACTGTGCCTTTTCATTCAACGTCATCAACGCGTGGTTGTTTTCTCCTAACGACGATCCCGCGGGGAACTCAAACGTTTGAAAGAACGAGCCGTTGTCGCCAGCCCCACGGAAACCAAGACTCTCCAAATACGCGGCCGCATAGGCAGTCGCCCGGCGTTCGCCCTCGGTCCCCGTCATCCGGCCCGCCAATTCGTCTCGCGTCAAATAGTCGACGTGACGCATCACGTCACTCGGCCGATACTCCGGCGCAGTCGCTCGCACATTTTCGAGAGCCATGACCTCGTCCACGCTTCCGGAATCGTCTTGACTGGTCACCAGACCGAGCAACGCACGAGCTTTCTCGTCGTCAAAATCTGCGAGATAGATTTGCGACGTGCCTTGTTTGGGCTCGTCATCTTCCATCGTGAGCGTTCCGTCTGCGTTGAGCAGTCGATTACTCGTCCACGACAATTGATCGCCACCGGGCAAGAAAACTGGCAACCCGTCGAACCCCGGCGTCGTCGTCACTCGAACCGGTTCGCCTTGGCCGTCAGCGCGAACCAAATACAATTCAAAATTCGCAAACCCGTGTCGGTTAGTCGTGAAGATCAGGTAATCACCACTGGGGTGAAAATACGGCGCCCAACTCATCGCGTTGAGACTGGTCAAACGTTGCACGTCAGTCCCGTCGACGTTCATCGTAAAGATCTCAGCGGTTGCCCCGTCGGGTGCAAACCGGCGCCAACAAATTCGAGTACCGTCGGGCGAAAAGAACGGTCCACCGTCATAGCCCGGCTCATCGGTTAAACGTCGCACGTGACTGCCATCGGGCAACGGCGATCCGTCCGCGTTCATGAGATAAAGATCAATCATGAAAGCCGGGTCGCGATCGAACTGTTCCTGTTCACGCTTCGTCAATTCGCGAGAGTAGGCCTCGCGGTTGGACGCAAATACGATCTGTGTCCCGTCCGGGCTGTAACTGCCCTCGGCGTCATAGCCCTTCGCGTTCGTCAGACGTGTCAGTCCGTCGGTGGTGTCGTCTTGGATCTCATCTAATTTCGCGGCGTAGATTTCGTAGTTCGGGTCGTAGTCCCAACTGTACCGGCGTTGCTTTCCCGAATTGCGCAAGTCGATCTCTTCTTGCTGCTTCGCCTTCGACTCGGCGTCCTCGTGAGTGCTGGCAAACAAAACTCGCTCGCCGTCGGGGTGAATCCACGCACACGTGGTCTTTCCAAACCCAGGACTGACTCGCCGGATATCGCCCGTTTCGAGATCCGTCAGATAGATTTGATAAAACGGGTTTGCCGGATCACGTTCGCTCTGGAAAACCATCTTCGATCCGTCGGCACTGAAGTAACCTTCGCCTGCCCGGCGTCCCTCGAACGTCAACTTCCGCGTGTTGGTCAGCAGATCCGTTTCTTTCGTCTCGGATGTTTCAACCGAACCAGTAGACTCGGCCTTTTCCGTCGACGCGGCGGGGTTGTCGTCGGCGAGACCGCTCGCACCTGTCGCAACGAGCGAAAACGCGAGCATCAATGATGGGATTGCCAGGAACGGCGAGCGAGTGATCAGCATTTTGTCGGGATGGAAAACGAGGGTGTCGGGAACGTGAACGAGATAGTTTACGAATTGAGCAGCCCTTTGGCTCCCCGTAGACAGATCAATCCGTCGCTCCAACGATCAAATAATTCTTTACGCTCCGATTCGGCTTCGAAAACACGCACGTTACTGCGGTTCTGTCGAATGTCTTCTCGGACGAGACCGTAGAGACGATGATACTCGGCCTTTGGATCAGCCCCTTCCGCGCCAGGTCCTTCCAAATCAGGTCCTTCCAAATCAGGTCCTCCCGTGTCACGTCCTTCCATGTCACGCCGCTTCATGTTTCGCCCCTCGACAACGCTGCTCGATGTGGAAGAAACGGCCGCGGTGGAAGAAGCGTCCGCGTCGCGAGTCTCCGCTGAAACGTGCCCAGGGTTCACCCGAGCGGTCACTTCAAAACGATAAACTTGCAACCAACCCGGACGCTGCACCGCGACCAATCGCACGGCTTCGAATTTCGCCGTGTGACCGAAATATCCGTTCCGCGTCAAATGACCGCGGATCGACATTTCCATTTCATGGTCACCGCACCAATCGTCCCATTTCTTCCGCAGATGTTGCCACCAATTCATTTCACGTTACTCATCGCCTCGAGACTCCATTGCCAAAGTCGCGGAAAGATGTTCCACCTCAAACGAATCCCTTTAGCGAACTTTGACGAGTTCTTTCGGCGGGATCCCATAAACGCGTTTGAAAGCTCGAGAAAATTGAAACGCGTCGGAAAACCCTAACCGATCGGCAACCTCCTTTACTAAGAGTCGCTCCTCGATCAACAGTTCCGCGGCGTGGTTCATTTTCTTACGCAATAAAAACTGATACGCCCCCACACCGCCAAACCGTTTGAACAGCCGCGAAACATGAATCGGCGACAAATCGCATTTCGCGGCAACGTCTTCAGCCGTTCGCAGGTCCATGTAGTTTTCCTCGATCTCGTCGCGAACCCGGCGGTACGTGGCGTAGGCCCGCGACATTGCTTTCCCTTCGACCACGGTCCTTTGCCGGATTTTGAGCACCAACAACTCAGCGAGCGAACGACAAACATCCGGCGTCCATTCGCTGTCGCTGCGTGCTTCGCGGTCGAGATTCTCAAAGATCTCGACGAATTCGTGCAACGCGATCACACGCAGCGGTCGCCCATCGAGCAACCCGGCTTCGCCCAACAGCCGCTCTGTTTGTTGCCCGGCGATATCAACGTAGTACTTCCGCATCGGATGAATCGAGTCCGTCCAAATGCGATGGCGGGTGCGAGGGCCATAGGCAAACACGACACCGGGTTGCAGAGCGAATGTGTTGCCATCGAGTTCGAGCTTGCCCGCCCCCTCGGTCACCATCTCGATCGCGTAGAACGGAAACTGCGTTCGCGAAACGACATACTCGGGCGTCATTCGCTCCACGCCGCCACACGCCACCGTCAACGCCACCTCCTCCGACGGATTCAGATCGAGGTAATAACGGCGGGCACCGGAAACCTGTTGCGAGACAAACGTCGGCTCCGACGTGGACGGTTCCCGGGGAGATTCATTCATTCCTGGATGTTAAGAATTCACATGCGAGAAACAACCCCGCTAGCGTCTCAACCCGCCCCGATTCGCCTCGATCCGCCTCGCTCGGCGGGCCGCAGGTGACGCCACATCGTGAACGGCACAGGCTTCACCGATGCCCCGTCAATGCCGTCACCGAACCGGCGAACAAGGTAAAACGCCCTCTAGCCCAACGCGCAGCTCGCATTTCACACCTCAAAATCTGGCCGCCGTCGAATTGACCGCCCGCATTATCCGACCTCCGCTCGAAAACTCTGCCGCTTGGGCGGGTTGTCCCGGTTGTCCGACACCATGGCAATTTGCGGGAACGTTTTCGATCAGGACAGCTTTGGTGGACCGGCAAAGATTGTCGAAACCAACACTTGTCGAGTTACTCGCCGCATCGGGTTTGAGGCCTCACGAGTGATGCACCGCACTGGGTTCATCGCTTTTGGGTTCATCTCCTATTGGGTCGTCTGACGCACGTGGATCGTTGACCGTACTGGATCGTTGGCACTGGGCCGCTGATCGCAGCGGGTCGCTGACTGCGGCGGTCAGTAGGCACGATGGATCCGAGAGTTGCCAATCGCCAACCAACCGGCCCCGGGTTGGTCAGTTGTTCCATGCCGAATCGCTCGACAAAACGCGTAAACGGTCGTGACCTCCCTCCCACACCACCGCGAACGCCGCGCCCCGGCGACGGCCCGAGACTCTGGTTCTTCCCACCAACCAGGGCGACTCGGGCCGTCGCCCGAAAATTTGCCTCCCCCAATCGACGCTCCTTTTCGCATGCCTCCGCTTCGGCGGACCCTAACCTCCCATGATTGAATACCCCACCAGAAAGTCGTCCGAATCGCTCGCCCTCGATCGACTCGCGTTTGCCGAACGGGCAGTCGCCGAGGCACTCAATCCGTCGATGGGTTCGGAACCCGTTTCGCCGGTACCGAACTTGGCATCCTTATTGCTCGTTGTTTCCGCACAAAGCACGACGCTCGACGACGGACGATGGCAATTCGCGATCGAAACCGCCGGGGGAGATCCAATTCTCGAAGCCGAGGATCACGAACGGGGGGATCTCAACCGCTTGACGCTTCTGGCGGCGGTACGAGGACTGGAAGCAATCGACGGCCCATCTGGGGTAACACTGTTGAGCCACAATCGCTATCTGATCAGGTCTCTGACCGATTCGCTACCACGTTGGCGGCGTAGCGATTTCGTGTGGGACCACTTCGGCAGGCGGGTCGAAGTTCAACATGCCGATCTGTGGCGGCGGATCGATCACGCACTGGGAATTCATGAGGTACAGGCGTGTTTGTTGACCGCACGCATGGTCAGCCGACCCGATGTTTCATCGTCCCAACGATTAACGATGCCCGCTGAAAAATGCATCCAGAATCAGCCATCCACCGACGCCCGCACGGCGATCGTCTGCCACACGCCGCGGACGCGGATCGAATCCGCGCACACCGCGAAGGGCTCGCCGCACACCGGAAATCGGCTGCGAGATTGGCTGTTGCAGTCCGCCGTCGACACCAGCCAACGGGCGCACCGCATCGCCATGATCGGTCAAGAACGCCCGAAATAACCGCTCATCATTTTTGTTTTATTCGCATATTCAACTCTTACACGCTCCGGCCACCTTTTAACGTCTTGCAGACACCGCATGAATACGCAACTCTCCCTCTCCAGCATCCAATCGCTTATTGACGGGAATGTGTCCGATCCCGGCAGTTTGCTTGGTAGACACTCAGTCGATTATCGTGGAACGCAGGCGACCGCAATCCGCATGTATGAACCCGAAGCCCAATCGATTTGGGTGGTCGATTCGTCCAACGGACTCCGAAGACCCATGCGTCGTTTACACCCCGAAGGTGTATTCGAAGCCATTTTTGACGAAACTCCAGAGAGCAACTACAAGGTCGAGATGATAGACAAACAAGGCAAAACGATTGAAACAACCGACCCGTATGCCACTCCGAGTCTGCTGACTGATTTTGACCGTTACCTAATCGGCGAAGGTCGACACCACGGTTTGTACGAACGCCTCGGCGCGCAACTGCGAACGGTTAACGGCGTCGAAGGTGTGAACTTTGCCGTCTGGGCGCCCAACGCGAGAGCGATCCAGGTCGTCGGCGATTTCAACTCGTGGGACGGACGCCAACACGGCGCCCGACGCCTACCCAACCTCGGAATTTGGGAACTGTTCATCCCCGGCGCGAAACCCGGCCAACGATACAAATTCCGCGTCCTCAGCGAAGCCGGCCAATGGATGGACAAGTGCGATCCGCTCGCGTTCGCTTCGGAACTCCCACCGCTGACCGCGAACATCATCTCGGACATCAACTCCTACGCGTGGAGCGATAACGAGTGGATGCAGGAGCGCACCGAGTTCGACCCGATGCACGCACCGATGAACGTGTACGAAGTCCACCTCGGCAGCTGGCAAAAAGGCCCCGGTCGCAAACACGGCTGGCTCGACTATCGCGACCTCGCACGTCGATTGTCCGACTACTGCCACCGCATGAACTTCACGCACGTTGAACTGATGCCGATCAGCGAGCACCCGTTCACGGGCTCATGGGGTTACCAAAGCGTCGGCTACTTTGCCCCGACCAGCCGTCACGGCAACCCGGAGGACTTCATGTTCTTCGTCGACCACCTGCACCAAAACGGCATCGGCGTTCTGATCGATTGGGTCCCCGCCCACTTCCCCAAAGACGACCACGGACTACGCCGCTTCGACGGATCGGCTCTCTACGAGCACGCCGACCCGCGGCAAGGCGAACATCCCGATTGGGGAACGATGATCTTCAACTTCGGTCGCAACGAAGTGAAGAACTTCTTGATCGCAAACGCGTTGTTCTGGCTCGACAAGTATCACATCGATGGACTCCGCGTGGACGCGGTCGCCTCGATGCTATACCTCGATTACAGCCGCGAAGATGGTGAGTGGGTTCCGAATCGTTACGGCGGACGCGAAAACCTCGAGTCGATCGACTTCCTCCGCGAGTTCAACGACGCCGTTCACGAGAACCATCCCGGTGTGGTCACCGCAGCCGAAGAATCAACGGCATGGCCGGGTGTGTCAAAACCGACCAGCGAAGGCGGCCTGGGCTTCACATATAAGTGGAACATGGGTTGGATGAACGACACGTTGCGTTACATGCGGAACGAACCGATCCATCGTCAGTACCATCAAAACGAATTGACGTTCAGCCTGATCTATGCCTTCACCGAAAACTTCATGTTGCCTCTTTCGCACGATGAAGTCGTTCACGGCAAGGGATCCCTGATCAGCCAAATGCCAGGTGACATGTGGCAGAAGTTCGCCAACCTGCGGTTGCTCTACACCTACATGTGGACGCACCCAGGTAAGAAACTGCTGTTCATGGGTGGGGAACTCGCCCAGTGGAACGAATGGAACGAAGACGACGGACCGCAGTGGCAATTGCTGGACTTTGCAACACACCGCGGCGTGCAACAACTCGTGTCCGACTTGAACAAATTGGTGATCGACAACCCTGCACTTCATCACCTCGACTTTGGTCATGAAGGATTCGAGTGGGTCGATTGCCAAAACGCTCAAGACAGCACGTTGGTTTATCTCCGCAAAGGAATGCCGGGCTCACCACCAATGCTCATCTGCAGCAACTTCACGCCCGTCGTGCGTGAAAACTATCCGATCGGTGTCCCCGAATCGGGATTTTGGAAGGAAGTTTTCAACAGCGACAGTGAAGCGTACGGCGGCAGCAACGTTGGCAACTATCCCGGCAAACACAGCCGTGGCATCGGCCACCATGGTCGACCCGACAGCATTGCCGTCACGTTGCCGCCACTGGGGACGACTATCCTGCGATTGGAACAGTAGTTCCGCGTAGGTGACAAAGGCATTTCAACCGCTCGCGTTTGCATCACGCCGCCCTCCCACCCCAACAGTCGCGGTCGTGCAGTCTCAATTCTGCACGGCCGATGGCATCCGCTTTCGTCCTCCCTCAACGAAAGTCGAACAACGTTGAGACTCAAGTGGTGCAAGCCGAGCGGTCATGGCCTCATGAGCCAGAGCCGAACGGTGCAGAGCAAACGGGGCATCAAGGAACAGACAGAGATCACCGAGTGCCGGATCCGATGCCAATCCCTCTCGTGAGTCGGCCAGTCCAAGCGATCACGGAGTCGTGTATAACATTCGTTGCACCGTGCGATGTTGCGATTGCTCCCCCTCACTTCACTTTGGCGTGCCGCATCAAAGAGTTGTGCGATCCCTTGCTCCGCCCCGAGAATCGATAAACATGCTCGATAACGCCGAATACGTCGAACAGGCATACCTATTCGACCTTCTGCGGGAACGGATCGCGGAACAAACGCCCATGCAGGAACTCCTCGGGCAACTCCGCCACGAGTTGCTCGCGACGACACGATTGCCGATGGCGATCGATTTCATGTTGACGGAGTTACGGCACTCCGGACTGATGGGTGACGCGATGGCCCGACTATCGCATTACTTCTCTCCGTTTCAAACTTTTTTGATCCGTGAATCTGAAAGTGAAACCGGCCGGTTCACAATCCACATCGCATTACAGGTCCTGCAGGCCGACGCGAAACTCCGAGCCGACTATACCGCGCGTCTGGAATCCATCGACACGCAAGGCAACCTCGGAGATTCCTTCTCCACGATCCCGCGAGGCGGCGGCGCGATGACACCGACCGTCATGGCGCAACGTGCTCGCAGCGGATTTTTCTTCTTCCATTTCGAAGCGATCTCGCGAAACCGACTCGGCTATGACGCCGGCCTCACCGCGATGAGCAACGATCCCGTCTACGATGCCGATTGGACGAAATGGCTGCTCGACTTGCGAGCCAACGTGGGACTCGTCGACATGGCCGACCTCCTCTTTCTCGCCAGCGACGAGTATCGCCGACGGTTGATCGAGGAAAACGTTCCCCTCGATGGCAAAGGCCCGTTCCTGTTTGGCGAAAAAGAAGGTCGCATCGCGCTGGCGAACCGTCGCAAAGACCCGGTCTATCTCTTCGGTGCAATGCAGCGGCACCTCGGATACCCGCCCGTTCCACGACCAATCAAAGAAGAGACCGATCGCGATACCATCCCGGCGATGCTGCGTCGAATCGAGCGTCTCGAATCACGCATCAAACTGATGGAACAGGAACAACGCCAAGAATTCGACTTGAGCAAATTCTACCAAAAGCCGACCGACGCCTAGCCACACGCCAACGCAGGCACACCACAGACGAGCATCCGACAGATTCGAACCGCTCCACCTTAGACCGCCAAAGTGCCGCGGGCGAATCGAGTCTCGTCACAAGGTTTTCACCGTGATGCGCATTCGCCAGTACGTGGCGTTACATGCCCCGAGCGATACCACTCGCGAGCAACGCGACAGCAACCACCCCAATGCACGTCCGCAGGTGATTCCACCGTTGCCACCGCAATTGATAGTCTGTCCAAATGGCGTCCGCTTCAGTAACGTCCGCTTCTGCAAGGCGATTGTTCAGAGGGACATTAAACAACATCGTCACTCCAAAGGGCCCAAGCAAATAACACAATGAGCCGAGCAGTGCGGGCCAATTCTCCGATAGTTCCAGACTCCGCAGCGTATGAATCACAATCAGCACGCAAAGCAAGGGCGTACCAAGAAACAAGAAGACGAAAATCGGATTGATAATCCTCACATTGATTCTTTGCATCGCCAACATCCCATGCTCTCTCGGCAAGTCCGCTAACGCACGCATGACAAAGTTGGAAAACGCAAATAACAGGCCCGTTACCAAACCCGCACCAACCGTCGCCGCAATCAAAATAGAGAACATTCCGAGCGTTTCATCATAGGGTCAAACATTCGATTCCAGGACAAGCTCGCCTCCACCGCCGAAATCCGTCGGTCAATACACCAACAGAGAGCACACAGCGATGATCACGCCATCGTCGCTCGCTAAACCAGCAACTCTCGCACGACACGGCTTTCTTCTACGCCCGTCAACTTTTGATCGAGGCCTTGGAAAGGATAGGTAAAGCGTTCGTGATCGATGCCTAGCTGATCGAGGATGGTTGCGTTGAGATCGCGGATGTGAACCGGGTCACGCAGAATGTTATAGCTGAACTCATCGGTCTCGCCGTGCACGACGCCTTGCCGGATGCCCGCACCCGCCATCCAAACGGTGAAACACTTTGGATGATGGTCACGACCGTAATCGTCTTTGGTCAATTTTCCTTGGCAATAAATCGTCCGCCCAAATTCCCCCCCCCAAACCACCAACGTATCATCGAGCAAACCACGTTGCTTGAGATCGGTTAGCAATCCGGCCGATGGCTGGTCGGTATCTCGACATTGGTTCGGCAAATCTTTGGGCAACGCGCCGTGTTGATCCCATCCACGGTGGAAGATCTGGGTAAAGCGAACGCCCCGTTCAGCCATCCGTCTCGCCATCAAACAGCAGTTTGCAAACGTACCGGGCTTCAAAACGTCCGGTCCATAAAGATCCAAAACGTGCTGGGGCTCGTCACTCAGATCAGTCAAATCCGGGACACTCGTTTGCATCCGGAACGCCATCTCGTACTGAGCGATCCGGGCATCGGTCTCCGGGTCGCCGATACGGCGAAGCGTTTCCGCATTTAAGTCCGCCAACGTGTCGAGCATACGCCTGCGGACTCGTGAATCGATTCCCGACGGATTGGATAAATACAAGACAGGGTCACCGGTGCTGCGAAGGGCGACGCCTTGATAGCGACTCGGCAAAAAACCGCTGCCCCACAAACGGTTATACAACGCCTGTGCCTGCTTTCTTCCCGTCCATGACGCGGTCATCACGACGAATGCCGGCAAGTCCGCGTTTTCGGTACCGAGGCCATAGCTGAGCCATGCGCCGAGCGACGCCTTTCCGGGCAATTGATTCCCGGTGCAAATGTACGTGATCGCCGGATCGTGGTTGATCGCTTCGGTGTACATCGATTTCACCAACGCGATCTCGTCGACCTTGCCCGCCATGTGCGGAATCAACTCACTCGCCATCGTGCCGTTCTGACCGTGCGGCGCAAACTTGTAGATGCTCGGCGCGATCGGAAAACGAGCCTGCCCACTCGTCATCGTCGTCAGTCGTTGTCCCTGCCGAATCGATTCCGGCAGGTCTTTGTCAAACCAGTCAGCCATCTCCGGTTTATGATCCCACATATCCATCTGGCTGGGCGCACCAGACATGAACAAGTAAATCGCTCGCTTGGCCGCCGGCGGATGATGCGGCAAATCCGGTCGCCCACCCACAGCCGTCTCGTTACCCGTCGGCGTGGCGGGCACCGGAGCACTGGACGCTAACTCCGCGCCGAGCGAACGCGTCCCATCGAGTGACGCGAGCGCCGCGGCACCGAGCCCGACGGCGGAACTCGAAAAAAGCGAGCGACGGGTCAACTGCGACAAATGCGTCTGAGCATCCGAGGCGGCCAGCAATTCAGCAATACGTTGGTCGGATAAATGACTCATTTCGAAACCACCTCGTCAGTATTCAATAGTGTGCTGGCGACGACGGACCATGCGGCCAAAGTCGCATCCGACGCCCCCGTTAACGCAGACGCTTGCTCGAGTTCATTGCCGTAATAGGTTGTTAGATCGTCGAGCAACGTTACCAGCGACTCGAGTTCCACGAGCTCTGGTGATCGCAAGACCACGCGTTCAAATAAACCACGCATGCGAATTTCATTGTCGAGCTCTTCATTGTCGACTTCGGCGATGGCGATGGTCTGCTTGGCAAGTTCCAAAGACGCCTCCAACGTTTGCGGCTCGTTAAGCATCAACAACGCCTGAAGAGGCGTGTTGGTACGTTCGCGACGAGCCGTGCACGATTCGCGACTCGGCGCATCGAACGTCGCCATCACGGCCGGAGCACTGGTGCGTTTCCAAAACGTGTAGACACTGCGACGGTAGACCTTGTCGCCCTCATCGGGAACAAACGTCGCCGTGTTCGAATCCGTGTAACCGACCGCAGCCCACAATCCGGCCGGCTGCGGTGGCTTCACGCTCGGCCCACCGACTTGATCCACGAGTAATCCGGAAACGGCGAGAATCTGATCTCGAAGCACCTCGGCATCGAGCCGATAACGCGGGCCCCGTGCGAGCAAGCGGTTATTCGGATCGACGGCCAACATCTCGCGACTCGCCCTCGCATCTCGGCGATACGCGTCAGTCATCACCAACCGTTTCATGAACGCTTTGACATCCCATCCGCTATCACGGAAGTCGATCGCCAACTCATCGAGCAATTCCGGGTGCGACGGAGGAGTCCCCTGACTCCCGAAATCCTCACTCGTTTTGACCAACCCGGTCCCAAAGAGTTGCTGCCAAAAACGGTTTACGGCCACACGCGCGGTCAACGGATTCTCAGGAGCGACCAACCACTCGGCGAGATCCAATCGGTCGGGCGGGTTCGACTTGTCGATCGGCGACAAGAACGAGGGAACGTCGCGTTCGACCACGTCGCCTGGAGCATCGTATTGCCCTCGCAGCAGCACGTGAGCCTTTCTCGGCTCCGCGGTTTCCTTCCACACCAACGTTGTCGGGATCTTGCCCTCAGTCTCCGACCGCAGCTTTGCCAAACCGTTTCGCATGTCCTGCAACGCGAGCCATTGAGGCGACTGGCAATACACATCACGGAAAAAACGCCGCAATGCAGCCGCGTCATCGGTGCCGGGCTCGACCGCAACGAGTCGCTCACGCACCCTTTCGGACAACTCGACCATTCGAGACGCAAATGCATAGGTTATTCCTGCGGCACCCTCATGGTGAACGTGCTTAACGAACAGATGATTGTCACCTTTTCGAACCTTCAACTCATGCGTTGCCGACAACGGTTTGAGCGAATGTTTGCCGCGTGATTGCGCGACCTTCTTGCCATTGAGGTAGACAACGTAACCGTCGTCGCTACCAATCATCAAATTGACCGTCGCGTCCGAGGGCGATTGCAACGTTTGATGCAACAAAGTGACCGACGGTCCGTCTTCACGGTACGGCAAGTCATTCCTCACAACGAGAGACACGTCAACATGTTGCTCCCAACGCATTTCCGTCTCGCCGACCGGCACGACCGCGTCTGGATCAAACGCGTCCGCCTTCTCACCCGCATACTCATGTTCGTAAGCACCTGATGCTTTTTCAACGGACAACGGGCCGACGACATGCACTTCGGACAACTGAATCTTTTGTGACGCGGGTACCGCCTCCGGCGACTCATACGCTGTGAACCGAACGTCGCGAAGCGCGTGCGATGCATGCACTGATTGATAATGCAATTCGATCCGTAGACTCGTCGGCTCATCTCCCGACGACTCGATCACGGACGACAATCGGAACCACGCCGACCGGTCGCCGTTGCTCTCGTGTCCGCCGACGGCCCAGCCTTGAGTCGCATCCAATTTTCCATCGAAGGCACGCTCAACCGCGAATCCGTCACCTTTTTGTTGGTGGCTGGCGACGCCGGAGGTGATCTCGATCGGCAACCATTCTTCACTGCCGTGGGGCCGGGTTTTCAATACAATTTCGCTGAGCACCGCGTTGCCGTTGACCGCCGTTCCGACGCGTGGGTTCTTTTCGTCCGTCAATGCACTCAGTTCAATCATCCGCCATGCACCCGGCGGTAATTCGGCCTCGATTTCAATCGTGTCTTTTTCCGAAACGTTTTCACCGATATGCACGACTTCATCGTCAACAACGCTCACCTCCGTCTCCGCCTTCGCCGACGCAGATCGAACGACGATCCCCGCATGGACGTCGTTGGGCTTGTTCGCCAAGGATGCGACCCAAACTTTCTCGGCCTCGTCCACCTCCGGGAGATCACCGGCAATCTGCTCGTCCAAGATGGCAAGCTCGGAATCGATCTCGGCGAGTTTTTGTGTGTCCTCTTCGCTCGGAACGCGAATCGACGGCGCGTGATCTTTCACATTCCCGTCCATCGCTCGCCCGTCGAGCGAATTGAAGAACGCCGACAACGCAAAAAAATCACGCTGTGATATCGGGTCAAACTTATGGTCGTGGCAAACCGCACAGCCCGTCGTCAGTCCTAAGAAAACGGTTCCGAACGCATCAGTGCGGTCGATCACATTTCGCGTGAAGACTTCATCATAAATCGATCCGCCTTCGTTGGTCGTGACATTCAATCGATTGAACCCCGACGCGATCTTCTGAGCGATGGTGGCATCGGGCAAGAGATCACCGGCGAGCTGTTCGGTGATGAAAACATCCATCGGCTTGTTCTGATTGAACGATTCAATCACCCAATCTCGATACGGCCACATCTCGCGATAGTTATCCAGATGCATCCCGTGCGTGTCGCCGTAACGCACGAGATCGAGCCAATACCGCGTCATGTGTTCGCCATACGCGGGCGTCGCCATCAACTCATCAATATAGTTCTCATATGCGTCAGGTGAGTTATCACTAACAAACCGTTGCACTTGAGCCCACGTCGGCGGCAATCCGGTCAAATCCAACGTCACACGGCGAGCGAGCGTGGCGCGGTCGGCCGGACCGTTGGCAACAAGCGATCGCTTCGCCAATGCCGCATCGATCCAGCGATCCACGCGATCGATCACGGGATCGCCCGCCGCTGCTTCCTCGACGGCCACAACTTCTCCGCTACCTTCTTCGGCAATTTCTTGTTCAGCAGCTTCACTGGCCTCTTTGAGCGAATGTTTGACAGGCTGAATGAAAGACCAATGTGCCTGCACCTCGGCGCCACTGCGAACCCATTTCTCGAGCAGGTCGATCGAGTCCTTATCGAGCGGTTTGTGGTATTCCGCAGGTGGCATCACCATGTCAGGGTCGTCGGTGCGGACACGTTCGATCAATAGACTTTCGTCCCACGCATCAAGGTCAATGACCGACGCGACGCCTTCGGCGGTATCGAGACGCACCCCCGATTCTCGGTTGTTCTCGTCCGGACCGTGGCAGGCGAAACAGCGGTCCGAAAGCAACGGCCGAATATCGTTTTGAAACGACACTCCTTCGTCACCGGCGGCAATCCCTCCGCAGAAAGCGGCTAAGTTCAGCAAAAGCAGAACGCGAGCGATTGCAAGACACCTTGATACCATCGCAAAATCCATCGACTTCAGGGGCGAGCGAACAGCGACACAGCAGTCGCGAGGCGGGAGTTCCATTGTAGCCAAGAGTCTCGATTTGTGAAACAGAAGGATTTCACGAGTCTCAAAAAGGGAACACAAATCACTCTCTTCCTCTCACTCATCACCCCGTCACTCAACCTCGCCCCCCGACGGAATCACGCCGTTCGTCCCGCCCAGACCCACCGATATCCGCGGGACCTCATCAACGAGAATCCGAACCACTGCACCGCCATCACCAAATACGCGACCGCCGACATCGTCGCCACGGGGCCGAGCCGAATGCCCTGTACCCCCAGCACAACTGGCGACGTCGCCGCGATGATTGTCGCGACCGCCAAACACACAAACAGAGTCAGCCGGCGGGGCGTGATCGACAACGCACCGATCGCGGACAGGCACGTCGTCGTACTGAGCAAGACCAACGCGGACACTCCGTAATCCCAGTCGTACGGCACCGGAAACTCAATATCCGAACGCCTCAACAATCCGGCTATCACGGCGACGGCAATTGACCAGACAAACATTTGCGAGAGTGAAAAACGAACCTCGCGAATCCCGATCAACACCATTTCCAGCGGCGAACGCTGCACCGTCTGACCGTCAACTTGAACGATTGATTGTCGGACGAATTCCAGTCGACCGTCGCTGCCTTTCCCGATCGGCAACCGTCCGCGTCCGATCTCGACGGCATCCGCGATCGCGAGCTTCCAAGCTTCGCTAAGCCCAAACGTGCCCAGATGCTCAATGAATCCGCGACGACTTTCGACGGTGCGATCGGCCGCCGACTCGCCTTGCCCGTTGTCAGTAACAAACTGATCGAACTCGAGAAACCAATCATCCAGTCCACGACCGGTCCCGCACAACAACTCCTCCTCATCGAGGCTTCCCGTCAGGCAAATCATTCTTGCCCCAAAAAACCGCAACACCACCGCGGTCGCCGCGATTCCAACGACCAACAACATCGCCCGCACGACCGTGGGCGCCGCGTCAACGCGGACCTCTCGCATCCATACCAACGCGATACATCCACACAGACCCGAGATGCCCCACAACCAATTCCGAACCGAACCGGGCTGCAACAGTGACGCAGCGGCAGCAAAGATCATTCCGAAAAAAACCAACCCTGTCGCCTCGTTTCCCATTTTGGCGATCACGGCAATCCACCCCATCACCCCCGACAACAGCACCAACGAAATCAAACGCCACCACCACGGCCAAGGCCCGAGCGCCAACGGGATCGCAACCCATCCCAACGTCGACAACGCGGTGGAAAAGATCAACAACACGATAAGGAGCATCACGAGCCATCACCTCCCAAACGAGAATGCTTCCTCAACCCGGAGCACTACAAACGAGGGCGTGCCCATTCACGGTAACGGGGTTCGCCAGAATTCAGTCTCACGAAGTCTGACAACATGGGCTACGTCACATTCGAAAATGCTCTAGATCTCTTCATCAACGAAGATGATATGCCGAAAATAATGCTGCGACTCAAAACTCGCACCGAGGGCTCCGATCAGCAACCCCAGCGACGCGGCAAACACAGCCATCTGAGGCCGATCGGTCCAGACGAGCTCACTCGGACCGGCCGTCGTTGACGCGGCCCATCCGGCAATCAACGGCCCGGGGAAAAGCGAGTACGCCAACATGATGCCGACGCAGTACAGCGCCGTCCACGTTGTCGCCATCCCGACGAAAACAATCCCAAGGGCAGCCGCCGACGTCACGACGGACTGTTCCGTGCGACGGGTTCCTCGACGAACCAACAACTGCTGACGCAGCACCACGTAACATGTCGTCGCCAAAATGGTCAGCACGAACAGCGCGAGCAAACGCGTGTGACTCTGCGCTAGCGCGAGGTCCCACGCCTCCGCGGTCATGAACAAAATCGCGAGCGTTGAAAACGAGGCGATCGTCAATCGACTGAGCCGTTTGGGAAACTCCCAGGGCCGCGCCGCCCAGATCGCCTGCAGGATTTCCTTGCGGTTAATCCACGCCGCCCGGATCGCAAAGATCGGCTTACCGAGCGACCGACCCGCACCTTCTTCCAATCGCTGGTCAGCAATTTCCGCCAACGCCCGACGCTGGCGATCGATGCTCTCGGTGTCCATCCCCGCCATCAAATCGAGTGCCTGCGCGTTGTGCGGATGAAACAACAAATCGTTCGGGTGATCACTCTTGGGCAACCCACAAAGGTGACCGATGCTATGCAACATCAACCGGCTCAATCGACGTGCGATTCGCTCCACCCGCTCGGCTCGGTTCGCTTCCACGCCCAAAGCCAACGGATCGATCAACGACATCGACAACACCGCGGCATCGAGCGGACGACTGATCGCCGCAAAACA
Organism: Aporhodopirellula rubra; assembly: GCF_014192335.1. Taxonomy (GTDB): domain Bacteria; phylum Planctomycetota; class Planctomycetia; order Pirellulales; family Pirellulaceae; genus Rhodopirellula; species Rhodopirellula rubra. The sequence goes on along the minus strand of NZ_JACHXU010000013.1, from coordinate 164,105 downwards.
AAACGGGGAATAGTTGCCGACCAACTCCGACGCGGTCAACACGATCGCAAAGTCCCAGTGCCGGGAATCGCGTTCCTCAACCGCTTGTTGCAACAACACACTCGGCTCGACGCGGCCGTTGCCCGTCGTGCTCGTGCCCGTCATTTCGGGCCGTTTGATTTCGAAGAAATTAAACCGAAACTCCTCGAACAGTTCCGACAACCGCCGGTCCGTCTGCTCGACCGCAACCCGCGCGGCACGGGCATCCACCATATCCAGGGGGCCCGCCACAACAACGCCAATCTCGATTAACGAGTTCGGTGTGTCGGGTCCGCGCGATTCGGTAACAACTGGCAGTGCCGCGTTCATTGACGAGAGTCTTCCCCGGTAGACGGATTGGCCATTCGCGTCCACTCGGGCGAACAGTACGGTCGAGCGATATCGTACCGAACTACTCGAATCGATAAAGTGCCAGGTCGGTTCGCAGGATCAATGCGTTCTCGATCGCGGCGGGTGATGCCATGATCTGGCCTTGCACCTGATTGGTTTGCACCACCTCGGAATCCTCTCCGGGCGTCAGCACAAAGACTTCGCCTTCATGATTGCCGAAGTACAAATGACCGCCCGCAAACAACGGCGATGACGAAAACTTGCCACCGAGACGTTTCTTCCAAACCAAATCCCCGCTCTCGGGATCAAAACACGACGCGACACCGTTGTCGTCGACCAAGTAAATCAGCCCATCATGAAGCAATGGTGAAGATTTCGAAGGGATGCCTTTCTTGACCGACCAGAGCACGTGCGTTGACGACACATCACCGCTGCCGTCAATCCGCGCCGCCCACAACTCGGGCTTCCCAAAACCCGTCGCAAAATAAACCACGTCATCGAGCAGAACAGGTCGCGGCACCACCGAGAACCCCTTGCCGTGATAAAGCCGCCAGAATTCTTCACCCGTTTCCGCGTTGTAGGAAACCATCCACTGCGACCCCATGCACAACAATTGCTCCCGACCCGTCGAATCCGTCACCACGACGGGAGTGCAATACGCCTTCTTTTGGTCACCGGTGGGAGCCTCCATGGGCGGACGATCGGTCGTCCACAACGTTTGCCCGGTCGACGCATCGAGCGCCGTCACGTACTGACGATCCATGCCGTCTTGAATCAAGATCAGGCGTCCCTTGTGCACCACAGGCGAACTCCCCGGACCGACACCGTGTTCGAGTGGCAAAGTACGCTGCCAAAGAACTTCACCCGACCTACGGTCGACACAAAATGTCCCGAACGTGCCGAAGTGACAAATCACGTGCTCACCATCAATGAAGGGAGTTGGCGAAGCGTACGAGTTCGTCGCATGAATGGCATCAGGTGTTTCGACGGTCACGAGATCGATCGTCTGCCGATGCTGACCGCTCTTGAGATCAACGGCCAACAACTTCAGCTCGATCGCTTTCGCAATGGCGAGTTGCTTGAACTTCCGCGCGTCGTTGTTCGTGTTGCGCAACAACGCTTCACGCTCCTCCTCCGAGGGAACTCGTTCGACCGCCGTCGTCACCCAAACCACACCGTCGGAAATCACCGGCGAGGACCACGCCTTCCCCGGCAGCGTCGTTTTCCACGCGACATGATCATCTTCGCCGAACGCGACCGGCGGCGACTGGTCCACCGCCACCCCGTCACCCGCAGGCCCCCGGAACTGCGGCCACGAGTCTGAACCGCGTGCCGACATCAACGGAACTGCGGACACAACAACAGACAGAATTAAAGAAAGGCGGGGCTTCATGGCGGGCGTTTGCAAAAACGAGAATGGGGAGGGAATCAACGCCAAGATACTCGATTCCCCTCCCCCAAGCACGTTCTCACCCCCAAAAATTCCTCCCCACCCGATCCACTCACCGTCCCCCGTCACCGATTTCACAATCACGGACATATGAATTCGCGAATCCTCATGGCCCCGCTGACTCGTCCCTCAAAAGGCATCGCTCTTGCGTGACGCTTCCCAGCCATTCGGCAGAAGTGATTGACGCGATGGAAGTCGATGCGTCTGGAAAAAGCAACTTGCCGATCACAGCAGCGCAAATTGGTACACTGATCGAACGTTCGCGAAGTGATTGATGCGCGGATGAACGAGGTCGACGACGACGACGCACTCAGCGGACCAGCACTGCCGCTAAAAGTTCGTATCGCTGTCAGAGATAACGCGGAACGACATCCAACGACCGAAGCCTCAGCGGCACGCTGCGAAAGTCCCCATGTCGAATACGAATCGACCGTTGCTAAGTCTCTCAACGACAAAGAGGAATCGAATGATGAAAACACCTTGTCGGATCATTCCTGCGCTGATCATTTCTGCCATGATCGCAGCGACATTGATTCCGCAATCGTCAGCACACGCTGAAAAACCGAACGTCTTGTTTTTGATTGCAGATGACCTGAACACCGCGTTGAGTGGTTTTGGGCACAAGCAGTGCAAGACGCCAAACCTCGATCGCCTCGCCGAACGAGGCGTGAAGTTTGAGAACATGCACTGTCAATATCCGGTTTGTGGTGCGTCGCGTGCGTCGATCATGTCAGGGCTATATCCGTATTCGAACATGACGCTCGGAAATCGAGGAACCTTACGAGCCAGCATGCCTGACGTCGTGACGCTGTCGCAGACGTTTCGTAACAACGGTTACTTCGCGGGACGAGTCAGCAAGATCTATCACATGCGGATTCCATTTGAAATCATTGAGGGAACATCGGAGAGAGACGATCCCTTGTCATGGGACGACGCCATCAACATCAAGGCTCCCGAACAAAACGCTCCCGGCGAACTGACGAACTGGTCACCAAAAGACAAAGAGTCCCAAAACTTTACCGGTGTGGTGGCATCCGGTGGAGACAGCGAACACGCCGACGGGATGGCGGCAGATCGCGCCATCGAGATGCTAGACCGGGTGAAAGACAAACCGTTCTTCATGGCGGTGGGATTCGTAAGACCGCACGTGCCTCTCGTTGCACCAAAGAAGTATTTCGATCTCTACGACCGTGAGGCAATGGAAGCTCCGGTTGTACCCGAGAACGACCTGGACGATGTGCCTGCAATCATCCGCAACTACAAACGAAATAGCACGACGTACGGCGTGACATCGGAATCGCACAAAGGACTGCTGCAAGCTTACTACGCCAGCGTTTCCTACATGGACGCACAAGTCGGACGCGTTCTCGATGCACTAGAAGAAACGGGGCTCGCTGAGAACACGATCGTTGTCTTCACTAGCGACCATGGATACCTCTTGGGACACCACCACAAATACCAAAAACAGCACCTGTTCGAGGAAGCCACACGTGTGCCATTCATCATCAGCGTGCCGTGGCTAAAAGACCGGCACGGTCGTGGCACCACCGAGATCACCGAATTGGTCGACCTCTATCCAACGCTTACCGACCTGGCCGGCCTTCCCGCACCCGACACTCTCCAGGGAACAAGTCTCCAACCGTTGTTGGTCGATCCCCAGTCGCCATCTTGGACCAAGAAGCAAGCATTCACGATCAGCCGCAGCGGTGGCGAATCGATCCGCACTGCGGAATGGCGATTCACTCAGTGGGGCTTCGGCGACGCAGGCACGGAACTGTACGACCTAAAAAAAGACCCTGGTGAATTTACGAATCAAGCAGAAAATCCAGAATACGCTTCGGTGTTGAAAAAACTCCGAGCACAGCTTAACGCCAAACGCGAATCAACAGGCTTCCAACGCAAACCGGCCACCACGGCCGAGAAGAAAGGCAAACACAAACCAAAGAAGTAAACAACAAAGGCTTCGGGCCTGCCATGTTTGGTTCGACAGACTGCACACCTTCCCCACAACTCCGCTGAATTCACTTCCCTGAATTCACTTCCCTGCATTCACTTCCCTGCATTCAATCCCCCGCGAAGCCACCATCGTGAAACAACTTTTCCTTCTTGCGACCACCCTGCTTTTTTTAACCTCGATTGCGAACGCACAATCGCCACGCAAAAACATTCTCTTCATTGGCGTTGATGATTTACGCGTCGAACTTGGTTGCTACGGCGCCGAACACATGAAGACGCCGAATCTTGATGCACTCGCCCGGCAAGGACTTTTGTTTGAACAGGCATATTGCCAACAGGCCGTTTGTGCGCCCTCACGCATTAGCCTCATGACGGGCATGCGTCCGGATTCAACCGGCGTCTTTGATCTCGACCATCCCCTGAACCAAGCTCTGCCAGACGCGATGTCGATGCCTCGGTTCTTCAAGGAGAACGGCTACCGAACCGTTGCGTTCGGGAAAATCTATCACCACGGTCGCGACGACAAAGCGTTCTGGGATGTGCTCGACGCCTGCTCAACACCGCAGTACACGGGAGCGGAAACGGTTGCCGTTATCACTGAAAAAACCAAGGAAGCGCGAAAGCAAAAACTAAAAGGGAAAGAGTTCCGACAGTTCGTCAAAGGGCCGGCGTTCGAGAGTTCCGACGTCACCGACAGCACCTACTCCGACGGAGTCATCGCGGACAACGCGATCGAGCAATTGCGACAAAAAGATGATCGGCCATTCTTCCTTGCGGTTGGATTCAAAAAGCCGCATCTCCCGTTTGTCGCTCCCCAAAAATATTGGGACATGTACGCCCCGGCCGAGATTAAAATCCCTGCGCGAACACCGCCCCGCGGTGCCGCGGACCAAGCCACGACGACGTGGGGTGAACTGCGATCCTACTCCGGGATTCCCGCGAAGGACGATCTCTCCGACGAACAAACGAGAACGTTGATTCACGGGTATCGTGCCTGTGTTTCCTACATCGACCCCCAGGTCGGCCGAGTCCTCGAGGAAGTCGATCGGCAAGGCCTTCGCGAGAACACGATCATTGTTTTCTGGAGTGACCACGGTTGGAAAGTTGGAGAATACGGCGACTGGTGCAAGCACACCAACTTCGAATTGGACACTCACGTTCCGCTGATCTGCAGCGGCCCAGGGATCCCAACAGGCCAGCGTTCAAAAGCGCTCGTTGAATACATCGACATCTACCCGACGCTCGCCGCGTGGTGCGGACTGAACACTCCAAAATCATGCGAGGGCGAGAGCCTGTTGCCGCTCTTCGCCGATCCAACACTGCCTGGAAAGCGAGCGGCATTAAGCCAGTATCCTCGCGGCGGCGGCATGGGATATTCGATCCGCAGCGGCAATTGGCGTTACACGAGATGGCAACGAAAGAACGGTGAGTTGATTGCCCGAGAGTTGTACGATCATTCTCGGTCTGACATCGCTACTGAAAACGTTGCCGAGCTTCCCGAAAACACGGTCACGGTGAATCAACTCGACGCACGACTTCTTGAAATCATCAAACCAACCAACGCATCACGATAACGTCCCGCGAGCGATAACGAACGCTCAAAATACAGACGCGTTCACGTTCGCAATTTTGGATGGCGACTCGTTTGAACAAATGGTTCTGAATCCGTCGACAATCTTTTCCACCGTTCAGGAAAAGATCTTTTAGGTGCCACCTACGCATGGCAACTAACTACAGGAACAACCGTACTTCTTTCTCAAAACCTGAACGCCGTTCCGCAAACTTCCCAAACGGAACTTAAGCCACATCCCCCCAACAGAGCAGGGCGATAGTGCAACGAGCGTTTGGTAAAACGCAAAAAGTTCGTATTGACGCGTCTCTATGGTTTCCTTCAGACGCGTCTCCGAAAAGCTATCGTTTGATTTCTTAAGCACCTCTCGGTTGCTCACCCTCCACTATCCTCTCTCTAGCAAGTGGAGGCTTCCATCTAGGAGCGAAGGCAATGGCTTAAATTTGCAATCCCTCGCTTGACTAGTTTGTTTCCGCAATCGATTTGTTTGCTTGCGAATTTTGAAACGATCCGCCACTCGGACGCGGCATCCGAAACCGTTTCCAACTTTAAACCTGCTGAAAAACCATGAATTCTGCCATTCGACGACTCGTCCTCGTTTCAGTTTTGTTCGCCCCCACATTAGGCTGCGGTAGCTCCGAACCGACAGTCATTCAGCCGCTGCCAAACGATGCTGAGTTACAAGAGATCAATGATGGGATGGCCGAAGCAGCCAACGATGATACGGAATAGCTCGGCACATTGGACGCATACTTCAATACGTCCCGCTACTCAGTGATCAAGTTGCAGCCTGCGTGCGTGGCCCGTCCTTCTTATCGAAATTATGCGGGAGGGGGTTTTTCATTCGCGTAATTCTTGTAGACAGCTTTGTTTGACAAAATTTGTTTGAACAAAGAATGATTGCGCCGTCTGGATGTTTTGCTCTTTAAGTTTTCATATCAAATCAAAGTGAGTTGTGTGCGTAAGCACTGCCTTACATTCTCCTATGCGTGTTTTGATTATTCTCCTCCCCACAGGTTAATTTCATGTTCTTTAATCGATCGCGAGATAATCGCGACGGATTCACATTAGTTGAACTCCTAGTCGTGATTGCCATCATCGGTGTGCTTGTTGGACTGCTCCTCCCGGCGGTCCAGGCTGCCCGAGAAGCCGCACGTCGCATGAGTTGCAGCAACAACTTCAAACAGATTGGGTTGTCGATGCACAACTATCATTCTGCCTATAAATCGCTTCCTGGTCAGAACTGGGGAACAATTTCTCCAGGTAACGGCGGGAACGATGACAATGCGTTTCAGCAGTCGTATCTAATTGGCCTACTGCCGTTTATGGAACAGCAGGCTCTCTGGGAACAGATCGCTAATCCCAATCAAGAACGAATCGATGGCGGGACGCAGAACCCTCCCTTCCCGCCGATGGGGCCTCCTCAGTGGAATGGGCAATACGTTCCATGGGCAACGGAAGTACCAGGGCTGCGATGCCCGAGCGACCCTGGAACGGGTGCCCCCGCTCGTGGGAGGACCAACTATGCAGCTTGCATGGGCGACTCCACTGATGCCGGACACTACGGATCAACCTACATCTCTGGTGGTGCCGTGACGACGGCAGGCATCCCAAACTGGTTCAGCGGTCGAGGCCGAGCAGCGTGCCGTGGCGTCTATGTGCCAAGAGAGAGTACGGCATTCCGTGATATTTTGGATGGGCTCGCCAATACGATCGCTGGCGGCGAGATTGCGACAGATTTGGGTGATAGAGACAAACGAACAATCGCAAGTTTCCGAAACGAGAATAACAACGTGCGTAACGTTCCGCTTTACTGCCGCAACCAAAATCAAATTGATCCGCAGCGACCGCAGTTCTGGGTCAGCTCCATGCCCGGACCAGCGACTTTGGCAGCGTCGGCTGTCGGTCGTGGGTATCGCTGGGCTGCTGGCCGTATGGTCTGGTCGGGGATGAATACGATCCTGCCTCCCAATACAGAGCTTTGCTTTGGTGGTGGTGGAACGGCTGGCTCCCCCAACGATACATTCGGCACTGGTTCAGCAAGCAGTCGCCATCAAGGCGGTGCTCACGTGCTGATGGCTGACGGCGCGGTCAAGTTCATCACGGATTCGATCGAGGCTGGCGATGCAACAATCGGAAACGTTTGGCGGGATGGTACAGGGGCACGTGCACCAGGTCGCGAAAGCCCATACGGATTGTGGGGAGCCCTCGGTACGCGTGCTTCCAAGGAAGTTATCGACCAAGAGTTTTAGTCAACTCTATCGCTGAAACGCGTAGGATGAGTTTCGTTGTAGGGGAAGCTGCCAATTCGGTGGCCTCCCCTTTTTTCATTGCTTCGGACTAACAGCGTTTGGAAAATCACATCGAAACTTGAAGGCCTGATCCGCAAAGATGATCCGAATCCATGCCTCGGACACGCTTTCGATAAACGGGTAGCCCTGGACAGCCAAGGGTAGCCGCGACATCGGAGACAAACCTGAGCTGACTGGCCGGCTAAAAATTGCATACCAGACATAGCCTCCCCTTCCAGGTCTCGCTTTGACAAGAGCAACGAGAGAAGGGATTTCACCGACAAAGCACCGCGATGGCAGGCTTAAAATCAAGATAGATAAACGCTGCCGACGGGCGACTTCGGTGCTGCCCTAGCATTCCCAGAAAAGGCGACGCTGCCAATCTTGCGTGGCACTTTTCAAATAGAGTTGCGCCCGCTCCTAGGCACAGCGTTCACCGGCCTGAAGCATCCCGTGGCAGGATGAAGACACGTTCGGCAATAGGCGTTCTTGCCGACCCCATGACCTTACTGGTCCTGGCCGATCAATCAACGGACTGGAGCTTTCGCAAGATCCATTACTTGATATTGACGTGCACCAAATGCCAGTCGCTACCGGACGATCGCCTCCCATCTTAGCGGGTTTGTTGTTGCCACGGTGGTGGCATCTCGGTCCAGCGAGGCTGCTGTGGTTGGATCGGCGCCGGTTGTTGGTTGGCACCTGGGGCTGGATACGACGGGTTGTAGCCACCGGGAGCGGGCTGCGCTCCATAAGGCTGGTTACCATACCCAGCCTGGTTGTTATACCCGGCCTGGTTGTTATATCCCGCCTGGTTGCTGTACGGGTTCTGCGGTGGATAGCCTGCGTACCCGGTGTCTTGAATCGGCGCGGCTTGTGGGGGCCAGCCGCCTTGGCCGGTCGCGTACCCGGATTGCTGTTGTTGCTGCTGCTCGCGGGCGAGACGTTCTTGCTCACGCTTCTCGAGCAAATCGCGGCCCTTGTCGATCGCTTGCCGCGTGTCTTGGCGGATTTCGGTCTTGTTGATCTCGATCCGGGTTTTGTCGCCGTCACGTTCGATCGTGAACCATCCGGCCATGAAAGCACCGCCGACAGCTAATCCGAGTAAAAGCAGAGTCCGCATGGCCCATCCTTGAGTACGCAATCACTGAAAACAAAGAACGTGCCCAAAGTTGACACGTTCGGTCCGAACCGATCATAGAAAAAACGCCGACCGGCGAAAGATCAATTCTGTCCCTTCTATCGGCACAACCGGCACCAGAATTGATGTGCATTTCAACACCACCTCGAGAGCCTGACGTCCGCCACCCATGCAGCATTTCAGAGAGGAAGCGAGCGCCGCCAATTCGATAACGCGCGCTTCGTTCTCGATCCATTTGCTCGTCGTAGCCGCGAACAATCAAGAAGTAACGCTGGCCTTCATGCGTTGAATCCTTCCGGGCTCAATAGGCATCAGAAACAGACATCTGACACACGCATCCGAGACTTACCTCGGCAACGAAGATGGTTTGATAGCAATTATGTAAACGTTGCATGCCTTTAATAGGTTGCAACATTTTTCCCAAACGCGGCCCACCGTCTCGCGACAGTGGCTGCGTCGAAATCGGGAAGGCATTAAACCTGCAGATCGACACGCCCGGCGGCAACGGGTAACGAGCGAACCGGCGCCGGAGCGGAGGCGTTCGCCTTTTTGGAGTCCGCTCGATTTCGCGACGATGCGTTGACGTCAGACCATCCCGCGCGATTTCGTCCGCCCGCAAAGGCTTGGCCGTCCGCGAACTGCTGACCACCGTGACCGGCGGACTCGCCCGACTGCCCATCGGCGTCGCGCCCCATTGTATCGGTCGACGACGCGTCGGTTTCGATATCGATTCGCTGCAGTTTGATGCCCTGGTTTTCCAACGCCGCACGGAGGTCGGGCAACTGTTCTCGAAGCATCTGTGTCGCGGCGTCCGACTGCGTCACCATCCGCCCACTGAGTTGGCCGTTCTGAACGTTCATCTGCAACTGCACCGACCCGAGTTGTTCGGGTGCGAGTTTCATTCGAATTTGACCGCCACCACTGCCGAGATGCTGGAAACCGCGACTGACCCGCTGTACGAGTTTCGCCCGTTGCACCGCAGCATTCGTGTCGACGCCGGCGCTACCTTTGGCCGACGCGGAGGAATTGGCCTCGCGTCCTGGACGACTCGTCGAATCAACGCCTGGACCCGATTCCGATCCCGCACCGTCTGCGGAAAAATTCCCAGCCGACGACACCGAATTCGTCGCCGTGATGCCGCCCGATGCCGCCTTGCCCGTGACCGCGGACGCGGAAGTTTGGCCGACCGCACGAACCGCGGCCGAAGCGGCGGCCCCAACGTCGGCGGGCATCGCGGTCGAGGTTGTCGTCATGCCGGAGATGTCGATACCTCCGGAACGCGAATCCCCTTTTGCTCTCGCTCTGTCGGCCGCAACGGCTTGGCGAGCCTTCTCACCGGAGGCGTCTTGTTGAGCGTCGGATGATGATCCGTTGGACTCTGAATCTTGGTTCGCCGCACCCTGCTCGGATCCGTTCGTGTAGCGGCGACGCTCCACTTTCGATTCGGTCGGTTTATCACCATTGTCGCTCGAACTGAGTTCAACGTCCGAATCTGACTCGTCGGCTTGCTCATCCTTCGGCGTCTTCGCGGTCGCCTGAGCGAGTTCGTCAGCTTCGACCACTTGCGTTTCGAGTTCGGCGACTTCTTCGGTCGGCGAATCAGACTGGCGCCGCTCACGATCTTGAGTGGCACCGACGATCAGCTCGGGGTCAACGACCGTTTCCTGCTCACCGTTTTCTGATTCCGCGACAACGACAGGCGTTTCGCTCTCGCTCTGGTCGTCTTCTTGAGTCAGTTCGACCTGTTCAACGGTTTCACCATCACTGTCGGCATCCCCGAGCGCTTCGTCGATCGTTTCCGATTCTACCAAAGCGACGGCTTCGGATTCTTCGACGTCGGCTTCTTCGACGCCATCTAACGGCAATTCATCGTTGACCGCGACGACGGCTTGGGTATGCTCCGCCTGCGCAGCTTCATCGTTAGACGTGTCCTCGGATTCTTTGCGATCATCGACCTGAGTATCATCCGAGGAAACTGGCTCGACGGGCTCCACCGGTTGCGACGATGGTGTGTCGGCGGTGGCGATCGCGGCGAAGATTTCCGCAAACGGATCTCCCAATCCGACAGCGGTTCCGCCGTCATCGCCATTGGCCGCCGCAATTCGGCGACGCAAATTGGAGATTCCCGATTCGGTGCGTGTCGGCGATAAAGTGTCCGACGTGCGGGAGCCGGCTTGGCTCGCGCTCCATGTATGGTTCGATGTCATCACCGGCCCCCCAGCCGTGATCGGATGTCCTGGTCGGGGTGCCTTGTCCAGCGGCGAAAAGATCGCCAAACGCCAAATCCGTCGGATTATCTTCCTTGGGCGTCGTCGATCACCGTGGTCGTGGGCATCCCATCACCGATGCGGCGCAGGATCTCGTGAAGCTTGTCCTGTTCTTCAACAGATGCGAACTCCGCTAAGATATCTTTTCGTTTATCGATTGGCATAGCTTGAATGATATTAACGACATCATCAATTCTTTTATCGTCAAACATTCTCAACAGTAGCTCTTTTGACTGTTCCGCTTCGAGAGCTTGTAACGTCCGTTGGACTTCTCGGATCCCCTCTTCTTGGGCTCCTTTGCGGATTTCCTCAAGTCGGCGGTCAAATGATTCGCGACGTTCGTCGAACCGCTCGCGTTCGGATCGGAGACTCGCCAGCATGACGGAAAGCTCGTCCTTGAACTCTCGCTGGCTCCGCAGCCGCATGTCGATATCGAGACTCTGACGCTGTCGGGCTTCCAAAATCTCATCGAAATCGGGTTGCTCGCGGTCTTCGCCCTCACGCATGATTTGCCGCAATTGATTGCCGGAAATATCGATTCCGTTCACTAACGCGAGAACTTTGGTGGCGGAGGCCCCATCGAGGGTGCCTTGAAAGACAAAATAGCCAAACAGGATCAACTGGGTCAGACAGGTAGCGACGCAGACCATCGCGATCATTCGCATTAAGAATTTCATCTTTTACCGACCTCCTCGGATTCCATGGCGTTTGTATTGGGTGCCGCTAACTCACGACGCTAACTCACGACGCGTTGCGTTTCTTAATCGCTTGTCGCTGGGCGATCACCATTCTCGCCGTCGTCAGATCATCTGCTTCGGCCTGGTCCGCTTGCAACTGCAATTGATGATGCTCGGCCATTTGAGTTTCACGCAATCGCTCGAGTTGTTTCACCTCGGCCTCCGCTTCGACGAGCAGACCTCGACGACGGTTGAGCTCGACTTCCAATTTCGCTCGCGTGTCTCGAAGGGCATTCTGTTCAAGGGAGAGCTGAATGTCGTATCGTCCTTCTTGCAAAATGCGATCGACGACAACGCGATTCGTTCCCCCAGAGCCGGTAGATGCGAACCGTTGGGCGGCTTCCACGCGAACGGCGTCACGTTGTTGTTGCAACGAATCGATCTGTTCATCGACACGACGAATCGCCTCGGTTGCCTTGCCAACTTCTCCTCCAACCTCGTCACGGCGGCGGCAACGGAGAGACAACAACGACTCGAATCGAAAACGAAAAGGTGGCATCCGTGATTATCCTGCCGCGGCTGAATTGGGACGTGCGGCCGCGTTGGCTTGGGCGGCATTTGCCGCAGCGGCGGCCGCGTTTGCCTGTGCGGCCGCGTTAGCTTGTGCGGCCGCGTTTGCTTGTGCGGCCGCGTTAGCCTGCGCGCCGCCGTTACCAGCTACGGCCGGGTTCGCGGGGACGGTTTGTGCGGCGGCCAACTTCATCACCATCTGGTGCGACATCTCCATCGGTGTTTGATCGTCGCTGTGTTGCCGCAGCAGAATGTTAATGGGGTCACGCATTGCGATCGCGGCATCGATCCGGGGATCACTTCCTTGGCGATAGGCGCCGATCGAAATCAAATCTTCGCTGTTGTCGTACTGGACCATGTGCTCGCGAACTTTCAAAACGGCGTTGGCAATCTCCGGTGTCACGAGATGGTTCTGCAGTCGACTGACACTTTCGGGGATATCGATCGGGGGAAAGTGTCCACGGTGAGCGAGTTTACGGTTCAGCACGATATGCCCGTCGAGCAAACCGCGAACGGTATCGGCGATGGGTTCGTTATTGTCGTCCCCCTCAACCAACACGGTATAGAATGCGGTGATCGATCCCTTCTCAGTCCGTCCGGCACGTTCGACGAGTTGCGGCAACAGGTTGAAAACACTCGGCGGATACCCGCGAGTCGTCGGCGGTTCGCCCGCTGCGAGCCCGAGTTCACGTTGCGCCATCGCGAATCGTGTAACACTGTCGACCAACAACAAGACGTTGTGTCCTTCGTCGCGAAATTGTTCGGCGATGCTGGTCGCGGTGTAGGCTGCCGATAATCGCTGAGCGGCGGGTTTGTCACTGGTCGCCACCACCACGACACTTTTCTTCAGTCCTTCGGTGCCGAGGGTGCGTTGGATGAATTCGCCGACTTCACGTCCTCGTTCGCCGACCATCGCGATGACGACGCGGTCCGCGTTCGTGCCGCGAGTGATCATGCCCAACAGCGTGCTTTTACCGACACCGGAACCGGCAAAGATCCCGAGTCGTTGACCGATACCGCACGTCAACATCGCGTCGATCGCTCGCACACCGGTTTGCAATGGTTGATCGATTGGCGGGCGAGAGAGCGAATCGGGTGACGAGTGAGAAACATCAACACGCATCAAATCGTCGCTGAGAGGTCGCCCGTCGATCGGGCGTCCGAATGCGTCCACGATCCGCCCGCACAACGATTGCCCGACACGCAAGGTCAACGCGTGAGAGACCAATCGAACACGATCCCCCGCAGCCAATCGCGTGATCGGTTCCATCGGCGCCAGAATCGGCCGCGTATCGTCAAACCCAATCACACGAGCGAGCGTTGCCGGCGCGCCGGGTGGTTGCAACTCACAAAGAGCGCCCAACGGCGCCGTCATGCCTTGCACGGTGACGGCGTCACCGGTCACCGACGCGACACGACCGCGAACTTGAAACATGACCGCTTTGCGCAACGACGCGGCGGTGGCATCTGCATCAGGAAGACGAGGCAGGTCGAGTGTGGGAACGTTGCTCACAATAGCTCCTCACGCAAGCGGTTGAGTTGAGCGTCGAGACCGGCGGAGATTTCGCCGCCGTCTTGTCGGACGATCACGTCGCCTACCTTCAACGTTTCGTCAGGGATAACCATCGACTGCTCGGGCAAATCAGGGTTCGCGAGTAATTCGTCGAGAGCCTTACCGAGCTGCGCGAGCGTGTCGGGATGAACCGCGAGCGTCAACCGGCTCGCCGAACGCGTGCTGTGCAGCGCCTCGCGCGCCCATCGAACGAGAAGATGCTCGGCGGGTTCGTCGCCGTTCTCGTTATCATTGGATGCCTTCGGTGACTCGGTTACCGCATACCCGTCCTCCGCATTGGGCAGAACGAGTTGCGAACGCGTGAGGCGTTCGGCGGCTGCGATTGCGGTCGTGGTCAGGACCTCGGCGTACTGCCGCATCCAATCATCGTACTGCCGCTTCATTTGCTCGACGGCTTGGTGCAACGACTGCACCTGATTTTTCGCTTTCGCTTCCGCTTCGCGATTGACGCGTTGCTCGATGTCTTTGATCGCCGCTTGGGTTCCGTCACTGTGCCCTTGGACGCGGGCTTGCTTTCGCAGCTCTTCGGCTTGCTTGGTGGCTTCGGCGAGCATCGCGTCCACCTGTTGTTGACATCGCTGAATTTGCTTCCGCCCCTCGTCTGCCAAATCCGACAGGTTGAACTCCGCCAAACCGGTCTTGCCAGCCTCATGTTTGCCGATCGTTGCACCGGAGATACGTCCCGACACTCCCGCCGTTCCCGCCGGGGCGAGCGAATCCGATGCCTTTGACGTTGACGGAGCGTCAGGGGCAACCGATACGGTTTTAATCACACGCCGGGATCGACCTGCCGGCACGGACACTCCCGTCGCCGGAGTCGAATGCTCGGCGGCGGGCGTCGTTGGAGCCGACGCGGAGTCGGATTTAACAATGGTGGCCATGGAGCGATTGGTAGCGAAGGGAATCTAAGCGTGGTTGAAGAGGCGAATTCGACGCGAGGCATCGCTTGGGATATTTCCGACGTCGAGTTGGGAAAAACGCGTATCGCGTGACGCAGCCCCTGAACTCCGCAGCGTCCGCGGCACTCAACGACGCTTGTCACATCGCAACGGCTACCCGTGGTTGAGGAACACCGACGGTCGGCGTGGCGGGCGAAGACAACTGGGTGCTGATTTGTGCGGCCGCGGCGACCGCTTCTTTGGCACGATCGATATCACGAATCTCCAAAGAACCGACGGCCATCAATCGCTGACGGACCTGATTGGCTTGGGCTCGCGGCAGACATCCGATCGCCGCATCGGCCACTTTGTTCGGCAATCCACACAACGCCAAAATCGCACTACGAGTTTCTACTCGGCCGAGGGCTTCGCACAATTTTCGCGGCGGCAACTTCACGAGTTCCTGATGAATTTCATCGGTCGATAACCCACGGTTAGCGTTCGACGCACTCGTGGCTGCCTGGGGTTCACTGGCGTTACTTGTTGGGGCGTTGGGTTCATCGCGAGTGATCCGTCGTAACCGATCCGCGGCGGACTCCTGCGTATCATCAGTCGAAACGTGAGAAGCGGGTGACGCTTCGGAATGGTTGTTTTTATTTGGTGGCGTTGACGAAGGCATCTCCGCCAAGATCGCTTGCAATCGGGGCGACACGGCGGCGGCTGATGAGGGCACGTGACTCGCCGCAGTTGCGGGGTCGATTGGTTGGCCCGCGCCGTAGGCGTCGATCAAACTCTGCAACGGGTTGGGACTGCGTGTGGTGGTCATGCGTTCGACACGGGAGCGAAAACTGCTCGCCAAATCTGACAGCATTTCTTCGGGGAGCGTGTGCAGTCGTCCGATCCGGGTGAGGAGATCTTGTCGCTGAGCGGGGCCGAGTCGCGGCAACAAAGCGGCCGCACGCGAAGGCGCGATCTGCGAGAGAACGACGGCTTTGGTTTGCGGATGTTCGTCTTTAAGTAGGCTCAACAAATCCTCGTCGCTGACCTCGCCGAGAAATTCGAGCGATTGAGCGGACGGGCTATCATGATTCTGCGGCGAGTGATTCGACGCCGCGCGGGCCGAATTCTCTCGGCCCCCGTTTTCTCGGGTGCCCTTCTCTCGAGTGCCCGCGAGATGAGGCTGGTAGGCGGCCGCCGCGTGGGCAGAATGCGATAGCGTGATTTCGTCGGTGCCGTTGGACGGGGCCGTGTCCTGTTGTCGTGCGGCGCCTCGGCGGAGCGATCCGGTGAACGATTCGAGTGCCCGTCGTCGCTCCATCGGATCGACATCGATGAGGTTTGCCACCTCGTGACGGATTCGCTGCCGAGCCTCAGGAGAGAGGTCCGCGAGCAGACTTTTGGCGATTGATTTGGGCAAATCCTGCAACACGATCGCGATCCGACGCAGCGACGCGGCACGTCGAGCTTCGTTTTCGGCGGTGGATGCGACAGAATTCACAGCAGTCGGACAGACAAAAGGAACGTGGAGACGGGAAAAAGAACGATCAGCAAAGGAGAACAGCACGCGAAACGCGAGATCGAACTTTTTACGATTCTTTTTTGACTTCTACTAAAGTTCCGGGTGCGGCGCGAAGGCTGAATTCGGCGGCAGAAATTCGCGAATGAAACAACCAGGAAGACGCCCGTGAGGGCTGAATCAGCGTTGCGACCGCTCGGGCCGGATTGCTACATAGGAACGTGTATCTGACCCAGAAGATCGTTTGACAGGAGTTCCGATCCATGACCACCGTGATTTACTCCGCCGACAGCTCATCGCCCGCGCCGCTTTCCCTCGCTCGAATCGTCGAAATGACGGGCGGGGAACTGTTGCCGCTGTCCGGCAGCAAGACCGACTCGAACAACCCGTCGCTCCGCGGTGCCGCGCCGCCCTCGGAAGCCGAGCAGGGCGAAGTCACCATGGTCGACCAAGTGCAAAACGCCGGAGCGATCCGTGGATGCCACGCTGACGTGCTGATCACGCCTTCGGCATTGACCGCCGAATCGATCAACAACGAAGGCCCCGCATGGCAAATCATCGTCGAAGACCCACACGCGGCATTTGCGAAAATCATCCTTCATTTCCGTCCACCGATCGATCAAGACGTGCCAGGAACCGGCGTTGATTCGACCGCGCATGTCCATCCTTCCTCACAAATCAGTGCCGCCGCTTCCATTGGCGCCGGGGTGACGATCGGCCCTGATTGCAAAATCCACGCCGGAGTCAGCATCGCGGCCGGTTGCACGATCGGTGCCGAATGTGTCCTGTATCCTAACGTGACCCTTTATTCGTATTGCCGGCTCGGAGACCGCGTGGTGATCCATGCCGGCTCGACGCTCGGGGCCCACGGATTCGGATATCGAAACGTGGCAGGCAAACATATGCCGACCAGCCAACTCGGCTACGTGCAGATCGACAACGACGTTGAACTCGGCGCGGCCGTCACGATCGACCGCGGCACCTACGGCGCCACACGCATCGGCGAAGGCACCAAGATCGACAACCAAGTCATGATCGGACACAACTGCCGAATCGGAAAACACAACCTGCTGTGCAGCCAAGTCGGCATCGCCGGCAGTTGCTCGACGGGCGACTACGTTGTGCTCGCCGGACAAGTCGGACTGCGTGACCACATTCACCTTGGCGACCACGTCACGATCGGCGCTCAAGCGGGAGTGATGGACAACCTGACCAAAGGCGTTTACTTCGGATCACCGGCAACGCCACAGCAAGAACAGCTCCGAATGTTGGCCGTGCAGCGAAAACTGCCCGACCTCCGCCGTGAACTCAAAGAAGTGCAGGGCAAAGTTCGCACGTTGGTCAAACAAATCGAAGACAAGGTGAACGACTCTTCGTCCAAAGCGGCATAGCACAACGGCCACACGCCAGCATGAAACCAATCTCTCACCAAAACGCTGTCCTCGATCAAGCGGCCTACGAACACGCGATCCGCGATGACATGGCCGCTTCCGCAGGCAACGTCTCCTTCATGGACGCGTCGGTGGATGACGTCGTCAGCAATGACATCGACGTCACGTTGGCCGCGGGTGAACCGGTGGGTTTGGTTGCCGGGTGGGGACGCTTCCCGATCTCAGTCGCTCATCGCATTCGCGAGGGAGGCAACCCAGTCGTCTGTGTCGCCATCAGCGGCCACGCGGGTCCTGAAATCGAAGCCGCGTGTGATCACGTTTTGTGGTCGGGCGTCGGCCGATTCGGTCGACACCTGCGTTTCTTCAAAAAACAGAATGTCACGAAAGTGACCATGGCGGGCAAACTGTTCAAGTCCGACCTGTTGTATGGCGGTTCGCTCTGGCTGCGTCATTTCCCCGACCTCACCTGCCTGCGTACTTTCGGCCCGCTGCTGATGGGACGAGGCCGCGACGCCCGCGACGATCGATTGTTGTCGGCCGTCATTGATACCTATCATCGCAACCGAATCGAAATTTGTTCGGCCACCCGACTCGCACCGGAGCTACTCGTGAAGGAAGGATTACTGACACGCAAATCGTTGTCGACATCAGCGATGCGTGATGCGGAGTTCGGATGGTCGATCGCCAAAACGATGGGCGGACTGGATATCGGACAAGCCGTCGCGATCAAAGACGGCACCGTGATCGCAGTCGAAGCGATTGAGGGTACCGACGCGTGCATCCGTCGCAGTGGTGAATTGTGCCGACGAGGCGGATGGACGTTGGTCAAAGTCAGCAAGCCAAACCAAGACATGCGTTTCGACGTCCCGACCATCGGCACCCAAACGATCCAAAACGTCGCCGACGCAGGCGGAGTCGCAATCGCGATCGAAGCCGACCGAACGATCTTGCTCGATCAAGAAGAAACGATCGCATTAGCCGACCGTTTGGGGATTGCCCTGATCGCGTTCAAACGAACTAAATCAGCAAGCGTCGCAGCCTAATCGCACGTGGTTGCCTATTTGACCGAACGCCAACAAAGTAGGCCGGATCAAGGACGCAAACCGCGATCGAACAGCGCAAAGAACCAACTTCAAAACACAGCAACAAATTCCCAAACGCCCCAATCGCGTCCGCCGCTCCGGCAATCACAATGTTTGCTCGGTCCGGCCTATCGAAAATGAATTAAAAACTCGCAGAGCAACATGGAACTCGCCTTCGCGGCGAATCAATCGTCCAACACCGGGCGTCACATTGGCTAAAACCTGCGACCGGCCGAAACTTGCGACTAGTAACGCCACCAAAGATGTTACGCATCGTGCTGGCAATTCCTTTTGCTTTTTCAATCCAGACGGAATCGCACTCATTTCCAACGCCGACACGCCCTACCGAACCTCGCCGCCTGCGAAGCTAAACCTCTTTCTCGAAATTCTCGGTCGGCGAGACGATGGATTTCATGAACTCGACACCGTCATGGTCGCAATCGACTGGCGTGACGAACTGCAACTGCAACTCAAACCGACACCCGGCATCAAACTGTCGGTGGATTGGTTGCCCGATCGAACGGCGATCGCAGAGGAACTCGGCGTTGGGGTTCGCGACGCGTTGCTCGACGTTCCGACCGACGGCAGCAATCTGGTCCACCGGGCACTCGAACTGGTCAACGACGAAACCGGATACAACGGCGGATGGAAAGTTCAACTAGGTAAACGGATCCCCAGTGGTGCGGGAATGGGCGGAGCCAGCAGCGACGCGGCGGCGACCCTGCGTTTGGCCAAATGTGCCCTGCAAAACGCCAATCCAGATCTCGCGAGCGCCCTCACGGACGAAAAGCTGACACAAATGGCCGCCCAACTCGGCAGCGACGTGCCGTTTTTCTTAGGGGACACATGTGCGGACATTTCCCACGATCCGGAGTCCGATCCATCGCGCGAACGTTTCGGTTCACTCGCACGAGCACTCGGCCGCGGCGAGAAATTGAGTTTCCACGAAATGCCTGTGAAGCATCGTTTTCTCGTCATTTACCCGCCAATCGCTCTCTCGACGGCCGCGGTCTACTCGCGAGCAACCGTCTCGGCGAACCCCAAAAGTGGCCTCGATACGATTAAAACATTTATTCGCCCCAGTCCCATCCCGACCGCCGGGATTCTTTATAATGCTCTCGCGGACCCGGCCAGCGGGCTATCACCTCACGTCAATGAGGCGCTAGAATGTTTGCGGCAGTCCAAAGCACGATGGTCTCCGAAACCGCAACATGATTCGCATTGTCAAATGACCGGCAGCGGTTCGGCCTGTTTCGCTTGGTTGACTCCCGATGAATTGTCGGCCGACACGGCACCCGGTTCGGCGACAGACGCGACGAGCGCATCGGACGTCGCGAAAACACGAGAATTGAGCGCGTTCGTTCGCGAGCAGTTGTCAGGAGGCGCGTTGGTAAAAGTCGTCGCGACCTGTTCGGCAGCACCGGAGATCCAAATCGCATAGGGGATGGTGGTGGAAATTACCGAGATTCGCATCAAATTGATGGAAGGTTCGGAAGACCGTTTGAGAGCGTTCTGTTCGATCACGATTGACCAAAGTTTCGTCGTTCGCGACCTAAAAATAATCGACGGCAGTCACGGCCCCTTCGTCGCCATGCCGTCACGCAAACTCACCGGACACTGCAACCGGTGCGGCAGCAAGAACCATCTTCGTGCTTCCTTCTGCAACCAATGCGGTGCGAAACTGTTCAGCGGTAACGTCGATTCGCCGCAAAAGCTCTACGCGGATGTCGCTCATCCGATTAACAGTGAATGCCGCGAGATGATCCAAAACGCGGTTATCGAAGAATTCAACGCGGAACTGCAACGGTCAGCTCAACCCAACTACCGAAGCCGCTACGACGACGACTTCGACGCCGGTGATTACGACGAAGCCGACTACGCGGACGCCAACGTCTCGGCATCGAACGCGTCCACCTCACCCAATCCACCTAAAGTGAAATCGAATATCAAGAAAGCGTCCCTCCCCGGCCCGGCGATCATCTCCGAAAATGCCACCGAACCGCCCACCAACGATGCGTTCGGCGCGGGATTGTTTGACAACGAAACACCCGCCGAAACAACGCAGTCCGACGCACCCGCTCCGTCCGATGCTGCCGCCGCCACGGAGGCAACCGCCTCTGATGCGGACGATAGCGGCGCCGAGTCGCCGCAAACCGATCCCGCAACCACGACTGCGAGAATTGACGAGAAGCAGAATCTGCAGTCGCCTAATTTTGCCTCCGACGCCAAACCATCCCGCCAACGATCGGCCCAAGACGAAACCGAACGAACCGACGACGCGAAGATGACGCGTGCCGAAACCGGTGTCCGCAACACGATCCCGCGGCCCCATTTCCAAGACCGTCGTGGTGGCTCGAGCCGACAAACCATCACCAACACTCCGCCCTCGACGGGGATGGGCAAGGTCGACACATCGAGCGACTCGCCCGATTCCGATGACAACATGAGTTCTGGATTCGGCGCCGGCATTCTCGATGACTGATCGTCCCGTTCAATCTTCTTCCACTGTCTCGACGCCACCGCGTCGTGCGCCGACACATCCGATTCAGATCGGGATCGCGCCGATGCTGATCCTCGTCGTTGTCGCCGCCGTCATCTCGGCAGGCTTGGTCTACGCGGCGAGAATCCCTGAAATCCAAGAGGAATTGTCTCTCTTGTTGGGGACTCCGATCACGGCCGACCGCAGTCGGCGTGGCCCACAGATCCTTTTCATTCTGTTCACGGTCACGTCGCCGTTGCTGCTCGCGGCCGCGCTGTCGCTAGGAACGATGCTCTGGGGCAAACTGACAAACCGGTGAGCCACAAGAAGAATCGAAAATCGAAATCGTCGTCCAAGCGTCCATCCAAACGTCCCAAACGCGGCTCCAATGACTCGGCAAACCTCAGCGTTGAGGCCGTCGGCGAATCGTTGAAGTGTGAGGTCGGGGGCGAGGTTGCGCTGCCCGAAGCGGAAATCACGCAGCTCTGCGAGGCGATCGTCGCCCGTCATGAGAACGTGCTGCGCATGCGGCGCGACGTCCTCAATTGCAAAGACAATCTTTCGACCGACCTCGCCGATACTGTGCTCGGTCCGGATCGTGAATCACGCGTGGTTCCGTGGTACCCGATGGCGATGCATCCGTCGCCGGAAATGACGCGTCCCTCGCGAACGATCGACTACGCAGCGGGTGAGTTCTATCTCCAGGACGCCGGATCGTTGCTCGCACTCGCGGCGGCTCAAGCCGACACGGATCAACTCCGTGGAAAACTGATTTGTGATCTCTGTGCCGCTCCGGGCGGGAAGGCCAGCGGCTTGCTCGAAGCAATTGACGAACCTTACCGGCTCGCCGAAACGACGCCTGACGAAGTAATACCACCTCGTGGTTTCCTACTCGCCAATGAACCGATCCGGTCTCGCGTCGCACCGTTGGCCTACAACCTTGCCCGCACGGGCTCGGACCAATACGCGATCACGAGCGAAGACCCCGAGGTGCTCGCGGATAAATTCCCGGGCTTGTTTGATTTCGTTTTGGTCGATGCCCCGTGCAGCGGCCAGGCTCTCGTAGCTCGTGGCAAACAATCCGCCACCGCGGTTCAAACCAGTCAAATCGAATTAAACCGTTTACGGCAAAACCGAATTCTCGCTGCGGCAGAACGATTGCTTCGTCCCGGCGGCACGATCGTCTATAGCACGTGCACTTTCGCGATCAAAGAGAACGAGGGGCAAGTGCGATTCATGATGGAGGAACTCGGCCTCACCGCGTCTCCGGTCCAACGCCTTGTTGACTACCGCAGCGACCTGCCGATTTCCTTTCCCGGCGAAGCTCTCCAGTGCAGTTACCGACTCTGGCCGCATCGCAGCGCGTGCGCGGGCAGCTTTGCCGCTCGGCTAGCGAAACCCGCTGCTGCCGAGACGGCCGACCTTGATCGCGATCGGATCGATGCGTCGTGGAGACGCAGCACGACATCGCGTTCGCGTGACGACGCCATGGTTCCCCGTGATGCGATCGAGCAACTTCCCTTCTTGATTTGCCCTGATGATCGGCGTCATCGTTTCCAACTCCGCGATTGGATCATCGACGCAAACGCTCCCGACGCGCCGGATTGGGTCAACGAGCAATTTGTGATTGGCCCCGAGGTCGCGCACCGCACTGGGTCGACCTGGAAACCATCCCACGCCGCGGCGATCCGGCGGAACGCGGCGATCGAGGGGACCACGTCGTTGGACGTCGACGACGCGACCGCGTCGATGTATTTGTCGGGTCAAACAATCCCCGCAACGGAACAAACCGGATGGCAGATCGTTCGCCATCGTGGCCGACCGTTGGGTTGGATCAAGAGCGATGGGCGTATCGGGAAAAACCATTTGGCCCGGTTCGCGCGGGTCGAATAGCTCACCACCGCGCCGGACCTGCTAGACTGCGTCGAATCGTATACGAACCGACGGGCACGCAGAAAATCAACGACGCATGACCACCGAGAACCTCGAAACGGCCGCCGACTTGGTCGCCCGACTGGGCCCCCCTCCGAACGATATCGCCGAAGGTTGGCTCGACGATGCCCGAACCCACATCGCGTCGTATTCCGCGACCTCGTTCGACCCGTCCGACCCAGTGTGGCAACAACTGTTCGTCGATGAGTCCGGACGACTCTATCTGTCGAACGATTCCGCGTCTCCTGACACTCCGAAAAGCGAGATCTCGGACACAGACGCCGCCGAGCAAGACGCGATCAAACCGGCCTTGTCGACGATTCCGGATCTCAAAACAGAACCTGAGCAACCATCCCAAGGGTCCGACGCGCGAACCGATCAAGACAACCCGCGGAATCTAAAACGATTCGCCGTTCCTGGTATCGCGATCGGTATCATCGCCGTCGCCATCGCGGCATACACGCTACGTGGGAGTTTCGACGATCAATCGCCACAATCAACCGCCATGTCGACACCCGACAAATCGACGGGTCCGGCATCCTCGGCGGATTCGGCGTCGAACGTGTTCGACACACGCTCCGCTCGCAAACCCTCCACGCGTCCCTTCGATCAAGACGTCTCGGCGGAAACATTGGAAACGGTGATGGACACGGCTGAAATGCCGAACACGGATGTTATCCCACGTGATGCAAACGTGGACACGTCACTGCTCGGTGTCTCGCTCGACTCCTTTTTGCCGCCCTCGATCTCAAACGTCGTGGACGATGACACGCCATCCACGGCGGGATCGAGCGATAGCGTTGACGGTTCACCAATTGCTGCACCGGAACCACTCGACGGATCCAACACGCCGACGCCCGAGATCGCTTCGGTCGACATCGCGGCGGATGACAGCGAACTGACCGACGACGAAATGCTCGAGGATGCGGAGGAACAGCAAACCCAATCGATTTCTTCGAGCGAGCCACAAACGACGTCGGTGTCGCTCCCGAAAGCACCGACAAAGTCACGCACTGAATTGCCGCCGACCGTGTTACTTTTTGCGAACGAATCTCGCCTGGAGAATCTGCAATTCGAATTCCCCGATGATTCGCCGCTCCGCTTGCAATCGGACTCGTCGGATAATGAGTGGAAGATCACCGAGGCGTCTGACGAAACTCCTCTCGCTAGGATCGAAATGCACCCGGGCGACGACGAAACGGAATCCGGCTTAACGTTTCGCTGGCTCGCCGAAGCAGCCGATTCACGAAGAAGCGATGCGATCATCAATGGACGATTGCGAACCGACGCCGGCGACATCATTCACCTGCGGTCGCAACTCGACGCTGCCCCCATCCCGCTCAACCTGCAGCGGCGTGACGAAAAGCTGAAGTGGAACTTGGGCGGACCGATCGTTGCCAAATCGACTCGGCTGTCCGTCTCCGTTGACGTTCCCGAGGATGTCGCGATCGAGTGGATTGAAGAGATTGATGGCGGTTCACCTCGCAGCACTCGTGGCATCGCAATATTGACGCTGAAGGACTCGCCCGACGCATCCGCCTTGGTCGTGCGGATGGACATTCGAACGAGCGGTTCACTTTCGATGCGAGTGCGTTACGGCGGCAGACTGGGGCCTACCATGCCCTGGCAATGGACCGATGCGAAGACGATTCGATCAACACTCGATGCGGTGACCGCTCAACTGCAGGCGGCCGACGAGCAATTGCTGATGCTCGACACGGCGATCTCGCGAGCCGAGAAACTGAGAGCCCGGCGACAAGAAGTTTCGCTCGAAATGCAGAGAGATCGAATTGAAGAAGCCGTGCGTGGTGGCACGGCGATGGCAAAACGGTTGGCTGAACTTGACCAACTCGTTGCGTTGCTAGATGCAGACGCGAAGATCACGTCGGAACTCAATGTCCATTGGCCCGACGGATCGATTCAAACGCTGCTCAGCCTTCGTTAGGATTTGGCTTTCGTTTGCCCAGGCCAGAATCGTTTCCAACGACTTTCGTTGGCGGCACCGGCATCCGATTCTTGTGGATCCGGTTGAGCTTCGCCACCGTGATCGCCACCGATCCGGGTCGCCATGTCCCGGAACGCTTGCGTCAACGCGGCCTTCGGTGCTTGCGTGATCAACGGCACACCGTTGTTTCGCACCTCGACCATCGTCCGGTAATCGTTCGGCAGCAACGCGAAGATGTCTCGACCGAGCGTTTCTTTCGCCTTCTTCAAACTGATCTGCCCCGCGTCGAGACCGGCGCGGTTGACGATGATGTCGACCTTGTCTTGCAACCCTTCGGTCTCGTCGAAGCTCATCATCAATCGCACGACGTTTCGAAGGCAAGGCAGATCGAGTTGTGTGATCAACATCACACGTGACGCCGCCTCGATTGCGACCATGTCGAGATCGTTGTAGGTCTTCGACAGGTCAATGATCAGGTGTGTGAACGACGCCTTGAGCAACCCGATGACTTTCCGCAGACTTTCGGAGTCGATACCGGCGACATCGTGCAATTCGACCGGGCGCGGGAGAAGGTACAAACCGGACGAGTGCTTGGTGAGCGAACGTTTGAGCAATTGAATATCGAGTCGGCTGATATTCTGTACGACATCGGCGAGCGTATAATCCGGAATTGCATCGAGAAACACATCCGCATCACCGAGCGCAATATCAAGGTCAACAAGGGCAACACTATTCCGAGGCTCCTCCGCGAGTACACAACCTAAATTGACCGCCGTGCTGGTCGAACCGACGCCGCCGGTTGCGCCCGCGACCGCGATGACTTCGCACGATCGGTTGCGGGAGTCTCCGCCACCGAATTTCGCCATGCTGATTCGGTCGAGAGCCTCGGATAATTCTTGGTCGTTCAGCGGCAGGGTTAAGAATTCTCGAGCACCGGCCCGGATGGCTTTCAAGATTTGCTGGCCGTCACTGCTTTCACTCGCGGCGAGCAATGCCGTTCCCGGACATTCGGCGGTGATTCGCGTGATCAGGTTGATCGCCGAGACGGGATTGCTGTCGAGAGACACCACGCCAACGTCGGGTGTGGTTTGTTCGACGATATCGGGAAAGAACTCGTAGCGTGAACAGTCCGCTTCGAGCCAGATCGAATCCATACCCAACAGCATCGCTTTTAACTGTTCGCGAGAAGAGTCGTTGGGATCGACCAAGGCCAATCGAAGAACATTACTCATCGTAGATCATCATGAACGAAGGGATGGGGTTGGATTTCGGCGCGGGAGCCGAGCCCTTTAAGTCGATGCCAACGGAGGCAAATCTTCTCGAAGGAACGGGCACTCAACCGAAGCAGAGTGCCCTATCATTTTCGACGCGAATGGTCCGCGGCGACAGAAAAACCAAGTCACATGTTATTTTTGCGTCGGCATGAAAACCGACACGCCTTGCCCAACCGTTTTCGGTTCGGACGTTGGCGTGACAGCACCTGCGGGAAGCAAAGTTCCACTTTCGAAACGCGATGCCCCGGTCGGTTTCGAATAGGATGCTGGAACGCTACCGCGTGGTGCGGTGGCGATGCGGGCCGCCGGCGGTTCGATCAGGCTAGGCCCTTCGAATGCCGTCGGTGGCGTACGCACTTGTTGTGGCAATTGACGAGCCGCGACCGATTGGGTCGGACCTGCCGCCGCCGGACCGGCCTGCGACTTGGCCGCAGGTGCACCGGCTTTGTTCATCGAATAGCCGTCGTGCATGATCACTTGGCCTCCCTGGAAGGCGGCATCGGCTGGTCCACACGCTCCACCTTCCTGTTCGCATTGGTCGCTCTTCAGGGTCGGTACTTCGATGTGACCGTTGATGTAGAACTCGTAATCATCCGGCAAGTCGGAGTTGAGCCCCGGGCCACCTGGTGGTACCTGGTGAGGTGCCATCGCGTCAACGAGTTCAGGCGTCACCATGATCAGCAATTCGATTTCATTGTGTTGGTCCTGCGTGTTGCGGAACAAGGCTCCGAGCAACGGGATGTGCCCCAGGAAAGGCGTACGTTTGACAGTGCTTTCGACGCGTGACTGCAACAAACCTGCGATCGCGAATGTCTCACCGGCCTGCATTTCAACGGCGGTTTCGACATAACGCGTTGTGAACGCCGAAACGTTTGTACTGCCAATGGCGACGGCGCGGGTCGGGTCAGGCTCGCTGACTTCCGGGCGGACTTCCAAACGAATTCGACCAGGCCCGATCACGAAGGGCAGGAAGTCGATGCTCGTTCCGTAATCTTCGTACTCAACCTGCAACTGCCCGTTGTTACCAGGAACCACGTTAGGCACGCGACCACCGACGATGAATCGTGCGGGACGGCCGTGTGTTGCGACGACGGTTGGTTCGGCGAGCAGCTTAACGAGCTTCTGTTCGTCCAACGCCTCGACAAACGCTTCGAAGTCACCGTTCACGTTCAAACGCAAGTTCGTGGCACTTCCGAATGGAACAAACCCGAGAATACCGGAGTCGCCCTCGACCAATCCGGCCGGAACGTTCAGCAATTCACCAGGACCGTTTAGCAACGTGAAGTTCCCCGGAGCGAGCGACCAGTCGATACCGAGCTGACGCAGCTTCGTACGACTGACCTCCATGATCCGGGTATGCAACAAGACTTGCTGCACACCAACGACTTCAATGTTGTTAATGACGACTTTGTAGAACTGCTCGATAATCGAGATTGCACGTTCCACATCGTCAACACTCGTGACGAATCCCGAAACGATGGCACTCTCGTTGATCGGCATGACCTTGAGAGACGCCAGCGGCAGCTGCGAATTCAAGATGCCCTCGACCTCTCGAGCATCCGCGACAATCGTCACGTCGATCGTGTAGAGTTTGTCTTCAGTGTCCCAAAGGTTGACCTGGGTGGTGCCGGGGTTCTTTGCGAAAATCTGGATCTGATTTTCGCTCACCGGCGTGGCACCGAGGACCTCTTCGTTGTGGACTTGGAATCGCGGAATGCGATCGCCCAAAGACAAAATTCGGCTGGTCTTAACGATCAGCTCCATTCGCTCCACCGTGTTGGCGATTTTATGATCACCTGAAACGGAAGCCAGCGATTGGGCGGACGCAGGCCGTAGTGCTGGTACGGCAATAGATCCGTATGCGATCATCGCGGTAAACGCGATAAGAGAACGGATAGAGAATATCGAGTAACACGCTCGCATCGTTGGCATCCTTGCCGGTCGGGTCGAGTAAATAGGCCCCTCTATGTCGACGAACACCGCCATAGAGGTACTGTTTGTTTCATCGGCAGTAACGCTGCTGCCTGATGATGCGACTTGTTTGGAAAGTACGATCTGTGAGAATGTTTCTCACTGTAACGACAATCCAGGTTCCTTCGTTGCTGACAACACGACGTCCACGTTATTGGCGGGGACGATCATCGTGTTCGCGGGGTGGTGGTTGGTAGAACGGGCTCTCCGAACCATTGAGATAACTGTAGTCACCGGGTGCGGTGGGATGATCGGCACCAGGCCGAGCTGTTTTGTTATCAGCTTCCTCTTCCTTCTCTTTGATTCCGTCAGGACCTGACTCGTTCAAGATCACGGGAACTTGTTTCCCATCTTCGATCCAGTACTCCGTCAGTTTGCCACCGGACATCTTGAGCATCTTGAATCCCTTCTTCTTTTCTTTCACCGGTGTTGGTGGAAGTTTGACAACGGGAGTCTTCGGTGCTGGTCGATTGCTCTCTTCTTCACGAGCGGCTTGGGCCGCTTGATAGTCCGACAACCACGTCAGGAACTCTTGGCCAGCTCCGCTACCATTTTCACCGGAGGTCGAATCGACGATGTCGGTCGGGTTACCAAGTGTGAGGCGGATCTTTCCGAGCTCGCTGGCGTAGGTCCACGCCGGCGTGTCTTTCTTATTGATCAACAACGAGATCGAGCGGGCCGGTTTGGCTTCCTTTTCTTCGTCGGTGTTTTCACGTTCGGTACGTCCATCAACGGCGAACACACGAACTCCGGTCAACACGGTCTTTGCCATGGTTTCGGGAATCAGTTCGCTCTTTGTAAAGTAGGCAACCACGTCGACGCGGTCGCCAGGGCGAACCAAAGTCGCAACGCTGCTTTCGGGGTCCGCTCGCATCGACACCACGCTGAAACCGCGAGGGATCGTTTGCGACGAACCGTTGGAATCGTCCATCAACTTAACGGGCATGACGGGTTCGCCTTCGTAGAAACGCTGGCGAGCGTATTTGCCCTCGAGGTCCTCGAGCTTGCCACTGGCGCCCTTGGGCACTCGGTCGGCTGGCCATTGTTCGAGGCGGATCTTGTCGGGAGTGATTTGTTCGGCGATGTCAATGGTTTTCGCGGTAACGAAAATCTCGACAGTGCCGACGGTTGATTCGCCAGTCGATTGAGCTTGCATCCATTGACTCAGCCCGATCGCGGCGATCGTGCCGCAAACACACGCTATCAGCAAAGGAACAGTTTTATTTCTCATGACGGGCTAACTATGGGTGGTCGAGATGGTCAAAGACGGTCGGGTCCACGCAGGTATCCGAACGACGGGTGACTCTCCCCTACAATCGGAGAATCCGGGCGTTCGACTCAAACCTACGCCGGGCATCTGAAACAGAAGCCCTATCTTTACTATTTTGACTTTAGGCCATCATGCCAGATGCGGCGAAATACATGATGGTTCCGATTGCCATAGGAATTCCGTATGGCAACAGGTACATGGTCGGTTTGCGTTCGCGGGCAATCGCAGCGAGTTTCTCTGGATCGCGGACGGTTTTCCATTCGTTAAGAATGGTGAGAGCTTGGGCATAGTGTTTCACCCAGTCGCCGCTCTTCCAAATCATGAACGCAGCCATGACCCCACCGACGATTGCCGTCGCGGCGAATGCTTTCAACGTCACCATGAGACCGCACCAGGCGCCGATGCCCGCGAGCAGTTTCACGTCGCCGGCTCCCATGCCGCCTACGTTTCGCAGTGGCAGCAACATCATCATACCGGCAAACGTTGCCAGCAGGCTCCACCCCAACCCCGGCATTCCGCCTTGGATCGTGCAGTGAATCCATCCGCAGATGATGAAAGGAAACGTCAGCCAGTTTGGAACCTTCAAGATCATACCGTCAATCACGGCGGCGACGATCAAGACGACAGTAACGAACCAAATGGTCCAATTTTCCGTGATGGCTTGCAGTAAAGTGGACATGTCTAAAATCCCCGTGTGAGTCCGCCGGCGCGGGCTCGGCGTGAAAAGCGTGTATTGTGAATTGTGTTATCGAGGGCCGATCACGAAGCTAATCATCGCGAAAATCAGCGTGAATCCGCAGCAGGCCAGTTGCCAGGCATATGCGGCGGTGTCGGCGGGAAGCAGCGGGTAGTTCATGAGATTACTCAGTTTCAAAAGATGGTTTTCTCTAGACGCAGGCGACCGAGGAAAGCGATCGGGAGACCAACTGCTGGTTGAACTTCCGTCCGCTTCCTCGGTGCGAGTCGTCGCGATCGTTCTTGGCAAAAGGTCACCCCCGCGAAGCATGAGAAGGATGCTTCGCGGAGGGCCTCGTGTCTGCCAAAAATGATTAGGCGAGGATGTCGGCAGTTTCTTGGAACTTAGCCGATGCGTTGTCGCCGACGCTTTGAACGGCGATCAAGCAAGTCACGATGATCAGAGCCAACATAACGGCGTACTCAACCGCAGTCGGTCCGTCTTCTTCTTTCAGGAATGCAACAACGTTTTCTGCAAATTTCTTCATGTCTATCTCCAGACGATTCGTGGGCAGCGCCTTCAAAGGCGAACGACCCGGCGACGATAAATGAGACGACTCACAGCGAGCCGGCTCGATCGTAAAGCAGCCATATCAAGTACGAATTAACGTCTGACAAGCCTCGGTTCAACGACCGGTGGACTCTCGCCGAAACGTCGCATAAAGAAACGTGTCGGATCCAACCCACCAACCGCCAGTGCCAGGCAACTCGGCTTTCCTGAAGCCAAGCCTGAATCGCGACATGCGTCGTTATCAGACCGACTCACGGACCCGTGGTTTTGCGCCCCGCCCTCTCGGACGGTTTGCCTTTGTCAGGGAACTTCGGCTGACCAAAACTCGCTCCCAAGAACGGCAACACACCGATCAAGAGTTCGTCCTGGCAGCAAGACCCACCCAAGGGTCTCGCTCTCTCACTACAGAAAAGTACGCCAGGAATAGGACGAGTCAAAAAAGATGGGTCAGTCGAACCCCGATGGTCAGCGAAAAGCCCCGCCTGTAACGATTGTCCGGACTAGGAGATACCTAAGGCCGTTTCCCCCCACGCGAGGACCTTCAATTTTATCCAACCCACACACCATGAAACATCGCGACGAAATCAAACAAGGCAAGCACGGACCATCAATATTTGCAACTCACCTGCATCGACCATTCGCCTACCTACTCTGTTCGCGGGCCTGTCACTCGCCTCAACATCAAACACGGGGCACGCGTGATTGCCTCGAACGCGTTAAGATATCCGGCCGACGGTCCCGCACCAGTTTTCATCCCGCTTTCACCCCATCGATCCCCGCCAACGTCCCCAACCACTCATGGCAAAATGCGATCAAGGCTATCTGTGCGAAGTTTGTGGCGACGAAGTGACGTCGATCGTTGAGAGCGATCTTTATTTGCGATACGTGCTCGGACAACTCGATGCCGAAAAACTACATGTGTCCCCTGAACGCCACCTCCGTTGCAACCCAGTGCTCGCACAATACATCGAGGACGAACGTTTCGAAATGATTTTCATCGATAGCGAATTCGACAGACGACAACTCGACGCGAAGTATGTCGCTGAACAAACCACGCGCGTCAGCCGAGCGTACCGCCGGTTGCGAGAGATCGCCGAATCGGAAACACCGATCAGCCTGCTGGAATACCCGATCAAAGATTGAGTCAACCCGAACACCAGGGCACCGAAGACGTCAGAGCGAGCAGCGAGATCCGCCTGGATTCAGGCCCCCAAAGCCTGTCGACATCAGCGGCCTCTTTTAAGAAACGCCCAAAAAAGAAAACGAGTGAGTGTCAGCAGACAACTCACTCGCAAAGCGGGTCAGGAATGATGCGGCCGCGACCGAACTACTGCGACTCTTCTTCCTCTTTCTTGTATTGATCCAAACGCCGGTACAGCGTTCGGGCTCCGATACCGAGCATTTCGGCGGCCTGCTCGCGGTTGTTTCCGGTGAGCTTCAACGTTTCTTCGATCGCCCACTTTTCAATCGTCGCCAACGGCTGACCGATCATGGCCGACGGCCCGTCGATCAACCCCGCCGGCATTTCGGTATCACCATCGGCAGATTCAACGTCGTCCATCAGTTCCGGCGGTAGGTCGTCTTCACCGAGCGAACCGTCTGTATCGAGAACGACCATCGTCTCGACGAAATTCCTTAATTGACGGATGTTGCCCGGCCAATCGTAGGCGTAGAACTTCTTGGTTACCGAAGGAGCAAAATGGGCGGTCGGTTTACCGTGACGCCGCAGAAACATTTTTCGAAAGTGGTCCATCAACGCGATCACATCGTCACGGCGATCTCGTAGCGGCGGCAATTCAATCGTGACCACCTTCAAACGAAAATAAAGATCGTTTCGGAACGTCCCGGCTTCAATCATCTCTTCGAGCGGGCGGTTCGTTGCCGAGATCAACCGCACGTTCACTTTGATCGACTTATTGCCGCCAACGCGTGTGATCTGATTCTCTTCGAGCACTCGCAGCAACTTGATCTGCGTGCTCATCGGCATGTCACCGACTTCATCGAGAAACAACGATCCGCCGTTGGCGTATTCGAACGCACCTTCGCGATCGGACACCGCATCGGTGAACGATCCTTTGACGTGCCCGAACAATTCGCTCTCAACCAAATTCTCAGACACCGCGCGAGTGTTCAGCGCAACGATCCGTTTGTTACGTCGCGGGCTGTTTTGATGGATGGCCTGCGCGACCATCTCTTTCCCCGTGCCGCTTTCTCCGGTGATCAGAACGGTTGCGTCGGTGGCCGCGATGCGGCGCAAACGATCGATAACCGTCTGCATCTTCTTGCTGGTGTAGATGATCCCTTCGAAACCGAACCGCTCGTCGAGCCGCTGCATCAACTCGGTGTTCTGCCGCCGCAGCGCGACTTTCTCGGCCGCCTTTTCCGCGATCGCGCGCAGACTCGAGGGCGTGATCGGTTTCTCGAGAAAACTGAACGCGCCCTTCTGCATCGCTTCGACCGCGATCGGCACCGTCGCGTGCCCGGTCACCATCACGACTTCGCAGTCGGGCAACCGTTGGCGGGCGAGCTTCAAGACTTTCATGCCGTCGATATCGTTCATGACCATATCGGTGATGACGATATCAAACGTTTCTCGCTGGATCAGATCCGCCGCCTGCGGCCCGCTGATCGCGACTTCACAACGATAGCCTACCTTCTCGAGGCTCTCGGTCATCGCGCGAGCGTGCGCGGCCTCATTGTCGACGACGAGCACACGGAAATCACTGTGGACCAACTCGGGCGGTTCATCGGTGTCCGGATTCATCAAACTACCAAAACGTCTTGCGTAAAGAGGTCAAACCAGGGAATGCGGCAAAACTTAACGTAAGGCGTCAAAGGTGAACAGAGAGCCCGCTACTTCAGCTCTTCCTTGATCTTGTCGCCGAAACTGCGGTTGAACTTTCGCACCTTGTCGACGACGACGCGTTGGCAGTACGCGGCGTTCGGGTTGCGCCGGAAATAATCTTGGTGATATTCCTCGGCCGGGAAGAACTCCGTCGCTTTCTCGAGCTTGGTCACGATCGGGTTACGGAAATCACCGTGCTCGTCGAGTTCCTTGATGTAATCGGCGGCAATCTTCTTCTGCTCTTCGTTCAAATAGAAAACGCTGCTGCGATACTGCGTCCCGGTATCCACGCCCTGACGGTTGAGAGTGGTGGGATCGTGGGTTTTGAAAAACACCTTGAGGATTTCCTCAAACGATGTCTTCGACGGGTCATAGAAAATCTGAACCGCCTCGGCGTGGCCTGTCCGACCGGTACATACCTGTTGATATGTCGGGTTAGCGTTGCGTCCGCCGATATAGCCCGAAACAACGTCGGTGATCCCTTCCATCCGCTCATAGACCGCTTCAGTGCACCAGAAACACCCACCGGCGAGGATCGCGACCGATTCCTTCTCATCAACCGAACCGGACTCCGAGGCAGCATCCGCGCCTGCCACAGGTGTTTCGGCCCGCACGCACCCAAACATCACGAAAATCGATGTCAACGCGATCAGGCACACAAAATAAACGCCCATTTGGTGTGAGTGGCTTCGCCGATCCGTCGTCATTGCGACCGAAACCGCATTACAGACGCGACGAGAGACTGGACGAGAAAACCGTGAAGAACTGGACATCAGGCAACTCCGATCGGATGGGCAGGGCGGGAAGGTATTCAAACGGCGGGGAATGAGGTCAGGACACGTCGATGATGACACAAAGGCCAACGGTGACAGGCGGGGGCGTTCGTCAACTCGGCGATCAGCCTTATCGAAGCATGAACACCAAACGGGGCAGATTCTTCCGTCAAACAAAAACCGGTGAACAGAACAGTGCCCGTCACCTAACCCATCTTTCCCACCGAGGCCGACATCCGCGGACGCATCCGTTATCGTACGCCTCCCGACTGAGGTTGGGTCGTTCCGCCGGAATTGAAAACGGCGTTTTTTGCTTCAAAATCGCACCGACAGACCACGATATCAACATGGGAAGCGACTACTACGACTTACATCACACAGTCGCGGACGACGAAGTCGACGCTCAGGCCCATGTTCACAACCTGCGATACCTGCAATGGACGCTGTGGGCTGCGCGAGATCATAACGCAACTGCGGGCTGGAACGCGGGCTCGGCGCTGAGCGACGGGTTCGGTTGGGTCGTCCGTGACCATCAAATCACTTACCGGGCCGCCGCCGTCGGTGGAGACGAGATTGTCGTCCGCACGTGGGTCAGCGAAGTCAGGCGGTATGCGTGCACCCGCAAATTCATCATCTGCCGCCCCGCCGACGAAACCGTCCTCTGTCGAGGCAGCACCCGCTGGGTGTTCATTGACCTGAAAGCCCACCGTGCCCTCGAAGTCCCCGAAGAAGCCAAAGCCGCCCTCGCTCTCCGCCCCAACCCACCCAAACTCCCTTGGGAGAAATAGGTTTTAAAGGTTGGAGGTTGGCAGGTTGGTAGGCGAACGCGTTTGCAGGTCAACAAGCTTGCAGGCCCTAAAGCTGCCCCCCGATCTTTATCCCCCCGCTCGCCCGCCTGCTTCCCAGTTTCCCTGTTTCCCTGTTTCCCGCCTCACGCACCCATGTCCATCCGAATCTTTCTTCGCGTGATCGGTGTCGCGGCTTTGCTTGCTTTTGCAGCCGCGGTCATGCCGAGCCAATGGATGATTGCGATCGCTCGCCAGCTCGGTATCGAACCGTTTCCCGATTCGCCGCTGACGTTTTACCTCGCGCGAAATCTGTCGCTGCTCTACGGGTACGTGGGTGTGCTGCTTATGCTCATCGCCTCGGATCTGCCCCGCTATCGACCGCTGGTTTGGTGGGTTGCGGTGGGAACGATCTCGTTTGGGGTGATGCAGTTCATCGTCGATTCGATGGCGGGCATGCCGGGGTGGTGGACGTTCGGCGAGAGCGGCTCGACTTTTTTCGGCGGCGTTTTGCTGTGGTGGCTCGATGCCCGGACTTCAAAAGATGCCGCGACTTGAGTATTTTCCCCGGCTCAGATTACGAATCCACGTCAATCACGTTTTGACATCCGAAACCGTCCCCCGAAGAAAAGTCCATGCAACGTTCCTTGATCCTGCTCAAACCTGACTGTGTCCAACGCCGCCTGATCGGTGAAGTCATCTCCCGCTTCGAAGCCAAAGGCTTGCAAATTGTCGGCCTGAAGATGCTGCAAGTCACCCCGGAACTGTCTCGCCAGCACTACGCCGAGCACGTCGAGAAGCCGTTCTACAAATCACTCGAAGACTTCATCACTGCAGCCCCCGTTGTGGCGATCGCACTCGAAGGCCTCGAAGCCATCGGCGTCGTCCGCGAAATGCTGGGTGCCACCAACGGCCTCAAAGCTGCACCGGGAACGCTTCGCGGCGACTACAGCAGCAGCCGCCAAATGAACCTCGTCCACGCGAGCGATTCCGAAGAGTCAGCCAAACGTGAACTCGACCTCTACTTCAAACCCGAAGAACTGTGCGGCTACTCACTGTTGCTGACCCCGTTCATGCGGGCCGACGACGAATAAGAACCGCGACGAGTAAGATTTGCGACGCACAAGAAACGTCGCAAGTCATTCACAACGATCCATGTGCGGGGAACTCGCCAAGAGTTCCCGCCGGCCTCATCGATCGATGGACGTAATGAAGACGCCCGCGACAGCCCGAACTTGATCAGGTGTTTTGACGCGGCAACTCTAAAAAGGGCGACGAGCAATTTGCTCACGCCCAGCGATGACGCGTCCCCAACCCGGGCGAGCAACAGCGCGGCAGATCGATCGCCTTCCGCGACCACCGGGTGAACCAGGTTGAGTAGAATGAGGGGCCCTCCCCACATTCCTCCCCAGGCTCTCGGCCAATGACTGATCACTCTTTCCCTCGGCGTGCCACTCACCCCGAACGCCCTTCGACACCACGTTTGAAATCGCGACGGAGCCCCAGCCTCATCGGCAACGGACTTCTCCTTCTCTGCTCCGCTCTCGCTGCAGCCGCCGGCCCCGGCGATGCGACTAATGCCTTCGCGGCACCCCAAGACCCGAGCGGATTCGGAGGCGCCGGTGGCACCGCGCTAGCAAACGAAGTGATCGAAATCAAAGGGACCCTAAAAGACGCTCGCGGAAACATGGTCACCGTCGCGGGAGATGACGGCAACGAATACATGGTTCAATACCCTGACGAAATCACGTCGCTCGAATTCATTGCCAAGGCACTGCCCGCGTACCTGCGTCGCGGGATGCCGATTCGATTCGCCACCGTCCTCGGACCGACCGGCATGCCGATGGCTCCGGTGAACCAGATCGAAGTCTTCGCGCCGATCAACGCCAAGATGCTGCCCCACAACCAGACCGAACGCTACACACCGGGTGTGCATCCCGCCGACCGCAAGAAACGACCTCGCGGCGCACCGCTGACGGGCAAAGTCATCGTCGTCGGCAACCTCGCCATGTTGAACGCGCAGGGCGGGCTGGCACTCCAAGCCGGATCGACACCGGTACAAACCATGGTCGCGCCCGACGCCTCACTCGAGATCCGAGTCAACAACCTCTCGCTCGCTCAACCCGGTGACGCCGTCTCCGTCGAAGGCTTTTACCAACCGCCGGATAAAACGAAAGTCAAAGCGAACCGGATCAAGATCACAACCGATCGCATTTACGGCGAAACACCGCCAAAGAAAATTCGCCAGCGGCCGGGCAAGAAAACCAGCGACGCCAGTCCCGACACACCGGATGACGCAGCGACACCCCAAAACGAGACGGCCGAAAACGAGACAGCCAAAAACGAAGAAGCCCCGACGAAACGCCGTAGCGAATTCGCCAAACGTGGCACGAGCCTCTCCAAACAAGCTCGCGAGGCATCTCCCTCCTTGAGAAACCAGGACGCAGTCCACCGTCTGATGACGGCGGCTACTGCGGAGATGGGCAGATGTAGCGCAGAGATAAAAATGCCTTGGGCGGGCTGCCGCGAGATCACCGCCGACTCGCATCTGCGTCGAATTCTCGCCGCTTACTTCTTCGTCTTGACTTTGACTTTCTGCATCGTGAT
Organism: Aporhodopirellula rubra; assembly: GCF_014192335.1. GTDB lineage: Bacteria > Planctomycetota > Planctomycetia > Pirellulales > Pirellulaceae > Rhodopirellula > Rhodopirellula rubra. The sequence continues at coordinate 126,250 of NZ_JACHXU010000013.1, read as the reverse complement.
CTGAGGCCCCGGCCGACGGCCTCGACGCTTGCCGGATTCCAGCGGCGTGAACCTCGCGTTGGCGGGCTGCAGCAGCTTGGTCACACAGTACGCGTTGATACTCAGTTCGAGCTCCTCGGCTTCGCGGATGGTGGCTTCGTGCATGCTGCGAGGGATTCGAATCGTGATCACGCGCGTCGGCTCATGAGTCCCGGCACTCGATTCATCCTGGCTCCGCATCGCCGTCAGCATCTCGAGCAACTCAGAGAACTCGCGCGTCGTTTCAAAATACCGACGCGACTCGGGATCGCTGTACAGTCGGTCGACCACGCCGCCGGGCGCCAACATCGTGCGATAGAAAACCACCCAACTGCCCGTTTTCGCGAAAGCCTCTTCGGCCAACTTCAGCACCTGTGCAGGACGATACTCCAGCGGCAGATCCTCCTCGATCGGCGACAACTGCAACTCGTCTTGCTTGGGCGGCTCGAGCACTGCCGGGATCGTCGGAGCGTCCTTCGCACCGGCCGCGCCACCCGCCTTCGTCGCCACCACATCGCTGGCGTAGACCGGAGGCCCCGCGGCTTCCTTCTTGCGAGTTCCGGCCGCACGCGACTTCCTTGCCCCGGCTCCCGTTTTGCGAGCGGCGGTTGTTTTCCTGCGGTCGGTAGTGTCAGCGCCATCGATGTCGCGAGCATTTTTACTGGCGGTCGACTTGCCTGTTTCGGCCTTCGAGTTCATTTCAGTTCCGAGATGCGATTGTCCTGGTCGCCGGTGATGAGAGCCATCGTTCCGGCCTGCGTGATTAGGTGCATCTTGAAAGGGGTGCCAAACAGCCTTCCACAACCATTGCTAGCAAAAGCACTTACGTCACCAGGCACGCCCCGCCACTTTTTTACGCAGCCCGCCATCTCGAGGGGGCTCGCCGGACTGCTCGGTTTTTAAGCACGGCAAAACTGCCTGCCAGCCAAGTGTCCACTCCGACCGAGTCAATGAAATTGACCAAGTTTTTTTCTGGACTCTCGCTTCACCGCTGACCTTCGGACACGACGCCGATGGCGGTATGCTGACACTCGGACGGTCGATCAAAGCGATGGACCTTTTTTGATTCAGACAGCGTGGGTGCGATTGATGCGTTTCGGTGATGTGGTGTTGGCGGGGATCGGAGTGACCATCCCAGAGGAAGTGTGGTCGAGCGATGCGATCGAGCAACAACTCGAACCTCTCTACTCGCGACTGCGACTCCCCGAGGGACGACTCGGCCTGATGAGCGGCATCGACGAGCGCCGAGCCTGGGAACCGGGAACGATGCCGAGCGGGCCGAGCATCCGCAGCGGCCTGGCCTCGATCGACGCCGCCTCGATCGACCGCGCCGACGTCGGCGCCCTGATCCACGCGAGCGTCTGTCGTGACTTCCTCGAACCGGCGACGGCCTCGCGAGTGCATCACGAAATGGGACTCCGCAGCGACTGCTGGGTCTACGACGTTTCGAACGCCTGCCTCGGAGTCCTCAACGGCGCGGTCCAAATCGCCGGGATGATCTCGGCCGGAATGATCCGCGCGGGCGTCGTGGTCGGAACCGAGAACAGCCGCCCGCTGCTCGAAGCCACCATCGAATCACTCAACGGCGATGAGTCGCTGACTCGCAAAAGCGTCAAACCGGCGTTCGCCTCCCTGACGATCGGATCCGGCAGTTGCGCGTGGCTGCTCTGCCATCGCGACCTCTGCCCGGACGGCACCCCGATCGAGTTTGCGATCGCCGAAGCGAACACCTCCTTCCATCACCTCTGCCGCAGCAACCAAGACACGGCCGGCGCCGACATGCGACCGCTGATGGACACGGACTCAGAAACACTGATGGCCGAAGGGATCGCAACGGGCGTCTCGGCACTCAACCGATTAGTGTCAGAATCGAACTGGCAACGCGACTCGTTCGACCGCACCGTCTGCCACCAAGTCGGAACGCGACACCGGGCGGCGATGCTGGAGGCGATGGGCCTGCCAACAGAGAACGACTCGATCACTTACCCCGTACTTGGCAACACCGGCTCGGTCGCACTGCCCCTGACGGTGGCCGCCGCGATCGACCGCGGCGAACTAAACGAGGGCGACCGAACGGCACTGCTCGGCATCGGCTCGGGCATCAACAGTGTCATGATCGCGTCGAAGTGGGGCCGCACCCCGGTCTCCGGACAATGGTCGGGACTGCTCGATTCGCGCGAGGATTGTCGTCCCCCTGCCCCTGCGCTAAGGTGACGATAGTCGGCGAAACGTTCGGCCTCGATCCACCGCAACGAACCACACCCCAAAAGTCCTTGAAGATGACTCATTCATACCGAAGTGCTCGCATGACCAAACGCCTGAAAACCATCGCATGGTTCCTGTGCGCGATGCTGCTGCTGATTTGGCAACTCGCGTTCGCCCGCCCGGGGTCGGCCCAAGAAGTCGCCGAACCGCCGACGCAAACAACCGACGATTCCAGCGAGAAAAAAGAAGCCGCCACCGGCTCCGCAGACGCCTCGGACGAATCCGACGCCCCCGAAGAACTCTACGTTCGCATTCACCGCGACGACGACAACGCCCCGCTCGCGATGCAAACGGCAACCGTCCGTTACGTCGGAAAGCCGGGCACCAAGTACGCGGGCAAAATCGTCGACCTCGTTGGAGTCGTCCACATCGGTCAAGCCGAGTACTACGAAGCCCTCAAAGAACAACTCAGCGGATACGACAAAGTCCTTTACGAATTAGTCGCCCCCGACGGCACCCGAATCCGTCCTGAAGATTTGCAAAAACGCCGATCACTCCTGGCGTCGATGCAGACCGGCATGAAAGACATGCTGAACCTGGAGTACCAACTCGAAAAGATCGACTACATGGCGGAAAACTTTCGCCACGCCGACATGAGCCCCGATGAGTTCGTCGAGGACCTCGAACGCCGCGGCGACAGCGTTTGGAAAATGGTCGCCCGCATGATGGGCGCCGGCCTCGCCACCCAATCCGCCAACGCCGAGACCGGACTGCTGATGGCTCTGTTCAGCAAAGACCGATCGAAGATGATGAAACGAGCGATGGCGGGACAACTGATCGACATCGAAATGGTCTCCGCGGGACTCGACGACGCCAACGGCGAGAACACACTAATCAAAGGCCGCAACCGCAAGGCCTTTGAGATCCTGCAAGAGGAACTCGATGGGGACACAAATTCGGCCGCCGTGTTCTATGGCGCCGGCCACCTGCCGGACATGGCCGATCGCCTGGTGACCGATTTCGAAATGGAACCGACCGACACGACTTGGCTCGACGCCTGGGACCTGACCCGTAACTAAACTGCCCGCATCGTGGGGCGGCCCGTTCGCGGGCTTCAAATTAATCCGCCACGAATCAATCGGCCACGAACCTTGGGCATCTGAATGGAATCGATTCTGACCAACCGGCGACGGATCGCCGGACGCAACGTCTTCCGCCTGAGGATGGAACACCTCGAGCCCCGGCGACTGCTCGCCGCGATGACGCAATCGGGCCTCTCGCTCGAAGACATGCGCGACGAAATCTCGGGGCAGTTTTCTTCCGCGACGATCATCACCCACGGTTTTCAACTCGACGGCGCCGGCGACTCGCTGATTCCGCTGGCCGATGCGATCGTCGAACGCAACGGCGGGCTGCTGGTCGACTTCGACGTGAACACCGACGGCGGCCCGGGCACGTTCGACCTCTTCGAGAGCGTCTCGAAAACTGGATCCGAACTCGTGCTGCTGTTTGATTGGGGCGACGCCTCCAACAACGACTCCGCCGGATGGGGCGAAGCCGCCGGTGACGCACTCTTCAGCATCGCCGTCGGTCTCGGCATCATCGCCCCCGCCGCGGGCCCCGCCAACACCACCGACCTGCATTTCATCGGACACAGTTTCGGCACCGCGGTCACCAGCGAAGCGGTCGAACGACTCGCAGCATTCGAGATCCCCGTCGACCACCTGACCTATCTCGACCCTCACGACTTCGACCAATCCCGTTTGCCCATCGACGGATCACAAGACCTCGATACGCTCGGTTTGCCCCGGATCAACGAGTCCCCCGTTTACGGCGCCACCGTTTGGGACAACGTCGATTTCGCCGACGTCTACTACCAAACCAACCCACTCGGATTCTTCTCCACCAACCCGGGCGGTCGCCCCATCCCGGGCGCTTACAACGCCTCCGTCACCGCCGAAACATCCGAGGCCTCGTTCCCACATAGTGCGGTCTGGAACGAATACTACCTCGCCTCGATCAACGATCCCTCGTCCACGACCGGTTACGCATTCAGCTCGCGAATCGACAACGCGGTCGACCGACCGGAACCGCGTTTCTACGGCAGCGATCAAGATCACGACCACACGCCCGATGCGATCGTGAACCGCGACAACGGAATGCCCAACTCGACCGGACTCGACGCGAACGGATTGACGTCAGCGCAAATCACCGCGGGACGATGGGCCCCCGCCTGGAACCCGCAAATCAACAATGCAGGTTTCGCGTTTGTGGGCAACCGCAGTAGCGAAGTACCGGGATGGGCCTTCCACTCAGGCGGCGGCAACGCGGAGATCACACCGAACCCCGACGCCGCCCTATCGCTGCAAAGCTCCAACGACTCACGCACTCATAACTGGACCTACATTCCCAACGACATCGCGCTGCTGGATTACGACATCACCATCCCGATCAGCACAACCGGCGGGAGTCTTCAGGTCCTCATCGGCGACACGCTCGTCGACTCGCTCGCGATCGATCAATACACTTCGCTCGAACGAACGCTCGCTGCGAACGGCGGCCTCACGCTTTCTTCTTCAATCGGATCCCACGCGGACTCGGTCAACACCTTGACGTTCCGCCTCACCAACAGCCCATCGGACAACGCCAACATCACCGTCGATGAGGTGCGTTTCGCTCACGAAATCACTTCGCCCATTCGCCCACGCATCATCGTCCCAGCGGCCGTCGCCACGGAACATTTCATCGCAAGCGTCTCGGACAGCGACCTCACGGGGACAGCGATCATTTTCGAAGCGTTGTCCGACGCCACGATCACCGCAACCACAACCAACGCCACGCCATTTGGCCGGTCACTGCACATCGTCGATGCGGACCAAAAATCGGTCGGCAGTCGACAAGGCAACTCCGTTTTTGCCGAAGTCCAGTCAGGAGAAACCTACGCGATCGTGTCGCAAGCTCTCACAACCGATCAAACAATCACACTGCAATCCACCGGCGGCGACACATCCCTCACTCACCTCGCGCCGACCAACATCTTCGAACCCACTGATACAAACGCCAACGGGGAAACAACGGCGGTCGACGCATTACGAGTGATCAATGAACTCAACGCCCGATCCAACGGCAACGACGATCCGAACCGGACCACCGAACCGTTTCTCGATGTCGATGGCGGAGGGTTCATTTCCGAACTCGACGCACTCCGTGTGATCAATTACCTCAACGCGAGAGGACACGCGACAAGCGAACCGATCGAACCGGAACCGCCGACGGACTTCCTTGCAACGCCCGTCCCATTCACGCCAATCCAAACACAGACAAACGCCGCGACCCCACCAACAACGCAGCCCTACATTGACCCCGTGGAAACCGAACTGATTTCGCGACCACTCAACGCCACACCGCCCCCGCTCGCCTCCACCGGTCGACCAGCCTCTCACTTGCAAACCGCGACACCGAAGGAATCACGCCTCGAAGGTGAAGCCGATTCAAACGAGGATCTCACATCGCCGCTTGCAAGTTCTGAATACTCTCTCGAGCCAACGCTTCAGCCCCGGGTGAATAGTCGAACACTTCGACGCTGACCCACCCGTCATATCCGACGTCACGCAGCGACTGCATGATCGGTTGAAACTCAACCTCCCCCATTCCCGGCCCGAGCCGGTTGGGGTCGTTGGCGTGGAAGTGGATCATACGGTCCGCGTGTCGACGAATGATTTGGTCGACCGGTTCGCTCTCGGTACTCATTGCCTTGACGTCCAAGTGCAGGCCGATGTGGTCGTCACCGATCACGTCGATCAGATCGCACCCTTCATCCGCCGTATTGAGAAAGTCACCTTCTTCCGGACCGAGAGGTTCGATCGCAATCCGAACATTTCGCTCATGCAGCGTCGGCACGACATCACGCAGAATCTCCGCCGCGTTGGCGAGTGCCTCCTCCGTGGTCTGCCCCTCAGTTCGATTTCGCTGCACCGGTGAACCGAGCACCATCAAATGCCCACCGAGATCCCCGCAAAGATGCGTGAGTTTTTTGAAGTATTCCGCCGTCCGCTTCCGCGTCTCCTCATCGCGCGTCGTCAGGTGCAACCCCTCGGTGCCAGCGAGCAACCAATGCAACCCGATAATCTCCAACCCGGCATCCTCCACCACTTTCCGATACTCCGTTCGCTCCTCGGCGGAGATTTTGTCAACGTGATCGGCCAACATAAACGGGGCAACTTCCCAGCCCGTGTAACCCAAATCAGCGGTCAAACGAACCGCGTCGGCAAGCGGTGTGTCGCGAAACGTTTCGTTACAAAGTGCAAATCGCATAAAACAGTACTAGAGGAGTATCGTGGAAAACACGCAAACGCGTGACAGCGGGAACGACCACACAAAGTGGCCAGGAACATTCAAAAACAAGAACGCATCCTACGCCCGGCCGAGTCAATTCAACACCGCCTTGGCTGCGGCAAATCGTAAAGGCTCGACGCGACAATTACAAACGCCCATCACGCGCCGCTGGTGACTCGATTGCTGTGGCACGCGACCACGATCCGAATCTCTTCATACGAGACGTCAAATGAGACCGAATCGTCCGAGGCGATCGCCTCGTGAATCGGCTTCAGCCGCCCGTCTTCACTCGCAGAAATGGCAGATTCAATTACCGTGATCTTCTCCGGCGAGACCCACACGGAGGCATCCGTTGATCCGGTCTCGGCGATATAGCTGTTCAGATAACCACGGACCGTCGAAACCGCTCGGCCCACCGACTCGGCCACCTCAGCGATGGTCTTCCCCTGCTCAAAAAGAGCAAACACTTCTTTGAGCGCCGCAGCACCTTTTACGGATTTAGGTCGAGGCGGCTTGGACATCGGTGCCGACGCCCCCACCACGACGGTCACGTCCCGAGAAAGCGAATTCTCTTGGCAATAGGCATCCATTTCGTTCAAGAACAATTCCCCAAACTCGGCGAGCTTGCGTTCTCCGATGCCTTTGATCCTCGCGAGCCCCGCCTGTGATGCCGGACGCGTTCTCGCCAAATCCCGCAACACCGCGTCGCCGAAGATCACGTACGCGGGCACCTTCCGCTGTGCGGCCAACTCACTCCGGCACGCTCGCAACCGATCAAACAATCCTCGATCGACACCCTCCCATGATTCCGCAACCGGCGACCGAGATGAACGCCCGCCAGAAGACTTCGTCGACCGAGTCAACGTCACCGTCCCCTTTCTCTGCAACAGGTCACGCCCCTCGGACGTCAATCGCAGCACGTTGTATTCGCCATATCGCTCCAGAAAACCTTGCGACACCAATTGCTCAACCCATGTCCGTACCGAACTGGCCGACTCGTCACCGAGAAGGTTGTACGTGCTCAGTTGATCGTGCCCGGCCTCCATAATTTTGGCATCGCGTGACCCCGTCAGGACCTTCACCGTGTAGGCAACGCCATACCGTTCTTTCAACCGCACGACACAGGATAAGATTTTTTGAGACAACGTGATCGGATCTTCGACGGTATCGAGTTCCCCGAGGCAAACGTCACAGGCGTTGCAATTTTCAACATCGAACTCTTGGCCAAAGTAATTCACGATCGCCGCGTGCCGACACTTCACTCCCGTGCAGAGATCCGACATTGCGTTAATGTTTTGCATCGCTTCGTCGAAGTTCGATCGGTCCCCCATCTCAAGAATACGCTTCCACGTCATCAGGTCCCCGCCGCTGTAGAGCAAGATGCACTGAGACGCCAATCCGTCACGACCGGCCCGGCCGCTCTCCTGCTGATAATGCTCGATCGACTTCGGCATTCCCGCATGGATCACGAACCGCACATTCGATTTATCGATCCCCATGCCGAAGGCAACTGTCGCGACGATCACGTCGACCTTTTCTCGGATAAACGCGTCCTGATTGTCCTGCCTCGTCTGATCATCGAGCCCCGCGTGATAGGGAAGCGCCGAGATGCCTTCGGCTGCTAACGCCGCGGCAGTCTGCTCGACCTCTTTCCGGGTGATGCAGTAAACGACTCCGGATTCGCCACGATGCTGATCAATGACGTTCATGATTTGCCGCAACGCGTTGTCGCGACGAATCATACGATAAGTCAAGTTCGGCCGATCAAAACTGCCGACGAGCACGCTCGGCGATTCCAAATTCAGTTGTTCGGCAATGTCATCGCGAACCCGCTCCGACGCCGTCGCGGTAAACGCATGCACCGACGCGTCAGGAAACCGTTGCTTTAACGCACGCAGCCCACGGTACTCCGGACGAAAATCATGCCCCCAATTACTAACGCAGTGGGCTTCGTCGATCGCAAAGAACGAGATCGGAACAGTAGTCAGAAAATCGAGCGTTCGATTTGTCAGCAGCCGTTCCGGCGCCAAGTAAAGTAAATCGATTTCACCCTTGCGGATTCTCGCAGCGGTATCACGTTTTTGCTCTTCCGATTGAGTGCTGTTCACGAGCGCCGCGGCCACCCCGTTACTGACCAGCGAATCCACCTGATCCTTCATCAGCGAAATCAGCGGCGAGACCACCACGGCCATGCCTTCACGCACCAACGCGGGCACCTGATAACACAAAGATTTTCCACCGCCGGTCGGCAACACGACGACGCTGTCCCGGCCTTCGATCACATCGGTGACGGCTTCCTCCTGCAACGGGCGGAACTCGTCGAAACCCCATACCCTCCCGAGGACTTGCCGGGCACGACCAATCGAACCATTTTTTTCTAGTTCTGTCCCCTTGTAATCACTCACGGGCGTTCGTTTTACGTTAATCTGTGAGGCCGGGCCTACATCGTTGTGGCTCGCGGGCGGCAAAACCGACTCCCTTAGGGCTCGGTTCTCTCCTGGGGTCGGACCATCGGTCACGGCACTCTCCTTCGCTCGCGAGTTAAATTCGTTCGTCTGGCCAATTATTGTACGAGGAAGTGGCGTTGACGCGAAGTGAGCGACACCGGCCTCCGAATTCAGTGCTCCTTTTCTTCTCTATTGCACAAACTTATCGCTGTTAAACCATGGCCAAGAAAAAACGCCCCTCGACATCGAAGAAGAAGTCGAAAAAGCCTGTGACAAAAAAGGCTGCCAAAAAGAAAGCCGTCAAGAAAACTACTGCTAAGAAAACGACTAAGAAAAAGAAAGCCGTTAAAAAGAAGACGGCAACCAAACGGGCCAAAACCAAGACCCCCACGACCGGTGGCAAGCGAAAGAAAGCCGCCAAGGTTGCCGTCAAACGTTCCGCGAAGAAAACCAGCCGCTCCAGCGCAGCGTCGTTGCCCCGTGGCGTCACCTCCGCTCTCGGCAAAAAGAGCGACCAACAACTCGCCGATGAGTACGGCCTGCCCGTCGCCGCGGTCCGCGCCGAACGACAACGTCGCGCGATCAAACCGTTGCACTGGAACAACTGGACTGAGGAAGCCGACGCGATGCTCGGTACCATGCCCGACGCCGAAGTGGCTAAGAAAGTCGGCCTGACCGTCAACGCCGTCAGCGCTCGACGCCGACGCAATGGCATCGAATCCTACACGCCTTCCACCAAACTGAACCCCCATCAGTGGACGGCGAAGGAACTCAAGTGGCTCGGCAAATTGTCCGATGTCGAAGTCGCACGCCGCGTCGGATTGGACTCCTCCACCGTCGGCGCGAAACGAACTTCGCTGGGAATCTCGCCGCACCGCAAAGGCCGACGCAGCCGCACGTGGAGCAAGAAAGAATTGTCACTGTTGGGAAAAATCCCTGACACACAAATCGCGAAGAAGTACGGAATCCCACGTCGCAAGGTGATCGCGATGCGGCAATCACTCGGAATTCAATCTCCCGTCGTGGCGGCCAACGAAGCCCGGTGGACACCGAAGGTCGTCGCGATGCTCGGCAAACTGTCGGACACCGAAGTCAGCAAACGCACCGGCATCTCGGTCGCATCCGTCCGCGGATACCGTGTCCGTCATGGAATTTCGTCACGCACGACACAGTTCCGATGGACCGACGAAGCGGTCAGCCGCCTCGGGCAAGAACCGGATCAAGACATCGCCGATTCGCTCGAAATCGATGTCATTAAAGTGGCTAGCAAACGCCAATACTTGAAAATCCCCGCCTTCCGCGACGAATAATCGACCGCTGCGTCGAATGCATGCAAGCCAACACGACCGAGTCGGCTATTTAGCCGCCGACTGAGTACGTGCGGGCGCACGCTCGATCGTGCTTATCGGCACGAGATGTTCTCTTGAGAGATGAAACCAATGGTGTCCGGAATTCTTCGCGCTGGCATCCTCACCACCATCACAGGGCTCACGGCGGTGGTCATCGGAATAGGGCCAGCCAGCATTTTCCCGAATTCATCCGCTCAAGATGCGGTCACGGATTCGTCGGTCATGCGACGCTATCACCCCACCGCCGGCAAAGAATTTCTTTACGAGATCACCATGGATCTCGATGGAAAAGGATCGGAGTTCCAGGTTCGCGCCAATTTCAATTGGCAATTAACCTACAACATCCGGCAATCAGACGCCTCCCAATGGACGGCCGACTACACGCTCGAAATTCGTTCAGCGTCCGCCCAAACCGCTCCGAAACTAGGTTTGAAAACGATGCCCCCGCCAACCGGGCGCAGCACAGCATCCAAGGCCGGTTGGGAGAACCTCAACCCGATCATCGGTCGGCTTTATCCTTGCCTCACTAACAAAGTGACAGGCACTTTGGTGGTGAGCTCTCATGGTGAAATCCTTTCCAACTCCGCTGACACTTCACTTCCGGCACGATTCGCACAACTCGCCGAATTGCCGATCCTTCCACTGTCGCCCACCAATGACATCTCTTGGAACCCGATCCGACGCGTGCCTGCTGCCGTGAACGCGGATGGCGCCTCCGCAGAAGCCCGCGAACGCGTTTATGAAATCTTCCGTTCAACCCAGGCCCCAACCCATCCCGAAGCAAAGGCTCACGATACATACCGTCTTTCAATCCTGCACGTCGGATCGGACTACGCCAGCATCGCAAAGTTAACACCGATGCGACGAGGCGAGAGATCGACAGGGCCACGCTCACGGATGCAGTGGTATTTTTCTGGTTTGCTTGCCCTCGACAACGAAACGGGCATGCCGTTCACTTTCCGAGGAGGTGGCGAGTTCATTGACGATCCCGTGAAAGTCCCCGGCATGAAGGCGGGTGAAGTCGTCGAATTGTCCTACACCCGACTGTCGCTCAGGATCCAGCCCGTTGGTGTTGAGTTGGAAGACGTAACCCTCAACGCAGAACAACTCCGCAACGCCCCCAAACTGCCGCAGAAATTTGAACGCCTCTATCCACTCACAAAACAGCGACGCGACATCGTCATGCGGATCATTCAACGGTCCCGAAAACTGCCAACGAGCAGCCTGTCACTGCTCAAAATGTCGTATCCGGCGTGGACGGATCAAGAGTTGATGTCTCAACTCAAGCGACTCAACAGCCCCGAAAGCCAAGAAATCCTCAGCTACTGGACGGAGATCAGCCGCGACGCACGAGAGAAGCCGAGAACTTGGAAAACCGCGGTAGGGTCGTTCTCCGTCGAAGCCTACCTCGTCAAAACCGATCGACTCAACGTCACGCTCCGGCGAGTCGAAAACCAAAAAGAAGTCGTCGTCCCTCTCGATCGCCTCTCAGACGATGACAAACAATTCGCCAACGCGTTCGGCTACGCAGCCGAATAGCCAATCTATTTCGGCTGCGAAAACGCTCGACGCGAGTTTAACGAACGTCTGCACGCATCGAAAGAGCGGCGTGAGAGTTGCTCGGCGATCATTTCTGACGCCGTCAAAATTCGCCGAACATGGCGGATGCATCTCCATCTTTGGCATTCTCAGATCAAACGGACTCGCCTCGACGCCGCACCGATCGAGTGCATCACCGCTGGGACACGACTTCCCACACACGCCACGAAAACCAGCCTCCGCAAAAGCGATAATTGAAAAACCAAACCATGACCAATCTCAAACAACAAACCGATGCCCAGATCGCCAAGACTCGCCAAGCGAAACCGGAATTCATGAAATCGGTCGACGACCTTCTCGCGTCGGCAAATGAGTTTCAACAGGGAGCCAACGCAGTCGCGATCGGAGGCGTGGCTCCCTCGTTCGAACTCCCCGATGCACGCGGCAAAAACGTGTCGCTCAACGACCTGCTTCAACGCGGCCCCGTCGTCGTCACCTTCTATCGCGGAAACTGGTGCCCGTACTGCAATCTGCAACTCCGAGCGATGCAGGAACGGCTCCCCGAACTTCACAACCTCGGTGCCGAATTGGTCGCGATCAGTCCGCAGATGCCTGACGAATCATTGTCGCAAACCGAGCGAGACGGCCTCGGTTTCGTCGTCCTTTCCGATCAAGACGCACGCGTGGCCGAACAATACGGCGTCGCCTGGCAAGTTCCCGATCTCTTGCTCGATCACATGAAGAAAGATCGCGGACTCGAACTCGCACAGATCAACAACGGCAACGGTAACGTCCTTCCCATCCCGGCGACCTTCGTCCTCTCCAACGATGGCGTGGTCACATGGCGATATGTCAACGTCGACTACCGAACCCGAGCCGAGCCCGACGACATCATCGCAGCTCTCCAAAAACTCAGTATCCCGTCGCCTCAATAGTTTCTCGCAAACTCACGTCGTGCGACTTCACATTCCCGGAAAATCCACACACCGGGCGAACGAGATGTCGCGCTCCTTTGATCGCGAAACTCACAGAATTTCTTCTCGTCGTTAGGGAAGATACGAAGGCTGCGGGTATCTCGCGTTCACACGCTCAGAATGATATCGCCCCCCCGCATCCTTGAAAAATTTCCGGAACACCTTGGATCGATACGCGTCTTTGTTGGGTGGATTCGGCCGAAACTCGTCGCGCTGGAAACCAATACCCTCAAACGGGATTGGCTTAAAACCCGGCATCGGACGGAAACCCTGTTTCATCCTGAAATCGAGTTTCGGAACGCTCGCAAAAGCGTTGAGGTCGATCTCCTCTGGCAAAAGAAACGATCCGTTCTTCGGCAGATCCTTGAACTGCCCAATCGCGTTACTTTCCATCCCCTCGACCGTGCCGTCCCCACCATGGATGTGAAAAGGCTCTCGGACCTCATGGACATAGTTCAAGTTGACTTGACAAAACGTCTGCGAGAACGGGTTCGTTTCGATCGTCTCCGCGAGCCGAGGAAACTCATCGATCCAGGGACTTTTTTCCCAACCCCTCTCTCCCAGCAATCGGTTCAATAGATAGATGTTGTCCCCTTTGTCACCATGCGGTAAATCCCGTCCAAATTTCTCCAGACTCTTCCATTCATCGGCGATTTCTTGGGGCGTGATTGCACGCTTGTTCGTCCACCACATCACGCTGCCTTTCAAAGTGATGTTGTTTTGAAAGGAGTTCAGCGGCCCCGCAAATTGACCGCCGCCGCGTCCCGAGCGATAGAAAACGTTGCCATAAATCTGCAGCCCCATCCCGCCATCGTCATTTCGAAACGGGAAGACCGGGTGCCCCCCGGGCTCGAGCAAATGATGAACGAAGTTGTACCGCACGACGTTATTCATCATGTGCCATTTGGCACCGCAATACGCGACGTTGAAATCGCCCATCTCATAACCGATGTTGAAAAACTCGTTGTATTCCAACAACGCATCGACCGTGTCGTAGTTCACCGCACCGTTCATGTCATGCAAAACATTATGCGCGAAGTAGATCCCAACACCGCTGAGACCGATCATTCCGTATCCACGCCTGCGGCAGGAATGAATGTCATTGTTGGTAGCAAAGTTGTAGCAACGTTCTAGCTGACGAACATTTCCGCCCGAGATACTAAACGCGGACTCGAGGTCATGAAACTCACACCCCGTGATCCCGTTATGAGAGCCTCCCTCGATCGACACTCCCTTGCTGTATCCGTTCCGGACTCGACACCCTCCGATCAAATTGTATTCACCACCTGAGATTCGCACCCCGAGACGCCCTGAGTTCTCGAGTGTGAGATTGAGCAGCGTAACGTACGACGTCCCCCGCAAATCGATCATCAACTCATCCGCGGATTCCCCGTCTCCCGATCGGCTCGACTCCGCCGCCGCACTCCCGAGCACGACCATGCTCGAACGCTCCGGATGAAATCCAGGAATCGGCCACACGAATAATCGCTTTTCGTTGCGATCAAAATACCACTCGCCCGGTTCGTCCAGTTCCGCCAACACGTTTACCAACCGGACTCGCCGTGGAATCGAATGAATCTTCTGTGCGATCCCATATCGCGTGTAACGCAGTAACTGAATCTCGCCTTCGTTGACCCCGCCAATCGGCTCGGCTTGAAAATACCAATCATTGTGCAGATAGCCTTGAACCTGCATGTCGCCGGTCCGCTCAAACTCCTTCGCGACCATCGGAGACAATGATTCGCGTGTATTGAAAATTCCGCCCGTTGGGTTCTCCTTGCTGTAGGCGACCGGTGCTTCGCCAGGCCCCAAGTGCCGCGTCTTTGGCCCCTCTTCAATCACTTGATCAATGTGGTTGTATCCGCGGTTGGGCCATTGAGCCAACGGCAACAAATGCCCGTCCATCGAGAGCATTCCGTAATTGCCTTCACCGGGAAGACTCGCCGCGACCTCGTCGGACACCTTCATCGACATCACTCGTCCACGCGCCGACGGATGCAGCCATGTCAAAACGCCGCTGTCCTCAACAACCTTCAATTCTCTCGCAGGCAATGGCTGTCCACTCGACAGGATCACGGTGTCGGTACTCTGTCCGCGATAGACAATCGGAGCGTGATCCGTTCCGGAATCCTGCTCTTCGAGAACGAACGTTTTTCCACGAGTGTAGTTCCCCGCTAGCAAACGGATCTGCACGCCTCCGTCTGGCAACCCATCGGTCTTCTTAAGCTCACGAACCGCATCACGAGCCGCTTCCAAGCTGTGGAAAGGGCGTTCGCGGGACCCGTCCCCTTCTTCGCCCGATGGAGAAACATAAAAACTCTTTCCTGGCACCCTAATGGGCGCAAGTTGATTCTCAATGAATCGCTGATTGTATTCAGGAAACGAATGTGCCGGCTGTTCGATCGCCTGACCGTTCGCGGCCACGGCAAGACTCAAACTTAAAACCGAGAAAACGACGCGTGCGTACATTTTATTTGGTGGGATTGGGAGGCAGGACGACTGCGAGACAGTCGCTGGGATCGGCCGATACGGCCAGGAGGGGAAGCGCAATTAAACTCCAAGAAGAGGTGCTTTTCTACCGGGGCAACACGCGACCCAATGACTCCCCTTCTAACAACCCCGCCGAGTGATCGCCCTGATCGCATGCGCGTTGGACGCTCGCCAACGCCTCAACGAACCGAACCCGATCTATTGACTTCGCGACTGCGTAATTCGTTTACGCGATCAGCCCTCTCTAAAGACTCAATTGCCACCGTCCGTCGGGAAGATACCTAATCGATAGGCTTTGTTAACGGCTGCCGGCGCGTTTTGGACATCGAGTTTTTCATAGACTCGACGGATATACGTGGCCACGCTACTAACACTGATATCGAGTTGATGTGCGACCTCTTTTTTCACCAACCCTTCGCTTAGCAAGCGAAGAATTTCTAATTCCCGTTGCGAAAGCGAATGCAACAACTCGGGCTGCTTGACGCTCGATTGCAATGTATCCAATACATACTTCGCCACACCGCTGTCCAGCATCGCCCCACCGGACGCCACCGTGCGGATCGCATCGACAATTTGGGTCACGGTCGATGATTTCAGTAGGTATCCCGACGCTCCCTCTCGAATCGCCCGCAACACATCAGCCTCTTTGCCCGACTGCGTCAGGATCACGACCTTCGTTTCGGGCGTGATGGAACGAAACGCGGGCAACACGTCCAAACCGGAATCGCCCGGCAAGTTCAGATCCAACAAAATTAAGTCAGGCATCTCACGGTGACCACTGTGCTGCAGCACCGACAACGCCCGCTCGGACGAACCGACCTGATCGGCCAACTCAATATCGGGCTCATCCTCGAGAGCCAATTGAATGACTTCGCGGTACTCAGGGTGGTCTTCGACCAACATCACTCGAATTCGATTATTCATGTTGCTGCCTATTTGCGGCGTCCCCATTTCCGGGTACGCAGATTGAGTTCAATGTGTGTCCCACCTTCGCTGGGATGCTTCGCGGTGACCTGGGCACCGAGCAACCGTGCTCGACGTTGCAGCGATGGGGGAACCTTGTTCGCCAATGGAGCCGTCAGTCCGTGCCCGTTATCGCTCACCACCAGCGAAAGATCACTCCCCGACGCGGTCAAATGCGCGTCGAATTGAGTCGCCTGACTATGACGACTGATATTCACCAAACACTCTTTGTAAAACAGAAATAAGTCCGCTCGCGTACGGGGGCCGAGTCGTTTGAGGACGTCCGCGTCTCCCTCGAACGATAACTCACCATCGATGTCGGCCATGATCCGCTGTGTCGTACGTTGCATGTCTTCGTACAAATCTTGGTACAGTCCCTTGGCTTCCAAGATGTTCGTGCAGTACTGCACCGCCGTTCCCGATCGCTCCGTCATGACGCGAATCCGCTGATGCAGACTCTTCAATTTTTTCGGCGAACCAACCGCGGCCTGCGCGAGATCGCCGAGCAACCCGATCACGTGCAAGTTCGCGCCGAGCTCATCGTGAAGGTCCGCTGCAAATCGCTCCTTCAAGTTCGCCAACTGACGCATGCGAACCACTCGGTCAATCATGATCGTGACACCAATACCGACGGCCAGCAACACAGCCAACCACGTTAACCACGTCAGGTGAACTTTCTGTTGCGAGTAACGTCGATTCAGTTCTTCTGCCACGTACGGACGCTCGGTCTCTAACTCATGCCGAAGCGCTAATTCAATCATCCATTCGCGGATCGGCAGAATCGTACCATAGAAATTCCGACCGTCGGTCAACGCCGACAAAGGTCGCATTGGGTTATAGACGACGAAATTGGCCTCGAAGGGGAGTTCAGCGGCCACGTTCTTCTCATCAGAAAACAACTCGATTTCGGCAAACCCGATCCGGGGAGTTAGCTTGCCACCTCGCATGATCGCGTCGGGCTCGATCGCAGTCAAACGCACATAGCGACACGGTGTTTTGGGAAACCGACGCATGATGATCGGGCCCAAATCGTAAACCGTGGGGAAGTCAAATTCTTGCAACAGCACCGCGTCTGAAAAATCCGGCTGATTGGCTCCTTCCAACCGCATCTGTTTTGGAATACCGATGCCATCTCGGTTTGCTTGCGGGATCGTATCACTCAAGTCGATCGCATGAAGATGGATACGATTCAGTGGCCTCGTCGCACCCAGATCGATCGTAAATTCGTAGTCGCCATCCGCTGCACCTTCACGCAAAAACGCAATGCTCTGCTCGCCTTCCCGGGCGTCCATCAGATACGGGACGAAACCGTCGACGAGGTATCGACGGTGTCTGCCCTCGGCCACTGAACTCGAAGAGGTTCGCACCGGTCGGCTTTGCGCCACGTTCTCATCGCCGCTGAACACGAACAGCTCTGATAGCTGGAACACGTATTGCGAATCCCACAAACGAGGCGACAACTCGATCGCCTCCACCCGCACCCACGATGCGATAATCCCGGGACACTCCACCACCAGCGGTGCGATTCGAGGCAACAAACGGTCTTCGGCGGAATAACTCGCCACGACCGTTCCCTCGGAGTCGCCATCGGTCCCCACCACAACACGAAACTCAATCGGAAAACCGTCCGCACGCAACCCTGTCTTCGTGTCACGCCAAATCGTCGGCACCAATGCGATGTAATGAACCGGCACCGCCTCAGCCAACTCAACCTCAAACCACTCCGCGTGATGCGGATCCGATCGCACCGACGAACGGATGCCGACCGCACCGACCCCACTGCGAAGACTGATCGGACACAACCATTCGAGTTGGCTATCGATCGTTTCGAGACGCCGTTCCAATTCGGTCAGCGAAAGTTTGCTCAACTGCAACTTCAATTCACGAACAGGAATCGGCTTGGCACCGACCGTTCCATACAATCCGGCATCCGCGTGCGCAACACGCAGACCCGCGTAATGAGCAACAAACAGAAGGCATAGCAACAGCAGCGAGAGACGGTATCGAACCATTGACTCATTCTATCGTGGAACGATCTTCTGATGTCATCCGCGGCGAGGACCGACCGGGCAGTAAACGATGCGGTACGATAACAAAATCGATCCCCGCCGACGATCACGCCCGAGACGTCGATGCGTCCGCAAGAGCCCGCGTGAATCAGCATGTGCGCCGTTGCCGTATCGACACTAGCACCTAGGTAATTCTGTCTCGAGACAATGCAGTTACAGGTTGACGCTGGGCAGTTACAAGATGACGCTGGAACGAGATTATCACGGCGATCATCTCCCGACGGTCACCGCATCGCCGGTCTTCAAGAAATGGAGCACGGTGATCGAAGCCTCCTCTCCGCAGCCTCCTCTCCGTAGCCCACACGCGATCACGGACTGCTATCACGGGCAACCGACTGACGCCCCCGCCACCGAAGTGAACAAACACATCTTTTCCGCCTGGCGGAACAGCTCCTCACTGCGGCATTGCCAAAACGCGCAAGTGGCCACCTATCCCACCTAATCAGCCAGGTTGGTCCCCGCACCAGTCAAATAAATACGTTTTGTCATCCGAACAGACGACAGACGGAATCCCACACGAGGGGTAAAATGCGTCCATAAGACGCAACCTAGGCACAACAACACTTCATTACCAATCCATTCCCAAACGAGCCCGCGATTCAGAGCTGGAGGATATCGCGGGAGGGATTCGCTCAGGTGGTGCAACGTTCGAACGAAGACCCTGGTTCGTTTAACTCTCTTCTTCAAGGTTTCTTATTATGACTCAGTCAAAAATTCGACGCGGCTTCACGCTGGTGGAATTACTCGTCGTCATCGCAATTATTGGTGTTTTGGTCGGGCTTCTTCTCCCCGCGGTCCAAGCGGCACGAGAGGCGGCACGGCGAATGAGCTGCAGCAACAATTTCAAGCAAATTGGGCTCGCCATTCACAACTATCACTCCGCCTACAAACAATTGCCAACACACGGCACCGGAACCCAACCCTTGGTCGGCGCGAACAACACCGTCAACGGCCCTTGGGCCTCCTGGCGATCATCCGACCAAGGCAACCGTTACCGCCTCAGCATGCTCGTGGGCATCACACCGTTTATTGAGCAACAAGCACTGTGGGAACAGATATCCAATCCCACCGGAACAACATACCCGGCAATGGGACCGACTCCTGATCGTTTGGCGTACGGACCATGGGCAACCGACATTCCGGGATTCCGCTGCCCGAGCGATCCGGGCCAAGGCCTCCCCGCACTCGGACGGACGAACTATGCCGCATGCGTCGGCGACTCGATCGTTGCCCAGAACAACGGCCCCTGGAACGGCAACCGGACAAACAAAAACGGCCAAGAAGGAGCTCGAGCCGCACACCGCGGATTCTTCAAGCCGGTAGACCGGACTCGATTCCGTGATTGCCTCGACGGCTTGTCCAACACGATCGCCGCTGGAGAAATTGCCACCGCACTTGGTGACGACGACAAACGGACTGTCGGCTGGCGTGACAATTCGAACCGAACACCAACGTTTGGTCAGGTTCGTAACAACCCATCGGCGTGCGTTGGCAAAGTCCTCCCTGATCGTCCTCAATTCTGGGATCCGGCTCATACCGTCAACGTCAATGCGACCCACGGACGCGGTTACAAATGGGCTGACTTCCAACCCCTTTACACGGGCTGCATGACGATCCTTCCGCCTAACCGCGAACTCTGCGGTGCCTACAACGCAGCGGGCACGACGATGGTCGCGACCATGTCCAGCCGGCACCAAGGCGGTGCCCATGTTTTGATGGGAGACGGTGCGATCAAATTCATCACCGACTCGATCGAAGCGGGCAACCCGAAAGCTCGCAACATTTGGCTGAACAACAAGCCCGGCTCGCAAAGCCCCTATGGGCTCTGGGGTGCTCTCGGTACCCGGGCCTCCAAAGAAGTTATCGAATCCGAGTTTTAGAAACTCGTGACGAACGCTCGGCCTCAAATTTCATTTGGGCCGGGCGTTGATTTTCTCACTTTCCTTTGTCCCCACGTCTCACTCCTTGGAAACCTAATGAAGACATTACTCTCAACCATTTGCGTCGTCGCATTGACGGTGGCTTGTGGCTGTTCTGATCCGCAACCGGTCAACGTCGCTGAAGATGCCGATGCGGCAAAGATCGAAGAATACAATCGATTGAACCAACAGGGACAAGATGACTTCGGTGCGGACGAGGAAAGCGAAGAAGCAGAAGAAACCCCTTAAACCGAAACGAATCGAGCACATCAGCGGCGGCAGGCGTTTCCAGGCAATGCGACGCCAACGACGGCGTACATCCCAACACGAGAACATGTCTGACCGCCTCGTGTCTTAACGACATCCGCTCCGTTCCAGACCTGAAATCCATCGCTATGACGCGAACCAACGCGTCAGGCTTACAGCGGCAGTGCGATATCGAACCACTGATTTACTAGTCCGCGACGCCAACACAAAAGTTCGTTGACTCACTCGCGTGCGTGTCTGGTTAAAGATGAAAAATCGGCGACGCAATTCGCCCCGGAATCCATAACCCGCCGTACCATCGAATCGAACAACAACGCAAACGCCTTTGACAAACGACAAGACCGACAACCATCAGCCAAACGATTCCCGACGGCGGGATGCGGGGCACAAAAGAATACACGGGAACAGAAAACACTGGGGGCAACGCTGGGGCACGGGGCAACACAGGGGGGAACGTCGGCCGATACGTATCCGCATGACGACCACATCGCGGCTGGCATCTTTTCTCAACCCGCCAACCACCAAACTCAATTTGCCTGAAGACGCAAAGCCGTCCGTACAGCCAACATCGACAGGAAACAGATGATCAAGTCACTAGCCCTCGCATTCGCCGTCGTAATGTTGGCGGGAAACACATTCGCCGAGGAAATGGACGCCTCATGGGGTGAATCCACCGTCAAACTACGCGCAGATAATGCCGAACGCGGAGAACTCTTCGACGAAGGCAACTACGCGATGTTCATTCACTGGGGCCTTTACTCGCAGTTGGGCAACCAAGTCGACGGCAAAACCTACTACGGCATCGGCGAATGGATCATGGATCCCAAAATGGCCGGGATCCCTGTCGATCAATACAAAGAACTCGCCGGCACATTCAATCCCGTCGATTTCGATGCCGAGGCCATCGCCAAACTGGCCAAGGACGCGGGGATGAAATACATCGTCATCACGGCCAAACATCATGACGGGTTCGCAATGTACGATTCCGCGGCCTGTGACTTCAACATCGTTGACGCCACTCCTTGGAAAACCGACCCGATGAAAGAATTGTCCGCGGCCTGCCGCGACGCGGGACTCGGATTCGGATTCTACTACTCACACAGCCAAGACTGGACGTTCCCGGGCGGACGAAAGGGACCAACAGTCGATGCCGATGGAAACCCGGCGACCTTTGAGGACTACTTCACGAAAAAATGCGTTCCCCAAGTCAAGGAACTCACGACCGAGTACGGTCCCATCGAACTAATCTGGTTCGACACTCCCGGCGGAATGAAAAAAGAATACGTCCAAGAATTGGTCGACATCGTTCGCAGAAATCAACCACATGCGCTCGTCTCGGGACGTGCCGGACACGATCTCGGCGACTACCAAACACTCGGCGATATGGAAGTACCTCACCACAACGTTGAGGGAATGTGGGAAGCCGTCGACACGACCAATGATTCATGGGCATACGCGTGGTACGACCAACGTTGGAAAACGCCACACGAAATCCTACACCGCCTGATCTCCTGCGTCGGTCGTGGCGGAACTTACATGCTCAACGTCGGCCCCGACGGCAACGGAGTGGTTCCCGAACGGGCCGCTCGTTCACTCCGCGAGGCGGGCGAGTGGATTCGTCGATACCCACGAGTCGTCTACGGAACGGACGCCTCGCCATGGGGACACGCGATGCCTTGGGGTGACATCACCGTCAAAGGCAACCGTCTTTTCCTGTCGGTGTTCGATTGGCCCGAATCCGGTCAACTGTTCCTACCGGGATTGAATACAGAAATCAAATCGGCACGCCTTCTCGATGGAAAAGAACACACCGAACTGTCATTCAAGCGAGCAAACGGATGGACTCTCCTGGAAGTACCTTCGGTTGCACCGGAACAACTCGCTTCGGTCATCGAATTGATCCTCGCGGGGGAACCCGATGTCGATTCGACGTTTGGGATCGACCCGAACTTGGGAACTGAGATCCGCGCCGAATTCTCATCCATCACCGGAGCCAAAATCGCCAAAGACCGATGGATGGAAAAATTCGGCGAATGGGTTTGTGAGTACCCCGCGACTCAGTGGACCAAAGGCGGAAAAGCGGTTTGGGAAATCGACATCCTCGTCCCCGGCGATTATGACGTCGAACTGAGCTACACCGGCGAAGGCCGTTTGGTTTGGGGCGTCGACGTCGTTGGCGGCGAACACATCCAAAACCAACAGAACGCGTCGCACAACTACCAAACGTTCCCGATCGGATGGCTTAATTTCCCGACACCGGGACGTTACAAGATCGCCGTCTCGTGCCTCGAAGGCAATATCCGAAACGCGGAACTGAGATCGATCCGATTGACCCCATTGAACGAGTTCAGCGAAACGCTTCTCCAAGCATCCACTAGTAGGAATTCGCAAAAATAGAACCGCTCACCCATCGTGAGGCACACAAGCAAACGGATGAAACCCACAACCGTTCTCGTGTGCCTCGTTTTCGGTCCGGCCGCCTCCCACCAACGCAACCACTTCAACTACATCACGACGCACACCAATGACCTGCCTTATACGATTCCTCCTATTGATTCTCGTCGTAGCCGCACAGGCGACTGACGCGGCGGAGACTCAAAAGAAAGCCGCCAAGAAGGCGACTCGCAACACGAGTTTTGAATTTCGGTTCGACGACAACTTGCAACAGACCGCCGATTCAATCGCTCGCCAAGACCAATGGTTTCGCGACGCTAAATTCGGTGCCTTCATTCACTTCGGCGTCTATTCGACCTTGGAAGGCGAATACGAAGGGCGCGGGTCCCAGCACCGGTACTCGGAATGGATTCAGGTTTCAGCCAAAATTCCCGCCGACGAATACCACCAAGTCGCCTCGCGTTTTAACCCTGCGGAGTTCGACGCCGATGAGTGGGCGACAACCTTCGCGAACGCGGGCATTCGCTACGTCGTCATCACGTCAAAACACCACGACGGTTTTGCACTCTTTAAGTCCCTGGTCAGCGAATACAACATCGTCGACTACACAGCATTCAAACGCGACATCATCAAAGAACTGAGCGAGGCTTGCCACCGTCGAGGCCTGAAATTCGGCGTCTATTATTCGCAGGCCCAGGACTGGGACGAACCCGACGCCCCCTACATCGCCCCGCGTCTCGAAGGCACCCGCAAGTTCATTCACCCTGATCTGCCTGCCGATTTCAAACCGGACATGGATCGTTATATCGCGAAGAAGAGCCTGCCTCAGGTCGAAGAACTCGTGAAGCACTATGAACTCGATCTAATCTGGTTCGACACCCCGTCGGGAATGACGATGGAACGTGCCAAGCAATTCAGTGACACGGTACGCAAGCACCGACCGGATTGCCTGATCAACTCACGCCTCATTCATGGCGGCAAAGACAAAGTCGACGCGACTTTCCTTTCACTCTATGACTACAGCTCGATCGGCGACAAAGAGGTCCCCACGCGAAAGCTCCCGCTCTATGTTGAATCGCCCGACAGTGTCAGTTCCTCGTTTGGGTACAAGACAAAGGGCAAATGTTACTACCACACGGAAGAAGAACTGATCGAACGATTTGTTCACACCGTTTGCGCCGGTGGCAATTACTTGCTCAACAACGGGCCGATGGGCAACGGCCGACTCGATCCCGAAGCGATTCGTCTCTACGGCGTGATCGGCGAATGGTTGAATGTAAACGGGGAATCGATCTACGCAGCCAAACGCAACCCATTGCCCTCGCGACCTGAATGGGGCGACATCTCCGCCAGCAAAGATGGCACGACGCTTTACCTGCACGTCCTTGACGCACCTCCCTCGGGAACCATCACGCTCAACGAAGTTCCTGGAATCATCGAGTCCGCGGTGTTTCTTGCAACAGGCGAAAAAGCACAATTCTCGCAATCCGACGACGTGCTTCGGATCACTCTCCCCAAAGCCAACGTCGACGAATACGACACCGTCGTCAAAGTCCAATTGAGCGGGCAAGCAGCCTCGGATACCCCCGCCTCGTGATCAAAAATGCATTCTGCCGCCTCGTAGCGGTTTTCTCGTGTCTTTGGTTAGCTCCCGCGTTTGCGCAAATGCCTGCGTTTTCGTGGGACACCGCGCCGGTTTATCTGCACTTTGGCAGCCCCACAAGGATGACCGATGAAGAAGTGCAAACCGCCGCGAGGCTGTCCAACTTCATCTGCCTGGAAAAAGCACACGGCCGCACTACCGACCGGGAACACCCCGAGCGGATCGCGGCTGAGGACGCACAACGCATTAAGACCGCGAATCCCGACGCCAAGATCTTGATGTACTGGAACACGCTCATCGCGTGGCCGTTCACGTCCTACAACTCCAATTTTGCCGACTCGCATCCCGAAAACTGGACGCTCCGCGACCGGAGCACGGGCGAACCGTTGCTCAAGGCGATGCACGGCTCAACGCCCGTCTACCAATACAATCTACTGAATCCTAACGTCCGTAAATGGTGGGCCGACACCATCGGCGGCGCGGTCAACGAATTCAATTTCGATGGTGTGTTCATGGACGCCGTCTCTCAATCCAAACGCCCGTTGTGGCTGCAAAAAGGATGGGGATTCGACAAGGCCGATGAATTGGATGCCGCCGCCGTCGACATGATGCGGCAGACGAAAGCGATCATCGGCGACAACCGGTTACTGATCTACAACGGTTTCCGATCGAAATCCGGTGGCCCCGACAACAACGCAGCCGCAGGCACCGAATTCCTACCCTATTCCGATGGAGCCCAGATCGAACACTTCGATCAACTCAGCTCGATCACGAAAGAAGACATGGTGGCCTATTGGAAGATGGCAGCGACCGCGGCGAAAGACAGCAAGATCGTTCTCTACAAAGCGTGGCCCGATCACGACATCAACTGGCTCAACCGTAAGTTCATGTCCCAATCGCCAGCGAAGAAAGAAGCGTTCGCACGCGAAAAGATCACCTACCCGCTGGCCTGCTATCTGATCGGCGCCGAAGAAAACAGTTACTTCTGCTACGGATGGGGATACGGAATCGATGATGGTCAGTTGGTCGACTACCCCGAGTATCGCAAGCCGCTCGGCGCACCGAAATCCCGAGCCCGACGCGACGGTTGGATCTTCCGCCGCGAGTTCGAGCACGCAAACGTAGCGGTGGATCTGGAGAACCGAAAAGCCCGAATTCAATGGCTGCGAGACTAACGCGGCACGGTACGAGTGCTGCGACGCCGGCTACTCTGTAACATCACCCCGCCAGGCCACTTCATGCTGCTGCCCTCTGTCGCCACGCTGCGTATAAAAGAGTTAAGCTGTCCCGATCAAACCGCATCCCCATCAATGACCGTCCGACCGGCACCGCCCAGGGCAAACACCGGTCGGCAACACCGAGAGAAACATGAACCCACTCAAGCGAATTGCTATCGCGCTGCTCACCGTTACCTCAATCGTGTCCACTACCGACGCGGAGCAAACCAAACCAAACGTCGTCATTGTCATCACCGACGATCAGGGTTATGGCGACTTGGCGTTCACCGGTAACCCTGCGATTAAGACTCCGAACATCGACAAACTCTGCACCCAGGGAACGCTGCTCAATAACTTTCACGTCGACCCAACCTGTGCCCCCACGCGGTCGGCATTAATGACCGGTCGCTATTCCGATCGCGTCGGTGTCTGGCACACCGTGCAAGGCCGCAGCATGTTGCGCCGCCGCGAAGTCACGATGGCCAACGTGTTCGCAGACAACGGCTACGCGACCGGTATGTTTGGGAAATGGCACCTCGGCGACTGCTACCCCTACCGTCCCGAAGACCGCGGCTTTGGACACTGTGTCTACCACCAGGCCGGCGGCGTGGGACAGGCTCCGGACTACTGGGGCAACGACTATTTTGACGACACCTACATCGTTAACGGAAAACACCAACGTTTTGAAGGCTACTGCACGGACATCTGGTTCGACGAAGGAATGAAGTTCATCAAGAAAAACAAAGACCAGCCATTCTTCGCCTACATTGCAACGAACGCTCCCCACGGTCCGTACTACTGTCCTGAGGAGTACTCCAAACCATACGAGAACAACCCGCAGGTCTCACTTGCGGAGTTCTACGGCATGATCACGAACGTCGACGACAATCTCGCCAAGCTCATGAAGATGCTGGACGACGAAAGCATCGCCGATAATACCATCCTCGTTTTCATGACCGACAACGGTACCGCCGCCGGCTTAAAAAACGGTCGGGGATACGACGGCGGCATGCGGGGCACCAAGAACTCCGAATACGACGGTGGCCACCGCGTGCCGTTCATCATTCGTTGGCCAAACGGAAAAATCGAAGCCGGTAAAACAGTCGATCAGTTGACGGCACATATCGATATTTTGCCCACGTTCATTGGCCTTTGCGATTTGAAGGCGCCCGAGATCGATTTCGACGGCAGCGACATCGCAGACCTGCTCTACACCGACGGTGAACAGTGGCCCGAACGCGCCTTGGTCGTTGAATCCCAGCGTGTGGTCACTCCGATCAAATGGCGTAAGAGCGCGGTCATGACCGACCGATGGCGACTCGTCAACGGCACCGAACTCTACGACCTCGACGCCGATCCCAAACAACAGAACGATCTCGCGGCGCAGTTCCCCGAAGTTTTGAAGCGACTGCGTGACGAGTACGAGAACTTCTGGAACGACGTTTCTCAAGAACACGACATGACCAGTTACATGGTGATTGGATCAGACCACTCACCCATCGTGTCGCTCTCGTCCCACGACTGGCTGATCGACATGCTCCCGCCGTGGCATCAAAACCATGTTCGAAACGGAGACGTCGCCGAAGAGTCGTTCTGGGCAATCGAAGTTGAGCGAGACGGCGAATATGAAATCTCGCTGCGGCGCTGGCCGGTCGAAGCCGACAAAGCGATCAACGATGGCACCTACGGCAAAGCCTACAACTACCAAACGGCTCGACTGAAAATCGGCGAGGTCGACGTGACCAAAGACATTGCCAACGGTGCCAAAGAGGTCACGTTCCGAGTATCACTCAAGAAAGGGATCACCCAACTCGCGCCGACATTCATCGGTCCAGATCTGACAGCGACGCCTTATTACGCGTATGTCACCCATCGCCCTGAACCCGGTTGGCAAACCCCGGCAGGGATGGGAATCCCGGTCTACGATCCCGACTACGGACGCATCCCGCCTCAAATGCAAGAGCGGTAGTGCAACACGATCGATTACGTTAAACCTCTCCGGTGCCTCTTCGACGTGGCACCGCGACAAAACCGTGAATCAACGCCAGCGGGTACGTCTCACGATGCGGCCCGTTTTAACGAATGCGTTCACACTCGCAGCGGTGTAGATCACGGCACTGATCGATGCATCGTTTTGTACACCGCTCTTTGCAACCGTCGATGCCGCAATTCGTCGTTGAGTTTGATCGATCGTCCTTGCACGTCCTCTAAACAGATGACATGCAACCACCACCAACGCAATCTATACTCCCCTCGCAAGCAATCTAAGGGAGCATCCGCGTCATTTCAGTGGTTCCCACAACCTCCCTCGCAGCGCATCATGCCGGCGTGACGCGTCGAGGATTGCTCGCATCTCCTTAAGGAAACGTCACCCGATGAAATTCGCTGACCTCAGGTACGTCGCGTTACTGTCACTCTTTTTCGTGAACGGCAGCGGCCTTGCGACTGCCAGTGAACCCAGCCCCGATGCCGCGCGATCCAGCGAGGCCGGATCCAATTCAAGCACTCCTCCGAACGTGGTGTTTATTTTTGCCGATGATTTGGGCTACGGCGACCTCGGTTGTTACGGGGCGACGAAAGTGCAAACGCCAAACATCGATCGCCTCGCCAAAGAGGGGCGGAAGTTTTCCGACGCCCATACCGCGTCTGCGGTTTGCACACCATCGCGATACGCGCTCCTAACGGGTGAATATCCAATCAGAGCGCTCGGGGGCAAAGGTGCCTGGGGACCGCTTTCACCGTTCTCGGGACTAATCATCGATACGAACACTCCAACAATCGGAAAGGTGTTCCAGAACAAAGGCTACGCGACCGCGTGCCTGGGCAAATGGCATCTCGGGTTTGGGGAAAATCAAAACGACTGGTCCGTCCCGTTACGCCCCGGCCCCAACGACGTCGGGTTCGACTACTACTTTGGCGTTCCCCTCGTCAACAGCGGCAGCCCCTACGTTTACGTCGAGAACGACACGATTGTCGGATACGATCCCGCCGATCCGCTGAAACAAGGCAGCCCTCCTTCGCCCACACCCCAATTCCCCGCCGAAGCGTCGGTCAAGAGCCCGAACAAGTTCACCGGTGCACTGGCGGCACACCGAATCTACGACGATGAAAAGACGGGAACGCTGCTTACCGAAAAAGCAATGTCGTGGATTTCAGATAACAAGAACAACCCGTTCTTCCTGTACTTCGCAACAACCAACATTCATCACCCATTCACGCCTGCACCACGTTTCAAGGGAACGAGCCAGTGTGGACTCTATGGCGACTACATCCACGAACTGGATTGGATGGTCGGCGAGCTAATGAAAACGCTCGAAGAAAACGGACTGAGCGACAACACGCTCGTGATCTTCACCAGTGACAATGGCGCCATGCTGAATTACGGCGGCCGAATCGCGATGAAAGCGGGGCACCGAATTAACGGCGAACTGCTGGGTTTTAAATTCGGAGTTTGGGAGGGCGGCCATCGCGTGCCTTTCATCGCAAAGTGGCCAGGAACCATTGAAGCGGGCAGCGAGTCGGATCAATTGATCTGCAACGTCGACATGCTCGCAACTTTCATGGCATTGACCGACCAAGACCCCGGAACCCTCGAGAACAAAGACAGCGTAAATGTGTTGCCCGCACTAATCGACAACCCAACCGCTCCGATTCGCTCGGAACTTCTGTTGGCTCCACGCAAAGATGCCAATCTCTCCATTCGCAAGGGCAAGTGGATGTATATCGGCGGAAAAGGCAGCGGCGGTTTCACCGGATCCAAACCCGATCATCACGCGTGGGGCGGTCCGCCCGCCGCAGCGTTCGCCGGCAACGTGAACAGCGACATCATAAACGGAAAGATTAAACCGAACTCACCTCCGGCACAACTCTACGATCTCGAAATCGACCTCCTGCAAACCGAGAACGTTTATCGCCAGCATCCTGAAGTCGTGGAGGAGATGGAAGCATTGCTTCAGAGCTATCGCTCGAAAACATCCGCATCCCAATCACGCCAAGGAAAGGCGAGACAGAAATGAAGTTCTTACTCGCCGCCCTATTGATCTGCGTTCTCGTCCAAACACAGCCTGTTGGCTACGCCCAATCCCAATCACCGCCGAATGTCATCTTCTTCCTAACTGATGATTTGGG
This sequence comes from Aporhodopirellula rubra, assembly GCF_014192335.1. GTDB lineage: Bacteria > Planctomycetota > Planctomycetia > Pirellulales > Pirellulaceae > Rhodopirellula > Rhodopirellula rubra. The sequence goes on along the minus strand of NZ_JACHXU010000013.1, from coordinate 96,333 downwards.
CTATTCGGACATCAGTTGCTATGGTGCCACCAAGGTAAAAACGCCGAACATTGATCGATTGGCCGCAGAGGGTTACAAGTTCACCGACTTCCACACCGGTGCGTCGATCTGCTCTCCCTCTCGGGCCGCTTTCCTAACGGGAGCCTATCCTCAGAGATGTGGCCTCTACATGGGCATCAACGAGAACCGGGCCGAGCATTGGTTCCTCGGTCTGCATCCCGATGAAATCACGTTGGCCGAACAGTTCAAAAAACAGAACTACCAAACGTTCATGATCGGCAAATGGCATCTCGGCAGCGAACCGGAATTTCATCCGCTCGGCCAAGGGTTCGACAATTATTACGGAATGCCCAACAACGTGGGACATTCGCCCAAGTTCTTCGACGGCAGAGATGAGATTTTCTCGGACGCTCCACTGGATCGGTTAACCAAACTGTACACCGACCGTGCGATCAGCGTGATCGAAGAACACGGTGACCAACCGTTCTTCATGTACTTCGCCCACAACTACCCTCACACGCCCTACAAAGCCGGAAAGGCGTTTGCTGGATCCTCCCGCGATGGCGTTCGCGGGGACGTGATTCAAGAACTCGACTGGGGACTCGGCGAAATCATGAAAGCGATCCAGAAGTCAGGCATCGCCGAGAACACAATCGTTGTCTTCACGTCAGATAACGGTCCGGTAAAACCGCAATACGCACATCCCTATCGCGGGACGAAGTATGTCTCATTTGAAGGCGGCCAACGCGTTCCGTTCATCTTCCATTGGCCCGCCAAGATCAAGGCAGGTGCCGAGCTAGATATCCCGGTCGTGGCGATGGACCTGTTTCCGACTTTGTCGGAAATCATCGGCGAACCGCTGCCCTCAGATCGCGAATTTGATGGCGTGAGTTTGCTGCCTCTACTCGAGGGCAAAACTCTCGCCCGTCCGGAAACGCAACCGTTCTACTATTACAACTGCGAGAACTTGCAAGCGGTGCGTTACGGCGATTGGAAACTGCATCTTCCTCGCAGCAAGGTGCAAGTACCGTTCTGGGAAAAGAACACTGCGTTCTTTCGCTTGAAAAAACCGGTTCTTTACAACCTGCAAACCGATCGTGCGGAATCACGAGACGTTGCGGACGCGAACCCCGAGCTCGTCGAACAAATGATCGAGTTTGCGGAGCATGCTCGCGAGTCGTTGGGTGAATTCAATCAACGCGGCACCGACCAACGACCAACCGGAACCGCCGTCGCCGATGCTCCCGTCGTCAGTCATGGAAAGGACTGGCCCTCCGTCGATCAGGAAACCCGGAAATCAATCCATCAAGAACAACTCGCTCGTCACCCTGACAGAGCCACCCCCAAGAAAAAAATCAAAAAGTGATGCGCCGCAATCGCTCTCGGTGACAGAACTCATTCCCCAAAGGCCCCACATGAGAAAGCCAAACTCGTCCGCCCTCGCTCGCTGGGCAGGACTCGTCGTCACCTCGGTACTGATCTGTCTCTCGACCAATGCCCTGGCACAGCAACCGACGGAACCGTCCGCGACCAAGCCGAACATTGTGATCTTTGTGGCTGACGACATGGGGTGGGGTGACTCGGCGACGTATGGCAATGAACTCATTCAGACCCCAAACATGGACCGACTCGCGTCAGAGGGAGTGAAGTTCACTCAGTGCTATTCGGCATGTGGAGTTTGCTCACCCTCGCGTTCGGCAATCTTGACCGGGCGAACTCCTTACCGCAACGGTGTTTGGCGGCACCTGTCGGGAGTCCACGACGCCCATTTACGGGCCAGCGAAATCACCTATCCGGAACTATTGAAAGAGATTGGTTATGAAACGTGCCACGTCGGTAAGTGGCACCTCAACTCACGTCAGCAGTTCAACAATCCCGATTTCCCCCAACCCGGCGATCATGGATTCGATTATTGGATGATTACGCACAACAACGCGAGCCCGAGCCACGAGAACCCAGACAACTTCGTACGCAATGGCGAGCCCGTCGGACAACTCACTGGTTATTCCGCTCAATTGGTCGCCAGCGAAGCAACACGTTGGTTAAAGGAGATTCACGATCCCGCGAAACCGTTCGCGATGTCGGTATGGGTACACGAACCCCATTCACCGATTGCGACCGACTCCCGCTTTGAAGCCTTGTACGACGGGCACAAGAACAGCAAGTACATGGGCAACATCACTCAAATGGACAACGCGTTAGGAATGGTGATGGACGCGTTGGATGCTCAGGGCGTCAGCGACAACACGCTGCTGTTCTTCACCTCCGACAATGGTCCTGTTCCCGGGTTTGGCGGCGTCACCGGTGGATTGCGAGGTCACAAACGCAGTGACCACGAAGGCGGCATCCGCGTCCCAGGACTCGCTCGCTGGCCGGGACATATCCCTGCCGGAACCACCAGTGATGTTCCCGTGGTCGGCACCGATGTCTTTGCAACGATACTGGATATCGTTGACATTCCCCTACCAAAGGACCGAACGATTGACGGCGTCAGTATGTTGCCCGCGTTTGCCGGCCAACCGGTCCAACGCAGCGTGCCATTGTTCTGGCGTACTCACGTTTCGTCGGGCGACAACCGCGTCGCCATGCGGATCGGTGACTGGAAAATCGTTGGCAATGACACACTGACCGAATTCCAGCTCTATGAGATCCAGAAAGACTGGAAGGAAGAAAATGATTTGGCAACGAAGCTGCCCGAAAAGACTGACGAGATGAAAAACATTCTCCTGCAGGTTTGGAACGACATCACAACCGAAGGCCCCAACCAGTGGTGGGAGAGCGAACGTCAAAAACCGTCACGCGGTGCCACCCTCAGCTACTGATCACGAGCGTCCTGTCCCCCGAATCCCAACGTACGACCTTCATGAAATATCTCATCCCCATCGCTCTCGCGGCGTTAAGCTTTTGCGTTTCCTCTAGCGACGTACACGCTCTCGATGGCACCCGGCCCAACATCGTTCTCGTGATGACCGACGACCAGGGCATGGGCGACCTCTCCTGCATGGGGAACGAAGTCGTTCGGACTCCGAACATCGATCGGTTCTACGAACAGTCAACACGCTTCACTGATTTCCAAGTCAGCCCAACGTGTGCTCCGACTCGTTCCGCAATCATGAGCGGGCGGGCTCCGTTCAAAAATGGCGTGACCCACACGATCATGCAGCGGGAACGGATGGCACTGGACACCTTCACGTTGCCGCAGGCATTGCAGACCGCAGGCTATCAAACGGGAATTTTTGGCAAGTGGCACTTAGGTGACGAAGACGCGTACCTGCCGGGCAATCGAGGTTTCGACGAAGTCTTGATTCATGGAGCCGGCGGTATCGGCCAAGTCACTCTGGGCGACTTTCCTCCGAATAAGGAGAACGTCTATTTCGACAACGTGCTGTTGCACAACGACACAATCGTGCAAACGAAAGGCTACTGCACCGACGTGTTTTTCCAATCCGGATTGGCATGGATCAAGAATCAACTCGAAACCAGCGATCCGTACTTCGCCTACATTGCACTCAACGCCCCACATGGCCCACTCGTTGCTCCCGAAAAGTACACAGCACGTTTCCTGGAACTTGGCTACGACCAGGGAACGGCCGGTCGCTATGGCATGATCGAGAACATCGACGACAACTTCGGCCGCTTAATGGCGAAGTTGGGCGAATGGAATTCGCTCGACAACACGCTCGTCATCTTCATGACCGACAACGGCGCGACACATTTGAGCGGCAAGTTAAACGGCCTAAGGGTCCGACACTTCAACGCCAACTTAAAAGGCGGCAAGAATTCGCCCAACGAGGGCGGATCACACGTGCCGGCATTCTGGTACTGGAAAGGTGTGCTCGGCGAAGGAGTTGACATTGATGCGTTGACCGCACACATCGACATCTATCCCACATTTTGCGAATTGGCCTCCGCGAAATTGCCCGATGACGTGCAGGACATTGACGGTCGATCGCTGTTGCCTTTATTGAAGGATGCCGATGCGAAGTGGCCGGACCGCGAACTGTTCGTCCATTGCGGTCGCTGGCCGACGGGCGGGCGAGACGATTTCAAGTTTAAGAAGTGTGCCGTCCGGACCGAACGTTGGCGATTCGTCAACAACGCGGAACTGTACGACATTTCGGCCGACCCGAGCGAGACGACCGATGTCGCTCAAACAAACCCGGAGGTGGTTGCGAAACTGCGTCAATCATACGACCGATGGTGGGCAACACTGACTCCCCTTCTGGTCAATGAAAACCTCCCCAAAGTTGCTCCCGCCGAACAACCGCTGGCGATTCGATATCACAACCAGCTCAAAGAAAAAAGCATTCCCGAGTGGGCACCAGAAACGCTGTGATTGCCATGCACATTCCATCCCCCCCTTCCCACTCAAAAACACTCCCTACGTTCCCATCGGTGATGGCGATGGCGTGCCTCGTCGCCTCCCTCACACTCCCTTTCGTCAACGTGTCCCTCGCCGACGGGAGTGTTAACCAACGTGCAGACGGTTGCGTTGTGTTGAATGTGAGTCAGGCACACAACGACAAATCACGTTTGGAATGGGAATTCGAGCTCGAACACCCCGGGACTTTCACCGTCCAGGTTGTCTCGTCGATTCATGTTTCGGATGTTGAATCTCCCGCGACGGTTGTACTGGATAATCAACCTCTGCGTCGTGACTGGAAGAAGGTCTATCTCATCGAAGACGGTTTGGTATGGCAGCACGACCAATCACTTGATCTGACCCCGACGAGAAAACACACAATCTCGATTGCCAACGGCGATTCGATCAAAACGGTAAGGCTCGTTCCAACAGGATACGTTCAATCCAAAATATTGATCAGCTCGGAGAGCTACTTCGACGATTGGCTCCTGATGCACCAGTCGCCTAAAAAGCAGGCTGCGTTGGCGTGGTTGAAAGAAGCACGTTTCGGCATGTTCATCCACTGGGGCGTTTATTCCGAAGCCGCGGGAAGCTGGAAGAACACACGCATTGAAAAGGGCCAGGGTCCGAAGGTGGCGGAATGGATCATGAACGCGTTCGAGATACCGAGAAAAGAATACCGAGCGTTTGCGGAACGCTTTAATCCAGCCCCGTCGTTCGCCGTGAACATTGCACGCCTCGCAAAAGACACCGGCATGAGATACCTCGTCATCACGGCCAAACACCATGACGGCTTCGCCCTATTCGATTCGGTTCATTCCGAATTCGACATCGCCGACTCAACGCCGTATGACGGGGACCTGATCAAAGAACTCTACGACGCCTGTCGCACCGAAGGCATCGAGTTCGGAATCTACTACTCACACGGCAATGACTGGAACGAAGGTGGAGACGGCAACTATGCCAACGTGAAAGCACGCAACGATCGAATCGGCGTGCCGACTAAAGAACAAGGCAAGAACCTTTGGGATCCCAGCCCCATTACTCATGCCGACTATTTGAGCAACAAGGCCTATCCTCAGATCACCGAATTGATCAAACGCCTGCCTGAACTGCGGATCATCTGGTTCGACGGGGAAGGTTTGATCACCGAAAAACAAGCGTTCGAATTCTATCGTCTGGTTTACCAACTGAACCCGAACATCATCGTCAATCGCCGGATCGGCTATGACTTTGGCGACTATGTCGACGCCGGTGACAATAAGACACCGACCGAAAATCAACTGGCCGCCAAACATTTCGAAACTTGCGGAACCGCGAACCATTCCTGGGGCTTCAAGGCCCACGATCACCATTGGAAATCATCCAACGAGTTACTGCGAAATTTCGTCGACATCGTCTCCAAAGGCGGCAACTATCTGCTCAACATCGGCCCCGACGGCAAAGGCCGAGTCCCCGTACCGTGCGTGAAAAGTTTCGAAGAAATGGGTGAGTGGGTGAAAACCAATTCCGATGCGATCTTCGGCACGCAGCGTTGGACGACGTTCAGCGAAGGCGTGGACAGGGTGAAAAACTCACCATCCAAGCCAACGGAATTTTGGTTCAGTGCCAAAGACGCCAAGGTGTACGCGATGTCATTGGTGCCGGGCGACTCAGTGGTGCGGGTTCTGTCCCTGAACCAATCCGCGGGCCGAATCACCCAGTTGCGTTTGCTCGGCAGCGACCAAGAATTGAAATGGACACAAACGAACCAGGCTCTCGAAATCGACTTCACAGGCGTAGAGACGGGCGAAAACGGATACGCAATCGAAGCCGTCTTGGAAGACAACTAAAATTGAATCCATCCTGAACGATCGACAGCCCTTGAGACTGACAATGAGGTGGCGAAACATTCCGTTGGTCAACGCGACAATGTGCCAATGGAAGACCGCCATCAAAGCAGGTTTCCTCGACGCCTCACCCTCCGCCCGGATCATTGACCTCCGAAAACTTGCCCCCCCCCCCACGACACCCGGTAAGCAATACATCTCGCTCGCCGTTTTCCCTTGATACAGCAATCATGAATCCACTGTTCCGATACGCACTCACGATTACGATCTTCTGTAGCGTTGCCACGCCAATTGCAACGCACGCAGAATCAGCCAAGCCAAACTTCATCGTCATCTTTGCAGACGATTTAGGTTATGGAGACTTGGGTTGCTTCGGATCGCCCACGATCAAAACGCCGCATCTCGACAAGATGGCCCGCGAAGGCATCCGTCTCACCGACTTCTACGCGCAAACGGTCTGTGGTCCCTCGAGAGCAGCGTTGATGACGGGGTGCTATCCGTTGAGAGTCGCGATCGAGAAGAATGTGGTCGAGATCCACCCTCACCTGCACACCGACGAAATCACAATCGCCGAAGTACTTCGACCGTTAGGCTACGCCTCGATTGCGATCGGCAAATGGGACTTGGCGGGACATTCTCAGACGGATTACTCGACCGAACTGTTGCCGACCCGACAAGGCTTCGACACCTTCTTTGGCACACCAACCAGCAACGATAGTATCGTCAATCTACTTCGAGACGAAACCGTCATTGAAACCAAAGCCGACATGGGGGAATTGACTCGCCGGTACACCGACGAGGCGATCAAGTTCATTCAGCAAAACAAGGATCGACCGTTCTTCGTCTACCTTGCCCACACGATGCCCCATGTAAAACTCGCCGTGGCAGAATCGTTCGCCGGGAAATCGCAGGGCGGATTGTATGGCGACGTGGTCGAAGAAATTGACTTCCACGTCGGTCGAATTTTGTCCTCCGTCAAAGAATCCGGAATCGACGATAATACCTACGTCATTTTCACCAGCGACAACGGGCCGTGGTATTTCGGACGCAGCAAAGGGCATCAAAAACGGTTTGGTAAAGATGCGGTCGCTCATGGAGGTTCCGCCGTTCCATTACGAGGCGCCAAAACCGCTACTTGGGACGGTGGACTCCGCGTCCCCTTCATCGCTCGTGCCCCCGGTCGCATTCCTGCCGGCGAAGAGTGTTCCGAAATCGCATCGACGATGGACATTTTGCCGACATTTGCACGACTCGCCGGCGGCCAGGAACCGACCGATCGCGTGATCGACGGGCATGACATTCGAGATCTCCTGCACGCGAAACCCAACGCCACCAGCCCCACGCGGGCATTCTTCTTCTATCGACGCACACGACTCGAAGCCGTGCGATCAGGAAAATGGAAACTGCACGTCCCCTCGCCCGTCGACACCAAGTGGGCACACTTCAACCGGGCGGAGGATGCAGCTGCGATCGATCGCCCCATGCTATTCGACCTGAATGCGGATATCGGTGAAACCAACGATGTCGCCGCATCGCACCCGGAAGTCGTGGCGGAGTTGATGAAACAAGTCGAGTTCGCACGCCGTGACATAGGCGATCACGACCGCACCGGCGAAAACGCAAGATTCTTTGATCCTCAACCACGGCGTCCCGACATCGCCGAACGAGCGACAACCAAGAAATGATTAGGTCTAAAAATACCGGCGGACCACCCCCATCGAAAACGTCTGCCTGAACTTGCCGCACCTGAACCAGTCCCACATGTCCCTGTCCCTGTCCCTGTCCCTGTCCCTGTCCCTCATTCATCTCGACAAGCCGTTATGATGATTATTCGAACGATCGCATTCCTGATTCTCTTGGGAACATCCTGCCATTCACTCGTACGCGTCAATGCAGATACCAATTCGGCAACACGTCCGAACGTGGTGTTGGTTATGACGGACGATCAAGGCTACGGGGATCTGAGTTGTCACGGAAATCCAATCCTGAAGACGCCCAACATCGATCGCCTGAGTGCGAATTCAATTCGCTTCACCGATTTTCATGTCAGTCCGTTCTGCACCCCAACACGTGCGGCGCTGATGACGGGTAACTATCCGGGATATACCGGAGCGTATCGAACGAGTTCGGGACGCACGATGATGCATCGCGATGAAAAGACTATCGCGAATCTCTTCGGCGACAACGGATACGTCACCGGCATGGTCGGCAAATGGCATCTTGGTGATAATGCCCCGCATCGTCCCCAAGACCGAGGATTCCAAGACGTCGTCTGGCACCGGTGTGGTGGGGTTGGTCAAGCGTCGGACTATTGGGGCAACGACTATTTCGACGACACATACGAACGCAACGGTCGGTTCGAAAAGTTCGAAGGTTATTGCACCGACGTGTGGTTCCGCGAGGGCATCCGATTCATCGAAGAGAATCAAACGAAACCGTTCTTCCTCTACCTCGCACTCAATGCGCCGCATGGTCCTTATCGAGTGCCGCCTGAGTGGGCGGAACCGTACACCGGCAATCGATCAGTAACCAATCCTAACTTCTACGGGATGATCGCGAACATCGATCACAACGTTGGAATCCTCCGCGATCGAATCGCTCGACTCGGTCTCGCCGAGAACACGATTCTGATCTTCATGACCGACAACGGCACGGCCAGTGGAGCAAAATTCGACGGTTTGGACTCGGAAGCCAAATTGGGATACAACGCCGGAATGCGAGGCAAGAAATCCTCGCTCTACGACGGTGGGCACCGCGTGCCGTTCTTTCTTCATTGGCCTCAGGCTGGTCTCGTCGGCGGGAAAGACGTCCACACGCAGGCGGCTCATATCGATGTCCTGCCAACGTTGGCGGACCTCTGCGGAATCCCAGTTTCGGACGATTACAAACCCAACGGAATCTCGTTGAAACCGTTGCTCGAGCACACCAAACTCGACGACGCCCAACGCAGCGAATCGGAACCGGAACTCCCTCGCGATCATCATGTGGTGCAGTTCCACGCGGGCGCCCACGCCAGAGCATTCCCGCCTCAGCCATTGGAGTACTCCGTCGTGATGGATCACCGATGGCGTTTGGTCAATTCGAACGGACAAGGCTTGTTTGACATTCTCGCCGATCCGGCACAACGAAACAACGTCGCCGACGAACACCCGGAAGTCGTGACCAGACTACGGACTGCGTACCAATCATTTTGGGAAAAAGTATCACCGAGGCTCACACCCGTTCGCATCGATGTTGGAAATCCGACGAACAACCCAACCGTGCTCTGCTCACAGGATTGGTACATGCCGAGTGGAAACCCACCGTGGAATTTCGGCTCGATTGCCAGACGCCCCCGCGTCACCGGACCTTGGATGCTCGATGTCAGGAAAGCGGGACGCTATCGCATCACACTACGGCAGATGCCTAAAGAGGCTGACAAGCCCATCGTTGCCGTTCGAGCCAAGTTGGAGATCGCCGGTCAAACGCATGAACTCGACGTGAAACCGGACAGCCGCGGAGTTGTGTTCGACATCGAACTGCCGACCGGACCAACCGAATTAGTGACGTGGTTCTACGACAATAACGGCAAAGCAGGTGGAGCCTATTTCACCGAAGTTGAATCCTTCTAAGCCCCAAACCGTGACCGCATTGCGAGTCGCCGGACGCCGACTCGCTCGATGCACGCCCAACCACCCGTCGATTCCGCCGTCACCAAACGGCGTCCCCAAAAGGTTCAACTAACCGCAAATCGAAATTCTCCAACTGTGTGATTTCGCTCGCCCTGGAAACAAAACTTGCCCTCAGCGATCGAGCAGGATGAATCCCATGCAACCGTTATATTCTATCGCACGATGGCTACCGATCGTCGCGGTTTCGTTATTGCTGCCCAACCCCGCGGCAACGGTTCAGGCGGATGACTCGCCTGCAGGACCGAATATCATTTTCATCTTCGCGGATGATTGGGGATATGGCGACCTAAGTTGTCACGGCAGTTCATTTTGCCAAACGCCCTCTCTCGACCAAATGGCCGCCGAGGGAATCGACTTCACCAATTTCACCGTCAACAGTCCCGTGTGCTCGCCCAGCCGCGTCGCCGTGATGACGGGACAGTTTCCTGCCCGGCAATGCATCCATCAACATTTCGCGGGCGTCGCATCCAACCGCAAACGTGGCATGCCCGATTGGTTGGATCCGCAGGGGCCATCGTTGCCACGAATGCTACAGCAGGCCGGTTACAAAACGGGACATTTCGGAAAGTGGCATCTCGGCGGCGGGGCGGGAGTCCCCACGGAAGACCAATACGGCTACGACGACTTTGCGACGTTCAACGGATCGAAGAAGAAGGAAATCAAAAAAGACGGATTGGCATCGGTTGATCATGCGGAGAGGTTCATGAGGGCCAACAAAGACGAACCGTTCTTTGTAAATCTCTGGCTTCACGAAGCTCACCTCGCCCATTTCCCGCAGGAACGATACCTTCAAAAGTTCAGCGAGCTCAACGAGCAACAAAGGGTCTACGCGTCGATCATTGCCGAAGGCGACGAGGGTGTCGGTCGCATCTTGTCGCTGCTTAAGGAACTCGCCATTGATGAGAAGACGCTCGTCGTGTTCTCCACCGACAATGGGCCGGAAGCGACTCGAGGTCCAGGCGACAAGATTCATCGAAAGGGAGAACCGGGTTTAGGCGGTTACTATTCGGTCGGCGAATCAGGTGGACTCAAAGGCAGAAAGCGATCTCTCTTCGCCGGCGGCATCCGCGTTCCTTTTATCGTGCGATGGCCGGCGGTTGTTCCGGCCGGACGTGTCGACAAAACCTCCGTCATCACGGCGGTCGACCTCCTGCCCACCTTCCTGCATGTCGCCGGTGTATCGCTTCCCGAAGGCTTCGCCCCCGATGGCGAGAATGTCTTTGCGGCCTTCCAAGGAACGCCAATCAGTCGCACCAAACCCATTTTCTGGCAGTGGCGGGGAGGCGAGTCCAAAGAGTACACGTGGCCCTCAACTGGAATCCGCGACGGACGATGGAAATTACTAGTCAACCACGAACAGCAACGAATCGAACTCTACGACGAGCAGAACGATTGGGCAGAAACTCAAAACGTCGCTCAGCAGAACCCGGAGATCGTTGAGCAACTCACACAAAAGATCACCGCGTGGGAATCCACTCTCCCAACGGCGCCAAACGAATCCTGTTGTGTCACCAAGAGAAAATAGCGTCATGCATCCACTGTCCAATCCAACAACGCGACAAATACTCAATCTGCCCTCCACGCGTGGCGGGACATCGACTCGCAATTGGCGTTGGACCACCACGCGCGCAATCATTCGAGATTCGATGAAACTGGCATCCACCCTCTTTTTTGTTCTCACCATCGGTCACGCCGCAATCACCGAGGCCGCGGATGCCAACACGGTCGCGGACTTCTATGTCTCACCCGACGGGTCAGACTCTTGGTCAGGAACGTTAAGCGATCCAAATCAATCCCAAACCGATGGGCCGTTTGCGACGCTCCTGCGGGCACGTGACGCCGTGCGTGAACTGAAGAAGTGGCAAGCGGACGACATTCTGGTCTCCATCCGCGGCGGCACCTACCCACTTAGTGACACTGTCGTGTTCGGACTGCAAGACTCAGGTAGTAGCGATGCACGAATCACGTACGCCGCTTATCCAAACGAGACGCCCGTGCTCTCATCTGGTCGAGCGATCAGCAATTGGCGGCGTGTGGAAAGCGATCTTCCGGGGTTACCGGCAAAGGCTCGAGGGAAAATCCTGGTCGCCGAAGTCGAAGGCAATTTCAAATGTCTCTTCGACGAAGACGGAATGCTGCCGCGGGCTCGGTCGGCTGGTTTCATTCCGCGCCGGGGCGGCAGTCGCACCGCGTTGAATGCGCCACCCGGCGTATTGCGAAATTGGGACAACGTGGAAGACGTCGAAATCATCGTGCGTCCCCACCACGCGTGGATTGTCAATGTTTTGCCTCTAAGATCCGTTAATGCCAGTGCAAACGTGGCTCGCACGTCGATCGACGCGACGTACGCGATGAACCCGCTTCATTTTCTTCCCAAGACGGAATCGTGCTGGGTCGAGAACGTCCTGGAGGAACTCGACGAACCGGGCGAATGGGTGCTCAATTCCAAAGAGGGCAAGCTCTATCTGTGGCCGCGAAATCAGTCAACGGTTTTTGCTCCACAACTACGAGAACTGGTACGCATCGAGGGATCGATCGACAAAGCGGGGCCCGAGGACGAGCCGGTTCGCAACTTGTGTTTTCGAGGGATCGGTTTCACTCATGCCGACCGGTACACGCTCGCCACCGACGATGCAGGACTCCAGCATGACTGGGAGATGCACGACAAAGACACCGCGATGCTGCGTCTCCGTGGAACCGAGAATTGCGTCGTCGAAAAATGTCACTTCGCCCATAGCGGTGTTGGCGCGATCCGCGTTGATCTCCATGGGATTAAAAACGCAATCAAGAGCAACCATATCGAACACCTCGGCGGTTCCGGGATTTTGCTCTGCGGCTATGGTCCGGGCACAAAAGACGTCAACGCCGAGAACGTCGTTTACAACAACCACATTCACCACACCGGGCGGATCTACTCTCACGCGCCCGGCATCATGGTTTGGCAAAGTGGTGAGAACCGAATTGCGAACAACTTGATCCATCACACGCCTTACACGGGATTGATTGTTTCGGGTTGCATGACCGATTTCTTTTCCAAGTCAGGACGAGAACTCACACGAACCATCCGTTGGCATGAGATCGGTGGATCACGGTCCAAGAAAACGCTCGAAGAAGTCCGACCGTTCTTGCACACCCACGATAACCTGATCGAGTACAACGAAATTCATCATGTGATGGAAGAACTCGGGGACGGCAACGCGATTTACATTCGCGGTGCGGGTGCCGGAAATGTAATCCGACGCAATTACATTCATCACTTGGTAGCCCCCATGATCATGCAGTGCGCGTTACGCACCGATGGCGGACAGCGAGATACGCTGATCGCAGAGAACCTGATTTACCAATGCACGTCGCAGGGGATCATGTTGAAACTGAATACTCGCGTCGAAAACAACATCGTCGCCAACGTGATCGCCCCACCCCGCGGCTACTACTTGTCCGTGCGTGAAGGTCCGTTAACGGGTGCGACTATCCAACGAAACATTTTCTATTCCGCCGACCCTGAGTGTCACTTCATCGACGAATTGCCTCCCGCCAACGGTCGGAAGAGTGAAGACCGAAGAGGCCGAGCACTCGCACGCGCCGCCGATGCGGACACCGACTTCAACATTTACTTTTGCACGACAGATCCCAATGTGGCGAAAGAAATGCTCGAAAAACAACAACGCGACGGCGTCGACGCCAACAGCCATGCGGTTGATCCGCTGTTCGTCGATCCAGAAAACGGTGACTTTCGGTTCCGTCCCGATTCGCCAGCCCTCGAGATGGGAATCGTTCCCATCGATCTCTCAAAAATCGGATTGCGACAGGACGACTGAACGCATCCGCTACCAACCGATTCGGCCGACCGTCGTCTAAACAGACGACAGTCATTACGAGCGAGTCGAGTTAGCATGAACGACGACGTCGACGACACGATCGTCGGAGTTCCATTCAATCCCCACCCGAGTTCCCCACCCGGACGTTCACGATGCTTAAAAACTTACTCGCCCTTCTTCCGCTAATCGTTTTGACGTTCCATCGAGGAACTCTCGACGCTGCTCCCCCAACCGCAGCGATCTCGACATCGACCTCAACCGCGACCGAGACAAACGCAAGCTCCGATATTCCGACCATCGAGCCGAATTGGGAATCGATGGCCGAGCGTTACCACGTTCCGGGATGGTTTGTCGATGGGAAGGTCGGCGTTTGGATGCACTGGGGGATTCCATCGGCCGCTGATGAGAACCGCCCCAATGACGGATCGCATTACGGTCGATTGATGTATTCGGTCGTTCCGGATGACTTCACCGGAAAATTGGGCATGGGCGAAACGTTGACGAAGTGGCACACCGAACGCTACGGCCATCCGTCCGAATTTGGCTACGAGAAATTGATCCCGCTGTTCAAAGCGGAGAAGTGGGATCCAGATTCTCTGGCTAAGTTTGTCAAGCACAACGGCGCGCGTTTCATCATGCCCGTCGCGACGCATCACGACAACTTTGACATGTACGATTCGTTCCACCCTTGGAACGCGGTCAAAATGGGCCCCAAACGTGACACGTTGAAGGAATGGAAAGCGGCAGCGAAAAAGCACGGACTGAAATTCGGTGTTTCGACGCACTTGTACTGGTCACCTCGGTTCTTTGCCAACGCCCGTAAATATCAAAAACCGGGCACTCCGGAATGGTCACTCTTCAACATGGACTACGACCAACGTGGGTACGCCAGTCAGGACACTTGGAACGAGCATTGGTACGCACGGTGTTGGGATGTGATCGAAAAATACGACCCCGACATGTTCAACAACGACAGCCCGTACCCTTCTGCGAAGACGGGAAACAATTTGGGTCTGAAACTGTTCAGCGACTATCTCAACCGCGATCTCCAAGAGAACAACGGCGAGCAGACGGTGGTGCTGTCATGCAAAGACGCGAAGGCCGACCGGGCGGGATTCACCTACAATCTCGAACGAGGCAGTTCAGGAGAAATCCAGCCGACGCCTTGGATGTGGGCCACCGATCTTTCGGGCGGTTGGTTCTATCGTGCGACCGCGGTCAATCGAATGAGCATCCCCGTGATGATCGGCAACGCCATCGACGCGATCAGCAAGAACGGCGTCGTGATGCTGAACATCGCACTGCGAGGCGACGGCACGATTCCAGAAAACCAAGCCGCCTATCTGACGGCGTTTGGCGAGGTGTTGCGAACCAATGCGGAAGGGATTTATGGATCCCGGCCATGGAAGGTCTACGGCGAAGGTCCGTTGGAGATCAAGACGGGACGGCAGGGCGAGAACAAGAAAGACTATTCCCAAGCCGACATTCGGTTGACCACCAAGGATGGAAACCTCTACGCGTTTGTGTTGGCAACACCGACGGAGGACATCGTGATCAAAACACTCGCTACCGGTGGCGTACTCGACAAGACGATCGAAAGCGTTTCGATGATGGGCAGTGATGAAACGATCTCGTGGACCCGTTCGGAAAAAGGCATGACGATCGAGCTACCGAAATCACTCAGCGACGAGCTCGTCGTCGGCTTCAAGGTAACATTGGCTTCACCGTAGCGTGAATCCACGCCGACGCAGCGGGAACCGGCCTGAACTGTTGTCAAACAACGAATCATGCAGGTTTCCCAAAGGGATCAAAGAAATTATCCGTAGGTGCGTTGCGCGACCTACGGCTATTCACTTTCAATCCATCCGAAATAACGGCGTCAGTCGCAACCAATAAAAAAACCAGGACCCACCACACACGCCGTCCGCCAAAAGTCTCGACGACATCCGATTCGGACGCCTTATTCTTCCAGCGTTTCGATGCACAGAACGGTTGGCAAAGTGGACTTCCGCTCCGGCAGCGTGATCCGGACTTCGTCTTGCGCTTGTTTGAACGTTAACGGTTTTCGTTCCGGATCCGATAATACGGAAACGACACTCACCTTACGTTCGATTTTCGGCAATATCAGGTCTCCGTCAGGCCATTCGAAGACATGCACGAAAATCTTTCCCGGTTTGGTCGTCGCTCGCCATTGCCACTTTGAAATGAACTTGGCTCTGCCCTTGCTGTCCTTCTCGGTCTCACTGTAGCCGCCAATTTCTTCGCCGAACGGCGTCGGTCCGCAGCCATAGACAGCGTCTGCGTTGACCGACAGCCAATCACCGATCTCGTTCAAACGCGTCACACTCGGTTTCGGAATCACGCCTTCGCCGGTCGGGCCGACGTTGAGCAAATAGTTGCCACCTTTGCTAACGATATCGATCAGATTTTGAAGCAGGTTCTGCGTACTACGCCAATCATCATCCGCACGGTTATAGCCCCAGTGACCGTTCATCGTCATGCACGTTTCCCACGGATCCCCCGAAGCACCCGAAGGAATTTCCTGTTCGGCAGTTTTGTAGTCACCGAGGTCGCGACCGACACGGTCATTGATAATGCAGTTCGGCTGCAACTCGCGAATCATCGCAATCAACTCTTCGCTTTGCTCCCGCGTGATTTGTTCAAACGTATCAAACCACATCACGCCGATCGGCCCGTAGGAAGTCAGAAGCTCGCGGACTTGCGGTTTGACCTTTCGATCGAAGTACTTTTGAAAGTCTTTTTCGGATTCGTTTGGAAAGTCGATCAGGTTGCTTCGCCATCCGAGCCGGTCGCCCCAACCCGTTGGCACGTCGGGGTCTTCCCAATCTCGGCCCAACGAATAATAGACACAGAATCGGATACCCAGTTTCTGACACGCTGCCGCCAGTTCCTTTAGAGGATCACGTCCGAATTCGCTCACTTTCACAATGTTGTGATCGTTGCTCGCGGAGTCATACATCGCGAATCCGTCATGATGTTTTGCCGTGATGACGAAATACTTCATCCCGGCGTCCTTTGCGATTCCGACCCAACGTTCGGCATCGAACTGCACCGGATTGAAATCTCGTGCGTACTCGGTGTATTCCGCCAACGGAATCTTAGCGGTCAACTGCAACCACTCGGCGTGATCCGTGTCACCATTCCATTCACCGCCGGCGCGGGAGTAGACGCCCCAATGAATGAACATCCCGAATTTCGCGTCGCGCCACCAATCCATTCGGTCCTGCCCCACCGTCGCAGACGGACTCGTTTCCTGTGCGACAACGGGGAACGGCAACGTGACGAGCAAGCCGAGGACCGCCATGACAAACGAGCGGCATCGGATCTGAAAGAGAGATTGCATCTGACTACCTGAGTAGGGATCGAACAACCTCGCCGGCGTTCGATTACAGGACTCACGCCAGCGAAGATTCTCACCGCATGGTAGTCGATCGACTTGGCCGTTCCAACGTAGGATCGGCGTCCCCCGGCGATCAGCCTAAACGTCGATTTCGCTGGCGTCTTCGGCCCGTTCCATGATGAACCGGAACCGCGCCGACGCGTCGCGGCCCATCAGGTCACTGATCGCTCGGTCGGTTTCGATATGGTCATCGATCTCAACTTTGAGCAGTCGTCGTTTGCTCGGATCCAGGGTCGTGTTCCACAATACTTTCGGATCCATTTCCCCGAGACCTTTAAACCGGGTGATCTTAGGTTCGGCACGGCCGCCGTGTTTGGTGACGATTTCATCGCGAGCCGGTTCATCGGCGGCCCAGTAGGTTTCTTTTCCGATGTCGACGCGGTACAGCGGTGGCACGGCGATGAACAAACGACCGTCGGCAATCAAGGCAGGCATGTGCCGGTAAAAGAATGTCAGCAACAACGTCGTAATGTGATGACCGTCGGAATCCGCATCGGCGAGCAAGATGATACGGTCGTATCGCAAATCGGCGAGGTTGACGCTGGGCCCGATGCCGCATCCCAGCGTGGCGATCATGTCTTGGATTTCTTTATTGTCCAAGATTTTCTTGAGAGTCGCTGACTCGGTGTTGAGCACCTTCCCACGCAGCGGCAAGATCGCTTGATAGTTTCGATCGCGTCCTTGTTTCGCACTCCCACCGGCCGAGTCACCTTCGACGATGAAGAGTTCCGAACGGCCCTTCCCGCCGGAAACACAATCGCCCAGTTTGCTCGGCAGCATGACTCGTTTGGAGCCACCTTTTCGCGAGACCGCTTCGCTCGCTGCACGCGAGGCCGCGCGTGCACGAGCGGCCGCGATAACCCGCGCGATCACTCCGTCAGCAACGCTGGGGTTGTTGTTGAGCCATTGTTCCATCGCGCCCCGGACGTTCGATTCGACGACGCCGTGTGCTTCCGGATTATTAAGGCGATCTTTCGTTTGCCCCTGGAATTGAGGCTCGGCGATGAACAGCGAAACGATCGCGATTAGACCTTCGCGAATGTCCTCGTGCGTGATTTTCACGCCGCGAGGCGTCAGGTCATGGGTATCAATGTAGTTTCGCACCGCTTTGACGAGCCCGCCACGGAAACCGTTTTCGTGCGAACCGCCATTGGCGGTCG
Organism: Aporhodopirellula rubra; assembly: GCF_014192335.1. Taxonomy (GTDB): domain Bacteria; phylum Planctomycetota; class Planctomycetia; order Pirellulales; family Pirellulaceae; genus Rhodopirellula; species Rhodopirellula rubra. The sequence continues at coordinate 78,071 of NZ_JACHXU010000013.1, read as the reverse complement.
GGATACCGTTGACGTACGAACGCACGTGCTCGTCCGTCGCTTCGGTCCACTGCAACGAAACTTCCAGACGTTCACTATCGTCGATGCGGTAGGTGAACGGCGTTTCGTGAATCGTGCGTGCGCCACGTTCCTTGATGACTTTGGCGAGGTAATCGACGATGCCGTTTTCGTGCAGATAGGTGACCTTCGTTCCGGCGACCTCATCGACGTAGGTAACCTTCACGCCACGGTGCAGGAACGACGCCGTCTCGAGCCGCGCGACGATGGTCTCGCTATTGAACGTCGTCTTTGGAAAGATCGTCGGATCGGGTTTGAACGTGATCGTGGTTCCGGTACCGCGAACCGCTCCTTTGAGTTTTTGCAAACGCGAAGTTGCGATGCCTTTGGCGAACGTCATGCGGTACTGGGCACCGTCACGCTTGACCACGGCGGTGAGTTCCTTACTGAGCGCGTTGACAACCGATGCCCCCACCCCGTGCAAACCGCCTGACGTTTTGTAGTTGGCACCTTCGAATTTACCGCCCGCGTGCAGGACCGTGAGCACCATCTCGAGTGCGGGCTTTTTCGTCTTCGGGTGTTTGTCGACCGGGATGCCGCGACCGTTATCGCTGACCGAAACCGTCTGACCATCTTTGTGCAGCGTGACGGTGATCTCCGACGCGTAGCCGTTCATCGCTTCGTCGACCGAGTTGTCGACGATTTCCCAGATCAGGTGATGAAGCCCTGCCGAGTTCACACCACCGATGTACATCCCGGGGCGTTTGCGGACCGGATCAAGGCCCTCGAGCGCGACGATGTCTTTGGCGTTGTATTGGCTACTGGGTTTGGTAACGGTGGACATGAATTGATATTGATTAGCGAGAAGCAATTTCGTGTGGGGAACGAAGGCGTGATGACGATCGCCTCGGAGATACGCCGAAACGGGCAGCAAACCTACTCTTCGAAATTCTTGGGCGGTTCGATGGGGGCGTCGACGATTTCGGCAATCTTGCCGTTCTTCTGAAGCTCGATCCCACGCCCACCTCGGGAGGTCGTGCGATATTTCGCGGTTGAAATTGTTTTCTTGGCACCGCGGTTGGTGACGACCGTCAACAAATCACGATCGCCGGTGGAAGGTTTGAAGCCGAGCAATCGATCGCTCGCGGCGAGCTTCATCAACAATACACCTTTGCCTGCACCGGAGAGATAATTGATCTCGTCGACCGGACACACCATGGCACGGGCATCGGCCGAAACGGCCAGCACGGTTTCGGTTCCGTGAATCGGCATCACATCGACAATCGATGCACCGGCTTTGACGCGGGCGTAGCGACGTCCTGCGCGGGTCGACGGCTCGACAAATCCTTGCAAACCGAATCGCAACGAGTAGCCGTCGCTCGACGCAGCCAGGGCATGCGTTTCGGGGTAGTAAGCGCCCTTGGGATCTTCGGCAATGTTTCCGATGATCCGCGGGTCCAACGACATCGCCGCGACGATCCGTTCACCGTCTTTGAACTTAAACAGCTTCTGAATCGGTTCGCCAAATCCGGTCGACGCGGGAATGTCCTGCATCCGCGCGGTGTAACAAACTCCGAGTGAGCTGAAAAACGCGATCGTTTCGCGAGTGTTCCCGGCCACGCAGGCGAGAATTTTGTCACCTTGTCGCAACCGGCTCTTAGACGGATCGGCAATCAGTTTTTGCCGTTTGACCCAACCATCGACTGTGATCAACACATGACAGTTTTCCGCGATGATGAAGTCTTCTTCCGTGTACTCGACTTCTTCGGTCGGAACCATAATCTTGCTACGCCGGCGTGACGTCGCGTCGCTGCCATACTGCGTGACCAGTTGCGTGAGTTCATCGCGAACGATGTTCCAACGGCCTGACGACGCGAAATCTTCGTGGTCGTCGGCGAGTAGTTTTTCAATCTCTTTGACGCGTTTACGTTTCGCTTTCAACTCGTCAAGGATCAGATTGATTTCCAGCCGAGCGAGCCGATACAGTTTTAACTCGAGAATCGCGTCGGTCTGTTCGGCATCGAGCCCACCCTTCGCGGCCGGAAACCGCTTCATGATCTTGGCTGCGGCGTCGGCTTTGCCTTCGCTCGAGCGGATGATTTTAATGATCGCGTCGAGAGCGTCAAAAATCAGTGCGAAGCCGTCGAGGATATGAATCCGTTTGAGCAACGAATTAAGTTCATTGGTCAGCCGCGCCGTCAGAACATCGAACCGGAACTTCAGGAAGTACCAGAGAATCTCTTTGAGCGAGAGCCGACGCGGTGAACCGACCTCGGGGTTTTCCGTCGGTGTCAAACACGTCAGGTTGACGTTGAAGTTCGTTTGCAACGGCGTGTGTTTGTAGAGATACGCGAGCACCTTTTCCGGGTCCGCGTTTTTCTTCAACAACAGATCGACGCGAATGTCTTCACTCGACAGGTCGCGAACCTCTTCGACCAATGGCAGCTTGTTGGCGTAGACGAGTTCCGTGATCCGCTCGACCATCGTGGCTTTGTTGACACCGAACGGGATTTCGGTGATTCGCAAGATATCACCTGCTTTCGTCGACTCCGCAATTTCGCCGACGCCACGAAGTTTGATCGTGCCGGTTCCGGTGGCGTAGATCTCGCGCAGTTCTTCTTTCGTGTTGACGATCAAACCGCCGGTAGGGAAGTCGGGTCCCTGGATCGCGTCGCCGGCGACGAGTTGATAATCCTTGATCTCGGGGTCACGCAACAATTTCAGTAGCGCGTTGCAGGTTTCCTTCAAATTGTGTGGTGGGATGTTGGTGGCCATCCCGACGGCGATCCCGGTCGCGCCGTTGACCAACATGTTGGGTACACGAGAGGGCAGCACTACGGGCTCTTCACGAGTCCCGTCATAGCTCGGTTTGAACGCCACGGTCCGTGTCGACAAATCGGCGAGGACCTCCGACGCGATCGGCATCATGCGACATTCGGTGTACCGCATCGCCGCCGCGTTGTCGCCGTCGATACTGCCGAAGTTGCCGCTACCGTCGATCATCGGCATCCGCAGCGAAAACGGCTGACTCATCCGAACGAGGGCTTCGTAGATCGAGCTGTCGCCGTGCGGGTGATAGTTACCCATCACGTCACCGACGACTTTGGCACACTTGCGATGTTTGGCCGACGAGTCGAGCCGCTGTTGAAACATCGTGTAGAGAATCCGCCGCTGGACCGGTTTTAGCCCGTCACGGACGTCGGGGAGCGCTCGGGACGTGATCACCGAGAGCGAATAATTCAGATAGCGGTCTTGGGCGGCCATCCGCAGCGGAATGTTTTCGATCTCCTGAAACAGGGATTCATCGGGGATACCGCGTTTGGATTTGCTGTTTTTCGATCCGTTGCGAGATGAAGAGGAGGAAGAACGCCGTTTTGCCACGCCTGGTGGTCCCTATCGTGTTAGTTTTCGAGAAAAATTGCGAGGTTCAGGGGTTATAGCGACCTTCTGCTTGGTAGCGAAACCCTAACGATCAAGGAAGATCGACCGGAATTGTCGAATGCCCCTAAAGTGGCGATCATCGCGAGCCCCGGTCATCAATTGATTCCTCGGGGTCCCGGCGACCGAAACCACCGGTAGGAATCAATTACAGGGTCGTCGTTCAAGGAGGAACGCGCACATGAAGCGAACAACCAAACAAGCCGTGGCGACGGCCTCAGCCAGCTCGCGACGTTACAAAAAATTCGTCATCGCCCTCGCCGCATGGGCATCGCTGCTGACCGGAGCCTCATCGGCTCAGGCGTTCGGCGGGCACGGCGGCGAGCGAATCGTCAGCTCGGAAGTCGTCAGTGACGTCGCTGTCGGAGAATCGTACGAAGGCGGTGAATACGTCGGCGGCGACTGTGCCAGCGGAAACTGCGGTGGCGGTGCCGGTGCGGTACAAAACCGCGAATACGGGCAACCAGACCTGTTTTACAACTTCTATACGCAGGGCGGAGCCAATTCGGCCAACGCTCAGATGTATGTTTCGCCCGTACCGACACCACCCCACGTGGGCCATACGTTCCTGACGTACCAGCCGTTTTACCCCCACGAGATGCTTTATAAGCATACCGACAAGTTTCACAACTATTATGACGGGGGTCGGGGAATGAACCGGACGCGGGTTTCGTACTCGTATCCACCGGTCAAAACGGCCGTCAGCAATTTCTATTGGAACGTGCTGCGGTTACCCCGATAGCTCGCGGTTTCGCCCTCATCGCCCCTCGAAACACAGGGATTCCCCAAAACATGGGGAAACAATGTCATGATTCGAAGAACACTGCTCTGTCTCGCCGTGATCGCGGCCGCCTGCTCGTCGTCTACAACGACACCGAAAGCGGAAGCCAGCGACATTTACGGGATGACTCACGTTTGGAACCTGAATTACGCCCAAACGCGTCCCTGGCACGGCAATTACTACTACGCACCCTACGGTCAACCGACCGCCCTGGTCGTGCCCCCCACGGTCAGCATGCGGCAAACCTACTCGTGGGGCGTCAGCCAAAACCTGATGTATCCGGTTCACCACCAGTTCGGCCGCAACGCGTCCAGCCCTGGTGCCGCGGCTCCCGGCCAGTTTCGCCCCACGCCGAATTGGCCCAGCCACACCGATCAATACGGAATCTATAACGTTCGAGGCCCTTGGTAGCCTCTACGGGATTTCATCAGATACGAGGCCTCGCGTGAAAACGCTTTCCCGCGACGATCGCGAGGCCCGTCAGACGTCATAACCTTCAAAGTCGCCTTGGGTCCGCCAGCCCGGGGCGGCTTTTTTGCTGCGCAGTCCGTCCTTAGTGAACGGGCGCACCTAAGTTTCACTGCAACGAATTCACAACCAGATTCTCTGGACTCGACCGTGCGCAGGCGTCAAACCTGCCGATAATAGGTAATGTCCACGCAGTTGCATCCGGCGAAACATCCGTTTTCGTCTCGTTTTTCCCTCGGTCACGATTCGACGCATCATGGGTCGCATTCAATCTTCTATCGGACTCGTTACTGGTACCGACATTGTCGGCACGGTCGATCAACTGATGGCCATCAGTGCGCAGCCTCGCGACCGATTGCTCAGCAAAGCCGCGGAAATCCAGGGACAACAGCAACAAATCGCGTCGTTGACGGCGACCGTGATTGGTGTGCAATTGGCGGGCGACTCGTTGGGTTCCGCGTCGCTGTTTCGCAGCAAAAAAGCGACTTCATCGAACACCGATGCGCTGTCGGTCAGCACCAACGATAACGCGATCGCAGGCGAACACACCGTTCGGACGCTGCAAACGGCTGCCACCCACAACATCCAATCGGCACAGCGTTACGAAGCCCAAGACGAGGCTCTCGGCCTGACCGGAAGTTTGACGATTCAGCCGAGCGGTTTTGTCGATGACAAAGTCCTCTTGTCCACCCTCAACGACGGGCTCGGCGTCCAGGCAGGAAAAATTCGCCTGACAGACCGGTCGGGCGCCACCGCGGAAGTCGACCTTTCCTCCGCTCGCACGATCGATGACGTCTTGGACGCGATCAACGATTCGGGCGTCGACATTCAAGCGACGACCAGCAACGGCAAGATCCGCTTAATCGACCAAACGGGAAAAACAGACTCCAACCTCCGCGTCGAACAGCTCGGCAACGCGGAAACCGCCGCCGACCTCGGACTGTGGGGCATCGACGAAGCCTCCTCGACGGTCGACGGAAAAGAAATTGACCTGCCCGAAGGAACCACTTCCCTGCAAGGCGCCTCGCTGACGCAGCTCGGTGGCGGCTCGGGACTCGGCACCCTCACCGATTTTGACATCGAACTGGCCGACGGAACCTCCGCCAACATCGACGTCTCCTCCGCCGGATCACTCGGCGAGGTCATCGATGCGATCAACGGCAGCGGTCTCGAACTGATCGCACGGATCAACGACGCCGGCAACGGAATCCGGTTGCGTGATGTTTCCGGCGGCGCCGGCTCCTTCACCGTCAGCAGTTCCGACGAAACGGCTGCGAACCTGGGCATCGACGGAACAACGGACGACTCGATCATCGTTGGCGCCGACCTCAACCTGCAAACGGTCTCGCTCGACACTCAACTGTCCGACCTCAATCAGGGCCGCGGCGTCGGCACGGGCAGCTTCACGATCACCGATTCCGATGGCGACACCGGCGCGATCAACATCTCCGTCGACGAGATCGAAACGGTCGGCGACCTGATCGACAAAATCAACGGGCTCAGCATCAACGTCACCGCGTCGATCAATGAAGCGGGCGACGGGATCGTGATCACCGATAACGCCGCCGGAACGGGAGCGTTGAAGATCAGCGACACCGGCACCGGAGAAGTCGCATCCAACCTCGGCATCGAAGGCACCGCCGAATCCGACACACTCGTCGGCAGTGAAGCGACAACGATCGAAATCACCGCCGACGACACGCTCGATTCCATCGTCGATAAGATCAACGAGTCCGGCCGTTACGCCGATGCGTCCGTCATCGCTAACGACGACGGCACCTACTCGTTGCAAATCCGGGCTAATAAAGGCGGCGAAACAGGACGGATCGGTGTCAACACATCGGGCTTGGAACTGAATCTACGCACCGCGTCGCAGGGCCGCGATGCCGTGATCTCGATCGCGACCGAAGGCGGTACCACCCGATTCTTGAATTCATCGGACGGTGTTTTTGAAGATTCCATCACCGGGCTCGACTTCACGGTGAAAGAGGTTTCGACCAATCCGATCCAAGTCAGCGTCGCCGATGATCCCGGTGCCGCGGTAACCGCGATCAAGCGATTCGCCGAACAGTACAACAAACTCGTCGACCTTATCGACGAAGTGACGTTCTACGACGCCGACAACCAAGAAGTCGGCCTGCTATTCGGTTCGACCGAAACGCTGCGGATTCAAAACGGCTACTCCCGGTTGCTGACCAGCAGCGTTTCGGGTGCCGGCGATATCAAGTCGCTCGCGCAACTCGGCATCCGCCTCGACGAGACCGGTAAACTCGCCGTCGACGAAACCAAACTCACCGATGCACTCAACGAAGACGCCGATGCGGTGAACGAGTTCTTCAACCGCACCAACGACGAAGACGAGAACATCGGAATGGTCGGAATGCTCAGCGATCTGGCAGATCGTTATGCGGGTTCCGACAGCGGGATGTTGATCAACAAGACCCAAACGCTCAACACTCAACTCGAGCGGAACAACGAACGCGTCGACTCCATGAACACGCGGCTCGAATCACAGCGTGAACAGCTGCTCAAGAACTATTACGCCATGGAAGAAGCGATCGCGAAGATCCAATCCAACTCCTCGTACGCGTCCGGAATCAGCTACATCGGCAACGATTACTAATCGTCCGTCGCTGCAGCCTCCTCTCCCGCTCAACGTCCGCAACACCGCGTGATGCCCCGCATGCGACCTCGGCATCACGATCGCATGTCGCTCCCGTAAGCGAGCGAACAGATGCAGCTTAAAAGTCGCGCATCCGTTGCACGCCCCCTAGGCATTGATGTGCCTTAACTTCTCGTCGCCCCCCGCTGGATCTCGCCAACGTCTCCGACCGCGCAAGATGCAACCAATTTGCTGCGTTGCGATCTCTCCCATTGGCGCGCCCTGTTCGTGGATCATTTCCCCCAAAACGCGTGAGGGAATGCAGCCCGGATAAATGTAGCACCCCGACGTAAAGAATTGGAATGCTGTGTGCTTTGTCGTGATACACAAACCCACTCATTCGTTTTTCTCGTCTCGACCCAGTGCACACGTTCATGCGTGGACGGTGTGTGTACGCCTCTGGTTATTCAATGCACGGTGCCCCACAACCTACCGCCACACTCCCGGTCGATGTTTCATCGCCTGAGCGTCTGGTAGTGGTCGGCGGGGGAATGGCAGCACACGGTTTTTGCCGGCGAATGATCGAATCAAAATATCGGTCTCGGTATTGCGTATCCGTTTTCGGCGAAGAACCCCGCCCGGCGTATGACCGCGTGAATCTCTCGTCCCTTTTGGCTGGTCGTGACGAGTCCGAACTGCTGCTGTCACCGAAAGAGTGGTACGAACAAAACGCCATCGAACTGCACACCGGCCGCCGGATCACGCGGATCGATCTCCAACGACGCGAGATCCACGATGACGCAGGCAACATCGAACCATACGACAAACTCGTCCTTGCGACCGGATCGTATCCGTGGGTCCCACCGATCGCGGGCACAAAAAGCACAGGCGTTTTCGTTTACCGAACGATCGACGATCTGGAAGCTATACGCGATTACGTCAACGCCAAGAACGCGAAAACGTCCGCGGTCATCGGCGGTGGGCTTCTCGGTCTCGAAGCCGCGAAGGTGATCAAAGACCTCGGCCTTTCGACGACGATCCTCGAAGTCGCACCGGGATTGATGCCTCGCCAACTCGACGCTCACGCGGCCAAAGTCCTACGAGAGAAAGTTCAATCGCTCGGTGTCGATGTGCATGTCACACGGCGAACCAACCGCATCGTTCCGAGCAACGGCCAACTGAGACTCGAATTCGAAAACGCCGATCCACTCGACGTCGATATCGTGTTGGTCGCCGCGGGCATTCGCCCACGTGATGAACTCGCACGGGAGGCAGGGTTGCAACTCGGCCCCCGGGGCGGCATCGCCGTCAATCGGCGTCTGGAAACCAGCGATCCTCACGTCTACGCAATCGGCGAATGCGCCGCCGTGGACGGACACATTCACGGTTTGGTGGCGCCGTGCTACCGCATGGCCGATGTATTGGCGGCGCGGTTGTCCGACGAGACTCCTGAATTCGTTGACAACGAGGAAGCCGTTGAACTGAAATTACTGGGTGTCCCCGTTATTACGTTGGGCAAAGCGATCGGAGAATCGACGTCGGGCGTCGTGATCACTCACGCCGGCACGGAAGGATATCGCAAAATCATCCTGGAACAGGGACGTATGGTCGGCGCCGCATCCGTCGGTCAGTGGGACGACGTGAACCTGATCCGCATGTCCGTCGCTCAGCACAAACGGCTTTGGCCGATGCAGCGGATTCGGTTCCTGAAAACCGGAACGCCTTACGCCGGCGGAGCAGGACTTTCGATTCATCAGTGGCCCGGCCATGCGACGGTTTGCTCGTGCATGGGCGTCTCCCGCGAACAACTCGGTCTCGCGATCGCCGACGGTTGCCGTACTGCACCTGAATTATCTCTCGCGACCGGGGCGGGAACCGCGTGTGGCACATGTAAAAACCTGCTATGCGAATTGGTCGGCGAAGGTCCACAAAAGGTCAACACCCGTGGATCCAATGCGGTCCTGGTTGCCTCGTTCATCGCCGTCTGCCTAGCGGCTGCGTTGGCGATCATGCCGCCGATTCCGTTCGCCACCAGCGTCCAGGACAGCTGGCGCAAAATCGACGCGTTCTGGCGTGACGGTTTTACGAAACAAGTGACCGGGTTCAGTTTGCTATTCATCATGCTGGCCGCGTTGACGTTTTCGCTGCGAAAGCGATCACGAGTGATCCGTCGTGGTGACTACGGATTATGGCGTGCCGCTCACGCGATATTGGGCACGGCAATGGTGTTCGGATTAATTGTGCATACGGGCATCCGCATGGGCAGCAACCTGAACTTTGCACTCAGCCTCACGTTTTTGTCGCTCTCGTTTGTTGGCGGATTGGCGGGACTCGCCTCATCGCTCGAACCAAAACTGAGTGGCGAATCGGCAATGTTCGTTCGGGCGTGGCGTCCCAAACTGACATGGATTCATATCGCACTTTTTGTCCCCCTGCCGGCCCTTTTGGCGGGGCACATTGTGAGTGTGTACTGGTATTGAAATGAAAGGATCAAAACGGCTGTGGTATTGGTTGATCGGAACCAACGTGATCTTGTTCGGCATCATCGCTTATTCAGCGATAGCTCCGGGTGCGTTGACCAAGACGATCTTGTTACCAGGCGAGACCAGTCACGGGCACTACCAGATCGAGATGCGTTGCGACGTGTGCCATACCGAGGGCAACGGCATTCGCGAGGACGCATGCTTGGATTGTCACGCCGAGGAACTCCGACTCGCCAAAGACACACACCCGTCGAGCAAATTCAACGATCCGTCCAATGCAGACCTGTTGAACGTTCTCGACGCCACCAATTGCCTGACCTGTCACCGCGAACATGTTCAAGAGCAGACGCTCGTGATGGGGCTAACGATGCCCGCTGACTATTGCTACCACTGCCATCAAGAGACGCTCGAAACACGACCGAGTCACGCAGATTTCGCGTTCGACTCCTGTGCAACGGCGGGTTGCCACAACTACCACGACAACACTGCTCTCTACGAAAACTTCCTGAACAAGCATGCCGGGGAAGACGACTTCCTCGCTGAAATGGTGGGGCTCGCACGCTCCTCACCCAGCCCTCCCACGGCGAGTCAACTCACCCAAATAGCCGCCGACGCTCCCGAATCCTTATCGGGTGACGCCGCCATCCTCGACGATTGGGCGTCAACGGCTCACGCTGCCGCAGGGGTGAACTGCAGCGGTTGTCACGCGACCGAAGTACTCAACGAATCCGCAAATCAAACCACGAATCATGAGGCCGACAGTGCGAGCGATGAATTCCGATGGAGCCGAACCGTTTCGCTCGATACGTGTGGGCAATGTCACGAACGCGAACGAGACACGTTCCTACTCGGACATCATGGCATGCGATTGGCGCAAGACCTCCCCGCGATGACGCCGGCGGAAGCCCGTATTCCGATGCACGTCGACGCCGCCCACCGACAACTCGACTGCAATGCGTGCCATTCAGGCCACCGATTTGACACGACCTACGCGTCGGTCGAGGCATGCCTGGGATGCCATAACGACGATCACAGCAACGCGTTCACGCAGACCAGTCACTACGACGTTTGGCAGCAAGAACTCGCTGGCGAGTCTCCGGTGGGCAGCGGCGTGACCTGCGCGACCTGCCATCTCCCTCGCGTCGAAGATGACGACGGCAACGTCTGGGTTCAACACAACCAAAACGCCAACCTTCGTCCGAACGAAAAAATGATTCGCGAGGTTTGCATGAATTGCCACGGACTGGCGTTCTCGATTGACGCTCTCGCTGATCAAGATTTGATTCAGAATTGCTTCGCCACGTCGCCCTCGCAACACATCGAAAGTGTCGATCTCGCTAAAGCGAGGTTTGATGAAAAGCAACGCAAAAGGGAGGCTCGTTTGAAGAAGAAATAGACATCATCAATATCCACGTCCCGGTATCCAACGCCCCGGCAACTCTGCCGACAATCCATATCTGCCATCTCACCATGGCATCAACACTCAAGGAACTCATCATGAAATTTCAAACGAAAGCATCACTCTCACTACTCGGTCTGCTGTGCCTCCTGGCCGCAACAACCACGGGATGCGGCGGCAACACCACCGCGACCGCTTCGGCGACTCCATCACCACCTGCCGAAACCGGCATCCCGTATCAGAAGTTCGCCGATGCCGTCCACGCGGTCATGATGGCCGACCGAACCGTGTACGCGTCCAAAGTCGTCACGCGTCTGAAAAAGCAAGACGCCCCGGTGACACCGAGTGAGTATTGGGAAGATGAAGAACACACCATCCCTCTGCCCGCTCAAATGTTCCGCATGGGATCCGAATTGGTATTCGAGAATCCGGAAGCCGGCTTCACATACGCGCTCAAGAGCAAGTGGCCTCTGAACGAACAAAACCGTCCCAAGAGTGATTTCGAAATCCAAGCTCTCGACTATCTCGTCGAACACCCCGACGAGAACTTTTACGGCGAAGAAGAACTCGGTGGCGAAAAGTACTTTGTCGCCGCCTACGCCGACAAAGCCGTCGCGGAGGCATGTTGGAGTTGCCACAACGACCACGGTAATCGCGAAGACAACTATCCCGAATTCGTCAAAGACGATGTCATGGGCGGCGTGATCGTCCGGGTCCCGATGCAGTAACGCGGAACGTTCTTCCCGACGCCAATTCTCATACGCTCATGACATTTCATAGCGTGCACAAGGAAGGAACCAACATGGGTACGGACGCCCGTTTTTTCGACGTCGTATTTATTTCGCAATCATTTTCCAAAGAGAACCATCACGATGACGCCCGAACAAGTCACCCTCGTCAAAGAGAGCTGGGAAAAAGTCAAACCGATTTCGGAACAAGCCGCTGAGCTGTTCTACGGCCGACTGTTCATGCTCGACCCCGAGCTGAAATCGCTGTTCAAGAACGACATGAGCGAGCAAGGAAAGAAACTGATGGCGACGATCTCGCTCGCCGTCGCATCGCTCGACCGACTCGAAACGATCTTACCAACGGTCCAAGCGTTGGGTCAAAAGCACGCGGCACAGTACAACGTACCCGACTCGAGTTACGCGACCGTGGGCGAAGCACTCATCTGGACGCTCCAGCAGGGACTCGGCGACGCCTTCACTGACGACGTCAAGGAAGCGTGGCTGCTGACCTACTCGACCCTCTCGGCCGCTATGCTCAGTGGCACCGAAGCGACCGCCTAAGTGATCGTTCGCTCGTCCAAAAGCCGATTCACGCGTCCTCTCGGCGACGCGTTCCAGGCCTTTTAGGCATGTATTCTCAAAGGCCCTGTCGATCGTGACACGGCCTATCTAAACAAAGGAGCCTTCGCTCCAACGGCACTTCAAGTGTTGACGTGCTCGTTCACGGCAGCAGCATTCACTAGGACTCAGTCGCCCGAAGTCTCACGACATTGCCGGCACGCTTCCTGTCAGTGATCTAACGCGTGTTTGGTTTCAACGTGCGTTAAAAGATTGGGTCGCGAATGTGCGGGTGCCTACAAACGAGCCTGACTTGATCGAAATCAAGGCGAGCGAACCGAACATGACGCCGGTGTAGGCCAAGTCACCACTTACGGTGAACTGGAAGAACGGGATCGCGGCGGTGTAACACGCGGCCAGTCCGCCCATCGTAGGTGGGTAGAACGCCAGGAAGTGTGCGAAATTCGTCACAAGGAAGAACAACACGCTGCCGATCAAGCTACCCGCGATGATCCTGCCGCACGACGCCGCACCAAATTGCAACCCGTTGGCCCCGCGTACGAACCGAGCACCGATGACCAAGTTCACCAGCAGACAACCGTAGACGATTGGCATCAACGTGTGGAAACCGAGAAACAAATCGCTGATCAACATCGCACCGACGATCGCCGACGCCGCGACGACAGGCCGCAGGCAAACCGCGCCCGCGAACAGCCCGATCGCCGCCATTGGGGTGAAGTTCGGTGGGTGAGGCAACAGACGAGCGGCAACCGCAACCGCCATCGCAGCACCAATCATGGCAACCTGTGACGTCGAAATCGTGGACAACGAGCGGCGGATTCGTGTGGTAATCGTGTTCATAGCAGTGTTTCAAAAGGGAAAGGAAGCGGACGGTGTTAGGTTTCGTCTTGCCCACACGACGCAGGAAAAACGGATTCAAAGCGTCTTCGTTGCACGCAATTCAAAATGGAACGTTTTTCGTCCGTCGATGCAATCGACCAACGTCCAATTTCACTGAGTGTTCGATAGCAGCCACCGCAGATTTGTTGGTCGTTGACCTGACAAATCCCGATGCACGGCGAGCGAGGCGGCAATAGCGGCTCGTTGGAACGTGTCATCGTTGAATCTCCGATTGTAGGGAGAATGCCGTTGATAACAATTCGAGTTCGCTCATAGCGACGTCAACTGAGGCGGGTTCGATACGATTTGCCGCAGCACCCCCGTCGACTTCGGTGTCTGAAGACTCAATCTGAACCGAAGCAGTCGACACGAGGGCGTTACCGTCGACGTCGAAATCGGCTGACCTCAAGGCTTCATCGATACTTCGAGCCAGTGTCGAGTTGGCGAATGAAGTGGAATCCGATGCGTCCGATGGCAACGCCACGGGAGACGTCTCGACGATCGCACCTTCAGCAGGTTCGGACGTCGGTGCCCCGTTGTCATGTTCGTTGAGCCAGTTGATCACCTGCAGGGCATCGAGCGACGTGACGATGCCGTCGCCGGAGACGTCATAATAAATCCCGGCGAGTTCTTCCGCTGTCTGAGGTAATGGCAGCTCGAAGGATGGATTGGAATTGAGCCGATTGATGATCATCAGCGCGTCTCGAGCCGTGACAGCACCGCTCGCATCAACGTCGGCATTGAGCACGAGGTTTCGCCACGGTTGGTCTGTCGTGACCGTGACCTCGACACCGCCAGATTGAATCGTCGCAACGATCGATCCGCCATCCAACGTCATTCCACCGAGTCGCCACTCACCGATCCAGTTTAGCGATTGGCCAGCGGTTGAAATGATCCGAGGAATTGAATCTCCAAACAATTCAGTCAACGCCGCCAGATCCAAATCGAACACCGTCGACAAGCCTCCGTCATTCGATGCCGAAGCGCCCAACACCACGGTTTCAAAACCGATGACGCGACCATTTAACCACGCCGCGACATCGACAGATTCACCGTCCTCCAAATCAGTCGGCGAGATGATCACTGTGTCGACGCCGAGGCCGCCGTCGACAACGTCGAATGTCTTGCTGTTCAACCGCGCCCAATCGCTGCCGCCCGACAATCGAACCGTCAGCGATCCCGCCTCGACTGGATTCAGCGTGAACTGCTGCGGGCCGTTACTGAGTATCAGGTCGATGTTGGCATCGTCACCAAACTCGCCCAATACCACATCCGACACACCTCCTACTAAACGGTTGGATTCATCAACCCGCTGCAGTGTCAACGACGACGGCAAATCATCTTCCAAGACTGAGATCGCATCGGACATACCGATGTATCCGTCCGCACTCGCAGCCAGTTCCACCACTGCATCTCCCAAGTACTCGGCGTCATCGATCACCGACAGCGGAACTCGGATGCTATCCACGCCCGCGGGGATCACCACCGAAGAAGGGGCGGACAATCGTGACGGCAAGGTCGATTCCAGCGATACGGTCAACGCTTCGCTGACATCCGACGTGTTGCGATGAATCACCATCGAAGGTGCGGGGGCCGCCGAACGATCGATCACCAGTTCATCGATCGCGAAGTACGCGGGCGTGTTCATGCCATAATCGCCGACATCCGACGATGACATCGTGAACTGCAAACTCGACGCGGTCGACAACGAACTCAAATCGACCGTCGTCCATTCATCGACTACGTAGTCGAGCGAGTTATCTTCGAAACGATAGTCAGCCAAATAGAACTCAATCACGCCGACCGATTCGCCCGCGGCATTAAGCCCATCGATCGTCAATAAGAAGTAATCAGGATCGTCACCGCTCTCGCCACCGAACTGTTTCGCGAAATCGTCTCCCTCGAGCATCGAGAGCGCCGCGTACGTCGTGTTGGTGATCGAGATCGAACTGAATGATGCATCCGCAAAGTCGCCGGGCATCGAAATCGTCAAAGGCGAGACTCCGTATCCGCCCGCAACCGCAAAGGTCTCCGATCCGTTTGCACCGCCGCCGGGCTGAGTTCCATCCACATCGGTATACGCTGAAAACTGGTTCGTGAATCCCGCCGTGTTCACGTCCGTCACGTTCGATGCCGCCCAACCACTCCAACTGCCCCAGGTCGAATTGTAAGCCGTTGGGAACGAAACCGATCCGGCAGTGAATCCGCCCTGCCCGTCGGATCCGTTGTTGTACGACTCCGAACTTAACGATCCGCCAATGTCTTCAAATCCGATCGTCTGCACACCTTCAGACTCGCTGACCGAATCGTGAGACAGCGTCAGAGTCAGTACTTTGACGTCATCATCGACAAGCGAAACATCCACGTTGCCGTCAACATGGCCTACGGCGGTCGCGTTCACATGCCAAACTCCCCCGCCATCAAAGAGTGAGTTATCAATCCAGGTCACCGGAACCTCGACACTGGACATCCCCGCGGGAATCGTCACCGATGAGGGCAACAGAACATCCGCACGATCGTCTGAGAGATTGACAGCCAATGCCTCCGACGTGTCCAAAGTGTTACGCGTGATCGTCAACGTCGGCAGCGTTTCCGATTCACTTTCCAGCATCACGTTGTCGACCGCGAAGTACGCAGGTGTGTTCATTCCGAACGAACCGTTGTCCGATGATGAGAGGCTCATCGATAACACCGCCGCATCGCCGATGGAACTGACGTCGACGCTCGTCCAATCCATCAGGATGTAGTCGAGATCGTTGTTCTCGAACCGGAAATCAGCCAAGTACAATTCGACTTCACCGATCGAATTGCCGAACGTATCGAGTCCCTCGATCGTCAACAACAAGAAATCCGCATCGTCACCTGACTCACCACCGAACTTCTTCGCAAAGTCATCACCGTCTCGCATCGAGAGTGCCGCGTAGGTCGTGTTCGTGATGTCCAACGATGCGAACGGTTGGTCACCGGTCCTCGATATCGTTGCCGGGGATCCGGCGTAAGCGACGGCATAGGTGGACGAACCGTTCGCCCCGATGCCCGTCACGGCGCTGTACTGATTGAAATAACCAGGTGTTGTGGTGTCATTGCCGCGACTGATCGAGAACCCCGACCACAGATCGAAACCATACGAGTTGTCGAATGTGTTGTGCAGCGAGATCGGACCACTGACGAACTCGCCACCCGGTCCCGCGTTGTTGTCGAACTCGCCGACCGTCAACTCACGTCCGAGCAGTTCGAAATCGCCAATCGCTACCGCATCGGCTTCATCCAGACCACCCTCAGGACCCGTGATCGTCAGACTCGGCAACTCATCTTCGAGCACGCCAATCGTCTGCGTCATACCGACGTAACCGTCCGCACTCGCAGCCAGTTCCACCACTGCATCTCCCAAGTACTCGGCGTCATCGATCACCGACAGCGGAACTCGGATGCTATCCACGCCCGCGGGGATCACCACCGAAGAAGGGGCGGACAATCGTGACGGCAAGGTCGATTCCAGCGATACGGTCAACGCTTCGCTGACATCCGACGTGTTGCGATGAATCACCATCGAAGGTGCGGGGGCCGCCGAACGATCGATCACCAGTTCATCGATCGCGAAGTACGCGGGCGTGTTCATGCCATAATCGCCGACATCCGACGATGACATCGTGAACTGCAAACTCGACGCGGTCGACAACGAACTCAAATCGACCGTCGTCCATTCATCGACTACGTAGTCGAGCGAGTTATCTTCGAAACGATAGTCAGCCAAATAGAACTCAATCACGCCGACCGATTCGCCCGCGGCATTAAGCCCATCGATCGTCAATAAGAAGTAATCAGGATCGTCACCGCTCTCGCCACCGAACTGTTTCGCGAAATCGTCTCCCTCGAGCATCGAGAGCGCCGCGTACGTCGTGTTGGTGATCGAGATCGAACTGAATGATGCATCCGCAAAGTCGCCGGGCATCGAAATCGTCAAAGGCGAGACTCCGTATCCGCCCGCAACCGCAAAGGTCTCCGATCCGTTTGCACCGCCGCCGGGCTGAGTTCCATCCACATCGGTATACGCTGAAAACTGGTTCGTGAATCCCGCCGTGTTCACGTCCGTCACGTTCGATGCCGCCCAACCACTCCAACTGCCCCAGGTCGAATTGTAAGCCGTTGGGAACGAAACCGATCCGGCAGTGAATCCGCCCTGCCCGTCGGATCCGTTGTTGTACGACTCCGAACTTAACGATCCGCCAATGTCTTCAAATCCGATCGTCTGCACACCTTCAGACTCGCTGACCGAATCGTGAGACAGCGTCAGAGTCAGTACTTTGACGTCATCATCGACAAGCGAAACATCCACGTTGCCGTCAACATGGCCTACGGCGGTCGCGTTCACATGCCAAACTCCCCCGCCATCAAAGAGTGAGTTATCAATCCAGGTCACCGGAACCTCGACACTGGACATCCCCGCGGGAATCGTCACCGATGAGGGCAACAGAACATCCGCACGATCGTCTGAGAGATTGACAGCCAATGCCTCCGACGTGTCCAAAGTGTTACGCGTGATCGTCAACGTCGGCAGCGTTTCCGATTCACTTTCCAGCATCACGTTGTCGACCGCGAAGTACGCAGGTGTGTTCATTCCGAACGAACCGTTGTCCGATGATGAGAGGCTCATCGATAACACCGCCGCATCGCCGATGGAACTGACGTCGACGCTCGTCCAATCCATCAGGATGTAGTCGAGATCGTTGTTCTCGAACCGGAAATCAGCCAAGTACAATTCGACTTCACCGATCGAATTGCCGAACGTATCGAGTCCCTCGATCGTCAACA
Organism: Aporhodopirellula rubra; assembly: GCF_014192335.1. Classification (GTDB taxonomy): domain Bacteria; phylum Planctomycetota; class Planctomycetia; order Pirellulales; family Pirellulaceae; genus Rhodopirellula; species Rhodopirellula rubra. Next base: position 59,905 of record NZ_JACHXU010000013.1, on the reverse strand, counting down.
ACAAGAAATCCGCATCGTCACCTGACTCACCACCGAACTTCTTCGCAAAGTCATCACCGTCTCGCATCGAGAGTGCCGCGTAGGTCGTGTTCGTGATGTCCAACGATGCGAACGGTTGGTCACCGGTCCTCGATATCGTTGCCGGGGATCCGGCGTAAGCGACGGCATAGGTGGACGAACCGTTCGCCCCGATGCCCGTCACGGCGCTGTACTGATTGAAATAACCAGGTGTTGTGGTGTCATTGCCGCGACTGATCGAGAACCCCGACCACAGATCGAAACCATACGAGTTGTCGAATGTGTTGTGCAGCGAGATCGGACCACTGACGAACTCGCCACCCGGTCCCGCGTTGTTGTCGAACTCGCCGACCGTCAACTCACGTCCGAGCAGTTCGAAATCGCCAATCGCTACCGCATCGGCTTCATCCAGACCACCCTCAGGACCGGTAATCGTCAATGCCGGCTGATCACTCTCCGTGACGGACAAACTCTTTGTCACCGAACCAATCCCCTCGGCGATCGCGGTGACTGACATTGCTGTTGTTCCGCTGACAATCCCGTCGGCGACCACTCGCATCGTTACTGAAATGGAATCGGATCCGATCGGAATCGAAACCACACCGCCACCGGTCACGCGTTCACCGAGCGTTGTGGACAGCGTCACCTCTTGAGCAACATCAAGCGAACTGCCGACTCGGCGGACAATCACGTTGAACTGCGTCGATTCAGAGACCTCCGTGACCGGTTCGCCCGCGAGGTCCTGCAGTTCAATCTGCAGAGACGCGGTGTCGTTGTCGGCAACAGTGACGTTCAACGTCGACGAAACGAAATTCGGATTACTGGCGGAGACCGGATAGACCGAGCGAACATTATCGATCGCGTCGTCGATCACACCAACGGTGAACGTCGTCGATGCACTGCCCGCTTCGAATGCCACGTCATTCGGCACGACCAACGGTCCACCCTCAGGCAACGAAAGCGTAACGGTGACCGGCAACGTATTGTCTTCGGTATTGCGGAACAGCGTTACTGTGCGAGTCGTCTCCGGAGACGACTCACTCAATTGAATGGCATTCGGTTCCATTCTCAACGTCGGCAAATCGTCTTCGGCGATTGAGATCGCAAGGATGGCGTCTTCACGCGAATCCGCAGTGGCTCGAATTTCACCTGCGCGTCCGTTACCAAACAGATCGTTATCGACCAACTGCACCGTCACGGTCGTTTCCCGCTGATTCGCGGCGAATTGAACGGACACCGGCACCACCAACGCTCCATCCAAATCGTCGCTCAGCGTCACCTCGAGCGATTGGCTCACATCGGCATCGTTACGACGCAGCGTCAGGAGCAACTCCCCGGCGTCCTCCGTCGTATTGACCGTCGCGGTGTCGAACGTGATCGCCAATGTCTCGTCGTCTTGGATCAGCAACGAACGCGTCGTCGGCAACAGGTTTTCCGCCGATGCGGTGACCTCCAATTGTCGATCGGCGGTAGGAATTTCGTCGTTCGTTGGCGTGATGTAGAAATCGATGTAGGGCGATCCCACGGGAATCGACACCGATTCTGGCAAGGCGGCTTGGTCGGATCCGGTTCGATCCAATGTCACGTCCAACACCGTCCTTGAATCGGCCGTCGGTCGCGAGACACGAACCAACACGGGCTCGTCTTCTCGCGTGACATCGGTTGCAAAATCCATCGGCACGGCCGCACGACGCAGCGTCACATTATCGACTGCAAAGAACGCGGGCGTGTTCATCCCGAACGCGCTGTTATCACTCGAGTCCATACTAAACTGCAACGATCGGGCGTTCGCCAAAGACGAGACGTCGACACGGGTCCACGAATCCAAAATCGTGTCCTGGGAATTGTCTTCAAACCGATAGTCACCCAACATCACGGTGACTTCACCGACCGAGTTGCCCGACGCATCCACGCCCGTCACGGTGAGCCGCAGGAAATCAGGATCATTGCCGGTGTCGCCGCCGAACTTGCCGGCGAACGAATCACCGTTGAGCATCGACAGTGCGGCATAGGTGGTATTGGTCACATAGAAAGAATCAAACCGTGAACCGCTCGCCGGATCGATCGTGATCGTCGGCGGCGGAAGCGGATCGGATGGCGACGAATCAAAAAAGCCGACCGCGAAGGTCTCTGAATTGTCATAGCCACCACCGGTGACGTTTCCGAATTGGTTGGCGAATCCAGCCGTCGAACTGTCCGTCGACTGCGAAATCGACCATCCCGACCAACTCTGATATTGAGTGCTGTAATCGTTATTGAGCGAAAGCTCTTCTTCGGTAAACCCGCCCGCGCCGCTGGCTCCGTTGTCGAACGTGGCCGAACCGAGCGAACTGCCGAGCGTTTCAAAATCGATCACGACTTCGCCGCTAGCCACTTCATGAATCACGCCGATGCCGTCGACATCCAATCCCGCCGATCCGAACGTGGGCGTCGGGTCGTAGATCGGATCTCCCGTGGTGTCCGTGGTCAGCCCGTCACCGACAATGTCGATCAAGCGTACGTGCGTCACGGCGGTCACGTCCAAACCGGCCGTCCCACGCAGTTCACCGAGGTCAAACGGAGTGCCGAACCCGCCCCGATACTTCCCGGCCAGATTGTTAATCTGTGTCGTGTCGACTTCACCGTAACTCGACACCGCCGACGCGGTCAGCGAGTCGCTCGCGAAACGGACAAAGTTCACACCGTCGGATGAAACTTCGACGAACCCGAGTTCCAAGAACGTGTCGTTGATCGAATTTTCAAACACCGCGAAATCGGCACCGAGTCCGTCGCGGATCGGCGTCTCGAATTCCAACGTGATCGAACCGCCTCGTCCGAGCGACACGACCTTGTCGAATTCGCCTTCGGCGGCACCGAGTGCCATGGTCGAGTCGGTCCACTGACTGTCGACATTCGACCCCGGCGAGTAGTCGGCGACCGCAGACGCCCATCCCACGATCGCCGAATCGTTAACGCTGATCGCGGTCGAACCTGCTTGCCCTGCCGCGGGCGCGTAAGGCCCCGCCGCGAGAAGCCGACGGTCCTCGAGCGACTGCACCAGGAGTCGTCGATTCAGGAGAGACTTTCGTTTCGTTTTCAATGTTGTGTTCATCATGTTGATTGAGAGTTAAGCCGGTGCTGATCGCAACGCGTGTCTTCGATTGTGTCTCTTATGTCTCTGCAGGCTGACGTCGCCCGACGATGTAAAATGCCAACGCTAAAATTCGGGGACTTGCTCGTGACCGTTTCGAGTGCAGTAAGCAGCCAAGACTTCCATGTCGATTTGCTCGACGAGAAAACGAGTCGCCCCGTCTCCGATCAGAACCATCACGCCGCCGGGATGAAAACTCCGCATGTCATTTTCAAACGCGGGCGCCTTGTTGATCGGGAACGCTTGATCAAACAGGTTCCGTCCGTTGATCCACTGACCGTCGGGGAAGTCCGCGTCTTCGGCGATCGCGATCGTGTGCGAACTTCCATCGAGCATGTCTCGAAATCCCAACGCTCGATCGTGGATCATCATTCCACTGGGCGGGTTGTTCGTGCTGACGATGCGTTCGCCGTAGATCCCGCCGTAGTCCGTCACGCCCATCTCATTGGTCCGTGCCTCCGATCGCGGCGTGCTCGGACAAACGTAGGCGGGCACGATTTCACCGGCCGCCTCGGCATTGACCGGGTCATCGAACGGGAGGTTGAAATCGATCCGATCGGCGAGTGCCGCTTGCTCGAGATGCGCCAACACGAACGCCGACCACGCGAACTGTTTACCGCCGGCGACCTCGGGCCGAACTTCGATCGCCCCGGGGGGAAATCGGTTAAATGCGGCGTGGTAGTTATGGAGCGCCAAACCAACCTGATGCAGATTGTTTTGACACGACGCCCGGCGCATCGCCTCTCGAGCCGCCTGGACCGCGGGCAATAACAACCCAACCAACACACCGATGATCGCGATGACGACCAACAGTTCCACCAATGTAAAACCACAGGGGGATCGTCGACGCGACGTCGCGTTTGCCGATCCGGCGGGGTGGAGCACAGGGGAAGGTGGCATCGGTGATCGATCGATCAAGAACAAACGATTCGCCCACCGGTGGTGGCACGCCCGGTGACGGCGCACTCGATTGGTGGCAATATTTGCTCAAAACAAGGAAACGGAGCAGGTTCCTGACGCTGGTCTCACCCTAGAAGACCCGCACCGTCGCCGGCAGTGATGACTGCCGCCCAACCATGCGTTTGACGCCCGATATCTGGTAGGTCTTCTGACTCCCGACGCTTCCCGCAGACCTCGCCTTCTCACCGAGAGATCGCCGAACTCCACCCGCAATAAATCGCGGATGGCGGAGCAAATCGCGGCAATGGCCAAGAAAAGGAATGGGTTTTAGACTTTCGGTGCCTCACGTTCCGACCCTCTCCAACGGAGAAATCGAGCCGGAAACACCGCAAATCGTGGCGTCGGATACAGCGGCCGGGCCGTCTCGGAATCTCACCGAAGTTCCCTGTTTTCGCGGCGGTCCAACTGACCGTCACGGCACCAAGTATCGTTACGCGGAGTATCGACAGGCTTTCCCAGCTTGTCAATGACAAAGATCTGGCGGTGAATTCGGAAAATTAGGTAACTTCGGCTTAAGTCGTCTAATCGGTACAACCGATTCACACCCTGACGGCCCCCACGATCGTGTGGGGACGCAGCAATTTTGCATACAGACAAGAAGGACTTTGTCCAATGCGACTCGCATGGCTTCGACAGATCAAGACTCACTCCGTGTTCATGGTAAGCGTGTTCGTCGCGGGCAATTCGTTGTTCCTGGGACAAGCTGCCGCAGAAATCCCATGGCGGGGTGAACTGACAACGGCACACGCCGAAGCGAAGGCTCAGAACAAAGCCCTCCTGCTTCACTTCTACAGCGACAACTGCGTTTGGTGCGATCGGCTCGAAGCCGGTGCGTTCCAGTCGCCTGACGTTGCCGCGGCGGTCGCGGGCGGATTCGTCCCCGTGAAAATTCACGCCGGCCAATCGCCAGAACTGGCGAAGATGTTCAAAGTGACGAAATTCCCAACGGACGTCGTCGTCACACCCGCCGGAAAAACACTCGCACACTCGGTCAGCCCGCAGGATCCGAATCGCTACATCGCGATGCTCGCCCAAGCCGGCAACCAGATGATCGCGGCACAGTCGGCCCCCACGACGCCGACCATGCAGCCCGGTCAAACTCAGGCTCAACTCGCATCGGCTCCCACTCAACCGGCAGCACGGCCTCAAATGCCCGTCAACGCCGCCGGCAGCTTCGCAATGCAACAAGTCCCATCCAACGGACAAATGCCAGCTCATCCGCCAACGGCCAACCCACACGCCGGCATGCCATTGCCAGGTGGAGCGACCGCTCGACTCGCCGGTGCTCGCACCGACGGCATGTCGCTGGGCATGCCCGCTCAAATGACGGATCCCGTTGCCGATATCAGTTCACCGGCCACCGAACAACTCGGTGTAACCGAAGAACCGACTCCCGCCTCGGCGTCGCAACCGTCACCGAAACTCGCGATGGAAGGCTACTGTGCCGTCACCGTGATCGACGAAGACAAGTGGGTCGAAGGCAATCCGAAGTTTGGCGTTGTCCACCTCGGCAAACTCTACCTGTTCAGCTCCGCTGAAAAGATGGAAACGTTCCTCGCCGACCCAATGCCTTACACACCCGTGCTGAACGAAATCGACGTTGTTCGATTCTTCGAAGAGCGACAAATCGTTCCCGGCAAACGTCGGTTCGGAATGCGTGACCCGATTCACCAACGCATGTTCTTCTTCGCCGACGAAGCCGCGATGAACCACTTCTTCAACGAGTACGAGCGGTACACCGACGCGGCCATTGAAGTCATGAGCCAAGCCGTCGAGGACGCCAATCCCGACGCCAGCTAAACAGCACGAACGCACCGGCCCGGCAGACGTTCGGCCCACGCGATATCGAAACTCCGAATGACTAGGTTCTCTCCATGGAACCTAGTCTTTTTTCGTGTCAGTTTTCAAACACTCAAGCAGCTGCGACCTTTAAAAAATTCGCCATGTCGCCGCTGTACGCCCGTGCTCAAACGGGACACGCGACCCCAGAGGCATCGTCGTATTGCAGAGTTGAGATCGAACTCATCACGACCATCAGCGGTCGCTGACTCAGCTCACGGTCGGCACACAGGTTATCGATCATCGCCTGCGTCAAACGGCGTCCGCCCGAGATGACTTTGCACCCCTGGTCATTCGTAACGCTGTGATAGGGAATCATGCCGGGCTTCAATTCCGTCATGGCGACTGTTTTGACACAGAGAGCATCCCGGTTGTCGTGAAGACACTCAACAGCACCAATTAGTTTGTCCGGCAACTCTGGCATGATCTTCCGAATGGTCGCCGACGCAGTCTCAACGCACATGCCTTTCATCGTCAGGAAGTTCCAGTAAAAGACCACTCGTAAAACCAACGCAGACAACTCTTCGCGGCTTCCCAACTCTCGATACCGCTCCGCCTTGGGAACCAAACGCAACAGGTCCACGATCCAATCAAATCGTGGGATCTTCTTCAGCAAGCCCGCAGAGACCCTGCAAATCTTTCCAAACAGTTCCTTGTGCTCATCCGACGTGGGATCCAAACAATCAAACCGCTCCGCCTCCTGCGGAGACAGCATCGCAATTCCGACGAGAAACACACGAGCCGCAATGCGTTCCTCCCACCCCAAATTGATCGCCATCCGACTGGCCAAATCACTAGTCGCGTTCAACATGCGAGCAGTATCGATGTGGCGTCCGTCCGGCATTTCGATCAAGTCGGTCATCAAGTCCAACGTCCCGGAGATCGTGCCGCTGAGCAAGTCCTTGGCGGATACCAAAGAGTTGTGCTCCGACTGGGCCGCCTTGATCGATGAAGCCAACTCGCTCGGTTCACACGGCTTGGACAAAAACTTGAAGACCTTGCCGTCATTCACCGCGTGAATCGCCGTTTCCAAATCACGGTTCGCCGTCAACATCATGAAGACAGCATGTGGCATCTTTGTCCGAAGATGCCCAATCGTTTCGATGCCGTTCATTCCAGGCATTTGCATATCGACAACAACGACGGAAAACGGCCCCTCCGAGTCGGTGACCTCAATCGCTGCCTGACCACCCTCGGCGGTCTGAATCTCAAATTCCGTACCGAATTGCTGAGATGCCGTACCGGAGAGAATGCCCAGCAGAACGGGATCATCATCGACGAACAGTATTTTCTTAATCATTATTTTGCCCCATTTGAAATCACGCAACGCTGCCCGACGCTCGTCGGTTACATACGTCGCATGTACGCAACCGTCATGATCGCCCACGCTCGAGACCATCAGTGAAGATCGGCCTCGCATCGACTCTCAGATGCCATACCAATTGATTGAAAACAAACGGACACCGAGCCCGCAGGGTTCACCCTGACAGAGTCTGCTAAGTTTTCGCCCCCAATTTGTCAGGCATCGTCTTTCGAACGTTACCACCTCGAAATGAACCGACTGAACAACCGCGTCCTTTTTCGACCTTGAACAGTCGCTCATCGACTCGGTTGTAGCGGTCGTATCGACGACGACCGCGGGGCACGAAACGGCGGCGGCAAAAACGAAGCCGGAGGAGACGCCCCCCCAAATCGCGTCCACCACCGCCATCGCTCTATACACTTTGATTCAAGGACACTTCCGCCTCATCGACCTGAAACGCCCCTGCCGCAGGAAAACTGAAACCGGCGAGAGCTTTTCAAATGCTGACAATCCCGTTCACCGTCTCACAGTGCACCAAAACCTGCTCCCCCGAAGTCCGCCGAGATCGGCTATTCCTTTCCAGGAAATGCACTAAACTGTCCGTTCGAACGTCTTCTCAACTGCGTCCCCTCGGTCCATCGAGGCGACGTGCGTTCGGCTGTGATGCTGTCTTTGAGGCTTTTCTTTTGTCTTGGTGGGCGTTGAGATGCGGTCGATTTTGATTCGATGTTGGGTTGCTGCGATTGTTTTGATCGGGTGTGCGGACACGTCCCGCTGCGTCGCCCAAACATTCACATTCTCCACGCTGCCTTCGCGTGCGCAGTTGCCTCCCCGTGTGCAGATGACACGAGATGCGTTCGGAGGTGCTCATGCGGTACGGCGAGTCGATTCTCAATGGCCCCGCTTGCCCGCCGAATTCGAAACACCTCACGCACTCCTGCTCAGCATCAGCGATTGGCATCCCCAACATCGCCCGATCCTGCAAGAGATCGCGGTCAAGACATCCGGCTACTGCCCTCTCGTCATCCTGTGCGCCGATTCGATCGCGATTCAGGAAACGACCGCGTGGCTCGCCGAACTCAACCGCGATCTTCCTGACGTTTACTTTTGCCCGATCGCGACCGACACGGTTTGGATGCGAGACTTCGGACCGATCTTTCTGCAGACGCGCACGTCCAGCAAGATCCTCGACTTCTTCTATCTCGGCGAACGTCCGATCGACGACCATCTGCCCACCGACTGGGCCCGACAAACCAACGTGCCCGCGCTGCCGATCGCTTGGACCATCCAAGGCGGCAACCTGATGGCCAACGGCAACGGCCTCGCGCTGACGACGAATCGCATTTTTGACGACAACCACATCGAGTTCCAAAATCCGTTTCTGGGGCAGGACGCCGAACACGACCGACGCCACATCGTCGTTGAGGCGATCGCCGACGCGTGCAATCTCGAACAACTCGTCGTCCTCGAGCCGCTGCAAAACGAGGAGACACAGCACGTCGACATGTTCACAACCTTCATCGCAGCGGACACCGTCTTGGTCGCGAACGTGTTGTCGTCAACCGATCCGGTGAACGCTGGGATTTTGAATCGCAATGTCGAGCGATTGAGGAACGTCCGCACCGGCGGAAAACCGCTGAAAATCCACCGCCTCAACATTCCGACGCGAGACGGCAACGCGTGGAGCGCGTACACCAACGCGATCCTTACTCACAATTTGGTGCTCGTCCCCGTTCTTGAAACCGACCCGCCGCACTTGGTCCAACAGGCGTTGCACACCTATCAACAATTGCTGCCCGACCACCGCGTCGAAACGATCAACATGACCAGCATGCGTGACCTCCAAGGCGAACTGCACTGTTTGTCGATGCATGTCCCCATTTTCGCCCCCATGCCGAAAAACCTGTACGGGTTCGATGCGTCACGGAAGTTCTATTTCCCCGACGGCGTCCCCACGGCGAATTAAAAAACGGCGAACTGAAAAGGGCGACCGAAACATCGGGGCAACACGAACCGGCGAGCGGGTCTCAGAACCGCCGGTACGCGGTCACCAACTGCTCGCTCGCGTCGTCAATCAATTGCTCCGTCGTGAACCGCCCCACGCCAAACCGCACGCTGCGACGGGCTTCGGATTCGCTCAATCCCATCGCGAGCAGCACGTGGCTCGCCGACGGGTTCGCGCTACTGCACGCCGACCCGCTGCTGAACGCGACACCAGGTGTCGCCGCCATCCAGGTCTCGCCTTCGACGCTCAACAACCGAAAATTCAGATTCCCGGCCAACCGAACGGAGGGATCGGACAAGGGTGGCCCGTTAAGCTCGATACCGTCGATTTCGCTGCGAAGGGTTTCCCACAATCGGTCACGAAGACTCGCGATTCGCGGTGCATCTTCCAACCCGAGCCCGATCGCGGTGGCCATGGCGATCACGCCCGCCGGGTTCATCGTCCCGCTGCGCAGGCCCTGTTGCTGGCCGCCGCCGACAATTTGTGGACGCAATCGAACACGCCGCCGCGTCCCGCCCGCGACCAGAAACCCGATCCCCTTGGGCCCATAAAATTTGTGCGCCGACGCACTCAACAAATCGATCCCTAACGAATCAACGTCGACCGGGATCCGGCCCACCGCCTGCGTCGCGTCACAGTGCAACAACGCGCCGGCTTCGTGTGTGATCCGGGCAACCTCGGCGATCGGATGGATCGCTCCCATCTCATTGTTAGCGATCATCACGTTGACGAGCGCCGTTTGATCCGTCACCGCATCGGCGAGTGCGTCGAGATCGATCGTGCCCGCCGCGCCCCCGTCATTGGAGGACTGTGGATGAACGCGAACATACGAAACCTCAATTCCCGAACGTTGCAAATCCGTCGCCACGTCGATGACCGCGGGATGCTCGGTCGTACAAACAACCATGTGATTGCGACGGTTTCTCGGATGAGTCATCACGCCACGCATCGCCAAATTGATGCTCTCGGTCGCCCCCGACGTGATCAACATCGAACTGGCGGGTGCGTTGATCGTCGTCGCGATGGTCTGCACCGCTTCCGCAATCGCGTCAGCGGCTTCACGCCCCGCCGCATGTGAATCGCTGTGGGGGTTCGCGAAACGTTCGGTCAGCCACGGCAACATGGCATCAACCACGCGCGGATCGCAGGGCGTGGTTGCATGATGGTCGAGGTAAATCATCTCAGACATTTCTCATCTCAACCATTTCGCCGCCCACGTTCGATCGACAAATCTTCCGCCTCCGCACCGGTGCTCTGCAGGATCTCGTCGGTGCTTTGCGGGTCAATGTTGCGACACGTCTCGGTCAGTCGGTCGGCCAGATCGTCGAGCCAATCCTCCCACGTTTCCACCGTGGTGTTCTCCGGCGGAATGTTCGCCATCTCATCGAGCAGCAAAATCATTCGCAGACAATGCCGAAACAGAATGCCCTCTTCTTTTTGCAATTTGCGAGTGACGACGTATTTATCAAAATCGCCACCGAACTCCATCAACTCACCCACGATCCAAACCGGTCGCACACGAACGTCGTCCACGCGAGGGTAATCGTCTCGAAACAGTCGCAGTAGTTTTTCACCAATCGTGAGCGGCCACACACGAGGCTCTTCAAACATCACGCGACCGAACCCTTTGTCGCGAACCTCCTCCTCTTCCTCGTCACTCGTACCACCGAGTTCCTCCGTCGTCGCGAGCCCACGCTGCAACAACAAAGGATCGAGATAAGTCGTCGCCAACGTTCCCGGCGGCATCTCTTCGATCCGCGGCATGCGGGTGAACCGAGCGACCGTTCCCGGCACGTCGAGCACACTCTCGAGAACCGCGATCCGTTCGTTATCATCCGCCGTGGCGAGCAAGTCGGCGATGAACACACCGAACAACGGATTGATGCTCTTCAACTGCACGATCCGTTGCAGCCGATTCTTAGGGGTAGCCGTGATCGGCGTGTAGTCTTCGAGTTCGTACCCGCGTTGCTTGATCGCGGCGGCCTCATCGACCGGCTCGTCTTCCGCTTCGGTGTCCTCAACCGGCGCCGCATCGTCGCCCCGCATGTTGTCGAGCAATTCGCCGAACAAACCTCCCGTCGCCGGAGGCGCGGCCGCCTCCGCTTCCAAGGCTCGTACTTTCTCACCAGGCGTTTGCGGTTTGGGGGGAGCCTTCGGTTTCTCCTTCAACGCCTTCGGTGGCGGATCGAGCACAATGGCATCTGAATTGTGCAGCGTGATCAGCATCCGGTTCAATTCTTTCTGCGCTGTTTCGATCCCTGATGAGTGCATCAAACGTCGCCCCACGAGATCCCGAATCGGTGCGATCTGGTTGTCCTTCGAAATCAGGTACGCGAGCAATCGCCATGGCAACCGCCCCCGGGACACCAAGTCCGCCGACTTCGCCGTTTGCAACTGTTCAAACTGCGACTGCGTCCAATACGTCTCACCGGCACGTCGTTTGGGCATCTTTTTCTTGAGCTGTTTGCGTGCCCGCAGCAGACCAGGATCTTTTGTGTCCTCGGGAATCTGGTCAAACTTCTCACGCCACCGATGCAACTTCACATCGTCTTCGTGTGCGAGCGCGAACACGTACCCACGGTCATCAAACTGCGGACGTCCGGCGCGACCAAAAATCTGGTGAGCCGACGCGGACTCGACGAGCTTGCGTTTGTCTTTCGGCCCCTTCAACAAACACGGCAACACGACACTTCTCGCGGGCAGGTTGATCCCCGCGGCGAGCGTCTCGGTGCACACACAAATGCTCAGCAATTTCTGTTGAAACAACTCTTCGACGATGCGGCGATACCGGGGCAACACACCCGCATGGTGCACGCCCACGCCTCGCATCAAAATCTGCTTCAGTTTCGGACCGACTCCCGATGAGAAATCGGCCGCGTTCAAAATATCCGCGAGTTCTTTCTGTCGCGATTTATCGATCAGCGATTTGCCCTTTAGCATTTCGGCCGTCGTCCAACACTGCGATCGCGAAAAACAAAACATCAACGCCGGAACTCGTCGCGACTCGAGATCGCCGGCCGCAATCTTTTCGGCGAAGTCGTTCAGCAGCTCGTCTTCGACCCATTCGTACTGCAGCGGCACTTTTCGCTCGGTGCCTTGAACGAGTTGCAAATTCTTTCCATGGGCCCGCTGCAGCCATCCAGTGAACTCCAACGAGTTACCAACCGTTGCACTGAGCAGCAACAACCGAACGCTCTTGGGCAACAGGCCCAATGTTAATTCCCAAACGATGCCACGTTCGTAATCGTTAAACGAGTGGAACTCATCCATCACGACGCACGACACGTCGTCAAACGAAAACTGTTCCGGATTAAGCAACCGGTTCAGCAAAATCTCCGCAACGACGACCAACACGGGAGCGTCCGGGTTGACCGTTCGGTTGCCGGTCACCAACCCAACCTGATCGACCGAGAATCCCCACCGGACCGCTGACTCTCTCAGTTCGTCGAGTTTTTGGTCCGTCAACGCAATCAGTGGAGTGGTGTAATACATCCGCGTTCCGGCTCGCAACGCCTCGTAAACGGCCGCCTCGGCGATCAGCGTTTTACCGGTCCCGGTCGGAGCACAAACCAGCACACCGTGACCGCCGGTGGCTTCCGGGTCGCCGGTGAAGTAGGCCAACAACGCTTCCTCCTGCACCGGATACGGCTGGTAAGGCAGCGTTTCAAAATACTCGCTGGCGAGCGTATCACGGTCGGGAAGGGGCTGCGACGATTCGGGTGCATTCATGCTGAGAATCTTATCCGATCACGGCCCATCCCCGTAGGGCCGGTGTTCGATACGCCATGCACCTCGATTCGGCCGAAAAAGGAATTGCGGTGACTACGCGTTCCGCTGTGCTTCCAAGACCGCTTTGGGCGTGGCCGTCCGAATGGCGAGTGCTCGCCGCCCGACCGTGGCGATCGCGACCAGCAACGCGATCAACATCGCCGCCACCGCCGTCTCCATGATCCATTGCGGCGGCTGATTGTCGAGTGTCACGCCGAGCGTCCAAACCCAATTCGTGATCTGCCATCCGTTGTAACTGTATTGTCGATAATCGTTGTAATGCAGGCCGATCGAATAGGGCACCAACGCGGCCAACACCGCGATCGCGATCAACGCCGCCATGCCAACTTCCACCCGTGGATGATTATTGATCCGAACGAGCGCCACGATCCCGCGAACGAGCAACAAGAAAACGATCAGGTAACTCGAATACGCGACGATCAGGTTTCGAAGGATCGTGAACTCCCTCGGCCGCAGCACGCTGCCGAAATCCTGAATCCGTTCCAACCCCACCAACGACGCCGTCATCACGAGCAGGATCCCCAAGCACGCGAACACCAACCCTGTCGCCGGCCCCGGTGTGAAGAACAACAATGTCAAACGACTGAGCAAATTCCCGGGCAGCTCTCGTTGAATCCGCGGCGTCATCGCCGACGACTCCGCCGCCATCATCGAACCGGCAAACGTCCACAATCCCGCCAGAAACAACGACGACGGGAAAAAGACGAACAGAACTTGCTCGCGGTCCTCACGAATCCATTCGATCGAGAACGCGTTGAAGGCGAAAATCAAGATCGTCAACGCGAGGATCGACCAACGAATCCCACTGCTGCGGTTTTCGCTCTCGGGTGTCAACTGAGCCGCCGTGGTCGTCAACAACAAATGACTGATCGAGATCGTCAACAGGATCGCCGTGACCAACAAAAACACCGTCCATCCGATCGTCAACGGGTTCCCATAGAGGATCGTAAAGATCACCGCACTGCCGACCAAATATTCGGCCAGCAACAACACCATCAACACGACCAACAGCGTACTGATCCGCCCTGTCCGTCCGCGTGCAAGCGGTGCGAAAGACAACGCGACGACAGTCAACGCGAGCGCCGCGGTGATCAACACCGCCATCATCAAACCCAGTGTCGGTAAATCGACACCACGCAGCGTGTACGCGTAAGCAACGCATGGAAACAGCGCCACCAGGTACAACATCATCTGCAACGACGCACTGGCCAATTTCCCCAACACGATCTGCCACGGGCTCAGCGCCGTGATTGACAGCAACTCCAACGTCCCGTCATCGATCTCCGCCTCGAGCGAACGATACGCGGCCAACGGAACCACCAATAACATCGGCAGCGCGAGCACCACGTAATACCCGATCAGCATTCGAGGGGCCGAGGGTGTCGTGTAGATCAGCGGCATCAACGACAAACTGCCCGCGACCGTCCACGCAAACGCCGCCACCAACAGGACCGAAAACGTGATCACAAATTGCCGGCTCTTGAGAGCCTGGCGGGTCTCTTTGATCAAAATCGGATTGGTCGCGTCACCAAACTTTTCCGCGAGATCGTCGATCCGACGCAACCAAACGTCTTTTTTCGATTCCACATCCGGTGCTGGTAGCGGAACGATTTCGTCGGAAACAGCGTTGATTGTGCTCATGCGTGAAGGAACTTTTCGACCAAAGAGTGGCAACCGCGTCAACGAAAGATCTCGTCGAGTATACCGAATCTCACTCGCGACGGGGCCACACCCGTGGGACTCTTCCCCCAGAGCGACTGCGCCACGCTGGGCATCATGAACGCTGGGCATCATGGTGGCACTGAGTAACGATTCGTCGTTTAGATCACCAGGTGCTAGCAGTCGGGCAAAACAACTCGCCCGGATTGCTAACGATGGATCGCTCTGCCTCTCTCATCGGCAAACTTGAAAACGTCACTGATTCTCGCAATGGTGTTCCAGCCTATCCACTGGCCAATGCACAATTCATGGCGATCGGTGCGGCAATCGCCGGTTTTGCCAACATAACGAAGAATTGGTTCGCAGTATTTCCAGACATGTCCGCCGGTGTTCTTTCGCACGATCGCTTCAACGCAATTGTCAACGCGATCAAGCCCGAAGAGTCTGATCCGATGCTGCTTGCCTGGCTAACCGAACTGCACACGATCACCGCCGCACCGGTCATCGCGGCCGATGGCAACACTCTTCGACGCAGTCACGAGTCGCAGTTGCAATTTGGCGAAAGGCGAAGCGGCCACTCACATGACCAGTGCGTGGGCTACGGTCAATCGTTTCACGGTTGGACAAACGCCCTTCGACACGACGAGCAACGAGATCACCGCGTCCCAAACTTCTCGAAATCATCAGGATTCCCGGAGGTTTGATCACCATTGACGCAACCGGTTGCCAAACCGAGATTGGCGGAAAAGGTCATCGAAGAAGGAACCATTTACTGCTTGGCCCGCCAAACGCAGTCACCCGAAATCTCATGAGGCAATCAAAAACCGTCCCGCGCATGCACCCGGGACCGGTGACAGTTTCTTGCCTGTTCGGCACATGCCCCATCGCGGGGATGCCGAGAGAGGCGTCCTCCACAAACAATGAATTGACTTCATCTGCCACACGGACGGCCCCATCTCCCAAGGCTGCTTCCCGCGACCTCCGAATGCACCCATCACATGCATGCCTCAAACAGGCAGTCTGTCAAACAAGGAATCACGTCTGTTTCGTCGATCACCAAGACCACATTCCCCGAGATGCTCCCAGCCATTGTCTTCCCGGCCAAATGAATGGATCTGATAGGCTCGAACGAGATGACGACATCGACACATCGAAAAAGCACATCGAGAGGTCGTTTGATCGCCGACTACATCAAGTCGAGGGAAATCCCCCATGCCGCACCAAAACGCGACAACCCCACGCACAACCAGGAGCGACTAGAGAGACGATCAAACTCACTGACGACACGCATCAAACGACGCACCCGTGTCATCCTCATACGAAGCAACCACGTCACCAAAGTCCGCATCTCCAAAGTCCATGCCAACGAAGTCCACGTCATCAAAGTATGCATTCTCACAGCAGACTGCCATGCTCACGGCAGACTGCGACTGAGACGCTCGCATCGACAAATCCACGCAAAACCTGCACTAAAACGCTTGCGTCCCAATCGCAAAGACACAAAGAGCCCATCGACAAAAGCCTCTGCGTGATGACAACACCGTACGACGCATTCGTTGACACCGCGTATGTTCCTCGACACCGTGAACATTGCAAACGACTCCCGATTTGGTTCCGTCACGGATACCAATGCGAACCCAAATAACGTCATGCGAACAGCCAGATGCAACCAACCAATCGCCCCTCTCAAACAACCGATTCACCTTGCACGTTAACGTCTTAACGAACGCGATAATCCTTGACGCTCAATTTTCAGCTAATCAGGTATTGACTCACAACAACAAAGGCGGAACATTTGCATATGCAAGTGAACGAGTTGGGCACGACGCTCTTGCAACGCGGGCACGGAAGTGGCTACTTGCTGACAGACATCACGTCAACTTTCAATCGGAAGTCACATCGGTTTCGTCTACCTTCCAATGCCCCCGGGCACAGTGGTGACGAACATCGAAACGGAGTTCATTCATGCTCGTGTTATCGCGTAAATCAGACGAGTCCATTTTCTTTCCGGGACTCGGTGTTACGATTTCGATTCTTCGTACGGACCGGCACACGGCGCGTGTCGGCATTGATGCACCGCCGCAGATTCGCATCGTGAGAAAAGAGTTGGTTGACGGCACGGAGGAAGAAACCTTCGACGTCGCGAGTTTTGAAAAGACATGGGGATCGGCCTGCGACAATCTCCATGAACTTCGAAACCAACTCAACACACTTAACCTGGGCCTTAAGTTCTACCGGCAACAAATGGACGCCGGCATGACTGACGAAGCCAATGTGACTTTCTTGCAAGTCCTCAAACAACTCGACAAGATCGAACGAGACGTCAGCAAACAGGCCGAGGCGAAAGCCATTGAAGAGGCTCTCGCAACAACGCAACCAAAACGCAACGTTCAAGTCCTCTTGGTCGAGGACGACGCGGACCAACGCGAATTGCTGGCCGGCGTGCTGGAGATGCGGGGCTGCGAAGTCGCGACCGCATGCGACGGCACTGACGCCCTGAATTATCTCGCATCCAACCCATGGCCGGACTTCGTTCTGATCGACATGCGGATGCCCAACGGCGATGGCGCATCCACCGTGCGAGCCCTGCGACGAATCAATGCGTCACCCCATCTGCGAATCGTCGCTACCAGCGGCACGTCACCTCGAGAACTCGGCATCAGCCATGGCAGCGACGGAGTCGACCGCTGGTTCCCCAAACCACTCAATACGGATGGATTGATTCGCTACATGCAACAACCCGCAGAGGCAACTCTTGCTAGATGAATGAGCGGGGGAGAGGTGACGTGAAGACAGGGAAAAGGGTGACAGGAAAACAGGTAACAGGAACACAGGTGACGGGAGGATGGAAGGCATCGTGAGCGGTTGCCTGTTTTGCGGATTGCTGAGATGTCGAGGATATTTGGAAGAGCTTGATTGCGACAACGAAAGGCTCTTTCTGTGTTGAACTAAAAGTTGATTTTGCGGACTTTCCTCAAGGACGAGGACGAGGCATTTGTTTCGCCGCAAAATTTGTCCGGTCGCCTGCCGCAAGAGGCGGCAGCGACCGGACGGTTTTCACAACCTCATCCGCTCGGTCAACACGCGCCCCGTCGATTGCATCGCACCGGCCCGAACGCAATTCCCCAATCGGTGCGACTCATCCGCTCGGCGGCAGATTGTTCTGGTAGGCTTCCAACCGGGCGATCAGACCCGACAGCCGTGTCGATGCTTGCGGCAGGGTGACTTCGGCGAGCTCCATCAGGTCCGCGATCGGGCCTTTCATCTTGTCGCAATTCTGTTCCATCTCCACCGCGATCGTCCGCGCGCGATCGATCCGTTCGTGGCACAACCGCACACGCGTCGTCCACCGCGCGACCTGTTTCTTCTCTTCGGTCGCCGCTACCGTTTCGCCCGATCGCGACGTGGACTGTTTCCGGCTGAGACTATCGAGGGCTTCGCTGAGCCGCTGCTCGGCTCGCCGCAGTTGGCCTCGCCAGTACGTCGGACATTCCTGCGTGAAATGCCGCTCGGCGTTCGAGACGACGGCTCGCAATTGATAGCCCTGCAGCATCAGCCGCTCGCTGAGGTGATCGACCGCCCGGTGCAACTCGCCCAGCGATTCGATGCTGTGGACGTCCGCTTCGCTCATAGATTTTCCTTCACTGTGGCCTTGAAACCGTCGCGGCAGATCGCCACGGCCGTGCTTTCGACTGGCCACCCGGCATTCTGAACGAACCGATGGTAACGGAATTCAGGCGGTTTTTCGATCCACCGCCGTCCACTTGGAGGTCTAGGTAATTTGTGCGGGGGTGGGTTGATGCGTTCGGTGCTGCTTGCAGCGATTGTGTGTATCGCAGTGATGTTTCGAGCCGAAACCGTTATTGACGCTGACCCGCGATGAATGAATCGCGTCACTTTAATACATTGGACCGCAAGGTAGAGGGATTCGAGAATGAATCGTTGGCTTTTAATCGGATCGATGCTGGGCGTGATGGCCCTCAGCACCGGATGTCTCCACCACAACACACGCGGCGGATGTTCGAGCTGTGCAAACGTCTCAAGCGATTGCGGCTCCTGTAGCACCGGCGACTGCGGCAGCTGCAACACCGGAACCTGCAGCACCGGTGATTGCGGGTCGTGCAACAACGGCCGCTGTGGCGGGTTGCTCAGCAAGGCACGCGGCCGGATCGCCGGTTGCCATACCGGTTGCGGACGCACCGGTTGCCAAGCCGGCCCACTCGGCTGGCAACAAGGCGGACTGGATTACAGCTCGCAATTGAACCCGGGCTGCCTCGGCCACCAAGCCGGTGCCGCCGTCGCGAGCCAACCGTTCCAAGCCGGTGCACCGACCGCTCAGGTCGCCTACCCGTACTACACCCACCGCGGACCGCGGGACTTCTTGATGGCCAACCCGCCATCGATCGGCCCCTGATTCGCCGGAGGAGAAGGATCCTAGATTGAGATCAAACGACAATTGGGCAGCAGGGATTTGCAAAAAACCTGCCGCCCACTCAGGTTGCCGACCGCAGCGAACTCGATTCGTCCTTTGATCATCGATTCATCCGAACCGGAACCCGCTAATCGGGTCCCTAATGCAAGCACACCGTGAGGGTGTGCTTCCCGCATAGAATGAGACGACTGCATTACCGCTAAGCAACCGGGCGGCGGAACTCGATAAGAGCTCCCACCCATCGCGTGACGGGCCGAGTGTCGCGACGACATTCGCGACGCCGCACCGCCCCAACCTTAGCCGAGACACTAAACGCCGCTGCGAGCGTGAACGGCCCATCGGCCTTCGACGCGTCCCAACGTGCGTGGCCACTTTTCATCGATCCGTTGTTCATTGAGGTGAGTCTGCGATGGCTTCCGATTTCCGACTGAAGGAATCTCTGCCCGAATTGACCGAAGAAATCGTCGCGACCTACACCGCGGACGATTCGATCAATCATCTCGGCCACTGTCCCCTGCCGAGCTACGAGTCCGTGGTCCGAATTCTGCTCGACCTCAAGGACATCCTCTACCCCGGATACCGGCGGAACACCAACCTTCACGCCGGCAACATTCGATACCACGTCGGCGGACTGATCGACTCGCTGCACGATCAACTCACCGTGCAAATCGGCCGTGCCCTGCGTCACGAACATCGCGTCAAGCAAAAGCACGATGATTGCGTCGACGAAATTGATTTCGAAGCGAAGGGGCAGGCGATGACCATCGAACTGCTCAAACGCATCGTCAAACTTCGCACGACGCTCGCGACCGACGTCGAAGCCGCCTTTGCGGGCGACCCGGCCTGCCAAACGACCGACGAAATCGTGTTCTGCTATCCCGGTTTCGAAGCCATCACGGTTTACCGGATCGCTCACGAACTCGTCCAACTCGACGTCCCCTTCATTCCTCGAATGATGACAGAGTGGGCCCATCAACAGACGGGCATCGACATCCACCCCGGTGCAACGATTGGTGATTACTTCTTCATCGATCACGGAACCGGTGTGGTGATCGGCGAGACGTGCGAAATCGGACAACACGTCAAACTCTATCAGGGCGTCACACTCGGGGCACTCAGCTTCCCGACCGATGCCGACGGGCAACTGATTCGCGGCCAAAAACGTCACCCGACCATCGAAGACAACGTCGTCGTCTATGCCAACGCCACCATCCTGGGCGGACGAACGGTCGTCGGACGCGACTCGGTGATCGGTTCGAGTGTTTGGATCACACGCAGCGTCTCTCCCGGAACGACCGTCGTCCTGGAGAAACCGCAACTACGCGTCCGTGGCAGCGAAGACGGCAAGGACGAAACCGCACCGGAACTCAACTTCCAAATCTAGCGTTTCGATCCAAACGTTTTGACGAACGTTGCGTTGCCAACAAAAACTCACCGGAGTGAGGCGATCGCGCCGATGTGGCGACACCCTCGCTCGAACAACGAAAGTGAAACGCCCCGGTGCTGAAATCTGAACGCGCGACGTTGGTACTGCAGCGTCTCGACGAATTCTATCCTGACCCGCCGATCCCGTTGGATCATCGCGACGAATTCACGCTGCTCGTCGCCGTCTTGCTCAGTGCCCAGTGCACCGACAAAAAGGTCAACGAAGTCACGCCGGCCCTGTTCGAGGTCGCGGGCACGCCCGAGCGGATGATGGAACTCGGTGAGGCGGCAATTCTCGACATCATTCGGCCGCTCGGGTTGTCCAAACAAAAAGCGAAGTCGCTCGCCGGGTTATCACAGATCGTTGTGGAGAAACACGGCAGCGTCGTTCCACAAACATTCGAAGAGCTCGAGGCGCTACCAGGCGTTGGACATAAAACCGCCAGCGTCGTGATGTCACAAGCGTTCGGTTTCCCGGCCTTTCCCGTCGACACTCACATCCATCGCTTGGCACAACGATGGGGACTTTCGTCGGGCAAGAACGTCGTTCAAACCGAACGCGACCTCAAAACTCTGTTCCCCGAATCGAGCTGGAACCGACTGCATCTGCAGATCATCTTCTACGGGCGTGAACACTGTACCGCGCGAGGATGCGACGGCACCAAGTGCGGATTGTGCCGCGAACTCTACCCTCGTCGGCGAAAACCCGTCGAATGGAAAAAGCCCTAACCGAGCCCCAACCAGGCCGCGGATCTTTGTTTGGCATGGTACGTGCTACTCCTAAAGTGAAAACGGTAGGCAAGCCGCCTTCCGAAAACACGATATGGAGACCGCACCATGGCCACTCAAGAAAAACCTATCAGCGAACAGATTTCTGATTCGATTCATTCCAACGATGAACCGCTGGGCGAAACCGCTCCCGAAGCACCGTTCGCACTCGTCGGTCTGTCCTACTTGATCGTATTGATGGTGATCATGGGCGCGATCGCCTTCTATTTCTACGTACTGTAAACATTCCGGTGCCCGAAGCATTTTCGCACAGCGTTTGGCACATGACACCTCAACGAGATCGATTTCATGCCACCGACGGGTCGAAGTGCACGTCGGCGCACGACATTTCGGAATTAGGTATCTACGATCGTCGTCTCCACTCTCACTGGACGGCTCTCACTAGACGGCGGACGCGATGCTCGCGATCGCCACGGCATCAGCCTTGAAGCCAACCTCTGAGAATGCGTCGTTCAACAACGTTAATGGAGCCAAGTCTCGCTAAGGCGAGCGGAACACCGAAACGAGTACACGTTCAAACGTTCTGCACCGCCCGAAGCCGTACAAACGCGATCGGACAGACCACCAATAGTGGCAACCACGCCGCGATGCCCGGTGTGAACAACGTGCCACTGCCGCCGAGAGCGCTCGCGAGAGTCTTCAGTGCAAAGAACCCGAGCACCATCCCAACGGCGGAACCAATCATCACAAACAGTTTGCGACCGCGAACGTTGACAACCAACGGCAAGATCAACATCACGAGCCCAAAATCCAACGGCGCACGGACGATTCTTTCATGCACCTGAGTCTGCAGCGCAAGACTGCTGTGGACGGCTGGGTTGCGAACCCGTCCGCTGAGTTCCCAAACCGACGCAAGACGCGTGGCCGTGTCTTCGGTATGCAAGATGTTCGGATGCACGGAAGTGGCCAGGAAACACTCTCCCGGTCCCAACCAAGACTGGTCCGCCGAGGTCATCAAAATCGGTTGATCCTCGCGCCCGACCGAGGCAATCCGATCAATGTACTCGGGACGTTTGACGTTGTGCAACAAATACCCACGCACGGGCGGCCCGCCCGTTAAACCTTCGACGATTCCGGTGCGCGGCGAACGCGACTCGCCCGGTTCCATCCAAACGGCGTCATCCGCGATCAGCAGATCCCCAAACCCTTCGTACTCACTGTCAATTCGGAAGTTCGGCTTTTCGATCGTTCGGGCTTTCGTTTTCAACCGAGCTCCCTCGATCAGAACGCCCGCGAACTGATCGAACGTCGGCCGCACGGCTTGTTCGATCTCCCCATTAAGGTCTTCCGCCTTCATCGTCAGGGAACTGCGAAAGTGCGGGATCACCAATTCACGACTGGCGAACTGAGCCGTGATGATGACCAAGGAAGCGACCACCATCGGGCGAAAAATCCGACCGTGCGAAACTCCCGCTGATAACGTGGCGGTCAATTCGCCGGTCCGGCGAAGCCATCCGACGGTGAACAGGAACGCCATCAACGTGATGATCGCGCCCGTCATGTCGAACAACATGATCAGATACGGACCATAGAACCGCACCAGCACCCACATCAGGCTGTCGCCGCGACGCGTCTGGTTGACGAGATCATCGAACGCGGTGAACGCGTGAAAGACAATAAAGATGCCTGCCAACGACAGAAAACACACCATCACCGTGCGCAAAAACAGGATCAGGATATAACGGTCGATTCTCGTCACGACATGAAATCTAAAGCGTGGATTCAACGGCTGCGAAAACGCACAAAACACCAATACCGCTGTTTCCCAATCACCGACTCAGCCGAGCCAATCGACTCGTCAACTCACCTGACTCATCATTCCGGCCAACTCATCGGTCCGGCCGAGTAATTGACATGGTTAACTGACATGGCTGATTGACGTGGGTCGACTCGCGGGAAAACAACCCACTCTACGTACCCTGACACACCGCGTCGTCGCAAGATCAGGTCAACCGCACTCTGCGGAGAGCAATGCCAACAGACGAGTTCCACGCCCATCGTTTCACGCGTGATTCCACGCAGACGTTATTTCCAACGATCCGTTGGTGGGATGTAGGCATCGATACCCGCGAGGCTGTCCGGGTCGGTGTCCGATGCGAAACGGTAACCGAGTGATGCGATCGCGTCGGCGGCCCGCTTCAGTTCGGCCTCGTTGTTGAGCCGCAACTTCACGCCACTGAAAACGCTCAAAATGTCTTCGAGCAACGGCGAAGAAACTTTCTGCGAAACGCTCTTCAACCGCTTGGCCGCTCGATCGGTGCGTTGTGCCGCCGTGATTCCGTATTTGGCTTTCTCGGTCGCGATCGCTGTGGCTCGCAAACCGGCCTCTAATTCCGCAATCATTCCGGAAACGAACATCAACCGGAGCCGCCCCAACGTACTCGGGTCGTTCTGACGACCATCGGTGCGGACAAAGTTGTGCCGAATCGTGCCTTGGCTCCATGATACGAATTCAAATTCCAAACTGCCCGTCGAGTGCCCACCGACATTCACCAACTCTTCATCCGCGGTCGTGTGACACCGCAAACAACTTTGGGCGACCAAGTAAACGTTGACCGGGTTACGCATGCCCAACTCGATGCTGCGACGCAACCGATCGCTACGATGCTGCGGACTTTCCATCGCCCGAGTCACGTGTTCGCCGCCGTAATCGTGGTGAACATCGAGGTACCGTTTCGCGGCTCCATGGCATGATTCGCATGAGACACCTTCGATCGCGTGAACGTTCCCGCTGCCCGCATCGACTTGTTGGGTGTAGTGACAATTGACGCATCGGCCATCGTGCTTGATCGATCGGATGCCCAAACGGGCCGCGATCTCCTTGGCTTCCGGACGGCGATGCAACTCGTCAAACGTGCGATGATGCGGTGTCGAACGCCAAACTTTGACTTCGTTTTCGTGACACTTCACACACGTTTCGCTGCCGATGACCGAATGCGGATCGACCGGCGCGGCTGCGGCCCCTGCCGAAGACGTCGGCTGCGCGGCAACGCCGATCAATGTCTGCGTGGACGGCGGGATGTCGGTTTCCGACGGATTGACCGTTTCCAACGTCGGCGTCACTTCGGGCAGATCGTGCCCACGCGAGGCGTCAGGGACAGGGCGGATTCCGAGCGGTTCGATCGTCCCCGAATCGGCCCAAGTGATCAGGAGCATCCCCATGATCATCCCAGCGATCACGGCGGAAGGCTGAAAATTGCGAGAGAGGTTGGCCTGCAAATCCATCGTAGTAACCATCAAAAGCGTCGAAAACAAAAGAATCTGTTAAACGCTAGGTCACGAAATGCAACGAGGCGGATCGCGCGGCTAAAAAACCGTTCGATCCGCCTCAAATGGCGAATTTATCGTCGATCGCCCCACTCTCTTATAGAAAACAGGACGTCACCGGCATCAGCACTCAGGCCATACCCAAGCCACCGTCACGGGAAGATCGACCACGCTCGGGCGAACGTGGTTGCGATCCAGTTTGAAGGCGGTTTCAGAACGCTCTAGTTCAACATCTCGTTGACTTGAGTCATCACGGCCGCCGAATCAATCGCGTCAGCCGCAAAATCGTGACGAGCGACGACTTGCGAGTGGTTGACCAAGACAACCGTGACGGCGGTGCTGTCGTCCAACTTGTAGCTCGCGGGACCGTTGTCGGTGTCTTTGGCGACGACGATCGGCACGTGTTTGGCAGCGACCTTGCCCGCGATCTCTTTGGCTTGTCCGGTCAACTTGTCGGATTCACCACCGATCAACGTGACCAAACCCTTGAGTTGATCATCGGAGTGTTTGGCGACGGTCGAATCGAGTTCTTTGACGAACTCGGCGACTTTGCCGTCGGCCGAACGGGTGAACACCATCACCATCGGACGTTGACCGTACTTGCAGCGATAGCACGTTGTCGCGCCGGTTTCCACGCCGTCGTCCTCAGCTCCCGCGACCTTGGTCACCAAGAACATGCTGATGTTGTCACCGGCGCAGAGGCCTTTCGACGTCTCATCGGCGGACACGGTCGTGGCGGTGAACAGACAAAGAGCGGCGAGGGAAAACAGGAATCGAGTCATACTGGGCTTCTCCATGAAGCGGGGAGGTGGGGGGAAAACTGAATACACAGACGGTTCAATCCGTCCAAGCCACCTGACCTGGACAACGCATTGAACCCTACCCGAGATGGCCAGGTAGCGGACTCGTCCGCCACACAAGTTCCATCGATGTTAGCGCACTATCCGGATCGGTCCAGTGGTAACACCTTCTCGACAGCTCAATGGGGTGTGTCAATCCGATCACAACAAACTAAATGTCCAACTCACATGAGAGGCTGCGCACGCACGGCGGGTAGGCGAGAACCGTCACCAACGCAACGCGTCGGTGTTTTTTTGCGGTGGATTCCCCCTGCCGGCCCTCCGATCCCGCCTTGTCCAGGTCACACGAAGACTGAAATCCACACCTGCGCCCGAATCGGCGCCATCTTTGCTGGCATTTGGCGAGATTCAATCGCGTCATTCCGTGAGAGAGCCCCGCCACCAATGCCCCTCGCGTGGAAAAAGTTGCGAACCGGACATCGACGTTTGTGAATCCCTTAAACGGGGGTTGGCAGGCTATTTATGGCGGGAATTACGTCCATCCTGGACACGCAATGAGAAGAAACAGTTGCATTTTGAACCCGGATCCGGGTATAATCGACACCGAAAACCAATCAGCAGCGGTGTTTGCGCGTTCACTGCGCGCCGCCGGTCTATTCTTTCTTCTCTCCCCCGACGCATCGGACCCACCTCAGATGAAAACAAATCGTTCCGGATTCACGCTTGTCGAATTGTTGGTGGTCATCACGATCATCGGCATCCTGATGGGCCTCCTCATCCCCGCAGTCAACGCCGCCCGGGAAACCGCCCGTCGTAACCAGTGCTCAACCCAGTTGAAG
The DNA here is from genome assembly GCF_014192335.1 of Aporhodopirellula rubra. Taxonomy (GTDB): domain Bacteria; phylum Planctomycetota; class Planctomycetia; order Pirellulales; family Pirellulaceae; genus Rhodopirellula; species Rhodopirellula rubra. Next base: position 33,650 of record NZ_JACHXU010000013.1, on the reverse strand, counting down.
AACTTGGCATTGGCTGCAATCCAGCACGAAAACGCGAAGGGCGAATTGCCTGGGTATGTTCAAGAGTACGGAAACTATTCAACTGGCACCGATCCATCTGATCCCACAGGAACTGCGCCCGCAAACCACGTAAAGCTTGGTACCTGGGCTGTTGCACTTTTCCCATGGCTTGACGCACAGCCCACATATGAACATTGGACAGAGGACCGCTACCCGATTTTGACCAGCACCGGGGGAGAGTTTGATGGTACTTCAGGCAGTGCTGGGGATGGTTTCCACAGTTTGGCAGCCCCCAATCTCGCGATTATGCAGTGCCCCAGCAATCCAAATAGCGATTCAGAAAACGCACGAAACAGCTACGTCACGAACAATGGGATGGTACCTCTCCCTCCAGCGACCAGCGGATCTCCTACTATTGACGAGCAATTTGAGGACTCGATGAAACGCGCGAACGGAGCTTTCAACAATAAGTTCGCCGGCGATAGTGATAGAGCGACTGGACCGAAAGTACGACTAGACGACTTTAAAGACGGCCAGGGCAATACAATGTTGTTCAGCGAAAATGTGCAGGCGTTGCCCTGGAACCGCCCTGGTCTAATTAACGGCGCCTACGTTGCAGCAGCAACGGTCAACTACCCAGACAGCTCCAGATTTGTCCACGGCATGGTTTGGCATTATGAGGACAGTGATTTTGCAGTAACGACGATGCCTTGGAGCAATGGAACTCCTGTAGCGGTAAATGCGAAACACTTGGTCAATGGCCGTGGCGCAACAACGGCAGAAGATATTTTTGTCGAAACGATTGTCGCGACAAACGCGACCGACTTGGCGCGTCCGTCCTCAGCGCACACAGACGGCGTGAATGCTGGCATGGCAGATGGTGGTACTCGTTTCATCACCGATTCGGTTGACTACAGGGTCTATCAGGCGTTGCTAACCCTTCGTGGTAAAGCTAGCGACGTGCCGTGGCCAGAATTCATCTTGGACGATGATGCATATTAATCGTCACTTGAATTGAAATCACATCAGGCGGCACCTATCCGGGTGCCGCCTTTTTTTGTTTCCTTGCGATCGAGTTTGATGCGTTTTTCTCGGTGATGAGTTAGACTGCGGGTCTCTTTCGTTTCTCCTTCGCCGAAGGTTGGTCCACGTGCAACTGAAATGTCCGGGGTGCGCCCGCACACTCAAAATTCCTGACTCCGCTGCCGGGAAGGTCGTCAAATGCCCGTGCGGCAAACAGATGCGTGTCCCGGCCGCGAAAACCGCCGCCGCCCCAGCAATGGCCGCCTCCGCGCCCGCCCAACGCCGCCCGCAAGCCGCCGGCGCAACCAACGCCCGCACCGCAGGCCAACCCGCATCCGCCCAAGCACGCGCCGCCCAGACGCGCCCCGCACCGGCTCGGCCGACCCCGGTCGCCGCACGCCCGGCCTCCAATAACGCGTTCGGCGTGGACGCAGGTTTGTTCGACGAGCTGACCGAATCGGACCTGCAACCGGTCGCCCTGCCGCCCAAACCCGGCTCGATGCCCAAAGCGAACAAGCCAGCCAAAGACGCGACGGACGAATACGTCTCCGATGCTGACAAGAAGCGGATGGCGATCAACGACGCCAAGCAAAAAGCCGAACTCGCCCCGCTCCCTCGTCGCCTGGGTGCCTACTTCTTCGATGCGAGCCTCTTTTTCTTTGCCGCGCTCATTCCACGGATCCTTTCCATCGCTCTCGGCATGGACATCACGCTCGGTGACGAAGACGTTCCGTTGACCAACGACGATCTCCTGCTGATCGCGGCGATCTGCGGTTCACTGCTCGCCGCCTTTGCACTGACCGCACTCCTGATTTCACTCCGTGGACAGTCTATCGGCAAACTCGTCTTTGGCCTCGTGATCGTTGACGCTGAGACGATCCGACCAGTAACGTTCCACCAAGGTGTTCTGGTGCGATGGATCGGATGGAAACTGAAATGCATGATCCCCTTCCTCGGTGCCCGTTACGCCCGACAAGACATGTGGTCACTGTTCTCCAACGAAGGCATCACCGAACACGACATCATGGCCGGAACCCTCGTCGTCACCAGCCGCAGCGTCAAGAGATAGAAAGCCGCGAGCGATCCAACCAAAGCAAACCTCGCCACGAGTGGTTGCCTCGCCAAAAGCTCGCATACGCCGAAGGCGTTACAGAAAGTAGCCGGCAGTCGAGCAAAGCGAACACTGCCGGAACCAAAAAACAAACCGCGCACCCGACCCCGAAGGCGGTCGCACAAACAACGCGCCGGATTCTACGACCACCTCCGGGGTCGACAAGATCCGTTCCTACACGGCATCCGCAGGTGCGCTACGCGACCCACGGCTACTCTCTTTTATCCCTCCGGGATACCCGCGCGAATCCAACGCAATCAATCACTCGCCCGGCCCCGCACCAACACCAAAGTAGGCCGGATCAAGGACGCATTCCCGCGCCCGAATAGCGCAAACACCAACATCAAAACCAAGCAACCAAACCAAAACGCGTCCCAATACGTCCGCCGCTCCGGCACCAACCACGTTTGCTCGGTCCGGCCCACAAAACCCAACAACGACTCCATCCCCAATCCAACCAGACCAAACCTCACCAAAAGCTCGCATACGCCGAAGGCGTTACAGACAGTAGCCGGCAGTCGAGCGAAGCGAACACTGCCGGAACCGTAAAACAAACAGCGTCCCCGACCCCGAAGGCGGTCGCACAAACAACACGCCGGATTCTACGACCACCTTCGGGGTCGACAAGATCCGTTCCTACACGGCATCCGCAGGTGCGCTACGCGACCTACGGCTATTCTCTTTCATCCCTCCGGGATACCCTCGCGAGTCCAGGGCAACCAAACGCTCGCCCGGCCCCGCACCAACACCAAAGTAGGCCGGATCAAGGACGCATTCCCGCGCCCGAATAGTGCAAACAGCCAACATCAGAACCAAACAACCAACCCAGAACGCTTCCAAAACGTCCGCCGCTCCGGCACCAACCACGTTTGCTCGGTCCGGCCTACAAAACCCAACAACGACTCCATCCCCAATCCAACCAGACCAAACCTCGCCAAAAGCTCGCATACGCCGAAGGCGTTACAGACAGTAGCCGGCAGTCGAGCGAAGCGAACACTGCCGGAACCAAAAAACAAACCGCGTTCCCGACCCCGAAGGCGGTCGCACAAACAACACGCCCGATTCTACGACCACCTTCGGGGTCGACAAGATCCGTTTCTACACGGCATCCGTAGGTGCGCTACGCGACCTACGGCTACTCTCTTCAATCCCTCCGGGATACCCGTGCGAGTTCGCCCAACCAACACTCCCAACAAACTCACGTGCCCTCGGCAACCGGACGCCGGGTAATGCAATCGATTCCAAGACGGAAACCTGAGCTCGCGTCGTTCTTGCCGACGACCGTCATTCGCAACACGTAGGCACCATCGATGGGCGTGAAATCGCCGAGTTTGATCTCGCCCGTAGGGGCCGGTTTTTCGGCATACAAATCGATCTTTGAATCGACCGGAATCCCGTTGACCGTGAAGCTCACGATGGCAAAGTCATAACTCTTTGTCGCGTTGAGAACCAACGTCTCCGCGACCGAACCTTTTGCCGGAATCGTCCATTCGATCACGTCCCCCGGTTCGGTCTCCTTCACCAAGACATGACCGCCGCGACTCCATTTGCCTTTGTAACTCCCCAGCGATTGCGGAGTCATCTTGACGCGTTTGGGTTTGGAAACGAGTTCGAGCTTTTCGAATTCGAGCGATTCGCGGAACCCACCTGACGCCCCCGACGAGGCGGTATCGTTGTCGGTCGCCACGGGAATCGGCGGCACGTTCAACGCTTCAGCGGGCTCGGGGTTGCGGTTGGACCGGGTATCCGCATCACCGTACCAATACATGCCGACGCCGTAGCCCATTTCGCAATCCGACCACGACCAGATCTCCATATCCAGTTGCAACGACGAACCAAACGGCATCGTGTCGAGGGCACGCGTGCGAGTCTCGGTGCTGTATCCGAGCGTATTTCGTTCGCTAGATGTTTTGCGTTTCAATCGGTTGTAAACGTGACTGCGGGGCTGCGCGTGGAAGGGATGCTCGTAGAAGTCGGTACTGATTCCGCCCCATGAATACGCATAGTAGTCCTCGGTACCGGTGCCAAAGATCGACGGGAAATCTTCGCCGTCAACAAAGATCTTTTCATCGCCTTCACCCCACCATTTTTCCACCGGGTTCATCACGGTCAGCGTGTCACCGACGTACACCCCGCGGCCTTTGAGAGTCACATAATTCCAATCGGAATAGGGCCGCGTTGCCACGGGATACTGGCCCCGCCATGCGGCGTTGAAATACATCGATCGGTCGTCCCATGTCCATTCGCCCGTTTGAACTTTTACGTCCACGTCGATCGGCTCATTATCCAAATTGACCAACGAAATTTTGCCGGACTGTTGATACGGCATCACCCAACGACAGGACATCGTGCCGTCGTCCGCGACCGTGCGATACCAACCCTGGAACGGGTGCAACCCGATGCCGGAGCCGAAGAGATCACCGACCGGACACCAAACCGTCTCACGACCGTCAAACTCCATTTTCAAAACGACCGAACGCGTGACGGACGGCTTTTCATAACTGCCCAACCTGACCGAAAGAGATCGAACCGATGCGGTGCCGCTCGGCAGGTCAATCGATCGTTCGGAATTCCCGGCGAGCGTCGCGTTCAGGGACTGAGACGGTTGAGCGACGGTGACCTCCGGATTCGTCAACATCTTTCCGACTCGATCCATATGCGATTCGGCGTCTTTAAAACCGGAAATCGTGAAAGTCTCAACAGGTGTCTCTGCGGCATATTCGCGAAACGTAAACTGAAAGAAGAACGGACGCTCCGTCGTGGTGACTTTGCACCGTTTGGCGTACGGGATCGGAAAAAAAGAAACCGACGAACGCAGCGATTTGTGGGCAAACGGATACGGGATCAGGCCCGTTCCATCGAACAGCCCCAGCATGTTGCCCTCGAGAGTTGGCTCAGTCGCTCCGTCGAGATAGACACGGATCCGAATATTCGTATTGGGTCGGTGGGGGCTGAGAAACGGCATCCACGTGCGAACGATCGCACCGGGACCTTCGTGATCCATCAACACCCATTCTTTCTGTCCGTTGTTCTCTTCGATACGAATGAAGTTCTTATCCTTGTCGTTCGTATTGCGATCGATATTGTTGAACCACCCCTCTTCGTCCTCCGGCGTCTTCGAAGCCCGGTTGTAGCTGCTGTGTTGTTTGAGCCGGAACTCATACTCGGGGAATTTCGCGACCGAATCGCGATCCACCATCTCGTTGAGCAGAGATCGAATTGAAACCGGTTCAGACGCGGGGGCGTGTCCGGAGACAGCGAACAGCATCGCCAGCAGCGATGGAAGGATGATTTTCATGGTGCGGGGAATTTGGTGGGGTTGCGATCGGAAGACGACCTGGCGCAGGGTGGACTCGCAGTGGTCGATTTCGGGCATGAATCATCGATCATATCCCGATTCACCCCACCAATCTTGTCCACTGTTTGTGTTCGATCCCCACCGCGACGCTAGACCGCACACGAAGGGAATCCTCAACGCAAATCGATCAAGCTATCCGGCATCCGCTCGTCGCACGATTCGGCATCCCCACCCGATCAATCACGATATCGGACAGGCCTCCTCGTTCATGAAGCCGATCCGCCAATCCCATTCGCATGCGAGTCCGTTCTGCCCAAAGCCTCTCATCCTGCGGAGGCCTGCAGAATTTCGACGACATCGCCAAAATTAAGTCGACGCATTAACCGAATCACCTCCAAAACCACTGCCTGTCACTCTTTTCAAATATAGATTTCTGGAAGATGCCGTAGTGGCGGATATTCGGCCGACGGTCTGTCTTATCCATCGCGTTTGTGGACATGGGTGTCATGGGCGATCAAGATAGTGGGAACGTTTTCCCGCCTCCCCATTTGAGATTCCTCAATGCCCACCTTCCCGAATCGCTGCCTCTCCGTTCTCTCCCTCCTACTGCTGACGATCTCGCCCGTTCTCGCTGACGACAGTGCCCCAAAAGCCACGGAGCCGGCCGACTCCCAAACCGAAACAGTCAAAATCGATGGCGTTTTCGAAGCGAAGAAGTCGCACGAGATCACCGCCGATTTGGAACAGATCGATTCCCTCGTGATCAAACGAATCCTTGATCACGGAGCGAGCGTCAAGAAGGGCGGCACGGTGGTTTGGTTTGAGACCAAAGACATCGACGAAAGAATCGCGAAAGCGGAAATCGATTTGGAACTCGCCAAGATCGCATTCGAAGATTCGGAATTCGCTTTCGAGCAATTTGTCGAACAACAAGAACTCGATCGCCGCGACGCGGAGTTAACTCGCAAAGAAGCCCGGCAGGCGTACGACAACTTCGTCAACGTGGACCGAGAGCAGCAAATCCGCACGACCGAAGTGCAACTGCAACGTTCCCACGAATCACTCGAGTACGTACAAGAGGAACTCAACCAACTCGAGCAAATGTATGAAGAGGACGACTTAACCGAAGAGTCCGAAGAGATCGTTCTCAAGCGTGCCCGGCGAGCAGTCGAACGTGCGAAGTTTGATTTGGAGTTGGCCAAAACCCGTGCCGAACGCACCCTCGACCAAACGATCCCTGCGAAACAAGAGAAGCAAGAGGCGGCACTCACGCGAGCAGAACTTGCGTTCGCCAAAGCAATTCAAAATCTCAAATCGGCTCGCGTCAAACGTGAAATCGAACGACGCAAACAACAAACTGAGTTTGAGAAACAGCAGGCCGACTTCAAAGAATTGCAAGCCGAACGTCGTGCCCTCGTCCTAACATCACCCATCGAAGGATTGGTCTACCACGGCAAGATCACTCGCGGACGCATCGGTGATAAACCGAGCACTCTGGAACCCGAGTCCAAAGTTTCCGTCGGCCAAGTGCTCGCGACGATCGTTCAGCCGCAACGTTTGCGCATCGCGTCGACGGTCAGCGAAGAACAGCGCGGCAAACTCATGAGTGGCATGAAGGGCTCCGCGACACCGAAGTCGTTCCCCGGTTTGCAAATCCCCGTAACGCTGCAATCAATCGCAAAGGTTCCGTATGCGGCGAACAAGATCGAGTGTGTCGTCGAGATCGATGGCAAAGTGGGCGAAACTGAAATTGTCCCCGGGATGACATGCAGCATCGAATTTGAATCTCCCAACGACGACGGTCCAGAAGACGAGTCCGCCAAGGACAAAACGGTGGAAAGCCAAAAAGCCGGCACCAAAAAGGCGGCCAAAAAATGATCCACGCACAGCATGGGATTCATAACACGACGGCGAGTTCGCTGGTCGTGATGATGGTCGTGACGGCATCATGGGTCGGCATGAACCCATCGTTCGCCGATGACACCTCGTCCACCGAAGTCATCGCGGAGCCTACGCAGAACCAAACGCGTTTGCAAAAGCTCGACTTTCGCACACCGCCGGTACTACCGGACGTCGAATCACCGAGCGTAGAGACCATGACGCGGTCGATTCGCAACGGCGTCCAATTTTTGATCGATGACCAAAACCCGAATGGCTCGTGGGGTTCGCCAACCAACACGAAGGATCTGAACATCTACGCGCCCGTCCCCGGTGCCCACCACGCGTTCCGCGCCGCGACGACATCGCTGTGTCTGTCGGCGCTGCTTGAATGCGGCGGCGCCGATGACGCATCCGTTCAAAAGGCGATCGAACGAAGCGAAGCCTGGTTGTTCGACTTTCTGCCGAAACTCCGCCGCGCCGACGGTACCGCGTTGTACAACGTGTGGGGCCACGCCTACGCGATCGAAGCTCTCGCACATTTGCACCGGCATCATGGCGAAGACACCGATCGACAGGCAGAGATCGAATCGCTGATCAAGCAACAGTTCGCAATGCTGAGGAAATACGAATCGGTCGATGGCGGATGGGGCTACTACGACATGCGTTATCAAGCCAAGCGTCCGACCTCCAGTTCGATCAGTTTTGTCGGCGGCACGGCGTTGGTCGCGATGCACCGGGCGAAGTCCATCGGAATCGATCCCCCCGAAGACGTTGTCAAACGGGCCGTCGCCGCGATCCATCGCCAACAAAAGCCCGACTTCACCTATCTGTACGGCGAATACCTCAAAGATCGCCCGATGCGAGAAATCAATCGTCCCGGCGGTTCGCTCGGACGGTCGCAGTGTTGCAACGTGGCGCTGCGATTCTGGGGCGACACCGCAGTGACGGACAACGTGCTGAAGCATTGGTTGTATCGCCTCTATGAACGAAACGGATGGCTCGACATCGGACGCAAACGTCCGGTCCCGCACGAATCATGGTTTCAAGTCGCCGGCTATTTCTACTACTTCGGCCACTACTACGCGGCGATGTGCATCGACGAATTGCCCGTCGCCCAGCGCGGACCGTACCAAGCGATGTTGGCCGACTTGATCGTTCCTCTGCAGGAAAAAAACGGATGTTGGTGGGACTATCCGCTGTACGACTACCACCGTCCCTACGGCACCGCGATGGCACTGATGACATTGCAACGTTGTTTGCCGGCGGAATAAGCCCGCCGAAAAAGGCGGGCACGGCCACGATCCGAGCCGAGAACTCCGCACGATACCGTTCACCCGAGCAAGTTTCGTGTCCACCGTTTGTGTTTGGTGGTCCCGAATGGCTCGGCAGCGGTTGACTTCGCCGACCGGGCCCGCTGCAATTGAAAGGCTCGGTTGATCGACCGTGTTCGAGTATCCTTTCTAGGACGGTTAGAGACTTCTCTCACGCTCGGCGATGATCCTACGCGTCTCGCCGATGGAGCAACTCGTCTTGTTGAGACGTCTCGTCGGTCGCACTCACCCGATCAATTGCGTGGGTTTTACGGTTCGTGCATGAGTAAGCGGTTGGCGGTTCCATTCATTCGTATCGGTATCATCACGTCGCTGTTGCTGATGCAGTTCGCCTTGGTACCGACGATCCGCGTGCGGGCGGAAACACCAAAGCGATGGGACGAACTTTCGCTGCAAGAACTCGAAACGCGGCTTGCCGAAAACAACGCGCAGGTAAAGCAGTTAGCCGAGATGACGTTCCGCAGCGGCGTCGGGAACTTGGGCTGGGAATCCGATCCGCACCCTCACGCGGCGTTTACCGAATGGGCGATCGTCCATCTGCACCAAGCAAGCCGAATTGACCAGATCGTCCTGGTACCGATCCTTTGGCGTGACACGGTCAACGGAGTTCGATCGGACGGGTTTCCGCTCGAGTTTAGAATCATGATAGGTCGAGAGGGTGATGCAAAGGGAACCGTGGTCGCCGAATTTGACGAGAACGATTCGATTTTGCCACGGGTTGCCCCGTTAGTGATTCCGATCGAACCAACCGTCGGCGATTGGGTTCGCGTGGAAGCGACGCGTTTAACCCCGCGCGCACTCGACGGACGTTTTCTATTCCAGCTATCTGAGATCATGGCGTTCTCGGGCGAGGAAAACGTGGCACTCGGCGGTCGCACGGCGGTTTCGTCAGTCGCATTCACCCGCGTTCGCAAATCGGCCCCGATCGAAACATTGGTGGACGGCTTCATGCCCTATCTCATGAATCCTGCGGGCGGTAACGGCAGTCAAGCGTTCGTGGGCTTCTTTCAGACCGGACCGGAGGCCTCACTCACATTTGATTTCGGCGAACCACGAACCCTCCACCGGATCCATCTCCATGCGGCGGACTTGAGCGAGAACGTGCCGCAGATTCAGCACTCCGACTACGCATTGCCTGATCATCTCATCGTTGAAGGCGCCACGCAGCCCGACTTTTCCGACGCCGTCCGTTTGCACGAGTATCGCAAACTTTCGATCTACGACGCCGGGCCGATTGTGATGTTTCAATTTGCCCCCGCCGATTGTCGCTTCGTTCGCTTCACGGCGGTCGAAGCGTACAAGGCACCCGAGGCCTCTGATCGTTACCGATGTATCGGATTCACCGAGATCGAAATCTTTGAAGACTGTCAAAACATCGCCGCAGGGATCGTCCCCACCAGCAATCTCAATTTCAGCGGCAGCGACGGTTCGCTCGCCTCACTAACCGACGGTCGAAATCACTTTGGAAAAATCATTCCGGTGAAGGATTGGGTTGCGCAGTTATCACGCCGACACGAACTCGATTTGGAACGTCCGAGAATCCAAAGCGAACTGAGTGATCGGTACCGAATCCAAAGTCGCAATCTGCGGTGGGCAACCGTGATCGCCTCGATATTGGCTGTGGGAATCGTGATCACCATTCTGGTCGATCGGTTAATCCGCAACCGCGAATCGAGCCGTTTGAAGGAGCGGTTCGCCGCCGACCTTCATGACGAAGTCGGCGCGGATTTGCACGCGATCGGACTACTGAGCGATCTCGCCCGAAACGCGTCGACGTCAGCCCCAAACATCGATCCGATCCTAAAAGAGATTCGCGCCGTCTCCGAAGACGCGTCCCGATCCGTTCGCCATATCGCGGGCCTGCAAGTCCACACGTTGTATTCCGGATTGGATGACCTGATGAAGCAGGCCGCCGAGAGAATCGTGGTCGAGTTAGAACACGAGTTTGAGATTGAAGGGAAGGAGTTCGTGGAAAATCTGAGACCGCGAACGCGTGCGGACCTTTTCCTGTTTTACAAAGAGTGTTTGGTCAACATCAGCCGACACGCGGACGCGACGAGGTTGGGCACGACACTAAAAGCCTCGCCGAAGGAAATCCATCTCACCATCACCGACAACGGACACGGGTTACGGGGTTTCAGCAACGATGGAATCCCTCCGTCGCTCAAACGTCGTGCTAAGCTGCTCGGTGCCACGGTCGCCGCAGAAAGCTGTGCCGAGACGGGTACCCGAATCGATCTCCAGTTCAAACGGATGCAATGGAATCAACTCAAGAAGCGATGAGCGGCAACGAATCAATCAAGATCATGCTGGTCGAGGACCATCCCAAATATCGAAAGGTAATTGAAATGGCCATCAACGCCGAACCCACGATGGAATTGGTGAGCATGTACGGCGCCGCCGAGGTTGCACTTCGCAGCGCCAGCGACATGGAGTCCCGCGACACACCTAACATCATATTGTTGGACCTCAACCTCCCCGGCATCAGCGGCCTCGATGCGATTAGCAAGTTCATCGAAGTGATGCCGTCGGCCAAAATCATTGTGTTGACTCAATCGAATGCGGAGGCGGATATCACAAGAGCCGTCAAAACCGGGGCATCGGGCTATCTTTTGAAGTCATCGACCGTGACTCAAATCGTTGACGGAATCCGGACGGTTGCCGCAGGAGGCGCGTCGCTCGATGGGGACGTGGCACTGCATCTCTTAAAAATGGTTCAAAACCCGCCGAAGAAAGAGTCAGCAATTGTTTTGTCCACGCGCGAGCGCGAGATCCTCACCCTGCTCAGCCAAGGGATGCTTAAGAAAGAAATTGCGAGGGAACTGGATATCTCGTACGGAAGTGTCGCTACATACATCCGACGTCTGTACGAAAAACTGGACGTACAAAACGCTCCTGCCGCGATCGACAAGGCTCACCGAATCGGCGTGTTTGAGCACAACGACAACTCGCGCTGACATTCAATGAATGCACGACGCCTGTCCTCTCCCGTGCGCAGTCTTTTGCCGTTGCACCAAACGACTTCATCATGCATTTAACGGACTCAGCCGCTCGTCGGTTTACTCTTGCGGAATGCATGTCGACTGTTTGGTGGACTTGAATGGCGAACACCACGCCACCGATACTCTTCTATAGAAGCTCGAGCCCCATTGAGGGCTCGAAGTGATCCTTCTCGCTCCTATCAACATCACGTGATGAAGATTGTGGCAACAGGTCATCCCGGCTGAATAATCCATCGCCGTTAGATGTTTCGCCGAACGATGCAGCCGAACGATGCAATCGGAGACGTGCAACGCGATCGGTCTGCTCACGGGGTGATCGGATGCTGCAACACAATCGCCAGCGTTTTGTTGGTTCATGTACGCAATTTTTTAACTAGAGGCATTGGAATGAACGCAAGAAAGCCACCGCAAGGTTTCACCTTGGTCGAGCTATTGGTAGTCATCGCAATCATTGGCGTCTTGGTCGGGCTGCTCCTACCCGCCGTACAAGCAGCACGTGAAGCGGCTCGCCGAATGAGCTGCAGCAACAATTTCAAACAAATCGGACTCGCCCTTCACAACTACCACTCCGCCTACAACCAACTTCCGATGATCCAAAACGGATCCGTCCCCGGCGGTTTCACCGGTGACGGGCAGTTTGATGAATCGACGGTCGCCAACCTGATGCAACTGAGCGTGTTGGTCAGCCTGACGCCTTTCATTGAACAACAAGCGATCTGGGAAGAGATTTCGAATCCGAGCGTGTTCGACCTCAATGCCCCTAACGTGGCCCGCACACCCCCGTGGCCTTCGATGGGACCGACACCGACGATGGAGGGAACGCCGAACGACGGCTATCGCCCTTGGATGACCGAGATCCCTGGTTTCCGATGCCCGAGCGACCCCGGCAGTGGATTGCCCGCGATGGGACGAACCAACTATGTCGGGTGCACCGGCGACACTTTCTGGAACATGGACCGCGGTCCGCTGTCAAACGACCTTCAAGAAAACAGCGCTCGATCGGTCAACATGCAAGCCTGTGCACGCGGTGTCTTCGTGCCACACTACGCGACGCGTTTTCGTGACATCCTCGATGGGACTGCCAACACGATCGCGATGGGTGAAATTGCAACCGACCTCGGGGATCGCAACGTGCGAACCCTCGGTCGACGTGCCGGCAGCGGAAACAATGGCTGGTTCGGAATGCGAAACAATCCGAGCAACTACCGCACCGCCGACATCGATCCCGCTCGTCCACAGTTCTGGGCCGCGACCGCGACCGGCGTCTTCACCGAAGCACATGAAGGCCGTGGTTACAAATGGGCCAACGGGCAAGGCGTCTACGGACAGTTCAACACGATCTTCCCACCGAACGCGCCCGTGCTCGTCGGGACGGTTGCCCGCAGTGCGGGACTGTTACCGCCGAGCAGTCAGCATCAAGGTGGTTGCCACATTTTGATTTCCGACGGTGCGGTCAAATTCATCACCGATTCGATCGACGCCGGAGACCAAACCTCGCGAGTCGTCACCCCCGGAAACACAGCCGGTGCCAGTGCCGGTGTGGCGAGCCCCTACGGCCTGTGGGGATCGCTCGGTACCAAAGCTAGCCGAGAAGTTATCAGTTCGGAATTCTAGAGCATTTCCATTTTTGTTTTAGCCACCGTCACCCGACGGTGGCCCACGTTTTGTTGAACGTAGCTACCTTTGAAAACCTACGTCACAAACAGCAACGCTCTCGCCATTCGAGGAACGGATGTTTCGAGGTACGCAAACCGGATTGCTCGTGTCTCACCGCGAAAAAGCCTAATGCAAAAACTTAGCGTAACATCGTGAGCCGTCCGGTGTCACACCGCTTGGTCCGATACGAATGTTGTCGAGATATTTATCGAATCACGACGCTCCTTTAGAACCTTTCCTCTGCCTATTACTCCCAACGTCCGGTTCAGAATGTCCTCTTTCAAATTCATCATGTTGTCAATGTTCGTGGCTTGTCTTTTCATGACATCGGGCTGCGGCGACCCAGCACCAACGGTCGTCCAACCCGATCCCGAAACGCGAACGTATCCGCAATCCGATCCCGGTGACTCGATGGATGCGGTTCAGTAATCGGATCGCTTAGCGCTCGACGAAATTGCCGTGCGAGCAAACAAGCATTGTTAGAATACCCTGCGGAACGGCACGTGCCCGTCCGCTGCCGACTCCCGACCTTTCTGATTAGACACCCAATGAATCAACTGGCGAGAATTCTTTGCTTGTTATGCCTTCTGACGGCGACAACGGGACGCTCTGATGAAAACGTTAACATGATTGTCATCATGGCGGACGATTTGGGCTATGCCGATGTCGGTTGCTATGGCTGCAAAGATATCCCGACGCCCAACATCGATCAGCTTGCCGCCGAAGGTGTGCGTTTCACGTCCGCGTACGTGACGGGGAACATGTGCGGTCCCTCGCGTGCGGGCTTCTTGACCGGTCGGCACCAGTCCACGTTCGGTTACTACCAGAACGTCTCCCAACCTTTCGATCCCGCCCAGGGACTACCAAAGATGGAGACCATCGCGAGCCTATTGCAGAAACGAGGCTACGTGACCGGCGGCGTGGGCAAATGGCACATGGGGACAACCAACGAACAACATCCCAATTCAATGGGCTTTGATGATTGGTTTGGATTTCTCGGCGGAGGACTGATGTATTACCCGCTGGATCATCCTTCCTACAACGGGCGTTTCGATCCACTCAAAAAGCCCGCCAATCATCGCGATCTTCAACACACGATGCCGGTGATTCACAACATGAAACCGGTGAAATGGGACCAGTACCTAACGCGAGAATTGACCGATGCGGGGGTCGCCTTTGTCGAACGCAATCAGGAACAACCGTTCTTTCTCTTCATGTCCTACAACGCCCCACATCTCGACCTGGAAGCGCCTCCGGAAACAATTGGGAAGTTCCCCGTAGAGTCAATGACGAAGGTTCCCGGCGTGAAGCCGATCGCTCGTTCCATCTATGGAGCCATGGTTGACGAGATGGATGCGGGCATCGGTAGGTTGCTGTCCAAGGTCGATGAATTGGGACTGACCGGTAAAACCGTGGTTTGGTTTTTGAGTGATCACGGTGGAATGAAACGGACGAGCGACAATCGCCCTCTGCGAGGCAGCAAAGGAAACTCATACGAAGGTGGCCTACGCGTTCCCTTGATCGTGAAATGGCCAGGCAAAACATCGGCAGGCACCGTGCTTGATTCGCCGGTCACCTCGCTGGACATCGGGGCGACGTCGCTCGCGATGGCGGGTGGTGATCCGGTGAGTGCTGGACTCCATGGCACCGACATACGCGATTACCTGAGCGGCCAATCGGAGGATCCACCACACGAGGTGCTTTACTGGCATACGGGAAGTTATCAAGAACCGGCCGGCGCGATACGCGATGGCGCCTACAAGCTTCTCTACCAAAATGGAGAACCTGAACTCTACAACTTGATCGAAGACATCGGCGAAACAACCGACCTGGCGTCCTCACAACCCGAACGGGTGCGATCGATGCTCAGTCAATGGAAAGAATGGGCACGCCAGGCGCAACCGGAGCTATGGAAAAAATCGCGAGGCGAGTTCCAATACGCTGACTACGAGTGGCTCAAGGGCGGTCAACATTACCGAGCCAAATCTCAGTGAGAGACTCGCTCGAGGGAGTTCGTGGCGAGCGATTGAGATTGCACGAATGCGAGTACGCCGAAGGAGTTTCAGAAATCAGACGGCAGTCGAGCGAAGCAAACACAGCTGGTTCCTGGAACCGATAACACGCCCGACCTCGAAAGTGGTCGCACCCCACCTCGCTGATTTCTGCGTCCCCAGTCGGCGCCGGCGAATGGAATTTTCGCACGGTATCGGTCGGTGCGTTGCACGACACTCGGCTATTTTTCTCGATCGTTTCGGGATACCCGCCTGAGATGAGGCAGCCCAACGCCTCCCAGCAAGTCCATCTTCGCTTGAAAACCGCAAATTCGGGTGCTTCGGCCGGGGCTCGAGAGGACATTTTGGCTGGTGCATCGGCGTGGCACCGCGTATCGTAATGCGTTCCCGTTTGCCCGACCGTCCATTGACACGCTCCCGCCATGACATCGCTGCCCGTTTTGCCGCCGACTCAGACCGCCGTTCCGGGCGACGATGCGGACGCACGACCTCGAAAGGTGCACCTACTCAACGTCACCGACGAGGGGCTCAAAGATTGGCTGGCCGAGCGAGGGTATCCGGCGTTCCGCGGAAAGCAAATCCGCCGTTGGCTGTTTTCGGGACGGGCCGAATCGTTCGAGACGATGTCGGATTTGCCCGCCAAACTGCGTTCCGAGCTAGCGGAGTCGTTCGACATTTTCCAAGCCTCCGAGGCTCACGTTTCCACGTCTCGTGACGGGACGGAAAAGATCCTCGTTCGCCTCGCCGACGGTGGGGAAGTGGAATGCGTGTTGTTGCGTGACGGCGATCGACGGAGCATTTGCGTTAGCAGCCAAGTCGGGTGCGCGATGGGCTGCGTGTTCTGCGCCAGCGGTCTCGATGGCGTTGATCGGAACTTGACCCGCGGCGAAATTCTTGAACAGATGCTGCGGTTGCAACATCGCCTTCCCGCGGAAGAACGGCTCAGTCACATCGTGATGATGGGAATGGGCGAACCGCTCGCAAACTTGCCAGGCGTACTCGCCGCACTCGATGTGGCTCGCAACCCCGACGGCCTCGGCATTAGTCCTCGGCGGATCACGATCAGCACCGTGGGATTGCCACCAGCGATTGATAAGCTCGCCGCCTCGGGCGTCCCCTACAACCTCGCCGTCAGCCTACACGCCCCCAATGACGAACTCCGCAGTCAACTCGTTCCCGTGAATCAAAAGATCGGCATCGAGCCCGTGCTCGCGGCGGCGGATCGCTATTTCGCCAGTTCCGGTCGACGACTCACGTTTGAGTATGTGCTGTTGGGCGGCGTCAACGATTCCGAAGCCTGTGCCCACGAACTGACTCGCGTGCTTCGCGGACGGACGGTGATGATGAACGTCATTCCCTACAACCCGGTGGAAGGTCTTCCCTACCGAACGCCGAGCAAAGAGTCGATCTCTCGGTTTCGGCAGATCCTCGAGGCGTCGGGCGTTAACGTGATGTTCCGGCAACGCAAAGGCGACGAGATTGATGCCGCCTGCGGACAACTGCGACGAAACCGAGGCAGCATCGGCGAGAAATCACCGGCCACCTGAGACACGGTCTGTTAGTCATCGGCCGCTGCAAAAGACGCGGAGGTTGATGCCGTCGCCAGTGTCACTTGAAACGGGGTCCACCGTCGGGCGACGCGAGCCACGCAGGGATGGAAACGTTTAGGGTTTGGGTGATCCCTTCGTCCACACTTGCACCTCGACGAGCGACAGCATGCCTGTTCCCATTTCTTGCACGCGAACGAATCTGGCACCCTCAACCGAATCGAGTCGGCGTTTACCGTCGCTGTGTCGGCCGAGGATCATCAAGGATCCCGCCGACGGGATGTCGCCGCGTTGATAGGAATACTCCCGGCCCCACAATTCCCGGCCTCCGCTTTGTGGTTTACCGTCGAAGAGCGACACGCGGAAGTTACTGATTCGCTCGGCAGCACTGTTTCGATTGAAAATACGAATCTGATCGATCGAAATAGATTCCTTCAGTTCGACCTGCCACCACGGTGACTTAGAAAATTGCGTCGACGTGAATCTCGCGGTAGGAAAGATGTCTCCATCGATCGCTCTGTCGGCTTTCCCGTCAACGACGTAATGATCGCTGGACTGAGTCGCGACTCCCGTCTGAGCGACGTTGCTATCAGGTGGCCTTGTTGATGCCGAGAAGACACGGGCATGGGTGAGGCCCAACGTTCGTTCGCCGATTCCTTTGTCACCCACACACTCCACTCGCAACACTCGCGTGGGAGCACTCGAGAGACGCGTCGCCCCGTCGTCGGAGATATCACCGCCGCTGAGAACGACACCGTCGTTTCGCCAAAACTGGTCATCCGTCCGCCAGATTTGCGACCAATGCACTTTGCCCTGTCGGCTCGGACTTCGCTCCAACAAACTGACGCGGATCAAACGCGATCCTTCGAACCGAGCTTGATCGCGACCGAACAATTCAATACGTCCGGGGGTGACCACCTGAGGAAACGACACCTGCCACCATTCGAATCCGTTCGGTCCGACGCCTCGACGCACTTCCCCGTCACTAGCGACGAGGTCGCCTTCGACGAACGTTTCTCGGTTCGATTGATCCGTCGACGGGCGGGCTCGAGGTGTGTCTTCAAAGATCGCGAGTCGATCGAGATACGCGTCGTACCAACCGTTATTCTCGATTGCGAGTTCTACGCTGGTGGCATGATGCCCGGTCGTGAAAGTCAGTGATTCGTAGCCAGGAATCCAGTCCGCCGATCCGATCGGTTGTTCCACGTCCTCATCACCGTACGAACGTGCCGCGAGTGTCAAACGCCCTTCCGGAGGAATACGCGATGAACGCAATCTGACATTCGCCAAACGCAGCGTGCTGACGTCATCACTGATCGCGACCAAACAGATCGGGTGATTTCCCCGCAGCGGTGCAACGTCACAGATCGCCGAATACCAGGCATCCTGCACATTGGGTTGAGCGACAAACTCACCGAGACGTTTGCCCTTAGGATTGCCTTCACGAATTTCAATTCGGGTCGGCGACTGCGCAGCCTGGCCCGGTGGTCGCGAAAACACCAACTCCATTTGGTCGTACTTACCGGCGGGGCCGAAATCGACATCGTCAAACCGTAACCAATCGCCAGGACGCAACCCTTCAACGAATTTGACACCACGGTGGATACCGGGGTTCAACTTTGCCTGTTGTGCATTCGGCGCGGTGCACTCGATTCGGCGATCGGTCAACTTGGCATTCGCGGCAACGGTGTACGCGGTGTTCGGCTTCAGATTATCAAACGTTCGCCGCATCGAATCACCTGGACTCAGGCGCATCGTGTGGTTGCCATAGCGTGCCAGTCCGATATCGAAATGGTTCCACGCGTTTCCGTTGAAGTAGGTTGGCGATCCCGTCTTTAACCATTGGGCGTTGTCCGATTTGGTGCCGAACGATTGAGTTTCGGAAGACGACTTTTCCGACGACGACGTTTGCGATGACGAGTTTCCTGGCGAACGAGCATCGAGCGGGACGAGGTCCGGTTGGGTGCGAAACTGCCCGTTGGCAAACAGGTTCGTTCCCGGCAAATTCTTCCATTGATACGTCGGCGTGGGTGGACGACGGAAATCGTGCCCCACCTTCCACATCGGCTCCCCGGCTTCGAGAGCGCCCGCATCGGGAGCCTCGCCTACATAGCCGTCGTTGATACCGGGCAACACGATCCCGCAATCGACGGCAGGCGACGCCGCAGACAACCGATAATCATCGAGTTGAAAATTAATGAAATCACCACGACTGTAGGTGTGATTTCCTCGGCAATCGACGCCCAGCGAAAAGCAATCTTCCGTCATCAACATGAGATTGTTGTTGATGCTCGTTTGCACGGCGCGGTCACCCACGTCCGTGTCCATGACGGGCGGCGGACCGATGAAGGTGTTGTGATAGTATTTCAGGAAACTCGGATATCCGTGGCGGACGGTATTCGGACCGACCCCGTGGACGATGTTGTGATGGATCACGAGGTCGGTGCCCGCATAGAACGCACCGAAGATGCCTTTGCGTTGCGAGCGTCGAAAGACATTGTGGTGAATGATGCAACCGCCGCCGTTGCCTCGCCCGGCGTCACCGTCGAACACTCCGGTGTCCCAAGACAAACGCCCGCCGTCCTTGAACAGGTTGTACGCGAATTCGCTGCGATCGGGAAAACCGTCGAGGAAACTGCGGGCGAACTTCGACACCGTATTGTGACTGACGAAGTGTTCGTCGCCACTCATCGACAGGACACGTGCGGTTGCGCTGTATCCGATGTCGTGAAAGTAGTTGTTAATGATTTGATTTCGCGATTGACCGATCGTTAGGGCACTTCCCCACGTTTGCGACACTTCATTGTCACGGAAAACGTTATCGCTGCCTCCGAGGTGAAAACGGCCCACCGAATCCTTGTCGAATCCGTAGAAGCGGTTTCCTTGGTACTTGATGAAGTTCGAATTTTCGTTGGTCTGAACGCTCGCCCCGCGAAACGTCATCCCCGATAGAACGACGTGACTGCGGTCGCGCACATCGAACGCGAACTCACGTTTGCGGACTTCGATATCCAATTCGTTGGCGTCTTCGCCCGATGCGGTTCGGTAAAAGAGATACTCGCCTTTGTGAAACCACTCGCGCGGCGCGTCGAGCAGTTTGATCGACGAATCAATAATGTATCCGAAACGTTGTTTCTGAGAAATTTGCCCCGTTGGACGGTCGAACGTGATCCGTCCCGTTGCCGATTCATAATCCGCGACCCCACGTTGTTCGATCGTCCAATCGTTGACGTGAAAGCGAACGTTCGCACCATTGAAAAAATCGTCACCGAAACCGATCAGGTCGGTTGCCGTGAAGGATGTTTGCGTGAGATCGCCCTTTTCAATTTTCCCCCAACGGTTCAGATCGAGCGGATCGTACTCACCCTTCTCCCGTGCGGTAAAACGCAGCAGACCGCCGACAAACAACGTTTCCCCACGGCCGTTCTCCCACACCGAAGGCTCAGCCGGGGTTCTCCAGATATCGCCGTGGCCGAGCCGTTTCCAGTTGGTTACCGGATCGCATGCGCTCAGGATCACCTTCTCGCCGCGGTAGGCTTCAAAACGGATGGGCGACTCAGGCGTCCCGGATGTCGGCACCGTCACCGTTTCGCGATAGGTCCCCTCGCGAATCAGAACCACATCGCCTGGGCGAACCAATTTTGCCGCGGCACTGATCGTCGCAAAGGGCGATGCAATCGCGGCACCTGAGTTTGCATCGTTACCGTTAATCGCATCGACGTAGTATGTCTTGCCGAGACGCCCCGAACTTGCCAGCCGTTCACTAGCCTGAACAGAACGCCCTTCTTCTCGTACCACGCCTAATGCAAATAGCACATGCAGCAAATGGAAAGTTACAAAGACGCGTGAAGCGAAACTGCCGAAGGGTCGCATGAACATCGTTGCTTTACTTGGGGCGGTGTGGCGAGTGGGGCGGGAGCGACGCGGCCTCGCTTACCTTAAAGCGTCGTGCCGTCATCATACTTTAGGTCCCTCTAAAATCACCACCCAACAAAGTTAAGGAAACGTCGCCAATTCACAACTTTTTTGAGATCTTCACGGAGCAAATCGCCCCTAGCGAAAAACGCGTGGCCCCTTTTTCATATCGGACGATCGGCGCATAACGGTATTGTCAGTTGAAATGGCGCCGCTATCGGTTACCAACACGCCACGACTCGTCCTACCGTATGACGTTGGCAACATTGAAAATCGCAGTCAGGGCTGTGAAATTCTCACTGCGGCCGAAACCTCGGCAATTTGCCCAGATAACTTGCTCGATCGTTCACGGGCACTCCGGTCGTACGCAATTGCGAAGAAGGGTTCGCAAACGGACGATCGTGTACGTCGTTTCGATCGGAAACACCGTTGTTGATGCGATGAAATCGATCGAGCAAAACGAGAACCTTCCAGTGGGTCTGCGTTGTTGCGGCGATGCATAACAGCTCCCCTCGACGAGAACTTTGCGGCCGCATCGTTGCCATGCCACCGAGTTCCTCCCACGAATCAGGATCCACCGTTGTTCGGATCGTTTCCATGAGTTGGTATAACGCGGGCCTTCGTGTGGAGTGACTCGTCTGCGAAATGATCCCGGACACGTCATAAACACGAACAGCCAAAGATTCGTCGGCGGCGTAACCGCAGGTCAATCGTGCGACGCCGTGTTGAATCTGAATGACACAATCGAGGGGCTCAAACGCGATCATTGCCGAAACGATCAGAGGCGACGGTGGCGTATCGACATCAAATTCCAGCGGCGTATCCAACGTCAGGCCAATGGATTCGAGTCCGTCGCGATCAATCTCAATTCGACAAAGGGGAGCCACATCTCTAATCCACCGCTGGAGCGAGACCACCGACCGGCGGGGCGTGTAGGTTTGAAACAGGCGATTCCAGATTTCCTGCTCCTGGCTGCGGCTCATGGCCGGATCAACGGGCCAGGAATCGATTTCCGTATCCAGCAGCGGCGTATAGAGCCCAGTCAGCTGATCCGCATCTTGACCCAATGCCGGATAGCAAACCAATCCACCCAAACACGCCGCTAACAGACAGACTGCCCATCGGTCGGGCGATCGAAAGCTCTTCATTGTCTTTTCCAGATGCGGATGGCCTTGGTCAGCGAACCGTTCATTGTAGCGAAAACCGGGTTGCGATTTCGGAGTCGCGGTTCATCACACGATCCTTCGCCGCAATCGAACTCGATTAACAGCACGGGCCGCCTGCGGGCCGACGATGAGCGTCCGGGCGTTGCGGCGACTCCCCATTGGGTATCTCGCACCGACTACAATGAAGGGTCGCCGGCACACGTCCCCGCCCGCTCTCTTCTCTCTGGATAGGTTCAATGAGTCATCGCTGCGCGGTTGCATGGGTACTGTTGCTTTCCACGTTATTGGCAACGTCAGTGACGACGAAAACCATGGCCCAAGAGAGTCCCGAGAAGACCGGCAAACCCGAGTCCGTTCCCTCGGTCGAACTCGACCTAAAATCAGTCACGCTGCACGCCGCAGGCAAGGGATGGTTTGAGTACACCGGAACAGTAAAAGGAGCCGGGGTGTTTCGAGTGCCGGTGGGAGAATTCGAAATCGATGAAGCAATCCGTGTATCTCGCTTGAGTGATCCCGTTGGCGACGGAAAGATCCGAATCGCATCTCCCGTCGATCCCGTGCAACCGATGGACAGCGTCCCGAGCACGCGAACGTTTGGCGACTTGCTGGTTTCGATGAAGGGGCAATCGATCGAAGCGAGCATGCACGACGGATCGAAAGTCGATGGCGTGTTAGTCGCCGTCGAACAGCACACAGATCTGGTCGGCGAGGCGAGCGTGGATCGCGAATACATTACGATCTTGACCAAACGAGGATTGCAGTCGCAACGGGTCGAAAAATTCTCCAGCATTCGGCCCACCGATGCCGGATTCGTTGAGCGTCTCGAAACGACCTTGGCTGAGGAAGGACGTCCGAACGAGTTGCCGGTCGAGGATGTCGAATTCGTGTTCGCCGACGGCCCCGCGCGTGAAGTCTCCGTTGGCGTGATGCGTTCGGTGCCGATGTGGAAAGTCAGCTACCGGATCGACGGTAACGCTCTGATCCATCGCAGTATCGTGGACAACACATCGGGCGTTGATTGGACGAACGTGCAATTGCACCTGCTCGACGGGAGCCCGGTGCTGTTCACGATGAACCTTCGCTCCGTGACGCGAGCGCGGCTCCGACAACTGAAACGTCCTTCGAGTCACGCGGCGGTGGCACCGTCGTTCGAAGAGTCCTTTGGCGGCTTACATTTCTCTGCATCGGAGTCGATGGCATCGGGTTCCGAGTGGGACAACATGGATGCGATGATGGGTGAACCGTTCGGAGGAATGGGCATGGGAATGGGAGGAATGGGAGGGGCGATGGGTGGATCCATTAGCGATGCGACCGATGGAGGCGAGATGTCCCCAATCCCCGGACGTCGCGACTCCGATGAACTCGCGTTGGCGGCCGAATTTGAATCACTCAACCGAGCAATTTCACAAACCCAAGACGCCCCAGCGGGCAGCACGATGCAGATGCAGTTTGACTCAGTCGATTTGGAAAGCGGAAAAACGGCTTTGCTGGACACGTTGATTTCACCGGTTTCGATCGAGGAGGTATCGGTTTACCGCGAGTCGTATCATCCCACGGCCACGCTGCTGTCGCTGGAGATCGAAAACAATACAACCGCACTACTGCCTTCGGGGCCACTCAGTGTGCTCGCGGGCGAGCAACAGCGAGCGATTCTCGGCGAAGTCGTCTTGCCGGCACTCGGCCCAAACTCAAAACGGTTAGTCGGTTACGCGATGGACGGCGGGGTTCGCGTGATCCCGACATCGAGCCCGATGATGTCCGACACCGAATCGATTTCAATCGACGACGAAAGGCATTTGATCGAGGTCACCACGTTGCATCATCGAACGCGATCTTTTGAGGTGATCAATCGTTCCGGCGATGACCGCAATATCGTCTTAGAGATCCCTTTGTCACCTCCTCCATTTGAGTTCCAAATCGACGAGCCGGAGAAACAGGAAATCACGGTTGAAAAGACAGAAGGATTCGCTCGCGTGAGGTTCTCGGTTGCCGATGGACAATCGCGACACCAGCAAACGTCCGACCAACGCACCCACTCCACCTCATCGTCATGGGGAACCGTTCCCTCCGACGACCTCGAACGATGGCTCGCCAACGAAAAATGGGACGACGGGGTTCGAGCAAAATTGCGAGAAATCCTCGACCTTCGCGACGAACTCGAGCGGGTCAACGGCACGCTCGGTGACCTGTTGGCGATGCGAAAGGAATTGATCTCGGAGATCGAACGCGTCAGCAACCAATTCACCCGTTCGGCCAACGACGTGTCGCTGCCCCAAGAAGTGCTCGCGCGCTACCAGACCCGAATCCTGAATCTCGAAACACGGCGAGAACAGGCCGAACAACGCATGACTGACCTTGCCGAGACACGTCGCAATCTGCTCGACTCTCTCGGGATGCCGCGTCAGTTGCCACCGGAACTCTCGCCGCTGCGTGCGTTCGTGCCCGACACGGACTTGATCCCTTCCCAAGCCGCAACTCCCTCACAGACATCAGACGACGCGTCCAACGGAAAGCCTCAAAGTGATGATGAACCATCGATTCCATTCGGTCTCGATCCGTTCGGCAATTAAATAAATTTGCTCGCATGACCGCATCGACTCAAACCACCGTCTTTCGCACCGTTGACCTCACCAAGACCTATCAGATGGGCGAGGTTCAGGTGCGGGCGCTGCGTGGTGTGAATTTGGAGTTACTCGAAGGTGAGTTTGTTGTCTTGCTGGGCGCATCGGGCAGCGGCAAGTCGACGCTGTTGAATATTCTCGGCGGGTTGGACACGACGACATCGGGACAGGTCTTCTACCTTGAGAAAGATTTGACGGCGAGCGATGAAGCCGAGTTGACACGTTACCGGCGTGATCACGTGGGTTTCGTTTTTCAGTTCTACAACTTGATCCCCAGCCTCACGGCGAAAGAGAACATTGAACTGATTACGGAGATTGCGGTTTCTCCACTCGACGCGATGGATGCGTTGGAAATCGTCGGTCTGCGTGAACGGGCGAATCACTTTCCCGCTCAATTGTCCGGCGGGGAACAACAACGAGTCGCGATCGCGCGGGCGATTGCCAAAAACCCCAAAGTGTTGCTGTGTGACGAACCGACCGGTGCACTCGACGTTCACACGGGGATCGTGGTTCTCGAAGCGATCGCGCGAATCAATCGCGAGCTAGGAACGACGACCGCGGTCATCACTCACAACGCATCGATTGCCAACATGGCCGATCGTGTGGTCGCGTTGTCCGATGGCCAAATCTCGTCCGTGGACATCAACACGTCGAAGGTGAACGCGGGAGAACTGCAATGGTGAACGGCACACCGTCGGTGAGTACTGCCGCGATACCCCCGCGTCCTTTCTGATCATGCTCAAACTCGACCGGAAACTCCTGCGAGATCTCGTTCACCTGCGTGGCCAAGCGGCGGCGATCGGATTGGTGATCGCTGCGGGCGTGGCGACGTTTGTGATGTCGATGTGCGCATACAAGTCGCTCGAAGCGACCCGGGCGAGTTATTACGACGAGTATCTTTTCGCGGACGTTTTTTCGGCGACCGGTCGAAGCCCCAACGCGATTGTGCCGCGACTCAAGGAAATCCCCGGCGTTGCCGCCGTCGACACGAGGTTGGTCTACGACGTGTTGTTGGACGTGCCGGGAATGTCCGAACCGGCAACGGCGAGATTGATCAGCATTCCCGATTCGGGACAGAGCCGATTAAACCAAGTCTACATCGCGCGGGGCCGCATGCTCGATCCGCTGCGAACGGGCGAGGTGGTCGTTTCCGAAGTCTTTGCCGACGCGCACGGATTCGTTCCAGGCGACCGGGTGCGGGCCATCATCAACGGCAAAGTGCAGGAACTGTCGATCGTCGGCATCGCGTTGTCACCGGAATACGTGATCCAGGTTCAACCGGGAACGATCCTGCCCGACGACAAACGGTTCGGAATTTTCTGGGTGAGCGAGAATGATTTGGAAGCCGCGTTTGACATGGCCGGGGCATTCAACAGCGTTTGCATTCGCTTAGCCTACGGCAACCGAGTCGACGAGACGATCGAGGTGCTCGATCGATTGCTCAAACCCTACGGAAGCGTCGGAGGATACACCCGCGACGAACAGATATCGCACCAATACCTCAGCGACGAGTTGGCACAACTACGCGGGATGGCGGTCCTAGCGCCCGCGATCTTCTTAGGCGTTGCGGCGTTTTTGCTGAACATCGCGATCTCTCGAATCATCACGCAGCAACGTGAACAGATCGCAGCGTTGAAGGCGTTCGGTTACTCGAATTTCGAAGTCGGGGCACACTACTTCAATCTCGTGCTCGTCATCACGATGATCGGAACGGTGGTTGGCATTGGGGTCGGGTTCGTACTCGGTGACGCGATGGTCGGGGCGTACGACGCGTTCTACAAATTCCCGTCGCTGAAATTTCGGCCAGATTGGCTGTCTGTTGCTATCGCGTTTTGGTTGACGTCGGTCGCGAGTTTGGTCGGGACGTTTTTTGCGGTGCGATCGGCGGTGTTGCTGCCACCGGCGGAAGCCATGCGTCCCGAACCGCCACCGAGTTACCGGCCCTCGCTGATTGAGCGAATCCTGCCGCCAAAAACACTGTCACCCGAGGTACGAATGGTGGTTCGCAACATCACACGTCGCCCCGTCAAAGCGTCGCTGTCGGTGTTGGGTATTTCGATGGCCGTCGCGGTCATGATCCTCGGGAACTTCTCGCTCGACGCGATGAACTACATGATGGACTTTCAGTTTCGATTGGCCCAGCGACAGGATTTGACGGTGACGTTTGTCGAACCGGCGACCGAATCGGTCATGTACGAAGTCCAGAACCTCAGCGGGGTATTAGCGAGCGAAACGATACGGAGCATCCCGACTCGAATCCGATTTCAAAACCGATCACGACGTGTGGGCATCATGGGCGTCGAACCGGACGCGAAATTATTCCGGTTGCTCGACGCGGACGAGAATCCAGTGCGTGTCCCTGATTTCGGCGTCATGCTGAATACGAAATTAGCCGATTTGCTGGGCGTGAAGATCGGCGACCTAGTGATCGTTGAGGTCCTCGAAGACAAACGGCCCACGCTGACCATGAAAGTCGCGGCGTTGGTGGAGGAATATTCGGGCGTCAACGCGTACATGAACAAGCAACGGTTGCATGAAGCGTTGCTGGAATCGAAGGTCGCCTCGGGGGCGTTTCTCAAAGTGGATCCGAACCAGATCGAGACGGTGTTTTCGGAACTGGAACGGCGACCGGGTGTCGGAAGCGTTTCGATCAAAGACGCCGCGATGAAGAGTTTTGAAAAAACGGTCGCTGAAAACATCATGGTAATGCGATCGTTCATCATCGTATTCGCCGGAGTGATCGCGGTCGGCGTTGTCTACAATACGGCGAGGATTTCACTTTCCGAGCGAAGCCGCGATTTGGCAACAATGCGTGTGGTCGGGTTCACCAACGGTGAAGTTTCAATCGTGTTGCTAGGAGAGATTGCCGCATTCACGATTGCGGCGATCCCGTTGGGTTGGATGATCGGTTACGCTTTGGCGGGTGCCATGACGACGGGATTGGATACGGACAACTATCGAATCCCGTTAGTGATTGAGCGGGGAACGTTCATCCTCGCCACGTTCGTGGTGGTCGCCTCAACGATCGTATCGGCGTGGATCGTGCAACGGCGAGTAACGCAGCTCGATCTGATCGGTGTATTAAAAACGAGGGAATAGTTCGCCCGGACATGTGGAGTGTCGATGAGATTTTCGTTGAAGACATTACTGTGGGGCACGTTAGCGATCGCGTTGGGAATCGTCGTGATCCTGTCGCTCAATCCGAAACCGATCTCCGTTCAGGCTGCGTTGGTGAAAGTCGGACCGCTGCGTGAAACGGTGCAGGAAGACGGCAAGACTCGCATTCGTGAAAAGTACACCGTGTCGGCGCCGGTATCAGGTCGACTGTCTCGCATCGAACTCAATCCCGGCGATCATCTCACCGAGAAAACGTTGCTCGCCGTGATCCTACCGAGCGAACCGGCAATCCTCGATCAACGGGCGTTGGCCGAAGCGAACGCGCAAGTGCAGGGCGCCGAGGCAGCACTCCTGCGAGCCGATTCGAGAGTCGAACAGGCTCGCATCAACGCAGAATTAAGCGAAGCAAAATTTTCCCGCGCCAAAAAACTCGCGGAGAACCGGGCCGCTTCGCGAGAAGAATACGACATCGCGAAAGCCGAACGGTTGCTCGCAAACCAGGAAATCGAGACGGCCGAATTTGAGGCCGAGATCGCGAAGTTCGAACTAAAAATGGCGAAGGCGGCGTTGGATCAATTTTCGGGCGACGCCGATGACGTTGCGTTGAAACCGTTTGAAATATTCTCGCCGGTGTCGGGGCGTGTGCTGCGGGTGTTGCAGGAAAGTTCGACGGTGGTGAGCGTCGGAACACCGTTGATCGAACTCGGTGATCCATCCAATCTGGAGATCGAAATCGATGTGCTGTCGACGGACGCGGTTCGAATCCAAATTGGTGCCGAGTTAACGATCGAACATTGGGGTGGCAGCACACCGCTGCGTGGCAACGTGCGAGTGGTCGAACCGGGCGCGTTCACAAAAATCTCGTCGCTCGGCGTGGAAGAACAACGCGTGAACATCATCGCAGACTTCAATGAACCGCCCGAACGGATCGCGGCGCTCGGTGACGGTTACCGCGTGGAAGCGAGGATCACCGTCAATGAAATTGAAAAGGCGGTCTTGGTCCCCAACAGCTCCCTGTTTCGCCATGATCGAAAATGGCATGTGCTCGAAGTGGTCAACGGCACGGCAACGTTAACCCCGGTGAAGATCGGTTTGCAAAACGAAGAGGAGACTCAAATTCTCGACGGGTTGGACGTCGGTGCCCGGGTCATCGAGTATCCCAGCGACCAATTGAAACCGGGCACACGTGTTCGTGTCGAGGCGCAGTCATAACGGTTCAGGTTACTCACGTGCAATTCACAGCGAGCCCAGGCCACGTTCGAACGGGATTCTCCTAAGACGGCTTACCATTCACCGCGCAAACGTTGGGCACCTTCGCGATACCGTTCGGTCGTCTTTTGAACGATCTCTTGAGGCAACGGTGGCGGTGGGCTGTTGCGATCCCAATCGGACGCTTGCAACCACTCACGCACGAATTGTTTGTCGAACGAACGTTGTGACTGACCGGGCGTGTACTCGTCGGCGGCCCAGAACCGCGAACTGTCGGGCGTGAGGACCTCATCGATCAGGATCAATTGTCCGTCATGCCATCCGAACTCGAATTTGGTGTCGGCGATCAGCACGCCGCGCCGAGCCGCTAATTTCGCGGCGTCTTCATAGATCGTGAGGCTCATGAGACGGAGTCGTTCGGCCGTATCGGCGCCGAGCTGTTCGATCATGACATCGATCGGCACGTTTTCGTCGTGCCCTTCTTCCGCTTTAGTCGCGGGAGTGAAAATCGGCGACTCGAGCTGTTCGCATTGCCGCAAACCGGCGGGCAGCTTCACACCGCAGATCTCGCCCGTTTCTTGATAGGCTCGCCAACCGCTGCCTTCGAGGTACCCGCGGACGACGCATTCAAACGGAACCACCTCGGCTTTGCGAGTGACCATGATGCGTCCGACGAGTGGTGCCGGGTCAACGATTTTCGCCACGACGTCGGGCACGTCCGTGCTGATCAGGTGATGAGCCAGTGGGATTCCGGAATCGCGGAGTTTGCCGCCGATTTCGCCAGAGTCGATCGCATCGAACCAAAAACGGCTCATCGCGGTCAACAATTCGCCTTTCCCTGGAATGCCCGACGGCAGAATGTAGTCGAACGCACTGATCCGGTCGGAACTGACGATCATCAGTGATTCGCCGAGATCGTAGACGTCTCTGACTTTTCCCTGGCGGCGTGGAAACGGCAAATGGGTTTCCAAAAGGGCGCCGGTGTCGTCAAAACGAAACGATTCGGATGGGCCGTTCGTTTCTGCGGACGCGGGAGGTGTCGAACTGGATTGGGGATCGGAGTGCATGTTCATTCCCCAAATTTCGCACAGCCGGAGGAGTTTGACCAGATCAGGAGAGTCGGCCCGTCTCGCAGCGACGGTGCGAACCGACTACCATAAAGTCAAAGGTGGCGAGACAGTGTCACGATGTTTACCCTTTTCGATCCCCGCACACGGTACAGAGAAATTTGACAGCCATGGGTCAAATGCATTTTCATGTTTCCGATGCGGCAGCCGAGTTCTTCCACCACTGTCGCTGGAACGACGCCTATTTGTGCGGGATCGAGGGCGTTCCCTGGCAAACGCGGAATGCGTTCCACCCTGGTGCCCCGTCGATTTCGGGGCCGATCCATTCGCCCGATGATCTGCCCGCGGAATTCAAGGCGTCCTCGAACGCGGGCGGCAAGTTCACGCTGACCCGCAGCGTCGCGACCTCCGCAAAATTACTGATCACCTGTCCTATCGAGGGCATCGGATATCGCGTCCTGACCACGTGTTCGCTGCGATGCCTCGACGCTTCCCACCGATTGATCATCGAACTCGCTCGCGGCAGTTGTTACCGCGTCCGCACGCAGGCTGACACGTGGCAACGTGGTGGTTTGTTGCTGAATGAACGATTCGAAGAGTTGCTCGCCACGGGAACCCAGCATTTCCTCGATTCGTTGCAGCCTCAATCGGCAGTCGTGAACGCCCGCAGCGGGGCGAGCCTGATCGCGACCAACCTGGAGGCCGACGCGGAATCGGCCAAATCCGCGATTCAAGCGATCACGGTGCTCGAACAAGCCGCCTCTGAACTCGGCGACCTGTTTTCGTCACAATCGATGGCATTCCGCCGTTCGCGTGAGCCCCGATTGAGCACGATGATGGCGGTCGGCGTCTCGCCTGAGGTCTGCTGTGCAAGCCACGGCGGTGTTTCGGCGAGACAGAACCAAGCCGCCTCGCCGGCATCTCCGGCCGCGAAAACCAGCTCCACCGCGACGCTCGACAACGCGTTGGCGGGAATCGACGAGACGACCAACACGATCGGCGGCCAAATCATCCCCGCGTTCAACGCCGCCGCCGTGCGGATCAGTTGGGGCGATATCGAAAACGCCTCGGGAACGCCTGATTTTTCCTCCGTATCCAAAGTTCTCGATGACTGCGCGAGCGTCGGGATGCGAGTCATCGGTGGCCCCGTCATCGATCATCGCGACGGACTGTTGCCGGATTGGCTCACCCTGATGGACAACGATTTCGAGCAATTGTTGTCGTCGATGACCAAATTCGTCGAAGCCACCGTGAACCAGTTCCGTGGTCAGGTCCACCTTTGGAACGCGGCATCAGGGCTGAACGTCGCGGGCCCACTTCGACTCGATGACGAACAGGTGATGCGGTTCTCGATCGGTGTGCTGCAAACCATTCGTCGCTGCGATC
This sequence comes from Aporhodopirellula rubra, assembly GCF_014192335.1. Lineage (GTDB taxonomy): Bacteria > Planctomycetota > Planctomycetia > Pirellulales > Pirellulaceae > Rhodopirellula > Rhodopirellula rubra. Next base: position 2,308 of record NZ_JACHXU010000013.1, on the reverse strand, counting down.
CCACGACGCCCGTGATCATGTCGATCGAGCAACCCTGTGGCGAATACTTGGCCCGACACGCCGACGGCATCTCGCCGATTCACTTCGCCGACGCGCTGCTGCGGAGCGGACTGGGATTGGCGGGCATCGGATTGAACTTCCGCTTCGGATTCGACCACGGCGAAACGCATCCAAGGTCCCCACTCGAGTTCGCTCAATTAATCGATCGATGGGGGACGCTCAACGCGCCGCTGCTGGTTCAATTGTCGATCCCCGCGGCACCGGGCACCGATCCGGCAGCGCGGCTCAAAACGTCGCCGGTGTCTCTATCGCCGGAAATCGACGGCCGGGCCGAAGAATGGGCCCGTCAGCAACACGAATTCGCCCGACCGCTGATCGAAACGCTGCTCGCCAAGCAAATCGTTCACGCAGTGGTCTGGGACGGTGCGTCGGACCAAGCCCCACACGTCATGCCACATTCGGGCGTCATCGACAGCCACGGCCGCCCACGCCCCATGCTGGCGTACCTGACGAAACTCCGCGAAGAGTTGTTGATGTAGGTTGGGAGCTTGCAGGTTACAGGTTTGCAGGTGATTTGCTTGGGTACGCCGGAGGCGTTTCAGATAGTAGCCGGCAGTCGAGCGAAGCGAACACTGCCGGTTCCGTTAAACAGAAGACTCATTCGCCCCCGAAGGTGGTCGCACCGTCCACGCGGATTGCTGCGTCTCCATTTTGGGTCGAAAGAATTTGAATATCCGTACGTGCGCTGGCGACGTACGGAATGCTCTCTTCGATCCCTTCGGGACCTGCGCAAACGAACTCCTGGCAGTAAAAACTCTCGCGAGGCGCCACGACGCCAAGTCTCACAACGCTGGCTGGGACGCCGTCTAGCTGCGGATCTGCCACTCGTTCATTTTTTCGAGCAGATCGTTGCGGGTTAGGTTGAAGTGCAACGGCGTGAGCGTGATGTTGCCTTCTCGCAATTGCGTCAAGTCCGTCAGGTCCGCGGGAGCCTTCTTGGGTTCCGTCCACAACGCCCAGTAGTAATCGCGTCCACCGGGATCCTGGCGTTTCTCGTAACGACGACCGTACTGGGCCAATCCCATCGGCACGACTTTCACTTCGCTGGTGGTTTTCGTCGCCGCCGTCGGCACATTAAGGTTGAACAACCCTCCTGCGGTTTCTTCGTGCCGGATCAATTGCCCGATCACGTTTCGAGCGATGACGGCAGCGGCGTCAAAGTCCGCATCCTCGTCATGCTCGAGCGAAACGGCCACGCTTGTGACGCCGAAGAACGCCCCCTCAATCGCCGCGGCCACGGTTCCTGAATACAGAACGTTGATTCCGGCGTTGAGACCGCTGTTGATACCGCTGACGACCAAGTCGATCGGCTCGTCGGCGAACAGCTCTGCCAACGCGAGTTTGACACAGTCCGCCGGAGACCCTTCGACCGCCCACGCCCAGTGACGACCTTCGCGATGGATCGATTTCGGCACTAAGGGAGTCAGATAGGTGATCGAATGCCCCACTCCGCTTTGTTCCGTGGCGGGCGCAACCACGATGACTTCGCCGAGATGCCGGAGTTGATGTCCGAGAGCGGCGAGTCCGGGTGCATAAACACCATCGTCATTTGTCAACAATATTCTCATCGCGGTTCGTTCGTCTTTCGAGACGCCAGTGACGTCTTGTTGTGTTGCAGAAACTCACATTCGGTGCACGCGAGGCTCGATCACTTGCCCCCACGCTCACCTAACCTCATCTGCCATTTCACACGAAATCTCTCTCAAGGAACAGCCATGAGACATTAGGCTGCGACGACGCGAAACACCCGCCCCCAATCCACGCATGCGTGTTCCCTTTTGCGGGTTCCCGAGAAAGCAAAAATATTGACTAGATATTCACTCACGTCACGCCACGATCTCAACAAAAAGCTCCGCGCATCACGCATAAGAAAACCATTGTGCCAATCTAATCACCACACGCGATCACTCGGCACAACACATCGCTCTATGGCTTTGATTCGAACATAGAAGTCTTCCATCGGCTATGAGAATAAAACGTTCATGTTTCTTTAATAATTGAAGTCAATGAAGACACTCAATGTTGAATTTATAGATTCGCTGAACATAAGGTTTTCCCGTACTAAGCACATGAACAGGATTGATTGTGTTTAATTGGCAAGCGAATTGCTCCATTGGTTCGATGGGAATCTCTCGTGGTTTTGCTAGCATTTAGCCTGAAGGTCAGGCGGACGCCACAGCGTCATTTCCTCCTAACTTCAACGGGAGGAGTATCATGGCACGGCCTGCAGTTCTGTTTGCGGAAATCA